>NZ_CP061768.1:1207500-2625000 GCF_013624435.2 Nocardioides campestrisoli
GGGGTGGGTTGGTGTGCTGTGTTGGGGTGTGTGGTGTGGGTGTCTGTGTGATTTTTTGTGCTGCCTGCCTTTGATTGGGGTGGGTGGCAGTGGTCTTTGTAGTTGAGTTGTTTTGACGTTGTTGAGACAAGCTATGAAGGGCACATGGTGGATGCCTTGGCACCAAGAGCCGATGAAGGACGTAGGAGCCTGCGATAAGCCCCGGGGAGTTGGCAACCAAGCTGTGATCCGGGGGTGTCCGAATGGGGAAACCCAGCTGGAGTCATGTCCAGTTACCCTCACCTGAACACATAGGGTGAGTGGAGGGAACGAGGGGAAGTGAAACATCTCAGTACCCTCAGGAAGAGAAAACAACAGTGATTCCGAGAGTAGTGGCGAGCGAAATCGGATGAGGCCAAACCATGCCTGTGTGATACCCGGCAGGGGTTGCAGGTGTGGGGTTGTGGGGCCGTTCTATCAGATCTGCCGGTCTGGTACAGAGTAAGAAATCTTCAGTGAAGTCGAAGCCGGTTGGGAAGCCGGGCCGTAGAGGGTGATAGCCCCGTAGACGTAAGCTGCAGACTCTGGAGCGTGACCCCAAGTAACACGGAACCCCTGAAATTCCGTGTGAATCTGGCGGGACCACCCGTTAAGCCTAAATACTCCTTGGTGACCGATAGCGGACAAGTACCGTGAGGGAAAGGTGAAAAGTACCCCTGGCGGGGAGTGAAATAGTACCTGAAACCGTGTGCCTACAATCCGTCGGAGCGATCCCTTGTGGGTTGTGACGGCGTGCCTTTTGAAGAATGAGCCTGCGAGTTTGCGTTGTGTTGCGAGGTTAACCCGTGTGGGGAAGCCGTAGCGAAAGCGAGTCCGAATAGGGCGTTTCAGTAGCGCGATCAAGACCCGAAGCGGAGTGATCTATCCATGGGCAGGTTGAAGCGCGGGTAAGACCGCGTGGAGGACCGAACCCACTTAGGTTGAAAACTGAGGGGATGACCTGTGGATAGGGGTGAAAGGCCAATCAAACTCCGTGATAGCTGGTTCTCCCCGAAATGCATTTAGGTGCAGCGTCGCGTGTTTCTTGCCGGAGGTAGAGCACTGGATAGCTAATGGGCCCTACAAGGTTACTGACGTTAACCAAACTCCGAATGCCGGTAAGTGAGAGCGCGGCAGTGAGACTGCGGGGGATAAGCTCCGTAGTCGAGAGGGAAACAGCCCAGACCATCAGCTAAGGCCCCTAAGCGGTGACTAAGTGGAAAAGGATGTGGAGTCGCATTGACAACCAGGAGGTTGGCTTGGAAGCAGCCACCCTTGAAAGAGTGCGTAATAGCTCACTGGTCAAGTGATTCCGCGCCGACAATGTAGCGGGGCTCAAGTCATCCGCCGAAGCTATGGCATTCATACGTTAGCTAAGCCGCATCTTCGGGTGTTGGTTCAGGTGTGTGGATGGGTAGGGGAGCGTCGTGTGGGCAGTGAAGCAGCAGAGTGATCTAGTTGTGGAGCCTACACGAGTGAGAATGCAGGCATGAGTAGCGAATGAAGAGCGAGAAACTCTTCCGCCGAATGATCAAGGGTTCCAGGGTCAAGCTAATCTGCCCTGGGTAAGTCGGGACCTAAGGCGAGGCCGACAGGCGTAGTCGATGGACAACGGGTTGATATTCCCGTACCGGCAAAGTAGCGCCCATGACGAACCTGGTGATGCTAACCATCCGAAACCATGTTGACCGGACCCTTCGGGGCGAGGCGATGTGGCAGAGCGTGGGACCCGAGCTGGTAGTAGTCAAGCGATGGGGTGACGCAGGAAGGTAGTCCAACCGTGGCGATGGTAGTCCACGGCTAAGGGTGTAGGACGAGCGGACAGGCAAATCCGCCGCTCATGTGTCTGAGACCTGATGGGGACCCCGTATGGGGGAAGTGGATGATCCTATGCTGTCGAGAAAAACCTCTAGCGAGCTATGCGCCGCCCGTACCCCAAACCGACTCAGGTGATCAGGTAGAGAATACCAAGGCGATCGAGACAACCATGGTTAAGGAACTCGGCAAAATGCCCCCGTAACTTCGGGAGAAGGGGGGCCGGATCCGTGAACCACTTTTCGTGGGGAAGCGGTGATGGCCGCAGAGACCAGGCCCAAGCGACTGTTTACTAAAAACACAGGTCCGTGCGAAGTTGTAAGACGATGTATACGGACTGACTCCTGCCCGGTGCTGGAAGGTTAAGGGGACCGGTTAGAGGAGCAATCCTCGAAGCTGAGAACTTAAGCCCCAGTAAACGGCGGTGGTAACTATAACCATCCTAAGGTAGCGAAATTCCTTGTCGGGTAAGTTCCGACCTGCACGAATGGAGTAACGACTTGGGCGCTGTCTCAACCATGGACTCGGCGAAATTGCACTACGAGTAAAGATGCTCGTTACGCGCGGCAGGACGGAAAGACCCCGGGACCTTTACTATAGTTTGGTATTGGTGTTTGGTTCGGCTTGTGTAGGATAGGTGGGAGACTGTGAACCGGCCACGCCAGTGGTCGGGGAGTCATCGTTGAAATACCACTCTGGTCGTACTAGATGTCTAACCTAGGTCCGTAATCCGGATCAGGGACAGTGCCTGATGGGTAGTTTAACTGGGGCGGTTGCCTCCTAAAATGTAACGGAGGCGCTCAAAGGTTCCCTCAGCCTGGTTGGCAATCAGGTGGCGAGTGTAAGTGCACAAGGGAGCTTGACTGTGAGACAGACATGTCGAGCAGGGACGAAAGTCGGAACTAGTGATCCGGCGCCAGCATGTGGAAGCGGCGTCGCTCAACGGATAAAAGGTACCCCGGGGATAACAGGCTGATCTTCCCCAAGAGTCCATATCGACGGGATGGTTTGGCACCTCGATGTCGGCTCGTCGCATCCTGGGGCTGGAGCAGGTCCCAAGGGTTGGGCTGTTCGCCCATTAAAGCGGCACGCGAGCTGGGTTTAGAACGTCGTGAGACAGTTCGGTCCCTATCCGCCGCGCGCGCAGGAAACTTGAGAAAGGCTGTCCCTAGTACGAGAGGACCGGGATGGACGAACCTCTGGTGTGCCAGTTGTCCCGCCAGGGGCACGGCTGGTTGGCTACGTTCGGAAGTGATAACCGCTGAATGCATCTAAGCGGGAAGCACGTTTCAAGATGAGGTTTCCCACCACGTAAGTGGGTAAGGCCCCCAGCAGAACACTGGGTTGATAGGCCGGAGGTGTACAGCAGTAATGCCTAGCCGACCGGTACTAATAGGCCGAGGGCTTGTCCCAACACCGTACAAAACCACTCAACGGTGACAAGCACCACTGCGCACAACAAAAGAGCACAAGCTGCCCGCGTCCACTAACCAGTTCCCAACCAACAAACCACCACCACAAGGTGGGGTAGATGGTTTCTGCGAACACACAACACAACAATGAGCTTGGCCCCGCCCAGCACCCAACCCACACACGTGGGGTGGGGTTGCGGGTGGGAGACCACAAGAGTTACGGCGGCCATAGCGAAAGGGAAACACCCGGTCCCATCCCGAACCCGGAAGTTAAGCCTTTCAGCGCCGATGGTACTGCAACCGAGAGGTTGTGGGAGAGTAGGACGCCGCCGGACAACACTTAGAAGAGGGACCGCCCACCGGGCGGTCCCTCTTCGCATTTCACGACCCTTTCGGGTGGCTGTGACGGAGGTACGAGCTGGGTCCCAGGGTCTGCTAGCCCAGGATGCCGCGCTGGTAGCCGGCGGCCACGGCTGCGGCGCGGTCGGTGACGCCGAGCTTCTCGTAGATCCGGACCAGGTGGGTCTTGACGGTGGCCTCGCTGACGAACAGCTCCTCGGCCACCAGCCGGTTGGATCGGCCTCGAGCCACCAGCACCAGGACCTCGCGTTCCCGCGCGGTCAGGGCGCCGGAACGGGCGGGCGAGCGTACGTGGGAGGCAAGCCGGGCCATCACGGTGGGCGAGAGCACCGTCTCTCCCGCCGCAGTGGCGCGCACACCGGCGACCAGAGCCTCGGTGGGGGAGTCCTTGAGCAGGTAGCCGCTGGCCCCTGCCTCGATCGCCGCCACCGTGTCGGAGTCGGTGTCGTAGGTGGTGAGCACCAGCACCTGGGCGCGTAGCCCGAACCGGCGGATCTCGCGGAGGGCCTCGACGCCCCCACCGCCGGGCATCCGCAGGTCCATCACCACCACGTCCGGATCGAGCTCGCGCGCTCGGGCGACCGCCGCGGGTCCGCTGTCCGCATCCCCGACGACCTCGAAGCCGGGAACCGCCCCCAGGAGGCTGCAGATGCCGTCGCGGACCACGGGGTGATCGTCCACGACCAGGATCCTGGTCATGAGGCACCCGGTTCCAGGGCGGGGAGCCGGACGGAGATCGCCGTGCCGCGTCCCGGCTCCGACTCTAGGTCGAGGACCCCGGCCAGTCGCTCCGCGCGCTGACGCATGCCGCGCAGCCCGAACCCAGGACCCACCTCGTCGGGACGGAAGCCGACCCCGTCGTCCCGCACGTCGAGGATCACCTCGTCCTCGGCGTGGGTCAGTGTGACGCCCACCCGGTCGGCTCGGGCGTGCGCGGCCACGTTGGCCAGCGCCTCCTGCGTCACCCGGACCACGGTCGCCTGCACCTCCTCGTGCAGCGGTCGCGCCTCGCCGGTGATGACCAGGTCGGCCTTCGTCTGCTGCTGCGCCCCCCACTCGGTGACCAGGGCCGCCAGCGCGTCCGGCAGCGATGTCTGGACCAGGGCTCCGGGCCCCAGGTCGAGCACGGAGCGCCGGGCCTCCGCCAGCGCACCCCGGGCCAGGACCGTGGCGCGCTCCACCCGCTCGCGGCGGACGGCGGCGTCGGGCTCGTCCTGGCTGGCCTGCAGCTGGGCCACCACCCCCGCGAGGCTCTGGGCCAGGGTGTCGTGGATCTCCAGGGCGAGCCGTTGCCGCTCCTCCTGGACCCCGGCAGCCCGGGCCTGGGCGACCACCTGCTCCTGCAGCGCGTGGTTGCTGGCCAGTGTGCGCGCCAGCTCCTGGTTGACCTGGGCGAGCTCGGTGTTGGTGGTCGCGCGCTCGGCGCTGACCTCCTCCATGCGCCGGTGCAGCAGCGTGAAGAAGAGCGCGAGACCGAGGTTGACGGCCACCAGGATCACGAAGATGGCTCCCTGCTCGGCCCCCCGGGGCGGGAACCCGCCGGCCTGGGCCCCGGCATTGGTCAGCGCGGTCGCCGCCACGCCGGCGAAGGCGGCACGGCGCCGAAAGAGGTCGAAGACGTCGAGGTAGCCGACGAACGCGAAGATCGCGAAGAGCGGGTTGAACGAGGCGAGCAGGAAGGCCAGCGCCGTACGGACGACGTACATGACCTGGAGCCGTCGTGGCGTCGGCGGCACGACGAAGGTGAACAGGGCGATCCAGGCGGCGGTGGCCGCTGCGACGGCCAGGGCCACGGGCAGGCTGACCCACGTCGTGTCCAGGCTCCCGTGCACGAACGTCGCACCCGCGGCGCCGAGACCGAGCAGGAGCAGGGGCAGGAGGCGCTGCCAGTGGTCGCGGGGCTCCCAGGCGTCCGGGACCGGTGGCGGGGCCTGGGGCGTGCTCACCGGGTCACCTTCTCATCTCGCGGGCGCTCCATGCTGGCCCTCTGCTCACCGTCTGCTGGGCCCCTGGCCTCGGTCCGGCGCATCGCCCGCGCTCAGTCCCAGCGGAAGGCGCGGACGGCCAGCAACGCCAGGCCGGCGGTCCACACGGCGACGACGACGAGGTCCACCGCGCCCGGGAAGCTGCCGGTGCCGGCCGTGTGCAGCGCCTCCGAGGCTGCGCCGAGCGGGGTGAGCACGACCGCGTCCCGGAGCAGGCCTCCCATCGCCTGCACGGGGAACCAGACCCCGGCGGTGAACATGGAGGGGAAGAAGAAGACCATCCCGATCGCGGTGCCGACCCGGACGTTGGGGGAGACGGCGGCGACCACCGCTCCCATGCTGAAGGCGGCGGCCATGGCCAGGAGCAGCGCGACGGCGTACCCCAGCACCGAGCCGGGCAGCGCGATGTCGAAGGCGAGCCGGCCCACCGCCAGCAGCAGCACGAGGGAGACCAGCACCGCCGCGGCGTGCAGCGCCGCCTGGGTGAGCAGCACCGTCCCGGGGGAGACCGGGGTGGTGCGCAGCCGACGCAGGATGCCGCGCTCCCGGTAGCCCATGAGCACCGGTGGCATCGCCATCAGGGCCGCCATGATCATCGAGAGCAGCACCGTGACCGGGATGTACAGGTCGATGGTCCGTAGCCCGCCCAGCTCCGGCTGAGGGTCGCGGAAGCTCGGGACAGCGCCCAGGATGCAGAGCAGGGCGACGGGGAAGAGCATGATCCAGAAGAGCGAGCCGGGCTCGCGGGCGAAGAGCCGGGCCTCGGTGCGCAGGACGGCGCGGGTCGGGGTGGTCATGCGATCTCCTGAGGCTGGTCGGCCGGGTCGCCGGTGAGGTCGAGGTAGGCGGTGTCGAGGGAGCCGTCGGCCACTCGGAGGCGATGGGGGACGACGTCCTGGGCGGCCAGCCAGGCCAGCACGGCCACGGCCGCGTCCTCGCTGCCCTCGACCACCACCCGGCCGACGTCGGCGCGGGCCGTCGAGACGCCGTCCAGCCCGCCCAGGGCGGTCAGGTCGACGGTGTCGCTGGGGACGAACGAGGTGACCGTGGCCCGGGAGGCTCGGCGGATCAGCCCGTCGGGGGTGTCCAGGGCGCGGATCCGTCCGTCGGCGATGATCGCGATCCGGTCGCACAGGGCCTGGGCCTCCTCCATCAGGTGGGTCACCAGGAGCACGGTCACGCCGGTCTCGCGCAGGTCGCGGACGAGCTGCCAGACGTCGTGGCGGGCCCGTGGGTCCAGCCCGGTCGTGAGCTCGTCCAGGATCGCGACCCGAGGCCGCCCGACCAGGGCGAGGGCGATGGAGAGGCGCTGCTGCTGGCCGCCGCTGAGCTTGGCGAAGCGCGCGTCGACGTGGTCGGTCAGCCCCAGTCGCTCGACCAGGCCCTGCCAGGGCACGGGGTCGTCGTAGAACTCCGACCAGAGCTCGAGCGCCTCGCGGACCGTGATCTTGTCCTGGAGCCTGCTCTCCTGCAGCTGGACGCCGACGATCCGGGTCACCTCCGCCCGCTGGGTCCAGGGGTCCAGCCCGTGCACCCGGACGCTGCCGGAGTCGCCGGTGCGCAGGCCCGCCACGCACTCGACCGTCGTCGTCTTGCCGGCGCCGTTGGGGCCGAGGATGCCGAACACCTCCCCGGGGCGCACCTCGAGGCTGATGCCGTCCACCGCGGTCCTGTCGCCGTAGGCCTTGCGCAGGTCGCTGACCTGCACCGCCGCTGTCTCGTCCTGGAACATGACCCCAATCCTGGACCGACGCAGGTCGCCGCGCATCCGGCGACCGGTGGTGCTCGGTGTCCACCGATCGGTTGACCACGCGGCACGCAGTCGTGGCTTCGGCCGCTGGCCCGTGGGCGGGTCCGGCGTGCCCGCCCGCGCGGGTGGTTGGATGGGGCGCATGTCCGACGCACGCGCCGTACCCGTCCTCGACCTGAGCCTCGACGCCGTGGCGCTCACCGAGCAGCTCGTCAACATCGAGTCGGTGAGTCACGACGAGGCGCGGATCGCGGACGCCGTGGAGCAGGCGCTACGCGCCCTCCCGCACCTCCAGGTCGTTCGGCGCGGCCACACGCTGGTGGCTCGCACCGAGCTGGGCCGCGAGGAGCGGGTCGTGCTGGCCGGGCACCTCGACACGGTGCCCGTCAACGACAACCTGCCGGCCCGGCTGGAGGACGGCATCCTGCACGGTCTGGGGACGTGCGACATGAAGGGCGGGGACGCCGTGATGCTCCGGCTCGCTGCGACTGTGCCCGAGCCGCGCCGCGACCTCACCTTCATCTTCTACGAGGCCGAGGAGGTCGCCGACGTCCACAACGGGCTGCGGCTGCTCGCCGAGAGCGACCCCGAGCTGATGAAGGCGGACTTCGCGATCCTGATGGAACCGTCCAACGCCTCGGTCGAGGCTGGGTGCCAGGGCACCCTGCGGGTCGAGGTGCGCACCCACGGCGAGCGTGCCCACTCCGCGCGCAGCTGGCGCGGGGTGAACGCCATCCACGCCGTCCACGAGGTGCTGGCGCGGCTCGCCGCCTATCAGCCGCGCCAGCCGGTGATCGACGGCCTGACCTACCACGAGGGGCTCAACGCCGTCCGGATCCACGGGGGAGTGGCCGGCAACGTGGTCCCCGACGAGTGCGTCGTCGAGGTCAACTACCGCTACGCCCCGGACCGCTCGCCCGAGGAGGCCGTCGCCTACGTGACCGAGTTCTTCGACGGCTTCGAGCTCCAGGTCACCGACCTGGCTCCGGGGGCGCTGCCGGGCCTGGACCGGCCGGCGGCCCGGGCCTTCGTCGACGCGGTCGGCGGCGAGGTGGCACCCAAGTTCGGCTGGACCGACGTGGCGCGGTTCAGCGCGCTGGGCGTGCCGGCGGTCAACTACGGCCCGGGCGACCCGCTGTTCGCGCACAAGCAGGACGAGCAGGTGCCGGTGACCGACATCCTGCGCTGCGAGGAGCAGCTGCGAGCCTGGCTGGAGGCAGACGCATGAGGGACCAGTTCAAGGGGCCGGTGCGGATGCGCCGTCAGCAGGTGGAGAACACGACCACCGACCAGCGGCTGCTGGACTCCCGGGGCCCGTCGGACTGGGTGCACACCGATCCGTGGCGGGTCATGAAGATCACCGCCGAGTTCGTCGAGGGCTTCAACGCCCTGGCCGAGCTGGGGCCCGCGATCGCGGTCTTCGGCTCCGCCCGCACCGCGCCGGAGCACCGCTACTACGCGCTGGCCGAAGCGCTGGGCCGCGGGCTGACCGAGGCCGGCTTCGCGGTGATCACCGGCGGCGGCCCGGGGGCCATGGAGGGCGCCAACAAGGGCGCCAGCGAGGCCGGCGGCGTGAGCGTGGGTCTGGGCATCGAGCTGCCCTTCGAGGCGGGGCTCAACCCGTGGGTCGACATGGGCATCAACTTCCGCTACTTCTTCGCCCGCAAGATGATGTTCGCCAAGTACTCCCAGGGGTACGTCGTCCTGCCGGGCGGGCTGGGCACCTTCGACGAGCTCTTCGAGGCGCTCACCCTGGTCCAGACCCAGAAGGTGACCTCGTTCCCGGTGGTGCTGCTGGGCGTGGACTACTGGTCGGGGCTGCTGGACTGGATGCGCGGGACCGTGCTCGCCGAGGGCAAGATCTCGGCCCCCGACCTGGACATGATCACGCTCACCGACGACGTGGACGAGGCGGTGGCCATGATGGTCGCGGCGCGCGACGGGCACGACCCCGAGCCGCGAACGGACGAGACGCCGTGAGGCATGACGAGGAACCGTCGACGAGGAGGACGCTGAGATGACGTGGTGGATCGCGGTCCTGCTGGTGGTCGTCCTCGGAGGTGTGGCGGCCGTCGCCGCCGGTCGGACCGGGAGCTGGACCGAGCCCGAGCGGGACCGGGTCAGGTCGCGGCTGCCCGAGGGAGACCTGGGCGGGGCGGACCTGCGCCGGGTCCGCTTCCCGCTCGCGGTCCGCGGCTACCGGATGGCCGACGTCGACGCGTTGCTGGACCGGCTCGCCGACCAGCTGGAGCGCACGAGCGAGCCCGACGCACCCCCGCCGGACCAGGCGGAGCAGGCGGCGACATCGCCGGAATAGGGTGTTTCCATAGCGTGATCCAGGTCTCTGGTGCACACTTCCCTGCGTGGAGTCGAAAGAGATCATCGTCTGGGTCCTGACCGGTCTGGCCCTCGTTGTCATCCTGCTGACCCGGGTGCGCCTGGGCAAGGACGAGACCGAGGGACCGATGAAGGTCAACAAGCCAGCCCTCAATGTGCACACGTTCATCGGCCTGCCCGCGTTCGCCCTCTGGGTGGCGTGGCTGCTGACGCCGAACGACTCGCTGACGGGGGGTGACGTCGCCGGCATCATCGCGCTGGCCCTGTGGTGGGTCACCTGCCTCGCGGGCCTGTCCCTGCTGATCCGTTGGCTTCCCTCGCGTGGACGACACGCCACCAACGTCGAGGAGGACAGCTGGAGCGAAGGCCCCGGCCTCTCCGTCCTCGCGCACGGCGGCCTGCTGATCGGCGTCTTCGTCTTCACCTTCTACTACCTCACGGCGGCGTGACCGCGCCTCCGGACCTACGTCGCCGCGGCCTGGTCGCGGTGCTGGGACGGGCCTGGTGGCCCGCCTCGTGACGGGCTCGTCCGGAGGCATGCTGACCGTGTTCCTCGCGGTCGGCCTGGCGGTCGGCCCCGGCTCCACCCCGTTCCTTCCCACGCCCGTCTCGGCTGCTGCCGAGGCGGGCGTGGGTGCGTCCGGGCAGACTCCGACCAGCCGCGCGGGCTCGGTCGGAGCCGGGAGGCCCACCGCGGCGTACGAGCGCCGGGTGATCGGGCGCTCGCGTGCCGGACGGCCGATCTTCGCCTGGCGGCTCGGGGAGCCCGCGGGGCGACCGGTGGTGCTGCTCTCCACGATGCACGGCGACGAGCCGACGACCCGGTCGATCCTGACCAGCCTGCGGGACGGCCGGCCGGTGACCGGGATCGACCTGTGGGTGGTCCCCGTGGTGAATCCCGACGGCCTGGCGCGTGGCACCCGGTACAACGCCCGGGGGGTGGACCTCAACCGCAACTTCCCGCACTCCTGGGCCGAGCTCGATGGGCGCTACGAGTCCGGTCCGCGCCCGGCCAGCGAGCCCGAGACGCGCGCCGTGATGCGCTTCCTGCGCCAGGTGCGGCCGAGCCGGGTGGTCAGCTTCCACCAGCCGCTGCACGGCGTGGACACCGACACCAAGGACGCCCGGTTCGCCCGTCGCCTGGCACGTGCGCTCCGGCTGCCGCCCACCCGACTGGACTGTGGCGGGGTGTGCCACGGCACCATGACCGGCTGGTTCAACGCGCGCTTCGGCGGTGCGGCGCTCACGGTCGAGTACGGAGCCCACCCGGCCCGGCACCGGATGCGGACCCGGGCGCCCCGCCAGCTGGTGGGCGCGCTCGGTGGCCGGCGTACGGGCCGGCGGTAGCTGCGCGAGGGTGGCCGGTCAGCGGCCGCGGAAGACCGGTCGCTGCTTGGCGAGGAACGACTCGACCGCTGCGAGGTGGTCCGCGGTGCCGCCGCTGAGCCGCATCATCTGTCCCTCGAAGGCGAGAGTGTCGGGCAGGGTGTGCTCCGCGGCGTACGCCAGCGAGCGACGGATCGCCCCCAGGGCGACGGTCGGCCCCTGGGCGAGCCGGGCGGCCAGCTCGCTCGCCACGCTCCCCAGCTCGTCGTCGGCCACCACGCGGCTCGCCAGCCCCAGACGGACGGCGTCGTCGGCGCGCACGGTCTCGTGCAGGTAGAGCAGCTCCAACGCCCGCTCCGGCCCGACCAACCGGGGGAGCGTCCAACTGACCCCGCTGTCGCAGGAGAGGCCCACGCGGGTGAAGGCGAAGTTGAAGGCGGCGCCCTGCGCCATGATCCGCAGGTCGCAGGCCAGGGCCAACGAGGCGCCGGCCCCGGCCGCCATCCCGTTGACCGCGCAGACCACCGGCTTGTCCATGGTGGCGAGGGTCTCGATGATCGGGTTGTAGTGACGCTCGACGGTCTCGAAGACCTGTTCGGCCTCGTGCTGACGGAGCAGCGTCACGTGCTCGTCGAGGTCCTGCCCGACCGAGAACGCCGGCCCCGCGCCGGTCAGCAGCACCGCCCGGACCTCGGGAGCTCGCGCGACCTGCACGACCAGGTCGCGCAGGCGCTCCTTGGTCTCCACGTCGAGGCTGTTCATCGCCTCCGGACGGTTGAGCGTGAGGGTCGCGACGCCGTCGCGCGTGTCCAGCAGCACCGAGTCAGCCATCGGGACAGTCTGCCCACTCCGACGCCCGTGCGTCACCCCCCACGGGTCAGCGCTCGTGGGCCAGTGCTCATAGGGCCAGTGCTCGGGGTCAGTGCTCGGGGGTCAGGGCTCGGGGGTCAGGGCTCGGGGGTCAGCTCCGGCTCGGGCCGGGCGAGGGCGCGGGCCACGAACCTCTCGGACGGGGCGCGCAGCCGCTCCGCCTCGTCGGCGAAGAATCGGGCGGCGCGATGCCCGGGCCAGTCCGAGGGCAGCAGCTCACCGGGGAGCCCGGGGTCGGCGAAGAGGAACTTGCGCCACTCGTGCACGAGGTGGAACCGAGCCGCGAACGCGCCCTCGTCGGGGTCGGCGTGCAGGGACAGGTGCCGACCGACCGACTCGGTCGCCGACGCCATCCACTCCTCGTAGGCCCGCGCGAGCCCGTCCAGGTCCCAGCAGCCCAAGGGGGTCTCCGGGGGGTCGAAGGTGGCGACGGAGGCGAAGACCGCCTCGGTCTCGCACCGCTCCAGCACCTCGGCGAGCTCCTCGTGGGGGTGTGGGCTGAGCCAGCTGTACGGGCGCAGCTCTGCGTAGCCGAGGTAGCCGAGCTCGCGCTGGAGCCGCGCCCGCTGGGTCCGGCTGCTGGGACCGGAGACCAGGACCAGCTGCCAGCGTCCGTCCCACTGGCGAGGGTGGACGCGGTAGATGCGCTGGGCGGCGCGAGCCAGGCGTCGTACCGCCTGCTCGGTGGCGGCGTAGCCGCGCCCCTCCTCCAGCAGCACCGGCTCCAGCCAGCCCTGGGTCACCATCCGGGAGATCGCGGTGCGCACCGCGGGGGCCGCGATGCCGACCGGTTGCAGCAGCCGGACCAGACCGGCGACCGTGGCGCGGTCGTCGCGGGTCGGCAGGAGATCTCCGTACACGTCGAAGAGGGCGGATCGGGCGCGCATCCACGCAGTCTTACACTGCCCGAGGATCGTGTCTGGCGACCTGTGGTGCCGGTCACCGTCCGGATAGGGGATAATGGACTGTCACGGAACTTTGCGGCCTCGCGGCCGCGCGATCAAAGGGAAGCAGAGGTGCGCTCATGGCGGCCATGAAGCCGAGGACGGGCGACGGACCGCTTGAGGTCACCAAGGAGGGGCGCGGCATCGTCATGCGCGTGCCTCTCGAGGGCGGGGGACGCCTCGTGGTGGAGCTGAACGCCGAGGAGGCCGGCGCCCTCGGTGACGCCCTCAAGGACGTCGTCGGCTGATCGTGGCCACCACGACTCCCGCCGCCCTGCCCGCCCAGGTCTCGCCGCCTGAGTTCGCGCTCTCCGAGCACGCCCCCCACGAGATCGGGGGAGTGGAGTGCTGGGCCTTCCCGGTGCTGCCCGGGGAGGACGGAGCGGTGGTGCTCGGCCCCGGCGCCGACGAGGCCGGTGGGACGCTGGGTCTCGACCTCCTCGAGGTGCTCGAGTCCGCGCGCGCCACGGGGCGCACCGGCGAGCTCACCGTCGTGCCTGTCGCGGCGGGCGACGTCCGCCTGGTCCTGCTCGTGGGCCTGGGGGACCAGTCGGTCACCGACTTCCGCCGGGCCGGGGCCACGCTCGCCCGGGCGGTCAAGGATCGCGCCAGCGTCGCCACCAGCATCTGCGCGATCGCGCCCGACGGCGCGCTGGAGGCGTTCGTCGTCGGCGCGATGCTGGGCTCCTTCGGCTTCCACTGGCGCTCCGAGGGGCCGGCGGAGCAGCCGGTGCGCCAGGTGGTCGTGGCCGGGGTCCAGGACGCCGACTCCCGGCGTCCCGAGCTGGAGCGCGCCCTGGCCCTCGGCGGTGCGGGATGGCGCTCGCGGATGCTCGCCACCGTTCCCTCGAACGTCAAGAACCCCGCCTGGATGGCCGAGCAGGCCGTGGCGGTGGCTGACGCCGCCGGCCTCGAGGTCACGGTCTGGGACGAGCAGCGGCTCGCCGAGGACGGCTTCGGCGGCATCCTCGCAGTCGGCGCGGCCTCGGCCACGCCTCCGCGGCTGGTGCGCCTGGACTACCGGCCGGCGAAGAGCTCCGGCAAGGTCCCGCACGTGGTCCTGGTGGGCAAGGGCATCACCTTCGACACCGGTGGCCTGGACATCAAGCCCGCCCAGGGCATGAGCACCATGAAGCGGGACATGACCGGAGGCGCCGTGGTGATCGCCACCATGGCGGCGCTGGCCGAGCTCGACTGCCCGGTGCGGGTGACCGGCCTCGTGCCGCTGGCGGAGAACGCCGTGGGCGGCAACGCGATGCGCCCCGGCGACGTGATCGTGCACCACGGCGGACGCACCTCCGAGGTCAACAACACCGACGCCGAGGGCCGCCTGGTGCTGGCCGACGCCATGGCCTACGCCGTCTCCGAGCTCAAGCCGGACGTGCTCGTCGACGTCGCGACGCTGACCGGTGCGATGAAGGTCGCCCTGGGCCAGCGCACGGGTGGCTTCTTCGCCAACGACGACGCGTTGGCCGAGGCGATCAGCGAGGCCGGGAAGACCGCGGGGGAGCCGGTGTGGCGGATGCCGCTGGTCGCCGACTACGAGGAGAAGCTCGCCTCCAAGGTCGCCGACGCCGACAACGCCGCCGGGGGTGCGGGCGCCATCACCGCCGCGCTCTTCCTCCAGCACTTCGCCGGGGACGTGCCCTGGGCCCACCTGGACGTGGCCTCCGTGGGCGACTCGCCCGAGGAGCGCTACGAGTGGACCACCGGCCCGAGCGGGTTCGGCGCCCGGCTCCTGCTGACCTGGCTGGCAGGCCCCGACCCCGTGGCCGGCCTGCGATGAGTCCGGCTGGTCCGCGGTGAGGGGCCTGACGGTCCGTTGGTCGCTGGCCGAGGCGCCGGACGGCGTCGAGGAGGCACTGGCGACGTACGTGGCGGAGACCTCCCACGCCCGGTTCACCGGCATGTCGGGGCTGCGGTTCAAGACCTGGCGGATGCGGGCCGGTGAGTGGTTCGAGGGGTCCTACGTCTTCGTGGACGACCAGGCCCGGGCCGACTTCGAGGAGTCGTTCCGAGCCGGCGCCGACGACTCCCCGGTCTCGCAGATCGTGGGCTCGCCCCCGATCCTGACCGAGCCGTGCGACGTGGTGGCCGTCGCCGAGGGCTGGGAAGGGTTCGAGGCGACGCCGGACTGAACGTCCGGGCGCGCCGGCCGACCAGGTCAGACCGAGCGGGCGGGGCGAGCGAGCGGTGAAGCGGGGCGGGAGGCCTCAGGCCTCGCCGGCCCACTCCTTCTTGGCCACCAGCAGTCCGTCGCCGACCGGCAGGAGCACCGGGACCAGCGACTCGTGCTCGGCCACCTGCCGGCCCAACTCGCGGATCGCCACGGTCTCCTCGTCGCGCTGCGCCGGGTCCGCGACCCGGTCGTGCCACAGGGCGTTGTCGAAGGCCACCACGCCGCCGGGACGCAGCAGGCGCAGCGCCTCCTTGAGGTAGGCGGAGTACTCCCGCTTGTCGCCGTCGCAGAAGACCAGGTCGTAGTGGCCGTCGGTGAGCCGCGGCAGCACGTCGAGCGCCGCACCACTGATGGTCCGCGCCCGCTGTGGGGGGATGCCGCCCTCGTGGAAGGTCTCCTTGGCGAGCCGCTGGTGCTCCGCCTCGATGTCGACGGTGGTGAGCACGCCGTCCGGGCGCATGCCGCGCAGCATCCACAGCCCGGAGACGCCCGTGCCCGTTCCGATCTCCACCACCGTGCGCGCCTCCAGGACCGCGGCCAGGAACCGGAGCGTGGCTCCGCCACCGGACCCGATCGGGGTCACCCCGACCTCGTCGGCGCGGGCGCGCGCGGCGAGAAGCACGTCGTCCTCCGCCACGAACTGCTCGGCGAAGCTCCAGCTGGTGGGGCTCATGGCGACGGTGATGACGACCTCCTGGGTTCGGGCGGGAGCCGGGTACGCGAGCGTCTCCCCGACCGGGCCGACTCTATCGCGTCGGTGGCCCCGTCGCCGAGGTGTGCGCTCGGCCGGGAGAAGCGATCAGCGCCGCCGCGCCGCCGCCTGCGCCCCGCCTGAGCCCCTCCTGCTCCCCGCCGGCACGTCGAGCGGCCGCCGTCCGGAACCTCGGGGTCGCGCCGAGCGTTGGAAGGGGTCACGGGGTCCGCCAGGGTCCGCACGGGCTCACAGGTTCCTCTCAGGCGAGGCGCCTACGCTCGACACCTCGAGTCAGGGAGACACAGCATGTTCGGCTCGACGCAGCATCGACGATCCCCGTCTCGTCAGGAGGCACCCGTGGAGAACCCGCCCGAGACCGTCCCGACGTGGGACGAGATCGTCGCGCGGCACTCGGACCGGGTCTTCCGTCTGGCCTACCGGCTCACCGGTGACCGGCACGACGCGGAGGACCTCACCCAGGAGGTCTTCGTGCGCGTCTTCCGCTCCCTGGACGGCTACACGCCCGGCACCTTCGAGGGCTGGCTGCACCGCATCACCACCAACCTCTTCCTGGACCAGGCTCGCCGCCGCCAGCGCATCCGCTTCGACGCGCTCTCCGACGAGCGCGCCAGCCGACTGGTCAGCGCGTCGCCGTCGCCCGACGCGGCGTACGACGACCGGACTTTCGACGACGACGTGGAGCGCGCACTCGCCACGCTCCCGCCCGACTTCCGTGCCGCCGTCGTGCTCTGCGACGTCGAGGGGCTCTCCTACGAGGAGATCGCCGCGATCATGGACGCCAAGCTGGGCACGGTGCGCTCCCGCATCCACCGCGGACGCACGATGCTGCGCAAGGCCCTGGCCCACCGGGCGCCGGCGGAGGGGCGCCAGCGGTACGCCGGTCCGACGCCCGTGCTGGGGGGCTCGGCGTGATCGGCCACCTCGGCACCCGCGTCAGCGCCCTCCTGGACGGCTGCCTGAGCCCGGCTGAGGAGGAACGCGCCTGGGAGCACGTGCACGCCTGCCACCCCTGCCGGGACGCGGTCGAGCGCGAGGGTTGGGTCAAGACCCGGCTGGCCGAGCTCACGCACTGCTCGCCGTCCACGCCCCCCGGGCTGGAGCAGGGGCTGCGCCGCTCGCTGATGATGATGGCCCCGGAGGGGGCCTCCCCGATGGAGCGGCACGCGCTCGAGGTGTCGCACGCCCGCTCCCGCTCCCGTCCCCGGCACCTGGCCGCGCTCGGGGGAGGGGCCGCCGGGGTGGCGGTCGTCGGCGTCCTGGCGCTGGGCTCGGTCCCGGCGAACGCGCCCCAGACCGACCGTCGTGGTCCGGTCACGAGCATGGTCCCGCCCAGCACCGTCAACGACACGGGCTCGACCAAGACGCCTCCGGCGCGACCCTCCTGGCTGCGCCCGGGTGGTGTTCGCGCGACACTGGTGCCGTGAACGACCACTCCTCCCGCGACGACGGCAGCGACGACTGGACTGACGGGCCCCGCGGCAACGCTGACGATGGGGTGCCCTCACCCCAGGACCGGGACGGGAACCACGACCTGACCGGCGGCTCGGAAGCACCGCCCGTCACCGAGCCGACTGCCACCGATCCGTCTGCTGCCGAAGCGCCGGTGAGTGAGCCGACTGCTCCCGGGCCGCCTCTCATCGAGCTGCCGGAGAGCGAGCCGCGCGACGCGGAGCCCACTGTTCCGCTCGAGGGAGTGGGCCCGAGGAGCCCGTGGGCGCCGCCGGTGGCGCCGTCCTCCGGTCCGGCGGGGACGCCGGGCTGGCTCGCGCAGGCTCCTCCGGCCGAAGCCCCCGGACGACCCGGCGGGCCGGCCTCGTGGATGTGGCCGGCCGTCGCCGCCGTCGCCCTGGTGGTCGGTCTGGCCGGCGGTGCACTCGGAGGCGCGCTCTACGAGGGCCTGCGCCTGGGCGGCACCGGCCTCGACCCGGCGAGCACCCGGACCGCCCCGCCGCTCGACGCGGGCAACCAGTCGGTCTCGGCGGTGGCGGATGAGCTGCTCCCGAGCACCGTGCAGGTGCTGGCCGGCGGACCGGGCGCAGGGGCCACCGGGTCGGGCTTCGTGCTCGACGACCAGGGGCACGTCGTGACCAACCAGCACGTCGTCGCGGGGTCCAGCGAGGACGACCTGCGGATCGTCGACTTCGAGGGGCGCGTCTACGAGGCCTCGGTGGTCGGCGTCAGCCAGGTCTACGACATCGCCGTGCTCGACGTCGACGGTGCGGACGAGCTCCGCGCCGCCAGCCTGGGGGCGTCCCGCAGTCTGCTGGTCGGCGATCCCGTGGTCGCCTTCGGCGCTCCGCTGGGTCTGAGCCAGACGGTGACCTCGGGCATCGTCAGCGCCCTCAACCGGCCCGTGACCACCGGCGAGAGCGACGACGAGACGTCCTTCATCAACGCGGTCCAGACCGACGCGGCGATCAACCCCGGCAACTCCGGCGGCCCCCTGGTCAACCTCGAGGGGCAGGTGGTCGGGGTCAACTCCGCGATCGCGACCACCGGGGGCATGCTCCGCGAGGCCGGCAACATCGGGGTGGGCTTCGCCATCCCGATCGAGCAGGTGCGGACCACCGCCGACCAGATCCTGCGCACCGGTGAGGCGCGCTACCCCGTCATCGGCGCCACGGTGCAGACCGGCGGCGACCGGGACAACCTCGGCGCCCGGATCGACGAGGTGCTCGACGGCACCCCGGCGGAGCGGGCAGGGCTGCGGGTCGACGACCTGGTGACCGAGGTGGACGGCGACCGCGTCGCGGACGGCATCGCGCTGATCGTGGCCATCCGGACACACCGGCCGGGCGACACCCTCGACCTGACCGTCATGCGCGACGGCGAGGAGCGCCGGGTGTCGATCACCCTCGACTCCGAGGTGGGCTGAGCCTCAGTCGTCGCCCATCGAGGCGTCGGCCTCCACGAACGGGTGCTGGTCGACGAACTGCTTGGTCTCGGCGTACATCCGCTCGATGAACGTCTCCAGCTGCGCGTGCTCGACCCGCCACTGGCCGCGGCCGCCGATCTTGATCGCGGGCAGGTCGCCCCGGCGGACCAGGGCGTAGACCTGGGCGCTGGAGGTGTTCAGCACCTCGGCGACGTCGGCGAGGGTGAGGAAGCGGGGCGAGCCGGGCATGCCTCCATGGTGCCACCTCACACGGCGGAGGTGGTGCGGCGCGGCCTGCGTTGTGAAGCGCCGCTCCCTCTGTGGACAGTCCGCCACCCTCCCAGCCGGAGGCGCAAGGATGCTGGTCGTGCTCTCGAGTCCAGGAAGCGAAGACAGCCCCGCGGCCCAGCGAAGCCCCGTGGCAGGGTGGCGCGACCCCCGGTTGTGGATCGGGGTCGCGCTCGTCGCCGTCTCGGTCGTGGTGGGGGCCCGGGTGGTGGGCGGGGCCGACGACACCGTCGCGATGTGGACGGTGGGGACCGACCTGGCCGAGGGCACCGAGGTGGACCCCTCCGACCTGGTGGCTCGACGCGTCCGGTTCGCGGACCCCTCCGACGCCGAGCTCTACTTCACCACCGGCGACGCGCTGCCCACCGCGCGCCACCTCGCCCGGGGCGTGACGGCAGGAGAGCTGCTGCCCCGGACGGTGCTCGGCGAGCCGGACGACGAGACGCCGCTCGTCTCGGTCTCCGTCCCCGCCGTGCAGCTGCCTCCCTCGGTGTCGGCCGGCTCCGTGGTCGACGTGTGGATCCTGCCGGCCAGCGGTTCCCCGGAGTCCAGCAAGGCCAAGCTCGCGGTCGCCGACGTCCGGGTGGCCGACGCCCCCCGCGGCTCGGCGGACCTCGCAGGCTCGCCCACGGACCGTCAGCTGGTGCTGGGCATCCCGGACGACGGAGCCAACCTGGCCCGGGTGCTCACCGCCAGCGGAGACGGGCGCCTGATGCTCGTCGGACGAGGTTGAGATGGTCTGCGTCCTGGTGCTCGCCTCGGGGGCGGGATGGGAGTCCGAGGCGCTGACGCGGCTGGGTGAGGCCTCCCGGGTGGTGGTCCTCAAGCGGTGCGTCGACGTGGACGACCTGATGGCCACCGCTGCCACCGGTCAGGCGGACGTGGCTCTGGTGGCCCTGGAGGCCCCCGGGCTGGACCGCTCGGCGGTGGAGCACCTGCGGCGGCACGGCGTGCGGCCCGTCGCGGTGGTCGCGGACCCGGGGCGCGACGACGTGGCTGCACGGCTCGCCCGTCTCGACGTCGGCTCCTGGGTCCCTGCCGAGGACCTCGCCGAGCTGGCCGCCACGGTCTCCCGGGCCGAGGACCTCGGGGACACGCGCGCCGGCTCGGGCTCCTCTCTCGGCATTCTGGGGGCGGGCACCGGGCCGGGCGACTGGACACAGCCCGAGACGCTCGGGCCGTCGGGGGCCGGGGGACCGGGACGCGTGGTCGCCGTCTGGGGCCCGGCCGGCGCGCCTGGCCGCACCACCGTGGCCACCGCGACCGCCGCCGAGATGGCCCGGCGGGGGACCCCGACGCTCCTGGTGGACGCCGACCCGCACGCGGCCTCGGTGGCCCAGCACCTCGGTGTCCTCGACCAGGTCTCCGGCGTGCTGGCCGCCTCCCGGCTGGTCGCCGCCGGGACCCTGCACGAGCGCCTGCCCGCGACCTGCCGGACCGTCGCGCCGTGCCTGGCGGTGATGACCGGTCTCCCTCGTCCCGACCGCTGGGTCGAGGTGCGTCCCGGCGTGCTGGGCGACGTGCTCGAGGCGTCGAGGTCGCGCGGCAGCGTGGTGGTCGACACCGGCCCCGACCTCGCGGTGGACCACGCCGCAGGTCCCGCGGGTGCGCACAACACCATGACGCTCGAGGCACTGGAGGCGGCCGACGAGATCCTCGTGGTGGGGGCCGCCGACCCGGTGGGCCTCTCCCGGCTGGCCCGCGCGCTGGTGGACGTGCGCGAGGTGGTGGGGAGCACGCCGTTGCGGGTGGTGGTCAACCGGATGCGACCCAGCCTCGGCTGGTCGGAGGCGGACGTCGTCGGGATGGTCGAGGGCTTCGCCCGGGTCAGCGCCCTGCACTTCCTGCCCGACGACCGCGCCGCGGTGGACCGGGCGCTGGTGGCCGGACGGGCCCTGGGCGAGGTCGGGGACTCCTCGGTGAGCCGGGCGGTCGCCCGGCTCACCGACGCGGTCGACCCAGGCAGCCTCGGGGCGTCCGGAGCCCGGCGGGGCGGGCGTGCAGGGCGCGGGCGGCTGGCGCGCCGGGTCAGGCCGCGAACAGCAGGTACAGCCCGCCCGCGGTGAACCCCACCATCGCGAACAGCAGCGGGAGCTGTCCGGTGAGCTGGTGACGGCGGGGCAGCAGGCCGACGGCGCGGTCGTGGGCGGCGACCACACCCAGGACGTGACCGAGGACGACGCCGAGCACCTTGATGTTGGCCAGGGTCGTGGGGTGGTAGCTCAGCCACCTGTTGACCTGCCAGTCCGCAGTGCCGAGCAGGTTGTCCCCCTGGGAGAAGGGGTCACTCATCTGGGCCAGGGTGACCTGGCCGTACTCGACGAAGTACGACAGGTAGTGGGCCACGACGTACCCCACGATGATCGGCACCATCGAGTGCGCGAAGAGGCTGGGCAGTCGCCGGCGCTCCAGGTCGTCCCCGACGCCGGTCGCCACCGTGGCGACGGTGAGGACCAGGCCCACGCCGACGCAGAAGACGACCAGCGCGGCGGTGCCGAGCAGGGCGGAGTCGACCGTGGAGTCCTGGACGAACCGCAGCCACGGAGGCGACTCGCGGAACGAGTCGAAGCCGGTGCTGCCGAAGAGCACCGCGACCACGGCGACCAGTCCCGGCAGCGCGGGCACCGTGGCCAGGTTGGCCAGCGGCGAGCGCAGCACGAGCTCGCCGTCGCGGCGACCCCAGACCGACAGGTGCCCGACCAGGGTCGAGTAGACCTCGAAGGGGTCGGCCCGCTCGAAGAACCGGGAGCCGTAGACAGCACCGCCGAGCAGCATCACCGCGACGTAGATCGCGACCCAGAGCCGGACGGTGCCCAGCTGGGTGGAGTCGGGGTGGACCAGCTCGAGCCAGACGAAGGAGAACAGCCCCAGCGCGGCCGGCCAGTAGCCCAGCCGCTCCGGGTAGGCACGCAGTCCCTCGCGCGGGTCGGACCCGGTCAGCCGGACCAGGCCGGCGTGCAGCGTGCGGACCGGGCTGAGTGCCTTGTACGCCGGCCCGAAGACCAGGCTGAGCGGCACGAGCCCGACCCAGAGCAGCACGTAGAACATGCCCAGGGCCGGGTTGATCAGCAGGTTCTCGCCGAGGACGGCGGCCATCACGAACCAGCCGAAGAGGGCCAGGCCGAGGGCGCGGGTCAGGACGGTGAACCAGGCGGAGTCGACCGCAGTGCTCAGCCAGGCCGGCGCCGGGCGCCCGGAGGGCCGGTCGAAGCGGGGGGTGCGCCAGGCCAGCGCCAGCACGGTGAAGGAGACGACCAGAGCCGCCACGGCGCCGGCGATCGCCAGCTCGGGGGAGATGGGCAGGTCCTTGGCCCCGCCCAACCCGTGGGCGAGGAGGTCGCGCTCCACGTCAGCGGGCTTCGAGCTGCAGCACGACGATGTCGGGGTCGTGCGACTCCACCTCGACGATGCCGGGGCGGTCCAGGACCAGCTCGTGCTCGGAGGCGCCCTCGGAGAAGGAGATCTCCTGCTCGGGGGTGGAGTGCACGTGCAGCTCGCCCTCGCGGTCCGAGTCGATCTCCAGGGTCACCGGCTCGCCCACCGAGACCTTGACCCGCTCCCCGGCCGGAGTGATGCTGTCGCCCTCCACGGTGACCTGGATCGACGTCGGCTCCGAGGTGCTCTCGTCCGGGGTCGCGGTGCTCGAGTCCTCCGAGCAGCCGGTGAGTCCGAGCAGCGCGAGTCCGGAGATGGCCGCCGCGGCGGTGAGGCGCAGTCGCGGACCGAGGGGGGCAGACATGTGGGCGTTCCTCTCATGCAGTGGTCTCGTTCTGCCAGAATCCCATGTGGACGAAACTCGGGCGACGGAAGGGCAGACATGAGGGACCGGCTGAGGTCGCGGGACCTGGCGTTCCTGGCCACGGACTCGCCAGCCACGCCGATGCACAACGCGACCCTCGAGATCTTCGAGCCCGGACCACGCGGGTTCGAGTACTCCCACGTGCTGGAGCTGATCGCCGAGCGGATCTCCTACGTGCCGCGGTACCGCCAGCGTCTGCAGGCCGTCCCGGGTCGGCTGGCCAACCCGGTGTGGGTCGACGACGAGGAGTTCGACCTGAGCTACCACGTGCGTCGCTCGGCGCTTCCCCGGCCGGGCAACGAGGACCAGCTGCGCGAGCTCACCGCCCGGATCGTCTCCCGGTCCCTGGACCGGACCCGCCCGTTGTGGGAGGTCTACGTGATCGAGGGGCTCGCCGAGGGTCGGGTCGCGATCCTGGCCAAGTCGCACCAGATCCTGGTCGACGGGGTGGAGACCGTCGACCTCGGTCAGGTGATGCTCGACGTGAACCCCGACCAGGAGCCGCTGGGCCTCGACGAGTGGCGCCCGGCACGGGCGCCCACCCCCGCCTCCCTGATCGCCTCCGCGGTGCGGGAGAGCCTGGAGCGTCCGAGCACGCTGGTCAGCACCGCCCGCGGCAACGTGGGGGCGCTGCTGCGCACCGCCGACGCGGCACGGACCCGGGCCACGCACGTCGCGGGCGCGCTCGCCAACCGCAGGCCGGCCCCCGACACCCCGGTCACCGGGTCGCTCTCCCAGCAGCGGCGGGTGGTGACGATCGCCACCGACCTGGCCGACTACCGCCAGGTGCGCCGGGTGCACGGCACCAGCGTCAACGACGTGGTGCTGGCCACGGTCACCGGCGCGCTGCGGGCCTGGCTGATGACCCGGGACGAGGCGCTGCACGGGATCAAGCGGCTCAAGGCGGTCGTGCCCATGTCGGTGATCGACGACGAGCTCGAGGCGACCTCGATGGGCACCCAGGTGACCGGGCACGAGGTCTACCTGCCCGTGGGCGAGCCCAGTGCCGTGGTGCGGCTGCTCCAGGTCAGCTACGGGTTCCACAACCACCGCGAGACCGGTCGTGCGGTGGCGGCACAGCGGCTGGCCGGCATCGCCGGCTTCGCCCCGACGACCTTCCACGCACTCGGCTCCCGGGTGGCGGCAGCCGAGCTGCGGCGCGGCTTCCACCTCTCGGTGACCAACGTCCCCGGCCCCCAGTTCCCGCTCTACGCGGCCGGCGCGCGGATGCTGGAGAGCTATCCGGTGCACCCGCTGCAGCCGGGCCACGCGCTGGCCATCGGGGTGACCTCGTACGACGGCAAGGTCTTCTACGGCCTCACCGTCGACCGGGACCTGGTGCCTGACGCCGACGTCCTGGGGCAGTGCGTGGTGGAGGCGCTGGAGGAGCTCAAGGACTCCGCCAGCGACTCGCGTCCTCGCGCTCCGCGGGGCCGGCGCCGGACCGGGTCACCGACCCGTCGCGACCGCAAGGAGGGGAGCCGGCCGGCCGGCACGCCCCCGGCGAGCCCCCGGGAGGAGAGCACGTGAGCGGTCGTCTCTACCTGCCCACGACCCGGGCCGGGCTGGGCCGGCTGGTCGCCACCGGCGAGCTGCCGGAGGACGAGCTCGCCCCGGAGGGACCGGTGCAGGCCGAGGGCGAGGACGAGGAGGCGGAGTACGCCGCGCTGATGACCGCGGCCGACCTCTCCACCGCCCTTGCTGCGACCCGGGCGGAGGCCGGGCTGCGCCGGGTCGTGCTCGTCGCAGAGCCCGGGCACCCCGCGGGGCCGGTCCGGCTGAGCGACGTGGTCGCCGTCCACCTGGACACCGAGGACCGGGACGAGGCCGACGACCCGGACGACGACCTGGCCTGGTTCGCGCCCGAGGAGCTCCCGCACCTGATCTGACCCGGCGGTGCCCCGGCGGTGTCGCCGCTCACCCGGGCGCGGCTATCGTCGCGGGATGGACGGCATCACGCACCCCCCGCTCCCGGTCAACGAGCCGAACCTCACCTATGCGCCCGGCACCGCCGAGAGGGCCGAGCTGGAGCGAGAGCTCGCCCGGCTCGAGGGCTCAGCCCGGACGCTGCCCGCCTACGTGGGCGGGCAGTGGCGCGACGGCGGCGGCGCCGAGGTGCAGGTCGTCCAGCCGCACGACCACCAGCACGTCCTCGGCACCTTCCGGTCCGCCACCACGAGCGACGCCGAGGCGGCCGTCCGGGCGGCCGCGCAGGCCGCTCCTGAGTGGAGCAGGATGCCCTTCGACGAGCGCTGCGCGATCCTGCTCAAGGCCGCCGACCTGCTCGCCGGCCCGTGGCGTCAGCGGCTCAACGCCGCCACCATGCTGGGCCAGTCGAAGACGGCGCAGCAGGCGGAGATCGACTCGGCCTGCGAGCTGATCGACTTCTGGCGGTTCAACGTGCACTTCGCCGCGCAGGTGCTGGCCGAGCAGCCGCTGGTCTCCGCACCCGGGGTCTGGAACCGCACCGACCACCGCCCGCTCGAGGGGTTCGTCTACGCGATCACCCCGTTCAACTTCACCGCGATCGCCGGGAACCTGCCGACCGCGCCCGCGCTGATGGGCAACACGGTGATCTGGAAGCCGTCGCCGACCCAGCAGCTGGCGGCGAGCCTGACCATGGAGCTGCTCGCGGAGGCCGGGATGCCGCCCGGGGTGATCAACATGCTGCCCGGGGACGGACTCGACGTCTCGAAGGTGACACTGGCCCACCCCGACCTGGCCGGGATCCACTTCACCGGCTCCACCGCCACCTTCCAGCACCTGTGGCGCACGGTCGGGGAGAACATCTCCTCCTACCGGGCCTACCCGCGGATCGTGGGGGAGACCGGGGGCAAGGACTTCATCGTGGCCCACCCCTCGGCCGACCCCGACGTGCTGCGGGTGGCGATGGTGCGGGGCGCCTTCGAGTACCAGGGACAGAAGTGCTCGGCCGCGTCGCGGGCCTACGTTCCGCGCTCGGTGTGGGAGCGGATCAAGGACCAGCTGGTCGCCGACGTCGAGGGCCTGACGATGGGCGACGTCACGGACCTGTCCCACTTCATGGGCGCGGTCATCGACCAGCGCGCCTTCACCCGGCTCCGCGCCGCGATCGCCCGGGTGGAGGAGACCGACCACCTCACGCTGCTGGCCGGCGGCCAGACCGACGACTCGGTCGGCTGGTTCGTCCGGCCCACGCTGGTGGAGTCGAGCGACCCCACGGACGCGATCTTCTCCGAGGAGTACTTCGGTCCGATGCTGGCCGTGCACGTCTACGAGGACGACCGGTTCGAGCAGGTCGTGGCGCAGATGGAGTCGTTCGCGCCGTACGCCCTGACCGGGGCGATCATCGCCCAGGACCGGCAGGCGATCGCCTGGGCCGGGGAGGCGCTGCGGTTCGCGGCGGGCAACTTCTACGTCAACGACAAGCCCACCGGGGCGGTGGTCGGGCAGCAGCCGTTCGGCGGCGGCCGCGCCTCGGGCACCAACGACAAGGCCGGCGCCGCGCTCAACCTGCTCCGCTGGACCAGTCCCCGGTCGATCAAGGAGACGTTCGTGCCGCCGACGCAGATCGGCTACCCGCACATGGAGTGAGCGGGCCGGCGCAGGCGTGCGGGCAGCCCGCGCCGCCGATGTGCTCCGTGCGCGGTGCTGGGGGAGAATGGCGGCATGCCCCACCTGCTCGGCCTGCTCCACCCGAACCTGCCGGATCCGGGTGTCCTGGGTCTGAACGCCTCGGGTCTGAACGCACTGCACATGGGCGCCCTGCATCCCTTCGAGCAGGCGCTCACCGTGCTGCTCGCCTTCGGGCCGTTCGTGCTGCTGGGGTTCGTCGTGTGGTGGCGCGGTCGCGCCGACGCGCGGGAGGAGGCCGGGCTCTCGGGTGGCTCAGACGACTCCGGCGCCTCAGACGCCGGCGAGGTAGTCCCGACCGACCCGGACCTCGACGTCGAGGGCCTTGACCAGCAGGTCGCGGATGAGCGCCTCGAGCTTCCCGCCGACCAGCGGGATGCGGATCCCGATGTCGAGCGAGACCGTCTCGGTCGTCGTCCCACCTGACTCGGTCAGCACCGCCGTCCCGGTGATCTCGCCCGGCTTGCCGGGGATCTCCACGCGGTAGTCGGCCCGCTCGTGGTCGTGCCAGGTCTCGGTCTGGACGACCTCGATCCGGTCCCCGACCACCTTCGCGGCGAAGGACGGGATGCCGCGCGCCTCCAGCACCCGGGAGACGGTGACCGACGTCGTGGCGCCCTCGGTCTCCACCTCGACGCTGGACTCGAGCGCCTTCTGGCCCTGGCAGACCTGCTGGCGGAACGCGGGGTCCCGGAGCATGGCTGCCACCTCCTCCAGCGGGGCGGGATAGGTGAGCTGGTGGGTCAGTCGCGTGGTCATCCGGCCATTCTGACGGGTCGCCGGGCGGACGGCGTGACGCGCCGAGGACGGTGCGTGTTGTGCCCGTCACAGCCGTGTGCCTAGGGTCGGGTCGTGGGCTCACAGGTGGAGGACGAGAAGGCGGAGCTGTTGGAGCAGGCTGCAGGCCACGGGTCGGCGGCAGGCACGAGCGAGGGAGCCGGCGAGGAGACCGACGTGCTGCTGCCGTCGTACTACCGCCACGTCGCCCCCGAGGACGTGGCCGAGCGGAGCCCGGCCGACCTGTACGGCGCCTGGGCCAGCCACCTGCAGGTCGCCGCCGCTCGTCCCCAGGGCCGCGCCGTGGTTCGGGTGAGCACCCCCGACGTGGAGGGCAGCGGCTGGTCGGCGCGCGGGCACTCGGTGGTGGAGATCGTCACCGACGACATGCCGTTCCTGGTCGACTCGGTGACCATGGAGCTGACCCGCTCCGGCTCGGCCGTGCACGGGGTGGTCCACCCTCGCTTCCTGGTCGAGCGGGACATCACCGGGCGGCTGGAGGCGGTGCACCCGGTCGACGAGACCGAGGTGACCACCGCGGCCCAGGAGCGGGGCCGGGTGATCGAGTCGTGGATGCACGTGGAGATCGACCGGCTCGTCGACGAGACCGACGCGACTGCGCTGGAGGAGCGGCTGCAGCGGGTGCTGCAGGACGTCCGGGACGCCGTGGAGGACTGGGGCCGGATGCGGGCCGAGGCCGAGAGCGTGGTCGAGCAGCTGCGTACCCAGCCCCCGGACCTGCCGGCGTACGAGGTCGAGCAGGGCGCCGCGCTCCTGGGTTGGCTGGCCGCAGACCACTTCACCTTCCTGGGCTACCGCGAGTACAAGCTGGAGACCGACGAGCGCGGTGCCCTGCTCCGCGCCGTCCCCGGCACCGGTCTGGGCATCCTGCGCGCCGACCCCGACATGACCGGGGAGTCCTCGCGGCTGCCGGAGATCGCCGCCCGGAAGGCGGCGGAGCCGACGTTGCTCGTGCTCACCAAGGCGAACTCGCTGGCCACCGTGCACCGGCCCGCCTACCTCGACTACGTCGGCGTGAAGACCTTCGACGACCAGGGACGCGTGGTCGGGGAGCGCCGGTTCCTCGGGCTCCTCTCCAGCGGCGCCTACACCGAGTCGATCACCCGGATCCCGCTGCTGCGGGAGAAGGCCGAGCAGGTGCTGGCCCGGGTCGGCTTCGACCGGCGCAGCCACGCCGGCAAGGAGCTGATGGACACCCTGGAGAACTACCCGCGCGACGAGCTCTTCCACACCCCGCTGGACGAGCTGGTGCCGATCGCGGAGAGCATGATGCACGCCGGCCAGCGCCGCCAGCTGCGGGCGTTCCTGCGTCGCGACACCTACGGGCGCTACGTCTCCGCGCTGATCTACCTGCCGCGCGACCGGTACAACACCGGCGTCCGCGAGCGGTTCGCGGCGATCCTGCGCGAGCAGCTCGGCGGTGACCACGTCGAGTTCACCGCCCGGGTCAACGAGTCCGTCACCGCCCGGGTGCACTTCGTGGTGCACCCCGGTCCCGACGGGGCCATCGCCGACTTCGACCCGGCCGCGATCGAGCGGGCGCTCAGCGAGGCGTCCCGCTCCTGGACCGACGACCTGCGCACCGAGCTCGTCGCCCAGTTCGGCGAGCACGAGGGGTCGCGGCTCGCACGCACGTACGCAGGCGCCTTCCCCGAGGCGTTCAAGGAGGACTTCACCCCGGCGCGGGCCGCCCAGGACGTCGCCCGGCTGGAGGCTCTGGAGCCCGGCGGTCCGCTCGACCTGGTGCTGGCCGCCGACGAGGACCCGAGGCGGCGCAGCCAGGCGCGGCTCAAGATCTTCCGGATCGGCGACCCGCTGTCGCTCTCCCAGGTGCTGCCGACGATCTCCTCCCTCGGTGTCGAGGTGGTCGACGAGCGTCCCTACCAGCTGGAGGGGCTGCCCGAGACGACCCACATCTACGAGTTCGGGCTGCGCGACGAGCGGGCCATGGTGCCCGGCGCCGCCGAGCTCGCGGTCGACACCCTGCGCGCCATCTGGGCGGGGTTCAACGAGACCGACGGCTTCAACACCCTGGTGCTCTCCGCGGGACTGACCTGGCGCCAGGCGACCGTGCTGCGGGCCTACGCCCGCTACATGCGGCAGGGCGGTACGCCGTTCGCGCTCTCCTCGATCCAGGCGGCGCTGCGCACCAACCTGGACATCACCCGGCTGCTCGTCCGGCTCTTCGAGGCCCGCTTCGACCCGGCCGGGACGCAGGAGGTGGCCGCGATCGAGGAGAAGCTGGCCGCCGCGCTGGACGACGTCGTCAGCCTGGACCACGACCGGATCCTGCGCTCCTACCTGACCCACATCCAGGCCACGCTGCGGACGAACTTCTTCCGGCCCCTCGACGACGACCCGGAGCGCGGCCCACGTCCCTATCTCTCCCTCAAGCTCGACCCCTCCGCGATCCCCGACCTGCCGCAGCCGCGGCCGGCGTTCGAGATCTTCGTCTACTCGCCCCGGGTCGAGGGCGTGCACCTGCGGTTCGGCGCGGTGGCCCGCGGCGGCCTGCGCTGGTCGGACCGTCGCGACGACTTCCGCACCGAGGTGCTCGGCCTGGTCAAGGCGCAGATGGTGAAGAACACCGTGATCGTGCCGGTCGGCGCGAAGGGCGGCTTCGTGGCCAAGCAGCTGCCCGACCCCTCCGACCGCGAGGCCTGGCTGGCCGAGGGGATCGCCTGCTACCGCACCTTCATCCAGGGCCTGCTGGACGTCACGGACAACCTGGTGGACGGGCGTACGGTGCCGCCCCCGTCGGTGGTGCGCCACGACGGCGACGACGCCTACCTGGTGGTGGCCGCGGACAAGGGCACGGCGTCGTTCTCCGACATCGCCAACGAGGTGGCCAAGGACTACGGCTTCTGGCTCGGGGACGCCTTCGCTTCGGGCGGCTCGGTGGGCTACGACCACAAGAAGATGGGGATCACCGCCCGCGGCGCCTGGGTCTCGGTCCAGCGGCACTTCCGCGAGCGCGGCGTGGACTGCCAGAGCGAGGACTTCACCTGCGTGGGCATCGGGGACATGTCCGGCGACGTCTTCGGCAACGGCATGCTCTGCTCCGAGCACATCCGGCTGGTGGCCGCCTTCGACCACCGCGACATCTTCCTGGACCCCGACCCCGACGCCGCCACGTCGTACGCCGAGCGGAAGCGGCTCTTCGACCTGCCGCGCTCGAGCTGGCGCGACTACGACCCGGAGCTCATCTCGGCCGGCGGCGGCGTGCACAGCCGGGCGAGCAAGTCGATCCCGCTCAACGACGCGGTCCGGCGGGCGCTGGGCATCGCCGACGACGTGGCGTCGATGACGCCGGCCGAGCTGATGCGGGCGATCCTCACCAGCCCCGTCGACCTGCTGTGGAACGGCGGGATCGGCACCTACGTCAAGGCCCGGAGCGAGAGCCACGCCGACGCCGGGGACAAGGCCAACGACGCGATCCGGGTCGACGGCGCCGACCTGCGGGCCGGCTGCGTCGGTGAGGGCGGGAACCTCGGGTTCACCCAGCGCGGACGGATCGAGTACAGCCTGCACGGGCGCGAGGGTGCGGGCGGTCGGATCAACACCGACTTCATCGACAACTCCGCCGGCGTGGACACCTCCGACCACGAGGTCAACATCAAGATCCTGCTCGACCGGGCGGTCGACGCCGGGCGACTCGACGGCGAGGACCGCAACCGGCTCCTGGCGGAGATGACCGACGAGGTCGCGACCCTGGTGCTCCGCGACAACTACGAGCAGAACCTCACCCTGGCCAACGCCGCCAGCCAGGCGCCGGCAATGCTGCACGTGCACGAGGACTGGATGCGCGAGCTCGAGGCCCGCGGCGTCCTGGACCGTGAGCTGGAGGCGCTTCCCGACCGCACCGAGGTGCGGCGCCGCATCGAGAGGGGGGAGGGGCTGACCACGCCCGAGCTCTCGGTGCTGATGTCGTACACGAAGATCGTGCTGGCCGATGAGCTCCTGGACAGCGAGCTGCCCGAGGACCCGTACCTGGCCCTCGACCTGATCACCTACTTCCCCTCCCGGATGCACCAGGACTACCGCGCCCAGATGATGGAGCACCCGCTGCGGCGGCAGATCATCACCACCCAGGTGGTCAACGCGCTCGTCAACGGTGCGGGCCTCACCTACTGGTCGAGGCTGGGCCGCGAGACGGGCGCCAGCGCCGCCGAGCTGACCCGGGCCAACTTCGTCGCCCGGGAGCTCTTCGGCTCGCTGGCGCTGCGCCGCCGGCTGGAGGAGGAGGACAACCGGCTCCCGGCCGCGGTGCAGACGCAGATCCGGCTGGAGATGCGGACGCTGGTCGAGCGCGCCTCCCGCTGGCTGGTCACCCACCGGCGACCCCTGCACAGCGAGGAGCTGGTCGACACGCTCAGCGTGCCGGTGCAGCGGGCGATGGGCGACCTGCCGGACCTGCTCGTGGGTCGTGAGCGGGCGGCGTACGAGCAGCGCCGGGACCAGCTGCTCGAGCACGGGGTGCCGGAGGAGCTCGCGGTGCGGGTGGCCGGGCTGCCTGCTTGCTACGCGCTGCTCTCGATCGTGGAGACCGCGCAGAGCCAGGAGCTCGACCCGTACGAGGTCGCCCAGGTGCACTTCGCGCTGGGGGAGCGGCTCGCGCTGCCGATGCTGGTCCAGCGGATCCAGCAGCTGCCGCGCGACGACCGCTGGCAGACGATGGCCCGCGCGGCCCTGCGCGACGACCTGTACGCCGTGCACGCCGAGCTCACCCTCCGGGTGCTGGCCTCGGGGGAGCACGAGTCCGCCGAGCGCCGGGTGGCGGACTGGGAGGAGAAGCGGTCCGACGCGGTGGCGCACGCCGTGCGGATGCTGGAGCAGATCTGCCTGGACGAGGACGCCGACCTGGCGCGGATGTCGGTCGCGCTGCGGGTGGTGCGCGGCCTGCTCGACTGAGTCTCGACCGGGGCCCGGTCGGGGTCAGCTCGCCTTCCGGGTCTCCGCCTTCTTGGCCGTGCTCTTCTTGGCGGCGGACTTGGCGGCCGTCTTCTTCGCGGGGGCCTTCTTGGCCGACGACTTCTTCGCCGTCGAGCTGCTCGTGGACTTGCTCGTGGACTTGGCCGTCGACTTCGCCGACGTCTTCTTCGCCGCGGTCTTCTTCGCCGCGGTCTTCCTGGCCGGCTTCTCGTCGGTCTCGTCGGCCTCGTCCGCTTCGTCCGCTTCGTCCGTCTGGTCCTCGGGCTCCTCGTCGGCGACGTCCTCGCCGCGCGCCTTCTTGGCCGCGGCGACCGACTTCTGCAGCGCGGCCAGCAGGTCGACCACCTCGCCGGAGCTCTTGGTCGAGGTGGCGGTCCGCTTGACCTCACCGCCCTCGATCTTGGCGCTGACGAGTGCCTCGACCGCCTCGGCGTAGTCGTCCTCGAACTCCGTGGGGTCGAAGTCGCCGGCCAAGGTCTCGACCAGCATCTGCGCCATCTTGACCTCGCCGGACCGCACCTCGCCGGCGTCGACCGAGAAGTCGGGGGTGCGGATCTCGTCGGGCCACATCATCGTCTGCAGGACGATCACGTCGTCGCGCACGCGGAGCACCGCGACCGAGGTGCGCTGGCGCAGGGCGACGGTGACCACGGCCATCCGGTCGGCCTCCTGGAGCGCCTGGCGCAGCAGTGCGTACGGCTTCGCCCCGGTCTTCTCCGGCTCCAGGTAGTAGCTCTTCTCGAAGAGCATCGGGTCGATCTGGTCGCTGGGCACGAACTTCTCCACCGCGATCTCGCGCGAGGAGGTGAGCGGCAGCTGCGCCAGGTCGTCGTCGGTGAGGATGACCATCTCGCCGTCCTCGGTCTCGTACCCCTTGGCGATGTCGGCGTAGGCGACCTCCTCGCCGTCGATCGAGCAGACCCGCTGGTACTTGATCCGCCCGCCGTCCTTCGCGTGCACCTGCCGGAACGACACGTCGTGGGACTCCGTGGCCGAGTAGAGCTTGACCGGCACGTTGACCAGCCCGAACGAGACCGAGCCCTTCCAGATCGCGCGCATGTCGTCTCCCTCTGCTCTCGTGCTGCCTCGTACGGCTGCGGGTGGCCTCGGATGCCTCGTGTGATGGTGGTGCTGGTCTGACCCAGTATCGCCAGAGGTACCCCCAGTCGGCGAGGATGAACCGGTGCGTCCCATGCTCGCGACCCGCGGAACCAGGCTGCCCGGTGGCGAGGAGTGGCTGCACGAGGTCAAGTGGGACGGGATGCGGGTGCTCGCCGAGGTCTCCTCCGGACAGGTGCGGCTGTGGTCGCGCAACGAGAACGACGTGACGGTCTCCTTCCCCGAGCTCACCCGCCTCGACGCCCCCGACGCGCTGCTCGACGGCGAGGTCGTGGCCTTCGCCGACGGGCGCCCGAGCTTCGGGGCGCTGGCCGAGCGGATGCACCAGCGCAACCCGCGCCGGGCTCAGGCCCTGGTCGCCTCCCGTCCGGTCACCCTCCTGGTCTTCGACCTGCTGCGGCTCGAGGGACGCGACCTGATGGACGAGCCGCTGGAGCGCCGGCGACAGGCGTTGGAGGGGCTCGGCCTCGGCTCGGACCGCTGCCAGGTGCCGCCGGCCTACGACGACGGCGAGATGCTGTGGGAGGCGACCCGCCAGCAGCGGCTGGAGGGGGTGGTGAGCAAGCGGCTCTCCTCCCGCTACGTCCCGGGTCTGCGCAGCCCGCACTGGCTGAAGTTCCCGCACCGCGAGCGTGCCTCCTGGGTGGTCGGGGGCTGGCGTCCCGAGACCGGCTCGGCGGACCGCCTGGGGGCGCTGCTGGTGGGGGAGCCGACCCCCGACGGCCTGGTCTTCCGCGGCCGGGTGGGCAGCGGAGTCACCGGCCGGGCCGCGGCGCGGCTGCGGGAGCTGGTGGAGCCGCTGGCGGCTCCGGTCTCCCCGTTCATCGACCAGCTGCCCCGGGTGGACGTGCTGGGCACCCGTTGGGTCCGTCCCGAGCTCGTGGTCGACGTCGAGTCGCTCGGCTACTCCCACCACGACCGGCTGCGCCAGCCGTCGTTCCAGGGAGTACGGACCGACCTGGCGCCCGAGGACCTGCTGGAGCGGCAGGAGCCGAGAGACCAGGAGGCCGGCGATGAGTGAGGTGCACGTCGAGGTCGACGGCAGGACGCTGCGGATCAGCAACCTGGAGAAGGTCCTCTACCCGCGGACCGGCACCACCAAGGGGGAGGTGCTCCACTACTACGCCCAGGTCGCCCCGGTCCTGCTGCCGCACCTCGCGGACCGGTGCGTGACCCGGATCCGCTGGCCGCACGGAGTGCAGGGGGAGAGCTTCTTCGAGAAGAACGTGCCGCGCCGCAGCCCCCGGTGGGTGCGGACCGCGGAGGTGCCCACCACCGGATCCCGAGCGGGGGACGACGCCTCGGGGACCCTGGTCTTCCCCGTGGTCGACGACCTGGCGACCCTGACCTGGCTGGTCAACCTGGCTGCCCTGGAGCTGCACGTGCACCAGTGGCTGGTCGAGCCGGACGGCACCCTGCTGCCGCCCGACCGGCTGGTGATCGACCTCGATCCCGGGGAGCCGGCAGGACTGCACGAGTGTGCGCAGGTGGCACTCCTGGTACGCGAGCTGCTGGCCGAGCGCGGCCTGACGAGCAGCCCGGTGCTCAGCGGCAGCAAGGGCATCCACCTGTACGCCGGGCTCGACGGGGAGCTGGACAGTGACGGGACGACGGCGCTGGCCAAGGAGGTGGCCGAACGCCTGCAGCGCGAGCGGGGCGACCTGGTCACGGCCACGATGGCCAAGTCCCGGCGAGGGGGCAAGGTGTTCCTGGACTGGTCGCAGAACGCCGGGTCGAAGACGACGATCTCGCCGTACTCGCTGCGGGGCCGGGAGCGGCCCACCGTGGCGGCGCCGGTCACCTGGGCCGAGGTGGAGGAGGGGGCGGAGGACCCGCTGGCCCTGGAGCAGCTGGACCTGGCGACCGTGCTCGAACGGATCGAGGAGCACGGCGACCTGTTCGCCCCGGGCTCGCCTCAGTAGGCGCCCTGGTGCCCGACCACGGCCCGGACGGTGCGCAGGGTGATCAGCAGGTCGAGCCGCAGCGACCACTGGTCGACGTAGCGCAGGTCGATGCGCTGGCTCTCCTCCCAGGAGAGGTCGGAGCGGCCGGATACCTGCCACAGCCCGGTCAGGCCCGGCTTCACGGTGAGCCGACGGTGCACGCCGGCCGGGTACGCCGCGACCTCGTCGGGCAGCGCGGGGCGCGGGCCGACCAGCGCCATGTCCCCGCGGACGACGTTCCACAGCTGGGGCAGCTCGTCGAGCGAGTAGCGCCGCAGCAGCCGGCCGAGCCGGGTGACCCGCGGGTCCTCGCGCATCTTGAACAGCACGCCGTTGGTGTCGCTGCAGCCGGCGAGGTCGGCGAGCACCTCCTCGGCGTCCGGGCGCATCGTGCGCAGCTTGAGCAGCACGAACTCGGTGCCGTTCCGGCCCACGCGCACCTGCCGGAAGACGGCCGGCCCGCCCCGGTCGGCGCGGATGGCCAGGGCCAGCAGGACCAGCAGCGGCAGGGTCAGGACCAGCAGCAGCGCGGCGAAGAGCCGCTCCCAGACGTCCTTCACGGCCCGGCGCACCGGAGCCGGGTCGATCGGCTGGAGCAGGACGAGCCGGGCGGGCCGCGCGCCCGGGAGGTGCTCGACCTCCGGGGCCCTGCGGGGCGTGGGGACGCGGCTGAGACCGGGTGCAGGGCCGGCTGCGAGGTTGCGGGTGACGTCGGGTGCGAGGACGGGGTCCGGGACGGAGGCCAGCTCGGTCATCGACGCCTGGCCCGCTGGTGGAGCTGGTCCACCAGCTCCCCGAAGCGGACGGTGGTCTCGGCCCGTTGCGTCGGGACGTCGGCGGCGATCCGGCCCATCACCTTCGCCAGCTCGACAGCCTCCCGGAGCTGGTCCAGCGAGTTGACCAGGCGGATGTCGCCGCGCTCGTCGAGGCGCTGGGCGAACCGGATCTGGTGCCCGTCCACGTGCTCACCCAGGGCGGGATCGCGAGGCACCACGATCGGGATGTGCCGGGCCGCGCGGGCCTCCATGATCAGTCCGGGGCCACCGTGGGTGACCACCACGTCGACGGAGCCGAGGAGCCGGGTCAGCTCGCGACCGCCCAGCATGCGGCGTCCGTCGAGCTCGGGGTGCAGCTGGCTCGACCCGTGCTGGACGAACCAGGGGTCCGGGCTGCCGGCGGCCAGGGTGGCGGCCCACTCGACGAGCCGGTCGAAGGGGTGGTGGTCGGTGCCGAGGAGCACCGCGACCCCGCGGCCGGCGGGGCTGCGGAGGATCGTGGGGACCGCCCGCTGGCTGGGGATCCTGACCTGACGCGAGAGCACGGTCACCACACCTTCCCGAGGAGCACGGAGTCGCGGTAGAGGCGCTCCTGCTCGGGCCACTGGACGAGGAACAGGTCGGTCACCGGCCGGCACAGCCGCGCGGTGAGGGTCTTGGAGTCGATCCGGTCGAAGACCTCGAGGTACACCGTCTGGGCCCCGACGATCCGCTTGAGCCAGAAGAACGGGACCGCGACCCCGGCACCCGTGGTGAGCACGACGTCCGGGCGGTACTCGCGGAGCACCCGCCAGGCGAGGCGGGTGTTGCGGAGCAGGTTGCGCAGGTTGCGCGTCGTGGGGTGGTAGGCGTGGACCACGTCCTCGGAGGCCAGCTTGGTCACGGCGTCCTCGGTGTCGAACGTGACCCAACGCCGGTCGTGCTGGGTCCACCAGGACTCCAGGCACATCAGCTGGGTGAGGTGTCCACCGGAGGAACACACCATGAGCACTCGCATCGACCGTTTCTTCCCCCCACGGGAATCCCTGCCAGGCAGGATCACCCACACGGGCGACCGGGCTCACGCTAGGGAACGCTCGATTCGAACGCATGCCCCAAATCGGGCATGTGGGCGTTTCGGCCCGATCTGTCACAGGTGACTGTCGCGGACAGCCACCACCGGCCTAGACCGGTCAGGACGAGATCGGGGCCACCCAGCCGGCGTGGTGGGCGAGACCGACCGCGCCGATCTGCGACGTCACCTCGAGCTTGGCCAGGATCGACTTCACCTGGGTGCGCACGGTCGCCTCCGAGACGACGCTCTCCTCGGCGATCTGGCGGACCTGCCGGCCGTCCATCAGCTGGCCCAGCACCTCGGCCTCGCGGGCGGTGAGCCGGTTGAGCCGGTCCTGCAGCTCGCTGACCGCGGCCCGCTCCTCCTGCCAGTGCCGGACGAGCTCCTCGCGCTCCTGCACCGGCATCACCGGGCGGCCCTCGCCGATCAACCGGATGGTCGCCAGGATCTCGTTGAGCGGGGAGGTCTTCACCATCACCTTGCGGGCGCCCAGACGCAGGCACTGACCCCAGCGGGCCCGGTCGCTGCTGCCGGTCAGCACCACCACGGCGGTGCCGGCGCGGGCGACGGGCTCGATCAGCCGGCTGCCGTCGGCGTTGCCCAGGTCCAGGTCCAGCAGCAGCACGTGCGGCTGGTGCTTCATCACCGCCGGGAGCAGGCTGGTGGCCTGGTGCAGGTCGGCCGGGAGCGGCACGCGGCGTACCTCGTGACCCTTCAGCTCCAGGGCGATCTGCAGGGATTCTGCGAAGAGGGTGTGGTCCTCGATGACACACACGCGCGACGAGCCTCTCATCGTGCCTCCAACTCCTCGCCCCGATTGGTCCTGCTCGTCCCGGCACCACTGATCGTGGACCGGGATCCTGCTGCCGGCGACGGTCTGCTTCCGGCAGGCGGGGGCTGGATCATGCACCCTCGTTCCCCCCAAGCAGCGACAGTACGGCCTGCACTTCGCCCCCGTCATCCGGTCTCGTGAATCCGTTGGATCAATTTGGGTATGTCGGTCGGTCCGGGCAGCGATGATGCGGGAGGCGGGGCGAGACCTCGCCACAGACCTCACCAAAAGTGGGGATTAACCTTCCGGTTCCTCCGACAGCGGACCGGAAGGACCGACCATGGCTGCTGGGCCGGCCGGCTCGTGCGAAGAGGGGTTTGCTGGGTGAGTGGTCTCGACGACCTGTACGCGAAGCCGGAGGACCGGTGGAGCCGCCACGTCCTGCGCTGGTTGCGGACCGGCACGGCCCTGGCCGTGGCGGTCTGCCTGCTCGGGCTGCTCGCCGGTGGCTGGTACGGCGCACGTCGGGCGGCGTACCACGAGGCGACGGCCGTGGTGCTGATCAGTCCGCTGGCGGGCAACGCGTTCAGCCCGGACGGGACCGGCAGCGACCTGGTCAACCTCGAGACCGAGGCGCAGCTGGTGCGCTCGAACTCCGTGGCCGACGACGTGCTGGCCGACCTCGGGCTCAGCCTGAGCCCCGCCGAGCTGCTGGAGACCGTCTCGGTCGAGGTGCCGCCCAACACGCAGATCCTGCGGATCTCCGCGGAGGACAAGGACCCGGACCGGGCGCTGAGCGCCGCCCAGGCGTTCGCGGAGTCCTACCTGGACTTCCGTCGTGCCCGGGCCCTGGCCGCGTCCAGCTCGCTGGCCGAGCAGGTCGCCGAGCAGGTCGCGGAGCGGCAGAAGGAGCTCAACCGCAGGTCGCGCGACCTCGCGGCGCAGGCACCCGACTCGCCGGGTGCGCTGCTGCTGCGCCAGCAGATCCTCGACATCAACACCCAGCTGGTCCAGCTGCGCGCCCAGCTCTCCGCCCTGCAGGCCACCCGTGCCGAGCCGGGCGAGGTGGTCACGCCCGCCGCGCTGCCGGAGACCGGACTGCTCGGCGAGCGCGAGCTGATGGCGGGCCTCGGCCTGCTCGTCGGCGTCGGCGGCAGCCTCGGGGTGGCGGCGGTCCGGGCCCGGCGGGACGGGCGGGTCCGCTCGGTCGACGACCTCGCCGAGGTCGGGGTGCCGGTGCTGGGCGAGGTCAGCGCCACCGACGACGGGGACGACCTGACCACCGCAGGGCTGCGCTCCGGCATCCTCGCGGCGCTCCCGCAGCGACCGCTGGTGCTGGCGCTGGTCAGCGCGGGCCGTGAGGTGCACGTCGCCGACGGGCTGGCCCGCAGCATGGCGCGCGCCCGGTACGAGGCGGTGCTCGTCGAGCTCACCTCCGGCGCCGGCCACCGCGAGGGCGTCTCCGACCTGGTGCTCGACCGGGCCTCGGTCGACGACGTGCTGGTCCCCGTCACCTCGCACCTGTCCCGCGTCGTCCCCGGCCGTATGCCGGAGCGGCTGCCGGACCTGCTCGGCTCCCCGGACATGGGAGCGGCGCTCACCGAGATGGGCAAGCGTGCCGACGTGGTGGTGCTCGAGGCCGGCTCCGCGCACGAGCCCTGGAGCCAGGCGGTGGTCAGGCACAGCCACGGCGTGCTGCTCGAGGTGCACGCCGACAGCACGACCCTCAAGGACATCTCCGCGGCGCGCTCGATGATCTGGAGCTCCGGCGGCCAGGTGGTCGGTCTGGTCCTGGTCCACCAGCAGGAGGGTGACCTCGGCCGATGACCGAGGCCCGACAGCACCTGCGCCTGGTGGCCCGGGGCGCCAGCCTCTCGCTGCTGGGCTCGGGTGTGTCGGCGGTGGCCACGTTCGGGCTGGTGCTCGTCGTCGCCCGTGCCTTCGATCCCGGTACGTCGGGCCTCTTCTTCGCCGCGAGCGCACTCTTCCTGATCCTGGTCGGCTTCGCCGGGCTGGGGATCGACAGCGGGATGGCCCGCTTCGGCCAGCGGCTCGAGCACGAGGGCCGGCCCGACGGGGTGCGCGCGCTGTTCCGGACCGCCGGCAGCACCGTGACCGGGATCGCGGTGGGGCTGGGGGCGCTCCTGCTCCTGGCCGCGGGACCGGTGGCCCAGGCCCTGGACTGGGGCCGAGGCGGTGCCGACCTGCTCCGGCTGGCCGGCCTGGCCCTTCCGCTGGCGGTGGTGGCCGAGTACGCGCAGGCAGGCACCCGCGCCTTCGGCCGGATGCACGAGACGGTGGTGATCGACCGGATCGGCCGGTCCGTCGCCCAGGTCGCGGGGGTGGCGGTCGCCGGCGCCGCGGGCGCCGGCGAGGCGGGGCTGATGCTCGCCTGGCTGGCCTGGTACCCGGTGGCGGCGCTCTGGTCGCTGCTCGCCCTGCGCCGGTTCCTCGGCGACCGGGTGCCCTCCGAGCCGGTCGACGGCCTCGGGCCTCCCGGGACGCCCCCCGGTGCCGCGGCGGAGGCCCCGCTGGCCACGGTGCGCCGGGAGTTCTGGCGGTTCACCTGGCCGCGCAGCGTCTCGGTGCTCGCCCGCCTGGGCATCCAGAAGAGCGACGTGGTGCTGGTCGCCGCCCTGCTCACCCCCCAGGACGCCGCGGTGTACGCCGCCGCCACCCGGTTCGTCGCCCTGGGCCAGGTCGCGGCCACCGCCGTGACCCAGGTGCTCCAGCCGCGGTTCGCCGCCCTGGTGCTGGAGGGCTCACGCGACAACCTCGCCACCGTCCACCAGACCGCCACCGCGTGGAACGTCCTGCTCTCCTGGCCGCTCTACCTGCTGGTGGGCTGCGCCCCGGCGGCGTACCTGGGCCTGTTCGGGTCCGGCTACGACACCGAGCAGAGCCGCTGGGTCGTGGTCGCGATGACCGTGGCCATGCTGGTCGCGGTCTCCACCGGTCCGGTCGACACGCTGCTGGTGATGGCGGGACGCAGCGCCACCAGCATGGCCACCGCGGTGGCTTCGCTCGTGGTCGACCTCCTGCTCTGCCTGCTGCTGCTCCCGGTGCTCGGCATCCTGGGGGCGGCGCTCGCCTGGGGTGCCGCGGTGCTGCTCAAGGCGGGGCTGGCGGTGCACTTCGTCCGGCGCGAGGTGCAGGTCTCCGGGATCGCCCCGGTGGTCCTGCTCGCCGGTGGGGTCTGCCTGCTCACCGTCGCGGTGCCCGTGCTGGTGCTGACCGGCGCCGGGGTCGCCTGGCCGTTCGCCGCCGCGGTCGCTGCGCTCGCCTACCTGGTCGCCGTACGCGTGCTCCGGCGCCAGCTGCGCCTCGACGTCCTCGGCCGATCCGCGGCCCCCGCCCCGCTCAGGTCGCTCACTCCGCTCGCCCCGCCCGGCCCTTCGGTCCCGCACCAGGCGCGGACCGCACCGACGTACCTCGAAGGAGCTCCGCTCGTGCCGCTCAGAAGGATCACCTCGACCGTCCGCCGACGCGCCCCCGGCCCGCTGGTCCGCGCGCTGCGCGCCGTCGCGCTCGGCTGGGGGTGGCTCACCGCCGACCTGCGGATGACGCCCTCGGTGGTGGTGGTGGGAGCCCAGCGGTGCGGCACCACGACCCTGTTCCGGATGCTCGAGGACCATCCGAACCTGATGCGTCCGACCCAGTCCAAGGGGACCGGCTACTTCGACGACCACCACGCCAAGGGCGCTCGGTGGTACCGCGCGCAGTTCCCGCTGCGGCTGACCGGTCGACTCCTGGGCGGCCGGGAGGCCCGCGCGTTCGAGTGCAGCGGGTACTACCTGTTCCACCCGCTGGCCGCGCGGCGCCTGGCCGCCGAGCTCCCGGACGCCCAGGTGGTGGTGCTGGTTCGGGACCCGGTGGAGCGGGCGATGTCGGCGCACCGGCACGAGCTGGCCCGAGGGTTCGAGGACCTGCCGCTGGACGAGGCGCTGGCCCGCGAGTCCGAGCGCCTGGCGGGGGAGGCCGAGCGGCTCGCCGCCGACCCCGACTACCGCAGCCATGCCCACCGGCACCACGGCTACCTGGCCCGCGGTGAGTACGGAGACCAGATCGCCCGGTTGGTCGACGCGCTGGGCCCCGACCGGGTGCACGTGGTCGACGCGGACGCGCTCTTCGCCGACCCGGTGCACGAGTTCGTGGACCTCCAGCGACGCCTCGACATCCCGGTCCACCTGCCCGAGCGGGTGGAGCGGTGGAACGCCCGCCCCGGCGGCCCCCGGCTGCCGGTCGCGCGACGGGCGGAGCTGCTCGCCCATTTCGAGTCCTCGGACGCGCAGCTCGCGACGTACCTGGGCCGGCCCCCGCGGTGGCGCCAGCAGCACGAGGACGCGCCGGTCCAGCAGCTCCGACCGGACCAGCACGTCTCCTCCTGACCGGCGGACGTTCAGCGGGCTCGGGCCCACTCCTCCACCAGCTCCAGGGCGGTGACCGCCCGGGGGACGATCAGCCCGCCGCCGGGGGCGCCCGACATCTCCAGGTAGCGGGAGGTGATGGCCACCAGGTACGCCGCACCGGTGCTGGCGCCCGTGCTGGACCTGGTGCTGGCGCTCGTGCCGGCGGCCCGCAGCGCGTTCCGCACCACGTCCGCGGTGGCGCCGTGCCGGCGGGTGGCGGCGTTGACCGCGAAGTGCAGGGCGTCCATGCCGGCCGGCACCCCGGTCTCGAAGCGCTCCCAGTCCCAGACCAGCAGCGCACCACCCCGCCCCGGCGCGGTCTCCCGGCGCCCCGGCGCGGTGTCTCTGCGCCCCGGCGCGGTGTCTCTGCGCCCCGGCGCGGTGTCTCTGCGCCCCGGCGCCATGTTCCACGGGGTCCAGTCGCCGTGCCACGCACTCACCGGGACAGGGGCGTCGTACCGGGCGGCGACCAGCTCCATCGCCTCCCGGAACCGGGCGACCAGCGCCGGCTCCGCGGCGGCGCCCGCGCGTTCGTGGCAGCGCCCCCACCAGGCGAGTGAGGCGAGGGGAGCCGGGTCCTCGGAGAACGCCGCCTCGAGCTCCGCCTCGGCGCGGTGCGCCAGCGCGGGCGTCCGGACGAGCGCGCTGCCCGGCCGGACGCCCAGGTCCTGCTGGACCAGGACGTCGATCCCCTGCCACGCGCCGCGGTGCAGGAGACGGGGCACCCGCAACGTGTCGAACCGCCGGGTCGCCAGCACCTCGAGGGCGTCCGCCTCGGCGCGCACGTGCTCGGCGGCGGTCGGGGAGTCGCCCAGCTTGGCGAAGCCGAGCGACCGGCCGTCGGTGTCGAACAGCTGCAGGACGGGCTTGCGGTTGACCCGAGCGGGCCCCACGGTGAGGCTGAAGGTGGGCGGAGCGGTCCCGAGCGCGTCACCCAGGTGGTCCACCAGGGGAGTGGGCGCTCCGGGTTCGGCGTAGACCCGGACCCGGTCCGGGAGCGCCCGGGCGGCCCCGACCCGCAAGGCGCCCGAGGCCGCGGTCCGGGCCGCGATCTCGCCGGGGCCCGCGGTCGCGCTGAAGCGCCGGACGGCGCCGGCGGCCGCAGCCGGCGCAGCGGGCAGCAGCATCCGCGGGGCCCGTGCGGAGGGGAGCACCAGGAACTCGACGGTCGCCGCGGGGTCGCTGCGGCGCGAGCGCACCAGCTCGACCCTGGCCTGCGGCCAGAGCCGCGCCAGGGTCTCGCACAGGACGCCGATGGCGTCGTCCCCCAGCGGGGCCGGAGCCGGCTCGGGGCCGAGGGCGGAAGGACTCACGACGGACATCCTCCCGCAGCCCCGGCCCGCCGGCGGCAGGCTCACCGGGGGGGCAGCAGCGGGGCCTTGCTCTGGGCGGCGGCGAACGAGGCGAACTTCGCAGGCCCCGTGATCGGGTAGGAGTTGCCGTAGCTGTTGAGCTCGGTGTTGAAGTAGGCCATCGCCAGCCCGCCGGTGGCGACCAGCTGGTCGTAGGTGCGCTGGAGCCACGTGCTGTCGTGGGCGAACGCCTCGTCGGTCAGCCCGGTCTCGGCGAGCGCCCAGGTCGTGTCGTTGGCCCGCGCCCAGGCGGAGAACCGGTCGAAGTAGACCGAGCGGATGTCCTCGGTCTTGGTCACCATCGTGCCGTTCGACCGGGTGGTCATGTGCCAGTTGTAGACGTCGAAGCCGGCGACGTCGACCTTGGTGCGCGGCCAGATGTTCTCCAGTCGGAACTCGGCCGGGCCGTAGAGCTGGTTCCACCCGGTGGTGATGACCGTGAAGGCGGCGTTGGGTGCGGTGCTGCGCACGATCGGGCCGAGGCGCTCCTGCATCGCCCGCCACGCCTGGATGTCGCCGTCCTTCTCCGGCTCGTGGTGGAAGGCGACCCACACGGGGCCGTTCAGCGTCCTCAGCTTGTTCGCCAGGTCGTAGGCCCAGGCGTCACCGGCGCCGGCCGCCATCTGCTCCCACGAGAGCGGCAGCTTGAAGCTGATCCACGGCAGCCGACCGGCCGCCAGGTCGGCGCGGGAGACCGCGACCGCCTTGTCGACCTGGTGGCCCTGGTAGTAGGTGCGGCGCACGCCCAGCCGGTGCCCGGTGGCTGCCTCCATCGGGGCCGGGTCGGTGTTGGCGCCGTAGGCGGAGCCCAGGTAGGCGCCGCAGGCGGGGATGCCGCGGCTGCTGTAGGAGCAGCCGTTGCTCAGGTAGCCCGCCACGTCGTCCGGTGGCCGCGGCGGCTCCGGGGTGGGGACCGGCGTGCCCTTCGGCTTCTCCTGGGGCTTGTTCCTGGGCTTGTTCTTGGGGTTCTTCCCACCCGGCCGCTGGCCCTTCGGCAGTCGCACGACCCGGACGTCGTCCAGCAGGACGCGTCCCTTCCGTGCCTGGCGGGTGCGGACCTCGACCCGCATCACCGAGGAGCCGGACTTCCGGGTGACCTTGACCTCGGCCCTGGACCAGGACCGGCGGACCAGCACCTTGCTCCGGCGTACGTCGAGCACCTTCCCGGTGGCCGGCTCGACCTCCCGGACCACCAGCCGGGCCGGCACCCGGCCGCTGGGTGAGCGGAGCCGGGCGCGGACCGCGTGCCGCGCGCCGCGGGCGTCGAAGGTCTTGCGGTAGACCGCCCGAGGCGTCGGGGCCTCCGCAGCGGCAGCCACGGTCGAGGCGGCGGGCGAGCCGGCAGCCGGCGAGCCGGCGGGAGCGGCTGCCTGCGAGGCGGGCACGCCGAGCGCGCTGGTGGCCACGCCGGTGGTCAGCGAGACGGCCAGCGTGGTGGCCAGGGCGGTGGTCAGGACCGGGAAAAGGGCGCGCTGAACCACGGAGCGGGGGTGGATCACGGGAGGGACCTCCGGGAGAGGGCGTCATGCCGGGACGGGAGAAGCCGATGCGGACGTGAGGCCGAGGAACCGGAGGGGAAGGAGTTCTCAGACCGTCCTCGGAACGTACCCCAATTTCGGTAGGTGCGCTGCCCGTCTATCCCTCAATTGAGGTAAGTCCTCCGGGTCATCCCGGGACTACCCACCCGGGCGGCGCGGTCCCCGAACGGGGGAGGTCGGCCGGGACTCGGAGCCCGGGGACTCAGATGCCCCGGCCGTGCCGGTGCGCCAGGTCCATCAGCCGCTCGGCGGAGACCAGGCGGAGCGCCACCGCGAGCGCCAGGGCGGTACGCCGCTCGGCGGGCCGGCACCGGAGCGTCTGCCGGATCGCCGGCCAGACCTCCGGGCTGCGCATCGCGGCCAGCGCGAACGCCCGCTGGCCGCTGAGCCGGGCCAGGGCGTGGCGGTCGGCGCGGAACTCCGGATGCTTGTCGAGCCAGTAGTCGGTGGCGGCCACGATGGTGGCCCACCGCTGGGAGAACAGGGACTGTCCCCAGGTCACCTCGACCAGGGGCTGCTCGACCACGGCGAAGCCGGCGTGCCGGGCCGCCCGGATGATCCAGTCGTAGTCCTCCCCGTGGCTGCCCGGGATCTCCTCGTCGACAAGGCCGATCGGCCCCTCGAGCGCCTCGCGGGCCACCACGACCGTCGACGGGTGGGCGGCCATCACCCGGTGCCGCACCAGGTTGGCCAGGGTCAGCTCGGAGCTGGTGGCGACCCGCTCGGTACGGGTGTCGCCGTAGGCCACGACGATCCCGGTCACCGAGGTGGGAGCGCCGGTGCGCGCCAGCTCGGCGAGCTGTGCGGTCAGCTTGTTCGGCAGCCAGCGGTCGTCGTCGTCGCAGAAGGCCACCCAGGGCGCACGTCCGGCGGCGATCCCGCTGTTGCGGGCACCGGCCAGCCCCGGGGTCCGGGTGTTGGCGAGCGCGGTGACCGGCCGGCGGGGGTCCTGATCGGTGACGGCCGGGTCCATCGGCCCCTGGTCGAAGACCACCCAGGTGCGCACCACGCCCGGGTGGTCCTGGGTCCGGACGGCCGCCAGCGCGCGGGCGAGCAGCTCGGGGCGTCCTCGGGTCGCGATCACCACGTCGACCTCCGCGGCAGCAGCGACGGCAGAGGCAGCGACGACCTCACTGGCCGTATCGACGGCAGGGGCGGCGGCGTCAGCCACGTGGTCGTCTCCTCGGTCGCGGCGGGGTCAGGGTGATCAGGATGACAGCACCCAGCAGCCCGAGCGCAGCGCCCGACATGGTGAGCAGCTCGTACCGTCGTCGGCCAGGCTCCGGAGGCACCGTCCGCATGACCTCGCCCACCGCGCGGCGGTCGCTCTCCAGGTCGCTGATCGCCCGGGTCAGCTTGGCCCGTGGCTCCGTCGCGGTCTCGCTGGCATCGCCCTGGAGGGTCCGCAGCTGCTCGCGCAGCTGGGCGAGCAGGTCCTGGCGACGCTGGTCCAGGTACTCCGCGCGGGCCTCGAGGTAGGACCCGCTGACCGCGTCGGCCAGACCCGGGATCTCACCGGGGTCGGGCCAGAGCACGTGCATGACCAGGACGCTGGAGTTCGGCTGCGCGGTGACGACCAGGCCGTCGCGCAGGTCGCCGGGGGTGGAGTCCACCGACCGGGCCGCCGCCCGCAGGGTCTCCTCGGACATCAGCAGGGCGGCCTCGGTGTCGACGGTGATCTCCTGGCGCGCCCGGCGGTCGGTCTCCTCCTCCTCGTCCTCCACCTCGATGTCGAGGTAGACCGGGGCCGGGGTGATGGCCATGAAGACACGGGAGACGTGGTCCGGCGGCGGGGCCAGCAGGGCGGCCGAGAGCCCGACCAGGCCCCCGACGACCGTGCCGACCACCAGCACGGGGAGCCCGCGACGTACCTCGCCGAGGAGCCGGGAGCCGGTGCTGAGCAGCCGGGGCGGGCCGGACCCCTCCTGCTCCCGCCGCTCACGGGCGACCAGGCCGATCGCCAGCATCAACAGCATCAGCGGCAGCCCGAGCGTGTCGTAGATCGGGAGCTGGAGCAGGAAGAAGGCCAGGGCGAAGGTGCACATCGCCTCGTTCACCGTGCGGCACCGCACGGCTCGGGCCAGCGCCAGCAGGACGAAGGTCATGAAGAACAGGAGCCCAGGCCAGCCCTGGGAGAAGAGCACCGTCCACAACAGCCCCTGGGTGCCCAGCGGCGGGACGCCGCAGTCGGGGCACTCCGGGGTCGAGGCCCCGGTGATCGAGGCGAAGCTGCCCTGGACGTCGCGGGTGCCGCCGAAGCCCAGGACCGGCGAGCCCTCGGTGACCGAGGTCGTGGTGAGCGTGAGCAGGCCGCCACGGCGGTCGTTGCTGTGCTGGTTCTCCAGGCGGTCGGTGACCAGGCTGCCCAGCGGGGTGACCAGGACGGTCAGCAGCCCGATGCCGGCGAGCACGCCGCACGCCATGAGCAGGGCGGGCCGCCCCTTGGCCGCGGCGAGCACCGCGAGGCCGACGCCGCCCAGCGCGAGTGAGCCCCACAGCCCGCGGTTGAGGGAGTAGAGCACCGGCACCATCGCCGCGGCGACCGCGACCAGGGTGACCACCGACCACCGGACGCGGGACCGGCCGCGGGCGCGCGCCAGCCAGGCGCCCACGAAGACCAGGGACATCGCGATCACCGAGCCCCAGGTGTTCGTGTAGGCGAAGGGGGCTTTGGGGCGGGTGCCGGCGTCGCCCAGCACGGTCTGGACGTCGGCAACCTTGAGGTGGACCAGCGACTGCACGAAGGCGTTGGAGGCGATGTTGGTGGGCAGGAGCATCTCGAACGGCGTCCGCAGCTCGAAGGTGGGCAGGACCAGAGCGACCAGCCCGCCCACGGTGCTCACCAGGAACATCCAGGCGGCCGAGCCGTGCACCAGCCGGTCGGGCACGGTGCTGCGCGGCATGGTGGTGATCCACACCAGGGCCACCGTGCAGGCCAGGTACCAGGCGAGCTTGAAGCCGAAGACCAGCACCCGGCCCGCGCCGCCGCCGCCCGGCACCGCCCCCGGCGCGTCGATCCACAGCATGGTGACGCCGAGGACGACCCAGACCAGGAAGAGCAGCCACCAGCCGAAGCCGCGCGGCAGGTGGATCTCGGGCTGCCGGAACAGCTGGACCAGCATCACCAGGGCGATCAGCAGCGGCACGGTCTCGGCGAGTCCCAGGACCCACCACACCGGCCAGCCCAGGAGCATCACCGCCAGCGGCCACCCCTGGCCCAGCCGACGCCACCAGGGCGCGGGGGAGGAGAGCGCGGACTCAGGGGACGACGGCCCGGGGGCGTGCGGCGTCGTCGGTGGCGCCGCCCCCACCCGTTGCGTCATGCGGTCCATGAGAAGTCGCGGTCCCTCCGACCAACGTCACCAATTGAGGGGAAATCATGCCCGGGAAACGCTCTGCCGTCCGGCACAGGGCCAAGATTCCCCTGACCACCGGCTTGGGGGACGGTCCGCGTGCCTGACGGGACGTGTCACGTGTTGGTGCTAGTCACGCGTTGGTGTGAAGAAACAGGGTGGGCGAGGAATGAAGAGCGGGTTCGGCCGTGCGCTGATGCTGATGCTGACCGGGGGCCTCGCGGCCCTCGTCGGGGTGGTCGGCCAGCTGCCGGCGATGGCGGTCGACCAGCCGGGTGGTCAGCTGGTCCAGGAGCGGGCGGCGGCGCGGACGCCGCACGTCCTGGACGGGATGGTCTACTCGGTCGCCGAGGCCGGGGGACAGATCGTGCTCGGCGGCGACTTCACCAAGGCGCGCAACGACGGCACCAGTGCCCAGCTCCCTCGGACCAACCTGCTCGCGTTCAACCCCGCCGACGGCCGGGTCAGCACCGGTTTCGTGCCCCAGCCCAACGGCGTCGTGCGGGTCGTGCTGCCGGCGGCCGACGGGAAGTCGGTCTACGTCGGTGGCAAGTTCACCAGCATCGGCGGCGAGAACCGCAAGAACCTGGCCCAGGTCAGGATCTCCGACGGCGCGGTGCTGCCCTTCGACGCCGGCAAGATCGCCGGACAGGTCCGGGACCTGCGCCTGGCCGGCGGGCGGCTCTGGATCGCCGGGCACTTCACCCACGTGGGCGGCCACGCCCAGACGGCGCTGGCCACTGTGGACGCCCGCAGCGGCACCTTCCTCCCCTTCATGCGGCTCGGCATCGCCGGCAACCACAACAGCGGGGCCACCAACGTCCTCAAGATCGACGTCAGCCCCCGGGGCGACCGGCTGGTCGCGGTCGGCAACTTCGACACCGTCGACGGGGTGGTCCGCCACCAGCTGATGCAGCTCGACATCAGCGGCGACGCCGCGCGGGCGAGCACCCTGAACACCCGGTTCTTCACCGCCACGTGCTCGCGCTCCTTCGACACCTACATGCGCGACGTGGACTACTCGCCCGACGGCTCCTTCTTCGTGGTCACCACCACCGGTGGGTACGGCGGGGCGGACGCGCCGTGCGACTCGACCTCGCGGTTCGAGACCTACGCGGCCGGCGCGACGGTGCAGCCCTCCTGGGTCAACCTCACCGGCGGGGACACCCTCTACGCGGTCGAGGTGACCGACTCCGTGGTCTACGTCGGAGGCCACTTCCGCTGGCAGAACAACCCGTTCGCCGGCGACCTGGCCAGCTTCGGCGCCGTGCCGCGCGAGGGGATTGCCGCCCTCGACCCGGCGAACGGGCTGCCCTACTCGTGGAACCCGGGGCGGTCCCGCGGCATCGGCGTCTTCGACTTCCTGGTCACCGAGGCCGGCCTGTGGGTGGCCTCGGACACGGACCGGATCGGGACGGACCGGCAGACCCGGGCGCGGATCGCGCTGCTCCCGACCGGCGGACTCACCGTCCCTCCGGTGCGCTCGGCGCGGCTGCCCAACGACATCTACACCGTCGGGGCCTCGACGGTGACCGCCCGCTCCTACCGCGGCGGCACGGTGGGAGCCGCCCGCCCGGTCTCCGGGCTGAGCGCCAGCTCGGTCAAGGGCGCGTTCATGGTCAACGGGTGGCTCTACCTGGCCCAGTCCGACGGCACCTTCGTCCGCCGTACCTTCGACGGGACCACCTTCGGCGCGGCCGAGCGGGTCGACACCGCCGACCGGCTCAAGGCCGACGCCACCTGGCAGGAAGACCTGCGCAAGGTGACGGGCATGTTCTTCGACGATGGCCGGATCTACTACACCCTCGCGGGCAGCAACGAGCTGCGCTACCGCTACTTCACCCCGGAGAGCGCGGTCGTGGGCGCCAAGCGCCTGGTCGCCTCCGGCAACGTGAGCGGGATCAGCTTCTCCGGGGTGCGCGGCATGTTCCTCGCCGACGGCAAGCTCTACTGGTCCGACGGGCAGGGCGTGCTGCGGCGCATCGACTGGCGCTCCGGCGGTCAGTCGGGCGTTCCCGTGGCCGGGACGGCGGCGGCGGTCTCCGGCCCGCAGATCGACCGGGTCAGCTGGACCTCCCGCGACCTGTTCGTCTTCCAGGACGCCCAGGGCCGCGGAGCGGTGATGGAGCCGCAGGCGGCCTTCGAGGTCGGCTGCACCAGCCTGACCTGCAGCTTCGACGGCACCTCCTCGCTGACCCCGGGTGGTGAGGTGGCGAAGTACGTCTGGGACTTCGGGGACGGGGCGACCGCGACCGGTCCTCGCCCCCAGCACGTCTACACCCAGGGCGGGACCTTCCAGGTGCGGCTGACCATCACCAGCACGCGTGACCAGAGTGCGACGGTGACCCGGGCCGTGCAGGTCACCCGGGTCAACCAGCGTCCGGTGGCCGTGTTCACCGCCTCGTGCCAGAGCACGCTGTGCGCGTTCGACGCCTCGGCGTCGAGCGACGCCGAGGGCCCGGTGACCTACGCCTGGGACTTCGGGGACAACACCTCCGGCACCGGGGTGAGCCCGACCAAGGTCTACTCCGCGGAGGGCGCCTACCGGGTCACGCTGACGGTCACCGACAGCGACAGGGTGACGCACTCGGTGACCCAGGACGTGGCGGCCAACCTGGCCAAGGTGCAGTTCGTCAGCGCCGCCTCGGCCAACGGCAACTCCACCACCCACCGGGTCGGGCTGCCGGCGCAGGTGGCGCCCGGTGACGTGATGGTGCTGACGCTCGCGCTCAACAGCGACGTGGCGATCACCGACCCCGAGGGCTGGACCCCGCTGGAGTCCGTGGCTGCCGGCGGCGTCTCCGGTCGATCGTGGTGGCGCCGGGCCGAGGCCGGCGACGCGGGGAGCAACGTGCGGGTGTCGGTCGGCGCCGCGGCCAAGGGCGACCTGTCGGTCGCGGCGTACCGAGGCTCGGAGGGACGCCTGGCGTACGTGGCCCAGCAGCAGGCGAAGGCGCACACCTCGCGCGGCACGGAGTTCACCTCGCCGCAGGTGACCGCCCCCGCGGGCGGCGGGTGGCTGGTGACCTACTGGGCGCTGAAGTCGCCGGACGAGGCGTCGTGGCGTGAGATCGGCGGTCAGACCGCACGAGCCACCTCGTCGGGGGTGGGCTCCGGCCGGATCACCGCGACGGTGGCCGACTCCGCCGGGCCGGTCCCCGCGGGGCAGACCGGTGGGCTGGTGGGCCGGACCACGGTGGAGGTCCCGAGGGCGATCGTCTTCTCGACCGCCCTGGGTCTGCAGTAGGAGGTGAGCAGGGAGTGAGGACGACGGACGCACCGGGGCGCCGACGTTCCGGGCGCGTCGCCACGGCCGTGGCCCTGGCCGGCGTGGTCTCCGTGGGCGCCTTGGCGCTGAGCGCGTGTGGCGGTCCGACCGCCGCGACCGAGTCGACCGAGGCGATGACGGTGACGCCGGTGCGCGGCGAGCTGGTGCTGGAGTTCGACGAGGGGCTGAGCGCCGAAGGCGACTCGATGGAGCGGATCCAGAGCTCCGGGACGGCGACCCTGCGGATCGGTGTCAGCACCGCGGGTGGCGGCTTCCTGGAGCGGGTCGAGGGGCGCTCGGGGTACGCCGTGCGTACCCCGGCGTTCACCGCGACCGGGAAGACTCCCGCCGCGGTGCTGGTGATCAAGCCCCGGGGCGCCGACCAGCTGAGCCCGGGCACGCGTCCCGTCCGGTGGGGGATCGACATGATGCTCGACGAGGAGCAGGGGGACGCCCCCGCCGACAACGGGGACAACCTCCTGCAGCGCGGCCTCTTCGACCACCAGGCCCAGATCAAGCTGCAGATCGACCACGACGTCCCGTCGTGCCGGGTGCGCGGCTCCGAGGGCGAGGCCCTGGTCGTCGCCGACACCGCGGTGGAGCGCGGGGTCTGGTACCGGCTCGCCTGCCAGCTGCGGGGGGACGAGCTGAGCCTGACGGTCGGTCTGCCCGGACGTCCGGCGCCCCAGCGGTGGTCGGTGCCGGCCTCGGTGGGGTCGATCGAGTTCCGCCGGTCGGAGCCGGTCGCGATCGGCGGCAAGGTCGACCGGCGCGGCAACATCCAGCCGCGGGACACCGACCAGTTCAACGGCCTGCTGGACAACGTCTACCTGGACATCAGCTCATGAGTGCGCCCCGCGTGGTGGTCGTGGCCGAGGGCTACCTGGTGGGGGAGGCGATCGAGGTGGCGCTGAGCGCCCGCGACTTCGAGATCGACCGGATGGCCAGCCCCCGCTCGCGCCAGGAGCTGGTCGAGGCCCGGCGCGAGATCAGCCGGATCAAGGCCGGCGTGGGGCTGGTGGTCGCCGAGATCGACGACCTGGGGCAGTGGCGCGACGCGCTGGCGCTGATCGAGTCGGTCCGGATGCGCTGGTTGGTGGTCACCGGCTCGCGCAACCCGGCGCGCTGGGGTGCGCTGGTGGCGGCCGGGTGCCAGGGGGTGGTGCCGATGTCGGCCGGCCTCGACGTGCTCACCCGCACCCTGTGGGCGGTCTCGCGCGGCGGTCCCGGGATGCCGCAGTCGGCCCGCGAGGAGGTGCTGGCGGAGTGGGAGCGGCTCGGTACGTCGCGGCGCTCGCTGATCCTGCGCATCTCCGCTCTCTCCCCACGCGAGTGGCAGGTGCTGGAGCAGCTGAAGGAAGGCCACTCGATCAAGGCGATCGCCGAGACCGGCGGGGTCAGTGAGGGCACCGTGCGCAGCCAGGTCCGGGCGATCCGGCAGAAGCTCAACGTGAAGTCCCAGCTCGCCGCGGTCGCGGCGTACCAGCAGGCGACCGAGCTGAACTACGGCCAGACCGGCTGAGCAGGCGCTGTGGTGCGCACGCTGTCGTGCGGGCAGGGCACCTTCTTCGGGTCCGGTCCGTCTGAGCGGTAGGAGACTCTCCTTCACCGCGACCCAGAACACCCCGCCGCCGCTACGCTTCGGCTCAATGGTCAGTGTCCTTGCGCTCGTGATCCCGCTGGCTTTCGCGGGCGCTATCAGCCCGGTCATGCTCACCGAGCAGACCGTGCTGTTGGCTGGGCGCGACGGACGCCGCGTCGCTGGGGGCTACGCCGTCGGAGCCGGCGCAACCTTGCTGGTCCTCCTGTCGCTCCTGGTGCTCTTCGGCAGTGCCATCGCCCTCCCGGGGGAGCCTCGGCTCAGCGCCTCCCTCGACGTCGTCCTGGGCTCCCTCCTGGTCCTCATCGCTGCCGTCCTGCGTCTCCGCCGCCCGCGCACCCCGAAACCCGAGAAGTCGCGCGACCGTGGGCTCACCCCGGGCCAGGCGCTGGGCTTCGGTGTGTTCTCGATGGCGACGAACTTCACCACGTTGGCGGCGATGGTCCCCGTGGCCAAGGAGATCGCCGCCAGTGACCTCGGCCTGATCGGACGTCTGATCGTGATCGGCATCGTGGTCGTGGTGGCCGCACTGCCGGCGTGGCTCCCGCTCGCGATGACCCTGGTGGCGCCGGCCCCCACGCGGCGCGGTCTGCAGGCGCTCTCGCACTTCATCGACACCCGTGGCCGGTTGGTCACGGTGCTGCTGCTGACGGCTGTAGGACTCTTCCTGGTGGCGCGCGGCGTCGTGCACATCATCGGTTCCTGAGGCACCGCCGAGCGTGACCGTGGCCGCCTGCGGTCGCGCAGCGGGCGCGACTGGCCTGTCGACGTACGTCAGGTGAGGTAGGCCGCGTACGCCATGGTGGGTAACTTCCCCGGCTCCGCGGCGAGTTGTCCCCAGCGGGCCGAAACGGCCGTCTGTCGCGGTGGCGTGCGCACTAGCGTCGTTGGCGTCGTCGTTCGGGTGGTCGGACGAGCTCGGGGGGAGTGCCATGACCGCGTCGCCGTTCTTGCCAGCGTCGTCGACGCCTTCGGCCCGCTCGTCTGGGGTGGCGCCCACCTCGCCAGGCCCGGGAGCTCCGGGAGCGGCCGTCGACTCTGCACCGCGGCCCACGCCGCCCGGCGTCCTGGAGTCGCTGGACGCCCGGTTGCGTCAGCTGGTGCGCCGCGAGGGGGTCGACCCGCAGCGCGACACGGTGCTGGTCCGTCAGCTCGCCGAGCGGCTGGTCGCCGAGCACGACGAGTGGTCGATGACCGGGGCGGTCGAGCCGCTGCCGGCACCGGAGCAGACCGTGGGCGAGCTGGTCGCCCGGGTCGCCGGGTTCGGCCCGTTGCAGCCGCTGCTCGATGACCCCGCGGTCGAGGAGATCTGGATCAACGACCCGAGCCGGGTCTTCGTGGCCCGGCACGGACGCCACGAGCTGACCAACCTGGTGCTCTCCCGCGCCCAGGTGGACGAGCTGGTCGAGCGGATGCTGAAGAGCAGCGGCCGCCGGGTCGACCTGAGCCAGCCCTTCGTCGACGCGATGCTCCCCGAGGGACACCGGCTGCACGTGGTGCTGCAGGGGATCAGCCGAGGGTTCACCGCCGTGAACATCCGCAAGTTCCGGCTGCAGGCGGCGCGGCTCACCGACCTGGTCCAGCTGGGCAGCCTGCCCGCCACCGCCGCGGCGTTCCTGGACGCCTCGGTCCGCGCCGGGCTCAACGTGCTGGTGGCGGGAGCGACCCAGGCCGGCAAGACCACGATGCTCAACTGCCTGGCCGCGGCCATCCCGGGCGGCGAACGGGTGGTCAGCGCGGAGGAGGTCTTCGAGCTCAAGTTCCCCCACCCGGACTGGGTGCCGATGCAGACCCGGCAGGCCGGACTGGAGGGCACCGGGGAGATCCGCCTGCGCGACCTGGTCAAGGAGTCCCTGCGGATGCGCCCCTCGCGGGTGATCGTGGGGGAGGTGCGTGCCGAGGAGTGCCTCGACCTGCTGCTGGCGCTCAACTCCGGTCTGCCAGGGATGTGCACGCTGCACGCCAACAGTGCGCGTGAGGCGCTGGTGAAGATGTGCACGCTGCCGCTGCTCGCCGGGGAGAACATCTCCGCGAGGTTCGTCGTGCCCACGGTCGCCAGCTCGGTGGACCTGGTGGTCCACCTGGGGATCGACGTGGGCGGCACCCGCCGGGTCAACGAGATCGTCGCGGTACCCGGGCGGGTCGAGGACGACGTGATCGAGATCGAGCCCATCTTCGAGCGGAGCGCGGGACAGGGCTCGGAGCCGCGGGAGCTGCGCTGGACGGGTGGGGTCCCGCACCGGCCGGAGCGCTACCAGCGGGTGGGGATCGACGTCCACCAGCTCCTGAACGGTGGGGGCCTGAACGGTGGGGGCCTGCACGGGGGGACCCGCTGATGGGTGCCCTGGTCGGGCTCGGGTTCGGCACCGGCGCGCTGCTCGTCTGGTCGGCGTTCTTCCTGCCCCGCGGGACCCGGCCGGCTTCCCGGCGCGCCGGGCCGGTGGAGGAGATGCTGGCCCGCGCAGGCATGGGGGAGGTCTCGGTCGCCAGCCTGTACGCCCTCTGCGCCGTGCTGGGGCTCAGCGTCCTGGTGGTGGTCCAGCTGGTCGCCGGCGCCTGGCCGGTGGCTCTGGCCTTCGGCGTGATCAGCGGCTACCTGCCGTTCGCCGTGCTGCGCAGCCGGGTGCGGCGCCGGCAGCGGGAGTTCGCCGAGGTGTGGCCCGAGGCGGTGGACAACCTCGCCTCCGCGGTGCGGGCGGGGCTGTCGCTGCCCGACGCGCTGGCGGGCCTGGCGGTCAGCGGGCCGGTGGCGCTGCGCGACGCGTTCGCCCAGTTCGCGCTGGACTACCAGGTGACCGGCCGGTTCGGCGAGAGCCTGGACCGGCTGAAGGGGCGGCTCGCCGACCCGGTCGGTGACCGGATGGTGGAGGGGCTGCGGATCGCGCGCGAGGTCGGCGGGGGTGACCTCGGGCGGCTGCTGCGCAACCTCTCCGGCTACCTGCGGGAGGAGGCACGGACCCGCTCCGAGCTGGAGTCACGGCAGGCCTGGACGGTCAACGGGGCGCGGCTGGCCGTGGCCGCCCCCTGGGTGGTGCTGCTGATGATGGCCTTCCAGAGCGAGCTGATCGCGAGGTACGCGACCGCGACGGGTGCCCTGGTGCTGGCCGTCGGCGCCGCGCTCTGCTTCGGCGCCTACTGGTTGATGCTGCGGATCGGCCGCCTCCCCGTCGAGCGCAGGATCCTCTCGTGAGCCCCGCGTTGACCGGTGCCCTGCTGGGGCTGCTCGTTGCGGTCGGGTTGCAGGTCGTGCTGGCTCGGGTGGTGGCGATCCGGCGTACGCAGGTCTCCGTCCGGGTCCTGCCCTACGTGCGCGACCTGCCGCAGGTGGGCCGCGCGGCACCGCTCCAGGCGACCGCCGTCGCCTCGCCTCTGGGGGCCGCCCAGCAGATCTTCGGTCCCGCCCTGCGCCGGGCCGCCGACCTGGTCGAGCGGGTGCTCGGGGGCGGTGCCTCCGTCGCGCGCAGGCTGGAGCGCGCCGACCTGGAGAAGACCGTGCACGAGTTCCGGGTCGAGCAGGTGGTGTGGGGGCTGCTCGGCTTCGCCGGGGTCGCCGCCTGGCAGCTGCTGGACGCGGTGACCGGGTCGGCCTCGTTGCTCGGCTCGGCGCTGCTCTGCCTGGTGGGATTCGCCGGCGGGGTCGTGCTCCGCGACCAGCGGCTGACCGCCAGCGCGGTGGCGCGCGAGCGTGAGATCGTGGCCGAGTTCCCGATCATCGCCGAGCTCCTCGCTCTTGCGGTGGCCTCGGGAGAGAGCCCGGTCGCGGCCCTGGACCGGGTGGTACGACGCAGCAGCGGCGCGCTCTCGGTCGACCTGGGCCGGGTGCTCGCCTCGATCAGGACCGGCGAGCCGGTGGCCGTGGCCTTCCACGAGCTGGCCCGGCGTACGGGGCTGAGCCTGGTCGCCCGCTTCGCCCAAGGTGTCTCCGTGGCGGTGGACCGAGGGACGCCGCTGGCCGACGTGCTGCACGCCCAGGCCGCCGACGTGCGGGAGGCCGGGCGGCGAGCGCTGATCGAGAGCGCGGCGCGACGCGAGGTCTTCATGCTCGTGCCGGTGGTCTTCCTCGTGCTCCCGGTGACGGTGCTCTTCGCCTTCTACCCCGGCCTGGTCGGCCTGCGCCTGACCACGCCATGACCGACCCATGACCTGACCCAGACCCAGACCCAGACCAGCGCAGACAGAGCCCATGACCCAGCAAGGCACGTGCAGCATCCCGACCGGCACCTGGCCGGTCGGTCTGAGGGAGGAGAACACCATGAAGCACCTCGACCCCGTACGACTGCTGGTCCGGATCCAGACGAGGCTCGCCACCCGCGCCACGGAGGAGCGCGGGGACGTGCCCGGCTGGGTGCTGATCACGGTGATGACCGCCGGCCTCGTCGGCGGACTCCTCAAGATCGCCGGACCCGAGCTGGGAGAGATCCTGAAGAAGGCGCTCAACAGCGTCACCGGACCTGCGGCCTGAGGCCTGAGGATTCTGCTGTGCTGGGCTGTCGAGCCCCCGGGCGCCAGGGCAAGACCGTGAGCCGGGGGAGGAGGACGCGGGAGGACGAGTCAGGCTCCGCGGTCGTCGACTTCGTCCTGGTGCTCCTGATCCTCCTGCCGCTGGTGCTCGGGATCCTGCAGGTGGCCTTGGTGATGCACGTGCGCAACACGGTCAGCTCGGCGCTGGCCGAGGGCGCGCGGTTCGCGGCTACCTGGGAGGCGACACCCCAGGACGGGGTGGCGAAGGCCCGGGCCCAGTACGCCGCGGCGATCGACCCCGCGTTCGTCGCCGAGCCGCAGGTCGAGCTGGTGACCATCGACGGGGCGCCGGCGTACCGGATGAGCGCCGAGGTCGCGGTCCCGGCGCTGGGCCTCGGCGGGCCGAGGGTCTCCTTCACGGTCAGCGGCAACGCCATTCTCGAGCCCGGCCCCAGGCCGGGGGAGGAGTCGTGAGCCTCCGGCGCCGGGACGAAACCGGCAGCGCGCTGGTCGAGATGACGTGGCTGGGCGTCCTGCTCCTCGTCCCGCTGGTCTGGATCGTGGTCTCGGTCTTCGAGGTGCAGCGCGGCGCGTTCGCCGTCGACGCCGCCGCTCGCGCAGCGGGCCGGGCCTACGCCCTCGCCCCGGACGAGAGGACCGCGTTGGCACGTGCTCGCGCAGTGGCCGCACAGACGTTGAAGGACCAGGGGGGCGACGGCATGAAGGCCGAGGTCCAGGTGACGTGCAGCAACGGTCCGGGACGATGCCTGGAGGGCACGTCGGTCATCACCGTCGTGGTCGTCTCCGGGATCGAGCTGCCGGCGATGCCGAAGGTGCTCACCGGCGGCCGGACCAGCTTCGCCCTCGAGTCCAGCCACACGCTCCCGATCGGGCAGTACGTCCAGGCAGGCGGCTGAGATGAAGGGCTGGGATGAAGGGGCTGGGATGAGGCAGCTGATGAGGCGGCGCGACGAGCGGGGCCAGGTGTCCCTGCTGATCATCGGCTTCGCGACGGTCCTGCTGCTGGCCATCGCCGTCGTCCTGGACGCCTCGGCGGCGTACCTGCACCGGCAGGGGCTCAGCACCCTGGCGGACGGTGCGGCGCTGCAGGGCGCCGATCTCGGCGCCACCGGGGTGTACGCCGAAGGGCTCCCCGACGAGCGACTGGCCCTGGACGACACGAGTGTCCGCGCGGCGGTGAAGGCATACCTGGACCAGGTGGGGGCGGATCGCCGGTTCCCCGGGGTGAAGCACGCCGTGCGCGTGGACGCCGACGCAGGACTGGTCCGGGTCACGCTGCGGGCCTCGGTCGACCTGCCCCTGCGGGTGCCGTGGCTGGAGAAGCCGCCCAGCGTCACCGCGGTCGGCTCCGCCGCGGTCACGGTCCAGCGGTGACCGAGAGTTCAGGTTGCGCAGGGCCCCTCGCCGCTCGCGGTGCGACAGGTCGGGACGGGGGCCGTCGGCAGCTACGGTGTGGAACCGCTGTCCCCCGACGAGGAGCTCCCACATGCGTCCCAGCCCGCCGATCACCCGCACCGTGCTGCTGGCCGTCACGGTCCTGGCGACCTGCCTGCCGTCCTCCGCGCTCGCCGCGACCGGCCCAGTGACCGGTCCAGTGAGCGGCGCAGTGAACGGCGCAGTGAACGGCGCGGGCGGCAGCTCCGTGACCGCCTACGCGCCGACGACGCCGGACCGAGTGTCAGATGCTTCGGCGCGAGCGGCGGCGCCAGCGGCCCCCGCTGCGAGCCGCCAAGCGTCCGGGAATCGGTACGCCAAGAAGGCGCTGCGGGCCACGAACGTCCAGCGCCGCAACCAGGGCCTGCGTCCGCTGAAGTCCCAGCGCTGTCTCGTCCGCGCCGCGCGCAACCAGGCGCGGGCGATGGCGGACAGCCAGACGATCTACCACCAGGAGCTCTCGCCGGTGCTCAGCCGCTGCGGGATGCGGATGGTGGGGGAGAACGTGGCGATGGGCTACCCGACCGGTCGTGCCGTGGTGCGTGGCTGGATGGGCTCGCCCGGGCACCGGGAGAACATCCTGCGCCGGGAGTACCGCCAGGTCGGGATCGCGGCCGCTCAGGGGTCCGACGGTCGCTGGTACGCCGCCCAGGTGTTCGGTCGTCGCTGACCTCTCGTCAACGTGCGGCACCGGGGATCGAGGCGAAGCCCCACGCGGCCGGAAGTTACCCCGAATTGGGCACAACAAAGTGGGGTCGGGTGACATCACACTGTCGAGCCTGCAGGACCAGATGCCTGCAACCGACGAGGGAGAACACCCCATGAACCGCACGATCATCGCTTCCGCGGCCGCGGCCGCGGCCGCCCTCCTGCCCGCCGTGCTCGTGGCAGCACCCGGTCAGGCAGTCCAGGGTCAGGCTGTGCAGGGTCAGGCAGTTCAGGGTCAGGCAGCACAGGCGACCGGGTCGTCCGCCGACCAGGTCGCGGCCCGCGCCCAGGCGAAGCCGAAGAAGCAGGCCAAGGTGAGGGTCTCCATCGACCAGGACGTCGCCGTCGTCGGCGAGGACACGCTCTGGTTCAACGGCACGGTCCGGCCGAAGATCAAGGGCCAGACCGTCGTCCTGCAGCAGCGCCTCGAGGGCAAGACCCGATGGAGCAAGTCCAGCTCGGCCAAGGTCCGGAAGAACGGCCGGTTCGTGCTGAGCGACGAGCCCAGCGCTCGCGGCACCCGCTACTACCGGATCATGAAGCGGCCCGGCAAGGGTGTGAAGCGGGGGTTCAGCGAGGAGATGAAGGTGGTCGTCTACCGCTGGGACGCCCTCACCCCGCGCAGCCACGGCCCCAAGCTCAACGTGGACCCGGGCATCGTCCAGATCGGCGCCCAGACCTACGGCAACAGCCTGGTCACCAAGGCCCCCGGTGAGGGCATGATCGAGTACACCCTGGGGAGCAAGTGCACGAAGCTCTCGGCCACCTACGCCCTGACCGACACCAGCGCCACTGGATCCACCGGCACCGCCAAGCTCGAGGCTGACGGCGTGACCAAGACCTGGCACGAGCTCGCGATCGGCACGATCGCCCCGGTGGTGAGCGACGTGACCGGCGCGTTCCGGGTGGCCCTCCGGTTCACCGCGAGCGAGACCCCGGCCGCCCAGGTCGCGGCCGCCGACGTCAAGGTGCTCTGCACCAAGTGACGGACCCGCTGGGCTGAGCCACGCACAGCCCGAGCGCCGCCGGTGAGGGGGTTTCGACACCTCACCGGCGGCGCCGTAGGGTGAGCAATTGTGGCAGGCCCCGATTTCGACACCCAGATCAAGCAGCTCCAGGCGACCATGCACACGATCGAGCAGGTGCTCGACGTGGAGGCGATGCGCCGCGAGATCGCGGACCTCGGGGACCAGGTCGCCGCACCCGACCTGTGGGACGACCAGGAGAACGCCACCCGGGTCACCGGTCGGCTCTCCATGCTGCAGGGCGAGCTCGACAAGTTCACCTCGCTGAGCGAGCGGATCGACGACCTGGAGATCATGGTCGAGCTCAGCCAGGAGGAGGGCGACGCCGAGGCGCTGGCCGACGCCGAGCGGGAGCTCGAGCGGATCAAGGGCTCGGTCGAGTCCCTGGAGATCCGCACCCTGCTCTCCGGCGAGTACGACGCTCGCGAGGCACTGGTCAGCATCCGCGCCGGAGCCGGTGGCGTCGACGCCGCCGACTTCGCCGAGATGCTGATGCGGATGTACACGCGCTGGGCCGAGCAGCACAAGTACCCCGTGGAGGTCTTCGAGACCTCCTACGCCGAGGAGGCCGGCCTCAAGTCCGCCACCTTCGCCATCCACGCGCCGTACGCCTACGGCAACCTCTCGGTCGAGGCGGGGACCCACCGACTGGTGCGGATCAGCCCGTTCGACAACCAGGGTCGCCGCCAGACCAGCTTCGCCGCGGTCGAGGTGGTGCCGGTGCTGGAGCAGACCGACGAGATCGACGTCCCCGACGAGGAGATCCGCGTCGACGTCTACCGCTCCGGCGGTCCCGGCGGGCAGTCGGTCAACACCACCGACTCCGCGGTCCGGCTGACCCACATCCCGACCGGCACGGTCGTCTCCTGCCAGAACGAGAAGTCCCAGCTGCAGAACAAGGCCTCCGCCATGGTGGTGCTCAAGGCCAAGCTGCTGGCCCGGAAGAAGGCCGAGGAGAAGGCGCACCTCGACGAGATGCGCGGCGACGTCCAGGCCAGCTGGGGCGACCAGATGCGCAACTACGTGCTCAACCCCTACCAGGTCGTGAAGGACCTGCGCACCGGCTACGAGGTGGGCAACCCGAGCGCGGTCTTCGACGGCGACCTCGACGGCTTCCTCGAGGCCGGCATCCGCTGGCGGCGGGGCGCCGAGAAGGCCGAGTCCAACTGACCCGCGCGGCGCGACCCCGCGCCGCCTGTCTCAGCGCCGCCTATCTCAGAGCCGACCGTCCCAGCGCCGCCTGTCTCAGCGCGGGCGGACTGCCCTGGTCCAGCCGGAGCGCTTCGACCAGCCCCCGGTAGTGCCGGCCTGGACCTGCACCTTCCAACGCCCACGGCCCAGACGCAGCTCGCGGGAGAGCGTCGTCGCCGTGACGGTGACGGTGCGGGCCTTGCCGACGGCCTTGCCGCGCGCGTTCACCTTCTGCAGCGTCAGGCGGTAGTGGGTGGGGCGGTCGTTGCCCATCGACCTCGGCGCTCGCCAGGTCACGCGGACCGTGGTCTTGCCGCCCGCCGAGCCGGGGGTGGCGCTGACCCTCCTGGGCTTCCCGGGAGCGACAGGTGTCGGCGTGGGAACGGTGCCGGCTGTCGGCGGAGCGGACGGTGAGGAAGAAGGCGAAGGGCTCGCCGGTGCGGACGTCGCGGTCGGCGTCGCGGTGGGCGTCGGTGTTGCGGTCGGCGTCGGCGTCGGCGTGGGGGTCGGCGTCGGGGTCGGCGTCGGTACGGTCTGGATCTCGACCGTCACCGGCATCCCGACCGCGGTGCTGTGAGCGGCAGCGTTCACCGCGCGTACGGCGAGCGTGTGCTCACCGGAGGTGAGGTCGTCGAAGCGCCTCGTGAAGGTGTAGGCGTCCGCCGTCGTCCAGGCGCCGTCGTCGAGGCGCACCTCGTAGGTCGTCAGGTCGCCGCCGTCGTCGGTCGGGGTCGCCCAGCCGAGGGTCGCCGTGGTGCCGTCGACAGTGGCGGTCACCTCGGTCGGCTCCGTCGGCGCCACCGGGGCGAACCGGACCCTGAACGACTTCGCCGGACCCGTCCCGGCCTCGTTGGTCAGGGTGAGGCTTGCCGTGGTGCCCGCCACGAAATATTCCCCTGGCAAGGTTGCGCCGTTCGGGGGGAGTGTCGGGAAGTGAGCCTGTCCGCCTCCCGTCGAGGTGAAGGTCAACCGCGCCGTCACGCCGTCCAGGCTCTCGCCCGGCCGCGTGACCGTCCGCAGCTGCACGTGGTCGGGGCCCAGCGTCCTCAGCGAGACGTGCAGCGGCGCGCCCGGCGGGATGAGGGACGTCACCTCGGCCGCCTCGGAGGGCCCCGCCGCGTTGACGGCGCGTACCCGCGCGGTGACCGGGGCGCCGGGGGTGGTCTGCACGACGTGTCGACGTGTCGCGGCGTCGACGGTGACGTCTTCCTGGCCTCCGACCGAGATCACGTAGCCGGTGACGGCTCCGCCGCCGGAGGTGGCGGGCGGAGCCCAGGTCACCGTCGTCTGTCCCGCGGCCGTCGTGACGGCCTTCAGCGCCGTCGGCGGCCCGGGGGCGTGCACGGCGGAGCCGCAGCCTGTCACGTCCACGGTGTAGGCACCGACGGAGTGCGAAGCCGGGTAGGCCTGCGGGGTACCCCCACTGCCGTCGGGGAGCACCACCAGGTAGTGGCGCGAGCCGTCGAGCTGGCGGCTGATCTCGGCGTCCACCCCGGCGTTGCGCACGGGCGTGCCCCGGACCGTGGCGGGGGCGTCGGTGGCTACCACGCGGCCGTCGGCGTCGACCAGCCGGATCGCGACGTCGAGGTTGGGGGTGACAGTGGTGGTCGTGACCCGGGCGACCAGGTCGGTGCAGTGGTCGAGGCGGTACCAGTCCTGGTCGCTCTCGGAGGTGATGGAACCCGTCGCGGTGCCAGCGTCGAGCGTCTGTGCGGTGAGGCCGTCGGTGCCCGGTTCGTCGGCGCGCAGTGGCAGCCCGTACGTGGTCGCGCGCGTGCGTTCGACCTCGGACCAGAAGCTGGCGGGCCGCGGGGAGCCGTAGTCCATGATCCGGAAGTGCAGGTCGCTGACGTCGGATCCAGTTGCCACCGGTCCGTAGGGCGCGTCCCACACGTGACTGAGGCCGATGTTGTGGCCCACCTCGTGCGAGATGGTCCAGGCCAGCAGATCGGCGTCGGCACCTCGCATCTTGCCGCTGAAGACGAGGGCAGGGCTTCTCTGGGCCAGGGTGTTGAGTTGGTTGAACGAGCCCACGTACCCCAGTCCGACCGTGCCGCCCTGAGCGCTCGAGCCGGTGAGGGCGGTGGCGAGCGTCGGGCTGTCACTGAGCAGGGCCCGCGCCCCGTATCGCTCGTCGCCAGGGGAGGTGCGGTAGAGCGCGTCGTCGCCCGGGTTCCGGGTGGTGACGTTCACGTCGAAGGCCGCGAAGTCCTCGGCGACTCGCGCCCAGACCTCCTGCAGCAGGCGACGCTCCTCGGCGGAGAACCCGGGTCCGTCCTGGGCGGGGTCCCACCCCTGGTGAAAGCCCGTGGCGGCCGGGTAGGTCGCCGCCCAGGCGGTGTGCGACATGTCGTGCCCGTCCACGTCGATGAAGATCGTGCGCCTCGCCCAAGGCTTGCTGTGCAGGTGGAACACGTCGTCGGCGACGGTGGTGGGAGCAGCAGACCCGGCGCTCTCGGGCTGCGGCGTCCGCTCTGCGCCGTGCTGGTGCTCGAGGTGCTGGTGGGGCTCAGAATGCTGGTGGGGCTCATGGTGGGTGAAGTCGTCGGCGTAGAAGAGTCGGCCCGAGGGGTCGACGTGGAGCGAGTCGTCCTCGGCCAGGCTCTCCGCCAGGTCTGCCGGACGCAGGTCGTGCGCCTCGGCCACCGCCGCGAGGTCGGCGCCACCCGCACCGCCCAGCGCGTCGACCGCTTCCGGACCCGAGACCGGTCTGTCCAGGCGTACGACGGGCTCGTCCGCCGTCCCCTCGCCCGCGTTCGCCACGCCCACCGGGATGCCGACGGCCACGAGTGCGGCGGCCAGGACGAGGGAGGCGGGGAAGCGGCGAGGACGGGTCCGTGGGGCGGCAGGCAGTCGTGTCACCGGCCCGAGGATATGGCGCACGAGGGGCCTCCCGCAGGCGAACGAACGAAAGCGAAGGAGAACTCTCGTGGCCTGTCACACACCAGGGGGACCCAGCGCGGCGTGCGTCCCGGCCGCCCGTGCGTGCTCGGCTAGTGTCGCTTCACGTGATTCGCTTCGAGAAGGTCACCAAGGCCTACCCCGGGCACGCCCAACCCGCGCTCGACCAGGTCTCGGTCGACATCGAGAAGGGCGAGTTCGTCTTCCTCGTCGGCTCCTCGGGCTCCGGGAAGTCGACCTTCCTGCGCCTGGTGCTGCGTGAGTACCGTCCCTCGTCGGGACGGGTCTACGTGGCCGGCAAGGAGATCAACAGGCTGGCGAGCTGGAAGGTGCCGCGGCTGCGCCGCGACATCGGCACGGTCTTCCAGGACTTCCGCCTGCTGCCCAACAAGACCGTCAGCGAGAACGTCGCCTTCGCGCTGCAGGTGATCGGCCGATCACGCTCCGACATCAAGGACCTGGTGCCGGAGACCCTCGAGCTGGTGGGCCTGGACGGCAAGGGCGACCGGATGCCCGACGAGCTCTCGGGCGGTGAGCAGCAGCGGGTGGCGGTGGCCCGGGCGTTCGTCAACCGGCCGATGATCCTGATCGCCGACGAGCCCACCGGAAACCTCGACCCGACCACCTCGGTGGGCATCATGAAGCTGCTGGACCGGATCAACCGCACCGGCACGACCGTGGTGATGGCGACCCACGACGCGGGGATCGTGGACCAGATGCGCAAGCGGGTCATCGAGCTGGAGCACGGGCGCGTCATCCGCGACCAGTCCCAGGGCGTCTACGGCGCGCAGAACTGACCCCCGCACTTCCCCCGTACCGACGAGAGGCAACCCCACCCCATGCAGCTGCGTTACGTCTTCTCCGAGCTCGGCCAGGGGCTTCGACGCAACCTGTCGATGCACCTCGCGGTCATCCTCACCCTCTTCGTCTCCCTCACCCTCGTCGGGCTGGGCGTGCTGCTCAACCAGCAGGCGAACAAGGCCGCCGACCACTGGGGCAGCCAGCTCCAGATCACCGTCTGGCTGTGCAAGGCCGAGGACAGCTCGGCCGCCTGCACCGGGGAGGTGACCGACGCCCAGCGTGACGCCATCGTCCAGGTCGTCGAGGAGAACCCGGAGGTCGCCGGCTACCACCTGGAGTCCCAGGAGGTCGCGTTCGAGAAGGTCAAGGAGCTCTTCGGCCAGGAGCGGTTCGAGGGCCCCAACCCCGCGGCGTCCGTGGAGGACATGCCCGAGTCGGTGTGGATCGAGCTGAAGAACGCCGAGGAGTTCGAAGGCATCGTCTCCGCCGTCCGCGGCCTCGACGGGGTCTCCGGGATCCGGGACATGCGCGAGACGCTGACGCCCATCTACGGCTCGATCAACGCGCTCAAGTGGGGCGCGCTCGGCACCGCCGGATTCCTCGTGCTCGCCGCGCTGCTGCTGGTGGGCAACACGATCCGGCTCGCCGCGTTCGCCCGGCGCAAGGAGATCGGCATCATGCGGCTCGTCGGTGCCTCCACCCTCTACATCACGCTGCCCTTCCTGCTGGAGGCGCTGGTCACCGCCCTGGTCGGTGTCCTGCTGGCCGCGGGGGCCCTGGGTGCCTTCATGTACTTCGGGATCCACGAGCGAACCGCGGACGACCTGAAGTTCATGCCGTGGATCGGACTGGGGGAGTACGGCACCGCCGTGGCGGCGATCGCGCTGCTCGGTCCGTTGCTCACGCTGCTTCCGACACTCGTGCTGACCCGCAAATACCTCAAAGTCTGACCGCGCTCGGTTACCGTCAGGTCGTTCACTTCCCCGGACACCGAAGGCAACCTGGTGCGTCACTTCCCCCGTACCACTCGCCGACGCATGGCCTCCGCCCTCGCGGCGAGCGGCATGGCGATCGGTGTGCTCGCCGTCCCCGCAGCCGTCTCGACCTCGGCCTCGACCCCCGTGCTCGCTGCTGCAGATCTGGGGATGCAGTCGAACCCTGACGACCTGAAGAAGAAGAAGCGCCAGGTCGAGAAGGACATCGAGCGGGCCGAGGAGGACCTGCACTCCTCCAGCTCGCGCATGCAGCGGGCGTCGGCGGCCCTGGCCACCGCCCGCGAGCAGCTCGGTGCGGCGAAGGTGACGCTGGCCGCGGCGGAGGCGAAGGTCGCCACGGCCGCCGAGCGCGACGCGCAGATGCAGGCCGAGCTGGACGAGGCGACCCTCGCCCTGGAGCAGGCCCAGGCCGAGCTGGAGAGCAGCCGCGTCGACCGGGCCGCCCAGCGCGACCAGGTGGCCACCACGATCACCGACATCTACCAGCAGGGCGACCCCGAGCTCCTGGCGTTCGCCTCCTTGCTCGACGCCAAGACGCCGGCCGACCTGACCCGCCAGACGAAGATGCGCGACGCCATCGTCGACCGCGAGTCCCGGACCTACCAGGAGCTCCAGGCCTCCGAGGTGCTGCTCGAGGTCAAGGAGGCCCAGGTCGCGGCGGCGAAGGAGGTCGTCGCCACGAAGCGCGCCGCGGCGGCTGCGCACCTGGCCGAGATGCAGGAGTACGAGGCGGAGGCAGCCAGCGCCAAGGCCGCCGTCGCCGCCCGCGTGGGGGAGCGGCGTACGGCGCACGAGGCCGCGGCCGCTGCCAGGCGGGCCGACGAGCAGGCGCTCGCCGAGCTGGAGCGCGAGGAGGCCGCGCTGGCCGACAAGCTGCGCCGGCTCGCGGAGGCCGCCCTGCGCGCCCAGCGTGCGCGCCAGTCGACGTCGTCGGGGCAGGCGGGTGGCTTCCTCACCTCGCCGGTCTCCAACGCTCGGCTCTCCTCGCCGTACGGCTGGCGGACCCACCCGATCTACGGGTACTGGGGGCTGCACGACGGCCAGGACTGGGCCGCCGACTGCGGCCAGCCCCTGGTCGCCGGTGCCGACGGGCGGGTCGTCTCGTCGTACTACTCCTCGGTCTACGGCAACCGTCTGGTGATCGACCACGGCGCCGTGGCGGGCCGGGGGCTGGCGACCGTCTACAACCACGCCTCGAGCTACCGCGTCGGGGTCGGCGCGACCGTCTCGCGCGGGCAGGTCATCGGGTACGTCGGCAACACCGGGTGGTCGACCGGGTGTCACCTGCACTTCTCGGTGATGGCCAACGGCCAGACTGTGGATCCTCGCGGCTGGCTCTGACCGGACCGGCCGCGAATGCGGTTGCGCCGAGTTGAGAGGATGACCCTCATGGCCAGGGAACAGGGCACCAAGACGGTTGCGCAGAACCGCAAGGCGCGACACGACTACCACATCGAGGACACCTGGGAGGCCGGGATCGTCCTGGTCGGCACCGAGGTGAAGTCGCTGCGGCAGGGCAGGGCGTCCCTGGTCGACGGGTTCGCCGAGGTCGACGGCGGCGAGGTCTGGCTGCACCAGGTGCACATCCCGGAGTACTCCCAGGGCACCTGGACCAACCACTCCGCGCGACGCAAGCGCAAGCTGCTGCTGAACCGCGCCGAGATCAACAAGATCGAGCGCAAGGTGGCCGACTCCGGCTACACGCTGGTGCCGCTCCAGCTCTACTTCAAGGACGGCCGGGCCAAGGTCGAGATCGCGCTGGCCAAGGGCAAGAAGTCCTACGACAAGCGGCACTCGCTGGCCGAGCGTCAGGCGAACCGGGAGAAGGAGCAGGCCGTGCAGCGCCGGCTCAAGGGCTTCAAGGACTGAGCCGGCGTGACCACCGAGCACGCGAGCGACCCGTCGGGACCGACCCGAATCCGGGTCGCGGGGCAGGCGTCCGGGGACGAGGTCGCCGGTGACGCCGCCGACGTGCGTGCCTGGACCGAGCGGCTCGGGCTGCCCGGGCTCTTCGACGTGCACACCCACTTCCTGCCCCCGCGGGTGATGGAGAAGGTCCGCGCCCAGTTCGACTCCGCTGGCCCGCTGATCGGGCGGACGTGGCCGCTGCGCTACCGCGACAGCGACACGGCACTGGCCCGGGTGCTCACCTCGTTCGGGGTACGGCACTTCTCCGCGCTGCCCTACGCGCACAAGCCGCAGATGGCGGAGTACCTCAACGACTGGGCCGACGAGTTCGCGGCCCGCACCCCCGGTGCCCTGCGCTGCGGCACGTTCTTCCCCGAGCCGGGCGCCGCCGACTACGTCCGACGCCGGATCGAGGGTGGTCTCGAGCTGTTCAAGGTGCACGTCCAGGTGGGGGCGTTCCACGTCACCGACCCGCTGCTGGACGAGGCCTGGGGTGTGGTCGCCGAGGCCGGTACCCCGGTGGTGCTGCATGCCGGGAGCGGTCCGATCCCGACCGAGCACACCGGGCCGGGGCCGGTGGCCCAGCTGCTCGCCCGCCACCCGCGGCTGCGGCTGGTGATCGCGCACATGGGCGCCCCCGAGTACGCCGAGTTCCTGAACTTGGCGGAGACCTACGAGCACGTCCGGCTCGACACCACGATGGCGTTCACCGACTTCTTCACCGAGATGGGCGGCCCGTTCCCGAGCGACCTCCTGCCCAGGGTCGCGGACCTGGGGGAGAAGGTGCTGCTCGGCTCGGACTTCCCCAACATCCCGTACCCCTACGTCCACCAGCTCGAGTCGCTCGAGCGGCTCGCCGCCTGCCACCCGGGGCTGGGTGAGCCGTGGCTGCGCGCGGTCTGCTGGGAGAACGGCGTACGGCTCTTCGCCCGCTGAGGCTCCCCGGGGCCACTGCCCCGGTAGCGTGGGCCCGTGGGTGCAGTCTCCAAGGTCGACGACTTCCAGCGACGTCACAGCGTCGTGGGGTTCCCGCTTGCCGTCGTCTACAAGTACTTCGACGACCAGGGCCCCTACCTGGCGGCCGGACTGACCTACTACGCGTTCGTCGCGATCTTCCCGCTGATGCTGCTGGGCACCTCGATCCTGGGGTTCGTGCTCCAGGACAACCCCGAGCTGCAGGAGCAGATCCTGAACTCCGCGCTGGGGCAGTTCCCGATCATCGGGGACGAGCTGGGCCGACCGCAGGGCATCCAGGGCTCCCTCACCGGTGCAGTGCTCGGCGCGCTGACCGCGCTCTACGGCTGTCAGGGACTCGGTCAGGCGCTGCAGAACCTCCAGCACACCGCGTGGTCGGTCCCGCGCAACAGCCGGCCCAACCCCATCTACGCGCGGGTCAAGACGCTGTTGCTCCTGGTGACGGCGGGCATGTCGCTGATGACGGTCTCGGTGCTCACGACGGTGGGGACCACGACGGACCTCTTCTCGGGGGCCCTGGAGGGCTGGTTCCGGACGCTGGTGCTGCCGATGATCGGTGTGCTCGTCGTCGGTGCCTTCCTCTCGCTGCTCTTCCGGTTCGCGGCCACGGGCCAGCACTCCTTCTGGCGCGCGGCGCCGGGGGGCTTCACGCTGGCGCTGATGTGGCAGGGCCTGCAGATCCTCGGCGCCAGCTACGTGGAGCACGTGCTCGTCGACACCAGCTCGATGGCCAAGACGTTCGGCCTGGTGCTCGGCCTGATCGGGTTCCTGTGGATCGGCGCCACCATGGCGGTCTTCGCCACCGAGATCAACGTGGTGCTCGGGCGTCGGCTGTGGCCACGCGCCCTGCTGACCCCGTTCACCGATCGGGTCCACCTCACCCAGGCGGACCGGCGGGCCTACGCGAGCTATGTGCGGATGCAGCGGCTCAAGGGCTACGAGCAGGTCGAGGTGGTCTGGAAGGACGGGCCGGACTGGGAAGCGGACCTCTCCGGGACGGTGCTCTCCGAGGTGGGTGACCCCGGGACTGGGGCGGTGGACGGAGACCTGCCCGGCCAGGACGCTCTGCCAGCAGACGACCGCCCGTCCCAGGACCCTGCGCACCTCGGGCTGGCGGCGCGCGCCACCTCGGAAGGCGGCTCGCAGCCGAGTCGCGATCGCTGACCGGAGCGAAGCCGATTGGCTAGGGTGGCGGCCGTGCCCCTGGAGTGGTTGCCCCTCGTGTTCATCCTCAGCTGGCTGGCGATCCTGCTGCTGGTCGTGGGGATCCTGCTGATCGCGTTCAAGCGTCGGCCCCAGCGACGGGGCTGGGGCCCGCAGCAACAGCAGCAGCACGTCTCCGCCGAGCCGGCCGGGCCCGGGAGCTTGCCTTTCGCGGGGGAGTGGAACGCCGCGGTGGTGCCAGCAGGCAGCGGACTTCTCTCCGTCCGCCGCGACTACGGGATCGTCCGTCTGGAGTCGGGGCTGCTCTCGTTCACCCCCGACGGGGCTGCAGCCCCGGTCTGGACCGTGCCGTGCGACCAGCTGGTGGCCGACCGTCAGTCGTACTTCTCGCTCGACGGCGGCGACGTCCAGCTGTCCGGGCCGATGGGCGTGGTCCGGTGTGCGGTCAGCACCGAGCACATCAACCGGTTCAGCACGAACACGGCGAAGGACCTCCGCGAGCGCCGGTACGCCGCCCAGTTCGTCGGCCTGCTGCACGCCCACGGGGCACGTCCCTCCGCGGTGGCAGACCCCTATCGCTGAGCTGCGCGGCGCGCACGCTCCCCGTCGACTCACCGTCGCCTGCTGAACCGGACGTCGCCGTTGGGCAGTCGTTGATGGAGGTAGCGATCGTCGTGGATCCGGTGGTGATGGTGGCTGCACAGCAGCACGCCGTTGTCCAGGTCGGTTGCTCCCAGCCGCCCCCAGGGCAGCAGGTGGTGTGCCTCGCACCAGGTCGCGGGAATCTCGCACCCCGCCGCCCGACACTGTCGGTCGCGCAGGGCCAGGGCCCTGCGCTGGGCGGGGGAGAAGAGACGGGCGGTGCGTCCGAGGTCGAGGAGCTCTGACCGGGTGCCGAAGACCGCGGGCACGAGGTCGGCGGTGCAGGCGAGGCGACGGACCTCCCCGGCACTCAGCGTCTCGCCGGTGGCGAGCTGGCCGGCGCCGACTCCGCGCAGTAGCGCGTCAAGCTCCATCGTCACCACGAGCGTGGTCGCGGACCCTCCGTGCAGGGGCAGCCGGTGCGGGTCCAGCCCCTCGAGCAGGGCGCAGAACGCGTGGCCCAGCCGCATCTCATAGGGGAGGTCCTCGCCCGTCGCGTCGGTGGCGCGGTGGGGGCCGTCGGGCTGCGCCGCATCACCGCACTGCTTGCGAGGGTTGGTGAAGGCCTCGAGGGTGGTGGTCAGTCTGGTGGCCACGTGCTGGGGGACACGCGCCTTCACCAGGACGGTGCCGTCGCCCAGCCGCTGGGTGGTCAGGCGGGTGACGCGGCGGGCGTGCCGCTCCTCGTCCCGGAGCTTCTTGGACTCAGCATCGTCGGCCACGTGCGGCGCGAGCACCTGGAGGATCCGCGCACCGAGGCGGGCGAGGTCGTCCGGTCCGAAGGACGCGGCCTGCTCGACCAGATGGGTCTCGGCCTGGTCGAGAATCTCGTTCCGGCGGTCGGAAGTGAGCACGGGCGTGAAAGAGGTGTCCCCGAGCAGGTCGGTGAGCAGCCGGGCCAGGTCGTCGAGGGCGCGGGAGACGACGTACGCCTGGTCGAGGTGGACCGCGCCGGTGGTCAGTGCCTGCCCGAGGCGTCGCCAGCGGCCGTCGCAGGCTTCCGCCAGACGCTGCTCCCGTCGTCGTTGGCGCCGGTCACCGCGGGTGCGGTGCGTCATCCAGGACGCCACGTCGCGGTGCCCTTCGGCGTCCGCGACGTCGGCCGAGGCTGCCACCACCCGCAGCTTCAGGGCGGTGACGCGGGAGGCCAGCCGCTCCAGGGTGACGAGGCTGTCTCGTTTCTCAGCCACCGACATGAAGACGGGATCGAGGGCCACGGCCTCGTCGAGCGCAGCCTCCAGTGCCGCCGCGCATCGCAGCAGCCGGTGCGGCGTACCGCTCGCCTCGGCAGGGCTGTCGGCACAAGGCGAGTGGCCGGCGGGGGCACCCGCGTATGCCCGGCCGTGCGAGCCGATGTGTCGGTGGACGTGTGGGCCCAGGCGGGGGAGAGGTGCGTTGTCCACGTCGACCTCCCCCGAGTCCGATCAGCCAGCTCTGCGCCCGGCCTGCTTGCCTTATCGTACACGTGTTCGAATAAGAGCACAAGAGGCTGAGTCCGCCAAGGTCAGGGTCGTCGCGCCGCCCTGAGACCCAGCACCACGCCCCAGCCGATGACTCCCAGGAGGACGAACAGCGCGCCCACGGAGCCGATCAGCACGCCGAAGGAGACACCCCAGGGACTGCCCTCGTGTCGAGCAACCCCGCCCTCCACGACGAGCTCTCCGTGTTTCGTGGCAGCGACCGCCACGACCAGGACCGCCACGAGCTGGAGGAAGAGTCCTCCAGCGATGGACAGGTTGAGCGTGCGCTGCGCCCGCTCTGCCTCGGTGGGCCCAGCGGGGCCCGCCACCGGTCCGCCGGCGCGGTCCACCGCGGTCAGGATCTCCGGCACGTGCTCACGTCGAGCTCGTCGATCTCCATGTGCCGACGATGGCAGAGCGGGCGTGCCGCGGGGCAAGCGAAACCAGGTGGGGGAATGAACGGCGCTGGGTTAGGGTTGCGCCAGTACAACTCAAGAGGGGCTGATCGGTTTCGACTTGGGACGTTAGTTCCAGGGGAAGCGGGTCGAGAAGCCAGCGTCATCTCGTAAACGATCGCTGGAACACACAGTTGCCGACTCTAATCGCAACGACTTCGCTCTCGCTGCCTGAGCAGTGATCGAAGGGTCTGACCGGGCATCCGTCCTCGTCCCGGACCCAGGCCTCATCTAGAGGACTAGCTGTTCATCTCCTGTCAGGAGGGGTGAACGGGACTTTTTCCTGACTGAGCCTGTCGACGACGTGTCCGTTGCGAGCGTCGGGGCTGAGAAAAGCGACATCACGGACTGCACCCGGAGAAGACCTGGATCGACGCTCGAGGACCGGGGTTCGATTCCCCGCAGCTCCACCAGACCAGCCAGCCAGACCAGGGGGTCTTCGCAGAACAAGCGTGGACTCTTCGCAGAACTACCGGTCCCGGTGGGTCACACCACTGGGAGCCAGCCCTCTTGAACGTGAGCCGCACCGACACCAGTCGGTGCGGCTCTCGTGCTTTCCGCGGCGGGCGGGCACAGTGTCGCCCGTGAGAATTCGCTCGGGCCGGCGTGGCGCCCACGTGCTGGCCGCACTGGCGGCGTTGTTCGTGCTCGGCCCGGCCGTGATCGTCCACGCGGAGGACGACCCTGCCTCGCTCGAGGAGCGACACCTGCCGACGGCAGTGAACGCCCCGGGGACGTGGTCCGGCGACGAGGAGGTGCGATGGCCGGTCGCGGCTGTCGGCGTGGCGACCCGGACGGAGCCGGTCGGACTCGTGGAGAAGCGGGAGTCTCTTGCCCTCTTCGCGGTCTCGGCGCTCGACGGCCACGCCGCCTGGCTCCGCACCCCGGGGCTCTCGCTGGACGGCTGGGGGTTCGGGGGCTTCGCGGTCTCGCCCGACGGGCAGTGGATCGGATGGGTGCGGCCTCACCGACCCCAGGGGCCGTCGTACCCCGGGCGCGTCGCCGGCTGGTCGATCATGGAGACGACCACGGGCGCGATCCGCGAGCTCGACGTACCGGGCGTCCCCTGGGTGAAAGGGACGATGACGGAGCTCGCCTTCTCCGGGGACTCCCGCTACCTGCTGACGAGCTACGAGAGCCCCGGTACGCGGAACGCGCCGCAGCCCGGGAGCCACCAGCTCGTTGCCTGGGACACCGAGGACGGGAAGCCGACGGTGATCGAGGAGCCCGGGCCGTCCTGGCTGCCGAACCTGGGGTCGGCGCCCACCGGGGTGACCTGGGCTCGGGGACGGAACGTGTTCCGCGTGGACCCGGCGTCCGGAGACATGACCACGGTGACGCTCCCGCAGGATGTCATCGCTGCCTCCTGGGGCCCCGACGACACCAGCTTCGCCTACATCGGGCGGACGGCCGGCAAGCCGAAGTCGCGGTGGCGTCTGTACGCCGGGCGCACGTTCGCCGAGGCTCGGGGCCGCGCCGTGGACCTACCCTCCGGCGTGGGCGTGGACCAGCTGCTCGGGTGGCGCGATCCCGTCCACGTCGTCCTGGGGCACTTCCGGACGTCGGTCCACGTGGTCGATGTCGTGACCGGCGCGGTGGAGAAGATCGATCTGAAGGGCGACGGGACGCAGGTCAATGCGCCGTACCTGGCTAGCGACCTGTGGGAGCAGCCACTCGTCGTTCCCGAGGAGCCGGAGGAGGTCGCTGACCCGCGACGGCCGTGGTGGTGGCTCTCCGGCACCCTTCTCGTGCTGCTCGCCGGGGTGCTCCTGAGCCGCCGGTGGCGTCGTACGACGGACCAGCCAGCCGAGCTGACCCGTCCGCCGTGGGAGCCCGCTCGTCCCGGGGAGCAGGCCCAGGTGGAGCCTGGGGACGGCGGGTCCACTGCTGACTCACGCCCGTGGCGACCTCTCGCCACGGCCGCCACCGGCATGCTCCTGGTGCTGCTCGACTTCCGCGTCGGGGGAAGTCCCGACCTCATCCCCGACCCTCTCGGGTGGGTGATCGCCGCGCTGGCGCTCGGCTCGCTCGCGGAGGTTCACCCGGGCTTCCGCCTCGCCGGGGTGGCGGCGTGGGTGGCCGCGGTCCCGTCGGTGCCGGAGTGGTTCGGCGTCGAGAGCACGCTGATCGACGTCTCGGTCGGCCTCGCGCTGCTCGTCGTCCAGGTCGCGACCTGCACGGCGCTCATGTCGGTGAGTCCTGCGCGGAGGCCGTCGGCCTCGACCATCCGATGGCTCGCCGTCGGTCTCGACATCGCGCAGGTCCTCGCGATCGCCGGTGCGTCCGCCGAGCCGAGCGCGGCGGTGCTGGGCTTTACGTTGGGCCTCGCGTCGCTCGGCGTCCTGGCGTGGTTCCTCGTGCTGTTGTACGGCGCCTCGAAAGACGTGCCTCGTACGGGTGCGCCGCGGCAGCTGGCGGTGCGCCGGTGAACGTCAGCCCCCGGACCCGCAACGTGAGAGCATCCGGCTCATGGCCGACACCACACCAGTCGTCGGAGGCGGCGACAGCGCATTGGACCAACGACTCAGCGACGAGCTGAGCAAGTACAACGCCGCTGCGACGCCCGGGGTCGCCCCTGAGGAGGAGCTCACCGTCCGGATCGAGGACGACGGAGAGCTGCTGGCCGGCCTGTCCGGCTGGACCTGGGGCCAGGCCGCCGGGATCGGCCTGACCTGGGTGCACGCGGAGCACCGCCGCAGCGGCTTGGGGTCAGCGCTCCTCGCCGCGTTCGAGGAGGAGGCCAGGCGACGGGGATGCACGCACGTCTTCGCCACCTCGTTCACCTTCCAGGCCCCCGACTTCTATCAACGTCATGGCTACGAGGAGACGTTCCGGTGGGAGTCGGTTCCCACGCCCGGGCGGGACGACGTGCACATGCTCAAGCACCTCTGAGGCCGCGGGCAGTCCGGCGCCAGGGCGGGACGTCTCAGTCCGTCGGATGCACCGGATCCACGTCGCGCAGGACGGTCCCGTCGCGCAGGGTCACGTCGTAGCGCAGCAGGGGCTCGGGCTCGCCGTCGGGCAGCCCGGAGGCCGCGTCGGCGACGACGTCCGCCGGGTCGAAGATCCGCCCGGGCCACCACGCGGCGTACGTGCCGTCGGCGACGGACGCCTCGACGGTGGTCCCGCCGGCGTGGATGGTCACGCCGACCACGTCCGGACCGACCTCGCCGTTCGTGGTTGCAGCCCGCTCCTGCTCACCCATCCCGAAGGGGCCACCGCCGACGGCGAGCTCGGCCATGGGGCCCTCGACGAGCTGGTCGCCCGAGGGCGCGGCCCATCCGCCCCCGCCGGTGACGGCATGGGTGAGCTCGGACGGCCCGTCCGACGACCCGGCCGGCAGCCGGCCCAGGCAGGCGACGGTGAACTGGTAGCGCCCGGGTGCGGTCCCGGTGAGCAGCACCGAGACCCACTCGCCCCGCCGGTCGGTGAGGCGGGTCGCGAGCTCGGCGCTCGGCACCTCGGGGGCACCGTCGCCGCCCACGCTGTCGCCCACCTGCTCCAGGCACGCCTCTCGCAGGACCTCGGCGTCCCGATCCGAGGCCGCGGCCGGCTCCGCGGTCCACGACGCGAACGCGGGCTCGCCTCCGTTCGTGAGGGGGAGCGCCACCGAGACGCCAGCCAGTGTGACGGCGGCCGCGGCACCCCAGGCGACCCGTCGTACGGGACGACGCGGGCGACGGGGCGGCGGCACCGGCAGATCCGCGACGGGCTGCGCCGGCTCGGTGGCCAGCACCGACTCCAGCAGGCGAGCCCTGCGGTCGGCGTCGACGGGGGTGTCGTGGGGGACGGGGTCGAGCGCCCGCAGGCGCGCGTCGAGGGTGCGGTCGTCGATCATCGGGAGGTCTCCTGGGCTTGGGTCGCGGCGGCGCGCTGGCCGGCGGCGCGCTGGCCGGCGGCGCGGGAAGGGGAGGGGGCGTCGAGGGGCTGAGCTCCATCGAGGTGGCGGGACAGGCTGGCGCGGGCGCGAGCCAGCCGCACCCGGTACGCCGCCGCCGAGATGCCGAGGACCCGGCCGGCCTGCGGCGAGGTGAGGTCCTCCCAGACGGCGAGCGCCAGCACCTCCTGCTCGGCCGGGGAGAGCTGGCCCCAGGCCTCGACCACCTGGAGGCGGTCACCCGGGTCACCCGCGGCCGCCGGGCCCGGTCCGGTCCGGGCGGCCAGCCGGACCGCCACCGCGCGCTGCCGGTCGTCGCCCCGGGTCGCGTTGAGCAGGCAGTTGCGGGCCACCGTGTAGAGCCAGGGCAGCGCCTCGCCGGTGCGCCGGGGCACGTCGTCCAGCCGCCGCCACGCGACGAGGAACGTCTCGGCGACGACGTCGTCGGCACGGGCGGGGTCGGTGCGGCGCAGCGCGAACCGGAGGACGGGGTCGTGGTGGTCGGCGTACAGGGAGCGGAACCGCTCCTCCCGCGCCGATCTCGTGCGTCTCATGCCCCTCTATGTCCGGACGACCCGTCGGTGCAACACGCTCCCCGCTGCGCACCTGCGACCGGCCACGCTAGCGCCCGCCGCGGCTCGCGGTCCTGCACTTCCGCGGGACCTGCGGCCCTGGTTCGCCGGCCGAACCACCTCCTGGGCCCGGGTCATCCGGCCCGTGTCAGGTCCCGGCGACCACACCTACTGTGGTCAGCGATGGGGCTCGGGCCCGCTGCTCTCGCCGTACGGCGTCCGCGCCACGTCGGCGCGGAACCGGCGCCCGGCAAAGGAGAGGCCATGACAGCCGAACGGACCCCGCAGGACCAGCAGCCCCCGGACACCCCGCGGCACGCGAAGGACCTCGACGCCGCAGAGGCGGAGGCCCTGGCGATCGACCCCAAGCGCTCGATGATCCGGGCCGTGGCGTGGGTCCTCGGCGTGCTCTTCCTCCAGTTCGCCTTCATCTACAGCTACGTCGGTGCCTTCCACGACCCCAAGCCGCACGAGCTCAAGGTGCAGGTCGTGGCCCCGCAGGGCGGCCAGGCCCAGGGTGAGCAGCTGGTCGACCAGCTCAACAAGCTCTCCGACGACCCGCTGGACGCCTCGTTGGCCGACTCCGAGGAACAGGCGCGCAAGGACGTCCGGAGCGGGGACCAGGTGAGCGCCCTGGTGCTCCGCCCCGAGCAGAGCAGCGATCTGCTGCTCACCGCCTCAGGCGCCGGCGTCTCGGAGGAGGAGGCCGCCGCCGCCGTGCTCTCCAAGGTGGTGACCGAGCAGGGGCGGACCGTGGAGAAGGAGGACCTGGTCCCGCTGCAGAGCGGTGACGCCCGCGGGCTCACCGGCTTCTACCTCGTGGTCGGCTGGGCGGTCGGCGGCTACCTGTTCCCGACGGTGATCGCCCTCGCGCGCGGTGACCGGCCCACGTCCGTGCGCTTCGCGGCGCTCCGGCTGGCCGCGCTGGTCCCGTACGCGCTGGCCTCCGGGTTCGGTGGCGCACTGATCGTCGGGCCGATGCTGGACGCCCAGACGGGGCACTTCTGGCAGCTGGGACTGCTCGGGGCCGCGGTGTCGTTCTCGATCGCCGCGCTGGCGATCGGGCTGGAGGCGATCTTCGGGGTGATCGGGATCGGGATCACCCTGCTGCTGATCGTGATCATCGGCAACCCCAGCGCGGGCGGGGCCTTCCAGGCCGGGGTGATGCCCACCTTCTGGCGGGTCGTCGGTGACTGGATCCCGACCGGTGCGGGCGTGGACGGGGTGCGCCAGATCGTCTACTTCGGCTCCGACGACCTGACCCGCCCGTTGTCGGTGCTGGCGGCGTACGCCGTGGTCGGCATCGTGCTCACGTTGCTGATCGCCGGCCGCGGCCGCCGCCCGGAGGTGTTGGTGACCGTCTGAGCCGTGACTCGTCCGGCCGCGGTCTCAGATCTCCAGGGCGCGCAGGGCGCGGCCGGTCGCGGACCGCAGACGACCGAGCGGACCCGCCCAGCCGGCCACGTCGGCCCCCTGGAGGCTGTCGAGCTGGTGCGGGTCGGTGGCGAGGTCGTAGAGTTCGCACTCGCCCCGCTCGTGGTGGTCGATGAAGACGTGCGACCCCTCCCGCAGCATCGCCCACCCGAGGTTGGTGTTCTCCACGAGCAGCCGGCGTCGCCAGCCGGACCAGTCCCCGGTGGTCAGCGGCGCCAGCAGCGAGCGGCCGTCCAGCTCACGACCGGCGTCCGGGTCGAGTCCGGCGATCTCCAGGGTGGTCGGCATCAGGTCGACCTGGGAGACCAGGGCGTCGCTCACCGCAGGTGCCGCACCGGGTCCGCGGACGACGTACGGCACGCCGGCGGACTCCTCGTAGGGCTGCTCCTTGCGGAAGAGCCGGTGCTCGCCCAGCAGGTAGCCGTTGTCGGAGACGAAGAAGATCCAGGTCCGCTCGTGCTGACCCGTCTCCCGCAGCACGTCGAGGACCCGGGCGACCTGGTCGTCGAGGTCCTGGAGCTCCTCGAGCTTTCCTTCGTGGACCTCGCGCATCCGTGCCCGGTCCTGGGGCGGGAGATCCCGCAGCCAGCTCGGCTTGTCGCTCATGTCCCGCTCGTTGAGCGAGGGCGGGTCCCAGCGCACGCCGTCGAAGTCGTCGCGGTGCCGACGGCTCGGCGTGTAGGGGTCGTGCGGCGTCGAGGTCGACCAGACGGCGAACCACGGACCGCTGTCAGCCTGGCGCTCCAGGTAGTTGGTGAGCCGGTCGAGAGCGAACCGGTCTGCCGCCCGCTGCGACCCGAGCTCCCGGTTCTCGCCGTCGACGTTGACCCGCCCGCCCGACCCCACCGTGGTCACCCAGCGGCGCCACCCGGGAGCGACGTACGCCGGGTCGCGGGAGAGGCCGTTCATGTACTTGCCGAAGTAGCCGGTGTCGTAGTCGGTGCCCGCGCGGAGCCGGGTGGCGACCGTGTCCTGGTCGAGCCCGCGCTGGACGAACGGCGCGTGCGTCTGGTTGGTGCTGCAGCCGTGGTGGTGCGGGTAGCGGCTGGTCAGCATCGACGCTCGCGCCGGACCGCACCACGGCATCGCCGCGTACCCCCGGTCGAACCGGACGCCGCGCTGCACCAGCCGGCTCCACGTCCGCGGCATCCGCTCCAGGGTGGCGCGCGGCTGGTCGTCGGTGATGATCCACAGCACGTTGTCGGACATGCTGCGGCAGCCTAGCGGCGGTTCGGTCAGACCGGTGCGAGCACGCTCGGGGCCAGCACGAGGTCCGGCGCCAGCTCGCCCAGCAGCGCCCGCACCCGGGTGTCGAGGTCGGCGAGGATCCGCCGCACGGTGGGCTCGTCCTGACCGCCCGGGTCGTCGACCGGCCAGTCCCGGTAGGTGACCCCGGGGACGTAGGGGCACTCCTCGCCGCAGCCCAGCGTGATCGCCAGGTCGCTGCCTGCCACCATCTCGGTGGTCAGGTGTTTCGGCTGCTCGCGGGAGGTGTCGAGACCGAGGCGTTCGAGCACCTCAGCGACCTCGGCATGGATGTGCTCCCCGGGCTGGGTGCCGGCCGACAGGGCGATCACCCGACCCTGGGCGTAGTGCTCGGTGAGCACCCGGGCAGCCACGGAGCGGCCGCCGTTGCGGACGCAGGCGAAGACAACCTGCGGGATTCGCTCCTCGGTGGTGCGGTGACTCATGGCGAGACTCCTTGCCGGACGTCGGGGAAGAAGCGGCGCGCCCAGAGGCTGACGTAGACCAGGCCGACCAGCACCGGGACCTCGATCAGCGGCCCGACCACGCCGGCGAGCGCCTGGCCGCTGGTGACGCCGAAGACCGCGATCGCGACCGCGATGGCGAGCTCGAAGTTGTTGCCGGCCGCGGTGAACGCGACGGTGGTGGCGCGGGCGTACCCGAGCCCGGCCCGGTGGGCCAGCACCAGGGAGCCGGCCCACATCAGGGCGAAGTAGACGACCAGCGGGACGGCGATCCGGACGACGTCCAGCGGCTGGCTGGTGATCTTCTCGCCCTGGAGGGCGAAGAGGACGACGATCGTGAACAGCAGCCCGTACAACGCCCACGGCCCCAGTCGCGGGAGGAAGCGCTGCTCGTACCAGTCGCGGCCGCGGCGGGCCTCGCCGACGCGTCGGGTCAGGTAGCCGGCAGCCAGCGGGATCCCGAGGAAGACCAGGACGCTCCAGGCGATCTGCCACGGGGAGACGTCGAGCCCGGTGGTGGAGAGTCCGAGCCAGCCCGGCAGGAGGTCCAGGTAGAACCAGCCGAGCAGGGCGAACGCCACGACCTGGAAGACGGAGTTGACCGCGACGAGCACGGCCGCGGCCTCCCGGTCGCCGCAGGCCAGGTCGTTCCAGATGATCACCATGGCGATGCACCGGGCCAGGCCGACGATGATCAGGCCGGTGCGGTACTCCGGCAGGTCGGGCAGGAAGAGCCAGGCCAGGGCGAACATCAGCGCCGGGCCGACCAGCCAGTTGAGGACCAGGGAGAGCGCCATCATCCGGCGGTCGCGGGCCACGTGCCCGACCTCGTCGTAGCGCACCTTCGCCAGCACCGGGTACATCATCACCAGGAGACCGAGCGCGATCGGCAGAGAGATCGATCCGACCTTGATCGCGTCGAGCGCGTCGGCGATGCCCGGCACCCAGCGTCCGGCGAGCAGGCCCGCGAGCATGGCCAGCCCGATCCAGGCCGGCAGGTAGCGGTCGAGCGTGGAGAGGCGCTGGGCGACGGGCGGGGCCGCCGGGACGGTGGCCGTCACGCGGCCGGCTTGGTGGCGCGGACGATCGCGCCGTGCATCCCCGGCACCGCCTCGTGGGTGAACTCCACCTCGGCGTCGGAGAAGCCGGCGGCGGCCAGGCCCTCGAGGTACTCGGTGCGGGAGAGGGCGCCGGCGATGCAGCCGACGTACGAGCCACGCTCGGCCCGGTCGGCGGGGGAGAGGTGGTCCTCCGCGACGACGTCGGAGATGCCGATCCGGCCGCCCGGCGTGAGCACGCGGAACATCTCCGCGAGGACCTTCGGCTTGTCGACGGAGAGGTTGATGACGCAGTTGGAGATCACCACGTCGACCGAGGCGTCGGGCAGCGGGACGTCCTCGATGGTGCCCTTGCGGAACTCCACGTTGGTCGCCCCGGCCTTCGCCGCGTTGGCTCGGGCGAGGTCGAGCATCTCGTCGGTCATGTCGACGCCGTAGGCGAAGCCGGTCTCGCCGACGCGGCGTGCGGAGAGCAGCACGTCGATGCCGCCGCCGGAGCCGAGGTCGAGCACCCGCTCGCCGGCCCGCAGGTCGGCCACCGCGGTCGGGTTGCCGCAGCCCAGGCTGGCCGCGACCGCCTCGGCCGGCAGCTCCTCCTGGTCCCCGCTGCTGTAGAGCGCGGCGCCGAACGCCTCGTCGACCGTCGTGTCGCTGCTGCAGCAGGACGTCGGTCCGCAGCAGTCGTCGACGACCTGCAGGTCGACGTTGAGCTCGGCGTTGCCGACGCCGCGGCCGACCGCGGTCGCGGCCTGGGCGTAGCGGTTGCGGACCTGCTCACGTACCTCGTCCGGGGTCACCCCGGCTTGCGTGGGTGCCTGCGGGTTGCTCGTGGTCATGGCGACGCACTCCTTCGATGACGTATCGGTCGTTCTCGATGTATCGAGGTTCTTCGATCTATCGACGATTGTCAATACGTCTGGCACACTGGATCCATGCCCACCCGAACGGCCCCGCCAGTCCTGGACGCCAACGCCGCCGCGCCGGCGTGCTGCTCGACGGTGACCGGCGGCGTGCTCGACACCGACGAGGCGCAGCGGCTCGCGCGCATGTTCAAGGCCCTGGGTGACCCCACGCGCGTCCGGCTGCTGTCGCTGATCGCCGCGCAGCCCGACCGTGAGGCCTGCATCTGCGACCTCACCGACCCCGTCGGGCTCTCGCAGCCGACGGTCTCCCACCACATGAAGCAGCTCGTCGACGCGGGACTCGTCGTCCGTGAGCAGCGCGGACGGTGGGCGTTCTACCGGCTCGTCGAGGACACCCTCGCCGCGCTCAGCGGGGCTCTCAAACCCTGATCGGCACTTTGTCGCCGCGGCAGCCGCTCCATGGGACCCCGCGAGCCTTCGGAAATCACCTCCCAGCGGGCACCCCGCGTCGCTAGGGTGAGCCGTTCTGTTCAGGGTGAAGGCGGAAGGCAACCATGGGACTCATTCAGGCAGCGGTCGGCGCACTCGGGGGAACCCTGGCGGACCAGTGGAAGGACTTCTACACGGTTCCCGGGGACCTGGCACCCACCGCGGCGCTGTTCTCGGCCGCCGCGCGGGGCACGAACGCGGGTCGTGGATCGAACGCCAAGGGGTCTGACGGCGTCATCACCAACGGCAGCAGGATCATCGTCCCCGAGGGCTACGGCCTGGTCCTGATGCAGGACGGCGCGATCACCGGCTTCGCGGCCGAGCCCGGGGCGTACGAGTGGGACTCCGAGGCCCAGGACTCCCAGTCGATCTTCGCCGGCGACGGCATCGTGGGCCCACTGGTCACCACCTCGTGGGAGCGCTTCAAGTTCGGTGGTCGCCCCAGCGCCCAGCAGCGCGCCTACTTCGTGGCGCTCAAGGAGCTGCCCAACAACCGGTTCGGCACCCAGTCGGAGATCTACTGGGACGACGCCTACATGAACGCCCAGGTCGGCGTGGTCACCCGTGGCACCTACACGCTGAGCATCACCGACCCGATCCTCTTCATCAAGGCGTTCGTGCCGGCCAGCTACCTGGAGCCCGGCCGGGTCTTCGACTTCACCGACGTGGAGAACGACGCCGCCTCCCAGCTCTTCAACGAGGTCGTCGGCTCCCTGGCACCTGCCTTCTCGATGTATACGAACGACCCGTCGAAGGGCAACCGGATCACCAAGATCCAGCAGGACTCGGTCGGGTTCGCACAGAGCCTGTCGGCCGCGGTCGAGGAGAACTACAAGTGGAGCACCGGCCGCGGGCTGGAGATCGTCTCGGTCGCGATCGTCTCCATCGAGTACGACGAGTCCACCCGTGCGCTGCTCCGCAACGTGCAGCGCGCCGATGCCCTCTCCGGTGCCCGCGGCAACTCGAACCTGCAGGCGTCCGTCGCCGCGGGCTTCGAGTCGGCCGGCGAGAACGGCGGCCCCGGCGGCCTGATCGGGATGGGCATGGCGGCGAGCGGCGCGGGCATCGGCGGCCTGCAGCAGCCGGTGCCGGGTGTGGGCGCCCAGTCCACGGCAGCCCAGTCCACGGCAGCCCAGTCCACGGCCGCCCAGCCCGCCGCCCCCGCGGCCCAGTCGGCCGCTCCCGCCGCCGAGGACCCGATGGTGATGCTCACCAAGGCCAAGCAGATGCTCGACGCCGGTCTGATCACCCAGGCCGACTACGACGCGGCAAAGGCGAAGGCGCTCGGCTTGTGAGCGCCGGGGCCACCACGGGTGCCGACCCGGGGGAGCCGGCAGCTCCCGCAGAGCCGGTGATCAACACCGCCAACGAGAGGCTGGAGGACGGGGTCAACCGCTGCCCGGCCTGCGGGGCGACCGAGATCCAGCTGCGGGTCTCCACCTCGATGCTGATCTGCCTGTTCTGCCGGCACGAATGGGCGGAGGCGACGATCGAGCCGCTGGTCTCCGGGGAGGGGACGCTGCGCGACCTCACCGGCACCACGGTGGCCTCGGGCGCCTCGGACATCGCCGCAGACGCCGGCATGCTCACGATGAAGTGCTCCGGGTGCGGTGCCGAGGTGGTCGTGAACACCTCCGAGGCGACGTCGTCGCGCTGCCACTGGTGCCGGCACGTGCTCACCGTCAACGAGCAGATGCCCAACGGGGCGGTGCCTGACGCGGTCCTGCCGTTCAGCCTCACCCGCGACCAGGCCGTGGAGAACATCAAGGAGTTCGCCGGCAGGCGGAGGAGGTTCGCGCACCGCCGGTTCCTCCGGGAGTTCACCCCGGAGAACGTGATCGGCGCCTACCTGCCCTACATGGTCGTCGACTGCAACGTCAGCGGAGACGTCCAGGGGGTCGGCGAGGTGGAGACCCGGCGTTTCGGCAGCCGCGACGACAGTGAGACGGTCTACAACGCGGACGTCTACCGGGTCGACCGGCACGTCGACTTCACGGTCGACGACCTGACCCTGGAGTCCTCGACCGAGCGCGCCAACATGCGCGCGTTCGTCAACACCAACAACGTGATCAACACGATCCTGCCGTTCGACACGAAGAACGCGGTGCAGTGGAACGCCAGCTACCTGGTCGGCTACTCCTCCGAGCGCCGCGATGCTGACGTCTCGGCGCTGATGCCCAGCCTGGAGCACCAGCTGCTCTCGATCACCCGGTCCGAGGTCTACAGCTCGGTCAGCCAGTACGACCGGGGCGTGCGCTGGGAGGCGGAGAAGGTCGAGGTGCACGGGACGAAGTGGGTCTCGATGTACCTCCCGGTCTGGCTCTACTCCTACTACCACGAAGAGGGAGGGAGTGCGATGGTGCACTACATCGCCGTCAACGGACGGACCGGCGAGACCATGGGCAGCGTGCCGGTCTCCCACTGGCGACTCGCCCTGGCGGCCCTCGCGACGGGCAGCGTGGTCGAGGCGATCGTCTTCGCGCTGCTGGTGGCCTGATGAACGCCCTCGTCCTGTCGCTGTCCCAGCCTGTCCTCCAGGCTCTGGAATCATCCGACGAGCCCGTGGACCTGCTGATCCTGCTGCTGGGACCGGTGGTGGCGGTCATTGTCTACTCGGGGCTCTACCGCTACTACCGCAACACCGACAAGTCGCACGACTTCGAGAAGGAGACCCGGATCGAGGCGCAGCCGGTGACCGCGCGGGACCGCAAGGTGGACACCGTGCGCGGGACGAAGCGGACCGAGGTCAAGGGCAACAACGTCTCCGACCATCGCAAGCGGGTGCAGCGCCTAGGCTGACTCCATGGCTGCCGAACAGGGTTCCGAAGGCCGGTCCTTCGGACGCCGGCTGGAGAAGTGGGTCCGCGACTCGGCGGAGCTGCGGGAGCTGTGGGGCTCGGTCCGGGGAACGCCGAGCTCGCCTGAGGAGGCGAGCCTGCGGCGCTACCGGCGCTCGACGACCCGTGAGGTCGCACTGCCGCATCCGTCGATCTCCCAGCGCAGGTACGACGCGCTGAGCCAGCGGCACCGGGAGCTCGTCGTACGACTGGTGCTGGGGCTGATGAGCGTTCCTCTGCTGCTGGTCCTCGGCGCAGTGGTCGATCCGGTCGCCGCGCGGGTGGCGATCTGGGCGTTGGTGGTGCCGGTGATCGCGCTGGGGGTGCACCACGGGCGGGCGCTGGCCCGGGTCGCGACCGAGCGGCACCTGACGTTGAAGGGTGGCCTCGCGGACGCGTGGGGGGACTGGGTCACCGCGCGCGACCAGCTCGACGCGCTCGAAGGCGCCGCGCAGGCGCGGGCCGCGCTGGCCGCCAACGAGGCCAGGATGCAGGCGCTGGTGCTGGCCCTGGGTCGGGCGGAGAGTCACCCGGACCATCGGGACACCGAGGAGCACAGGGAGTCCCGCGAGTGGGTCTTCCGGAGTGCGGCCAAGGCCCTCTCCCTCGCGACGGCCGAGAAGGAGCTCGAGGCGGCCATCCGCAGCGAGGTCGCCGCCGGTGACCTCGGCCTCGCGCCGGACGGCGACCTGGACGCCCTCGACCAGGCGCTCGACACCGCCCGTGAGCTCACCGGGCGTACGCCCGAGCTCCGTCGGGGGCTTCTGGACGACGGATAGGCCCCAAGACCGCGCACCCCACCTGCCTGCCGTCGAGCTCCGAGGACATGTTTGCCGCCGGGGGCGCGAGGGCAAGAACGGCCCATGACGCCCTTCGACTCCCAGGCAGGCCGACGGTTCCCCCTCACCAAGTGGCGTGAGGGGTACGCGATCGAGGAGGTGGACGCGTTCGTCCACCGCTGCGAGCTGGCGCTGGAGCGTCGGGCCGGCGCCGTCACGGAGGAGGAGCTGCGCCAGGTCAGGTTCACCCCGACCCGGTTCAGGCACGGGTACGACCAGGGGAGCGTCGACGACCGGCTGGACCAGCTCTCGGTGGCGCTCCGCGCCGCCGATCCGCGGACGGCCTGACCATCGCCGCGACCCGTACGCCCGGGAGCGTCACCCGGAGCCCTTCCTCAGCCGGGAGCGGCGACTTAGCCTGACCCTCAGTCACGTCTCTCCGACCTGCGGAACCGCGCGTCCGGAGACCGAGCGAGAGGGCGCACAGATGACGACGAAGTCGATCCCACGGCACGGAGGGTGGCGCCGGACGGCGGCCCGGACCGTGCCCCTCCTCCTGGTGGCCGGCGGGCTGGTGGGGACGGCCACCGCACCCACGCAGGCGGCCGACGCGGTGGACGGGGCACAGACCGCCGGGGACGCGATCTTCCCGCACGTGGGCAACGGCGGCTACGACGCGCTGCACTACGACGTCGACATCGCCTGGGTCGCCAACGGCGTGGTCGACGGCTACATGACCGGCGAGTTCCGCAGTGCCACCGCGACCATGCGGGCCCGGACCACCGGCGCCCCGCTGCGCTCCTTCTCCCTCGACTTCGAGGGCCTCCAGGTCGACGCGGTCACCGTCGACGGCGTGCCGGCGACGTACCAGCGGGTTCAGGACGCCGAGGCCACCAAGTTCAAGCTGGTGGTCACACCTGAGACCCCGGTGGACGGGGAGTTCACCACCGTCGTGAGCTACTCGGGCGTCCCGCAGCACCACGTGGACGCGGACGGCTCCTGGGAGGACTGGACCGCCACCTCCGACGGTGCGATCTTCATGGGTCAGCCGATCGGCGCGATGGCCGGCATCCCGCACAACAACACCCCCGGCGACAAGGCCACCTGGACCTTCTCCCTCGACGTCCCCTCGACGCTGACCAGCGGCACCGGCACCGGTCCGGCCGCCGCGGTGAGCAACGGCGAGCTGGCGGACAAGCAGGTGAGCCCGGACGGTGAACGCACCACCTGGGAGTGGGTCCAGCGCGAGCAGATGGCCAGCGAGCTGGCCCTGATCACCGTCGGCAAGTACGACGTGATCGAGTCGGAGGTGACGCTGTCCAGCGGCCGGGTGATCCCGGAGTGGTCGTTCATGGACTCCTCGCTCAGCGAGGCCAACAAGACCACCATCAGGAACCGGCGAGCCCTGCTGGGCGAGATCACCCGGCGGTTCGAGCGGATCTACGGGCCGTACCCGGGCAACAGCACCGGCGTCGTGGTGGACACCGTGCCGAGCGGGATCAACTACGCCCTGGAGACGCAGGACCGGTCCTTCTTCCCCAGCGCCGCCTCGGTGGCGGGCAACACGCTGCTGCACGAGGTGGTCCACCAGTGGTACGGCGACGCGGTCTCACCGGGTCTGTGGACCGACATCTGGATCAACGAGGGGATGGCGAGCTGGGGTCCGACCTACTACAACCAGGTGCTGGCCGCGCCCACGCCCAACCCCGCGGCGGTGGAGAACACCTACTTCACCAGCTGGAGCAACAAGGCCGCGAACCACCCGGACTGGACGACCCCGCCCGGGGCCCAGACGGACCCCGCGAAGCTCTACGGCTACCAGACCTACACCCGGGGCGCCCTGTTCTGGGAGGCCTTGCGCACCGTCCTGCGCGACGAGGACTTCCTCGCCGTGGTGCGCCAGTGGCAGGCCCGGTACGGCGGCCAGAGCCGCCGGGGCGACGACCTCAAGGCGCTCGCCGAGGAGATCTCCGGCCACGACCTCGACGCCTTCTGGCAGGACTGGATCCTGGACGCGGACAAGCCGGCGTGGCCCGCCAAGTACGACGTCTCGCTCGCGTCCACGCACCCGCAGGGCACCGTCGCGGGCGGGACGCCGATGACCTACACGCTCACCGCCGCCAACACCGGCAAGGTGCCCCTCTCGGGCGCGGAGGTCACCGTCGACCTCGCCGACGTGCTGGACGACGCCACGCTGGGCGCATTGCCGGCCGGTGTCACCCGCACGGGCACGACGCTGTCCTGGCAGGTCCCGGCGACCGCGGTCGGCGCGTCGGCCTCGGTGGAGGTCCCGGTCACCACTGGCCCGGGCCTCCGCGACGACGTCTTCGCCACCGCCGCCCCGGCCACCCTGGGCGGGGCGTGCCTGGCGTGCGGCGGTCTGGAGTCCGCCCCGCGGCCGACGCTGAGCGGCACTCCGACGGTGGGGACGACGCTGACCGGCAGCGTGGAGGGCTGGCCGGCCGGGACCTCGTTCGACTACGAGTGGTCGACGGGTGGGACGCCGGTCGAGGGCGCCACCGGCGCGACCTACACGCCGGTCGCGGCGGACCTCGGCCGTGCCCTGACCCTCACCGTGACCGGGACGGCTCCCGGCTACGCCCCGACGTCCCGGAGCAGTGCGCCGGCCGAGGTCGCTCCGGGCGCGCTGGGCGCCGCGCCGACGCCGACGATCAGCGGGCCGACCGTCCTCGGCGGCACGCTCCTGGTCGAGCCGGGGGACTGGGGTGCCGAGGTCGCGACGCAGGTGCAGTGGCTGCGCGACGGTGCGGTCGTCCCGGGCGCCACGGAGACGTCGTACCCCCTCGGTGCGGCCGACGTGGGCGCCCGCCTGTCGGTGCAGGTCACGGGCTCACGCCCGGGCTACGCCTCGGTGACCCGGATCAGCGCCCCGACGGCGGCGGTCGCCGCACAGCGGCTCACGCGCGGCAAGGTGCGGACCGTCGGCAAGGCCGAGGTGGGGCGGGTCCTGCGGGCCAGGGTGTACGGCTTCGACGCCGGCGTCGCGCTGACCTACACCTGGTACGCCCGCCGCCAGGAGGTGCGCTCGGGAGCTCGGCTCCCACTGACCAGGGCGTTGGCGCGCAAGCGGATCCGGGTCGCCGTGACGGCGAGCAAGCCGGGCCACACCACCGTGACCGTGCGCAGCAAGGCCACCGCCAAGGTCACGCCCAAGAAGGTCCAGAAGGGCAAGAAGCACAAGAAGGGCCGGGCCGGGAAGAACGGCGGACCCCGGAGGTAGCGCCGGACCAGCACGCCAGCAGAGAAACACCAGCAGAGAAGCACGAGGGCCGCCCGCGGGAAGCGGGCGGCCCTCGTGCTTGCTAGGTGCTGCTGTGTTCAGGTGCTGCTGGTGCCGAGTGGGTCAGCTGACGCTGGTGACCACTGCGACGCCCTCGATCCGGACGGGCTTGCGCTTCCCGACCTTGATCGTGAGCTTGCCGCTGCGCGGCTTGTCGAACTTCACCGTCTTCAGCTTGTTGAAGGCGCTGGCGCCCTTCAGGTTGAAGGTCGTCACCTTCTTGCCGCCCACGAAGACGTGCACCGGGCCGGACTTCGGCAGCGGCGCGGCCACCAGCGAGACGCTGGTCGCCTTGTTGATCCGGGTCGACAGGCTGGCGCCCTTGGCCGACGACTTCAGGAAGTCGCCCCCGAAGGCACGGGCCTTCTTGACCTGCTTCCACTTGCCCTGGCGGTTCAGCTGCCCGTCGTTCAGCGGCACCGTGAAGGTGCGCGTCGCGGGGGTGGCATCGGCCGAGCCGTCAGGCGCGACCGCGGCCACGCTGAACAGGTGCGTGCCCGGCTTGAACCGCTTGGTCAGGCCAGCCACGGCGCAGTCGACGGGGTCGCCGTCGACGGTGCACACGAACCGGGAGCCGGCGACGTCCGCGGAGAACGCGAACTTCTGCTCACGGTCCAGCACGACCGAGCCGTCGGCGGGGCCGTCGGTGATGGTCGTCTCCGGCGCCTTGGCCGCGGCGGTCACGGTGATCGTGAACTCCGTGGTGACCCTGGCGGTCCCGTCGGTGATGCTGACGGTGACGGGGTAGGTGCCGGCGGCCGCGGTCACGGTGCCGGTGGTGCGCCAGGTGGCGGTACCCGGACGGACCGTGTCAGCCGAGACGGCGACCTGCTCCAGGGAGACGCCCGCGGGCAGTCCCGTGGCCGTCGCCGCGAGCTCGGCACCGGCGCTGCCGCGGGTGCTGGCCGACAGCTCCGCCGCGGGGACGGCCTGGCCGCTGACCACGGTGAGCTTTTCGTTCGCCGGACCGGTGACGGTGAGCGAGGAGACGATCTCGAAGTCGGCGTCGTTGACGTCGAAGAAGTAGTTGTCCACCGCCTCGATCTTGATCCGGGCCTTGGTCGTGGAGACGTTGGGCCAGACGATGCGCTCGGTGCCGTCGTTCGGGGTGCTCTCGGCCAGGACGACCGGGAACGTCTTGCCACCGTCGGTGGAGAGCGTGATCCGCACGTTCTCCGCCAGCTCCGGCTTGGCGGTGCCGTTGACGGCCCAGGTGACGATCTCGCTGCGTCCGCCGATGGCGCCGGCGTTCGCGACGTTCTTGGAGGAGACCAGGAACGGACCCGCGGTCTTGTCGAGCGTCAGCTTGACGTCGTCGTAGGCGTAGCCGCCTGCGTGCGGGTCGAGGTCACGCGCGGTGAACCGGAAGTTGAGCGAGGGCTCGGTGTTGCCAGCCGCCGCGTTGCCGACGTAGTCGGCGGTCGGCAGCCACTCCGCGAAGCACTCCACGACCGGGACGGGCACGTTGGTGGCGCCACCGGTCACCGGCTTGGCCGGCATGGCCGGGCAGGTGCCGTTGGCCGCGTTGGTGTTGTTCTCGAGGATCTGCTCCATGTCCGGGAAGACCCGGGTGGGGTCTGACGTGGCGATGTTCTCGCCGGGGGAGTTGATCAGCAGGGTGCCGGCCGGGGTCACCGGCGCGTGCTTGCCGAAGATCCGGAAGAGCGGGCCGTCGGCCTTGGTCTGGCTGCCCAGGGGCGTGCCGGTACCGCGGTCGTTTTGCTCCCAGATGTGGATCATCGAGTCGCCGTCGGGGTCGGTGGCCGAGCCGGTGAGGGCGAACGGCGTCCGCAGCGGGATGGTCTTGTCAGCGGGGGCGGTCGCCACGGGGGCGCGGTTGCCGCTGGCGGTGACGGTGTAGCCACCGTTCTCGACCGGCCCACCGGCCTGGGTCTCGCCGACGAAGCCGGAGACGTCACCGGAGACGGTGGTGAGGACCAGCGACTCGACGTCGGTGTTGTCGACGACGCCGCCGTTGAAGGTCACCTGGAAGCCGGTGTCGTTGAGCGTGCCGGAGCCGCCGAACGCCGCCACGGCGACGGTGTCCGTGCCGATGACCGCCTCGAGAGCCGCGTCGATCGCTGCGGTCGAGTAGTTCGTGCCGCGGACGATCGGCTCGGTGGTCTGGCCGTTGAAGGAGAGGGTGAACGACTCACCGTCCGTGTCGAACCCACGCAGCGAGACCGTCTGCACCTCGTCCTCGTCCGGACGGACGCGGAGCACGGTGCTGGTGATGTCGAAGATGCTGCGCTGCGAGAAGTACGGGTCGGTGTGCGGCTGCAGGTTGTCCTGCTGGCAGATGCCGGCGTAGGCCATCACCGACGAGCCGGAGCCCGGCTCCCACGGCGAACCGCCGATGTTGCCGCCACAGTTGTACTCGGTGCCGTTGAAGGTGTGCGGGCCGCCGAACTGGTGGCCGATCTCGTGGGCGACGTAGTCGACCGCGAAGAAGTCACCCTCGGGCTGGGGGAGACCGGTGCAGCCACGGGCCTTGCCGCCGAGGCCCACCACGCCCAGGCCGGCGACGCCGCCGCCGGGGGTGCCGAGCGCGATGTGGCCGACGTCGTAGTTGCTGGCGCCGACGAGCTGGCCGAGCACGATGCGGTTGCGGTTGAGCAGGCCGCCGGTGCAGCTGGCCAGCTGCGCGGTGGTGAAGCAGGCCGCATCGCCGCACGGACCACCGGGCTCGGTGGCCTTGGCGGCGGTGTCGAGGTTGAGCTTGTCGGTGTCGTTGATGAGGAGCATCCGGATGGCCAGGTCGTCGTTGTAGATCTGGTTGACCCGGTTCATCAGGGTGACCTTCTCGGCCAGCACGTTCTCGGTGCCGAAGTACGCCGCGTACGACGGGTCGGTCACCAGTGCCAGCCGGTAGGTGCGCAGGCCGACCTCGGTGCCCGGGGCCTCGCCCGCGCGCTGCTCGTCGTCCGCGTGCTCCTCGTGCAGCCCGTCGAGGGTGTGCTTGTCGAGCTCGGGCTCGATCAGGCCCTTCTCCGGGGCGGGCAGGTCACGGCCCAGGTAGGAGAGGTAGAGGCTGTCGTCGCCGTTCCAGGCCGGGTCGACGTACCAGGCGGCCTGGCCGCCGTCGCCGCGCACGGAGGCGTGGAAGCCGTTCGGGGTGACATCGAAGCGGATGGTCGCGGTGGGGTCCTCGACGCCGCGGCCGGCGTAGGTCCGGATCTCCGGGTTGGCCGCCTGGAGCTCGGCCTCCATCACCGGGGACTCCTTGACCTCGAAGGCGACCAGGTCGCCGTTCGGGGCGGGCACGTAGACCGTCTCGGCCTCGGCGCCGACCTGCTCCTCGAGGGGCGCGTCGCGCAGCTCCCCGCGCAGGGCGGCGTCGTCGAGGGTGAAGGCCGCGTACTTCTTCGGGCTGACGCGGAGCGCGCCAGCGGCACGCGAGGCGTTCGGCTTGGCCGAGGAGGCCGACCAGTAGTCGCCGCTGGCGGAGGGGGTGGCTGTGGCAGGCGTGGAGGCGAGCAGCGCGAGGCCGCCCGCACCCAGGACCACCGCCAGGGTGGAACCGAGCACTCCCCGAAGTCGGGGGCGTCGGTGGGACGCATGTGGCATGGGTGTCTCTTTCTTACAGAAGAGGTAGGTGAAACATGGCGAGTGTCACACGATTTGCGGGGGGTGAGAAGACACACCTTCGGAGGTGGACAGGTCGAATGGCACTGGTCCTGGTGTGGTCGCGGGCCCAGCCTGGGGACATGGCACGCATCTTCATCACCGGCTCGACCGAGGGTCTGGGGAGGGCCGCGGCCGAGGCCTTGCTGGACGAGGGGCACGACGTGGTGGTGCACGCGCGCGACGACGAGCGGCTCCGAGCGGTCGAGGACCTGGTACGCCGCGGCGCCGGCCACGTGACCGGCGACCTGGCCGACCCGGACCAGACGCGCGACGTGGCCGAGCAGGTCAACCGGCTGGGCCGCATGGACGCGGTGATCCACAACGCGGGGGTCTACCGCGGGCCGGACGTGCTGCCGGTCAACGTGGTCGCGCCGTACCTGCTGACCGCCCTGATCTGGCGACCGTCGCGGCTGGTCTACCTCAGCAGCGAGGAGCACCTGGCGGGACGCCCGGTGCTGCGAGGGCAGGACTGGAGCGGCCGGGAGTCGGAGGGGTCCTACCCCGACAGCAAGCTCTTCGTCACCACCCTCGCAGTCGCCATGGCCCGGGTCTGGCCCGAGGTCCTGAGCAACGCCGTGGACCCCGGCTGGGTGCCCACCCGGATGGGCGGTCCCTCGGCGCCCGACGACCTGCGGCTCGGGCACCGCACCCAGGTGTGGCTGGCGACCAGCAGCTCGCCCGAGGCCATGACCTCCGGCGGCTACTGGCGCCACGAGGCGCGCGAGGAGCCGGCGCCGGCCGTCCTTGACCACGAGTTCCAAGCCGAGCTGCTGGTCGCCCTGAGCGACTACACGGGCGAGCCGCTGGCGCCCAGACCGCTGGCGCCCGTGGACTGAGCCACGGGCGGGGCGGGGCGCGAGGTGCCTTCCGGCTGCTCCACGGTCTCGAGCGCGTCCGGCTCCTCCGAGCGTGTCTCGTCCCGGAGGATCCGCAGCGCCTGACCGGTGCCGCGCGCGAGCTCCGGCAGCTTGCGCGCTCCGAAGAGGAGCACGAAGACCGCCAGCAGGATCAGCAGCTCGGTGCTGCCCAGGCCCGCCATCACCGCTTCTTCTTGTCCGGGAAGGCGGCGTCGACCTCGACCTCGACCAGCCACCCGTTGACCGGCAGGTTCTCGATCTCCAGCGCGAACCGCGAGGGGCGGGCCGGGTTGGTCACCATCGGGGCGGCCGGTGCCGCGGTGCCCAGCGGGACGGGCACCGGCTTGCCGGTCGACAGGCTGGTGTTGGCGAAGAACTGGCGGTAGGCCCGGTTCCAGCCGGCGAAGTCCATCTTCTCCTCGCCCGCCGGGTTCTGCAGGAAGACCCGCATGGTGATCACGTCGTCGTAGCTCAGGCCCACCTTGGCGAGGTTCTCCCCGATCCGGCGCAGCACGTTGAGGCCCTGCGCCTCGGTGATCGTCACACCCGGCGGGAGAGCGCCGCCGACCAGGTCGACCGGGTCGATGTAGCGCTCCTGCGACCCCGCGGGCGCCGCGGTGTTGAGCCCGCCGGGGCCCAGGCCGCTGGTCTTGTAGAGCGCGACGTCCTTCCCGATCGCCACGCCCTCGGCGATCATCGGGTTGTCCTGACCTGCGGGCAGGATCGAGACGGTCTCGTCCTTCTTGGGCTCCCAGTACCTGCTTCCGGCGACCGCGGCGGGCGGTGCGACCAGGGCGGCCGTCACCACGGCCGCGAGGATCATCTTCGTGCGGTGGCTCATCGTCGTGCGCATCAGGCGGTCACCCTCTCGTGGATCTGCTGGACGGTCGTGCGGGCCGAGGTCATGGCCCCGTGCTGCCAGGCGATGGCGTGGCTGAGGTGGTCGCCGGCGAAGTAGATGTTCTGCGTCGCGCCGAGCAGGCTCCGGTAGCCGGCGCCCGTCTGGCCGCCGACGGCGCTGGGCCAGCCCACCCAGGCGGCCTCGGAGAACTTGGACGACGCCCAGTCCTGGCTGAAGTGCGCCGCGACCTTCTCGCCGTACACGTCGCCGAAGATCTTCTTGCCCTGGGCGATCGCCTCGGTGAACCGCTCGGCGGGGGTGAGCGCCCCGTAGAAGTTCGCGTTGGTGCCGGTGTTGTAGTAGCCGATCATCGTGCCGCGCTTGCCGTGGTAGTCGTACGACGGGTGCCAGACGTTGGCGAGGTTGGTGTTGGCGTTGGTGATGCCGCCGTAGATGCGGAAGTCCTCCTCCCACCACCGGCGCTCGTACTCGATGCCGATCTTGCCCGCGTTGGTCTTGCTGACCGACCCCAGCGCGGTGACCACCTCGGCGGGCAGGTTGCTCGGGATCCGGGCGGCGATGTGCGGCGGCATGGTGTTGACCGCGAAGTCGGCGGTGATCTTCCGGGTCCCGCCCAGGCCGCGGTACAGGACCTCCACGCCCGTGGTGGTGTTCTTGTACTCGACGACCTCGGCGTTGTAGCGCACGTTGCGCGAGCCGACGGCGTCGGCCAGCGCGTAGGCGATCCGGTCCATGCCCCCGACCGGCTGGTACATCATCATCGCCTGGTCGAAGCCCATCTCGAAGGAGAAGTAGTTGCCCAGGGTGGAGCGGAAGACGTCGGAGACGTCGTACTGGGGGAGCGGGGTGCCGGCCTCCAGGTGCGCGCCCGGCTCGGGGTCGTAGCCGCGGCGTCCGCCGCCGACGTACTCGTTGGCCGAGTTGATCGCCCCGAAGCTGCGCAGGTAGGAGATCAGCGCCTCCTTGTCCTCTGCGGTCAGCTCGGCGTCGAGCGCCCCCTGGCTGGTCGCCTTCGCCAGCAGCTCGGCGGTGTAGCCGTAGGCGTCCGCCTTGATCGCCCGCTGCCGCACGGGCACGCCGTTGAGGGCCCCCGGGACACCCTCACGGTAGAGGAACGCGTCGGCGTTCTGGTTGGTGAAGACCTCGATCGGGACGCCCAGCTCCTTGCAGTAGTCGAGCGTGACGTGCATCTGCGGGATCCGCCCGGGGCCGGCGTTCATGTACTGGCCGCGGGAGAACCGGGCGCGCTGCGAGCGGCCCTTGAGGTCGGTGTAGGAGTCGCCGCCGCGCACCGTCCAGTTGCGCCCGCCGGGCCGGTTCCGGCCCTCCAGGACGGTGACCGAGTAGCCGCCCTTGAGCAGCTCGTACGCCGTGGTCAGGCCGGCGATCCCGCCGCCCAGGACGACGACCGACTTGCGGCCCCGGCGGTGGAGCGCCTCCCGGTCGAGCGGGGTGAACGGGGGAGTCTCCGCATGTGCGGCCGGCGCGAGGCCCAGGGCTCCCATTGTCTGGAACATGACTCCCGCTCCGCCGGCGACGCCGACGCTGCGCAGGAATGCGCGACGTGTCTGTGACAAGTTGACCTCCGAGATTGCCCGGGCCTGCGGCCGCGGGTCCGACTGGTGCACGGGACGCTAGGTAGCGGTGGTTTCGCCGGAGGTCGTGCTCAGGTGACGCCCGCGTTTCCAACCGGGCGGGCGTCGAACAGTCGTGTGTCGGACTCCGCACACGGAGGAGGAGCACGGAGTGCCAGCCGTGCGCAGGAGTGGTGCCGGGGTTGCTCGCAGGGGTTGTGCGCGAGGGGCGCGTCCCTATCGTGGGGCGTATGACTCCTCTCTACACAGCCAGTGCCGTCGCCACCGGGGACGGCCGTAACGGACACGTCGAGACCACGGACGGCCTGCTGGTCACCGACGTGCGCATCCCGAAGGAGATGGGCGGCCCGGGCGGCGCGACGAACCCCGAGCAGCTCTTCGCCGCCGGGTATGCCGCATGCTTCCACTCCGCGCTCCGCCTGGTCGCCCAACAGGCCCAGGCCGACGTCTCGGAGTCCGAGGTGGTCGCGGACGTCTCGATCGGCGACAACGGGAACGGCGGCTTCCTGCTGGCCGTGGCCCTGGAGGTGACGCTGCCCCAGGTCTCCCGGGAGGACGCCGAGAAGCTGGTCGAGCAGGCCCACCAGGTCTGCCCCTACTCCAACGCCACCCGCGGCAACATCGAGGTGGCCCTCACGGTCGCCTGACGGCGGGAGGCGGGCCGCCGGCCGACACTCCCAATCTTGACTTGTTCAAGAAAAGGAACCATGCTGAGACCCATGCAGACGCCTGATTTCGAGGCCTCGCTGCGCACCGCGTCGCTGCGCGTCACCAGACCGCGGATCGCGGTGCTGAGCGCGGTCCACCAGCACCCCCACCTGGACACGGACGCCGTTCTCAACCTGGTCCGCGAGGACCTCGGGACGGTCTCGCACCAAGCGGTGTACGACGTGCTCAAGGCCCTGACCGACGCCGGACTGCTGCGGCGGATCCAGCCGGCCGGGGCCAACGCGCGCTACGAGGCCCGGGTCGGTGACAACCACCACCACGTGGTCTGCCGCAGCTGCGGGGCGATCGCCGACGTCGAGTGCGCCGTCGGTCACGCCCCGTGTCTCACCGCCTCCGACGACCACGGCTTCGTGGTCGACGAGGCGGAGGTCGTGTACTGGGGCACCTGTCCCGCGTGCGCGTCCGCCACCACGCACACCCAACGCCAGCCGGAAGGAAGCAGATGAGCCAGGAAGAGAACACCCCGCAGAGCCCCCAGGGGGTGGACCGCAAGGCCGAGGCCGGGTGCCCGGTCATGCACGACTCGGCGGCTGCGCACGGCAGCGAGAGCGAGAACCCGGCGATCGACTCGCCCCAGCCCAAGACCGGCGGCCGCCCGCACGGCCTCAAGGACTGGTGGCCGAACATGCTGGACCTCTCGGTCCTGCACGCCCACTCCACCAAGGTCAACCCGCTGGACGAGGACTTCGACTACCGCAAGGAGTTCGAGAAGCTCGACCTCGAGGCGCTCAAGGCGGACCTCGTCGAGCTGATGCACTCCTCGCAGGACTGGTGGCCGGCCGACTTCGGCCACTACGGCGGCCTGTTCATCCGGATGAGCTGGCACGCGGCCGGCACCTACCGGATCTACGACGGCCGTGGTGGCGCCGGCGATGGCGGCCAGCGGTTCGCGCCGCTCAACAGCTGGCCCGACAACGCCAACCTCGACAAGGCCCGTCGCCTGCTCTGGCCGATCAAGAAGAAGTACGGCCAGAAGATCTCCTGGGCCGACCTGCTGGTGCTCGCCGGCACGGTCGCGATGGAGGACATGGGCTTCGAGCACTTCGGCTTCGCCTTCGGCCGTGAGGACGTGTGGGAGCCCGAGGAGATCTTCTGGGGCCCCGAGGACACCTGGCTCGGCGACGAGCGCTACACCGGCGAGCGGGAGCTCGACGAGGTCCTCGGCGCGGTCCAGATGGGTCTCATCTACGTCAACCCCGAGGGCCCCAACGGCAACCCCGACCCGCTGGCCTCGGCCCGCGACATCCGCGCCACCTTCGCCCGGATGGCGATGAACGACGAGGAGACCGTCGCGCTGATCGCCGGTGGTCACACCTTCGGCAAGACCCACGGTGCCGGCGACGCCGACCTGGTCGGCCCCGAGCCCGAGGGCGCTCCGCTGGAGCAGCAGGGCCTGGGCTGGAAGAGCGAGTTCGGCTCCGGCAAGGGCGGGGACACCATCACCTCCGGCCTCGAGGTCACCTGGACCTACCACCCGACCCGCTGGGACAACGAGTTCTTCCACATCCTGTACGCCTACGACTGGGAGCTCTTCAAGTCCCCGGCCGGCGCGTACCAGTGGCGGCCGAAGGACGGCGCCGGCTCCGACATGGTGCCGGGTGCTCACGAGGGCGACGAGCGCCGCGAGCCGCGGATGCTCACCTCCGACCTGGCGCTGCGCTTCGACCCGGAGTACGACAAGATCTCGCGACGGTTCAAGGAGAACCCGGAGGAGTTCCGCCTCGCCTTCGCCAAGGCCTGGTACAAGCTGCTCCACCGCGACATGGGTCCGGTCTCGCGCTACCTCGGCCCCTGGGTGCCCGAGCCGCAGCTGTGGCAGGACCCGGTGCCGGCCGTCGAGGGCGAGCTGATCGGCGACGCCGACGTGGCCGCGCTCAAGGCCAAGGTGCTCGACTCCGGCCTCTCGGTCGCCGAGCTGGTCTCCACCGCGTGGGCCTCGGCCGCGACCTTCCGGTCCACCGACAAGCGCGGTGGCGCCAACGGTGCGCGGATCCGCCTCGAGCCGCAGCGCGGCTGGGAGGTCAACCAGCCGGAGCAGCTGGCCAAGGTGCTCGGCAAGCTCGAGGAGATCCGCTCCGAGTTCAACGGCCAGGGCGGGGCCCAGGTCTCGCTGGCCGACCTGATCGTGCTCGCCGGCAACGCCGGGGTGGAGAAGGCCGCCAAGGACGCGGGCGTGGAGATCACCGTGCCGTTCCACCCGGGCCGCACCGACGCCACCCAGGAGCAGACCGACGTCGACTCCTTCCGGGTGCTCGAGCCGAAGTTCGACGGGTTCCGCAACTACCTGCGCCCGGGCTCGAAGCGGGAGCCGGAGACCCTGCTGGTCGAGCGCGCGTACATGCTCGACCTGACGGCGCCCGAGATGACCGTCCTGGTCGGCGGCCTGCGCTCGCTCGGCAACAACTACGGAGGCGCGCAGCACGGCGTCTTCACCGAGCGTCCCGGCGTGCTCAGCAACGACTTCTTCGCCAACCTGCTGGCCCCCGGCACGCAGTGGAAGGCGTCGGAGTCCGAGGAGGGCGTCTTCGAGATCCGCGACCTCTCCTCCGGTGAGCTGAAGTGGACGGCCACCGCGGTCGACCTGATCTTCGGGTCGAACTCGCAGCTGCGTGCGCTGGCCGAGGTCTACGCCAGCGACGACGCGCAGGAGAAGTTCGTGCGCGACTTCGTCGCCGCCTGGACCAAGGTGATGGAGCTCGACCGCTTCGACCTGGTCTGAGCACCTGAGCACCTGAAGGCCTGAGGGCCTGAGCCCGAGCCCCGGTCGCCCGCAGTGCGGGTGGCCGGGGCTCGGTCGTTCCGGACTGGGTGGTTCCGGGCTCGGCCGGTCAGCCCCGGGAGCGGGCGGCGGCGCGCTCGGCGCGCCGGCGCTCACGCTCCAGCACCGCGGGGGAGCGGACCGGCCAGACGTAGGGCAGGTCGTCGGGCACGCCGGGGAAGAGCGCCCGGTAGTGCTCGGGGTCCTTGCGCACCAGCGCCGACCGGTGGCTCAGGTGCAGTGCCTCCTCACCGAGCCAGGACGGCAGCTCGCCCGCCCCCGCGAGCTCGGCCTGGGTGCGCACCCGGGTCACGCCGGCCGCGGCGAGGTCGTCGGCGATGGTTGCGGCGCAGGTGTCGGCGAAGCCGAGCCGGGTCCACACCTCGCAGCAGACGAGGCCGTACCGGCCCAGCGCCTCCTCGTGCCCGCGCCACATCAGCACCGCGGGGTGGTTGCCCCAGCCGTAGTCGGTGCGGGTCAGCGCCCGGACGACCTGCAGCGTCTCCACCCGCTGCTTGCCCAGACGCCTCACGTCCAGGACGCGCGCGGACGCCTCGAAGTCGGCGTACGGGAGGAACGTCTGCACCCTGGCCAGGGTAGCCAGGGGACGGGGACGCGCCGTCTCAGCTGGCGGTGCGCAGCCGCATGGTCTGCATCTGCAGCGGAGAGCCCTCGCGCAGCGGCACCCGCTCGCCGGTCGGCTCGAAGCCGTGCGACTCGTAGACCGACCGGGCCGGGTCGTTGCCGTCGGTGACGTGCAGGTGGACGTCGAGGGAGTGCGCCCGGCACCACTCGACGAGCTCGCTCACCACGCGCCGGCTCAGGCCCTGGCCCCGCGCCTCGGGTGCGGTCCAGATGCCCCACAGCCACGCGGTCCGCGACTCGGGGTAGGCCAGCGCCCCGCCCATCGCGACCGGGTGCTCGCCGTCGAGGATCAGCAGCGTCGGGCCGGCCTGGTCGGCCCGGGCCCGCCAGGCGTCCTCGGGGTCCTCGCTGGACTGCTGCAGACTGGCCTGGAAGGCGTCGGGGGAGTCGGCGAGCGCACGCAGGCGGATCTCGCGCAGGGACATCCAGTCCTCGCCGGTGAGGATGCGGGAGACGTAGGGCATCGGGCAATCGTGAGGGCCGAGGCGCCCCCGTTCAAGCGGTCGAGACGAGCGCCACACCAGCACCACACACCAGCACCAGACGAGCACCACACCGGCGCCACGCGGGTGGGCGCGGCGGGGCCGGTGCGACCGTCAGCCGTCGGCCTGAGCGTGGGCGTGGTCGCGCACGGCTCGGTAGGCGCAGCGGGTGGAGAGCGCCTTGCCCAGGTCGTCGGTGATGCCGGTGAAGAACTGACGCCGGTAGGTCTCGTCGGTGACCGCGTAGACGGCGAAGTAGAGGCCGGAGAAGGCCGCGAGGAAGACCGAGACCCGGACAAGCTCCCAGGTCAGCGCCCCGACGGCCCGGGTCGGCTCCACCCCGACCCAGCTGGTGGCGACCTCGTCCGGGATGGCGACCACGCCGAAGCCCAGGAAGAAGGCGAAGACCGCGACGCTGAGGAGCAGCACCTGGACGGCCTGCGAGGCCAGCAGCACCAGCACCAGGTTGGCCCGCTCGAGCCGCGAGGGGACGCTCACGTCCGCGGCGCGCCCCACCTGGGCCGACCACGCGGCGAACGGGGTGCCGGCGCACGCGCTCTCGATGCCGTCGGGGTCGAGCTGCTCGGTGAAGGAGTCCACCTCCTCGGGCAGCTTGAACAGGAGGAAGCCCACTGCGGCGGCGGCGAAGCCGAGGACCGCCGCCCACATCACGCCGCCGGAGAGCCGGGCGGCGACCTGCCACACCTCGGCGTTGATGAACAGGAAGGTGATGAAGAGCATGAGCATCGGCAGCGCCCGGGCCACGAGCGGCACCATCAGCCCGAGGGAGGAGAACGTCTTGCCGGTCGCCCAGCGCAGCCACAGCCACACCCGCAGCGTGGCCAGCGCGTAGCCGGCCACCACCACCCCGAGGGTGGTCAGCGCGGCCGAGGCGGCGACGTACCGGTCCGAGAGTGGCAGCGTGATCGCTCCGGCGACCGCGGCGAGCAGCACCGCGACGACCGCGACCCCGACCAGGCGGGGGCGGCGCAGGCCGCCGGCGACCCGGGCGCGCACGTCGTCGACGAAGTAGGGCAGGCCGTGGTCGAGGAACCACCGCTCGGCCGCGGCCATGGTCCCCGAGTCGGTGCCCGGGGCCGTTCCTGCCGGGTTGCCCGGCGCGTCCGTCGGGGTGCCCGCGTCGGCTCGCGTCTGGTGCATGGTCGTCCTCCCGCCCGTGGGCCGCTCCGCGGCGTCCGGCGCATCGTCGCACGCCGGCTGCCGCGCCTGGCGGCGTCCTCGGTACTTCCCGTGACGCGGGACGCGCTGCGCGGTTAGCGTGACGCGTGCTGTCTCGATCCCGCCCGCCGGTCGCCTCCGGCCCCTCGCCCCGCCTCGCTCGGTGGGGGGCGGGCCCCGTGCTCGCGCTTGCCGTCGCCCTGCTCGTTGCCGTGCTCGGCCCCCTGACCGCCGCGTCCGCCTCGGACCAGGACGGCCCGGTCTCCCGGCCGGCGGACCAGTCGGGCGCCCAGGACGGCGCCGCGCGAGCGGCCCGCCCGGCGCCGCGTCGCGAGGTCTGGCAGGCCGCGGAGCCGGCGTACCCGGAGAACCGGCGCAACCCGCTCGCCGGGCGGGTGTGGGGCGTCTACCAGGGACCGCAGGACCAGGTCTGGGCCCCGTTCCAGGCGACCACCGGCACCGAGCGGCGGCTGGTCGGGAAGATCGCCCTGCGACCGCGGACCAAGTGGTACGGCACGCACGTGCCCGACGACCAGATCGAGTCCCGGGCGCGGGACTACATCGCCGCCTCCCAGCAGGGGGACCCCGAGCGGCTCGTGCAGATCGCGGTCTTCCGGATGCAGCCCTGGGAGCACGAGGCCTGCACCCGGCCCTCGACCCCGGCGGAGCGGCAGAGCTACCGCACCTGGATCGACAACCTGGCGCGCGGGATCGGCGCCACCCCCACCCTGGTGGTGATGCAGCCGGACGGCCCGTTCCTGTGGTGCGTGCCGGACCGGGGCAAGAAGTCCCGGCTGCTGAGCGAGGCCACGCGCACGCTCAGCGCGCTGCCGAACACCGAGGTCTACCTCGACGCAGGCGCGGCCGACTGGTGCGAGAACGACCGCGGCAACGACCCCCGGCGGTGCGCCCAGATCCTCAAGCGCACCGGCATCGAGCACGCCCGCGGCTTCGCGCTCGACTCCACCCACTACACCGGACCGGGCGACAACATCCGGCACGGCCACGAGATCGTCAAGCTCCTCAAGCGCTGGGGCTACGGGAAGAAGCACTTCATCATCGACACGGCCAAGAGCGGGCGACCCACCCGCTGGCTGGACATGGTGCCGGCCACCAAGCACGACCTCACCGACAACGCCCGCACCTGCACGAGCCGGCGGATGAAGCGCTGCGTGACGCTGGGCATCCCGCCGACCGTCCGGGTCGCGGCCCGGCGCTGGGGACTGCCGGCGCAGGACCGCCGGGTGGCCGCGCGCTACGTGGACGGCTTCGTCTGGTTCGGTCGGCCCTGGCTCTACAACCAGGCCGACCCGTTCGTGCTCCAGCGGGCGCTGGACATGGGCCGCAGCACCCCCTGGCCCGGACCGCTGCTCTGAGCCGCCGAGCCTGGCGGGCGCCCGCGTCGTCGCGGTGTGTGAACATGCGGGCATGCGTGCACTGCTCGTCTCCCTCCTCGGTACGGCGGCGGTGCTGGCCGGCCTGCCCGTCGCGCCCGCAGCCTCCTCGGCAGCCCCTGGCAGCACGGCTCGCGACTCCCTCGCCGTACGCGGCTCCGCGAGCGGCGTGCTGCTCACCCTCACGAGCGCACCCGGCCTCGCCGACGACCTCACCTCGGTGACGCTCACCGCCACCGGGGTCGACGGGCTCGGCCTGGCGAACGCGCCGGTGACGATCGAGCGGGTCGGCTCGGGGTCGTGGGTCAGGGCGGCCGACGTGGTGACCGACGCGGCCGGGGTGACCACCTTCGCGCTCCCGGTGGCCCGGACCCCGGACGACAACCGGCTGCGGGCGACGTACGCCGGGGACGCGACGCACCCGGCTGCGGTCTCCGCCGAGCACGCGCTCACCCTGGTGCCGCGGGAGAGCAGGCTGCGCCTGCGCGGCCCGAGGCGCGTGGTGGACGAGCAGACGGCGACGCTGCGGGTGGAGTGGACCACCGCCCGAGGCGCGCCGGTGGCGGGCCCGGTGCAGCTGCAGCGCCGGCTGGTGGCCCGCCCGGGCGAGCGGATGACCCCGGCCCAGCGGCGCGCGCAGCCTTGGCGCACGGTGCAGCAGGTGGAGACCGCGGCCGACGGGTCAGCGTCGGTCGAGGTGCGTCCGCGCGCGACCTTCCGGTGGCGCGCGGTCGTCGGTGACCAGTCCTGGCTCTCGGGGACCCGGAGCCGGGTGCTGACCCTGCGCAACCTCCCGCCAGGTGTCCCGGTGCGGCTGCCCCGTGCCGCGCCCCGGCCGCGGATCTCCCTGCCTCCGCAGCCACGGGCGACCGGCCCGGGGGTGCACGCGGTGGTCCGGGAGATCCCCGACGGCGTGTGGCGGCAGATGGTGGGCCGCTCGTGGCGCCCCGGCTGCCCCGTCGGCCGGGCCGGGCTGCGGCTGGTCCAGCTCAACTACTACGACTTCGACGGCTACCGGCGCCGCGGCGAGCTGGTGGTCAACGCCGGGATCACCGGCCAGGTGGTGAGCGCGTTCACCGAGTGGCACGAGCGGCGGATGCCGATCCGTTCGATGTACCGGGTCGACCGGTTCGGCTGGTCCCCGCGACTGCGGGGCGCCGACGACTACGCGTCGATGGCCGCGGGGAACACCTCGGCGTTCAACTGCCGCCAGGTGGTCGGCAACCCCCGGGTCCGGTCGCCGCACTCGTGGGGACGCTCGGTGGACATCAACCCCTGGGAGAACCCGTACCGAAGTCGCGCCGGGATCGTGCCCAACACCTGGTGGGCGTCGCGCTCGCACGCCCGCGTCGCCTGGCGCTCCCCGAGCCACCCGGTGGTGGCGCTGATGCGCCGCCACGGGTTCCGCTGGACCTACGGGCGCCAGGACAACCACCACTTCGACGCCGCCGGCGCCACCGGGCGGCTGGCCGCCGTGCTCGCCGGGGACCGGTGCGGGGGAGTGTGCACGTGAGCACCGGGGACGAAGCACTGGCCGCCGAGCCGGGCTGCCTGTTCTGCACCATCGTCGCCGGCGACGCGGAAGCCGAGGTGGTGCTGCGCACCGAGGACCACGTCGCGTTCCTCGACGTACGGCCGGTCTTCAAGGGCCACGTCCTGCTCGTGCCGCGGCGGCACGTGATCACCCTCCCCGACCTGCCCGCGGAACTGCGCGACGGCTTCCTGGCCCAGGCCCAGCGGCTGGCCACCGCGGTCGTTGACGGGCTCGGCGCCCAGGGGTCCTTCGTGGCGATGAACAACGTGGTCAGCCAGTCGGTGGCGCACCTGCACCTGCACGTGGTGCCGCGGACGAAGGGCGACGGCCTGCGGGGGTTCTTCTGGCCCCGTACGAAGTACGCCGACGACGCCGAGCGGGCCGCGTACGGCGAGCGGCTGCGCGCGGTGCTCTGACCCGGGACCGGATCAGCGCACGCGGTGATCTCGGCGACGAGGCGGCCGCCGATGGTGGGCGGACCGCCCAGAGCCAGGGCCGTGCGCAGCGCCTAGAGTGACCACCCGGAGCGGGGACCGGCCTCGCACACCCCGAGGAGGTCACCTGACATGGGTCGTTTCGACGGTCGCGTCGCAGTCATCACCGGAGCAGCACGAGGCATCGGCTTCGGCACCGCCCAGCGCTTCGCCGCCGAGGGGGCCAGCGTGGCCATCATCGACCTCGACGAGGCCGCGGCCGCCGAGGCCGCGGGCCGCCTGGAGACGGTCGGCCAGGCCAAGGCCGTCGGGATCGGCGCGGACGTCAGCGACGCCGCCTCGGTCGAGGTCGCGGTCGAGCGGGTCGTGAGCGAGCTCGGCGGCATCCACATCCTCGTCAACAACGCCGGGATCACCCGCGACAACCTGCTGTTCAAGATGACCGAGCAGGACTGGGACCTGGTCATGGGCGTGCACCTCAAGGGCGCCTTCCTGATGACCAAGGCCGCGCAGAAGCACTTCGTGGACCAGAAGTACGGGAAGATCGTCAACCTCTCCAGCGTCTCCGCGCTCGGCAACCGGGGCCAGGCCAACTACTCGGCGGCCAAGATGGGCGTCCAGGGCCTCACCCGGACCCTGGGCATCGAGCTGAGCCCCTTCGGCATCAACACCAACGCCGTGGCGCCGGGCTTCATCGCCACCGAGATGACCGACGCGACCGCCGCCCGCCTGGGCCTGGGCGTGGAGGAGTTCCGCGAGCTCAACGCCAAGAACAACCCCGTCCGCCGGGTCGGTTTCCCCGAGGACATCGCCGCGGCCGTGACCTTCCTGGCCAGCGACGAGGCGTCGTACATCACCGGTCAGACGCTCTACGTCGACGGTGGCGCCAAGCTGGTGAGCTGATTCACTTCAGGCTCCCTGACGGGGAGACTTGGCTCACGCCCCAGGCGTGGCCGGGTCTCCCCGTTTTGCGTTGACCCAGGGTCATGTGCCTGACTCGGGGGGTCGAGAGATCGACCGACAAGTCAAGAGTTCCCCGGGTACGCCGAGTCCTGCCCTCCCGGATGGAGCACCGCAACATCCATGCATGGGCAGGAGTGGGGGACCCAGGTTTCTCGCCGTCCGCGGACGGCTCGGGGTGAAGTCACCTCTGGTGGCGGAGCACTTTCCAGCTCCAACCCGACAGCTCACCTCACAGGCGTGGGAAAGGAACTCGCTCCACCATGCCTGTCTTCGCACGTCACACCTCTGCGCGCCCTCACACCACCCGCGCCCTCACCGCCACCCTCATGCTCGGACTCGTCACCGGGCTCGGCCTCGCCGCTCCGGCCGCGACGCCGGTGGCCCACGCCGCCCCCCAGACGCTCCCGCAGACCGAGACCCCGGCCACGCCCACCTCGGCGGAGACCAACGCCGCCGACACCGCCGCCAAGGGCCGGGCCGCCCAGCGCAAGGCGCGCATCGCCAAGCGCAAGGCGCGGATCGCCAAGCGCAAGGCCCTGCGCGCCAAGCGGGCCCGGGTCGCGGCCCGCAGGGCCAAGTGGTCGAAGATCCGCCAGATCGGCCGGGCCAAGAACGTCGCCCTGGCCCAGCGCGGCGACGCCTACGTGTACGGCGCCACCGGCCCGAACGCCTTCGACTGCTCCGGCCTGGTCCAGTACGCCTACCACCGCGCCGGGTTCAAGGGCATGCCCCGGACCTCCGGCGCCCAGGCCGCGCACACCCGTCGGATCTCCAAGGCCGCGATGAAGCCCGGCGACCTGATGTTCTTCGCCAACGGCGGCGGGGTCTACCACGTGGGCATCTTCGCCGGTCGCGGCAAGGGCGGCACCCCGCTGATGGTGCACGCCTCCCGCCCGGGCACGCCGGTGCAGACCGCCGCGCCCTGGACCTCGAGCTGGTTCGCCGGCACGGTCCGCTGATCCCGCGCTGAGCTTGCGCTGATCTGGCGCTGAGGGGGCCGAGGCACCCGTGGCCCCGCCGACTACGGTGGAGGTGCGGGTGTCTCGGCCCGTTCCGCGCGTCCTGCGGCGCTGTGCCTCCGGGCACCCGCAGACTGAGCGGGATACCAGCACCACGATCGGAGTTCCTGTGCGTCGCGCCCCTGCCCTCACCGCTTCCCTCCTCACCGCTGCCCTGCTCCTGGCCGGGTGTGGCGGAGGCGAGGAGTCCACCTCCTCCACCCCGGCGGAGAGTCCCGCGTCCCAGGCGCCCGCCGAGCAGGCCGAGCCGGAGACCTGGCCGCTGACCGGGCTCCCCGTGGCCGACGGCGACTCGGCGGCCACGAAGCACCCGGTGCTGGTGACCAAGATCGACAACACCGCCAGCGCCGCCCCCCAGCTGGGACTCGGCAAGGCCGACATGGTGGTCGAGGAGCTGGTCGAGGGCGGCACCACCCGGCTGGCTGCCTTCTTCTACAGCCAGCTGCCCGACGTGGCCGGTCCGGTCCGCTCGATGCGGGCCAGCGACATCGGCATCGTCACCCCGGTCAAGGCCCAGGTGATCACCAGTGGCGCGGCGCCGGTGACCAAGAACCGGATCAGCGGCGCGGGCATCACCTTCTACGAGGAGGGGGCCAAGGGCCTGTTCCGCGAGAGCAGCCGCTACGCGCCGTACAACCTGATGGCGCGACCCGGCGAGGTGGCCGGCGTCGCAGCCGGCGCCAAGGCGCGCCCCGCCGACTACTTCACCTTCGGGGAGCGTTCCGACCTGCCCAAGGGCAGGAAGGCGACGACCCTCAACGCGAACTTCGGCCGGCACACCACCAGCTGGCAGTTCGACAACGGCCGCTACCGCAACGTCAACGGGTACGCCGGTGCCGGCGACGAGTTCGTCGCGGACACCGTGCTGGTCCTCCGGGTCCGGGTCGGCGACGCCGGCTACCTCGACCCGGCCGGCAGCTTCGTGCCGGAGACGATCTTCGAGGGCTCCGGCCCCGCCCAGCTCTTCCACCGTGGCCGCGTGGTCAACGCGACCTGGTCCAAGTCCGGGCTGAAGGGCCAGCTGAAGCTGGAGGCCGGCGGCGAGGAGATCCCGGTGCCCCGTGGGCGCACCTGGGTCGAGCTGGTCCCCCAGGGCACCGGCGCGGTGACCTTCTCGCGCTAGCGGGACGGGGGTCGGGGCAGCACCGTCCTGGTGATCTCGGACAGCGGTGCGCCCGACTCGACCAGCTGGCGGATCGAGGCCAGCATCAGGCCGATCACCTGCTCGGCCCTCGCGGCGTCTGTCTCGGGGTGCTCACTGGTGGCCACGCCGGCTCCGGCCGTGTTGAGCGCGCCGAAGAAGAGCCGGGCGAAGGTGCGCAGCACCTCGTCGTCGACCTCCCAGGAGCCCGAGCCCAGGATGTTGCGCAGGATCCCCTCGACCAGCGCGAAGGTCGGCCGTGCCTCCTCGCGCAGCCGCTCGGGGCTCAGCACGGCCGGTCCGTCCTGGACGACGATCCGGCGGTAGCCGGGGTCGCGGACGGTCTGGAGGAAGACCCGCAGCCCGGCGCCGGCCTGGGCCCACGGGTCCTCCTCGGCGTCGACGGAGCGGTGGATCAGCCGGGCCGACTCCTCGTCGATCTGGGTGAAGACGGCCTCGAAGACCGCCTGCTTGCTGCTGAAGTGGTGGTACAGCGCGCCCTTGGTGACCGAGGCGTCGGCGACGATCGCGTCCAGGGAGGTGGCGGCGTACCCCTGCTCGGTGAAGAGCCGCTCGGCGGCCCCGAGGAGGTCTCGGCGCGTGGCCGCGGAGTAGTCCTGCCGTCGCGCCACCCGTGGCGTCCTGAGCTCGGTCATCCCGGCAGTCTAGGGAGTGCGGCTCCCCACGCGCGGTTGTGCGGAGAGTCACTCATTGAACGTTTGCATACCAGCGGTATGCCGACGTACGTTTAAAGCGTGCTCAAGGACCTTCGGGTCCGTCCCCCGATGAGCCAGACAGCCCCGTCCCTGCGCCGCGGTCTCTCCCAAGGCACCGCACCTCCCTCCCTCCCTGAGCGCCGGGCCGGGGCTGTCGTCTTCTCCCTGACGTGCCCCATGATGGAGACATGGGTGACGCCGAGCAGGACGCGGAGCGCGAGCGCACGGTCAGGGCCGGCTCGCTGCTGGTCGCGACGCCGGGGATGACCGATCCGAACTTCGCCGACACCGTGGTGCTGATGCTCGACGTGGACGCCGACGGTGCCCTGGGCGTGGTGCTCAACCGCCCGTCGCCGGTGCTGGTCTCCGAGGTGCTGGGGGAGTGGGGCGAGGTGGCCACCGAGCCGGAGGTGCTCTTCCACGGGGGACCCGTGGGGGTGGAGGGGGCGCTGGCGGTCGCCCAGCTGGCCGACCCGGCGGACGAGCCCGTGGGCTTCCGCGCGGTCTGGGTCAACCAGGGCACGGTGCTCGGCATCGTCGACCTCGACGCCCCCCTCGAGCTCGTCAGCGGGTCGCTCTCCGGGCTCCGGGTCTTCGCCGGGTACGCCGGCTGGGGCGCCCAGCAGCTGCGCGGCGAGGTGGCCCGGGGCGACTGGTACGTCGTCCCGGGTGACGAACGCGACGTCTTCCGCGTGGACCCGGAGACGCTCAGGCGGGACGTGCTGCGTCGGCAGCCCGGCGAGCTGGCCTGGCACTCCACGCGGCCTGACGATCCTGCCCTCAACTGACCTAGACTGACCGGACCATGACCCAGATCGGATTCTCGCCCGGAGCCTCGACCGTCGAGGACACTCGCACCGTCCCCACCGACGACGGTGACCACGAGCGGTTCTCCCACTACGTGCCCAAGGACAAGCTCACCGAGGCCATGGTCATGGGCACCCCCGTGATCGCGCTGTGCGGCAAGGTCTGGGTGCCCAGCCGTGCCCCGGAGAAGTACCCGGTGTGCCCGGAGTGCAAGGAGATCTGGGACTCCCTCAAGCCCGGCGGGGGAGGGAAAGGTCCCGGTTCGGGGGGCAACGACGCGTGAGTGACCGGGCAGAGACCGGCCCCGTCACTCCTGCGCTCTCCCCGGCCTGGCCGGAGCGTGCCGCGTGGGGCACCGCGGGATCCCTGCGCGCGTGGCAGGCGGCCGCCATGACGAAGTACTTCGAGGAGCAGCCCCGCGACTTCCTCGCGGTGGCGACCCCGGGGGCCGGCAAGACGACCTTCGCACTCACCGTCGCCGCCGAGCTGCTCAGCCGGCGGATCGTCGACCGGGTGACGATCGTCGCCCCGACCGAGCACCTCAAGGTCCAGTGGGCCGAGGCCGCGCAGCGGGCGGGCATCCCGATCGACCCGACGTACGCCGCCGGCAAGGGCCGCACCTCCAAGGACTACCTCGGGATCGCCGTCACCTACGCCGGGGTGGCGGTCAACCCGCTCGCGATGCGGATCCGCACCGAGCGGTTCAAGACCCTGGTGATCCTCGACGAGGTGCACCACGCCGGCGACGCGCTGGCCTGGGGCGAGGGGGTGCGCGAGGCCTTCGACCCCGCCACCCGGCGCCTCGCGCTGACCGGTACGCCGTTCCGCTCCGACGTGAACCCGATCCCGTTCGTCACCTACGCGCCCGGGCCGGACGGCATCCCGCGCTCGGCCGCCGACTACACCTACGGCTACGCCCAGGCGCTGGCCGACCACGTGGTCCGCCCCGTGCTCTTCATGGCCTACTCGGGTGAGATGCAGTGGCGCACCCGGATGGGCGACGAGATCACCGCCCGGCTGGGCGAGCCGTTGACCAAGGACATGCACGCCCAGGCGCTGCGTACGGCGCTGGACCCCGCCGGCTCGTGGATGCCGTCGGTGCTCGAGGCAGCCGACACCCGGCTCACCGAGGTACGCCGGCACATGCCCGACGCCGGTGGCCTGGTGATCGCCTCGGACCAGGAGAGCGCGCGCGCCTACGCGAAGATCCTGCGCGGGATCTGCGGCGAGTCGCCCACGGTGGTCCTCTCCGACGAGAAGCTGTCGTCGAAGAAGATCTCGAAGTTCTCCGAGTCCGAGGACCGCTGGATGGTCGCGGTGCGGATGGTCTCCGAGGGGGTCGACGTCCCCCGGCTCGCGGTCGGGGTCTGGGCGACCCGCACCTCGACGCCGCTGTTCTTCGCCCAGGCCGTCGGCCGCTTCGTCCGGGCCCGCAAGCGCGGCGAGACCGCGTCGGTCTTCCTGCCCTCGGTGCCCAACCTGCTGGGCTTCGCCTCCGAGATGGAGGTCGAGCGGGACCACGTGCTGGGCCGCAAGGTGAACGACGACGGCGACATCTTCGCCGCCGAGAACGACCTGCTCGCCCAGGCCCAGGCCTCGGAGGGCGCCTCCGACGACCTGGAGGGGACGTTCGAGGCGGTGGGGTCGACGGCCTCGTTCGACCGCGTGCTCTACGACGGCGGCGAGTTCGGCCACTCCGGCGAGGTGCACGTGGGCTCGGAGGAGGAGATGGACTTCCTCGGCATCCCCGGCCTGCTCGAGCCCGACCAGGTGCGCGAGCTGCTGCACTCGCGCCAGAGCGAGCGCGCGGCCCGGCAGAAGGCGGCCGCACCGCGCCGGGAGGCAGAGGAGTCGGTCGCCGCGCTGTCGACGCACGAGCAGCTCGCGGTGCTGCGCCGCGAGCTCAACGGCCTGGTCGCCTCCTGGTACCACCGCACCGGGCAGCCCCACGGGGTGACCCACGCGGCGCTGCGCAAGGAGTGCGGCGGGCCCGCCGCAGCGGTGGCCACCGCGGAGCAGCTGCACGCTCGGATCGACACGTTGAGGAATTGGGCGGTCCGCAAGTCGTCCTGATCGGCCTACACTCAAAAAATGGCCGCTGAGACGTCACAGACCCTGGACCGGGGCATCCGGGTGCTGTCCACCTTGGCGGGAGAGCCCGACGGGCTCACCGTGACCGAGCTGGCGGTCCGGCTGGAGGTCAACCGCACCGTCGTCTACCGGCTGGTCTCCACCCTCGAGCAGCACGCGCTGGTCCGCCGTGGCCCGCACGGGCGGCTCCAGGTCGGGCTGGGCGTGCTGCACGTGGCCTCCGCGGTGCAGCCGGTGCTGCGCGACCTCGCGGTCCCGGTGCTGCGCCAGCTCGCCGAGACCGTCGGCTGCACGGCACACCTCACGGTCGCCGACGGGGACGAGGCGCTCGCCCTGGCGGTCGTCGAGCCGTCGTGGACCGACTTCCACGTCGCCTTCCGGGTGGGCTCCAGGCACCCGCTCGACCAGGGGGCGGCCGGCCGCGCGATCCTGCTGGGGCGCCGCGAGTCCGACCGCGACTACGTGGTCAGCCAGGGCGAGCTGCAGTCGGGGGCGCACGGCCTGGCCGCGCCGATCCGGGGGGTGCAGGGCCTCGACGCCTCGGTCGGCATCGTCACCCTCGGGCGGCCGGTGGACGAGTCGGTGGTGGCGCCCCGGGTGGTCGCGGCTGCCCGCGAGATCGCCTCCCGCCTGGTCTGAGCCGACGTACGCAGCCCGGTCGGCGGTTCGAGCCGCTCGTCAGGCCGGCGGTTCGGGCGGCTCCTGCGGCGCCGCGGCGGCGCGGGCGAGCGGGAGCACCCGGTGCCCGACCTGCTCGGTCAGGGAGATCACGGTGGCGCAGCGCACGATCGCCGCGTCGTCCAGCACCAGGTCGATCACCCGTTGCAGGTCGGCGTTCGACCGGGCCACCACCCGCGCCCACAGGTCCCCGGCGCCGGTGATGGTGTGCACCTCCAGGACCTCCGCGATCGCGGCCAGGTGTGTGGCGACCGCCTGGTGTCCTGAGCCCTGGCGGATCTCCAGGGTGAGGAAGGCAGTGACCGGGTAGCCCAGCGCGGCGGGGGAGAGCCGGGGCGCCCAGTCGGTGATCACGCCGGTCCGGGCGAGCCGGTCCAGCCGCGCCTGGACCGTGCCTCGCGCCACCGCGAGTCGACGCGACGCCTCGAGGACGCCGATCCTCGGGTCCTCCGAGAAGAGATCGAGCAACCTGCGGTCCAACGCGTCCATCGAGAGCCTCCGGTTCGAGCAACTTGTCCACCCTGTTGGAGGACGATTGCACACCTTGCGCATCGGAGACAGTCTGTGAGCCATGACACAGACCCCCTCGACGCCCACCCGGCCCCAGCCGTCCACCGGTGCTGCTCTGACCGCGGACGAGCTGCGTGCCGATCTCTCGCTGGACCAGCTCAGGCAGCTCGTCGGGCTGGTGGAGTACGACCCCTCGCGCGACCCGTTCCCGGTCACGGGGATGGACGCGATCTGCTTCGTGGTCGGCAACGCGACCCAGACCGCGACCTTCTACCAGCTGGTCTTCGGGATGGAGCTGGAGGCGTACCGGGGGCCGGAGACGGGTCTGCGGGACGCCAAGGTCTTCGTGCTGCGCTCGGGCTCGGCACGGTTCGTCTTCGCCGGGGGAGTGACTCCCGACAGCCCCTTGCTGGAGCACCACCGCAAGCACGGCGACGGCGTCGTCGACCTGGCGCTGGAGGTGCCCGACGTGGACCGCTGCATCGAGCACGCGCGTTCGGTGGGTGCGACGATCCTCGACGAGCCCTACGACCTGACCGACGAGCACGGCACGGTGCGGATGGCGGCGATCGCGACGTACGGCGAGACCCGGCACACGCTGGTCGACCGCTCCCGCTACGACGGCCCGTACCTTCCCGGGTTCGTGGCACGCCGTTCGACCGTCGCCCGCGGGGAGGGGCGCCCCCGCCGGCTCTTCCAGGCCGTCGACCACTGCGTGGGCAACGTGGAGCTCGGCCGGATGGACGAGTGGGTGGAGTTCTACCAGCAGGTCATGGGCTTCACGAACATGGCCGAGTTCATCGGCGACGACATCGCCACCGACTACTCGGCGCTGATGTCGAAGGTGGTCGCCAGCGGCAACCACCGGGTGAAGTTCCCGCTCAACGAGCCGGCGATCGCGAAGAAGAGGTCGCAGATCGACGAGTACCTGGAGTTCTACGACGGTGCCGGCTGCCAGCACATCGCCCTGGCCACCTCCGACATCCTCCGCTCGGTCGACGTGCTGCGCGACCACGGGGTCGAGTTCCTCGACACCCCCGACTCCTACTACGACGACCCGGAGCTGCGTGCTCGGATCGGCGAGGTGCGGGTGCCGATCGAGGAGCTGAAGCGGCGCGGCATCCTGGTCGACCGCGACGAGGACGGCTACCTGCTGCAGATCTTCACCAAGCCGATCGGGGACCGGCCCACTGTCTTCTACGAGCTCATCGAGCGGCACGGGTCGCTGGGCTTCGGCAAGGGCAACTTCAAGGCCCTCTTCCAGGCGATCGAGCGGGAGCAGGAGGCGCGCGGCAACCTGTGAGGCCCCGTGGGGACCGAGCCCGCGCGGGAGGGACGTGGGCTCGGTCGCCGGGGTGTTCCTAGTGCAGGAGCAGCCCCACCCCGAGGGAGCCCATCACCACGGCGATGGCGGAGTCCAGGACGCGCCAGGCGGACGGGCGGGCGAAGAGTCCGCGGAGCAGTCGGGCGCCGTACCCCAGGCCGAAGAACCACCCGGTGCTCGCGACCAGGGTGCCCAGCAGGAACCACCAGCGGTCTGCGCCGAAGCTGTTGGCCACCGTGCCGAGCATCAGCACGGCGTCGAGGTAGAAGTGCGGGTTGAGCCAGGTCAGGGCCAGCGTGGTGAGCACCGCGCGCTGCCAGGTCATCGAGGTCCCGGTGCCGGAGTCCAGGCCCTTGGGTCGCCATGCCCGCATCGCGGCGTGCAGGCCGAACCCGATCAGGTAGACCGCTCCCAGGACCTGCGCGACCGGCAGCACGCCCGGCCACCGCTCGAGCACGATGCCGAGCCCGGCGACGCCGGCGGTGATCGCGACGACGTCGGAGACCAGGCAGGTGACCACGATCGGGAGCACCTGCTCCCCGCGGATCCCCTGGCGCAGGACGAAGGCGTTCTGCGCGCCGATGGCGACGATGAGGGCGAGGCCGGTCAGCAGGCCGGCAAGGACGACGTTCAGCACGTGACCAAACGCTAGGCACCGTGAAGTCATAACGCCAGCGAACGATTCTGGGCAATCATTAGAATGTCTTGTGTGAAAGACCTCACCCAGATGGACCCCGTCGCACTCCGCACTTTGGCTGCCGCCGTCCGCGCCGGCACCTTCGAGGCAGCCGCCCGTGAGCTGCACGTCACCCCCTCGGCGGTGAGCCAGCGGATCAAGGCGCTGGAGGCGCGGGTGGGCCGGGTGCTGCTGCACCGGGTCAAGCCGCTGGAGACCACCGAGGCGGGCCAGGTCCTGGTCCGGCTGGCCGCCCAGACCGAGCTCCTGGAGCGCGAGGCGGTCGCCGAGCTGACCGAGGTGGACGACGACGAGGAGGCGCCGTACGCCGCGGTGCCCCTGGCGGTGAACGCCGACGCGCTGCACACCTGGCTGATCGACGCCCTGGTGGAGGTGCAGGGCCAGCACCGGGTGACCTTCGAGCTGCTGCGCGAGGACCAGACCCGGACAGCCGAGCGGCTGCGCCGCGGGGACGTGATGGCGGCGGTCACCTCGGACCCCCGGCCGGTGCCGGGCTGCCGGGTGGTCCAGCTGGGCCGGATGCGCTACCTGGCGGCTGCCACCCCCCGGTGGGTGCGCGACCACCTGCCCGACGGAGCCACGGCGGCCGCCCTCGAGCGGGCGCCGATGATCGCCTTCGACCGCTCCGACACGCTCCAGCACGACTTCCTGCGGAAGGTGACCCGTCGCCGGCTGACCCCGCCGGCGACCTACATCCCGTCGGTCAACGAGTTCGACTCGGCGGTCCGGCGGGGGATGGGCTGGGGGATGGTGCTGGAGAGCCACGCCGCCCGCGACCTCGCCACCGGCCGGCTGGTCGAGCTGGCCCCCGGGCGGCACGTCGACGTCCCGCTCTTCTGGCAGCACTGGCGGCTGGAGTCGCCGGTGATCACCGACCTGACCGCTGCCGTCACTCGGACCGCGTCGGCCTGGTTCGGCTGAGCGGTCGGGTGACCGACTTCAGAGGACCTTGGACAGGAACGCCCGGGTGCGCTCGTGCTGCGGCGCGGCCAGCACCTCGGACGGGAGGCCCTCCTCGACGATCACCCCGCCGTCCATGAAGACGAGCTTGTCGCCCACCTCGCGCGCGAACCCCATCTCGTGGGTGACCACCATCATCGTCATCCCCTCGGTGGCCAGGTCCTTCATCACCGCCAGCACGTCACCCACCAGCTCGGGGTCCAGCGCGGAGGTCGGCTCGTCGAAGAGCATCATGTCCGGTTGCATGGAGAGTGCCCGGGCGATCGCGACCCGCTGCTGCTGGCCGCCGGAGAGGTGGGCGGGGTACGCCTTCTCCCGGTCGGCCAGCCCGACCTTCTCCAGGTTGGCGCGGGCGATCGCGACCGCCTCGTCCTTCTTCCGCCCGGCCACCTTCTCCTGGGCGATGGTCAGGTTGCGCAGCACGCTCATGTGCGGGAACAGGTTGAACTGCTGGAAGACCATCCCGATCCGGGCCCGCAGCTTGTCCACGTCGGCGTCCGGGTCGGTGATCTCCTCGCCCTCGACGAAGATCCGGCCGCTGGTCGGTGTCTCGAGCATGTTGACGCAGCGCAGCAGCGTCGACTTGCCCGAGCCGCTGGGCCCGATCACGCAGACCACCTGCCCGTGGCCGACGTGGAAGTCGATGCCCTTGAGCACCTCGTTCTCCCCGAAGTACTTGTGCAGGTCCTGGACGTCGATCGCGGCCGCGTTGCGGTCGTCGACGGACGGGGTGACGGTCGGGTCGGTCATCAGCGGGCCCTCTCCGCACGGCTCTCCATGCGGCGTACGACGATGGACAGCGGGATGGTGATCAGCAGGTAGCAGAGCCCGATCACCACGATCGGCGTCAGGTTCGCGGCACTGTTCATGCTCTCCCGGCCGAACTTGGTGAGCTCGTAGTCGGTGAGCGCCAGCCCGAGGATGTAGACCAGCGAGGAGTCCTTGGTGAGCAGGATCAGCTCGTTGGTCAGGGGCGGCAGGATGATCCGGAACGCCTGGGGGACGACCACGCTGATCATCGCCCGCGAGTGCGACATCCCGAGCGTCCTCGCGGCCTCCATCTGGCCCTTGGGGACGGCCTGGATGCCGGCCCGGATCGTCTCGGCCATGTAGGCGCCGCCGACCAGGCCGAGTGCCAGGGTGACGATGCCGAGGTTGCCGAACGGGATCTCCCGGCCGGGGAAGGCCAGCGGGAAGCCCACGCTGAGCGCGATGAAGACGACCAGGGCCGGCAGCCCACGGAAGATCTCGATCACCAGCGTGGCGATCCACCGGTAGGGGCCCACGCTGGAGAGCCGCATCAGCGCCAGCACCAGGCCCAGCACCAGGCCGAACGCGAAGCCGCACGCGGTGTAGATGAGCGTGTTCTTCAGGGCGATGGTGATCACCCGGGGGAACTGCTCCTTGACGAGCTCCCAGTTGAAGAACGCCCGCTGGAGCTGCCCCCAGTCGGCGACGTAGGCCAGGGCGGCGATCACGGCCACGAGGACGGCGTACTGGACCAGGCGCCACCTCGCGGCGCGCTGTCGGGGACTGGCCATGCTGGATCTTCCTGCTCGGTCGGACGTCAGGACTCGCGCGGGTGGCTCAGGAGGCGGAGGTGCCGAACCACTTCTCGTACGCCGCGTCGTACTCGTCGCTGGCGATGGCGTCGTCGATCACCGAGATCAGCTCGTCGTTGCCGTCCTTCTTCACCGAGAAGCCGTAGACGTCACCGGTCTCGAACTCGGTGCCCACCTCGACGTCGGGGTTCTGGCTGGCGAAGTAGTTGAGCAGGCCGTTGTCGTTGACCCCGGCGTCCGCCTTGCCGGTCTTGACCGCCTGCTGCATCAGCGCGGAGTCCTCGAAGGAGATGATCTTGGCGTCCTCGGGTGCGTTCTCCCGGGTGAACTCGGCGCCGGTGGTGGCGTCCTGCACCGCGATGGTCTTGCCGGCCAGGTCCTCGAGGGACTCGTAGCCCGCGCCCGACTTCATCAGCAGGGCCTGCTTGGCCTCGAAGTACGGCTCGCTGAAGTCCATCACGGCCTCGCGCTCGTCGGTGATCGACATGGCGCCGGCGGCGACGTCGCACTGACCGGTGTTGAGCGCCTCGCCGGAGACGATGGTCTCCCACGAGGTGTCGACGACCTTGGTGTCGAGGCCCTCGGCCTGGGCGGCGATGTCGAGCACGTCGATGTCGAAGCCGACGACCTCGCCGCCCTCGGTGAACTCGAACGGCTCGTAGGGCAGGTGCGTGCAGATGGTGAGCACGCCGTCCTCGACCAGCTCGACGCCCGACTCGGTGGTCGTGGTCTCGGTGTCGCTCGCGCACCCGGCGAGGACGAGCGCGGCGGCCGCGAGGCCGATACCAGAGGTCATCGATCGAAAGTTCATTCCAGAACAATAACCACAATGATGTGTTCCACGTCTCCACCGGGTCCGCGGCGCAGACCGTCCGGGTCCGCCACAATGGCGCCGTGCTCGCCCGGGCGGCGGACACCCGCGACGACGCGGAGGGGGCCAGGCGCCGCGACGGCGGTGCCTGGGAGAGAGGTGGTTTCGATGATCGCGGGAGAGACCCCGGAGGGGTGGTACGCCGACCCGACGGTGCCGCACCCGGCCGCGGAGCGCTGGTGGAACGGCGTGCAGTGGACGGCGCACACCCGGCTCTCGATGCCCGACGACCTGCACGACCGGCTCGAGGTGCCCGCGCCCGGCGACCCGGCGCGGCACACGCCCGTGGTCCCCGCCGCGACCGACCAGCCCGGCCCCGCCGTCCCTGCCCTGCCCGCCCCGCCGGTGCCGAGGCGCAGCCCCGAGGTGCCGGTCACTCCTTACGGGGTGGCCCTGGCTGACTTCGGGCCGCGGATGACCGCCTTCGTGCTCGACCTCTTCATCGTCGCGGTGATCGCGTGGCCGCTCGGCAGGCTCCTGGGGGCTGCGTTCGACGGCTCGTCGGCCGTCCAGGACTGGCTCACCGGGCTCACGCCCCTGCTGGTCTTCTGGGTCTACCACTGGACGACCCTGTCCGCGCACGGCGCGACCTGGGGCCAGCGGGCCGTCGGCGTGGGGGTGCGGCCCTGGCAGGAGCACGGCCGGCTGACCCGCGAGCAGCTGGCGGTGCGCACCGCGGCGAGCTCGGTCTGCCTGGTGGGAGCGCTCGTGCCCGGCATCCAGTCGGTCGGCGCCCTCGCCTGGCTGGTCATCGCCGGCAGCGCCGTCGTCGACGGTGCGCACCGGCGCGGCCTGCACGACACGTGGTCGGAGACCTGCGTGGTGCGGACCCGCTGAGCCTGAGCCGGCGACGGGCCGGGTCAGCGGCCGCGGAACTCTGCCGGCCGCTTCTCGGCGAAGGCGCGCATCCCCTCGGCCGCGTCCTCGGTGCGCAGCAGCAGGGACTGGCCGCGCCGCTCCGCCTCCAGGGCGGGCTCGAGCCGCTCCAGCGCCGCGGCGTTGACCGCGCGCTTGGTGGCGGCCTGGGCCAGGGGAGCCCCGCCGGCCAACCGCCGGAGGATCGCGTCGACCTCCCGCGGGTGGTCGGCGTCCTCGACCAGGTGGCTGACCAGCCCGGCCGCGTACGCCTCGGCCGCGCTCAACGCCTCGCCGAGCAGCCCCATCCGCATCGCCCGGGCCCGCCCCACCGCGGCGGTCACGGTGGCGGTGGCGCCGCCGTCCGGCATCAGCCCGACCCGGGCGAAGGCGAGCAGGAAGGTCGAGCGGGCACTGGCGACCACCAGGTCGCAGGCCAGGGCGAGCGAGCAGCCGAACCCGGCCGCCACGCCGTCGACCGCGGCGACCACCGGCTGGTCGGCGTGGACGATCGCCCGAACCAGGCGGTTGGCCTGGTCGACTGCGCGGACGTCGAGGTGACGGTGGGCGTCGGGGCCGGAGAGGTCTGCCCCGGAGCTGAAGGAGCGGCCGCTGCCGGTCAGCAGCACCACCCGGACGTCGTCGCGCCGAGGCAGGCCCTCCAGCAGGGCGGTGAGCTCCTCGACCATCTCGGCGCTCAGGGCGTTGTGCACCTCGGGCCGGGCGAAACGGACCCGCAGCGCGCCGTCCTCGACGGCGACCTGGAGGTCAGACAAGGTCGATCCCCGCCCCGGACATCGTGGCGAGCGCGGACTCGGTGGTCCCCGGGGCCACCCCGGCGCAGAGGTCGACCAGCACCCGGGTGGCGAACCCCTGCGTCACGGCGTCCAGCGCAGTGGCCCGCACGCAGTGGTCGGTCGCGATCCCGCACACGTCCACCTCGGTCACCTGGTGCTCGCGCAGCCAGTCGCCCAGGGCGGACCCCGCCGCCGTCTGTCCCTCGAACCCCGAGTACGCCGCGGCGTACCGGCCCTTGAGGAAGACCGCGTCGAAGGGCTGCGGGTCGAGGTTGGGGTGGAACGCCTCCCCGTCGGTGCCGACCTCGCAGTGCACCGGCCAGGAGTCCACGAAGTCGGGCTCGCGGGACCAGTGCGCCCCGGGGTCGACGTGGTGGTCCTTGGTGGCGACGACGTGCGAGTACGCCGGCGCGTCGGCCGACTTCGCCTGCCAGGCCCCGATCAGCGTGGAGATCTCGGCGGCCACGCGTGCGCCTCCGGTCACCGCGAGGGAGCCGCCCTCACAGAAGTCGTTCTGCACGTCCACGACGATGAGTGCTCGGGTCATGGCGAGAGGCTACGCCGCGGCCGCGCCCCCTGTCGGGATCCCCGCTCAGCCGGGGATCGCGGAGGTTGGCGGGTGTTGCACCACGTGCCAACCACGCACAACCCCGCACAGGCGGGGATTCGTGGGGACGGGCGGGTCAAGAGTCCAGGTGGACCGTGGGGATCACCGGCTGCCCCTTGCTCAGCATGCGGGCCGGCAGCGGCAGCTCCTCCCGGCTGGTTAGGTGGCGCTGCCGGGCGGCGTCCAGGCTCTCGCGGCCCACGACCTCGCCCTCGCGCACCAACGGCACCAGGAGCGAGCGGTCGTCCCCGTCGTCGACCGGCTCGGCGCCGATCCCGACCACCTCGGCCTGGGCGACGCCCTCGGGGGAGAGCTGGCGCAGGGCGTACTTGCGTCCGCCCACCGACGCCTTGTCCTTGCTCTTCTTGGCCACCGGGAGCATCCGGCCCTGCTCGTCGGCCCGGCTCACCAGCTTGTAGACGAAACCGCTGGTGGGGTGCCCGGAGCCGGTCACCAGCTGGGTGCCGACGCCGTAGCCGTCCACCGGCGCGGAGGCGAGTGCGGCGATCGCGTACTCGTCCAGGTCGCTGGTGACCACGATCTTGGTGCCCGTCGCGCCGAGCGCGTCGAGCTGGGCCCGCACCTGGTGGGCCAGCACCCCCAGGTCCCCGGAGTCCAGCCGGACGGCGCCGAGCTCCGGGCCGGCCACCTCCACCGCCAGCCGGACCGCCTCGGCCACGTCGTACGTGTCGACCAGCAGGGTCGTGCCACGCCCCAGCGAGGTGACCTGTGCCCGGAACGCATCCTCCTCGCTGTCGTGCAGGAGGGTGAAGCTGTGCGCGGAGGTGCCGGTGGTGGGGATCTGGTAGCGCTCCCGGGCGGCGAGGTTGGAGGTGGCGTCGAACCCCGCGACGTACGCCGCCCGCGCGGCCGCGACCGCCGCCTCCTCGTGGGTACGCCGCGAGCCCATCTCGATGCACGGGCGTCCCTGGGCGGCCCAGGTCATCCGGGAGCCGGCGGAGGCGATCGCGGAGTCGTGGTTGTAGACCGAGAGCAGCAAGGTCTCCAGCAGCACCGCCTCGGCGAACGTCGACTCCACCACCAGCAGGGGGGAGTAGGGGAAGTAGACCTCGCCCTCCGGGTAGCCCCAGATGTCGCCGGTGAACTCGTAGTCGGCCAGCCAGGCGAGGGTCTGCTCGTCGACCACGCGCTCCTCGTCCAGGATCCCCAGGACGTGGTCGTCGAACCGGAACCGCTCGACCAGGTCGAGCGCGCGGCCGACGCCGGCCACGACGCCGTACCGGCGGCCCTCCGGCAGACGCCGGCTGAAGAGCTCGAAGACCGAGCGCCGCTGCCACGTGCCGGAGGCCAGCGAGGCCTGCAGCATGGTGAGCTCGTAGTGGTCGGTGAGCAGGGCCGAGGAGGGCAGGTCGACGGGGGTGCGGGCGGTCACAGCAGTCACTGTGCCACGATGAGGGCGTGTCCGCCGCGAGCCCCGTCGAGGTTGAACCCGACCTGACCGCCGACGAGTCGACCCTGCTGGACAAGGCCTGGGTGACGATCGTCTGGAACGATCCGGTCAACCTCATGTCCTATGTCACCTACGTCTTCCGCACCTACTTCGGGTACGACAAGAAGAAGGCCGAGAAGCTGATGCTGGAGGTCCACCACGACGGCAGGTCGGTGGTGAGCACCGGAAGCCGCGAGGAGATGGAGCGCGACGTCCAGGCGATGCACGAGTACGGGCTGTGGGCCACGATGGAGCGCTCGGCATGAGCGGCTTCACCCGGCACCGGCGCAGCGGCCGGACCATCGCCAACTTCACCGGCCTCGAGGCCGACCTGCTGCGCTCCCTGTCCGCCCAGGTCGTTGAGCTGCTGCGCAACGAGCGGGCGGAGCCGGCGAGCGAGGTGGACCCGCTGGAGGCGATGCTCGACTTCTCGGGGCCGACCAGCGAGCCCGAGGACCCGGTGCTGCTGCGCTTCTTCCCGACCGCCTACCGCGACGACGACGATGCGGCGGCGGAGTTCCGTCGCTACACCGAGGCCGCGCTGCGTGACGGCAAGGCCCGCACCGCGGTGGTGCTGATCGAGACCCTCGAGGAGGCCGGGCTGCCGCCCGAGCTCGACGAGGACGGGCTGATGATCGACGTCGAGCTCGAGCCCGCCCAGGCGCAGGACTGGCTGCGCGCGCTCAACGACATCCGGCTCGCCCTGGCCACCCGGCTGGAGGTCGAGGAGGGGGACGAGGGCTACTGGGAGTCGCTGCCCGAGGACGACCCGCGCACGCAGGCCCACGACATCTACGAGTGGGTCGGCTACCTGCAGGAGACCCTGGTCGAGTCCCTCACCTGACCCGAGGACCAGGCGCCGGGCCAGGTCCGGTCAGGTGCTCCGGGTCAGGCCCTCTGGTCAGGCCTCCTCTGGTCAGGGCAGGGCGACCACGCCGGGGAACCGGTCCCCGTCGCCGCTCGCCCGCGCCGGTCGCAGGCACCCGGACAGCAGCCCCGCCGAGCGCAGCCCGGTGAGGTCCCCGGCTCCCCAGACCGGGTTGGCGCCCTCGGACACCGGATACATCAGCTGGTCGGGCATGTCGGCGTGCCCGAGCCCCACCGCGTGGCCGACCTCGTGGGTGAGGGCCTCGAGCATGGAGCCGGGAGTCCAGGCGTGGTCGGCCTTGAGCACCGCCCCGCCCTGCACGATCCGCCACACCTGACCCAGCGTCGCGCTGCGGGCGCGAACCCCGTGGGCGGAGCCGCCCCAGCCGATGGTGGGGCCGGTGTCGAACGGCGCCCGGGTCTGGGTGGCGGTGCCGAAGCCCACGATCAGCGTCGCGTCCTTGGGGTACGCCGCGTTCGCGCCCTCGCCGTCGAACAGCGCCGTCGTGGCACCCAGGTGCTGGAAGCGCAGGCCGGTGGCCAGGCTCACCTGGCGCAGCGCCTCGGTGAGGGCCTCGGCGGCACCGGGCGGGGCGGCGTCGAGGTTCGTCCGGTAGGCGATCACCTGGCACGGGTCGTAGCGCAGGGGAGTCTCGTTGAGCTCGGTCCAGTCGCGGGGGGAGCCCGGCGGTGCCCAGGTCGGGGTGATCGTCAGGCCCCAGGGGGCCGAGCGGCCCTCCGAGCTGCCCCCGCCCGCCGGCACCAGGACCCGGAGCCTGGTCGAGTAGAGCCAGTCCGAGGGGGCGGCCAGGGCGAAGGAGCCGTCCGCGGCCACCGGGGTGCTGGACACCTGGCGCCACCCGGTGGGCAGCTTCAGCTGGAGGCGAGCCGTGCGGCCGGCCAGGTCGGCGGCGGAGACCACGCCGGTGACCGTGACCGGCGCGCCCCACGGGGCGGTGGCGGCTGGCCACGTCGTGGTCACCGTCGTCGGCGCCTGCACCCGGACCTTGACCCGGGCCCGGGCGAGCACCCGCCCGCGCGCGCTGGCCTGCACCCGGAAGGTGCGGGTCCGCTCCTTGCCGCCCGCCCGGACCTTCACCGAGAAGGCACCCCTGCGGTTCGTGCGGTCGCGACCGACCTTCTTCCAGCGCGCGCCGCGCTTCTCGGTCACCGTGACCACGCGCACGCCCGACCCGGCGCGCACGGTCCCGCGCAGGGTGAAGCGGCTACCGGCAGCGGCCGACCGCGGGGCCTTGACCGTGATCCGGGCGCGGCGGGCAACCACCACCCCCCTGGTCGCCTTGGTCGCCCTGGTCGCGCCGGACGCCGTCGTGCTCCCTGCCGCGGGCCGGGCGGAGACCTGGTCGCTGGGGACGGGGGACGCCGAGGCGGTGGCCGGCAGCAGACCCGGCAGTGTGGCGGCTCCCGCGGAGAGCACGGTGGCAGCGGCGAGCAGGCCGGTGCGGACGGCGCGACTGGTGCGGGGCGGGTGAGGGCGACGAGGCGCGGAGTCCGGGGGCACGGTCCACGCTAACCCGGGAACCCCCGTGGCGTCAGGGGCGTCGCCGATCGGTCACCCGACCCGGGCGGCCTCGCCCGCGCCGCACACCGAGACCGTCGCGGTGAGGAGGGTCACGAGACGGGTCGGGCGGGTGAGACAGGAGGCGCGGCTCGACCGGCCGCGTCTTAGGATGCGGGACGTGTTGACCATCAGCCGGCAGATCCGCGACGCCATCGTCGCCCACGCCAAGCGGGACCACCCCGACGAGGCCTGCGGGGTCGTCGCCGGCCCCGAGGGCAGCGACCGGCCCGAGCGGCTGGTGGAGATGGTCAACGCCGCCGGGAGCCCGACGTTCTACGAGTTCGACTCCACCGAGCTGCTGGCGCTCTACAAGGAGATGTGGGACAACGACGAGGAACCGGTCGTCGTCTACCACTCCCACACCGCCACCGAGGCCTACCCGAGCCGCACCGACATCGGCCTGGCCAGCGAGCCCGGCGCCCACTACGTCCTGGTGAGCACCCGCGAGCACGGGAATAACGACGGCCCGGTGGAGTTCAGGTCCTACAGGATCGTGAACGGCGAGGTGACCGAGGAAGAGGTCGTCGTCGTCGAGGGCGCCACCTCGTCCGAGGACCCGGCGCCCGACGGTCCGCCCACCCAGGCATCCACACCGAGGAGCAACGACTGATGGCCATCGAGGTCCGCATCCCCACCATCCTGCGTACCTACACCGGAGGCGAGAAGGCGGTGAACGGCCAGGGCGAGACGCTCAAGGCGCTCATCGACGACCTCGAGGCCAACCACCCCGGTCTCGCCGAGCGGCTGCTCGACGGCTCCGACCTGCGCCGGTTCGTCAACGTCTACGTCAACGACGAGGACGTGCGCTTCATCGGCGGCCTGGACGCTGAGCTGAACGACGGCGACCAGGTCGTGGTGCTCCCCGCCGTCGCCGGCGGCTGAGCGACGTGACGGGTCGGCGCACCTTCGTCCTGGTCGACGGGGAGAACATCGACGCCACCCTGGGCAACTCCCTCCTGGGCCGACGACCGTTGCCGGAGGAGCGTCCCCGCTGGGAGCGCGTCACCGACTACGCCCGGGAGCTGTGGGACCAGCCGGTCGTCGGACTGTTCTTCCTCAACGCCACCAGCGGCCAGTTCCCGCAGACCTTCGTCCAGGCGCTGCTGGCGATGGGCTACCGGCCGATCCCGCTGGCCGGGCGGGCCGACGAGAAGGTCGTCGACCTCGGTATCCAGCGCACGCTGGAGGCGCTGCTGCGCCACGACGACGACGTCCTGCTGGTCAGCCACGACGCGGACTTCGCCGACCACCTCGAGGCGCTGCTGGGCGGGGGGCGACGGGTCGCCGTCGCCGCGCTGCGCGAGTACGCCACGTCCCGGTTCGACGCCCTGGGGCTGGAGCTGCACGACCTCGAGGACGACGTGGCCGCCTTCAACGTCCCGCTGCCGCGGGTCCGCATCATCGCGCTCGACGACTTCGACCCCGAGATGTTCCTGCGCTGAGCCGAGCTGCCCCTCCGCTCCGCCCGCTCCGACCGCTCGTGAAAGGCTCGTGACCATGCGCCACGACAACCTGCTGGCCTCGGTCGGCAACACCCCGCTCGTCGGCCTGCCGCGGCTCTCGCCGTCCCCCGACGTACGTCTGTGGGCCAAGCTGGAGGACCGCAACCCGACCGGCTCGATCAAGGACCGCCCGGCCCTGAAGATGATCGAGGTCGCCGAGGCCGACGGCACCCTGCGGCCCGGGTGCACCATCCTGGAGCCGACCAGCGGGAACACCGGGATCTCGCTGGCGATGGCGGCCAAGCTCAAGGGCTACCGGATCGTCTGCGTGATGCCGGAGAACACCTCCGTCGAGCGCCGCCAGCTGCTCCAGATGTGGGGGGCGGAGATCGTCTCCTCGCCCGCCGCCGGGGGGTCGAACGAGGCGGTGCGGGTGGCCAAGGGGCTGGCTGCCGAGCACCCGGACTGGGTGATGCTCTACCAGTACGGCAACCCGGCGAACGCGCTGGCGCACGAGGAGGGGACCGGCCCCGAGCTGCTGGCCGACCTCCCGGAGATCACCCACTTCGTGGCCGGGCTCGGCACCACGGGCACCCTGATGGGGGTCTCCCGGTTCTTCCGGCGCGCCAAGCCCGACGTGCGCATCGTCGCCGCCGAGCCGCGGTACGGCGAGCTGGTCTACGGGCTGCGCAACCTCGACGAGGGCTTCGTCCCCGAGCTCTACGACGCCTCCCTGATCGACGCCCGGTTCAGCGTGGGCCCCCGCGACGCGGTGCGCCGGGTGCGCGACCTGCTGGAGCTGGAGGGCATCTTCGCCGGGGTCTCGACCGGGGCGATCCTGCACGCGGCGATGGCGCAGGCCGCCAAGGCGGTCCGGGCCGGCGAGAGCGCGGACATCGCCTTCGTGGTCTGCGACGGCGGCTGGAAGTACCTCTCCACCGGTGCCTACGAGGGCACCGTCGACGAGGCCGAGGACCGGCTGGACGGGCAGCTCTGGGCCTGACCGGCGTGTCGGTCGCCACCTGGTCCGCGGTCCGGTCGCGACCTACTCTGGGGGCGTGCGTGACCGGTGGACCATGGTGCTCAGGTCGGCTCTCGTGGCCGGCCTGCTGGTGCTGCCCCCGCTCGCCGCGACCTCGGCGTCCGCCCAGTCCGCGTCCGCCCAGCCCGGGGTCCACCCTGCGCTGATCGGCCTGCCCGCACCCTCGCCCAGCCCGTCGCCCAGCCCCGCTCCGGCTCCCGATCCCACCCACCGGCCGCCCGGCTCGACCGAGACGCCCGGGACCGAGCCCGGCCCGGAGACCGACCCTGGAGCCGAGGAGCCGGGCATCGCGCCGGTGCGCAGGCCTCGGGTGCTGGGGGAGCCCCGCTGGTCACGCACCTTGCGTGCCCACCCGGGCCGCTGGACGCCCCGGCGGGAGGAGACCCGCTACCGCTGGCTGCGCGACGGGACGCCGATCCCCGGTGCCCGGCAGCGCCGGTACCGGATCCGTCCCGAGGACGTCGGGAGCAGGCTGCGGGTGCAGGTCCGGGCGCGGCTGGCCGGAGGGTCCTGGGCGACCGCGGTCTCCCGGCCGACACCCCCGGTGCGGCACCTGGTCCCCGTACGCCGGGTCGTGACCTACCAGGTCGAGACCCGCGGAGCCGTCAGTGGCGTCCGCGAGTTTGCCCGGCTGGCCCAGGAGACCTTCGACGACCCGCGGGGCTGGCGCAGCACCGGCGTCGAGCTGCGCCGGGTCGACCGGGGTGGGGACCTGAGCCTGGTGCTCGCCGAGCCCTCGGAGGTGCCCCGCTTCTCCAGCGTGTGCAGCGCGACCTGGAGCTGTCGGGTCGGGCGCTACGTGGTGATCAACCAGGCCCGCTGGCGGCACGCCTCCCCGGCCTGGAACGCCGCCGGGCGCAGCCTGCGCGACTACCGGCACATGGTGGTCAACCACGAGACCGGCCACTGGCTGGGCCGCGGGCACCTCTCCTGCCCGGCTCCCGGACGGCTCGCCCCGGTGATGATGCAGCAGTCCAAGGGCCGGGCGGGGTGCCGCTTCAATCCGTGGCCTACCCCGTCGGAGCGGTGAGCAGCAGCCGCTCGTCGGCACCGAGCACACTGCCCGGCACGGGCGGCAGGCCGAGCAGGTCCAGCGCCACGTTGGCAACCATCCCGTTGCGCACCGGCTGCCGCTCCTCGGCGTACCCGGGGCGGCCGCGTCCGGGATCCTGGTACGCCGGGTTGAGCGCGTAGAGGTCGGCTCCCGCGTCCGCGCCCGGGCCGCGGACCAGGAAGGGCACCCGGTAGTTGGCCGGCTTGTTGCGCTGCGAGTGGCCGGTGCTGCGCCCGCCCCCGTGGTCGGAGGTCAGCAGCAGGGTGGTGGCGGGGGCGCCGTCGCGGTCGATCGCACGCACCACCCGGCCCAGCCACCGGTCCACGTCGCGTACCGCGTCGAGGTAGTCGCGGCCCATGAAACCGTGGCGGTGGCCGGCGGCGTCCGGTGCGGAGAGGTGCACGAAGCGCAGGTCCCGGTCCCGGGTCCGCAGGTCGCGCAGCAGCGAGCGGACCAGCTGCTGGTTGTCCTCCCGGATCACCACCCGGTCCAGGTCCTGGCCCCAGGACCGCCGCCAGAGGCTGAACTTGGACTTGCTGGCGAACAGGGCGGTGGAGCCGCCGGCGCGGGAGACCGCGGTGAAGACCGAGTCGACCCGCTCGCCGGCGGCCCGCCGCACGGTCGCGGGGCGGGCCCGGTCGACGTTCCAGTTCACGCCGTGGCCGCCGCGCGCGGCGTCGATGCGCCGCCCGGTGACCATGCCGGTGTGGTTGGGCAGCGTCACGGTGAGCTCCACCGCGGTGCGCGCGTTCAGGGTGCCGGCCCCCTCGTCGAGGAGCCGGTGCAGCGCGGGGGTCCCGGCCCGGCCCAGCCGGGTCAGCGCGTGCGGGTTGAGGCCGTCGACCGAGACCACGAGCACCGAGTCGGTGACCGGTCCGCTGCTGGTCGTGCCGGCGGCGCACGGCTCGCCCGCCAGCGGGACCCGGGCCACGTCGGGTCCGGCGGCCCCGTGCGTGACCGGGGCGGCCGGCACCAGGGCGCAGAGGGCGCCGACGGCGACGAGCGCGAGAGTGCCGGGACCGGAGCGGGTGCGCGCGAGGAAGGTCATCTCCCTCACCGTAACCCGCGCCGCACCGCCGCGTGACCGAGATGAGCAGGGCGGCCGGGGCGAGCAGTGTGACCCAGTGTCACCCAGTGTGACCCAGGCGATGGGTGACGTGGGTCGCGTGTGGGTGACCCCAGGACGGCGACCCCCTAGCCTTGTCGCTTGTGTCTCTCCCACCCCCCGGACCGGTCGACGCGCCGATCGGCATCTTCGACTCAGGCTTCGGGGGACTCACCGTCGCCCGCTCCGTGATCGACCAGCTGCCGCACGAGTCGATCATCTACTTCGGCGACACGGCCCGGCAGCCCTACGGCGCCAAGCCGATCGGGGAGGTGCGCGAGTACGCGCTGGAGTGCCTCGACCACCTGGTCACCCTGGGCGTCAAGGCGCTGGTGATCGCGTGCAACTCCGCCAGCGCCGCGATGCTGCGCGACGCCCGCGAGCGGTACGACGTGCCGGTGATCGAGGTCATCTACCCGGCCACCCGCCGAGCCGTCGCCGCCAGCAGGACCGGCCGGATCGGGGTGATCTGCACCCGGGCCACCGCCGAGTCGATGGCCTACGAGGACGCCTTCGCGGCCGCTCCGCACATCTCACTGCACACCCAGGCGTGCCCCTCGTTCGTGGACTTCGTCGAGGCCGGGATCACCGGCGGCGACGAGCTGCTCCAGGCGGCGCACGGCTACCTGGACCCGCTGGTCTCCGAGGGCGTCGACACGCTGATCCTGGGCTGCACCCACTACCCGTTGCTCACCGGGGTCATCTCCTACGTGATGGGCGGCCAGGTCACCCTGGTCAGCTCCGCGGAGGAATGTGCGAAGGACGTCTACCGGCTGCTGGCGACCAAGGGCCTGATGCGAGAGGGTGGGGAGGCGACGTACACGTTCCTCACGACGGGGACGGCCTCGGAGTTCGAGACCATCGGACGACGGTTCCTCGGCCCCGAGCTGAGGACCGCGCACCAGTTCGTGGGAGGGATGGCATGAGGCTCACCGTCGTCGGGTGCTCGGGGTCCTACCCCGGACCCGAGTCACCCGCGAGCTGCTACCTGCTGGAGGCCGAGCACCAGGGCCGCACCTGGCGGGTGCTGCTGGACCTGGGCAGCGGTGCGCTGGGAGCGTTGCAGCGCCACGTGGACCCGCTCACGATCGACGCCGTGCTGCTCAGTCACCTGCACCCCGACCACTGCATGGACCTGTGCGGCTACCACGTGCTGCGCCGCTACCACCCGAAGGGCCCGCAGGAGCGGATCCCGGTCTGGGGCCCGGCCGGGACGGCCGAGCGGATGGCGCTGGCCTACGACCTGCCGCTGGAGTCCGGGATGACCGGGGAGTTCGACTTCCGCGTGTGGGGGGAGGCCTTCCGGTTCGGCCCCTTCGAGGTGCAGGCGGTGCCGGTGGTCCACCCGGTCCCGGCGTTCGCCCTGCGGGTCGCCACCCAGGGCACGGTGGTGGCCTACACGGGCGACACCGGCCCCTGCGAGGCGCTGGACCGGGTCTCGGCCGACGCCGACGTGCTGCTGGCCGAGGCGTCGTTCCAGGAGGGCGACGTCAACCCGCCGGACCTGCACCTGACGGGGCGCGAGTGCGGCGAGCTGGCCACGCGTGCCGGCGTACGGCGGCTGCTGCTCACGCACGTGCCGCCGTGGCACGACCCGGAGGTGGCGCTGCAGGAGGCCAAGGAGGTCTACTCCGGGCCGCTGGAGCTGGCGTACGCCGGCCAGGTGCTGGAGCTCTGACAGCACTCACCCGCCGGCACGGAAGAGCGTGGTCAGGCCAGGCCCGCGTCGTGCACCAGGATGGCGATCTGCACCCGGTTGGTGACCTCGAGCTTCTCGAAGAGACGCGAGACGTGCGCCTTCACCGTGGCCACCGACAGGTGCAGCGCCCGGGCGATCTCGGCGTTGGAGAGCCCGGCGCCCACGGCCAGGGCCACGTCCTGCTCCCGGGCGGTGAGTGAGGCCAGCCGCTGCCGGGCCGCCCCGGCGCGGTCGTCGGGCGCCTGGGCGCGCACCTGGGTGACCAGCGCCCGGGTGGCGCTGGGGGAGAGCATCGCCTCGCCGTCGGCGACCCGGTGGATCGCCTCGACGATCTGCGCCGGAGGGGTGTCCTTGAGCAGGAACCCGTCGGCGCCGGCCGCCACGGCGCCGACCACGTGCTCGTCGGCGTCGAAGGTGGTCAGCACGATCACCCGCGGCGGGTCCGGGCGTGCGTGCAGGAGGGCCGTCGCCTCCAGGCCGTTGAGCACGGGCATCCGGATGTCCATCAGCACCACGTGGGGACGCAGCCGCTCGACCAGGGCCACTCCGGCCTGGCCGTCGGCGGCCTCGCCGACCACCCGGATCCGGGACCGGCCGCCGAGCATCAGGCTCAGCGCGGAGCGCACCAGCGGGTCGTCGTCGACCACGACCACGTCGAGCGGAGTCACGTCGTCCACGGCAGCCACCCCTCCACGACGAAGACGTCGCCCTGGCGGCCGTGCGTGAGCCGACCTCCGCGGGCCTGGGCGCGCTCGGCGAGGCCGACCAGCCCCAGCCCCGACCCTGGCGCGGCGGGCACCGTGGCGAAGCCGAGCCGGTTGCTCAACCGCAGGCTCAGCCCCTGCTCGGGGTCTCCGGCCAGCTGGATCTCCAGACGTGCCGCGGGGGCGTGCTTGCGGGCGTTGGTGATCCCTTCCTGCACGATCCGGTAGACGGCCCGGCCCGACACCTCCGGGACGAGCGCGGGGTCCTCCACCCGGTCCTCGAGCACGACGGGGGTGCCCTCGGCGCAGGCCTCCTCGACCAGCTCCCGCACCGCGGCGTACGTCGGCAGCGGCCGGTCCGGCGCGGTGCCCTCGAGGTCGCGCAGCACCCCCAGGACGCCGCGCAGGTCGTCGAGGGCCTGGTGCGACTTCTCCCGGATCTCCGCGACGCCCGCGCGCAGGGTGTCGGCGTCGAGGTCGTCGCGGAACGCCAGCGCCCCCGACTGCAGGGAGATCTGGGAGATCCGGTGCGCCAGCACGTCGTGCATCTCCCGGGCGATCCGGGTCCGCTCGGCCGACCGGGCCTCGCTCTCGCGCAGCGTCTGCTCGGTCTCCGCGCGCTCGGCCCGCTCACGCAGGGTGCCGATGAGCTGGCGCCGGGAGCCGAGGTACATCCCCCAGCCCATCAGCGCGACGGTGACGGCCGTGTTGAACGCGAGGTCGAGCCACCACGGGCTGCTGCCGGCGAACGGCTGCACGAGGGGGAAGGCCATCCCGGCAGCGACCATCGCCACGCTGGTCACCGCGATCGGCACGAGCCGCAGGTGCGTCGCGAGGGAGACCGCCGACAGGGTCGCCGGGCCGGCCGCGATCCCCGAGCCGATCATCATCACCTGGGTGAGCAGCGCGACGGTCAACGGCCAGCGCCGCCGGAACAGCACGAGCACGTAGGAGGCCAGCCCCACGACGACGTCGGTCCACCACAGCGCGCGGTGGTCCTCCCACTGTCCCTCCACCACGCTGCCCCAGACCAGCAGCGAGGCGAGCAGGCACACCAGCAGGCGCCAGACCTGGTCCCAGACACCGAGCGAGGGCTGGTGGGGCTGGGAGGCGGAAGGGGCGGGCCGGGGCACGCAGCACAGGCTAGGCGGCGGTCGCCGGCAGCGCAGGAGCCGGCCGTCGGGGCAGCACCCCCTACTTAGGTAGGGCCGCGACGCGACCCGGGGAGGGCGAAATTCGGTGGACGCCTGAGGCAGGCTGTTCCCATGATCGAAGTCCAGGGACTGACCAGAAGGTACGGCGACTTCCTTGCCGTCGACGACGTGAGCTTCGCCTGCCAGCCGGGGAGGGTGACCGGGTTCCTCGGGCCCAACGGTGCCGGCAAGACCACGGCGATGCGGATCGTGGTGGGGCTGACCGCTCCGACCGCGGGTCGCGCGACGATCGGCGGGCAGCTCTACCGCGACATCCCCAACCCCGGGCTGCACGTGGGCGTGCTGCTCGACGCGGGCGCCCAGCACGGGGGCCGCACCGGCCGGGAGATCCTGCAGCTCGGCGCGAGCACCATGGGCCTGCCCACCTCGCGGGTGGACCAGATGCTCGAGCTCGTCTCGCTCTCGCCGAAGGAGTCCAAGCGCCGCCTGCGCAACTACTCCCTCGGCATGAAGCAGCGGCTCGGCCTCGCCCACGCCCTGCTGGGGGACCCCTCGGTGCTGATCCTGGACGAGCCGGCCAACGGGCTCGACCCGGCGGGCATCCGGTGGATGCGCGACCTGCTGCGCGGCTACGCCGAGCGTGGGGGCACCGTGCTGCTCTCCAGCCACCTGCTCAACGAGGTCGAGCTGATCGCCGACGACATGGTGCTGATCGGCCGCGGGAAGATCCTCGCCCAGGGCGACAAGCGCTCCCTGCTCGCCAGCCGGGGCGGCGCGGCGACCCAGGTCGCCTCCCTCGACGACCAGGCGCTCGCGACGGCGCTGACGGGGCTCGGTCACACGGTCACCGCGACCGGGGACGGCCTGCGGGTCGACGCCGAGCCCGTGGTGGTGGGCCGGGCCGCCCTCGAGGCGGGCATCGTCCTCACCGACCTGCACCAGACCGGCGGCGGTCTCGAGGACCTGTTCCTCGAGCTGACCGGCCAGACCCAGCGCGAACAGCTCGCCGGCTCCACCGGCCCCCAGACAGGAGCGCACGCATGAGCACCCTCGACTCCGCGCCGCGGACCCTCGACGTCAGCGGCACCCCCAAGACCCCGTTCGCGCGGCTGGTGAAGGTCGAGCTGCGCAAGTCGTTCGACACCCGGGCCGGGCTCTGGCTGATCGGGTCGATCGTGGTGATCACCGCCCTGGTGATGGCGATCGTCTACTTCGCCTCGGACGAGCACACGTTCGGCAACTACCTCTCGGCCGCCTCGACGCCCCAGTCGCTGCTGCTCCCGGTGCTCGGCATCCTGCTGGTCACCAGCGAGTGGAGCCAGCGCACCGCCATGGTGACCTTCGCCCTCGAGCCGTCCCGGTCGCGGGTGGTGGGTGCCAAGACCGTGGCCGCCATGATCTTCGGGGCGGGCGCCTTCGTGGCGGCGATCGTCCTCGGTGCCCTCGCCACCCTGCTCTCGGGCGGGACCGACGGCTTCGCCGGCTTCGAGTGGGGTGACAGCTCCGCGTTCTTCCTGCTGCAGCTGTTCACCATCCTCCAGGGGCTCGCCTACGGCCTGCTGCTGCTCAACACCCCGGCGGCGATCGTGCTGTTCTTCGGCCTGCCGATCGTGATGAACCTGCTGTTCAGCCTGGTCGACGCGCTGCGCGACGCGGCACCCTGGATCGACCTGGCCACCGCCCAGATGCCGCTCTTCAGCTCCAGCATCGACCTCTCCGGCGAGGAGTGGGCCCAGCTGGGCAGCACCACCCTGATCTGGATCGTCATCCCGTTCGTGCTCGGCTGGCTCCGCCTGCTCAAGGCCGAGGTCAAGTAGCGAGCCCCGGGCAGCGACGTAGCAGGAGCACCGGCGCCGGGAGTGTGAGGGTTCAGCCACGCCCGGCGCCGGTCTCTGCCTAGGATCGGCGCCATGTCTGCCAGCCTGCTCCGCGGTCTGCGCATCCTGGAGATGCTGCGTACCGAGCCGCTCGGTGTCTCCGAGGTAGCCCGTCGACTGCAGGTGGACAAGGCCGGGGTCTCCCGGGTGCTGCGAGCCCTCCTGGAGGAGGGCTGGGTCGAGCGGACCGGCCGCCTGCACGTGCTGGGGCCGCGCGCCCTGCTCCTGTCCTCCGGCGCGTTCACCACCCCCTTGCGCGGCCGGGCCGTCCAGCTGGCCCGTCGGCTCCGCGACCAGACCGGCCAGACCACGGCCGTGGTCCAGCTGCGCACCAGTGGCGCGCACCCGCTCGCGGTGGAGCCCCGGGAGCCGGACTCCCCGCTGCCGGCTCCCGCCGAGCCGGCGAACCACCTGTGGGAGACCGCTGCCGGGCTCGCCCTGCTGGCCCAGCTGCCGCCCGCGGACCTGTCTCCGCACCTGGACGTCTCCCCGTGGCCCACGCGGGCCGCCGGTGCGCCGCGGAGCCCCGAGGAGGTGCACGACCTGCTGGACCGCCTGCGACGCGGCGAGCCCGTCGTCGAGCGCTCGTGGAACTCACCCGGCATCGGTTGCCTGGCGCTGCCCTGGCCCCTGCCCCGCTCGGAGGGCGAGGCGGAGGCGGGCGAGGACGGTCACGACGCCGAGGGACCCGCCGCTCTGGTCGTGGTCGGTCCCGAGCAGGAGATCCTGCGCGACCACGACCGGCTCGCCGAGCTGCTGCGCGCGGCTGCCGAGGACGTCGCCTGAGGGACGGACCGGTCGGTGGTCACGACTAGGGTCGTGGCCATGACTGAGACCTCCCTGACCCGCGCCGACGGGCGTGCCGACGACGAGCTGCGCGAGATCCGCTTCACCCGAGGGTGGCAGGACCACCCGGCCGGCTCGGTGCTGGTCGAGTTCGGCCGCACCCGGGTGCTCTGCGCCGCGTCCGCCTCGGTCGGCGTGCCGCGCTGGCGCAAGGGCTCCGGCCTCGGCTGGGTCACCGCGGAGTACGCGATGCTCCCCTCGGCCACCAACACCCGCTCGGACCGCGAGTCGGTCAAGGGCCGGATCGGCGGGCGCACCCACGAGATCTCCCGACTGATCGGCCGGTCGCTGCGTGCGGTGATCGACTACCAGGCGCTGGGGGAGAACACGATCCAGCTCGACTGCGACGTCCTGCAGGCCGACGGCGGCACGCGCACCGCCGCGATCACCGGGGCGTACGTCGCCCTGGCGGACGCCATCGAGCACCTGCGTGCCACGGGCTCGCTCACCGGGGAGCCCCTGACCGGCTCGGTCGCCGCGGTGAGCGTGGGCATCATCGACGGCGTGCCCCGGCTCGACCTGCCCTACGAGGAGGATGTGCGGGCCGAGACCGACATGAACATCGTGATGACCGGCGAGGGCAAGTTCATCGAGGTGCAGGGGACCGCCGAGGGTGCCGCCTTCGAGCGCTCCGAGCTGGACGCGCTGCTCGCCCTGGGGGAGAAGGGCTGCGCCGACCTGACCCGGCTCCAGCGCGAGGAGCTCGCCAAGCCGCTCCCGGGAGGCCTCCGTGGCTGAGGTCTTCCTCGCCTCGCGCAACGCCAAGAAGCTCGCGGAGATGCAGCGGATCCTCTCGCAGTGGCTGCCCGACGTGGTGGTGCTCGGCCTCGACGACGTCGCGGCGTACGACGAGCCGGTGGAGGACCAGCCGACCTTCGAGGGGAACGCGCTGGTCAAGGCGCGGGCGGGGGTCAAGGCCTCGGGCCGACCGACGATCGCCGACGACAGCGGGTTGTGCGTCGACGCCCTGAACGGCATGCCGGGTGTGCTCTCGGCCCGGTGGAGCGGGACGCGCGGCGACCGGGCCGAGGTGGACGCGCGCAACAACGCGCTGCTGCTCGACCAGATCGCCGACGTGCCCGACGAGTGTCGTGGCGCCCACTTCGCCTGTGCGGTCGCGCTCTGCCTGCCCGGCGGCGAGGAGCACGTGCTGCACGGCCGGATGGACGGCCGGATCATCCGCGAGGTCCGTGGTACCGGCGGCTTCGGGTACGACGTCCTCTTCGTCGCCGACGAGCACGCGTCGGACGGTCGGACCTCGGCCGAGCTGGACCCGGCCGAGAAGGACGAGATCTCCCACCGGGGGAGGGCGCTGCGGGCGCTGGCCCCGGTGGTGGCGCAGGTCCTGGGTTGATTCGTGCTGGGCTGATTCGTGTTGGGCTGATCAGGCCGCGACGGCGGGGGCGGGCTCGTCGGCCCGCACCCGCCGCGCGACCCAGCTGCCCCAGAGTGCGGCGAAGACGAACATGATGATCGAGTAGACCGCAGCCGGCACGGAGATCTCCGTGGAGTCCAGCACCTCGACCGCGACGAAGATCGCCAGGGTGGAGTTGTGCACCCCGATCTCCATCGACGACGAGATCGACTGGGGGCCGGAGATGCCCAGCGCCCGAGGGACGGCGTACCCCACGATCAGGCTGAGGGCGCAGAAGAGTGCGGCGACCAGGCCGATGTCGGCCAGGTAGTCACCGACCTCGGCGCGCTGGTCGATCAGGATGCCGATCACCAGGACGGCGAGGATCACTGCCGACCCGAGGCGCACCGGCCGGTCCATCGCCGCGGCGAACCCGGGACGCCGGTCACGGACCAGCATGCCCAGCCCCACGGGCAGGATGATCAGGGCGAAGACCTTGACGATCTCGTCCAGCGGCATCGCGACCTCGTCCTGGCGGTCGTAGAAGGCGATGGCCGCCCCGGTGATCAGCGGCAGGGTGAAGACCGCGACCACCGAGTTGATCGCGGTGAGCGAGATGTTGAGCGCCACGTCGCCGCGGAAGAGGTGGCTGAACAGCGCTGCGGTGGTCCCGCCCGGGGAGGCGGCGAGCAGCAGCATGCCGATCCCCAGCAGGGCGGGCAGGTCGAAGACCACCACCAGTCCGAAGCAGATCGCCGGCATCAGCACCAGCTGGCACACCAGCGCGATCGTCACCGCCTTCGGCGTCCGGGCGACCCGGCGGAAGTCGCCGAGGGTCAGGTCCAGACCGAGGCCGAACATGATGATGCCCAGGGCGATCGGCAGACCGATGGTCGTCAGCGCGGAGTCCATGGCCGGACCGTAGTGGTTCAGGTCACATCCGGGAAGAGCGGACGCTCACCCGCTCCTGGTGCCGAAGGCGGGACTCGAACCCGCACACCCGAAGGCACAGGTACCTAAAACCTGCGTGTCTGCCAGTTCCACCACTTCGGCGTTCGCCGCCGCGTGAGCGACGGCCGCTGCAGTCTAGGCGGCGTCCAGCTTCAGGTCGCGACGGAGCTTGGCCACGTGGCCGGTCGCCTTCACGTTGTACTGCGCGAGCTCGACGTTGCCCTCGGGATCCACGACCACGGTGGAGCGGATCACGCCCTCCACGACCTTGCCGTAGAGCTTCTTCTCGCCGAAGGCGTCGTACGCCTGCATGGTCGCCTTGTCGGGGTCTGAGAGCAGGGTGATCGTCAGGGCGTCCCGCTCGCGGAACTTCGCCAGCTTCTCCGGCTTGTCGGGGGAGATGCCCACCACCTCGTAGCCCGCGGCCTGCAGCGAGGCGAGGGAGTCGGTGAAGTCGCACGCCTGCTTGGTGCAGCCCGGCGTCATCGCGGCGGGGTAGAAGTACACGATCACGCGCCGGCCGCGCAGGTCCGCCAGGGAGACCTGCTCGCCGGTGTCGGAGGTGAGGGTGAAGTCGGGGGCCGGGTCGCCGACGGTGAGGCGGTCGCTCATCTGTGCTGCTCCTTGTTGCCAGTCATGTGCAATTGGCTATTGCCAATCGTTTGCAGTGCGCTCATGGTGGAGCGTATGCACGTACCCGACGGATTCCTCGACGCACCCACCTCGGTGGTGACCGGGGTGGTGGCCGCCGGGGGGATCGCGGTGGCCCTGCGCGGGGCTCGTCGGGAACTCGACGACCGTACCGCCCCGATGGCCGGGCTCGTGGCCACCTTCGTCTTCGCCGGACAGATGGTGAACTTCCCGGTCGGGGCCGGCACCAGCGGGCACCTGATGGGCGGCGCCCTGGCGGCGGTCCTGGTGGGCCCGTGGACGGGGGTGCTGGCGGTCGCCGTGGTGCTGGTCGTGCAGGCGCTGATGATGGCCGACGGCGGCATCACCGCCCTGGGCACCAACGTCACCCTGCTCTCCCTGGTCGCCGTCGGGGTCGGCTGGCTGGTCTTCACCGGACTGCGCGCGGTCCTGCCGAAGCGGCTCTCGATGGTGCCGTTCGCCGCCGGCGGCGGTGCTCTGGTGAGCGTCCCGGCGGCCGCGCTGGTCTTCACCGGGCTCTTCGCCGTGGGCGGGACGGCGCCGGTGGACACGGGCACGCTGCTCGCCGCGATGCTCGGCTGGCACACGCTGATCGGCGTCGGCGAGGCGGTGGTGACCTTCCTGGTGGTCGGCAGCGTGATCGCGGTCCGCCCGGACCTGGTCTACGGCGCCCGCCCCCTGCTGGGCTCGCGGCCGCTGGAGATCCGTCCCTCCGGGATGCAGGGATGAGCACGGAGCAGCTGGACTCGCCCCGCCCGGTCCGGAGTCGGCGCGGCACCCGGCTCTGGCTGGCCGGTCTGCTCGTCTCCCTCCTGGTCGCCGGCGGGCTGAGCTACTACGCCAGCAGCAACCCCGACGGGCTCGAGCACGTCGCCGAGCAGACCGGCTTCCTCGACAGCGCGGACGAGCACGCAGCCGGGGACGGCCCGCTCGCCGACTACCAGGTCAAGGGCGTCGAGGACGCCCGGCTCAGCGGTGCTCTCGCGGGGCTGCTCGGGTCCGGGACGGTGCTGCTCCTCGCGGGCGGGATCTTCTGGGTGGTCAGGCGTCGTGGTTCCGGTCCCGACTCGAGTCGGGAGTAGGGGTGGGCGCCGGGCACGGCCACCTGCTGCACTACCACGGTCACAGCCCGGTGCACCGGGCTCCGGCCCACCTGAAGATCGTCGCGGTGCTGGTCTTCATGCTGGTCGTGGTCGCCACCCCGCGTGACGCCTACCCAGTCTTCGCCGGCTACGCGCTGGTGCTGCTGGCGGTCGTGGCGACCTCCCGGGTGCCCTGGGGCTACCTGGCCCGGCGGATGGTGATCGAGCTGCCGTTCGTCGTCTTCGCCCTCCTCGTGCCCTTCGTAGCCGTCGGCCCGCGGGTCGACGTGCTGGGGCTCCCGCTCTCCGAGGCCGGCCTCGTCGCCGCCGCGGGCCTGCTGATGAAGGGGACGTTGGGCGTGGTCGCGGCGCTGACGCTCGCGGCGACCACCGAGCCGCACGAGGTGGTCGGCGGTCTGGAGCGGCTGCGGATGCCCGACCTGCTGGTGCAGATCATGGGATTCATGGTCCGCTACCTGGAGGTGGTGCTCGACGAGCTGGCGCGGATGAGGACCGCGATGCTGTCGCGGGGCGTCGACCCGCGTTCGCCGCGCCACTGGCCGGTGCTCGCCCGTTCCCTGGGGGCGCTGTTCATCCGCTCCTACGAGCGCGGCGAGCGGGTGCACCTGGCGATGCTCTCCCGCGGGTACGACGGGCGGCTGCCCCGGTGAGCGTCCCCGTGCTGGAGGTCCGTGGCCTCGCGCACGCCTACCCCGACGGCCACCAGGCGCTGTTCGGCGTCGACCTGCACGTGCACGCCGGCGAGCGGGTGGCGCTGCTCGGGCCCAACGGCGCGGGCAAGACCACGCTGGTGCTCCACCTCAACGGGATCCTGACCGCGGGCGCCGGGAGCGTCACCGTCAGCGGGCTGCCGGTGGCCGGAAAGAACCTCGGGGAGATCCGTCGCCGGGTCGGGATCGTCTTCCAGGACCCCGACGACCAGCTCTTCCTCGGCACCGTCCGCCAGGACGTCGCGTTCGGGCCGGCGAACCTCGGGCTGCGCGGCCGGGAGCTGGAAGCCCGGGTGCTCGCGGCGCTGGAGGCGGTCGGGATGGCCGAGCACGCCGACCGGCCCCCGCACCACCTCTCCTACGGCCAGCGCCGGCGGGTGGCCGTCGCCACCGTGCTGGCCATGCAGCCGGAGATCCTGGTGCTCGACGAGCCCAGCTCCAACCTCGACCCGGCCAGCCGGCGCGAGCTCGCCGACATCCTCCGCTCCCTGGACATCACCGTGCTGATGGTCACCCACGACCTGCCCTACGCGCTGGAGCTCTGCCCCCGCTCGGTGGTGCTCAGCGAGGGCGTCGTGGTGGCCGACGGGTCGACGTACGACGTGCTGACCGACCGCGAGCTGATGGCTCGGCACCGCCTCGAACTGCCGTTCGGCTTCGACCCCACCACCATTGGTAGCCTTCCAGAGTGACCCAAGACGTGTCCGCGCTCGAGCGCGAGATCGAGATGACCCGAGACCGCCTGGCCGGAACCATCGACCAGCTGCTCTACCGTGCGAGCCCGAAGACGATCGTGAACCGCGAGGTGGCTTCGACCAAGGCGCACTTCGTGGATCCCGACACGGGCGCCCCGCGCACCGACAACATCCTCAAGGCTGCGGCCGGGGTGGTGGGCGTGGTGCTGCTCTTCGCGGTGATCCGCAAGATCGCACGTGACTGAGCCGAGCCACCTCTCGGGCGGCCGGGGCGGCGCCGCGATCAAGATGCTGCACGACCGGATCCTGGTCGAGCCCGACCAGGAGGCGGGAGAGCGACGCTCCAACGGCGGCATCGTCATCCCGGCGACCGCGGCCATGGGTGCCCGGCGGCTGAGCTGGGCCAAGGTGGTCGCCACCGGCCCGCACGCCCGCGCGGTCGAGGTGGGGGACCGGGTGCTCTTCGACGCCGAGGACAAGGCCGAGGTCGAGGTCAACGCCGAGGTGTACGTCGTCATGCGCGAGCGGGACGTCCACGCCGTGGCCGCCGAGCGGCTCGAGGGCGGCGACACCGGCCTCTACCTCTGAGCCACGTTCACCAGGGGCCAGGCTCCCGGGCCTCTGCTCCCCGGGTCAGGCTCCGGAGCGGCCGAGCAGCCGCCGGGCGCTGACCAGCTCGGAGGCGCCGTTGCCCAGGTGGGTCAGCAGGTCGTCGGCGGCGGCGTGCAGCTGCTCGTCCGTCATCGGGTCGAGCGCGTCGAGGATGAAGATCGCCGCCGTGGTCTCGTCCCGCAGCTGCGTACGGCGTCCCTGGCGCCAGTTCCACCGGCGGCAGGTGACGCCCTCGGCGTCGCGCCACACCACTTCGCCGGGCTCGGGGTGCTCGGTGACCGGCTCGCCCTGGGCCAGCGTGTCGAAGGGCTCCTCGCCGGTGGCCCGCACCAGCTGCGGGGAGCTCGCGTAACGGTCCAGGTCCTCTCCGCCCAGCGGCACCTGGTGGAGCACCGAGACGGCGTTGTAGAGGTCGGTGAGCCGGTTGACCCGGGGCAGCCCCGAGTCGGCACGGCGCATCAGCGCCTCCAGGCTGTTGCGCGTGCGCTGCGGCTTGGCGCCGAAGGCCCGGTAGGCCTCGCGCCAGGCGGCGACGTGCGGCAGGTCCTGCACCGGTGCCACGGCCAGCGACTCGCGGGCGGACTGCTCGGCGGCGAGCAGCAGCTCCTCGCTCTCCTCGTCGCTGGAGGCGGGAGCGAGTCCGCTGACCGCGACCAGGAGCGCCCGGTAGTCCGGACGCAGCTCGAGGACCGCCGGGTCGACCCGGGCGTCGGAGAGGAAGGACTCGAGGTCGGACAGCGTGGCGGACATGTCTCCAGCCTGACCCGTGCTTCGCGCGGGCGCAACCGCGCGGCGAGGACGCCCGGCGGCGCCGTGTCGCTGACCCCCAGGCACGAGAAAGCCCCTGACCGGGACTCCCGGTCAGGGGCTTTCGGTGCTGCGATCTGTACGCCATCAGGGACTCGAACCCCGAACCCGCTGATTAAGAGTCAGCTGCTCTGCCAATTGAGCTAATGGCGCCCGGTGAAGCGAGGGAAACACTACCAGCGGGTGGGGCGCGAGAGAAATCGGGTGCGGGGGTGGGGGTCCCTTGACCCCTCGCGCGGTCGGTTCACACGGTGGAGCCGGGCTCGACCCGGGACCCGGCCGGCAGCGATGTCCGCTCCGCCACGGAAGAGTCCTGGCCGACCATCACCAGCTCCTCCTCCCGGGCCACCCGCGAGGTGGGCGGGGTGCCGACGACGGCGTCCCGTCCGATCTCGACGCCTGCGTCCAGGATGCTGGTCGTGACCCGGGCACCGCGGCGCACCACGGTGCCGGCGAAGAGCACGGCGTCCTCGACGAGCGCGCCCTCCTCGATCACCACGCCCGGCCCCAGCACGCTGCGGCGCACCGCGCCGGCCACGTCGCAGCCGGGGGCGAGCAGGCTGTCGGAGAGCTCGCCGCTGGGACGCACCCGCGAAGGCCCGCGGTCCGGCCAGTGGGTGAGCACGGGGCGGTCGGGGTGGTCGAAGACGTCGACCTTGCCGGCGAGCAGGTCGCGGTGACCCTGGAGGTAGACCTCGGGGCGGCCCAGGTCGCGCCAGTATCCGGGCAGCGGCTCCGCACGCACCAGCCCGCGCGCGACCAGGTCGGGCAGGAGGTGCTCGCCGAAGTCGCCGATCCCGCTGTCGTCGTCGTCGGTCTCGCCCGCCAACCGGGCGCGTAGGCGGAAGAGGGCCTCGAGCAGGGGAGCCGTCTGGTAGACGAACACCTCGGTGGCCACCGTGCCGGTGACGGGCCGCGACGGCTTCTCGTGCACCGCCGTCACGGTGCCGTCGGAGGCGGTCTCCAGCACCACGTTCTGGCTGGCCTCCTTCTTGGTCACCTCGCTGGTCAGCACCGTGGCCGCGGCGCCGGAGCCGCGGTGCTCGGCGATCACGTCGCGCAGGTCGGCGTTGAAGACGTGGTCGGCGCTGGTGACCACCAGGGTCTCCGCAGCCCGGGCCTCCAGGTCGCGCGCCATCCGTAGCAGCAGATCGCCGTTGCCGAAGGCGAAGCCGTCCTCGGTGGCCGGTCCGCTCCCGGTCTGCGGCACCATCCGGCGGAACCCGCCGCGACTTGAGTCCAGGTCCCAGGGCCGGCCGCCCGCGAGGTACTGGTCGATCGAGGCCACCTGGTACTCCAGGCTGACCCAGACGTCGCGCAGCCCCGAGTGCAGCATGCTGCTGAGGGCGAAGTCGATGAGCCGGTGGGTGCCGCCGTACGGCAGGGCCGGCTTGGCACGCTCCCGGGTCAGCACATCCATCCGGGAGCCCTGGCCGCCGGCCTGGACGATGGCCAGCACGTCGCCGTTCACAGCGCCTCCAGCACGGCCCGGGCGGCGTTGTGGCCGCCGATCCCGGAGACGGCGCCGCCGCGCCGGGCGCCGGAGCCGCAGAGCAGCACGGCCTCGTCGTCGGTGGCCACGCCCCAGCGCTGCGCGGGTGTCTCCAGCCGCGCGCGGTTCGGCGCCCAGGGCCACTCCAGGTGGCCGTGGAAGATGTGTCCGCCGGGCATCGCCAGGTCGGCCTCGACGTCCTGGGGCACCTTCGCCTCCAGGCACGGGCGGCCCTCGGCGTCGGTCATCAGGCAGGAGGCGATGGGCTCGACCAGGTGCTCGTCGAGCGAGGCCAGCGCCCGCTCCACCGCCTGTGCCTTGGCGGCCTCGCGGTCCCCCTCGAAGAGCGAGGCGGGGGTGTGCAGTCCGAAGTACGTCATCGTGTGCGCTCCCGTCCCGACGAGGTCGCCGAGGATCGAGGGGTCGGTGAGTGAATGACAGTAGACCTCTCCCGGTAGCACGTCAGGCATCCGCCCGGCGGCCGCCTGCGCCCAGGCAGCCTCGACCTGCGAGTAGTCCTCGGCCAGGTGCAGGGTGCCGGCGAACGCGACCTCGGGATCGATGCCGGACCGCAGGCGGGGGAGCCGCTCCAGCAGCAGGTTGATCTTGAGCTGGGAGCCCTCGGGCTTGCTCGCCGGTTCCTCCGGCTCGCCGAGCAGGATCTTCAGCACCCACGGCGCCACCCCCGACAGCACCCGCCGGCAGGTCACCCCGTGCTCACGGGTGCCGTCGTGCCAGGTCACCTCGGCCCCGTCGCCCTGGGGACGGATCGCGCTCACCCCGGCGCCTGTGACCAGCTCCGCGCCCGCTTCGACGGCCGACCGGGCGAGTGCGTCGGTCACCGAGCCCATCCCCCCGACCGGGACCCGCCACTCGCCGGTGCCGTTGCCGACCAGGTGGTAGAGGAAGCAGCGGTTCTGCACCAGCGAGACGTCGTCGAGCGAGGCGAACGTGCCGATCAGCGCGTCGGTGGCCACCACCCCCCGCACGGTGTCGTTCGCGAACCGGCGGCGTACGGCCGTCCCCAGCGGCTCGCGCACCAGGTCGTGCCACAGCTCGGGCTCGACCTTGGCGGCCACGTCCCGCTCGAGGGGGAGCGGCTGGGTCAGGGTCGGGGCCACCACCTCGGCGAAGGTGCCGACCTCGTCGTAGAAGCGGCGCCAGGCGTCGTACTCCTCGTCGCTGCCGGTCAGCTCGCGGAAGGACCGCCGGGTGGCCTCACCCTCCCGGCGCTCCACCAGCAGCCCGCCGGCCATGCCGTCGCGGGCGTACGGGGTGTAGGAGGCGGTCCGGCGCGAGACCAGCCGCACGTCCAGGTCCAGCTCGGCCATCACCTGCTCGGGCATCAGGCTGACCAGGTAGGAGTAGCGGGAGAGACGGGCCGGCAGGCCGGGGAAGGTCTGGGTGGAGACCGCGGCGCCGCCCACGTGCGGGAGTCTCTCGAGGACCAGAACCGAGAGGCCGGCCCGGGCGAGGTACGCCGCGGAGACCAGGCCGTTGTGGCCGCCGCCGACCACGACGACGTCGTAGTCATTTCTAGTCATGCTGGTGGTCACCTGGTCAACCTAAACCACCGAACGGGGGATCCCCGCCCCGAAACCGCGGCAATAGGTTTCCGGCAAGTTTAGTGTCGGCGGCAGGATCGTCATGGGGGAGGAGGCGCCGGGGATGACCCGTGGGAACCGGATCGGGCTGCTCCTTCTGGTGGGCTTCTACGCGCTCGTGGGCTTCTACGCGCTCGGCGTGCAGTCGGACGCCGCCGTGGTCGCGGAGGCGTTCCCGGTCGGCCTGATGGCCGGCGTCCTGCTGCTCGTGCCCCGGCCCCCGCGGCCCGCGCTGCTGGTGCTCCTGGTGGCGATCGCGGTCGGGCTCTACCTCTCGGCCGGACGCGACCCCGTGGTGGCGGTGGGCTGGAGCCTCGCCGGCGGGCTGGGTGCCTGGCTGGTCTCCGAGGTGACCACCCAGCGCGGACAGCGCCGCCCGGCGCTGCTCAACGAGCGGGACCTGCGGCGCTTCATCGCCGCCAGTGCTGCCGGGTCGGTGGCCGCCGCCGTGGTGTGCACCGGGGTGGGCGTGGCCGTCGGCCTCGCCGACTGGTGGGTGATCGCGATGGCCGTCGCCCTGCCGCACCTGGCCTCGTACCTGGTGATGGTGCCGCACTTCATGGGCCGGGCCCGCTACCGCGGGGTGGCACCGCTGCCCGAGCGGGTGCTCCAGTGGGTCGGCACCGTGACGGCGACCGTCGTGGTCTTCTCCCCGCTGGACTCCCCGGTGAGCCTCGCCTTCGTGCTCATCCCCTTCCTCGGCTGGGCGGCGCTGCGTGCGCCCATGCGCGAGACGCTGGTCCAGCTGATGGTGGTCGCGGTGATCGCCCACTCCATGACCACCCAGGGTTTCGGTCCGACGGCCGTCGACGAGACCACCACCCACCTGGAGGCCGAGCTCTTCGCCGCGGTGCTCGCTCTGTTCATCTGCGCCTGCGCGCTCAGCTGCATCCCGTTCGCGATCGCGGTCGGCGCGCAGCGGCGGCAGAGCTGGCAGGTCGGGCGTGAGAAGGCCAAGGTCGAGCAGCTGGTCCAGGGCGCGTCGAGCATCGCGATCATCGGCACCAACCGGAACGGTCACCTGGACCTCTTCAACCCCGGGGCGTCCGCGCTGCTGGGCTACGCCCCCGAAGAGGTGCTCGGCCGCTCGCCGCGGATGTTCCACACCGCCGCCGAGGTCCAGCGCCTGGCGACGCGGCTGGGGATCGAGGCCGACTACGCCGCGGTCACGCTCGAGCTCGCCCGACCCGGGCGTGGGGCGATGGACGTGGAGTTCCTGCACAAGGACGGGTCCGTGCGCACCCTCCAGCTCTCCATGTCGCGGCTGGTGGACGAGAGCGGCGCACCCATCGGCTACGTCAGCACCGGTGAGGACGTCACCCACCGGGTGCAGCAGCAGCGCGTGCTGGAGGAGGCGCTCGAGGTGGAGCGGCGAGCGCTGGAGCACCAGCGCGAGGTGGACGCGGTCAAGGACTCGTTCGTCTCCGGTGTCAGCCACGAGCTGCGTACGCCGATCACCAGCATCCTGGGCTACCTGGAGATGCTGGAGGAGGGCGGGTTCGGGCCGCTGCACCAGGGCCAGGTCCAGGCGCTGGGCCGGGTGAAGGGGAACAGCCGGCGGCTGCTCTCCCTGATCGACGACCTGCTGATGCTCTCCCGCATCCAGGACGGGAGCCTCGCGGTCGCCACCTGCCAGCTGGACCTGCGGGACGTGGTGGCCGGCGCCCGCGAGGAGATGAGCCCGGCGATGCTCTCGGCCGAGATCGACTGCTCCCTGTCGCTGCCCGAGGAGCAGGTCCTGGTGATCGGCGACGAGGAGCGGCTCGGCCGGGTCCTGGTCAACCTCCTCGGCAACGCGGTGAAGTTCACCGAGCCCGAGGGCCGGATCGACATCTCCCTCGAGGTCCAAGGGGCCTGCGCCGTGCTCGCCGTGCGCGACACCGGCATCGGGGTGCCGCCCGAGGAGCAGGGCCAGCTGTTCGACCGGTTCTTCCGCTCCCGGATCGCGCACGAGCGGGCTACCCAGGGCAGCGGCCTGGGCCTGTCCATCGCTCGCGCGATCGTGGAGACCCACGGCGGGGTCATCGACATGGAGTCCGGGCACGGCGTCGGGTCCACCTTCCGGGTGCGCCTCCCGTTGGAGGGGGCCGACCCCGTTCCCGTGCAGCTCGCCCAGGGCGTCGCAACCGCGTCGGCGGCCGGGACGGCCGAGCAGACGACGTACGGCAAGGACGAGACGAGCCTCGCCAGCTGATCGCCGGCTCGCCCGCGGCTCGGCTGGGGCAGTCGGCCCCGGGAACGGACGAAGGCCCCCGGTCCGCGTCTCCGCGGCCCGGGGGCCTTCTACCTGGGGTGAACGACGGGACTTGAACCCGCGACATCCGCGACCACAACGCGGCGCTCTACCAGCTGAGCTACGCCCACCATGAGGCCCCGGTGGTGCCGGGGCCGTGGAAGAGTGTAGCCCTAAGGAGCCGTTTGCTCCGCATCCGGGCTGGCACCCGTGGAGTCGGCGCTCTGCTCCGGCTCCAGGCCGAGGCCGGTCAGGGCGCCGGCGTGCTTGGCGGCGATCTCCTTCGCGGTCGCGGAGTCCGGGCCGGGGGGCGCCACGAAGACGGCCTCGCGGTAGTAGCGCAGCTCCTCGATGCTCTCCTGGATGTCGGCGAGCGCGCGGTGGTTGCCGCGCTTGGCGGGGGAGGCGAAGTAGGCCCGCGGGTACCACCGGCGGGAGAGCTCCTTGATCGAGGAGACGTCGATGTTGCGGTAGTGCAGGTGTCCCTCGAGGGTGGGCATGTCGCGGGCCAGGAAGGCCCGGTCCGTGCCGATCGTGTTGCCGGCCAGCGGAGGGCGGCTCCCGTCGGGGCAGTGCTCGCGGATGTAGGCGAGCACCTGCTCCTCCGCCTCCGCCATCGCCATGCCGCCGTCGAGCTCCTTGAGCAGGCCCGAGGTCTCGTGCATCGAGCGGACGAAGTCCACCATCTGCTCCAGGGCCTCGGCCGGGGGCTTGATGATCACGTCGACGCCGTCGCCGATCACGTTCAGCTCGAAGTCGGTGACGAGCGCGGCGACCTCGATCAGCGCGTCTGCCCCGAGGTCGAGGCCGGTCATCTCACAGTCGATCCACACCAGTCTGTCGCTCACCCGATCCACCCTACTGGCCCAGGTCCGTGGTCCGTCTCTCCGCGCGTGTCCAGGCTCACGGCGCCGCTTCACGCCCCGCTCAGCGCGTACTCAGACTCCCGACCTAGGGTGACTACGTGCAGCGCAACCTCTGGCCAGTGGCCCGGCCGTGGATCGGCACCGTCGCCCGTCTGGTGACCGGCGGGGTGTGGATCGTGGCCGGCGCACTCAAGCTGCCCGACCCCGTGGAGAGCGCCCAGGCGGTGCGGGCCTACGAGATCCTGCCCGAGACCCTGGTCCCGACGGTGGGGTTCCTGCTGCCGGCGATCGAGGTGGTGGTGGGGATCTGCCTGGTGCTCGGCGTGCTGACCCGCGCCGGCGGGCTCGTCTCGGCCCTCCTGTTCGCGATCTTCATCGCCGGGATCGCCTCGGCCTGGGCCCGTGGCCTGGAGATCGACTGCGGCTGCTTCGGCGGCGGCGGCGAGAAGGAGGGCGCCTCCTCGGAGTACCCCTGGGAGATCGCTCGCGACGTGCTGCTGATGCTGGCCTCCCTGTGGCTGGTGCGCTGGCCGCGCACGCGGCTCGCGCTGGACAACCTGATCTTCCGCCCAGATGGGCGTGACCCGGGACATGACCCGGAGCTCGACGTGGAAAGGAACGATGATGGCGAACCCCCCGAAGAAGCCCGGTCGCTCGAGGGCTGAGGAGAAGGCCGCTCAGCAGGCCAGGCGCGAGGCACGCCGGGAGAAGGCTGCCCGGCAGGCCGAGGCGCTGGCCCGCGAGCGTGCCCGCCGCAAGCTCAAGGAGCGGCTGATCGTGGGCGGCGTCGTGCTGGCCGTGATCGCGGCCATCGGCGGCATCTTCTGGTACCAGCAGGCGAAGGACTCGGCCCGGGAGAACGCGGCCGTGCCCGCGAACATCACCGACGAGTTCGCCCTGGCCACCGGCGAGGACGACGCCCCGCGCACCGTGGAGATCTACGAGGACTTCCTCTGCCCGGCGTGCGCCCAGTTCGAGCTGGCCACGGCCGACATGCTGGACAAGGCGGCCGAGGACGGCAAGGTGCAGGTGAAGTACTACCCGATCGAGATCCTCGGCCAGTACGGCGACTACTCCAAGGACGCCGCGAACGCCTTCGCCGTGGTGCTGGACAAGTCGGGCCCCGAGGTCGCCAAGAAGTTCCACGACCTCCTCTTCAAGGAGCAGCCCGCCGAGTCCGGCGACCTGCCCGACAAGGACTGGCTGATCGACCGCGCCGTGGAGGCGGGGGCCGAGGAGTCCGAGGTGCGCCCCGGGATCGAGGACGGCACCTTCGACCTGTGGGTGGAGAACGCCACGGAGCACGCCTTCGAGGAGGGCGTCACCGGCACGCCCACGGTGATGGTCGACGGTGAGCGGTTCGAGGGCGGGCCCGCCGAGCTCGCCGCCCTGCTGGGCTGAGGGGGAGCCGTGCAGGTCGAACGCGTCCAGAAGTGGATCATCTCCGCCCTGGTCCTGACCACGGCGGCTCACTTCGCCGGCGGGCTGGTGCTGCTGGCGCTGACCGTGGACAACCCGGGAGCGTTCCCGGTGCTGATCACGATCGCCACGATCGTCTGCCTGCTGGCGATCGTCGGAACGCGGGTGATCAACCAGATGTCGCTGCTGACGCCCTGGCTGATCGCGGGGTTCGTGCCGCTGGCGCTGGGGCTCTACTTCGCCTGACCACGCCGAGCAGGGGTGGGGCAGACTGCGCGCCATGGATCTGACGTCGTTCATCGCCGGGCTGCCCAAGGCGGAGCTGCACGTGCACCACGTCGGCTCCGCCTCGCCCCGGATCGTGGCCGAGCTGGCGGCGCGCCACCCGGGCACGGTCCCGGCTGACCCCGAGCAGCTGGCGGCGTTCTACGAGTTCCGCGACTTCGCCCACTTCATCGAGGTCTACCTCGCCGTGGTGGACCTCGTCCGGACCCCGGAGGACGTCCGGCTGCTCACCTACGAGGTGGCGCGCGAGCTCGCGCAGGGCCAGCAGGTGCGGTACGCCGAGCTCACCTGCACGCCGTACACCTCGGTGCGGCCGCACGAGCCCGACCGGGGGATGCCGATCGAGGCGTACACCGAGGCGATCGAGGACGCCCGGCTGGCCGCCGAGCGCGACTTCGGTCTGGTGCTGCGCTGGATCTACGACATCCCCGGCGAGGCCGGGATCCCAGCAGCCGACGCCACGCTGACCTACGCCACCAAGCACGCTCCCGACGGGCTGGTCGGATTCGGCCTGGGCGGCCCGGAGATCGGCGTCCCGCGGCCGCAGTTCCAGCCGCACTTCGACGCGGCCCGGGCGGCCGGGCTGCGGTCGGTGCCGCACGCGGGGGAGACCACCGGACCGGGGACGGTCTGGGACGCCCTCGACCTGCTGGGCGCCGAGCGGATCGGCCACGGCACCTCCGCCGCCCAGGACCCCGCCCTGCTGGAGCACCTGGCCCGGACCGGCGTCCCGCTCGAGGTCTGTCCCTCCTCCAACCTGGCCACGGGCGCCGTGGCCGAGCTCGCGCAGCACCCGATCGTGGCGTTCCGCGACGCCGGGGTGAGGTTCTCGGTGAACTCCGACGACCCGCCGATGTTCGGCACGACGCTGAACCGGGAGTACGAGATCGCGGCCGGGCTGCTCGGCCTCGACCGGGACGGTGTGGTGGCGCTGGCCAAGGAGGGCGTCGAAGGGTCGTTCGCCTCCGACGACGTGCGCGCTCGGCTGCTCGGCGAGATCGACGAGTACGCCGGACGGCTGGCCGCGGGGTCCGGGGACGGCGCCACCGTCGTCTAGCGTGGCCCCATGACGACCAGCGACCTGCCCGGCGTGATGACGATGCGCGAGCGGATGCTCGCGGGCCAGCCCTACATCACCGACAGCGAGATCGCCGCGCTGACCGCGGCGGCCCAGCAGCGGATGGCCGCGTACAACGCCTCCGACCCCGGCGACCCGCAGACCCGGCGCCGGCTCCTGGAGGAGCTGCTGGGCGAGGTGGGGGAGGACGTCGAGGTGCGGACCCCGGTCTACCTGGACTACGGCGACCGGATCACCATCGGGCCGCGGACCTTCGTCAACTTCGGCCTGACCGCGCTGGACGTCGCCCCGATCACCATCGGGGCGGACGTGCAGATCGGACCGCACGTGCAGCTGCTCACCCCCACCCACCCCCTGGACGCGCAGCAGCGCAAGGACAAGTGGGAGGGCGCGGCACCGATCACCATCGGCGACAACGTGTGGCTGGGCGGCGGCGTGATCGTCTGCCCGGGGGTGACGATCGGGGAGAACACGGTCGTGGGGGCGGGTGCGGTGGTCGTCTCGGACCTGCCCGCCGGGGTGCTGGCCGTGGGCCAGCCGGCGAAGGTGATCCGCCAGCTGGGGTGATGCCCATTCTTGGGGATCACGGGTCGGAATCCGAGAAATCTCGGCGCGGGCAAATCCAACGGAGCCCTCAGGGGCGAAACACCTCCAGAAGGGCTGCATCGGGCAGTCCCGCTCAGGGAGGAATCTCATGAAGATCCGCACCATGCTCGCCACGCTCGCGACCACCTCGCTGCTCGCCGCGGGGGCGGCGCTGCCGGCCCAGGCGTCCGGCTCTTCCGAGCCGCTGGGCAACCAGAGCCTCGCGGCCGTGCTGACCTCTGACGGCAACCAGTTCGACAACAACGCCGGCGACTTCGACATCCTCACCGAGGCCGTGCTGGCCGTGCTGGCGGCCAAGCCCGACAGCCCGGTCAAGGTGCTGACCGACGGCAACGTGCCGCTCACCGCGTTCGCCCCGACCGACCTCTCCTTCCGGCTCCTCGCCAAGGACCTGACCGGCCGGTTCCAGTGGTCGGAGCGTCAGACGTTCCAGACGCTGGTCGACGCGGTGGGGGTGGACGCGATCGAGCAGGTCCTGCTCTACCACGTGATCCCCGGGGCCACGATCGACTCCAGGACCGCGCTGCGCTCCGACAACGCCGCGCTCACCACCGCCCAGGGCGGCAAGGTCACCGTCGACGTGCTGGCGCCGCGGCTGGGGATCGTGCAGCTGCGCGACACGGACCGCAACGACGTCGACCCGTTCCTCCAGCCCGGCAAGCTCGACATCAACAAGGGCAACAAGCAGATCGCCCACGGCATCTTCCTGGTGCTCCGTCCGCTCGACCTCTGAGGCGCGAGGTCCGAAGGGACGAGGAGAGGGGCCCTGACCGGCGATCCCGGTCAGGGCTGCTCTCGTTCCCGGCGCCCCCGGCCAGGGCGCAGGCCCGACGGGTCAGCCCACCGGTTTGGTTCGCCACTCCTTGTTGCTGAGCCGGTACTCGCTGTCGAGCGGGGCGCCAGGTGCGGCGTCGAGCGACTGGAAGTCGCGCACGTGCGTCATGCCTACCGCCTCCAGGAGTCGCCGTGAGCGGTCGTTGTCAGACCGCGTCTGGGCGATGACCGCCCGCATGCCGACCGATCCGAAGGCATGGGTGAGCAGGAGACGGACTGCTTCGCGGCCGTAGCCGGCTCCCCATGCGGGCCGGGCGAGGCGGTAGCCCAGATCAGCCACGCCCGGATCGTCCGGTTGGTCCGGTCCATGAGCTGGGGGGAGCATCAGCAGGCCGACGAACAGGTCACCGGCGAAGCCGACCCAGAACCCGAGGCCGTCGCGTCGTCGGCCCAGCTCCATGCGGCGTGCATGGGACCGTTCGACCACCGTCCTGTCGCGGGCCGGTCCGCCGACGTAGCGCATCACCTCGGGGTCGGTGTCGAGCAGGTACTCCAGGTCCAGGTGCTCGTCGCTCAACGGCAGGAGCCGGAGCCGGTCAGATCGCAGGATCACGTGCGTCACGATCAAGTTCTCGCACTGGACGAACGCGGGCGACAAGGGGTTTTCGCGCGTGCTCCACAGCCGACCCCAGAAGAGACGAACCCGAGATGACAAGCACCCGGACCCACGTTTCCGTGGGTCCGGGTGCGTCCTGAGCGATCACACGGCGCCCCCGGCAGGATTCGAACCTGCGACCGGCGGATTAGAAGGCCGCTGCTCTGTCCAGCTGAGCTACGGAGGCGGGGGGTCGGGATTTCCCTCGGGATGAACATCGGGATAACTCCCGTGTAGTTCGAAGAGATCTCAACCTTGCCAGGAAGTCTAGGGGCAACATCGGGCAGGCGCGGCCCGACCCGTTGCCATGGGCCCGACACGCACTGCCCGCATCGACACACGAGGTCGGTTCGTAGACCGGCGGTGCTGCCGGGTGCTGTGCGGGGGAGCTGCCGGTCGTCCGGTGGCTATGCCTGCTGCCGGTCTCTCGGTCCTGCCCGGGGACGCGGAGGACCTCATCTCCTGCGCCGGCGACAGGTCAACCGGCGGTCAGTTCGGAAGGGGTCGCCAGCCGGCTCCCTGCAAGCTCGCCTCTACCTCTTCGGACTTCTCCAAGGGGCCGCCGGTGACCGACGGTCCGCCGAACTCGACGACCCGCCACTGGTCCCCTTCCCGGATGACGTCGACCCGGACTCGACACACGGCCTTCACGTCCCAGGCGGCGAAGACGGCGGCGAGCTCGACGTTGACCCGGGTGGGCTCGTCCGCGGGCCCTTCGATGCTCGAGCGCACGAAGGCAGGGAAGTCCAGGTCGAGACGACGTTGCGACCCGAGCGCGCGTTGGTCTTCGTAGTCGACCAGCAGGAACTCACGCACCTCGGCGGGCAGCTGGGTGCTGATCAGGTCGTCGACGACCGCTTCCTGGTCGCGAGCTTCACGGACGTCCACGATCATCTGGCCGAACGAGATGGCAAAGTTCTCGGCCGCGAGGCGGTCCGTGCTGGAGTCGGCCTCGTCCTGGGTCTGTTCGGAGGAGGACCGTGTCGCGAGGGGCTCGGGAGTGTCCGTCGTCGTAGAGGCGTCGTTCACCGGTTCGGCCGGGGGTTCGGGTGGCACCGAGACGTTGCCTGCCGGGTCGGGGGTGGACGCTGCGCCGGGCGAGCCTTGCCCGGTGTCGGCGCCGCATCCCAGTGCCGTCACCAGCAGTACTGCGGTGACGCCAGCCCGTGCGGTGTGGTGGTTCATGCTTTTTAGTCCCCGCAGTAGGCGTAGTGGGATTGGAACGGTGCGGAGTACCAGGCTTGTCCGCTTGGTCATCGACCCTCGGACAGTGTGCCGCAGCCGAGCGCCCGGCCTCCCGAAACCCGCTCGGTCCGGCAGGGAGAGCGCTACCCGAGCACGGCCAGGTAGCGGAGGTCCAGCGTGAACGTCCCGACGTCGAACGCGTTCGGGCCGTCGTTCCAGAACACCCAGAAGGCGCCTGCCGGCACGCGGGGAGCTCGGGGCTCGTCCGGGTCGCGGTCGCGCCCGGAGCCGAGGTGCGGGTCCTGCACCCAGTCGGTCCGTCCACCCGTGGAGGAGGAGACCATGGGCGGATCCGAGGCCGTCCCCCCGGCGTTGAGGTTCCCGGTGGCCACCGTCCCCGGGACGGTCGGCTCGCCGGAGAACGCGACCCGGACGGCGTCCACCCCGCGCACGGCGTCCGGCACGGGCACGAAGTGCGCCGACACGGCGTCGGCGGGCCTCTCCGGGTCGTCGCACGGCACGGTGCGGTGCGTCATCCCGCCTGGCAGCCGGGTGCTGGGCGAGACCTCGCCACAGCTCGAGGGGAACTCGTAGCACTCCGGGGTCCCGCTCCAGTCGCAGGAGTCGACGTGCGTCTGCTGCGCCGTGAGCGTGCGCGTCTCCTCCCGCCACGTCAGCCGGTCCCGGGAGACCCAGAGCCGCAGCGGCTTGCCGGAGCCGGAGTTGCCGGCCGCGTCGGTCCCCGAGACGCGGGCGACGTACCGGCCCGGCGGCAGCGGACGGCCCCGTCGGTCACGGGCCTCCCATGCCATCTCCGCCTCGTTGCCGAGCGAGCGCAGGGCCCGACGTGCGACGACCCGTCCGGCGGCGTTGCGGATCGTCAGCTTGCCGCGCCGGGTCCCGGCTTCGGGGATCGCCTGCAGCCGGACGGCGTCCCGGACCACGCGTGAGCGGGGGTAGACCTTCGGCACCTGGCGGCCGGGGGCGCCGTACCGCTCCGCGACCGCGACCCCAGCCTCGAACTTCCGGTCCACGTCGACGTAGGCCAGGGCCCGACCCTGTGGCGTGCTCAGGGTGATCCTGTAGGGGCCGTGGGGGACCACCCGCCCGCGCCGATCGCGCCCGTCCCAGGTCCAGGCGTGCCGCCCAGCCGGCTTCTTGCCCAGCCGGACGACGTACGGCGTGAAGCCCTTCCTGGCCGTGCGCCCCACGCCGATCCGTAGCTGCACCGGTCCGTCCGCCTTCAGCCGGTACCGGAGGGTGACCCGCTCCCGGCGCCCGTCCCCGCTCGGCGACAGCTCCCGCTGGCCGCTCAGAAAACGAGGTCGCTCGTCCTCAGCCGTCACCGCAGCGGCGGGCAGCACGGCGCCTGCCTGGACTCCGACGAACGCCGCCAGCAGCATCGTCACCAGCACGCGCCACCCCAGTGATCTCCCCATCCGGGGAGGGTAGGCGACGTGTACACCCGCGTGGCACGGGCGTACGTTGAAAGATCCGATCCCGGATCCCAGGACCTCGCATGGACCGTCCAACCAGCACCCGCTCCCGTCGGACCTCACACGCCGGCAGAGGGAGTCGCGGAGCGACCGTGGCCGCCGGCGTGGCGGCCGCACTCCTCGCCGTCTGCGCGCCGGCACCCACTGTCGCCTCCGCCCCGCCCCGGACGCCGGCCATCGGCGAGCCACCCGTCTTCGACGCCCCGGCGGGCGGGAAGGGCGGTATCCAGAACCCCTTCGTGCACTGCCACAGCTACCGGATCGAGCCGCGGGCGGTCATGGCCATCGTCAACTCCCAGACCGGGTGGCTGAGCATCCACCGGTGGCGGGGGGCGCTCCCCGGCGTGCGCTTCCCCAGGCTGCGACCCGGGACGTACCAGGTCGAGACCACCGTGTGGTGCGGGCGTCGGGGCAAGACCGCACGCAGGACGGTCACCATCAAGGAGAAGACCCGGGAAGGCACCTTGTCCCGGGCGGAGTTCGACGCCGTACGCCGTGGCATGACCTACGAGGAGGTCACGGCGCTGGTCGGCACCCCAGGACGGGACCCGTCCACGTCCCGCGACACCACCAGCATCACCTACGACAACATGGCCTTCTGGGCCTGGTCGATCATCGAGTACCGCAACGACCGCGTCCGCGCCAAGTACTGGAAGGTCGGCCACGACTGACTCCAGCGCGGGGCGGGTCGTCACTGCGTAGACTCCGGGCCACCCGGCCCTAGGAGCACCGACACAGATGAGCGCCCTCCAGACCCTTGATCGAGGCCTCGAGGCGATCGAGATCATCTCCCAGCGCACGAGCGGCGTCTCTCCGGCCTCGCTGGCCGACGAGCTGGGTGTGCACCGGGCGGGGGCCTACCGGATCCTCAGCACGCTGGAGGAGCGGCACCTGGTGGTCAAGGGGGGCGACGGTCTCTACCGGCTGGGCAGCGGCGCGCTGGTCTTCGCCGGCCGGTTCATGAGCCAGTACCGGTCCGCCGTGCAGCCGGTCGTCCAGGAGCTGGCGTCGCGGACCGGCTTCACCGCCTTCGTCTCCATCGCCGACCGGGACGAGTCGGTGGCGCTCGCCGTCGCCGAGCCGGTCACCCGCGACCCGCTCGGGATCAGCTACCAGGTAGGCGCCCGGCACCCGATCGAGGAAGGTGCCGACGGGCTGGCGATCCTCGCCCAGCGCCCCGAGCGAGCCACCGACAGCGACGCGGTCCGGCGGGCCCGCTCCTTGGGGTACGCCCTCTCCGACGGCGAGGTCCAGCCCGGCGCGGTCGGGCTGGCCGTCGGCACCGGCAGCGACCCCGGCGCCGCGGTGGAGGCTTCCATCGGCGTGGTGCGTCTGGGGCTGCCGGGCGACCTGGACGTCGACCAGCTGCTGCCGCTCGTGCAGGCCGCTCGCGAGGCGATCCTCGGGCTCTACTGAGGGTCCGCTCCCCGAGGAGCCCTACTGCCGGACCGGTCGCGTGCCCAGCCGGTCTCGCCTGGTGGAAACCCTTGACCACCCGATGTGACGCACACTACGTTGTGCGGACAGCGCACAAGAGTGTGCTCTGACCGCACAAGGGAGTCCGTTGCATGTCTGCCTGCCCCGTCTCGCCTGAGGCCGCCGACTTCGACCCGTTCGGGGACGGCTACCAGCAGGACCCGCCCGGGTACGTGGCCTGGTCCCGCGAGCGCGAGCCGATCTTCTACAGCCCGAAGCTCGACTACTGGGTGGTCACCCGCTACGACGACATCAAGGCGATCTTCCGCGACAACATCACCTTCTCCCCGGCGGTCGCGCTGGAGAAGATCACCCCCACCAGCGAGGAGGCCAACCAGGTCCTGGCCTCCTACGACTACGGGATGGCCCGCACGCTGGTCAACGAGGACGAGCCGGCGCACATGGAGCGCCGCCGGGCGTTGATGGAGCCGTTCGCCCCCGAGCACCTCGCCGAGCACGAGCCGGCGGTCCGGGCCCTGGTCCGCGAGTACGTCGACCGGTTCATCGACGACGGGCGCGCGGACCTGGTCAACCAGATGTTCTGGGAGATCCCGCTGACGGTGGCGATGGAGTTCCTCGGCGTCCCCGACGACGACCGGCCCAAGCTGCGGGAGTACTCGGTCGCGCACACCGTCAACACCTGGGGCCGTCCCGAGCCCGAGGAGCAGGTCGCGGTGGCGCACGCCGTGGGCAACTTCTGGCAGTACGCCGGGGGAGTGCTGGAGCGGATGCGCGAGAACCCCGACGAGCACGGGTGGATGCAGTACGGCATCCGCAAGCAGCGCGAGCTGCCGGAGGTCGTCACCGACTCCTACCTCCACTCGATGATGATGGCGGGCCTGGTGGCCGCGCACGAGACCACCGCCAACGGCATCGCCAACGCGGTCAAGCTGCTGCTGGAGAACCGGCACGTGTGGGACCAGATCTGCGCCGACCCGAGCCTGATCCCCAACGCCGTCGAGGAGTGCCTGCGGCACAACGGGTCCCAGGCGGCCTGGCGCCGGATCGCCACCAAGGACACCGTGGTCGGTGGCGTCGCCATCCCCGAGGGCGCCCGGATCCTCATGGTCTCCGCCTCGGGCAACCACGACCCCCGCCACTTCGAGGACCCCGACCTGGTCGACGTGCGGCGCGACGACGCGGCCGACCACCTGACCTTCGGCTACGGCGCGCACCAGTGCCTGGGCAAGAACCTGGCCCGGATGGAGATGCAGATCTTCCTCGAGGAGCTCACCGGCCGGCTGCCGCACATGCGGCTGGCCGAGCAGGAGTTCACCTACGTGCCCAACACCTCCTTCCGCGGCCCCGAGCACCTGTGGGTCGAGTGGGACCCCGCGCTCAACCCCGAGCGCACCGACCCCTCCGTGCTGACCCCGCGGGTCCAGGTCAACATCGGCGAGCCCGCGCCGGTCCACCGCAGCCGCCCGATGCGGGTCGAGCGCATCGTCGAGACGGCCGCCGGCGTGCGGCACCTGACCCTGGCCAGCGCCGACGGCACCGAGCTGCCGGCCTTCACGCCGGGCGCGCACATCGACATCGAGTGCGGGGACACCGGCATCGTCCGGCAGTACTCGCTCTGCGGGCTGCCGCCCGCCCCGGTGCAGGCCGAGGGCTGCCCGGTGCCGCACACCCCGCGCCCGGAGACCTACGAGATCGCGGTCCTGCGCGACGAGGACTCCCGCGGCGGGTCCGCCTGGGTGCACGACCACGTGCGCGAGGGCGACGTGCTCACCGTGTGGGGGCCGCGCAACCACTTCCGGCTGCCCGACCGGACCGAGCGCTACCTCTTCGTGGCCGGCGGCATCGGGATCACGCCGATCCGCGCGATGGCCGCGCAGGCCGCGCGCGAGGGCGTCCCCTACGAGCTGCACTACCTCGGCCGCGAGCGGACCAGCATGGCGTTCCTCGACGAGCTGGCCGAGCAGCACGGCGACCGCCTCGTCGTCCACTGCGCGGGGGAGGGCACCCGCGCCGACCTGCGAGCGCTGCTCGCCGCCCACGCCGAGGACGGGCGCTCGGGCCGGCTGCACGTCTACGCCTGCGGCCCGCAGCGGATGATCGACGACCTCACCGCCGCCAGCGACGACTGGCCGGAAGGCGCGGTCGTCTTCGAGCACTTCTCCTCCCAGCTCGGCGAGCTCGACCCCGAGCAGGAGCACGAGTTCACCGTGCACCTGGAGGACTCCGCCGTCGACCTCGTCGTGCCCCGCGACCGGACCGTGCTGCAGACCCTGCGCGAGGCCGGCTGGGAGATCCCCTCCAACTGCCAGGAGGGTCTCTGCGGCACCTGTGAGGTGCCGGTGCTCGACGGGGCGGTCGACCACCGCGACGTCGTGCTCACCGCCGCCGAGCGACGGTCCGGGGACCGGATGATGTCCTGCTGCTCCCGTGCGGTCGGCGACCGGATCGTCCTCGGGCTCTGACCCGGCTACTGCTTCCTCTCCACCCAGCTTCTTCTGTCACCAGCTTTCTCAGCACACTCTTCCTATCCACCCACCCACTCCCTAAGGCGCACCATGTCGTTTGCCATGCTCGGCATCCTGCTGTCACTGGCGGTCCTGATCACCCTGGCCTACCGCGGCCACTCCGTGATCGTGGTCGCCCCCGTCGCCGCCGCCATCGCGGTCCTGATGTCAGGAGCACCGCTCCTGGCCAGCTACACCCAGATCATGATGCCCGCCCTCGGCGGGTTCATCGTCTCCTTCTTCCCGCTCTTCCTGGTGGGCGCGATCTTCGGCCGGCTGATGACGGTCAGCGGCTACGCCCAGGACCTCGCCGGGTGGATCTCCGGCCTGCTCGGTCCGCGGTTCGCCATCCTGGTCACGGTGCTCGCCACCGCCCTGCTGACCTACGGCGGGGTGAGCGCCTGGGTCGTGGTCTTCACCATCTTCCCGATCGCCACCGCCCTCTTCGAGGAGGCGGACATCCCGCGGCGGCTGATGCCGGCCGCCATCGCGCTGGGCATCTTCACCTTCGCCACCGCCGCGCTGCCCGGGTCGCCGCAGATCCACAACACGATCCCCACGAAGTTCTTCGGCACCAACACCTTCGCTGCTCCCGGCCTGGGCGTCCTCGCCGCGGCGCTCGTCTTCGGCCTCGGCATGCTGTGGCTCGACCGCCGGGCGAAGCAGCTCGCGCAGGCCGGTGAGTCCTTCGCCGACCCGACGCTGGCCGAGCTCAAGGAGGCGGAGCGAGGTGGGGGCGCCGTCCGCCCGGGCGCAGGCGCGATGCCTCGTCCCTCCGGTACGAACCCCGACGGCCTGGACGGCGAGCAGGGCCTCCAGCCCGCCGTCGGCGGAGGCTCCGCCGTGGCCACCATGCCGGCAGAGCCGGTCACCGACCGTCGCTCCCGGACCTCCGCGCTGACCGGACTCATCGGGATCAGCCCGGTCCTGGCGGTGGTGGCGATGAACGCGCTGTGCACCTACGCCATCTTCCCCGCCCTGGACTTCGGCTACCTGGCCGAGGACAAGTACGGCGCGACCTCCATCGACGCGCTCACCGGCGTCTGGGCGGTGACGGTGGCGATGCTCACCGGCATCGTGCTGATCTTCGCGATGCGCCCCGGCTCGTTCACCGAGTACGTCGAGGGCCTCACCGAGGGCGCCAAGAACGCCGTGCTGCCGGTCTTCACCACGGCCAGCGAGGTCGCCTACGGCGCGGTGATCGCGTCCCTGGCGGTCTTCGCGGTGATCCGCGACGGACTGTTCGGCCTCAGCGACAACCCGCTGATCGTCGCGGCCGCCTCCACCTCCGGCATCTCCGGCCTGACCGGCTCCGCGTCGGGCGGGCTGACCATCACCCTGCAGACCTTCGGTGCCGACCTGGCGGCGATGGCCGCCGACCAGGGCATCTCCATGGACCTGCTGCACCGGGTCACCGCGATGGCCTCGATCGGCTTCGACTCGATGCCCCACAACGGCGCGATCATCACCTTGCTGCTCGTGTGCGGGCTGACCCACCGTGAGTCCTACAAGGACATCTTCGTGGTGACCGTCGTCGTCCCGGTGATCGGCCTGCTGGCCGTGCTGGGCCTCGGCTTCACCGTCGGCTCGTTCTGACCCGTTCCCACCGGCAGGCCCCGGCCTGCTCGACCCGAAAGGCGTGATCATGGCCCACTACCGCCAGATCGGACCGGTGCCCAAGCAGCGGCACACCCTGCACAAGGACGAGGACGGACGGATCCTCTACGAGGAGCTGATGGGGGAGGAGGGGTTCTCCTCCGACTCCTCCCTGCTCTACCACCGGCACATCCCGTCCGCCATCGTCGGCGCCCGGCCCTGGGAGCTCCCCGACCAGTCGCTGACGCCGAACGACCTGCTGCTCCCGCGCCACCTCAAGCTGCACGACCTGTTCACCGAGGAGCAGGCGACGGCCACCGACGCGGTCACCGGTCGCCAGCTCGTGCTGGGCAACCCCGACGTCCGGATCTCCTACGCCTGGGTCGGGACGACCTCGCCGCTGTACAAGAACGCGATCGGCGACGAGTGCGTCTACGTCGAGCGCGGCTCGGCCCTGGTGGAGACCCAGTTCGGCACGCTGGAGGCGGCGGAGGGCGACTACGTCATCATCCCGCGGGCGACCATCCACCGCTGGGTCCTGCGCGAGGGGGAGACCGCCCGGCTCTACTTCATCGAGGCGACCAGCCACATCGCCCCGCCGAAGCGCTACCTGTCCAAGTACGGCCAGCTCCTCGAGCACGCGCCGTACTCCGAGCGCGACCTCACCGGCCCGAGCGGACCGCTGCTGCGCGACGAGACGGACGTGGACGTCTACATCAAGCACCGCGGCCGGGGACCGGGCGGCCTCGCCGGCACCGTGCACACGGTGCCGAACCACCCCTTCGACGTCGTCGGTTGGGACGGCTGCCTCTACCCGTACACCTTCAACATCCGCGACTACATGCCGATCACCGGCAAGGTGCACCAGCCGCCGCCGGCGCACCAGGTCTTCGAGGGGCACAACTTCGTCATCTGCAACTTCGTGCCCCGCAAGGTCGACTACCACGAGCTCGCCGTGCCCGTGCCGTACTACCACTCGAACGTCGACTCCGACGAGATCATGTTCTACGTCGACGGCGACTACGAGGCGCGCAAGGGCTCGGGCATCGGCAAGGGGTCGATCTCCATCCACCCCGGCGGGCACGCGCACGGCCCCCAGCCCGGTGCGGTGGAGGCCTCGCTGGGCGCGGAGTACTTCGACGAGACCGCGGTCATGGTGGACACCTTCCGGCCGCTCGACCTGGGGCCGGCCGCCCGCGCGACCGACGACGGCAAGTACGCAGCCTCCTGGACCGGGGGCCGCTGGCTCCCGGCCGCCTCGGAGGACGCATGAGCCTCGCCGAGCACGTGAGCGAGGTGCCGGAGCAGTTCCTCGGCTTCTTCGACGACGCCGCGACCTTCCCGCCCGGGCTGGCCCCGGTCGAGCGTGCGGTGACCGAGCACGTACGGCGCAGGTCCGTCTCCTGGGCCGCCTCGGTCGGTCCCGCCGTGCTCGCTCTGGCCGACCTGGACGCCGCGCGTCGGGTGGCCGCTGAGCTCGACCTGGCCGACGGACCGGTCGAGGTCTCGGTGGTCACCCCCGCGGGCGCGCTGGACGAGGCGCTCGCGGCCGGTGACCGGCTGGCCCCGCAGCTGAGGGTGGTCGCGATCGAGCTCAAGACCGATCCGGACGACGAGCAGACCTGGACCGAGCAGATTCGCGCCGCCGCGGCGGTCGAGGGCCTGCCGGTCTTCGTCGAGCTGTCGGCCCGGCAGGTCGGAGCCGGGGCGCTGGACCTGCTGGCGGGCACCGGGCTGCGCCTGAAGTTCCGCACCGGAGGGATCGAGGCCCACCTCTTCCCCACGCCGACGGAGCTTGCGGACGTCCTGGTCCGGGCGATCGACGCCGGGATCCCGTTCAAGCTCACCGCCGGGCTGCACGAGGCGGTCCGCTACACCGACCCGGCCACCGGCTTCGACCACCACGGGTTCCTCAACATCGCGATGGCCGCCGAGGCGGCGCGTGCGGGGGAGCCGGACGAGCAGGTGGCCGCGCACCTGGCAGAGACGGACTCCGCGGCGCTGGCCCGGCTGGGCGCCCGCTCCGACGGCGCCTGGCGCGAGTCCTTCCTCTCCTTCGGCACCTGCAGCGTGAGCGAGCCCGTCGAGAGCCTTCGCCGGCTGGTGCTCTTCCCGCCCGCCGCGGACTGACCGGTCCGTCCCGGACCGGCGCACCCCCACCACACACCACCCTTCCCAGACCAGCGATCCAGGAGGATCACACCGCATGAGCACCGCCGCCGACCGTTTCGCCACCGAGGGCTTCGGGGTCGAGAACCTGCCCTACGGCTCCTTCTCCGTCGCGGGAGGTGAGCGTCGGCTCGGCGTCCGCCTGGGTGACCGGGTGCTCGACGTGGCTGCGCTGGCCGCCGCGCTGGAGGCCGACGGTCCGTCCCTGGACGCGACGGCACGCGCCGCCGCGTCGGGGCCTGACCTCGACCTGCTGCTGGCGGCCGGCCACACGGCGTGGCGTCCGCTGCGGTCCTGGCTCCAGCAGGTGGTGACCACCGAAGGGCTGGACTCGGCCGTCGAGCAGGCCTCGACGCCGCTCTCCGAGGTGCGGTTGCACATGCCGTTCACCCCGGCTGACTACGTGGACTACTACGCCTCGGAGCACCACGCGTCCAACATCGGGAGGATGTTCCGCCCCGACCAGGCGCCGCTGCTGCCCAACTGGAAGAACCTGCCGGTCGGCTACCACGGCCGCGCGGGCACGGTGATCGGCTCCGGGACGGACATCCGGCGGCCCAAGGGCCTTCGTCCGGAGAAGTCGGGGTCGCCCAGCTTCGGGCCGTCGCGACGTCTGGACATCGAGGCCGAGATCGGCTTCGTGGTCGGCGGCTCCGCGGAGGCCGGGGAGGTCTCCGTGTCGCGGGCCGCGGCCGAGCACCTCTTCGGCGTGGTGGTCTTCAACGACTGGTCGGCCCGCGACATCCAGGCCTACGAGTACGTGCCGCTCGGCCCCTACCTGGGCAAGAGCTTCGCGTCCTCGATCTCCTTGTGGGTGGTGCCGTTCGAAGCGCTGGCCGCAGCCCGGGTCGCGCCGCCGGTGCGGGAGCACGCCCTGGCGGACTACCTCGACGACTCCGTCGACGGACCGTGGGGCCTGGACATCACCCTGGAGGTCGAGATCGACGGCGAGACCGTCTCCCGGCCGCCGTTCCGGACGATGTACTGGACCGCGCCGCAGATGGTCGCGCACATGACGGTCAACGGGGCCTCCCTGCGCCCCGGCGACTTCTTCGGCTCCGGCACGGTCTCCGGCCCCGAGGCCGACCAGCGCGGCTCCTTCATGGAGCTCTCCTGGGGCGGGCAGGAGCCGCTCGTGCTGGCCGACGGTCGCGAGCAGTCCTTCCTCGAGGACGGTCAGACCGTCGTGCTGCGGGCCACCGCGCCCGGCCCCGACGGCTCGGTCATCGCCTTCGGTGACTGCGCGGGCACGATCCTGCCCGCCACCGAGGGCTGAGCGACCGCCCGTCCCCCCAGACGTACGGCCGACCCTCCCCGGCCGTACCAACGCGTCATGGCGGCTGGTTGCGTGAGCAGCCAGCCGCCATGACGTCCGCCGAAGAACGGGTCAGCGGCCGAGGAACCGGCTGAGCCAGCCGCCGTCGGTCCGCTCCTCCTTGGGGTGCCCGGGGCACCACTGACCGGCGGGGACCCTGGCCGTGACCTGGGCGACGTGCTGACCGCAGCCGGCCCAGGTGGTCTTCTGGCAGGTCTTGCAGGTGGTGGGACGACACATGGTGCTTCTCCTTGGTGGGTTTCTCAGGTTCTGAGCTCGGGGGACGGGGCAGGGACCGGCAGGTCTAGAGGAGGCCGGGCAGGGCGCGCGCGGCGGTGTAGACCGCGACCAGGAGCACCAGGACGGTGAAGGCCGCCTGGAGCTTCGCGGCGTCGAGCCGTCCCGCGAGCCGGGCGCCGGCCACCGCAGCCAGGGCGGAGGCGGCGGTGAGGGCGGCGACCAACGACCAGTCGGGTGCGACGCCACCGCCGGCCCGGACCGCGAGGGCGACGGCGCTGGTGATCGTGATGACCACCAGCGAGGTGCCCGCCGCCTGACGCATCGGGATGCCCAGGGCAAGCAGCAGTGCCGGGACGACGAGGAAGCCGCCGCCGACCCCGAGGAACCCGGTGAGCAGACCCACGGCGGTGGCCGTGAGCAGCACCTGGAGGGCACGGGGGCAGTTGCAGGCGAACGTCGGGCTGAAGGTGATGATCGGGTCGTCCAGCGTCGGCCGGGGCGAGTCCTCGGCGCCGCGGTGCCGCAGCACCCGCCAGGCCATCAGCCCGCCGACGAAGAGCATCAGCGCCGCGAACGCCGCCAGCAGCAGCTCGTCGGAGACCACGGTGGAGGCGGTGGCGCCGAGGGCCGCGCCGCCCGTGGCGACGAGGCCGAAGACCGCGCCCCGGCCCAGCAGCACGTGCCCGGCACGGCGGGCGCTGATCGCGCCGACCAGGGAGGTCGCCCCGACCACCACCAGCGAGCCGGTGGTCGCCTGCGCGGGGGACTGGTCGAGCAGGTAGACCAGCACCGGGACGGCGAGGATGGAGCCGCCGCCGCCGAGGGTGCCCAGCGAGAGGCCGATCAGCGCGCCGGCCAGGAGTGCGGCGCCGAGCATCACCCGGCGTCCGGCTCCTCGGTGCCGACCATCGGCAGGCCCGCGGCCCGCGCCTGGTCGAAGGCGTCGTCGACGGCGACCACGGTGCGACCGGCCGCGTCGAGGAACGAGGCCCCGATGCTCGCCCGGTAGCCGGCTGCGCAGTGCACCCAGACCTCGCCGGCCGGCACCTCGCCGGTACGGCGCGGCAGCTCGTGCAGGGGGATGTTGAGCGCGCCCTCGACCGCGCCCGCCCGGTGCTCGTCGGTCCGGCGGACGTCGAGCACCACCACCCGGCGGTGGTGGCGCACCTGGGCGAGGTCGGCGAAGGTGGCGGTGGGGTAGCTGGTCAGCTCCCCGGTGGTCCAGGACGTCGGGTCGCCAGTCGCCTGGGCGGCCGGGCGGTCGATCCCGATCCGGACCAGCTCGCGCTGCGCCCGGGCGACGTCCTCGCTGGTCTCGCCGAGCAGGGTCACCGGGGTGCCCCACTCGATCAGCCAGCCCAGGTAGGTGGCGAACTGGCCGTCGAGGCCGAAGTTGAAGGTGCCCGGCGCGTGCCCGGCGGCGAACGCCGTGCGGGTGCGCAGGTCGACCACCCACTCGCCGGCCTCGATCCGGCGCCGCAGCTCCCCGGCGTCGGCGGTGTCGACGGGGGAGAGGTCGGGAGCCTGCGGGCCGGCGGAGTTCCGCGGCGCCATGTGCGCGTAGTACGCCGGCCAGGCGCTGAGCCCGGCGAGCAGCTCGCGGACGTAGGTCTCCTCGTCCTGGGTCAGCACCGGGTTGGACCGCTTCTCCTGGCCGAGGGTGGAGGAGGTGGCGTCGGACTGGCTGGCGGAGCAGAAGGAGCCGAAGCCGTGGGTCGGGTAGACCTCGGCGGCGTCGGGCAGCTCGTCGGCGAGCCGGTGGGCGGAGGCGTGCTGGTGGCGGACCAGGGTGTCGGTGTGCTCGGCGCCGAGGAGGTCGGGCCGGCCGGTCGCGCCGTAGAGCAGGGAGCCGCCGGTGAAGACGGCGTACGGCTCCTCGGTGCCGTCGTCGCCGATCGTGGAGACGGCGTACGAGAGGTGGGTGAAGGTGTGCCCGGGGGTGGCGATCGCCCGGACCCGCATGGCCGGCCCGACCTGCACGACCTCGTCGTCGGCGATCGGGGTGCGGGCGAACGAGACCTCGTCCGCGGCGTTGACCAGGTAGGCCGCTCCGGTCGCCTCGGCGAGCGCGAAGCCGCCGGTCACGTAGTCGTTGTGGATGTGGGTCTCGAAGACATGGGTGAGTCGGACGCCGTCGGCCTGGAGGACCTCCAGCACCCGGTCGATGTCCCGCTGCGGGTCGACCACGAAGGCCACCGTCCCGTCGTGGACCAGATAGCTGCGGTCGCCCAGGGACGGGGTCTCGATGATGCGCACGGTCAGCGCCTGCGAGTCGGTCATGTCTACCTCACTTTCCATCCCCCTAGGGGGTTATGGCCTCCAAGGTACACAACCCCCCGGGGGGTTAGTGAATCCTGGGCGCGACTCGAGCCCCGGCCCCACGCGGCCGGGTGGCTGCAGGGGGACGGGGTGCGTGTCGGCCGGGACCGCGGTGGCCCGGACGCCGAGGTCAGTCGCAGGTGTCGCAGAGCCCGGTGGCCGGGAGCTGCATGAAGCATCGGGGGCAGGTCGCCGTACGCGGCGGCTCGGGCTGGCGCGAGCGGCTCACCGTGGCGGACGGCTTGGAGGTGCGGTGCGGGGTGACCTTGGCGACCGCGGCGTCCTTCGACGCCCGCGCCGGGCGGGTGCTCTTCGCTGCCTTCGGGCTGCGGCGGGCGACCTCGCGCACGGGCGGCAGGGCCGGCTCGCCACCGTTCGCCGGCAGCTCCGCGCCGTGCCGGCGGTAGCACTCGAGCCGCTCCTGGGCCGCGTGCTGCTCGGGGTCGGTGACCTGGTCGCCGCGCACGGTCAGCACGGTGTCGGCGTACCAGTCGCTCATCCGGCCGTCGGGCCCCACGCACAGGGAGCCCAGCAGGGGCTCGGCCCGGCGTACGCAGTCCTTGGCCACGCGGAAGAGCACGTCGCCCATCCACAGGCTCGGTGCCTGGCGCTGGCGGATCTTGGTGCGCTGCTGCACGGCGGCGGAGAGCTCCGCGACCGTGATCACCGCGTGGTACTCCGTGGCGGTGTCGGCGAGCACGTGCCGGGCGGCCAGGGCAAAGGTCTCCCGGACGGTCTCGATGTCCAGCGTTCGGGCTTCGATCCACGCGACGTCGTCCACGAGGACGAATGTAACGCGCCCCCCGAGCGGCCCGGAGGGCGGCGTCCCGGGAGCGTGAGCAGGGACACCACCAGCGCCGGTCGTATCCGCGTCTCAGGGCTGGAAGACTGAAAACGGGGTACGTGTCCGCCGACCCGGCACAATGGGGGCAGCCATCACCACCGGTGGCGGCTCCGCGACAAGTAGGGACAGCATCGAAGTGACTGCCATCGAGAGGAAGCCCGCGAGCCAGATCGCCCACCTCACCCCTGAGGACATCGAGGCGCTCGGCCGTGAGCTGGACCAGATCCGACACGACGTCCTGGACACCCGAGGCGAGCGCGACGCGGCCTACATCCGGCGGGTGATCGCCGCCCGTACCGGGCTCGAGGTCGCCGCACGCCTGGCCCTGATGGTGGGCAGCAGGCGGCGCCCCGCCTGGCTGATCGGCGCCGGCTGCCTCTCGGTGGCCAAGATCCTCGACAACATGGAGATCGGGCACAACGTCCTGCACGGGCAGTGGGACTGGATGCGCGACCCGAAGATCCACTCCGAGACCTGGAACTGGCAGCACGCCTCGCCGCCCTCGCAGTGGAAGCGGGCCCACAACGTCCAGCACCACCGGTTCACCAACATCCTGGGCATGGACAACGACCTGGGCTACGGGATCATGCGGGTGGACGAGGACCAGGAGTGGCAGCCCCGCTACCTGGTCCAGCCGGTCTGGAACGCCGTCAACGCGCTGATGTTCGAGTACGGGATCGCCACCTACGACATCGAGCTCGGCGAGCACCTCCGGGAGAAGAAGGGCGTCACCCCCGAGCTGCGGGCCAGGATCGTGGACACGCTCAAGCAGACCGGCAAGCAGGTGCTGCGCGACTTCGTGGTCTTCCCGGCGCTCTCGGGACGCGGCTGGAAGGCCACGCTGGGTGCCAACGCCACGGCCACCGTGGTGCGCAACGTGTGGAGCCACTCGGTGATCATGTGCGGCCACTTCCCCGAGGGCGTGGAGACCTTCGAGCAGCCCGAGCTGGACGAGGACGAGACCCGAGGGGAGTGGTACCTGCGCCAGATGCTCGGCTCGGCCAACATCTCCGGCTCCCCGACCATGCACCTGATGTGCGGCAACCTCTCCCACCAGATCGAGCACCACCTGTTCCCGGACCTGCCCAGCAACCGCTACCAGGAGATCGCGCCGAAGGTGCGCGCCGTCTTCGAGCGCTACGGCCTCTCCTACAACGCGCGCCCCCTCCCGCAGCAGGTGGGCAGCGCGTGGCACAAGGTCGTCCGGCTCTCCCTGCCGAACGGCTGGCTGGAGGAGACCACCTGGTCCAACGCCCCGCGCCAGGTGGCCTCGCTCTTCCGACGCCGGAGCCGGGCCACGAAGGGTGCCGCCGTCGCGGCGATGGGCCGGGCCGCCCTGGTCTGAGTCCCGCAGGTGAGACCCCCGCGTCGCCCGGGCCCGGGGGCCTGCGGTTCTGGCATGCTCGGGAAGCATGAAGACACCTCTCGGGACGAGGACGTCGGGCTGGCAGCGGACCGTGCTGGTCGGGGCCCTCGGGGCCCTCGGTGCCCTGGGCGGCCTGCTCGCGGCCTGCGGCTCCAGCGAGTCCGCTGAGGACTCGCCGGTGCTGAGCATCAGCGCCATCCCCGACCAGGACCCGTCCGAGCTGGTGGCCCGCGAGCAGCGGCTCGCCGACTACCTCGCCGAGACGCTCGACGTCGAGGTCGAGTACGTCCCGGTCACCGACTACGCCGCCTCGGTGCAGCTCTTCACCGCGGGCGACCTGGACCTGGTCTTCTACGGCGGTCTCACCGGCGTCCAGGCCAGGCTCCAGACGCCCGGCGCCACGCTGGTCGCCCAGCGCGACATCGACGAGGAGTTCCGCAGCGTCTTCATCGCCGGGACCAGGACCGGGATCGACCCGATCGAGTCGGTCGAGGGGCTGACGGCGCTGACGGGCCGCCGGTTCACCTTCGGTAGCGAGTCCTCCACGTCGGGGCGGCTGATGCCCGAGTGGTTCCTCCAGGAGGCTGGGCTGGACGGGGCGACCGACTTCCCCGGCGAGCCCGGCTTCAGCGGCTCCCACGACCAGACGATCGAGCTCGTCGCCTCCGGCTCCTACGAGGCCGGGGTGCTCAACGAGCAGGTCTGGGAGGACCGGACCGCCGACGGCACGGTCGACCCGGACGAGGTGGTGGAGGTCTTCCGCACCCCGACGTACCACGACTACCACTGGATCGCCGGCCCCGAGACCGACGACCGGTTCGGCGAGGGATTCACCGACCGGCTGCGCGACGCCATGCTGGCGCTCGACGGCTCGACCCCGCAGGAGGAGGAGCTGCTCGCCGGGTACGGCGCGGGCGCACTGGTCCCGACCGAGCCCGACAACTACCAGCAGGTCGAGGAGATCGCGCGGAAGCTGGGCCTGGTCACGTCGTGAGCGAGCTCGCGGTGACGCTGCGCCGGGTGCGGGTCAGCTACGGGAGCAGGGTCGCGTTGCGTGGGGTGGACCTCGAGGTCCGGGCAGGGGAGCGGGTCGCGCTGGTCGGTCCCAGCGGCGCCGGGAAGTCGACGCTGCTGGCCCTCTGCACCGGCGCCGTGCGCCCGGCCGAGGGAGAGGTGACCGTGCTGGGCCGGGACCTCGCGCGAGTGGGCGCTCGTGAGCTGGCGGACGTGCGGGGACGGATCGGCACCATCCACCAGCGGCTGCACCTGGTCGAGCGGCTCCGGGTGGTGCACAACGTCAACGCCGGGCACCTGGCGCGCTGGAGCACCTGGCAGGCCCTCACCTCCCTGGTCCGGCCCCGGGAGGTCGCCACCGCGCGGGCGGCGTTGGCCCGCACCGGCATCGAGGAGCTGCTGCACGCCCGCACCGGGGACCTCTCCGGCGGGGAGCAGCAACGGGTGGCGCTGGCCCGGGTGCTGGTGCAGGACCCGTCGCTGGTGCTAGCCGACGAGCCCGTCGCCAGCCTGGACCCCGCCCGGGCCGAGGAGGTGATGCGGCTGCTGTGCGAGACGGTCGCCACCCCGGCCCGCACCCTGCTGGTCAGCCTGCACGACTTCGACCTCGCGGTGCGCTGGTGCGACCGGGTGGTCGGCCTGCGCGAGGGGCAGGTCGTCTTCGACCTGCCCGCCGCCGCCGTCGGCCCGGAGCGGCGTCGGGAGCTGTACGCCCTGGGCCGCGGGTGACCGGGCTCCGGGCGCTCACCCGGCTCGAGGCGACCGGGCCGCCGAGCCCGCCTGCGGGTGCCGGTCGGGTCCGGCCGCGTCGGCGGGGCTGGCTCTGGGCGCTCGGGTGGCTGGTCGTCCTCGGCTGGGCGACGGTCGGGCTGCTACCGCCCGGCGGGCAGGTGGTCAACCCCGCCGGCTGGAACTTCCTCGCCGACTTCTGGGCGCACGCCCTGCGCCCCGAGCTCGACCCCGCCTTCCTCCGCACGACCTGGGAGGCCACGCTGACCACGGTCGCCTTCGCGGTGCTCGGCACGGTGGGAGCGGTGCTGCTCGGGGTGCTCGGCGCACCGTGGATGAGCGAGACCTGGTGGGCCCCGACGAGCGGCCGGCCGGTCGGTCGCGTGCTCCGGCGCGGAGGACTGGTGCTCTCCCGGGTGGTGGCGGCGCTGCCCCGCGGCGTGCACGAGGCCGTGTGGGGACTGCTGCTGGTGAGCGTGCTCGGGCGGGACCCGCTGGTGGCGGTGGTGGCGATCGCCGTGCCGTTCGGGGCGATCACCGCCAAGGTCTACTCCGAGCTGCTCGACGAGGCCGACCACCGGCCGTACGAGCAGCTGCGCACCGCCGGCGCTGGCCGCCTGACCGCGGTGACCTACGGCCTGCTGCCCGGCCTGCTCCCGGCCGCCACCTCGTACGCCTTCTACCGGTTCGAGTGCGCGATCCGCTCGGCCGTCATCCTGGGGATGGTCGGCGCCGGCGGGCTGGGCCTCCAGCTGAGCCTGAGCTTCGCCGGCCTCCAGTACGCCGAGCTGTGGACCGCGGTCTACGCGCTGGTCCTGCTGGGTGCGGCGGTGGACCGCTGGGGGCTGCTGCTGCGGCAGCGACGGGGGCAGAGACGGGGCCGGGGACGGTTCTCGCTGGCCGTCGGGGCGCTGCTCGTGGTCCTCTCCGTCTGGCACCTCGGGCCGGACCCGGCCCGCTGGGTCTCGGGCCGCACGGCCGACCAGCTGGTCCGGCTGCGCGAGGCGCTGGTCCCGCCCGCTCTGCCCGCCGGGGGCTGGGCCGAGCTGGGCCGGCGGGCCGTGGAGACCCTGCAGATGTCGGTGCTGGCGATCAGCCTGGCCAGCCTCCTCGGGGTGCTGGTCGCCCTGGTCGCGGCGCGCCAGCCGGCCGGCAGCCGGGCGTCGTGGCGCGGCCTCCTGGGCTGGGCGGCGCGCCAGGTGCTGCTCCTGACCCGCGCCCTGCCGCCGCCGGTGTGGGCGCTGCTGGTGCTCTTCGTGGTCTTCCCCGGGCCGTTGCCTGGCGCCCTCGCGCTGGGCATCTACACCTTCGGCATCCTGGGCCGGCTCTTCGCCGAGGTGGTCGAGGAGCTGGACCAGCGGCCGCGGCAGGCGCTGGTCGGGATGGGGGCCCGCCCCGGGGTGGCCCTCGCCTACGCCTCGCTGCCGGCGGCGCTGGGCCAGCTGGTCGCCCTGAGCCTCTACCGCTGGGAGGTGACGGCGCGCGAGACGGTGGTGGTGGGCGTGGTCGGCGCCGGCGGGCTCGGTCGGCTGCTCGAGCAGCAGCGGTCAGCCTTCGACTACCCAGGGATGGCCGGCACGGTGCTCGCGCTCATCGCCGTCTGCCTGCTGGTGGACCTGGTCAGCCTCGCCGTGCGCGCCAGCCTCCGGTAGCCCGGCTGTCCCTCGCTGTCGCTGTCGCCGGCGCTCAGGCGAGCTCGCGACGGTCGTCCGGCAGCCGCCGGGTCAGGCCTCGGCGGTCCAGCAGGTCGAGCAGCGGCAGCACGACCCGGCGCGAGGTGCCCAGGGCCTGCCGCGCCTCGCTGGTGGTGAAGGGCTGGGGCAGGCCGGAGAGGAGACGCACCGCCTCCTGCTCGGCGCCCGGCAGCAGCACGATGCCCGGGGCGACGCGGACCAGCCGGCCCGCCTTGGCGGCAGCCGCCACGGCGCGCTGGTCGAGGCCGAGCGCGGCCAGCCGATCGGCGGTCAGGGCGGCGAACGGGGCCGGAGCCAGGTCGGCCGCCAGCTCGGCCAGAGCGCGCTCCAGCGCCGGGGGCAGCCCGGCCGGAGCGTGCGGGGCGACCACCCGCCCGCCCCGCACCCGGAGCGGGGACGGCGCCACGGCGGCGACCAGGGCCGGGTCGGGCAGGCCGAGGCGCTCGGCCAGGACGGAGAGCGGGACCCCGGGGTCCAAGGGCTGCGCGGCGTCGTGCTCGGCGACCATCCGGGCCAGCGCGGCGCTCGCCCGCTCGGCCCGCGCGGCGCCGAGCCACCAGTCGCCCACCCGGACCGCGCCGGGAGCCGTCGCACCCTCCGGGACGCCGAGCCGGCGCAGCAGGTCGACGTGGACCACGCCGCGCCGCTCGGTCTCCGAGGCCAGGTCGGGCTCGCCGGAGACCGAGGCCAGCTGCTTGGCCCGGGCCGCCGCTGCGCCGCGCCGGGACAGAGCCGGGGGAGCGGGGTCCAGGACCTGCACGCCCCACACGGTCCGGGTCCCCGGCTCGCGCAGCAGCGCCCGGTCCCCGACCCGCAGGGGCAGCGGACGAGCCAGGGTGAGCCGGACCAGGTCCGCGGTCAGCGGGCGGACGCGGGCGGCCACGGCGGCGGCCCCCACGTGCAGCTGGAGCTCGGAGGCCAACCGCTCCGACGACCCGTCGACCCCGTGACCACCCCGCAGGGCGACCCGGACGTCGACCAGCGTGGTCTCGTGCCACGCGTCCGGTGTCACCAGCACGCTGCCCCGGTCCACGCCGGCCAGGTCCGGGCCGGTCAGGTTGAGCGCCACCCGGGCCACGCCGCTCGCGGCGTCGACGGGGCGGCCGAGGCTCTGCACCCCGCGTACCCGGACGAGCCTGCCGTCGACGGCGAGCTCGTCCCCCCGGGCGACCCGTCCGGCGGGCAGGGTGCCGGTCACCACGGTGCCGGCGCCCTTGACCACGAACCGGCGGTCGACCCACAGCCGCACGTCGGCCGCGGGGTCGGGCTCGGGCAGCCCGGCGACCATCCGGGTCAGCGCCTGGCGCAGCTCGGGGAGCCCGGCTCCGGTGCGGGCGGAGACCGCCACCACCGGGGCGCCGTGCAACGAGGTGCCGGCCAGCTCCGCGCTCACCCGGGCCATCGCGGGAGCCGGGTCGGCCAGGTCCGAGCGGGTCACCGCCACCACGCCGGAGCGCACGCCCAGCGCGTCGAGGGCGGCCAGGTGCTCGGCCGCCTGGGGCATCCACGGGTCGTCGGCGGCCACCACCAGCAGGACCGCCGGGACCGGACCGATCCCGGCCAGCATCGTGGAGATGAACCGCTCGTGGCCCGGTACGTCGACGAAGGCCACGTCGCCGACCTCGGGCAGGCTGGTCCACACGTAGCCGAGCTCGATGGACAGGCCGCGGCGCCGCTCCTCGGCCAGCCGGTCCGAGGTCATCTGGGTCAGCGCGTCGACCAGGGTGGACTTGCCGTGGTCCACGTGCCCGGCGGTCGCGACGACGTGCACGGCTCAGCCCGCCCCGCCGGCCAGGGCACGGCGTACGGCGTCGACCAGGGCGTCGTCGTCGGCCTCGGCCACGGCGACCAGGTCGAGCAGCAGCGCGCCCCGCTCGACCCGGCCCACCACGGGGAGCACGGCATCGGCGCGGAGGGGGGCGTGCAGCACCACGGGGAGCGAGACGGCGGCGCTGGCGAGGGGGACCTCGGGGGCGCCGCCGCCGCCGACCGCGGCCACGGTCTCGACGGCCGAGACCTCGACGACGTCGGCCAGGCGGTCGCGGATCCGCTCGGCCCGGGTACGCAGCGCGCGCGGGTCGGCCGCCAGAGACCGGGCCACCGGGCTCTCCGGCCCGGTCAGGGTGGCCTCGAGCGCCGCGAGGGTGAGCTTGTCGACGCGCAGGGCGCGGGCGAACGGGTGCCGGCGCAGTCGCTCGACCAGCTCGGCGGCACCGAGCATCAGCCCGCACTGGGGTCCGCCCAGCAGCTTGTCGCCCGAGGCGGTGACCAGGTCGGCGCCGGCCCGCAGGGCGTGCGCGGCGCTCGGCTCGTCGGGCAGCCGGTGGTGCGGGGCGAGCAGCCCGGAGCCGATGTCGGCCACCAGGGGGACGCCGTGCTCGCCCGCAAGACGAGCGAGCACCGGCAGCTCCACCGAGGAGGTGAAGCCGGAGACGAGGAAGTTGGAGGGATGCACCTTGAGCACGAAGGCGGTGCGCTCCCCGAGGGCGGCGCGGTAGTCCTCGGCGTGCACCCGGTTGGTGGTGCCGACCTCGCGCAGCCGGGCGCCCACGGACTCCAGCAGCTCGGGGATCCGGAAGCCGTCGCCGATCTCGACGAGCTCGCCGCGGGCGATGACCACCTCGTCGCGCGGACCGCGACCGGTCCCGGTGAGTGCCGCGGTGACCAGCGCGAGGGCGGCTGCGCCGTTGTTGACCACGTGCACGCCGCCGGCGTCCGGCACCGCGGCGGCCAGCGCCGCGAGCGCCGAGCGTCCCCGTCGGCCCCGGCGACCGGTGGCGAGGTCGAGCTCGACGTCGGTCGCACCCGCAGCCACCCCGAGCGCCTCGACCGCGGCAGGGGAGAGGGGGGCCCGCCCCAGGTTGGTGTGCACCACCACGCCGGTCGCGTTGAGCACCCGGCGCAGGGCGGTGGCGGTGGGCGGCAGCGACGCCAGGGCGGCCGACGGGACCTCGTCGGGGGCCAGCTCTCCGCGGCGGCACCGGTCCTGGGCCCGGCGGACCGCGTCCTTGACGATCGTGGCTCCCAGCCGCTCGGTCGCCGCGCGGACGGCGGGCTCGGCCAGCACCGTGTCGGTGCGCGGCACTGCCCGCCGGGAGTCGGCCAGGGGCTGGTCCGCGGGCGTCTCCAGCATCCAGGTCCTCTCTCGGCCGACGGCCGTCGGGAGCTTGGACGACCGACACGTGGCGGAGGCGGACGGGAATCGAACCCGCCGGCCCTGGATACCAGGACCCTACGGTTTTGAGGACCGCGCCCGTCACCAGACGAGAAACGCCTCCCCGCGACGTGGCCACCACTGTAGACACATCCGTAAGGTCGTAGTCATGACGACGCTCCCTGACGTCCGGCTCACCCAGTTCGCGAGTGGAGGCGGGTGCGCGTGCAAGGTCCCGCCGGGTGAGCTGGAGCGGGTGCTGGCGGGACTGCCCGGGGGGCGCGCCGGTGACGGCTCCCCGCACCCCGCCGGCGAGCTGCTGGTCGGGCTCGAGCACGGCGACGACGGGGCCGCGGTGCGGATCGCCGGCGGTCGCGCGCTGATCGCCACCGCAGACTTCTTCACCCCCGTCGTCGACGACCCGTACGACTGGGGCCGGATCGCCGCGGCCAACGCGCTCTCCGACGTCTACGCGATGGGTGGCGAGCCGGTGCTGGCGGTGAACCTGCTCGCCTGGCCCCGGGACAAGGTGCCGTTCGAGCTCGCCCGCGAGGTGCTGCGCGGCGGCGCCGACGTGTGCGCCGAGGCCGGGTGCCACCTGGCGGGCGGGCACAGCATCGACGACCCCGAGCCGAAGTACGGCCTCGCCGTCAGCGGCCTGGGCGACCCGGACCGGTTGCTGCGCAACGACGCCGCCGTCGCGGGGACGCCGCTGACCCTGACCAAGCCGCTGGGGCTCGGCATCCTCAACAACCGGCACAAGGCCACCGGGGAGCGGTTCGACCACGCGGTGGCGACGATGACCACGCTCAACCGCGACGCCTCGCGGGCGGCGCTGGCCGCCGGGGTGACCGCGGCCACCGACGTCACCGGCTTCGGCCTGCTGGGGCACCTGCACAAGATGGCGCGGGCCAGCGGGGTCACCGCCGTGGTCGACAGCGCGGCGGTGCCCTACCTGGACGGGGTCCGCGAGTCGTTCGCCGCGGGGTACGTGCCCGGGGGCAGCCGCCGCAACCTCGAGTGGGTGCGGCCGCACCTGAGCGCCCAGGTGGACGAGGACGAGCTGGTGCTGCTGGCCGACGCGCAGACCTCGGGCGGGCTGCTGGTGGCCGGCGAGATCCCGGGCCACCCGGTCGTCGGCGAGCTGGTCCCGGCCCGGGAGACGACTCTGGTCATCCGGGGATGATCCGGCGCATAGTGGGGTACCTGCGACGCATGAGGAGGGCAGGGGCATGAAGACGTTCCTCGACTGGCCGGTGCTGCGCCAGCTGCGCGGTGACGACGTCCTGGGTCGCGGGACCGCGGCGCGGTCGGCGAAGACCGAGGAGATCACCTCGCGCACCACCACCGCCGACAGCATGGCGCGTAGCGTCTGTCCGTTCTGCGCCGTCGGTTGCGGCCAGCGGGTCTTCGTCAAGGACGGAGAGGTGACCCAGATCGAGGGCGACCCCGACAGTCCCATCTCCCGCGGGCGGCTGTGCCCCAAGGGGGCGGCCAGCAAGAACCTCGTGACCAGCCCGCTGCGCCAGACCACGGTGCGCTACCGCCGTCCGCACGGCACCGAGTGGGAGGACCTCGACCTGCCCACCGCGATGGAGATGATCGCCGACCGGGTGGTCAGGACCAGGCGTGACTACTGGCAGGACTTCGACGACCAGGGACGCGCCGTCCGGCGGACGATGGGCATCGCCGGGCTGGGCGGGGCCACGCTGGACAACGAGGAGAACTACCTGATCAAGAAGCTCTTCACCGCGATGGGCGCCATCCAGATCGAGAACCAGGCTCGTATTTGACACTCCGCCACCGTCCCCGGTCTGGGGACCAGCTTCGGGCGCGGCGGCGCCACCGGGTTCCTCCAGGACCTGTCGAACTCTGACTGCATCATCATCCAGGGCTCGAACATGGCCGAGGCGCACCCGGTGGGCTTCCAGTGGGTGGTGGAGGCCAAGGCGCGCGGCGCCAAGGTGATCCACGTCGACCCGCGGTTCACCCGGACCAGCGCGCTGGCGGACACCTTCGTGCCGCTGCGCGTGGGCACGGACATCGCCTTCCTGGGCGGGATCGTGAACTACGTCCTGAGCAACGAGCTGGACTTCCGCGACTACGTGGTCGCCTACACCAACGCGGCCACCATCGTCAGCGACCAGTTCCGCGACACCGACGACCTCGACGGGCTGTTCTCCGGGTTCGACCCCGACACCCGGACCTACGACTCCGAGTCCTGGCAGTACGCCACCCACGAGGGGGACGCGGCCGGGGACGACGAGGCCGTGCAGCGGGAGACGGCCTCGGCGATGCAGCACGAGACCCACGGCATGCAGGTCGAGGGGGAGCCGCCGCGGGACGAGACGCTCCAGGACCCGAACTGCGTCTACCAGATCCTCAAGCGGCACTACGCCCGCTACACCCCGGAGATGGTGGCCCGCACCTGCGGCGTCTCCGAGGAGGCGTTCCTGGAGGTCTGCAAGGCCTGGACGGAGAACTCCGGTCGGGACAAGACCACGGCGCTGGTCTACAGCGTCGGGTGGACCCAGCACAGCGTGGGCGTGCAGTACATCCGCACCGGCGCGATCCTCCAGCTGCTGCTGGGCAACATGGGGCGTCCGGGCGGCGGCATCATGGCGCTGCGCGGCCACGCGAGCATCCAGGGGTCGACCGACATCCCGACGCTGTTCAACCTGCTGCCGGGCTACCTGCCGATGCCCAACGTCCAGCAGCACGCCACGCTGGAGAAGTGGGTGGACGCGGTGCGTCAGCCCGGCGCCAAGGGGTTCTGGTCGCAGGCGCCGGCGTACGCGGTCAACCTGCTCAAGGCGTACTGGGGCGAGAAGGCGACGCCGGAGAACGACTTCTGCTTCGACTACGTGCCCAAGATCTCCGGTGACCACGGCACCTACCGGACCGTGCTGGACATGATCGACGGCAAGGTCAAGGGCTACTTCCTGATCGGGCAGAACCCCGCGGTGGGGTCGGCGCACGGCAAGGCCCAGCGTCTCGGCATGGCCAACCTCGACTGGCTGGTGGTGCGCGACCTCTTCGAGATCGAGAGCGCGTCCTTCTGGAAGGACTCCCCGGAGGTCGCGACCGGCGAGATCGTGCCCGAGGAGTGCGCCACCGAGGTCTTCCTGCTGCCGGCGGCCTCGCACGTGGAGAAGGCGGGCACCTTCACCCAGACGCAGCGGATGGTGCAGTGGCGGGAGAAGGCGCTCGACCCGCCCGGCGACGCCCGCTCCGACCTGTGGTTCTTCTACCACCTGGGCCGGATGGTCCGCGACCGCGTGGCCGGCTCCACCGACGAGCGGGACCGGCCGCTGCAGGACCTGGCCTGGGACTACCCCACCCACGACGAGGGCCGTGCGTCCGGGGAGTGGGCCGAGCCGAGCTCGGAGGCGATCCTGCAGGAGATCAACGGCTACGAGATCGCCACCGGTCGGCCGCTGTCGTCGTTCAACGAGATGAAGGACGACGGCTCCACGCTGGGCGGGTGCTGGATCTACACCGGGATCTACGCCGACGGCGTCAACCAGGCGGCCCGGCGCAAGCCCGGCTCGGAGCAGTCCTGGGTCGCCCCGGAGTGGGGCTGGGCCTGGCCGGCCAACCGTCGGATGCTCTACAACCGGGCCTCCGCCGATCCCGACGGCCGGCCGTGGAGCCCCGAGAAGGCCTTCATCTGGTGGGACGAGGAGCGCGGCGAGTGGACCGGGCACGACGTCCCCGACTTCGAGAAGACCAAGCCGCCGTCGTACCGGCCGGGGGAGGGCGACGACGGCGTCGCAGGCATCGCGGGCAACGACCCGTTCATCATGCAGGGCGACGGCAAGGGCGCGCTCTACGTCCCGACCGGACTGATCGACGGCCCGATGCCCACCCACTACGAGCCGGTCGAGTCGCCGTTCCGCAACCCGTTCTACGGGCAGCAGGGCAACCCCACCCGCAAGGAGTATGCCCGCGAGGACAACCGGATGAACCCGAGTCCGCCGGAGCCGCACAGCGAGGTCTTCCCGTTCGTCTTCACCACCAGCCGGCTGACCGAGCACCACACGGCCGGCGGGATGTCGCGGTACGTCGCCCGGCTCGCGGAGCTGCAGCCGGAGATGTTCGTCGAGGTCTCGCCCGAGCTGGCCGAGGAGCGCGAGCTGGAGCACGGCGGGTGGGCGACGATCGTCACCGCCCGGTCGGCGATCGAGGCGAGGGTGATGGTCACCGACCGGCTGACCCCGCTGCGGGTCGAGGGCCGCGTGGTGCACCAGGTGTGGATGCCCTACCACTGGGGACAGGGCGGGATCGTCACCGGCGACTCGGCCAACGACCTGTTCGGCATCTCGCTCGACCCCAACGTGCTCATCCAGGAGACCAAGGTCGGCACCTGCGACGTGCGTGCCGGCCGACGGCCCACCGGGCCCGCGCTGCTGGACCTGGTGACCGGCTACCAGCGCCGCGCCGGGGTGGCCTACGACCTGGCGCGACCCATCGTGACGACCGGGGCGCAGGCGGGTACCGCCGACACGGGGGACGAGACGCCCTCCCCGGGCGGATCGTCCGGCGACCAGCACGACCCAGGCAACGATCCCGGCAACGACCCAGGCAACGACCCGAGCGGAGAGCAGCGATGATCGGCGGCAAGAACAGCCTTTACGGGCCGGTGAACCCCACCCAGAACGCGGGCTACCCCGGGAACCACCCGCCGCGGAAGGGGTTCTTCACCGACACCAGCATCTGCATCGGGTGCAAGGCCTGCGAGGTGGCCTGCAAGGAGTGGAACGACGTCCCCGCGGACCACTTCGACATGACCGGCACCTCCTACGACAACAGCCACTCGCTCAACGCGAACCAGTGGCGGCACGTGGCCTTCATCGAGCAGCCCAAGCGGATGGGTGCCCAGGACCCCGGAATGGACCCGCCCACCGCGCCCCCCACCGACCTGGGGATGCCGACCGTCGGCCTGCCCGACGCCCAGGACGGGGTGGCCGGCGAGCTGGGGGAGAAGCCCGACTTCCGGTGGTTGATGTCCTCGGACGTGTGCAAGCACTGCACCCACGCCGCCTGCCTGGACGTGTGCCCCACGGGCTCGCTGTTCCGCTCAGAGTTCGGCACCGTGGTGGTCCAGGACGACATCTGCAACGGCTGCGGCTACTGCGTGGCCGCGTGCCCGTTCGGGGTGATCGACCGGCGCAAGGGCCCGGACAGGGCCAAGAACGTCGGGATCGCCCAGAAGTGCACGCTCTGCTACGACCGGATGGGCGCCGGCCAGACCCCCGCGTGCGCCCAGTCCTGCCCGACCCAGTCGATCCAGTACGGCGACCTCGACGAGCTGCGCGAGCGGGCCAACACCCGCGTCGCCCAGCTGCACGACGCCGGGATCATGGACGCCCGCCTCTACGGCAACGAGCCTGAGGACGGCGTCGGCGGCACGGGCGCGTTCTTCCTGCTCCTCGACGAGCCGGAGGTCTACGGGCTGCCGCCCGACCCGGTGGTGACCACCCGCGACCTGCCGCACATGTTCCACCGGGCCTCGGCCGCGGCGGCCGGGATGCTGGCCGCGGTCGCGATCGCCTTCGTCGGGAGGAAGTCGTGACGCCCGACCAGACCAGCGACCAGGCCCGCGGTCCGGCCGGCCGGCAGGACGGGGCGGGCCCCCGGTTCACCCGCACCGAGGACGAGCAGCAGACCGGTGCGGTGATCGGCTCCGCCGGGGGTCGCACCACCGGCGGGAGCAGCCGTCGCCGCCGCCCGGGTGGCCGGCGCCGGCACGGGCCGGGCGCCGAGACCATGGTGGAGGAGGCGGAGTTCACCTCCTACTACGGCCGGGCCGTGGTCAAGCCGGCCCCGTGGGAGCTCGACATCCCGGCATACCTGTTCAGCGGCGGCCTGGCCGCCGGGACGGCGATGATCGCCGCCGCCGCGGACCTGACCGGGCGTCCGGGCCTGCGCCGGGGGAGCAGGCTGGGCTCGCTGGCCGCGGTCGCCTTCTCCGGCGCGACCCTGGTGCACGACCTGGGCAAGCCCTCCCGGTTCGCCTACATGCTGCGGGTGGCCAAGCTGACCTCCCCGATGTCCGTCGGGACCTGGATCCTCACCGCGTTCGCCCCCGGCGCCGGCGTCGCAGGGGTGGCCGAGGTGCTCGACCTGGTGCCGGAGGACAGGCGTGGCCGGCTCCTGGGCACGGCTCACGCCCTCAGCCGGCTGGTCGCCCGCCCCGCCAACCTCTGGGCCGCGCTCTTCGGCCCGCCGCTGGCCGCCTACACCGCGGTGCTGCTCTCCGACACCGCCACCCCGACCTGGCACGAGAGCTACCGGGAGCTGCCCTTCGTCTTCGTCAGCTCGGCGCTTGCGGCTTCCTCCGGCTGGGGGATGATCGTCGCGCCCCTGGCGGAGATCGACCCGTTGCGCCGACTCGCGATCGGGGCCGCCCTGGTCGAGATCGGCGCCGAGCGCCGGATGGAGCACTCGCTGGGCATCGCCGCGGAGCCGCTGCACGAAGGGCGAGCCGGGCAGCTGATGCGGGCCTCCGCCGTGCTGACCGTGGCCGGGGCCGCCGGGGCGGCGTTCGGAGGCCGCAGCCGGGTCGTCTCCGCGCTCGCGGGGGCGGCGCTGATGGCGGGCTCGGCCTGCACGCGCTTCGGCATCTTCCACGCCGGGATCGAGTCGGCGAAGGACCCGAAGTACACGGTGCTGCCGCAGCGTGAGCGGCTGGAGCGTGAGGGGCCGACCCGGCACCCGGAGTGACTCATCACAGGAGGCAGCAGATGTCCGACCAGACACGTCCCGGTGTCGACCGCGCCGCCGAGCAGCCCTCCGGCGGGTTCCGATGGCTGCTGGTCGGCGGTGGCCTGCTCCTCCAGTTCTCCATCGGCGCGGTCTACGCCTGGAGCGTCTTCAGCGGCGCCCTGGAGGACGCCGAGCCGTTCCAGCTGACCAAGGTCGAGGCCTCGCTGCCCTTCACGGTGACGATCGCGATGATCTTCATCGGCAGCTACCTCGGCGGACGTCTCCAGGACGTGCGCGGGCCGCGGGTGGTGGCCCTGGCCGGCGGCGTGATCTACGCGCTGGGGATCATCCTGGCCTCGTTCGCCGACAGCGGCGACGAGCTGTGGCTGATCATCCTGGGGTACGGCGTGATCAGCGGATTCGGTCTCGGCTTCGCCTACATCGTGCCGATCGCCATGCTGCAGAAGTGGTTCCCGGACAAGCGGGGCCTGATCACCGGCCTGGCGGTCGGCGGCTTCGGCTTCGGCGCGGTGCTCACCTCCCCGGTCGCGCAGTGGCTGATCGACCGGGACCCCGACCAGCCCACCAGCGCGTTCCTGCCGCTGGGCATCGCCTACCTGGTCATGTCCCTGGTCGGCGCCTCGATCTTCCGCAACCCGCCGGCCGGCTACGTGGTGCCGGGGACGACGGCCGCCGCCGGCCAGGCCGAGAAGGCCGCCGTCACCCACGACTACACCCAGGGCGAGGCGCTGCGGACCCCGCAGTGGTACCTGCTGACCGCGATCCTCACCCTGAGCGTCAGCGCCGGCATCTCGTTGATCTCCCAGGCCAAGACGTCCGCCTCCGACATCGCCGGCTACAGCGTCTCCGGTGCCGCCGCCGTCGTCGGTGTGCTGGCCATCTTCAACGGCGCCGGCCGGATCGTCTGGGCGGCGGTCTCCGACCGGATCGGCCGGATGCCCACCTTCGCCCTGCTCCTCGGGCTCCAGGGGATCTGCCTGATCCTGCTGCCCCACGCCAGCAACGCGGCGTTCTTCTTCGTCCTCGCCGCGGTGATCTACCTCTGCTACGGCGGGGCGTTCGGCACGATGCCGGCGACGGCGGGCGACTTCTTCGGCGTCCGCAACGCCGGCGCCATCTACGGCCTGATGCTGATCGGCTGGAGCATCGGCGGCGTCTTCGGGCCGCTGCTCACCTCGTGGCTGCTCGGCGACGACGCGGCGTACACCGTCGCCTACACCACCATCGGCGTGGTCGCCCTGGTCGCGGTGGCCCTCACCGTGGTGACGAAGCTGCCTCGGCCGCGGACGTCGACGGCTGACCCGGCTGGTGGGGTGCCGACCCGGTGACCACCACCTCGCGGTCGGACCAGGGGCGACCGCGGCGCGGCGCGTCGTACGCCGCACGGTCCAGGATCCCTTCGCGGGCGGCGACCAGGGTCGGCACCAGCGCCTGACCGGCGACGTTGGTCGCGGTCCGGCCCATGTCGAGGATCGGGTCGATCGCCAGCAGCAGGCCCACGCCCTCCAGCGGCAGGCCGAGCGTGGACAGGGTCAGGGTCAGCATCACCGTGGCGCCGGTGACCCCGGCGGTCGCGGCCGACCCGATGACCGAGACGAAGGCGATCAGCACGTAGTCGGTCAGCGACAGGTCGACGCCGAAGAACTGGGCGACGAAGATCGCGGCGATCGCGGGATAGATCGACGCGCAGCCGTCCATCTTGGTGGTCGCGCCCAGCGGGACCGCGAACGAGGAGTAGGCCCGGGGGACGCCCAGGTTCCGCTCGGTGACGGTCTCGGTGACCGGCATGGTGCCGATCGAGGAGCGGGAGACGAAGCCCAGCGAGATCGCCGGCCAGGCGCCGGAGAAGAACTGGCGCACGGAGAGGCCGTTGGCCTTGAGCAGCGCCGGGTAGAGCACGAAGACCACCAGGGCCAGGCCGACGTAGACCGCGGCCGCGAAGGTGCCCAGCGAGCCCAGTGCGTCCCAGCCGTAGGTGGCGACCGCCTTGCCGAGCAGGCCGATGGTCGCGACCGGGGCCAGCAGGATGATCCACCAGAGCACCTTCTGGACCACCGCGAGCGCGGAGCGCACCACGGCGAGGAACGGGTCGGCGGCGGGGCCCACCTTGAGCGTGGCGATGCCCACGGCGATCGCCATCACCAGGATCTGCAGCACGTTGAAGGAGAGCCCGACGCTGCCGTCGCCGGCGGCTTCGGCCTGCAGGCCCAGGATGTTGGCCGGCACGAGCCCGGTGAGGAAGTCCAGCCACGAGCCGGTGCTCGACGGCGCGGCTGCCGCGTCCGCGCTCACCGAGGTGTTGCGCCCGGGCTCGAGCACCAGGCCCAGCGCGATGCCGATGCCGACCGAGATGAGCGCGGTGATCGCGAACCAGGCAAGCGTCTTCCAGGCCAGCCGTGCGGCTCCGGTGACGTCGCGCAGGTTGGCGATGGAGGCCACGATCGCGAGGAAGACCAGAGCCGGCACGATGGTGCGCAGCAGGGTGACGAAGATGCCGCCCACCTCGGTCAGGGTCTCGGTCAGCCAGTTGGGGTCGGTGACCCCGCCCTCGACGGAGTCCGGGCCCATCTCCCGGGCGACCAGGCCGAGCAGGACGCCCAGCACCAGGCCGATCAGGACCTGGGTGCCGAAGGACGGCAGCCAACGGCGGCGGGCCGACCGCTTGGCGGGGCCTCCCTCGGAGCGGGGGCTGTCTGTGCTGGCCGGGCTGTCCTGGCTGGCCTGGCTGTCTGGACTGGCTGGGGTGGTGCTCATGCTCTGGTGGCCTTTCACTGGTCTCCCGCACGGACGCCGGCGGGGAGGAACGGGGCGGCGGCGTGACGCGCGCGATCGGCAGCCTCCGGGAGGAGGCGTCCGAGCGGCGCAGCGTCCGGGGTCAGCGACAGGTGGTGCCGTGCAGCAGGCCGAGGTCCACCACGAGGCGCCTGGTCAGCAGGTCGCCGGGGGCGGTGGGGGTCGTCTCGGGGTGCACGAGACCGGGAACAGCGCAGGGGCCTCGGACATTCCCGCCGGCGCATCGGCCGCACTCTGCGTGGGTACGCGCGGGGGGACCGATCGTCGACGGACAGGAGGGGCGCGTGCGGCCTCGGTGGAACAGCGGGCCCGCGGGCCTGGTGCTGGTCAGGCACGGGGAGAGCGAGGGGAACCTCGCCGACCAGCGCGCCCGGAAGGCGGGTGCCGAGCGGCTCGAGCTGGACATCCGCGACGCCGACGTCGAGCTCTCCGCGACCGGACGGGACCAGGCGACCGCCCTCAACCGCTGGCTGAGGGAGCAGGCGGACGACGAGCGGCCCACGCTCGCCGTCAGCTCGCCGTACGCGCGGGCCGCGGAGACCGCCCGCGTGGCCCTGGAGGGCCACGACGTCCCGCTGCTGCTGGACGAGCGGCTGCGCGAGCGCGACCTCGGCGTCCTGGACGGCATGACCGGGAAGGGGATCCGGGCCCGGCACCCGGAGGAGAGCGCGCGGCGCGACAAGCTGGGCAAGTTCTACTACCAGCCCCCGAGCGGGGAGAGCTGGGCCGACGTCGCGCTGCGGGTGCGCAGCTTCCTGCACGACCTGCGCGAGGGGCACGACGGGGCCCGGATCTGGCTGTTCAGCCACCAGGCGGTGATCATGACGTTCCGCTACGTGCTCGAGGACGTGGCCGAGGCAGACCTGCTCGCGGTGGACCGCCGGGTGCAGATCCCGAACGCCTCGCTGACCTCCTACCGCCGGGCCGGCGACGTCTTCGAGCTGGTGGAGTTCGCCGACACCTCCGCCGTGGACGCCGACCGGGCCCAGGTGACGCGCGAGCCCTCGCACGGGGAGCGCGACGATGCCGCGACCTGAGCCCCAGGTCCTCACCCGCGAGCTCCTGCGCCGGCACCGGCTGCCTCGACCGGGGGAGGACAAGAGCGCCCGCGGTGCGGTGCTCGTCCTCGGCGGCGCCCAGGACACCCCGGGTGCGGTGCTGCTGGCCGGTGAGGCGGCGCTGCGGGCGGGCGCCGGGAAGCTGATGATCGGCACGACCGCGAGCACCGCCGCGGCGCTGGCGGTCGCGGTCCCGGAAGCGGCCGTGCGGGGGCTGCCGGAGCAGGAGGGCCAGATCGCGCCCGACGCCGCGGAGCTCCTGGACGGACCGCTGACCAGCTGCGACGCGGTGCTGCTCGGCAGCGGGCTCGGCGACGTCGAGTCCGCGGTGGCGCTGTTGGCACGCGTCGTCCCTCGGGTCGAGTGTGCGGTGGTGGTCGACGCCCTCGGCTCGGCCTTCCTGACCGAGCACCCCGACGGGTTGCGCCACCTGGGTGGCCGGGCCGTGCTCTCGGTGAACCCCACCGAGCTGGCCCGCACCGCCCGGGTGACCGACGAGCAGGTGGACGACGATCCGGTCGGGGTGGCGCGCGAGGTGGCGCGGCGCTCTCAGGTGGTGGTGCTCTGCGGCGGCTCGGAGAAGCACGTCGTCACCCCGGACGGCGAGGCGTGGGTGGTCGCCGGCGGAGGTCCGGGGCTGGGCGTCTCCGGCTCCGGGGACGTGCAGGCAGGCCTGATCTGTGGGCTGCTCGCCCGCGGAGCGGAGCCGTTGTGGGCGGCGCTGTGGGGAGCTCACCTGCACGCGCGGGCAGGAGAGCGCCTCGCGACGGCCGTGGGCACCGTAGGCTTCCTCGCGCGTGAGCTGCCCGGCCAGGTCCCGGGGGTGCTCGCGGACCTGTCGTGAGGGAGGAGGGGGCGTGACGGAGCAGCACCTCGGCGTGGCCGAGCCGCCCGGAGGCACCGCCGGTCCGGCCGTGGACTGGTCCCAGGTCTGGCACCTGGTGGCGACCACCGTGGCCGGTCACCTCGCGGCCGGACGCGGACACCTGGTCACCCAGGACACGGTGCGGCTGGCCGCGGTCCTGGCCCTCCAGGCGCTGGGTGTCGCACCCATCCGGATCACCCTGGGCTGGACCGCCGGCACGGGGCGCCCCGGCGAGGCCTCCGAGCCGCTCGCCGACCTCTTCCTCGACGGTCCCGGCGGGACGCTCGTCGACGTGCGTCTGCCCTGGACGCCCTCGGCCGCGCAGGGCACCGAGGCGATGGGGTGGCTGCTGCGCGACGTGCTCCGGGTGGCCTCCGTGCCCGCCGCCGGGCGCTGGCTGGGGGTCCTCGCCTCGCCGCCGCTGATGGGCCAGCTCGACCACCTCGCCCGGCGTCGTGGTGTGCCCTGGCCAGGTCATCCGCAGGCGCGGGTGCTGCTGGACCGCGCCGGGCTGGACGCGCTCCCCGCGGGCGCGGCCCGGGCGCTGGGTCCCGGCCCTCGGCCCCAGCCGGTCGCGGTGACCTGTGCCGGCTCCTGGCCGGTCTCGCCCGAGCTCGACCTCTACGCCTTCGAGGTCGACGTGCTGGGCTCAGGTCCCGACACGATCCCGGCCGGTTCGACGCCGGCCGTCCTCCCGCCTCCGGCCGCGCCGGTGCGCGAGACGCTGCAGGCGGTGCCGGCCGCGCCGCCCCCGTCGCCCCGGGGCACGGCGCGCGCCGAGGTGCTCGCCGCGGTCCGTGCGGTGGTCGCACGGACCGGGACCGACGTCGTGCACGAGCAGCAGGTGCTCGACGAGGTACGCCGCAGCGGCGCCCGCTTCGACGAGGCCACGGTGCTGACGATGCTGACCAGGCACATGTGCGCGCAGGTCCAGGGACGTGGCGTCGCCTCGTACGACGACGTCGACCAGGTCGACGAGCACCACTACCGGCTCCGGCCCGGACGCTGACCGAGGGGCCGGCCCGGGGTCAGGCCTGCCGGCCGCCCTCCGGGTCGACGCCGACCTCCTCGACGCGGGACGCCTTGGCCCCGGAGGCTGCCCCAGCACCGGACGTCTCGACACCGGACTGCCCGGCGTCGGCCGAGCCGTTGCGCCAGCGCTCCAGGCCCGCCATCACGTGGTAGATGACCACGGCCGCCACCGTGCCCAGCGCGATCCCGGTGAAGGTCATCTCGCCGGCGTTCAGGGTCAGGTCGCCGATGCCGATGATCAGCGCCGCCGCCGCCGGGTACTGGTTGACCGGGCGGCCGAAGTCGACCCCGTTGTCGATCCACACCTTGATGCCGATCAGGCCGATCAGGCCGTAGAGCGCGACGGTGACACCGCCCAGCACCCCGGCCGGGATGGTGTTGAGCAGGGCGCCGACCTTGGGGGAGAGGCTGAGCAGGATCGCGAACAGGCCCGCGACCCAGTAGGCGGCGGTGGAGAAGATCCGGGTCGCGGTCATCACGCCGATGTTCTCGCCGTACGTCGTGGTCGCCGAGCCGCCGCCCGCCCCGGCGAGGGCGGTCGCCAGACCGTCGGCGAGCAGCGCGTTGCCGGTCCGGGCGTTGATCGAGTCGTCACCGACGAGGTGGGCGACGCTCTTGACGTGCCCGACGTTCTCGGCGATGAGGACCAGCACGACGGGCAGGAACATCGGCACGACCGACCAGGAGACGTCGGGGGTGGTGAGCTCGGGCAGGCCGATCCACGCGGCGTCGGAGACGGGGGCGAAGTCGATCGCCCCGCTGACCGCGGCCGCCGCGTAGCCGACGGCCACCCCGATCAGGATCGAGAGCCGGGCAGCGAGACCGCGGAAGAGGACCGCGACCACCACGATCGTGGCCAGGGTGAGGGTGGCGATCCACGGCGCCTGCTCGTAGTTGCTCGAGGCGACCCCACCCAGGTTGAAGCCGATCAGGGCGATGATCGCGCCGGTGACCACGGGGGGCATGAGCGCGTCGATCCAGCCGGTGCCGGTGACGTTGACCAGCAGGCCCACGGCGGCGAGCAGGAGTCCGGTGACCATGATCCCGAACAGCGCGGCGCCCATGCCGCCCTCGGTCATCGAGGCCTGGATCGGCGCGATGAACGCGAACGAGGAGCCCAGGTAGCTCGGCACCCGGTTGCGGGTGAGCAGCAGGAACAGCAGGGTACCCAGACCCGAGAAGAGCAGGGTGGTGCTCGGCGGGAAGCCGGTGATGATGGGCACGAGGAAGGTGGCGCCGAACATCGCGACCACGTGCTGGCCCCCGAAGCCGATGGTCCGCGGCCACGAGAGCCGCTCCTCGGGCCGGACGATCGCATCGGCGGCGACGGTCTTGCCGTCTCCGTGCAGGCTCCACGGCATGGTGGTGTCTCCTGGGTGCTAGTGCTCGACCTGACATGACTGGCCGCCCCGCTCGACCAGAACGACTCTACTTTCCGGTGCGCCCTGATCGAAGGCCCCGCGCGCCCTGATTTTGGGTCGTCCCCGATCCGTGACCTTGGACGTGACCGAGGTCACGTCCCTTCGGGTCGCTCAGGCGGCGGGGGCGGCGGGCCGGCGAGGACGCCGCGCACCGCACGCTCCAGCAGCGAGCGGGCGGTCGCGGCGTCCAGGAGTGCCCGGGGGTGGAGCAGCGCCGCCGGCAGCTGGACCACGCAGGCCCGCACCACCGCCTGGGCGGCCCGGTCGTCGCGACCCCACAGCTGGGTGGAGAGGCCGGCGATCCGGCTCCCCAGCGAGGTCCGCAGGGAGAGCAGGTGGTCGCGCTGCTCGGGGGCCAGGTCGCCGTCGAGCAGCCGGTCGTCGGTCACCGAGAGCAGCAGCCGGGCGCCGTCGGGGTGCTCCACGGCGTACGTCGCCGGGGCGGTGGCCGCGGCGACCACGGCGGCCACGGCGGCGGCCTCGGGGTCGGGTGCGGCGTCCCGCGCCGACTGCACCAGGGTGTCCTGGAGGTCCAGCAAGCGCCCGGCCTCCCGGGTCCAGACGGTCGCCATCAGGCCGTCCCGCGAGCCGAACGCGTGGTAGATCGCGCCGTTGCTCACGCCGCTGGCAGCGCTCAGGGCGCGGATGGTCACCGCCCCGGCGCCGCCCTCAGCCCACAGGGACCGGGCATGGTCGAGCACCGCGTCCAGGTCGTGCTCGCGGCGGCGACCCACGGGTGCGGGCTCCTCAGCCCTGCGGGCGGGTGAGCGCCTCGACGACCTGGGCGTACATGGTCCGCTTGATCGCCCCCAGCGTCGTCCGGTCCTTGCCGGCCCGGTCGCGCACCAGGTCGGCGGCGGTGCCGAGCAGCGAGTCCAGGTCGGTGGCGACGTCGACCAGCCCGGTCTCCGCGGCGTCGTCGCCGCCGAAGCGTCGTCCGGTGGTCATCGAGTCGATCGCGGCCCTGGGGGTCAGCTTGGCGGTGATCAGCGCGGACATGCCCTCGGTGAAGGGGATGTGGATGTCCACCTCGGGGAAGCAGAAGAACCCGCGGTCCGAGCGCATGACCCGGTGGTCGTGCGCCATCGCCAGCATCGCGCCGCCGCCGAAGGCGTGGCCGTTGACCGCGGCCACCGTCGGCACGGGCAGGGTCAGGACCTGGGCGAAGAGGCCGTGGATGCGGTCGACGTAGCTGCCGAGCTGGTCGGGGTGGGCGCCGAGCCACTCCAGGTCCAGGCCGTTGGAGAAGAACTTGCCGCTGCCGGTGGTGACCAGGGCGGCGGGCTGGTCCGAGCCGGCGACCTCGTCCAGGAGGGCGGCGGTGGTGCTCAGCCACTCCAGCGAGAAGCGGTTCTCGTCGTCGCCGAGGTCCAGGGTCCAGATCGGTCCGTCGGTGGTGAGGGTGGGCATGGCGGGTCTCCCGGGTGCTGGGTCGGTGTCGCCGTGGGTAGGACGGCGCGCGCACCATAACAGAGCGCGTGCTCTGGAACCTCAGTCCGGCGTCCACCAGCCGGCCCGGCGCAGGTCGACCCGGCCAGGTGCGGCGAACGGCACGTCCTCCTCCAGCAGCCGGCGTACCGCCTCCCCGTCGTGGCACTCGGCCGGCCGTCCGTCGGCCCGCACCACCCGCCACCACGGCACGGCACCGCCGTGCAGGGACATCACCCGGCCGACCAGCCGGGGGCCGCCTCGCCCGACCTCGTCGGCGAGGGCACCGTAGGTGGTGACCCGGCCCGCGGGCACCCGCTCGACCAGGGCGAGCACCTGCTCGACGTACTCCTCGTCCATCACCCGGGCGGCCACCTGCACCGCCTCAGTCCGGTGCCGCGGCGGGGTCACGGCTCAGCAGCACCAGCACCTCGGCGTGCGCGGTGTGCGGGAACATGTCCAGCAGCCGGGCGCGGACCGGGCGCAGGGACGGCATCGCGGCCAGGTCGCGGGCCAGCGACGCGGGGGAGCAGCTGGAGTAGACGACGTGCTCGACGCCCGAGGCCTCGAGCCGGCTCGCGAGCTCCGGGCCGATCCCGCGCCGAGGCGGGTTGACGACCACCAGGTCGGGCGCGGAGCGGGAGTCCGGGCCGTCCAGGGCGCCCAGGACGTACGCCGTCGCGTCGCCGGCCTCGAAGGAGACGTCCGCCAGGCCCGCCTCCTCGGCGCTGGTCCGGGCACTGGCGACCGCCTCGGCACTGACCTCCAGCCCGCTCACCTCACGCCCGGGGCGAGCCAGGTGCAGGGCGAAGCCGCCTACCCCGCAGTAGAGGTCCCAGACCCGGCCGGGACCGGGCAGCACCTCGTCCACCCAGGCGGCGGCCTGGCGGTAGAGGGCGGCCGCGACCTCGGTGTTGGTCTGGAAGAAGCTCTGCGGGCGCAGGTGCAGGGTCAGCCCGTTGACCCGCATCGGCAGGGTCTCGCCGTGCAGCACCTGCTCCTGCTCGCCCTCCAGCACCGCCTTGTGCTCGGGCTGCAGGTTGACCGAGACCACCCGCACGCCGGGCAGGAGCGCGAGCAGCGTGGGCAGGTGCTTGCGGATCCGGGGCACCGGCTCGTAGGAGCGCAGCACGAACCGCACCATCAGCTCCCCGTCGGGCGACTCGGTGACCAGCAGGTGCTTGAGCTCGCCGCGGCGACTGGTCACGTCGTACGGCGTCAGCGCGGCGGTGGTGACGAAGTCGGCGAGCACCGGCAGCGTCGCCCGGAGCCCGTCGGTGTGCAGCGGGCAGTCGCGCAGGTCCACCCCGGCACGCCGCTCGTCGAGGATGCCGAGGGTGGGGGAGTCGACCGTGCCGGCGACGACCATCTTGGCCTTGTTGCGGAAGCCCGCCTCGGGACCGGCGACCGGGGGCAGCCACTCAGGGTCGCCCAGCGGTTCGAGCAGGGCCCGCACCTCGGCCTGCTTGGCCGCCAGCTGGTCGGGTCGGGCGACCTCCAGCCAGGAGCAGGAGCGACACCGGTGGGCGTCGTAGTGGGCGCAGTCCATGACGACGGCGAATCTACCTCGCGTGTGCGTTGTCCTAGACTTGGCGGCGCACAGGGTTCAGCGCGTTCTTGGAGGTGGGTACGGCGCGCGTGTTCGCGCCTACCCGAAAGTCCTCCCTCCCTCGTGTCTACTCTCGCCTCGTACCGGCGACTCCTCGAGCTCGCCGGTCCGCTGTACTTCGTCGTCGCCTTCTTCGGCCGCCTCCCGCTCTCGATGAGCCAGCTGGGCACCCTGCTCCTGGTCTCCTCGGTCACCGACAGCTACGCCACCGGCGGTCTCGCCGCCGGCGTCCTCGCGGTCGCCAACGCCGTCGGCGCCCCGGTCGCCGGCGCGCTGGCCGACCGGTTCGGGCAGCGTCCGGTCCTGCTCGTCCAGTCCGGGGCCGGCGCTGCCGCGCTGGCCGGTCTGGTCAGTGCCGCCGAGCAGGGGGCGGGCGGCGCGACGCTGGTCGCCGCCGCCGCGCTCTCCGGGATGCTGATCCCGCAGGTCGGCCCGCTCTCCCGGGCGCGCTGGCGACCGATGCTCGGGCACAGCGACCCGCACCGGGAGCGGCTGCTCAACACCGCGTTCTCCTACGACGGTGCCGCCGACGAGGCCGCGTTCGTGCTCGGCCCCGCCGCGGTCGGCATCCTGGTCGCGGTGGCCTCGCCGTCCGCCGCGGTGGTCGCCGCGGCCGTCGGCCTGCTGGTCTTCGGGACGGCGTTCGCCCTCCACCCGACGGCGCGTCGTCGCCCGGTCGGGTGGGACGCGGACGCGGCGTCCGGAGCAGGCCACAGCACGCCGGCGCCCTCGGCGTCCGCCCCGGCGCCGCGCGTGCTCACCCCGGTCTTCGTCGCGCTCCTGGTCGCGCTGCTCAGCGTGGGGGCGCTCTTCGGCGCCACCCAGACCGGCACCAGCGTGCTCGCCGACGCCAGCGGCCAGTCCGGCCTGACCGGCCTGGTGCACGCCACGCTCGGGATCGGCAGCGTGATCGCCGGCCTCGGTACGGCGCTGCTCCCGGCCTCCTTCGCCCAGGAGCGGCGGATGGTGCTCTGCGCGGGGTTCCTGCTGGTCTTCTCGCTGCCGCTGCTGCTGGTCGACTCCCTGGGCACGCTCACCCTCGTGGTGCTGGCCCTGGGCTTCGGGGTCGCCCCGTTCATGATCAGCGCGTTCACCCTGGGCGAACGCACGCTTCCGCCCGGGCGGTTCGCCCTGGGCCTGAGCCTGCTCGGCAGCTCGGTCAACGTCGGCTACGCGGTCGGCGCCGGGATCGCGGGCCGGCTCGCGGACCACCTCGGCCAGGACCGTGGGCACACCGCGGCCTTCGCGGTCACGGTGTCGGCGATGGTGGTCGCCGTCCTCGTCTCCCTGGGCCTGCTCCGCCGGCTCCGGCGCCTGGAGCGGGGCGCCCTTTCCGAGGCGTCAGCCCCGGAGACGGCCCATCCACTCCTCGACGTCCGCTGAGGCGCGGGGGAGGGCGGCCGACAGGTTCCGGCTGCCGTCGGCGGTGACCAGGATGTCGTCCTCGATCCGGATGCCGATCCCGCGCAGCTCCTCGGGGACCAGCAGGTCGTCGGCCTGGAAGTACAGGCCCGGCTCGACGGTGAGCACCATGCCCTCGGCCAGCTCGGCCTTGGTGTAGGCCTCGGGGGCGGCCCGGCCGCAGTCGTGCACGTCCATCCCGAGCATGTGCGAGGTGCCGTGCAGCGTCCAGCGGGCGTAGACCTTCGACTCCGGGTCGAGGGCCTCCTCCGCCGGGACCGGGAGCAGGCCCAGGTCGGCCAGGCCGTGCGCGAGCACGGTCATCGCCGCGTCGTGGGCGGCCAGGAACGGAGCGCCCGGGCGGACCGCCTCGATGCCGCGGGTCTGGGCGGTCAGCACCAGCTCGTAGAGGTCGCGCTGCAGGGGGGTGAAGGCGCCCGAGACGGGCAGGGTGCGGGTGACGTCGGCGGTGTAGAGGCTGCGCCCCTCCACGCCCATGTCCAGCAGCACCAGCTGGCCCGGGACGATCGGCCCGGTGTTGTCGATCCAGTGCAGGGTGGTCGCGTGGGAGCCGCCCCCCACGATCGAGTCGTAGCCGATGTCGTTGCCCATCGCCCGCGCCCGGCGGAAGAAGGTGCCCTCGATCCAGCGCTCGCCGTGCTCGAGCACCCGGTCCCACTCGCGCACCGAGTCCTCGAAGCCCAGGGTGGTGATGTCGCACGCCTCCTGGAGCTGCTCGACCTCCCAGGCGTCCTTGACCAGCCGCATCTCGGAGACCACCCGGGCCAGCTCGTCGTCGGTCGACGGGTCCGCGGGCAGCAGCGCGTCGACGGCCTCGCTCACCCCGCGGTGCACGCGGGTCTTGGGGCCGTGCGCGAGCGCGTCGGGCAGCTCGGAGACGTGGCGCACCTCCAGGCCGAGTCCGTCGGCCAGCTCGGGCAGGGAGGGGCGCTCCCCGGCCCAGAGGGCGCCGTACTGGCGGTCCCGGAAGAACTCGTCGGTCTCGCGCGAGGACCGCGGCCGGGCGTAGAGCACCGACTCGCCGTCCTCGACGACCAGCACCGCGTCGGTGGTCTGGTTGCCGGAGAAGTACGTGTGGGCGGTGTCGGGGCGGAAGCGGTAGTCGGTGTCGTTGGAGCGCACCTTGAAGGTGCCCGCGGGCAGCACGAGCCGCTCGCCCGGGAACGCCTCGGCCAACCGGGCCCGGCGGGCGGCGGCGTGCGGCGCCACCGGGTGCCGGGGCACCTGCCGGTGCTGCTCGGCCCAGCCGGTGCGCATGAACGCCGCGTACGCGGGCGGCACGGCGGGGTCGTGGCTCTCGGTCCGGGGCGCGGTCGACTCACTGCTCAGCTGCTCGCTCACGCTGATCACTGTACGCCGCGCCCTACGGAGAAGGTTAGGCTGCGGACCATGTCCAGCCACGGTCGCGACAGCGTCGCTTTCACGCTCGTCGTGACGCTCCTGGCGTTCCTTGGAGCGGTGGCGATGGTGCTGGTCATCCTGCTCTCCGGAGCCCCGAAGACCCTGGCCGCCGCGACCCTGCTGGCCTTCCTGCCCGTGGGGCCCCTGGTCGGCTGCTTCCTGTGGCTCGACCGCTACGAGCCCGAGCCCCGGCGGCTGCTGGCGGCGGGGCTGGCCTGGGGCGCCTTCGTGGCCACCGCCGCGGCCCTGGTGCTGCAGGGACTCGGCGGGTTCTTCGGCGGCTTCGACGACCGCGACATGCTCGCGGGAGTCGCGCCGCTGACCGAGGAGGCGACCAAGGGCCTCTTCCTGCTGCTCCTGCTGTGGTGGCGGCGCGGAGAGCTGGACGGGGTGCTCGACGGTCTGGTCTACGCCGGCATGGTCGGCATCGGGTTCGCGTTCGTGGAGAACATCCTCTACCTGGCCGCCGCCTACGACGGCACCGACGGCCTGGGGCCGGGCGGCACCGAGGCGCTCACGGCCACCTTCGTCGTCCGCTGCCTGGTCAGCCCGTTCGCGCACCCGCTCTTCACGGCCTTCATCGGCATCGGCGTCGGCGTGGCCGTGGCCAGCCGCAGCAAGGTCGTGCGCGTGCTCGCCCCGGTCGCGGGGTACGTCCTGGCCGTGCTGTCCCACGGGTTGTGGAACGCGTCCGCCCTGGCCGGGACCGGAGGCTTCCTCGCCGTCTACGTGACCGTCATGTTCCCGGCCTTCGTCGCGGTCGTCGCCTTCGCGGTGTGGCTGAGGCGATCCGAGCGCAGGATGCTCGCCCGAGCCCTCGACGACGCGGCCCGGCGCGGTCTGCTCCCGGTCTCCGACATCAGGTGGCTGATCGACCTCGGCGCCCGTCGGGCCGGGCGCCGGCACGCCAGGCAGTCCGGGGGAGAGGCCGCCGAGCGGGCCATGCGCGACTACCAGCAGGCGGCCGTGGAGCTCGGCTTCCTGCACCACCGATACCTCCGCGGCACCCCGCCGCCCGACTACGCCGCCCGCGGGCAGCTCTTCGTCCAACGTCTCCAGGCCGCCAGGCCCTACGTCTCCTTCCCCGGACAGGTGGTCCCCACGCGATGACCGAACCCTCACCCACCCCCGAGCCCTCCCCGGAAGGCGCGCGCATGCTCACCGCGCTGGTCCGGTTGCGGGGGGCGCTCCAGGGAGCCGCGCTCCCGCTGGAGGTCCCCGGCGTGGAGGACCAGCGCACCGCCCGGGCGGAGATGATCTCCCAGCTCGAGGACTACGTGATCCCGCGGCTGATGACCATCGAGGCGCCGATGCTGGCGGTGGTCGGCGGCTCGACCGGCGCCGGCAAGTCGACGCTGGTCAACTCCCTGGTCGGGCGCCGCGTCACCCAGCCCGGCGTGCTGCGCCCCACCACGCGCTCCCCGGTCCTGGTGCACAACCCCGCGGACGGCCACTGGTTCGGCCAGGACCGGCTGCTGCCCGAGCTGGAGCGGGTCGAGCGCAGCACCGACGACCCGTCGGCCCTGCAGCTGGTGCCCTCGGACACCATCCCGCCCGGGCTGGCCGTCCTCGACGCCCCCGACATCGACTCGGTCGAGGAGGCGAACCGGACCCTGGCCGCCCAGCTGCTCGCGGCGGCGGACCTGTGGCTCTTCGTCACCTCCGCGGCCCGGTACGCCGACCAGGTGCCCTGGCAGTTCCTGCGCGAGGCCTCCGAGCGCTCCGCTGCGGTCGCGATCGTGCTCGACCGGACCCCTGAGGACGCGGTCGAGACGGTGGCCAGCCACCTGGCGCGGATGCTGGCCAGCCGCGGGCTCAAGGACTCGCCGCTGTTCACCGTGCACGAGGGCCCGGTCGACGACGAGGGCCTGCTGCCCCCGGAGTCGGTCGCGGAGATCCGGTCCTGGTTGGACTCGCTCGCCGCGGACGCGGGGGCACGGGCGGCCGTGGTGCGCCAGACGCTGGACGGGGCGATCCGCCGGGTCGCGCGCCGTACCCACGAGGTCGCGGACGCCGAGGCCGGGCAGGTCGCGGCCGTGACCCGCCTGCGCGAGGACGCCGAGCGCGCCTACGACGCGGGGATCGCCGCGGTCCACGAGGCCTCCGCCGACGGCACGCTGCTGCGCGGGGAGGTGCTCGCCCGCTGGCAGGAGTTCGTCGGCACCGGCGAGCTGCTGCGCTCCCTGGAGACCCGCGTGGGCTGGCTGCGCGACAAGCTGGTCAACGCGATCAAGGGCAAGCCCCAGCAGGCCGAGCGGGTCCAGGTCGCGGTCGAGTCCGGCCTGGAGACTCTGCTCACCGAGCACGCCGAGGCGGCCGCCGAGCGGGCGGAGGCGTCCTGGCAGTCGCTCGCCTCCGGGCAGGCGCTGCTCGCAGACGCCGGGGAGGACCTGGGCCGGGCCTCCCGCGACTTCCGCCGGCGGGCCGAGCGCGCGGTGCGCGACTGGCAGGGCGACGTGCTGGCGATGGTGCGGGACGAGGGGGCGGACAAGCGGACCACCGCCCGGTTCCTCGCCTACGGCGTCAACGGTCTCTCCGTGGCCCTGATGGTCGTCGTCTTCGCCCACACCGGCGGAGCACTGGTGGGCGCCGAGGCCGGCATCGCCGGCGGCGGCGCGGTGCTGGGCCAGAAGCTGCTCGAGGCGGTCTTCGGGGACCAGGCGGTGCGGTCGCTGGCCGAGCGGGCCCGCAAGGACCTGGACCGCCGGGTCGCGGAGCTGTTCGACGTCGAGCGCCGGCGCTACCTGGACCTGCTGGACCGGCTGGGAGTGAGCACGCAGTCGCCGGAGACCCTGCGCGAGGCGGCGCGGCGGGTCGACGACCTGCGCTTCGCCCAGGCGACCCCCGCGGGACCGGACTCCGCCGCTGGAACGGGTGCGGGCGGAGACTAGGGTGAGGCACGGAAACCGACCATCTGCGCAGAGGACTCCATGACGTCTCTTCTCGAGGGCGCCAAGAAGCTGGTGACCCGTGGCTCCGACATCGGCGAGCGTGTCGCCGGGCTCGAGCGAGCCGTCGAGGCCAGCCGGGGGCGGCTCGACGACGACGTGGTCGAGCACGCCGGCTCGACCGCCGACCGGGCCGCGCACCGGCTCCGGCTCTCCGCGGACCACACCGTCGTGGCCCTGGCCGGGGCGACCGGCTCCGGGAAGTCCTCGACGTTCAACGCGCTGACCGGCCTCGAGCTGAGCGCGGTCGGGGTACGCCGGCCCACGACGTCGTGGGCGACCGCCTGCGTCTGGGGGTCCGAGGGCGCGCCGGAGCTCCTGGAGTTCCTCGGCATCCCGGCGCGGCACCAGGTCTCCCGGGACAACCTGCTCAGCGTCGGCCGTGAGGACGACGTGCTGCAGGGAGTGGTCCTGCTGGACCTGCCCGACCACGACTCCACCGAGGTCAGCCACCACCTCGAGGTGGACCGGCTGGTCTCGTTGGCCGACATGCTGATCTGGGTGCTCGACCCGCAGAAGTACGCCGACGCGGCGGTCCACGAGCGCTACCTGCGACCGCTCGCCGGCCACCAGGACGTGATGCTCGTCGTGCTCAACCAGATCGACCGGGTGCCCGAGGAGCGGCGCGAGGCGATGGTGGGCGACGTGCGCCGGCTGCTCGCCGCCGACGGGCTGACCGGGGTCCCCGTGCTCGCGGTCAGCTCCAAGGAGGGCTGGGGGATCGACGAGCTGCGCGAGGAGATCGCGCGCAAGGTCGCCGGCAAGAAGGTCACCAAGCAGCGGCTGGAGGCCGACGTCCGGGGGGCCGCGACCCGGCTGCGCGCCGTCACCGGCGAGACCAAGGTGCCCACGCTGCCCCGGGAGCGCCTCGACGCCCTGGAGGACGCCTTCGCCGAGGCGGCCGGGGTGCCGACCGTGGTCAAGGCCGTCGAGGAGTCCACCCGGGTGCGGGCCAACCGGGCCACCGGCTGGCCGGTGACCTCGTGGCTGAGCAAGTTCCGTCCCGACCCGCTCAAGCGCCTCCACCTCGACCTCGGACCAGCGGGCAAGGAGCTCGCGGGCGTGCCCCGGACCTCCGTGCCCGAGCCCACCCAGGTCCAGCGGGCCCGGATCGACACCGAGGTCAGGACCCTGGTGGACGAGGTGAGCGACGGTCTCCGGCCGGCCTGGAGCCACGCCATCCGACGGGCCTCGGTGGCGCGGCTGCCCGAGCTGGGGGACCGGCTCGACAAGGCGCTCGGCGGCACCGACCTCGGTCCGCAGAAGCTGCCCGTGTGGGCGGGCGCGGTCCGGGTGCTGCAGTGGGCGCTGATCCTGGCGGCCCTGACCGGGGCCGTCTGGCTGGGCGTGCTCGCGCTCGGCACCTACGCCCGGGTGCCCGAGCCGCCGACTCCCACGTGGGGCGGGTTCGCGCTGCCCACGCTGCTCCTGCTCGGCGGGGTGGTCCTGGGCGTCCTGCTCGCGCTGCTGTGCCGGGTGCTGGTCTCCGCCACGGCGCGCCGGCGGGCCCGGGTGGCCGACAAGGCCCTGCGCGACGCCATCGGCGAGGTCTCCGACGAGCTGGTGGTCGCGCCGATCCGCACCGAGCTGGACGCCTACGGCCAGGCGGTCGACGGGCTGGCCACGGCGCTGCGCTGAGCCGTTCAGCCGCTCCGTCGCTCCTGACGGGCCGGTGCGGCGCCGGCGGTCCCGAGCCGCTCGTCGTCCCCAGGGCGTCCGGGGCGCCCCGTCGTCCCCAGGCCGTCGCGGCGCGTGCGACGGGCGGCCCCCCGTCGGGTGATCCTGCTGGTGGGCAGGTCGCCCGCACGGCGAGGAGGAACGCGATGAACGAGAGCACCATCACCTTCAGCGGCTGGGTGGGGTCCGAGGTGACCCTGACGGAGGGGAGCAACGGCGTCGCGGTCGCCAGCTTCCGGGTGGGCAGCACGCCCCGGCGCTTCCGCGGCGGGAGGTGGGAGGACGGCGAGACCATCTGGTACGCGGTGAAGGCGTGGCGGGCGCTGGCCACCCACGTGGCGGCCTCGGTCCGCACCGGCGACCCCGTGGTGGTCTCGGGCCGGCTGGTGGCCGACGTGTGGAAGCGGGAGGACGGCACCGTCTCCACCCGGTACGTCGTGGTGGCCGCCTCCGTGGGGCACGACCTGACCCGGGGCACGAGCACGTTCCAGCGCGCCGCCAGGCCCGAACCCGTCCCGGTCCTCCAGGATGATCCGGTGCGTCGGGTCGTGCACTCCTACGACGAGGGCGGGCCCCGCCTCGACGGTGAGGGGCAGGTCGTGGGGGAGCCCGGGAGCCAGGCCGCCGGTGAGCCTCCGGGCGACGAGCCCGCTGCCTGACCCGCGCGTGCGATCCGCCCACCCCTCAGCGGTAAGGTCGCCGCATGGCTGACTACGTCTTCACGCTGCGCAACGTGCGCAAGGCCCACGGTGACAAGGTCGTCCTCGACAACGTCACCCTCTCGTTCCTCCACGGCGCCAAGATCGGTGTCGTCGGACCGAACGGAGCGGGCAAGTCCACCCTCCTCAAGATCATGGCCGGGCTGGAGCACCCCAACAACGGTGACGCGATCAAGGACCCCGACGCCACCGTCGGGATGCTCCAGCAGGAGCCGCCGCTGACCGAGGGCAGGACCGTCCTGGAGAACGTCGAGGAGGCGGTCGCCGACATCAAGGGCAAGATGAAGCGCCTCGAGGACGCCTACATGGAGATGGGCGACCCGGACGCGGACCAGGACGCCCTGATGACCGAGACCGGCGACCTCCAGACCTACCTGGACAACGTCAACGCCTGGGACATCGACAGCCGCCTCGAGCAGGCGATGGACGCCCTGCGGTGCCCGCCGCCGGACGCCGTGGTCGACAACCTCTCCGGTGGTGAGCGCCGCCGCGTCGCGCTCTGCAAGCTGCTGCTCCAGCAGCCCGACCTGCTGCTCCTCGACGAGCCCACCAACCACCTCGACGCCGAGTCGGTCCAGTGGCTCGAGGGCCACCTCAAGACCTACCCGGGCGCCGTCCTGGCGATCACCCACGACCGGTACTTCCTCGACAACGTCGCCGAGTGGATCGCCGAGGTCGACCGCGGCTCGATCCACGGCTACGAGGGCAACTACTCCACCTACCTGGAGACCAAGAAGGACCGGCTCAAGATCGAGGGCCAGAAGGACGCCAAGCGCGCCAAGATGCTGGAGAAGGAGCTGGAGTGGGTCCGCTCCAACGCCAAGGCCCGGCAGACCAAGAGCAAGTCGCGTCTGGCTCGCTACGAGGAGCTGGCCGCCGAGGCCGAGAAGGCCCGCAAGATCGACACCGCCGACATCAACATCCCGCCGGGCCCGCGCCTGGGCGACGTGGTGCTGGAGGCCCAGGGGCTGACCAAGGGCTACGACGGCCGGGTGCTGTGGAACGACATCTCGTTCACGCTGCCCCGCGCCGGCATCGTCGGCGTGATCGGCCCCAACGGCGTCGGCAAGACCACCCTGTTCCGGATGATCACCGGGGACGAGGAGCCGGACGCCGGCAAGTTGACGGTCGGCCAGACGGTGAAGATCTCCTACGCGGACCAGAGCCGAGGCGGCATCGACCCGAACAAGAACGTCTGGGAGGTCGTCTCCGACGGGCTGGACTTCATCAAGGTCGCCAACTTCGAGATGAACAGCCGCGCCTACGTGGCCTCGTTCGGCTTCAAGGGCCCCGACCAGCAGAAGAAGGCCGGCGTCCTCTCCGGTGGTGAGCGGAACCGGCTCAACCTGGCCCTCACGCTCAAGATGGGCGGCAACATGCTGCTCCTCGACGAGCCGACCAACGACCTGGACGTGGAGACCCTGTCCGCGCTCGAGGACGCGCTGCTCGACTTCCCCGGCTGTGCCGTGGTCACCTCGCACGACCGCTGGTTCCTCGACCGCGTCGCCACCCACATCCTCGCCTGGGAGGGCGACGAGGAGGACGGCGGCAAGTGGTTCTGGTTCGAGGGCAACTTCGCCTCGTACGAGGAGAACAAGGTCGAGCGCCTGGGCGTCGAGGCCGCGCGCCCGCACCGGGTCACCCACCGCCGCCTGACCCGCGACTGAGCCGGCGCCGCTCCGGGCCTCCCGGAGCGGCCGGAGCCTTCGGAGCCTCCTGGAGTCCTGCCCCGGGAGGCTCCGGGCTCACGGCGTCGCTTCGCGCATCTCCATCTCGGGGTGCCGCGCGATCAGGTGGTCGGCGACGGCGTTCATCACCCGGCCCACCGCCTCGAGGTCCTCGCCCGAGACGAGGTCGACCAGGTTGGTCCGGACACCCGTCACGTGCACGTGGGCCGCACGGCGCAGCAGGTCCATCCCGTCGTCGGTGAGCGTCGCCACCACGCCGCGGCCGTCCTCGGGGGAGGCCGCCCGGCGTACGTAGCCGCTGCGCTCCAGCCGGGCGATCGTGTGCGTGACCCGGCTGCGGCTGTGGGCGAGCGCGTCGGCCAGCTGGGCCATCCGCATCGCGCGTCCCTCGCGCTCCGAGAGCCGGACGAGGATCTCGTACTCCGCGAGCGAGATGTCGAAGGAGTCACGCAGGTCGTCGTCCAACCGGTCCAGCAGCAGGGTGTGGCCCAGCATCAGCGCCCGCCACGCCCGTTGTTGCGGCTCGTCGAGCCACTTGGTCGCCCCCGAGTCAGTCATGGGCCAGACCCTATCCCGCTCCGGGCCTTGAGCGCGGCAACGCCCGCCCCTAGAGCCTGACGGCTCCTGGGGCGGGCGCTGCGACGAGGTCGTACGAGGCTCAGATGCGCTCGAGGATGAGCGCCATGCCCTGGCCGCCGCCCACGCACATGGTGATCAGGCCGGTGGACTTGTCGTGCCAGTCGAGGCTGTTGAGCATCGTGGCCTGGAGCCGGGCGCCCGTCATGCCGAACGGGTGGCCGACGGCGATCGCGCCGCCGTTGACGTTGAGCCGGTCCAGGTCGATGCCGAGCTCCTGGTAGGAGGGCACCACCTGGGCGGCGAACGCCTCGTTGATCTCCACGAGGTCGATGTCGCCGATGCTCATCCCGGCGTGGGCCAGGGCGCGCTTGGTCGCCTCGACCGGGCCCAGGCCCATGATCTCGGGGGAGAGGCCGGAGACGCCGGTGGAGACGATCCGGGCCAGCGGGGTGAGGCCCAGCTCGGCGGCCTTGGTGTCGCTCATCACCACGACGGCGGCGGCGCCGTCGTTCAGCGCGCAGCAGTTGCCGGCGGTGACCACGCCGTCGGGGCGGAAGACCGGCTGGAGCCCGGCGAGCGCCTCGTAGGTGACGCCGGCGCGGGGGCCGTCGTCGGCGCTCACCACGGTGCCGTCGGGGGTGGTGACCGGGGTGATCTCCCGGGCCCAGAAGCCGTCGGCGATCGCCTTCTCGGCGAGGTTCTGCGAGCGTGCCGCGAACTCGTCGAGCTCCTTGCGGTCCAGGCCGCGGAGCCGCGCGACGTTCTCGGCGGTCTGGCCCATGGCGATGTAGACGTCGGGGAGCACGCCGTCCTGGCGCGGGTCGTGCCAGTCCTGGCCGCCCTCGGCGAGCTTGGCGGTACGGCTCTGCGCGTCGTCGAAGAGCGGGTTCACCGTGTTGGGCAGGTGGTCCGAGGTGCCCTTGGCGAAGCGGGAGACGGTCTCGACGCCGGCCGAGATGAAGACGTCGCCCTCGCCGGCCTTGATCGCGTGGAAGGCCATCCGGGTGGTCTGCACCGAGGAGGAGCAGTAGCGGGTGATGGTCGCGCCCGGGACGTCGTCCATCCCGTTGAGCACGTTGACCACACGACCCATGTTGTTGCCGGACTCGCCGCCGGGCAGGCCGCAGCCCAGCAGCGTGTCGTCGACGGTGTTCGGGTCCAGTGCGGGCACCTTGTCCAGGGCCGCCTTGATGATCGTGGCGGCCAGGTCGTCGGGCCGCAGATCCTTCAGGGACCCCTTGTTGGCGCGGCCGATCGGGGAACGAGCGGCGGAAACGATCACTGCCTCGGGCATGGAAGCTCCTTCATCGGGACTCTCGGTAGGGCCCTGGCCACCCTACGTGGGCTCTGCGCCCAGAGTCAGGGTGCGCCCGCCCAACGGTCCTTGGCCATCGCGCCCCGACCGGGGAGGGCGCGGCGACCAGGGACCCGGAGGTGAGACGATCCGGTCCGTGCGCCACCTCTACGAGTGCCCGATGCGCTGGGCCGACCTGGACGTCCTCAACCACGTCAACAACGTGGTCTACCTCGACTACCTGCAGGAGGCCCGGGTCGACATGCTCCGCACCCACGCCCCCGCGCCCGCGGGCGGCCTGGCGGGCGCGCGTCCGGGTGAGGGGCTGGTCGTGGCCTCGCACGACATCACCTACCTGCGGTCCCTGCAGCTGCGTCCACGCCCGGTGAGCATCGAGTGCTGGGTGACGCAGGTGCGGGCGGCCAGCTTCACCATGGCCTACGAGATCTTCGACGAGGTCGACGGCGAGCGGACCGTCTACGCCCGGGCGACCACCGTGCTCACCCCCTTCGTCTTCGCCGAGGAGCGGCCGCGCAGACTGACCGCGGCCGAGCGGGAGGCGTTGGCCGGCTACGTCGAGCCGACCGCGTCCGAGCCGGCGCTGGCCGGACGGGAGTCCGCCGACGGGGAACCGGCCGAGCCCGCGAGCCGCTACCCGCTCCGGGTGCGGTTCAGCGACGTCGACGTCTACGGCCACGTCAACAACGTGAAGTACGTGGAGTACTACCAGGAGGCGCGGGTGGCGATGATGGGCCGCCTCGCCGCCGAGGTCGAGGACCACGGCGTCGTGGTCGTGCTGGCCCGCACCCAGGTGGAGTACCGGCAGCCGATCCTGTTCCGGTCCGAGCCCTACGAGGTGCTGAACTGGGTGACCCGGCTGGGCTCCCGGTCGGTGACGGTGGAGTCCGAGATCCGCGACGGCGACCGGGTGATGAGCCGGGCCAGGGTGGTGCTGGTCTACCTCGACCCGGTCACCGGGCGGAGTGCCGAGCCGCCGCCCGCCCTGCGGTCAAGGCTCGAGGAGGTCGCCGGCCGGTGACCCGCCGCTCGGTCCCTGCGGGACCTCGTTGGTGTTCACCATGAACTGCGCGGCGTGGGTGACGTAGTCCCAGAGCTTCGCGTCCTGCTCGGGGGTGAGGGCCGCCTTGTCCAGTCCGGCGCGGAAGTGGACCAGCCAGTGCTGCGCAGCCGTCGGGGTCACCTCGAACGGGGCGTGCCGCATCCGCAGCCGCGGGTGCCCGCGGGTCTCGGAGTACGTGCCGGGTCCGCCCCAGTACTGGGCCAGGAAGAGCGCGAACCGGTCGGCCGCCGGGCCGAGGTCCTCCTCGGGATACATGGGACGCAGCAGCGGGTCCTGCGCGACCCCTTCGTAGAAGGTGTCCACGACGGTACGGATGGTGTCCATTCCGCCGATCTCGTCGTAGAAGGTGCTCACGCGTCCCATTGTGCCGGGCCGGTTTCCACTCAGCGCACCGGGCGGGTGGGGGAGGGGGGCTCCTCGCCGTCGACCGGCTCCCGGTCCGGCCCGCGCTCCGCCGCCCCGGACCGTGCGGGAGCCCCGGACCGCTCGGACGTCTCGGGCGCCTCGGGGGTCCACTCGACGTACCGGGTGTGCGGGATGACGATCCCCTCGTGGTCGAAGCGGGCCTTGACCCGCTCGCGCAGCGCGCGGGCGACCGACCACTGCTCCATCGGCGCGGTCTTCAGCGAGACGCGCAGGGTGATCCCGTCGAGGGTCATCGCCTCCACCCCGGGCTCCTCCGGCTCCTCGATCACCCGGCCCTGGAAGTCCTCGTCCTGCCACATGCTCGTGGCCACCTCGCCCAGCACCTGGCGCGCGTGCACCAGGTCGGCGTCGTAGGTGACGGTGATGTCGAGGACCGCGCGGGCCCAGTTCTGGCTCATGTTGCCGACCCGCAGGATCTCGCCGTTGCGCACGTACCAGACGGTGCCGTTGGCGTCGCGCAGCCGGGTGACACGCAGGCTGACCGCCTCCACCGTGCCGGACGCCTCTCCGAGGTCGACCACGTCGCCCACGCCGTACTGGTCCTCGATCAGCATGAAGATGCCGGACAGGAAGTCCTTGACCAGCGTCTGGGCGCCGAAGCCGAGTGCCAGGCCGACGATCCCGGCGCTGGCGATGATCGGGGCGATGTTGACGCCCAGCTCGGAGAGGATCATGGTCGCCGCGACCGCGAGGACCACGCCGCTGATGATGCTCTTGAGCAGGCTGCCCATGGTCTTGGCCCGCTGGATGCGGCGGGCCCGGGCGGCCAGGTCCCGCGGCGAGGTCTCGACGCTGCGTCCCAGTCGTGCCGAGGTGGTGCTCGCGGCCCGGGCGAACCGGTCGGGCACCATGCCGAGCTCGGCGCGGCGCACCACACGGTCGACGAGCCGGTGCAGCACCCAGCGCACCAGGAGCGCGCCGAGCACGAGCAGCGTGATTGTCAACGGCTTGCCGATCAGGAGGTCGGCGGCCTGGGCCAGGTCGGCGTTCCCGGTGGCCTCCTCGGTCCAGCCGCACAGGGCCTGACCGTCCTCGCACACCTGACTGGTCTGCTCGCTGGTCTGCAGGGGGAGTGCTGGCATGGCCCTCAGTATGGCGAGCCGCTGGTGACCGTTCGTGGTCAGGTGCAGGTCGGCGGAGCCGTCGCGATATCCTTCCCCGCGTGACCTCCACGAGCTCCTCCGAGACCAGCCCCGCCCGCGTCCTGCGCTCGTCGCTGCGACTGATCGTCCCGGTGGCCGTGATGGGCAGCGTGCTGCTGGCCTCGCCCGCCCTGGCCGACGTCCCGGAGAACTGGACGCAGCCCGACTCCGTCTCGGCGCTCCAGTTCCTGCTGATCCTCGTCGGGCTGCCGCTGGGCGGCGTCGCCCTGATCACCCTGCTGTTCTACGCCCCCATCCTGGCCCGCGGCGAGAAGATCTCCTCCAGCTCCTCGCCGGTCGAGGACCAGTGGCTCGGCGGCCCGCGAGCCGGACGCGGTGAGCTCGAGGGCTCCTCGTCCTCGGAGAAGGAGACCGGTGGCGCCAGTGGCACCTGGTGAGCTGACCTCGAGCCAACGCGCCGAGCTCGACCGCGTCATCCGCGCGGCCGAGCAGGCCACGCGGTTCGAGTTCTCCCTCTTCCGTGGCGTGGTGACCGGTGAGCCGCGAGAGTTCGCCCGTCGCCTGCACGCCGCCCTGGCCAGCCCGGACCGCAGCGTGCTGGTCATGGTGGACCCGACGGCCCACCTGCTCGAGGTGGTGACGGGCGCCGAGGTGCGCCGCCACCTCACCGACGCCGAGGTCGAGCTCGCGGTGGCCGAGATGGCCACCACGATGGCCGGAGGCGACGAGGTCGCGGGGCTCAAGCGCGGCATCGCACTGCTCGCCGAGCACGCGATCCCGCCCCGCACCCTGCACTCGGGCTCCTAGCCGCTCGAGCCCCGCACGGCGAACGCCTGCGCGGGCCGTGGCAGGACCCAGGACGAACGCAGCACCAAGAACGAAGGAGCCCCGGACCGCCAGGCGGTCCGGGGCTCCTGTGCTTCTCAGCGCACTCAGGCGCCGGCGGCCCGGGTGTCGCACGCCTGCGCGTCCAGCGCGCGCACCACGTCGGCCACGCCCTCGCGGGCGTACCGCTGGGCGGCCTTGGGTGCGTCGGTGGCAGCGAGCCACTGCTCGACCCGGTCGACCAGCTCCGGCGAGGCCAGGGCCTTGGGGAAGCCGTGCTCGAGCACGATCGAGGCCTTGTGGAAGCCCAGCGTGTCGATCAGCGTGCCGGCCGCGTCCAGGTACTTCTCCAGGTACGGCGCCACGACCTCGTCCTGACCGGCGCGGAAGATGGACAAGACCATCTCCCGGGAGGTCTCGTTTGGCGTCGCGGGATCCATGATCGCCTCCCAGCCCAGTGCCTTCGCCTCCGCGGTCGGCTGGGCCACCCGGGCGGCGGCCGCCTTCTCCTGGCCCGAGATGGTCCGGTCGCGCTCCAGCTCGGCGTCGATCTGCGCGTCGCCGAACCGGCCGCCCGCGGCGAGCCCGGTGATCAGGGTCCAGCGCAGGTCCTGGTCGACGACCAGGCCCTCGACCTGCAGCGAGCCGTCGAGCAGCGCCTCCAGGTCGGCCAGGCCGGCCTCCGAGCGGGCCGCGCCGGCGTACGCCCGGGCGAAGGTGAGCTGGTGGTCGCTGGCGGGCTCGGCGGCGAGCAGCAGCTCGCGCAGTCCCGCCTCCCACTCGGCACGCAGCTCGGCGCGGGAGCCCGGGTCGGAGTAGAGGTTGACGGCCATGGCGGCAGAGACCGGGATCCGGGTGACGCCCCAGGAGTCGGTCTCGGTGCCGATGTTGGCCAGCACCAGCCGGACGAAGTCACGCGCCGGCAGCTCGGCGTCGCGGGTCATGTCCCAGGTGGCGCCCCAGACCAGGGCCCGGGCCAGCGAGTCGTCGAGCCGGGAGAGCCCGGTGACCGCCGTGTCCAGGGAGCGCTCGTCGAGCCGGATCTTGGCGTAGGCGTGGTCCTCGTCGTTGAGCAGCAGCAGCGCGGGCTGGCGCTCCCCGACGAGCTCGGCGACCGCGGTGGAGGCGCCCTCCACGTCGACCTCGAGGTAGTGGCGACGGACCAGCCGCTCGGTCCCGGCCTCGCCCGGCTCGGCGTCGTAGAGGCCGATGCCCAGCCGGTGCCGGCGCAGCGTCGGGTAGTCCGCCGGAGCGCTCTGCTCGACGGTGAAGGAGGTGTAGCGGCCCTCGTCGTCCAGCTCGAAGGACGGGCGCAGGGTGTTGACCCCCGCGGTCTGCAGCCACTCCCGGGCCCAGCCCTGCAGCTCACGGCCCGAGGAGCGCTCCAGCGCCGCCAGCAGGTCGTCGAACGTGGCGTTGCCGAACGCGTGGTCCTTGAAGTACTGGCGCAGACCGGCCACGAAGGGCTCCAGGCCGACCCAGGCCACCAGCTGCTTGAGCACCGAGGCGCCCTTGGCGTAGGTGATCATGTCGAAGTTGACCTCGACCGCGTGCAGGTCGACGTTGTCGGCCGCGATCGGGTGGGTGCTCGGCAGCTGGTCGGCGCGGTAGCCGGTCTGCTTGCGGGCGTTGGCGAAGCCGGTCCAGGCGTCGGTGAAGTCCGTGGCCTCCGCCTCGCACCAGTAGCAGGCCCACTCCGCGAACGACTCGTTGAGCCAGAGGTCGTCCCACCACTTCATGGTCACCAGGTTGCCGAACCACATGTGCGCCATCTCGTGGGTGATCACCGAGGTGCGGAACTCGTAGAACGAGCGCGGCTGGCGGCTGCGGGGCAGGTACTCGTCGCGCAGCGTGACGCAGCCGGCGTTCTCCATCGCGCCCATGTTGTACTCCGGCACGTAGAGCTGGTCGTACTTGCCGAAGGGGTAGGGGAAGTCGAACTTCTCCTCGAAGAACCCGAAGCTCTGCTTGGTGGTGCGCACCAGCTCCTCGGTGTCCATGTGCTCGACCAGCGACTGGCGGCAGTAGTGGCCCAGCGGGATGGTGCCGAACTTGCCCTCGTAGGTGTCGAGCACCTCGTGGTACTCACCGGCGACGATCGCGGTGATGTAGGTCGACATCCGGACCGTGGGCTCGAAGCGCCACACCGCGGTGCCGTTCCCGGCGGGCTCGGGCTGGGGCGTGGGGGAGTTGGAGACCACTTTCCAGTGCTCGGGCGCGGTCACCTGGAACGTGAAGCTGGACTTGAGGTCGGGCTGCTCGAAGGTGGTGAAGACCCGGCGGGCGTCCGGCACCTCGAACTGGCTGTAGAGGTAGACCCGCTGGTCGGCCGGGTCGACGAAGCGGTGCAGGCCCTCGCCGGTGTGGCTGTAGGTGCAGTCGGCGCGGACCACCAGCACGTTGTCGGCCTCGAGGCCGTCCAGGGCGATCCGGCTGTCGGCGTACGCGGTGGCGGGGTCCAGGGACCGGCCGTTGAGGGTGATCTCGTGCACCGTGGCGTCGACGAGGTCGGCGAAGGTGCTCGCGCCGGGCTCCCGGCAGGAGAACTCGAGGGTGGTCGTCGAGCCGAAGGTCTTCTCCCCGGTGGTCAGGTCCAGCTCGACGGTGTACGACGTCACGTCCAGGAGGGCGGCGCGGGTGGCGGCCTCGTCCCGTGTGAGGTTAGTTCCAGGCATGCCCCGCATCATGTCACCGCGCCCTGGAGAGTCCCAGTGTCGCCTGGCACTGTCTGCTTGACTTCAGGAATGACCGACGCCAAGACGCATGCCGACTTCTGGTTCGACCCGCTGTGCCCGTTCGCCTGGATCACCTCGCGGTGGATCCTGGAGGTGGAGAAGGTGCGCGACATCGAGGTGGTGTGGCACGTGATGAGCCTGGCCTACCTCAACCAGGACAAGGACATCCCGGACGAGTACCGGGAGATGCTGCAGCCCGCCTGGGGGCCGGTGCGGGTGTGTATCGCCGCCGAGCAGCGGCACGGCCGCAGGGTGCTGCTGCCGCTCTACACCGCCATGGGGGAGCGGATCCACGTCGGGGAGCAGCCGATCTCCCGTGAGCTGATCGCCGCCGCGGTCGCCGACGCCGGTCTCGAGGCCGACCTGGTCGACGCGATGGACGACCCGTCGTACGACGAGGCGGTGGCGCGCTCGCACCACGAGGGGATGGACCAGGTGGGCGACGAGGTCGGCACGCCGACCATCGCGATCGAGGGAGCCGCGTTCTTCGGCCCGGTGCTCTCGAAGATCCCGCGCGGCGAGGAGGCGGGTCAGCTCTGGGACGGCTGCGTCGCCGTCGCCAAGGTCCCCTACTTCTACGAGCTCAAGCGTTCGCGGACCGGGGAGCTCGACTTCAGCTGACCCGCCGGCCCGGCCGAGGGGTTCGGGCTCAGGAGCCGGCTGCGGTGACGGCTGCCGAGGTCGTCACCGCGGCGGTGATCGCCGCCGTCGAGGCCGCGACGGCGTCCCGCACGCCCTGGGCCGCCCAGCTCCCCTCGGCGATGGCCTTGGCCCGCTTCCGCACCTCGCGGGAGCTCAGCGCTCCGCGGTCCACCACTCGGTGGGCCTGGTCCACCGCGGAGAGCAGGGCGATCAGGCTCGCCGTGCGAGGGTCCGGCTGGGCACCGCCGACCAGGCACCGCTGCAGCCCGGCGCGGACCTCCTGCTCGTGCCGCAGGTCCGCGGCCGGCCAGGTGCGGCTGGGAAAGAGCCCCAGCACGCGCGTCTCCCGCTCCTCCAGGATGCCCCGCGCCACGAGCCGTCGCTGCAGCTCCTCGCGCGTCCCCTTGCCGAGGCGGCCGACGAGGTCCGACGCGGTGCGCGGCTTCTCCGAGACGGTCTGCCAGGCCTGCGCCAGCAGTGGGTCGGGCCGCTCCTGGGACCGGGGCTGACGCGCGTGCACCCGGGGGGTGTGCAGGAGGCCGCGCTTCTCCTCGACCTCGACCGCCTCGTCGAGCGCCAGCTCCACGAGCAGCGCGCCGCCGAACAGCGGGCGGGACTGGGAGGAGGCGGCGAGCCGGCCCTTCTCGTCGTCCATGAGCAGCAGCATCAGGTCCTCGGCGACCAGGGTGGGGGTCTCGGGCATGGGGCGACCCTAGCCGCGGCGGCTCGGCTCGAGGAACGTCACTAGGATCGGGACATGAGCAAAGTCCTCTCCGCAGTTGCCTGGCCGTACGCGAACGGCCCGCGCCACATCGGCCACGTGGCCGGGTTCGGCGTGCCCTCCGACGTCTTCAGTCGGTACATGCGGATGACGGGCCACGACGTGCTCATGGTCTCCGGCTCCGACGAGCACGGCACGCCGATCCTGATCGCCGCCGACGAGGCCGGCATGACGCCCCAGCAGCTGGCCGACAAGAACCACCGGCTGATCGTGGAGGACCTGGTCGGGCTCGGCCTCTCCTACGACATGTACACCCGCACCACCACCCGCAACCACCACGCGGTGGTGCAGGAGATGTTCCGCGGGGTCTACGAGAACGGCTACTTCGTCGAGCAGACGACGTACGGCGCGATCTCGCCGTCCACCGGCCGCACCCTGCCGGATCGCTACATCGAGGGCACCTGCCCGATCTGCGGCACCCCCGGCGCCCGCGGCGACCAGTGCGACGCCTGCGGCAACCAGCTGGACCCGCACGACCTGATCGACCCGGTCTCCCGGATCAACGGGGAGACGCCGGAGTTCATCGAGACCCAGCACTTCTTCCTCGACCTGCCGGCCCTGGCCGAGGCGCTGGGGGAGTGGCTCGACGAGCGGGAGGCCTCGGGCACCTGGCGCCCCAACGTCATCAAGTTCTCCAAGAACATCCTCGCCGAGATCCGCCCGCGGGCGATGACCCGCGACATCGACTGGGGCATCGCGGTGCCCCTGGACGGCTGGCGCGAGAACCAGACGAAGAAGCTCTACGTCTGGTTCGACGCGGTGATCGGCTACCTCTCCGCCTCGATCGAGTGGGCGCGGCGCAGCGGCGACCCCGACGCCTGGCGCGCCTGGTGGAACGACCCGCGGGCGCTGTCGTACTACTTCATGGGCAAGGACAACATCACCTTCCACAGCCAGATCTGGCCGGCCGAGCTGCTGGCCTACAACGGCCAGGGCAGCAAGGGTGGTGCCGAGCACGAGTACGGCCGGCTCAACCTGCCCACCGAGGTGGTGAGCTCGGAGTTCCTCACGATGGAGGGGCGCAAGTTCTCCTCCTCCAAGAAGGTCGTGATCTACGTCGCCGACCTGCTCTCGCGCTACCAGGCGGACGCCTTCCGGTACTTCGTCGCGGCCGCCGGCCCGGAGAACCAGGACTCCGACTTCTCCTGGTCGGAGTTCGTGCAGCGCACCAACTCCGAGCTGGTCGCCGGCTGGGGCAACCTGGTCAGCCGGACCGCGACGCTGGTCGCCAAGAACTTCGGCCAGATCCCGGAGGCGGGTCCGCTCACCGACGAGGACCGACGGATCCTGGACCTCGTCGACGACGCGTTCGGGGTCGTGGGCGAGCAGATCGGCCGCAACCGGATGCGGCACGCGATCACCGAGGCGATGCGCACCGTGGGCGAGGTCAACAAGTACGTCACCGACTCCGAGCCGTGGAAGATCAAGGACGACCCGGAGCGCCTGGCCACCGTGCTGCACGTGATGGCCCAGTGCGTGCAGGACCTCAACACGCTGCTCAGCCCGTTCCTGCCGTTCACCGCCAACGAGGTGGACCGAGCCTTGGGCGGCCTCGGCGACGTGCAGCCGCTGCCGCGGATCGAGGAGGCCGAGGACCTGGACGGCGGGCCCGGCTACCCGGTGATCACCGGCGACTACACCGGCATCCGTCCGTGGCGTCGGCTCCCCGTGCGCCCGGGGACCCCGGTGGAGAAGCCGGCCCCCGTCTTCACCAAGCTCGACCCTGCCGTGGTGGACGACGAGCTGGCCCGGCTGGGACTGGCCTGATGCTGCACCCCCAGGCCCGGGCCGCGCTCGAGGCGGCTGCCGGCGACCAGCGGGTCTCCGACCCGGCCTTCGACGTCGAGGCGGAGCGGGCGCGGGACCGGGCCGCCGCGCTGGCCGGACCGCGCGAGCAGGTGGCGCAGGTGCGCGACCTGGAGGCGGCCGGTGTGCCGGTGCGCTTCTACCGCCCGGCCGTCGACCGGGTGCCGGCCCTGGTGGTCCACCTGCACGGGGGCGGCTTCGTGCTCAACGACGTCGAGGTCCACGACGCCTCGGCGCGCCGGCTGACCAACCGGACGGGGATGGCGGTGCTCAGCGTGGAGTACCGGCGTCCGCCCGAGCACCCGTTCCCCGCGGCGCCCGACGACGTCTCCGCGGTCACGGACTGGCTGGTCGCCGGCGGGCTCGAGGAGCTCGGTCTCGACCCGTCGACCCCGCTGCTGGCACACGGCGACAGTGCCGGGGCCAACCTCGCCCTGGTGGCCGCGCTGCGGCACCCGGGACGGTTCGCGGCCCTGGCGCTGATCTACCCGTTCCTGGACCCCACCATGGCGGGGGAGTCCTACCGCACCGAGGTGCAGGGCTTCGACCCCGCGGACGCTCGCTGGTACTGGGACCAGTACGCCGCGACGCCCGCCGACCTGGAGCACCCGGACCTGGCCCCGCTGCGCTCGGACCGGCTCGGCACGCTGCCGCCCACGCTGGTGGTCACCGCCGAGCACGACCCGCTCCGGGACGAGGGCGAGCTGCTCGCCGGGCGGCTCGCCGAGCTCGGCGTGGAGGTCGTGGGGACCCGCTACCTCGGCATGCTGCACGGCTTCTGGCGCCACCCCGACGCCTACCACGCCGCCGAGCCCCTGATGCGTCAGGTGGCGGCCTTCCTGGGCCAGCACGTCTGAGAGGATGTGGGCATGCGCGTGCACCTCGGTTCTGACCATGCCGGCCTCGAGCTCAAGGACCACCTGATGAACTGGCTGGTCGACGCCGGCCACGAGGCGGTGGACCACGGACCGTTCGTCTACGACGCGGTCGACGACTACCCCGTCTTCTGCCTGCGGGCGGCCGAGGCGGTGGCCGCCGAGCGCGCCGAGGGCCAGATGAGCCTCGGCGTGGTGATCGGCGGCTCGGGCAACGGCGAGCAGATCGCCGCGAACAAGGTGATCGGGATCCGCTGCGCCCTGGCCTGGTCGGAGGAGACCGCGGCGCTGGCCAAGGAGCACAACGACGCCAACGTGGTCTCCGTGGGTGGTCGGATGCACACCCTGGAGGAGATGACCCGCTACGTCGAGGTCTTCCTCACCACCCCGTTCTCCGGCGACGAGCGGCACGTGCGCCGGATCGGCCAGATGGCCGAGTACGAGCAGACCCGTGAGCTCCCGCCCCTGCCGGAGTCGGCGCTGACGGGGCCGGATGCCTGAGGGGCACACCCTGCGTCGGCTCGCCGACGACCTCAGTGCCACCTTCGCCGGCCGCCGCGTCGGCGTCAGCAGCCCCCAGGGCCGGTTCGCCGTCGAGGCGCGTCAGCTCGACGGCGAGGTGCTGGTCGGCGCTGACTCGGCCGGCAAGCACCTGTTCCTGGAGTTCCCCGGCGACCGGTTCGTGCACATCCACCTCGGGCTGATCGGCGGCTTCGCGGTGCACCCCGAGGCCGCGGGCGTGCCACCCCCGGTCGGGCAGGTGCGGCTGCGCCTGGTCGCCGAGGCCGAGCCGGACCGGTCTCCGGCGTACGCCGACCTGCGCGGCGCCACCCGCTGCGACCTGGTCGGCGCGGAGGCCGTCGACTCGGTGCTCGCCCGGCTGGGGCCCGACCCGTTGCGACCGGACGCCGACCCGGACCGGGCCTGGCAGAAGATCCGGCGCAGCCGCAAGCCGATCGGCGAGCTGCTCCTGGACCAGTCGGTCCTGGCCGGCGTGGGCAACGTCTACCGGGCCGAGGTCCTGTTCCGCCAGCGTCTGCACCCGCTGCGCCCGGCCGACACCCTGCGCAGCGGCCAGTTCCTGGCGATCTGGCGCGACCTGGTGGAGCTGATGGCCGAGGGCGTGCGGCTCGGCCGGATCGACACCGTGCGCCCCGAGCACACGCCCGAGGCGATGGGCCGGCCGCCCCGGCGCGACGACCACGGCGGCGAGGTCTACGTCTACCGGAGGACCGGCCAGCCGTGCCTGGTGTGCGGCACCCGGGTGCGCACCGAGCCGCTGGCGGGACGCAACTCGTTCTGGTGCCCCCGATGTCAGCCGTCATTCAGGTCGCGGGCCCTAGGCTCTGGGGCAATCGCACGCAAGGACTCCCATGGCTGAAGCGAACTCGGTGCTCTCCGCGTCCGCCCGACGCGTCCGGCAGCACTACCACCGGGCTGTGCGCACCGGCATGTCCGAGCAGCTGGTGCTGCTCGTGGTGGTGACGCTGCTGATGGCGGCGGCCATCGTCGGCGTGCCCGACTACGCCCCGCTGATCCTGATGGTGCTGCCGATGGCGGTGGCCAGCCTGGTGCTCGGGCCGCGCCAGCTGCCGTGGTTCATCGTCTTCGTCCTGCTGACCCTGGCCGTGACCGTGACCCAGCAGCCCGACATCACGGTCCGGGTGGCGGTGACCGTCGCCGTGCTCTTCGTGCTCGGTTTCATCGTGCTGCTGGCCTCCTTCCGCCGGTCGACCCTGGGGGTGGCGGGGGTGATGGGGGAGTCGATGCTCGTGGACCTGCGAGACCGGATCCTCAAGCAGGGTGCGATCCCGACGCTCCCCGCCCGGTGGAACGTGGCCTGGGAGCTCCGCTCGGCCGGGGGGACGGCCTTCGCCGGCGACTTCGTGGTGGCCAGCCGCTCGCGCGACCGTCTCGAGCTGGCGGTGGTCGACGTCTCCGGCAAGGGCGAGGACGCCGGCACGCGGGCGCTGCTGCTCTCCGGAGCCTTCGGTGGACTGCTCGGGGCCATGTCACCGGCACAGTTCCTCCCTGCTGCCAACGACTACCTGCTGCGGCAGGCGTGGGAGGAGGGCTTCGCCACGGCGATCCACCTCTCCCTGGACCTGGCCACCGGCCACTTCGAGCTCCGTTCGGCCGGCCACCCGCCGGCGGCCGTGCACGACGCGGGCACCGGACGCTGGGGCGTGGTCGTGGCCGACGGCCCGCTGCTGGGACTGATCGAGGACGCCACCTACCCCTCGACCGCCGGGGTGATGCGGCCCGGCGACGCGATGCTGCTCTACACCGACGGGCTGGTGGAGGAGCGTGGCCGGGACATCAGCCTGGGCATCGACCGGATGCTGGGGCAGGCCGAGCGGATCCTGCGCGGCGACTTCGAGGACGGGGCGGCGCGGCTGATCGACGCGCTGGGCTCGCCCGACGACGACCGGGCGCTGCTGATGGTGCACCGGCGCCCCTGATCGGCGCGGGGGTCCGGCGCGAGATGCAGGGCCGGTGGCCTCGGTTACGAGCCTCGCCGCGGATGTGGCAACATGGCTGCGCGCATCGTCGGCGGTGGATTCCACCCGTCCTCAGGCGCGCACGCGGATGTAGCTCAATGGTAGAGCCTCAGTCTTCCAAACTGATTACGCGGGTTCGATTCCCGTCATCCGCTCCAAGGAGCTCTCGGCCGCCTCGGGCGGGGGCGCTTTGGCGGGGCGTAGCGTAGTGGCTAGCGCGCCTGCTTTGGGAGCAGGAGACCGCAGGTTCGAGTCCTGTCGCCCCGACTCCCACCACGTCGTACCACGTCATTCCACCCGTGCTTCAGCCAGAAGCCCACGTAGCCCCCGATGAAGGAGAACACCTGTGAAGAGCGCCGTCGAGAACTTGAGCCCGACCCGGGCCAAGCTGACTGTCGAGGTGCCCTTCGAGGAGCTCAAGCCGAGCCTCGACGCGGCGTACAAGAAGATCGCCCAGCAGATCAACGTTCCCGGCTTCCGCCGGGGCAAGGTGCCCGCCGCGGTGATCGACCGCCAGGTCGGCCGCGGCGTGGTCCTCGACGAGGCCGTCAACCAGGTCGTTCCCGCCAAGTACATCGAGGCCATGCAGTCCGCCGGCCTGGAGCCGCTGGCCCAGCCCGAGATCGAGGTCACCCGCCTCGAGGACAACGACATCCTCGTCTTCACCGCCGAGGTGGACGTCAAGCCCCAGTTCGACCTCCCCGACTACGAGGGCGTCGAGGCCCAGGTCGAGGACGTCGAGGTCACCGACGCCGACGTCGAGGAGCAGGTGGAGGCGCTCCGCGAGCGCTTCGGCACCCTGGTCGACGTCGACCGGGCGGCGGCCGAGGGCGACTTCGTCACCATCGACCTGCGCGCGGCCCAGGACGGCGAGACCGTCGAGGGCGGCGAGGTCTCCGGGATGTCCTACAAGGTCGGTCGCGGCGGCATGCTCGACGGCCTCGACGAGGCCCTGGTCGGCATGAGCGCCGACGAGGAGAAGACGTTCGACTCCCAGCTCGTCGGCGGCGACCTGGTCGGCCAGGACGTCGAGGTGACCGTCAAGGTGACCGGCGTCCAGGAGCAGCAGCTGCCCGAGCTCGACGACGAGTTCGCCCAGATGGCCTCGGAGTTCGACACCGTCGAGGAGCTCACCGCCGACGTGCGCGAGCGGCTCGGCCGGGGCAAGCGCCTGGAGCAGGCTGCGGCCGCCCGCGACGCCGTCCTGGAGGCGCTGCTGGAGAAGGTCTCCATCCCGCTGCCCGACGACCTGGTCACCGACGAGCTCAACGCCCGCCGGCAGAACATCGAGCAGCAGCTGGTCTTCGCCGGCCTGACGATGGAGAAGTACCTCGAGGACGAGGGCCAGACCACCGAGGAGTTCGAGGCGGACCTCGACCGTCGGGTCCGCGACGCGATCACCGCGCAGTTCCTGCTCGACGCGATCGCCAAGAAGGAGGAGCTGGGGGTCGACCAGAACGACCTGTCCCAGCACATGGTGATGCGCGCCCAGCAGTCCGGCCAGGACCCGCAGGAGTTCGCGAACCACATGTTCGAGCACAACCACATCCCGGACCTGGTCCAGGAGATCCTGCGCGGCAAGGCCCTGGCGCAGGTGGTGGAGACCGCGGTGGTCAAGGACGCCTCCGGCGACGTGGTCGACCTGAAGAACCTCCGCCCGGACGGCTCGGTGGGCGAGCCCGCCGCCGCGCCCGAGGCCGAGGAGCAGGACGCCGAGACCGACGACTCCGCCGAGGAGCCGAAGGAAGACGACAAGGCCTGACCGGACCCCCGGCGGCCTCGAGGCCCCCGTCGCGCCCCTTCTCCGGAGGGGCTCGCGACGGGGGCCTCGTCGTGTGCGTCCCGCGTCGTCCGCGCTGTGCGCTGTGGGCGAACAGAGGGCGATATGCCGTGGAACTGTCGGTGCCACGGGCTAGGGTCACAGGCGTGAACCCGAACTCCAGTGCTCCCCAGATCGCACCGCAGATGAACGGTGGCGGTTCCTACGGGCTCGACGACCACATCTACCAGCGGCTGCTCAAGGAGCGGATCGTCTTCCTCGGTTCCGAGGTGCGCGACCAGAACGCGAACGCGATCTGCGCCCAGCTGCTGCTGCTGTCGGCGGAGGACCCGGAAGCCGACATCTTCCTCCACATCAACAGCCCCGGTGGCTCCGTGGACGCCGGCATGGCGATCTACGACACCATGAACTACATCCCCAACGACGTGGCGACCGTGGGCATGGGCCTGGCCGCCTCGATGGGGCAGTTCCTGCTCTGCGCCGGCACCAAGGGCAAGCGCTACGCCCTGCCGCACGCGCGGATCATGATGCACCAGCCCTCCTCCGGGATGGGCGGCTCGGCGTCGGACATCAAGATCCAGGCGCAGCAGTCGCTGCACATCAAGAAGGTGCTCCTCGAGCTGATCGCCCAGCACACCGGCCAGAGCGTCGAGCAGGTGGAGGCGGACGCGGACCGCGACCGCTGGTTCACCGCCGACCAGGCTCTCGAGTACGGGCTGGTCGACCAGGTGATCAAGAGCGCCCGCGAGGCCGCCGACGAGGGTCGTCCGGCCCACTCCTCCGACTCCGACAAGGACTGACAGTGAACTACTACATCCCGCAGTGGGAGGAGCGGACCTCCTACGGGTTCCGCCGGATCGACCCCTACGGCAAGCTCTTCGAGGAGCGCATCATCTTCCTCGGGTCGCCGATCTCCGACGACGTGGCCAACGCCGTGATGGCGCAGCTGCTGTGCCTGGAGACGATGAACCCCGATCAGGACATCTCCATCTACATCAACTCCCCGGGCGGCTCGTTCACCGCGCTGACGGCGATCTACGACACGATGCGCTTCATCAAGCCCGACGTGCAGACCGTCTGCCTGGGTCAGGCGGCCTCGGCGGCCGCGATCCTGCTGGCCGCCGGCACCCCGGGCAAGCGGATGGCGCTGCCCAACAGCCGGATCCTGATCCACCAGCCCTACACCGAGGGCACGTTCGGCCAGACCTCGGACATCGAGATCCAGGCGAACGAGATCCTGCGGATGCGGGAGCTGCTGGAGAAGATGATCGCCGAGCACAGCGGCAAGGACATCGAGACGGTGAGCCGCGACATCGAGCGTGACAAGATCCTGACCGCCGAGCAGGCGGTCGAGTACGGGCTGATCGACTCCGTTCTCCAGCCGCGCTCCAGCGCGCTGGCGCTCGGCTGAGATCGACATCGTCACACGCAGTCAGGTCGGTCTCCGTGTCCCGTCCCCCTGGGGGACGGGCACGGGGTACCGTCTAGGAGTTTCGACGCACCACACCGGGTCCGCCCGGCCTACTCGAAGGATGATCGCCCGTGGCACGCATCGGTGACGGTGGCGACCTGTTGAAGTGCAACTTCTGCGGGAAGAGCCAGAAGCAGGTCAAGAAGCTCATCGCGGGACCCAACGTCTACATCTGCGACGAGTGCATCGAGCTGTGCAACGAGATCATCGAGGAGGAGCTGGCCGAGGGCGCCGAGGTGGGCCTCGAGGAGCTGCCGAAGCCGAAGGAGATCTTCGAGTTCCTCAACTCCTACGTGATCGGCCAGGAGCACGCCAAGAAGTCGTTGGCCGTCGCGGTCTACAACCACTACAAGCGGGTCCAGGCCGGCCTGAGCGGGACGCCCGGCAAGCACCACAAGGACGAGGTCGTCGAGGTCGCCAAGTCCAACATCCTGGTGATCGGCCCCACCGGCTGCGGCAAGACCTACCTGGCCCAGACGCTGGCCCGGATGCTCAACGTGCCGTTCGCCATCGCGGACGCGACCGCCCTCACCGAGGCGGGCTACGTGGGCGAGGACGTGGAGAACATCCTGCTCAAGCTGATCCAGGCCGCTGACTACGACGTCAAGAAGGCCGAGACCGGGATCATCTACATCGACGAGATCGACAAGGTGGCCCGCAAGGCGGAGAACCCCTCGATCACCCGGGACGTCTCCGGAGAGGGCGTGCAGCAGGCGCTGCTCAAGATGCTGGAGGGCACCACCGCCTCCGTCCCGCCTCAGGGCGGGCGCAAGCACCCGCACCAGGAGTTCATCCAGATCGACACCACCAACATCCTCTTCATCGTGGGTGGTGCCTTCGCCGGGCTCGAGCACATCGTCGAGCAGCGCGTCGGCAAGAAGTCGCTGGGCTTCACCGCCGAGGTGCGCGGCGAGGCCGAGCGCGAGGCCGAGGACCTGATGGCGCAGGTGCGCCCCGAGGACCTCACCAAGTTCGGCCTGATCCCCGAGTTCATCGGCCGGCTCCCGCTGATCGCCAGCGTGAGCAAGCTGGACACCGAGGCCTTGGTGCAGATCCTCACCGAGCCCCGCAACGCGCTGGTCAAGCAGTACCAGCGGCTCTTCGAGCTCGACGGGGTCGAGCTGGAGTTCACCGAGGACGCCATCGGCGCGATCGCGGAGAAGGCCCTGGAGCGCGGCACCGGCGCCCGTGGCCTGCGGGCCATCATCGAGGAGGTCCTCCTCCACGTGATGTACGACGTGCCCTCGCGCGGCGACGTCGCGAAGGTGATCGTCACCGACGAGGTGGTCCTCAGCGACGTGGCCCCCACCCTGATCACCCGCGAGCCGGAGAAGAAGAAGCGCTCCGCCTGACGCGGCGCCGCGGCATGGCCCGTTCGTTCCATCCCTTCTAGTCACTTGTGACTATTTGTCCCGAGACGTGCTCGGGACCCCTGTCTGGGGTCCCAGAATGGACAGGACATGTCTTCTCGGGACGGAACAGGACGTCGCATGAGCGCCGAGCACAAGCGGCCGCTGGTCGCCTTCATCACCGTGGCCCTGCTGTGCGGGCTGTTCATGGGACACGCGATCCGCAGCGAGGCGCTCGCCGGGGTCCTGCGGGCGCTGCCCGGCCCGGCGGGTGACCTGCTGCAGCAGCACCGCCCGGAGCGTGGAGACGCGGAGGACGGAGCTCGGGCCGGTGGTCCGAGGGTCGACAAGCCGGTGCCTCCGCCGGCCACGGCGTCCGGGGCCGGCGCTCCGGTGCGCGAGGTGCGCCCGGGAGCGACTCGGCTGGTCGAGGCTCCCTCCGTCGGGCACCCGGCCAAGACCACTCGCCGGACCGTCTCGTCCCGCCCCGGGCCGCGCGTTCCGACGCCCCCCGGGGAGTCGCGCCCGCAGCCGCCCGCTGTGCCGCCGTCCGACCCGCCGGTGCTGACGCCGCCGGTGCCACCGTCGGGGCAGCCCCCGTACGCCCGGCACCCCCGGCACGCGCAGCACCCCGGCAAGGCCCAGCGCCATGGACACGCCCAGCACCCGGGGGAGACGCAGCACCCCGGCAAGCCGCAGCACCCGCTGACCGGGCAGTACCAGGAGCCCCGGACGACGCTGGGTCGTTCCCCGTTCGGCCAGCAGCCGCGGCACCCACAGGGGCGTGGGCCCGTCCCGCCGACCCACCCGGGCCCGCAGGAGCCGCAGGCTTCCCCGGCCCCGACGTCACCTTCCGGCCCGGGCCACTCCTCGCCGGGTCGGGGCCCCCAGTCGTCCGGCTCGGAGCTCTCCGTCCCGGGGTACGGCCACGGGTCGCCGCACGGCCACGGGCTCTCCGGGCCGCCGCGCTCGTCGCGCGGCGGCCGCGGCTGAGGGAACCTCAGGCCCCCGGCGTCGCCACGTCGCCGGCCAGCTCGGCCTCGACGCGGATCTCCTGCGCGTCCTCGTCGACCACGAAGTCGAGGGTCCCGGTGATCTTGCCGGCCTTGCGCAGGTCGTCCGCGGCCGACTCGGCGCCCGCGACCAGGGCCGCGGGCCCCGTGACGGTGACGCTGGCCAGCTCGGTGCGCATCCCGACCTTGGCCTTCGACTTCACCCCGCGCACCCCGGCGAGCGCGGCGGCGACCCCGGTCAGCGACTCCGGGTCGGACGCGGCGGCCGACCCGAGCTCGAGGGCCGTCGGCCAGGCCTGGGTGTGCACGGAGCCGTCACGCCACCAGGACCAGACCTCCTCGGTGACGTAGGGCAGGAACGGCGCCAGGAGCCGCAGCTGCACGTGCAGCGCGACCGCCAGGGCCGCCCGCGCCGACTCGGTGGCGGCGCCGCCGTCCTCGGCGTACGCCCGCTCCTTGACCAGCTCCACGTAGTCGTCGCAGAACTCCCAGAAGAACCGCTCGGTGACCTCGAGCGCGGTGGTGTAGTCGTACTTCTCGAACGCCTCGGTCGCGGTGCGCACCACCTGCGCCAGCCGCCCCATCAGCGCGCAGTCGATCGGCTGGGAGACCGTGACCGGGTTCGGGTCGCTGGCGCCGACGCCGGCGAGCACGAACTTGGCGACGTTGAGCACCTTCATCGCCAGCCGGCGACCGACCTTCATCTGGGTCTCGTCGAAGGGCGAGTCCAGGCCGGGCCGGGCCAGCGCGGCGCGCCAGCGCACGGCGTCCGCGCCGAACTTGTCGAGGATCTCGGTGGGCACCACCACGTTGCCCTTCGACTTCGACATCTTCTTGCGGTCCGGGTCGAGGATCCAGCCCGAGAGCATGGCGTGCGACCACGGGGTGACGTGGTTCTCGAAGTGCGACCGGACCACCCGGGAGAAGAGCCAGGTGCGGATGATGTCGTGGCCCTGGGTGCACAGGTCCATCGGGAAGACGCGGGAGAACAGGTCGTCGTCGGTGCCCCAGCCGCCGGCGATGTGCGGCGTCAGGGACGAGGTCGCCCAGGTGTCCATCACGTCCGGGTCGCCGACGAAGCCGCCGGGCTTGCCGCGCTGCGCCTCCTCGTAGCCGCCGGGGACGTCGGTGGAGGGGTCGATCGGCAGCTCCGCCTCGCTGGGCAGCAGCGGGTGGTCGTAGTCGGGCTCGCCCTCGGCGTCCAGCGGGTACCAGACCGGGAACGGGATGCCGAAGAACCGCTGGCGGCTGATCAGCCAGTCGCCGTTCAGGCCCCGGACCCAGTTGTCGTAGCGGTGCTTCATGTGCTCGGGCAGCCAGGTGATCTCCTGGCCGCGCTCCAGCATCTCGGTGCGCAGTTCCTCGTCGCGGCCGCCGTTGGTGATGTACCACTGGCGGGTGGAGACGATCTCGAGCGGCTTGTCGCCGCGCTCGTAGAAGTTCGCCATCCGCTGGGTCGGCTTGGGCTCGCCGATGAGGTCGCCGCTCTCGCGGAGCAGGGCGACCATCGCCTCCCGGGCGGAGAAGACGGTCTTGCCCGCCAGCTCGGCGTACGCCGTGGCCGCGCGGTCGGCGGTCAGCCACTCCGGGGTCTCCCGGGTGAACCGGCCGTCGCGGCCGATCACGGTGCGCACCGGGAGCTGCAGCTCGCGCCACCAGGTGACGTCGGTGAGGTCGCCGAAGGTGCAGCTCATGGCGATGCCGGCGCCCTTGTCCATCTCCGCTGCGGGGTGGGCCAGGACCGGGATCTCCACGCCGAAGACGGGCGAGGCGACGGTGGTGCCGAAGAGCGGCTGGTAGCGCTCGTCGTCGGGGTGGGCGACCAGGGCGACCACCGACGGGATCAGCTCGGGCCGGGTGGTCTCGATCTCCACGGTCTGGCCGTCCGGGCGGTGGAAGGCGACCCGGTGGTAGGCGCCGGCGTAGTCACGCGACTCCAGCTCGGCCTGGGCGACCGCGGTCTGGAAGGTGACGTCCCACAGGGTCGGAGCCTCCTGGAGGTAGGCCTCGCCCCGGGCGTAGTTGCGCAGGAAGGCGCGCTGGCTGACCACCTGGGCCGGCTTGCTCACGGTCGTGTACTGGTGGTTCCAGTCGACCGAGAGGCCCAGGGTGCGCCACAGCGACTCGAAGACCTTCTCGTCCTCCTGGACCAGCGTGTCGCAGAGCTCGACGAAGTTCGGTCGGCTGACCGGCACCTGACGCTTGGGGTCCGGCTTCTCCGGCGGGGTGAAGTCGGGGTCGTAGGGCAGGGAGGGGTCGCACCGCACGCCGTAGTAGTTCTGCACCCGGCGCTCGGTCGGCAGGCCGTTGTCGTCCCAGCCCATCGGGTAGAAGACGCTCTTGCCGGTCATCCGCTGGTAGCGGGCGATCAGGTCGGTGTGGGTGTAGGAGAAGACGTGGCCCACGTGCAGGGAGCCGCTGACGGTGGGCGGCGGGGTGTCGATGGAGTAGACGTTCTCCCGCGGCTGCGTGCGGTCGAACTGGTAGGTCTGCTCCTCCTTCCACCGCTGCGACCACTTGGTCTCCAGACCCTCCAGCGCCGGCTTGTCCGGTACGACGACGTCGCGCGGCGCGGGCGTCGTCGGGGACGGGTCGGGGGTCTGGTTCTCAGTCATGCCAAGAAGTCTATGAGGGCGGCTCGGCGGCGACGAACCGAGTTCCCGCCGGTGGGCGGGCCACCTACTCTCTGCGCATGACCAGGCTGGAGTTCCACCACGACCCGGCGGCGTTCCTCGCCACGGCAGGCGAGCACCTCGCGGCGGAGCCGGTGACGAGCACGGTGGTGGCCACCTTCGCCGCTCGCGCGGCCGCCGAGGTGGCCGACGGGGTCGTGCAGGACCCCCGCGACTGGTACGTCGTCGTGCGCGCGGAGTCGGGCGCCGTCACCGGCGCGGCGATGCGGACCGCCCCGTTCGCGCCCCGCCCGCTGTTCGTGCTGCCGATGCCCGAGGAGTCGGCCCGGGGGCTCGCCCGGGTCCTGCACGCGCGCGGGGAGCAGGTGGCAGGGGCCAACGGGGCCCTGCCCGCGGTGCGAGCCTTCGCCGAGGAGTCCGCGCGGCTGGCCGGCGGGCGGGTCGTGGTGGAGCAGCACACCCGGCTCTTCGAGCTCCCGGCCCTGGTCCCGCCCCGCCGTCCGGCGCCCGGGCACCTGCGCGCGGCGCGGCTCGAGGAGGCGGAGCTGTGCCTGGCCTGGATCGAGGCGTTCGCCGGGGCGGCCGACGAGCAGGCCGGGCGGCCCGCGGGGAGCCACCACGACCTCGGCGAGGACCTGGGCTCCGTGCGGCGCCGGATCGAGGGTGGCCGCATCTGGCTCTGGGAGGACGGCGGCGAGGTGGTCCACCTGACCGGGACCAACCCGCCGGCCTTCGGTGTGGTCCGGGTGGGGCCGGTCTACACGCCGCGGGAGCGCCGGGGGCACGGGTACGCCAGCAGCGCGGTGGCCGAGGTCTCTCGACGGATCCTCGCCGAGAGGTGGCGGGCCTGCCTCTTCACCGACCAGGCCAACCCGACCTCGAACGCCGTCTACGAGCGCCTGGGGTACGAGCCGCTCGTCGACATGGTCAACCTCGGGGGACTGGCGGGCTGAGCGCCCTGCGGGGCAGGCCATAGACTCGGAGCCACCATGACCGAGTCTGCGCAGCCCCGCCCCGCCGAGACGTTCGCCGAGGCCGAGGACGCCTTGCTCTCCCGCTGGCCGGAGACCAGGCTGGAGCCGTCGCTGGACCGGATCGAGGCCTTCACCGAGCTCCTCGGCGACCCCCAGCGGGCCTACCAGGTGGTCCACCTGACCGGCACGAACGGGAAGACCTCCACCTCCCGGATGATCGACACCCTGCTGCGCACCCTGGACCTGCGCACCGGGCGGTTCACCTCCCCGCACGTGGAGCGGATGACCGAGCGGATCAGCATCGACGGCGAGCCGCTGAGCGACGAGGCGTTCGTCCGCGTCTTCAACGAGGTCGCGCCGTACACGCACCTGGTCGACGCCGACCAGGACCACCCGCTCTCCTTCTTCGAGACGGTGGTGGGCATGGCCTTCGCCGCCTTCGCCGACGCCCCGGTCGACGTGGCGGTCGTCGAGGTCGGCATGGGCGGCTCGTGGGACGCCACCAACGTGGTGGACGCCCAGGTCGCGGTGGTCCTGCCGATCGCGGTCGACCACGCCCAGTACCTCGGCGACAACGCCCCCGCGATCGCGGTGGAGAAGGCCGGCATCATCAAGCCCGGCAGCACCGCCGTGCTCGCGCAGCAGAGCCCCGAGGTCGCGGCCGTGCTGCTGGAGCGGGCCGCGGAGGTCGGCGCCACCGTGGCCCGCGAGGGCGTCGAGTTCGGCGTCGTCTCCCGGGTGCCCGGGGTGGGCGGCCAGATGCTCTCCCTCCAGGGGCTCCACGCCCGGTACGACGACGTCTTCCTGCCCCTGCACGGCGCCCACCAGGCGCAGAACGCCGCGGTCGCGCTGGCCGCGGTGGAGGCGCTGCTCGGCGACTCGCCGCTGGAGGAGGACCTGGTCCGCGCGGCGTTCGCCGAGGTGACCTCGCCCGGGCGGCTCGAGGTGGTCCGGCGCTCGCCGACGATCGTGCTCGACGCGGCCCACAACCCGCACGGCGCCGAGGCGGCCGCGGCGGCGCTGGAGGACTCCTTCGCGTTCTCCCCGCTGGTCGGGGTGATCGGCGTGATGGGCGACAAGGACTACGAGGGGGTGCTCGCCGCCTTCGAGCCGCACCTGGCCCACCTGGTGGTCACCCAGGCCTCAAGCCCGCGGGCGATGCCCGCCGAGCAGCTGGGCGCGGTGGCGGTCGAGGTCTTCGGGGAGGACCGCGTCACCGTGGTGCCCCGGCTGGCCGACGCGATCGACCGGGCCGCGACCCTGGCCGAGGTCGGCCAGGAGCTCGGCGACTCGGTCGGCTCCGGCGCCGTGCTGGTCACCGGCTCGGTGGTCACCGTGGGCGAGGCGCGCACGATGCTGAAGCCGGCGGCGCGGCGCGGGGCGCCGAAGCGCGACCGGCCGCCGGGCTACCGGCAGGTGACGGCCGGGCTCGACACGGCCGCCGGCGTGGAGGGGCCGGACGAGGCCGACGACCTCGACGACCTGCTGGCAGGCCTGCTGGGCGGGTCCGACGACCAGCACGACAGCTTGTACGACGAGGACGACGAGCAGGACGACGAGCACGAGGACGAGCGGTGAGCGACGAGACCCCGACCCCGCGTGTCGCGGAGCCCAACACCGAGCGGTCCCCGCGCCGCGGCATGTGCGCCGCCGTGCTCGGACTGGAGGCGATCGCGCTCGGCCTGACCACCCCGGTGATGGTGACCATCGCCGACGTGCCCGTCCGCACCGCCCTGGTGGTCGGGCTCGGCCTGGCCGTCGTCTCCCTGCTGCTGGCCGGGATGCTGCGCGCCGAGTGGGCCTACAAGGCCGGCTGGGTGCTCCAGGTGGCGGCCGTGGGGCTCGGCTTCGTGATCCCGATGATGTTCTTCCTCGGCGGCGTCTTCGCCGCGTTGTGGGCCACCGCCGACTGGCTGGGTCGCAAGATCGAGCGGGAGCGGGCCCAGGCGTGGGCGGCGTACCGGGCGGACCACCCGCAGGGCTGAGGACCCGACCTGATCCCCGACGTGGTCACCGCTGCGCCAGCGCGGAGACCAGCACCTCCAGCGCCCGGTCCAGCTCGGTGTCGGAGGGTCCGCCGAACCCGACCACCAGGCCGGTGAGCGGGCTGCTGCGGCAGTAGTCGGCCAGCAGGTTGACGACGAACCCCGCCTCCCGGGCTGCGCGCCGCGCCCGCACGGCGCGGTCGTGGGGGAGCAGCCAGGTGGAGTACATCCCGGCGACCGGCCCGGCGAGCTCGGCGTACGGCGACAGCGCGGCGACCACCCGGGGCGCCCGCTCGGCATACGCGCGGCGCGCACTGCGCACCACGGCGTCCACGTACCCGTCGCGGAGCAGGGCCAGGAACGCGCGCTGCACCGGCCAGGGTGGTGCGTCGTGGGTGGTCCTCCGGTGGGCCAGGAGCTCCTCGCGCAGTCCCGGCGGGGCGACCAGCCAGCCGAGGCGCAGTGAGGGCAGCACGGACTTCGACGCCGTGCCCAGGTAGGCGACCCGCGCGGGGTCGAGGGAGGCCAGGGCGGGGACCGGGGCGACGTCGTAGCGGAACTCCGAGTCGTAGTCGTCCTCGACCACCAGGGCTCGGGCGCGCCGTGCGGAGTCCAGGAGGGTCCACCGGTCCGCAGCCGGCATCACCCTGCCCAGGGGGTGCTGGTGCGCCGGGGTGACGTACGCCGCCGCGACCCCGTCGAGGTCGGTCACCGGACTCGTCGCCGGCAGGTCCAGCGCCGTCCGGCCGGACGCCACGACGGTCCGCACCGCGGCGCGGTACCCCGGGTCCTCGAGGGCGACCGGCCCCGCCGGGAGGACGGTCAACAGGTCGCGCAGCCCGGCGGTGGTGCCGGAGGTGAGGACCACGTCGTCCGGCTCGACCGCCAGGCCGCGGACCCGCCCCAGCCGCTCGGCCAGCTGCTCGCGCAGTGCGGGCAGGCCGCGGGGGTCGCCGTACCCACGGGGCGGGGTGGCGGCCGCGACCTCGCGCCAGGCCCGGCGCCACGCGGCGTCGTGGCGCCGGTCGATCCACGGAGTCCCGGCGTCCATCATCACCAGGTCGGGCGACGGTCGCGCGGGCCGGGGAGCGGGGCGCGTGGCGGCGGGACCGGTCCGACCCGCGGCGACCCAGCTGCCCGAGCCCTGGCGGGCCTCCAGCCAGCCCTCCGCCCGCAGCTGGTCCCAGGCCTGCTCCGCGACGGCGCGGGAGACGCCGAGGTCGGCGGCCAGGCGCCGGGTGCTCGGCACCCGCGAGCCGGTGCCCAGGTGCCCGGAGACGATCAGCCGACGGACCTGGTCGGCCAGCTGGACCCCGAGTGGACGCGGGTCGTCGCGATCGACCGACAGCGCGAGGGATGTGCCCATGTGGTGCCTCCAGGTCTCGCCGCTCGCGCCACCCTGCCCAAAAGTGGCCTGTCAGAAATGGTCCCAAGCGGCTCGTGACTACCGGCCACCTGGGGGCCACGCTATCCCCATGACCTCGACCACGGCCCCGCACGACCACGACCTCCCGCTCGAGCCGACGTCCCGGACCCGCGCCACCCGGGGCCGGCACCGGGTGGTCCAGGACCGCAGCAGGCTGCTGGCCCTGCTCCAGGACGCCTACGTCGCCCACGTGGCGGTCTCGCTGGCAGACCACCCGGTGGTCCTGCCGACCGCCTTCGCCATCGATCCCGACGGCCCCGACGAGGGTGGCTCGCTCTACCTGCACGGCTCGGTGGCCGCCGTCTGGCTGGGTGCTGCGCGCGACGCGCAGGTCTGCGTGAGCGTCACCGAGCTCGACGGCCTGGTGCTGGGCCGCTCCGGCTTCCACCACTCGATGAACTACCGGTCCGCGGTGGTGATCGGTACCGCTCGGGTGGTCGAGGACGCCGCGGAGCGACAGCGCGCCCTCGACCTGATCGTGGACCACGTGGTGCCCGGCCGCGCGGCGACCCTGCGGCCCAGCACCCGCAAGGAGCTGGCCGCCACGCTCGTGCTGGCCGTGCCGCTGCTCGAGGCGTCGATGAAGGAGCGCTCCGGCGGCCCGGGCGACGACCCGGCCGACGTGACTGCCGGGGGATGGGGTGGTCACGTGCCCGTACGCCGGGTGCTGGGAGCGCCGGTGCCGGACGCCGACGCTGTGGGTCCGGTCCCGGCAGAGGTGGTTAGGCTGGTCGTATGACCCAGCGCACTCTCGTCCTGTTGAAGCCCGATGCCGTCCAGCGCGGCCTGGTCGGCGAGATCCTCTCCCGCTACGAGGCGAAGGGCCTCTCGGTGGTGGCGATGGAGCTGCGGACGATCGACGCGGCCCAGTCCGACCGGCACTACGCCGAGCACGTCGAGCGCGACTTCTACCCGCCGCTGCGCGAGTTCGTGACCAGCGGTCCGCTGGTCGCGCTGGTGCTCGAGGGCGACTCCGCCGTCGAGGTGGTCCGGGCGCTCAACGGCGCCACGGACGGTCGCAAGGCGGCGCCCGGCACGATCCGCGGCGACCTCTCGCTGTCGAACCGGGAGAACCTGGTGCACGGCTCCGACGGCCTGGAGTCGGCCGCGCGCGAGATCGCGCTCTGGTTCCCCGAGCTCGCCGACTGACCCGTTCCGCGCCGGCGCGCGACGCGCTGCCGACGTCCGCGCGTGTCCTCCCGTGATCGGGTGCGCCCGCTACCTACGCTGAGGGCCTAGCCACATCCGTCACACGTGGCCCCCCTTCCCCACGGACGACCAGCGAAGGCACCTGCGCATGGCGAACAACGTCATCGGCCGCGACATGGCGGTCGACCTCGGCACTGCCAACACGCTGGTCTACGTACGCGGCAAGGGCGTCGTCCTCGACGAGCCCAGCGTCGTGGCGATGAACTCCGTGACCGGCGAGGTGCTCGCGGTCGGCCACGAGGCCAAGCGGATGATCGGCCGCACCCCGGAGACGATCACCGCGATCCGCCCGCTCAAGGACGGCGTGATCGCCGACTTCGACGCCACCGAGCAGATGCTGCGCTACTTCATCCAGCAGGTGCACCGGCGCCGCTACTTCGCCAAGCCGCGGATGGTGATCTGCGTGCCCAGCGGGATCACCGCGGTGGAGCAGCGCGCGGTCAAGGAGGCGGGCTTCCAGGCCGGCGCCCGGCGGGTCTACATCGTCGAGGAGCCGATGGCGGCCGCGATCGGCGCGGGCCTGCCCGTGCACGAGGCGACCGGCAACATGGTCGTCGACGTCGGCGGCGGGACCACCGAGGTCGCGGTCATCTCCCTGGGCGGCATCGTCACCAGCCTGAGCGTGCGGACCGCCGGCGACGACCTCGACCAGGCGATCATGTCGTGGATGAAGAAGGAGTACTCGCTGATGCTCGGCGAGCGCACCGCCGAGGAGGTCAAGATGACCCTCGGCTCCGCCTTCCCGCTGCCCGACGAGCCGGAGGCGGAGATCCGCGGCCGGGACATGGTCTCCGGCCTGCCCCGCACCGTGGTCGTCTCCAGCGCCGAGGTGCGTCACGCCCTGGAGGAGCAGGTCACCGACATCGTGGACGCCGTCCGCGCGACCCTGGACCAGACCCCGCCCGAGCTGGCCGGGGACATCATGGACCGGGGGATCGTGCTGACCGGCGGCGGCGCCCTGCTGCGCGGCCTCGACGAGCGGCTGCGGCACGAGACCGGCATGCCGGTGCACGTCGCCGAGCACCCGCTGGAGTCGGTGGCCTTCGGCGCCGGACGCTGCGTGGAGGAGTTCGAGGCGCTCCAGCAGGTCCTGGTCTCGGACCCCCGGAGGAAGTGATGGCGCCCTTCGACCGGGAGCGCCGCTGGCGCGGGCTCGACGAAGGGCCGAGGCCGCCGCGCGCCACCCTGGTCGCGCTGGTGCTGGCCGCGGCGACCCTGATGACCCTGGACCAGGCCACCGGTCCCGACTCGCCGGTCGACGCGCTGCGCACGGTGGTCGGCGAGGGGTTCGGCCCGGTGGAGACCGCGACCTCCGCGCTGGTGCGGCCCTTCACCGCCGTCCCGACCTGGTTCAAGCAGAAGGACGACCTGCGCGAGGACGTCCGCGAGCTGGAGGCGGAGAACGCCGCCCTGCGCGAGCAGGTCGCCACGGTCGACTACGACCGCAACCGGCTGGCCGAGTTCGAGGGGCTGACCCGGGCCGCCGCCGACCTGGGACGCAGCCTGGTCCCGGCCCGGGTGGTCGGCTACGGCCCCGCCCAGTCCTTCACCCGCACCGTGACCCTGGACGCCGGCTCCGACGCCGGCCTGCGCCCCGACATGACCGTGGTCAACGCCGACGGGCTGGTCGGGCGGGTGCTGCGGGTGACCCGCAGCAGCGCCACCGTGCTGCTCGCGGTCGACGCCCGCTCCGTGGTCGGCGGCCGGATCGGGCGCACCATGGAGCTGGGCTTCCTGCGCGGCGGCGAGGACGGCACGCTGGACCTCGAGCTGCTGGACCAGAAGGTGGTGCCCGCCCAGGGCGACGTGGTGGTCACCTGGGGGAGCGACGGCGCTGGGCCGTACGTCCCCGGCATCCCGGTCGGCCGGGTCACCGACGTCTTCGCCAGCGTCCGCGAGCAGTCCCAGCGCGCGGTGATCGAGCCGTTCGTCGCCTTCTCCTCCCTCGACGTCGTCGGCGTGGTCGTGCCCGACGGGACCGCCACCGACCGGGCGCTGGTCGAGGCGGACGGAGAGATCGGATGAGCCTGGCCCGGGCCGCCGTCGGCCTCCTCGTCGTGCTCCTGGCCCTGGCTCTCCAGGTCTCGCTCTTCCCGCACCTGGCCTGGCAGGGCGTGGTGCCGAACCTCGTGCTGCTGGTCGTGGTGGCCGCGGCGCTCTCCGGGGGCGCCCAGTTCGCGCTGCTGCTCGGCTTCGCCGGCGGCGTGCTGCTCGACCTCGCGCCGCCTGCCGACCACGTCGCGGGCCGCTGGGCGCTCTCCCTGGTGCTGGTCGCCTGGATCGCCTCCCGGGTCCGGCAGGAGACCCGTCCGTCCACCCTCGCCGTGCTCGGGTGCGTGGCCGCCTCCTCCTTCATCGGCACCTCCGTCTTCGCGCTCAGCGGGCTGGTGCTCGGCGAGCCCCTCGGCTCGGTGCCCGAGATCCTCGGGGTGATCGCGGTCGCCGTCCTGTGGGACCTGCTGCTGACCCCGTTCGTGCTGCCGTGGGCGATGAAGGTCTTCGACCGGCTCACTCCGGCCGGCCGGGAGAGGGCGCGCGCCTGATGGCCGTCAGCGGGTCCGAGCGGAGCAGGCTGCGGCTGATCGTCGTCCAGGCCCTGGTCCTCTCCCTCTTCGTCACCCTCTTCGCCCGGCTCTACTACCTCCAGGTCGTCGGCGGTGAGGGCTACCAGGCCCAGGCCGCCGACCAGTCCGTGCGCGACATCGTCGTGCAGCCCCAGCGTGGCCTGGTCGTCGACGCGATGGGCCGCCCCCTGGTGGCCAACCGGCTCTCCTGGGTGATCGCGGTGGACCGCAGCGTCCTGGCCAAGCTCCAGGAGGACGAGCGCGACCAGCTGGTCGAGCGGGTCGCCGCGGTGATCGGGCGCAAGACCACCCACGTGGAGCGCCGGCTCCTGGACTGCGGCGATCCGGGCGCGGTCGCCGGCACCTGCTGGAACGGCTCGCCCTTCCAGCCGGTGCCGGTCGCCACCGACGTCGACCAGGCGGTGGCGCTGCGGGTGCTCGAGCAGCCCGAGGACTACCCCGGCGTGCTGGCCGAGCAGCAGCACGTCCGCGCCTACCCGCGCCCGCACGGGGTGAACCTCGCCCACGTGCTCGGCTACCTGAGCCCGATCACCGAGGAGGAGTTCGACCGGGCCAGCGAGGCCGACGACCGCTCCCTCAACGGCGCCTCGGTGGTCGGCCGCGCAGGTGTGGAGAAGCAGTACGACGCCTGGCTGCGGGGCATGCCCGGCCAGCGCCGGGTCGCGGTCGACTCGATGGGCCGGGTGCTGGGCGACGACGGCGAGGTGGCCGCGACCCCCGGCGACACCCTGGTCACCTCGATCGACGCCAAGGTCCAGGGCGTGGTCGAGCGCGAGCTCGCCCGGTCGATGGCCTACCAGCGCACCCAGGTCGACAAGGTCACCGGACGTCCCTACGAGGCCGACGCCGGCGCCGCGGTGGTGATGGAGACCCGGACCGGGCGGATCGTGGCGATGGCCAGCCAGCCGACGTACGACCCCGGGGTCTGGGTCGGCGGCATCTCCGAGCAGGAGCTGGCCCGGCTCTACTCCGAGGAGGCCGGTACGCCGCTGCTCTCCCGCGCCACCCAGGGGCAGTTCGCCCCCGGGTCGACGTGGAAGCCGTTCATGACGGCCGCCGCGCTGGCGAACGGCTACCGCACGGACTCGACGCTGCCGTGCTCCTCGGGCTTCCAGGTGGGCAACCGGGTCTTCAAGAACTTCGAGTCCGGCGCCTACGGCACGATCGGCTTCGCCAAGGCGCTCGAGGTCTCCTGCAACACCTTCTTCTACCGGATCGGCTACGACTACTGGCAGCGGCTCGGCTCGGACGTGGCCGACGTCGACGCCCGGGACCCGCTGGTCGAGGGCGCCCAGGAGTTCGGCTTCGGCGCCGAGACGGGGATCGACCTGCCGGGCGAGGCGCCGGGCCGGATCGCGGACCGGGAGTGGAAGCGCTCCTACTACGAGTCGCAGAAGGACTACTACTGCGGGATCGCGGGCAAGCCGCAGGACGCCGACACCTCCGACTTCGTCTACCGGTTCGCCCGGGAGTTCTGCGTGGAGGGCTACGCCTACCGCGCCGGCGACGCCGTCAACTTCTCCATCGGTCAGGGCGACACCATCGTCACCCCGCTCCAGCTGGCCCGGGCCTACGCCTCGCTGGGCAACGGCGGCATCCTCTGGGAGCCTCGGATCGGCAAGGCGATCGTCAGCCCCGACGGCACCGTGCTGCGCCGGATCCCGCCCAAGAAGCAGGGGCGCACGAAGGCGTCGAAGCAGACGCTGGCCTACATCGACGAGGCGCTCAAGGGCGTCTCCAGGTCCGGCACGATGGCGTGGAAGTTCGGCGGCTTCCCGCTCGACCAGGTGCAGGTCCGCGCCAAGACCGGCTCCGCCGAGGTCTACGGCAAGCAGACCACCGGCTGGGTGGCCTCCTACACCGAGGACTACGTCGTGGTGATGATGATCAGCCAGGGCGGCACCGGGTCGGGCAGCACCGGCGACTCGATCCGGACCATCTGGGAGACGCTGTACGGCGTCGAGGGCGACCAGGTGCTCCCGCGCAAGGCCGCGATCCCCGGGGTGGTGGCCCCGGGCCGGCTGCCCACGTTCCAGGCCGACGGCACCATCCTCCCGCCCGCGCGGGACAAGTCGTGAACACCCGCGGCGGGCTGCGCGCGCCGGGCTTGGACTGGCTGCTCATGCTGGCGGTGGCGGGTCTGCTCGTGATCGGCACCCTGGCGGTCTGGTCGACCACCTCGGGCCGCGACCTGCTCACCGCCGGCGACCCGACGGCGTACCTGCGCAAGCAGCTGGTCAACGTCGCCATCGGCGTCGTGCTGATGGTGCTGGTGCTGGCCACCGACCACCGGTGGGTACGCATCCTCGCGCCGCTGGTCTACGTCTTCTCCGTCGCCGGCCTGGTGCTGGTGCTGACCATGGGCTCGACGATCAACGGCTCCCGCTCGTGGCTCCAGCTGGGCGGGATGTCGATCCAGCCCTCGGAGTTCGCCAAGCTGGCCGTGGTGGTCGGGATGGCCCTGCTGGTGGCCGAGCGGACCGAGGGCAGCTGGCGCCGCTCGGTCGGCACGGTCGAGGTGGTGGGGATGCTGCTGATCGCGGCCCTGCCGGCGGCGCTGATCATGGGGCAGCCCGACCTCGGCACCATGCTGGTGCTCAGCGCCACCGTCTTCGGCGCGCTCGCAGTGGCCGGGGCACCCCGCCGCTGGCTGGCCGGCCTGCTGGTCGCCGGGGTGGCGGCCGCCGCGCTGGCGGTGAGCGGGGGACTGCTCAAGGACTACCAGCTGGCCCGGTTCATGGCCTTCACCGATCCCGACCTGGACCCGCGGGGGGCCGGCTACAACACCGAGCAGGCGCGGATCGCCGTCGGCAACGGGGGGCTCTACGGCCAGGGCCTCTTCGACGGCTCGCAGACCCAGTCCGGCTTCGTGCCCGAGCAGCACACCGACTTCATCTTCACCGCGGTCGGGGAGGAGCTGGGCCTGCTCGGCGCCGGGCTGGTCATCGCGCTGCTGGGGGTGGTGATCTGGCGGGCGCTCTCGATCGCCGCGGCGACCGACGACATGTTCGGCCGGGTCGCGGCGGCCGGCATCGCGTGCTGGTTCGGCTTCCAGGCGTTCCAGAACATCGGGATGTGCCTGGGGATCATGCCGGTGACCGGCGTGCCGCTGCCGTTCGTCTCCTACGGCGGGTCCTCGATGTTCGCCGGCATGCTGGCGCTCGGCCTGCTGCAGAACGTGCACCTGCGCAACTCCACCAGCCTGCCGACCCGGCTGCTGGTGCCGGTCGGGGCCCGCGGGATCAGGGGCGCCTCGGCGCTCAGGGGTTCATCGACAAGAAGATGAAGGCCGCCAGCAGCACCAGGTGGACCACGCCCTGCAGGGTCTTGGCCCGGCCCTGGACGACGGTGAGCACCGAGACGACCACGGTGATCGCCAGCAGCACCAGCTGCATCGGCATCAGGCCCAGCTCGAGCGGGCCGTCGAGCCAGATCATCGCGATCGCGATGGTCGGGATGGTCAGGCCGATCGAGGCCATCGCCGAGCCGTAGCCCAGGTTGAGGCTGATCTGCACCCGGTCCCGGGAGGCGTTGCGGACCGCGGCGATCGACTCGGGCGACAGCACCAGCAGGGCGATCACCACGCCGACCACGGTGTAGGGCAGGCCCAGGCTGCTGACGCCCTCCTCGATGGTGGGGGAGAGCAGCTTGGCGAGCCCGACCACCGAGACCAGCGAGGCCAGCAGCAGGCCCAGGCTGGTCATCGTCGCCCGGTTGGTGGGCAGGTCGGCGTGCTGGTCGTCGTCGGCGTCCAGCAGCCCGGTGAACAGCCCGAACTCGTCGCTGGAGACCGGGACGAAGAAGTCCCGGTGCCGCACGGTCTGGGTGAAGACGAACGCGCCGTACAGGACGAGCGAGGCGATCGCGGCGAAGGCGAGCTGGGAGGCGGAGAACTCCAGGCCCTCGCCCGAGGTGGTGAAGCCGGGCAGCACCAGGGAGACGCCGGCGAGGGTGATCACGGTCGCCAGCGCGGCGCCGGTGCCGGAGGCGTTGAAGCTCACCAGGTGGTGCCGCAGGGCGCCGACCAGGAGCGAGAGGCCGACGATGCCGTTGAGCGTGATCATCAGGGCCGCGAAGACGGTGTCCCGGGCGTAGGTGCTGGCGCCGGCGCCGCCGCTGGTCATCAGCATGACGATCAGGCCGACCTCGATCACCGTGACCGCGACCGCCAGGATCAGCGACCCGTAGGGCTCCCCGACCTTGTGCGCGACCACCTCGGCGTGGTGGACCGCCGCCAGCACGGCGCCGACCAGGGCGACCGCGATGGCCACCAGCACCGCCCAGTGCTCGTGGTTGGCCCAGGTCGCGGCGAGCAGCGCCAGGGCCACCGGCGGAGTGACGAGCGTCCAGTTGTACCGGCCGTGCAGAGAGGTGGCGCTCATGGGCGCAAACCTAACGGCGGTGCGGGGGCCTGCAGGAATCCGCGTACGCTGGAGCGGATCCCCTGCTTCACGTCCGAGAGGTACGCCCATGCCCCCCGTCACCGACACCCCCGCGGAGATGTCGAGCGACGCCGCGTCCGTCTTCCACCTGCTGGAGCCCCGGCTCCCGTCGGTCTCCAAGCCCATCCAGTACGTCGGCGGTGAGCTCAACTCCACCGTCAAGGACTGGAACTGCGCCGCCGCGACCGCCGAGGGCGGGGAGACCGTCCGCTGGGCGCTGATGTACCCCGACGCCTACGAGGTCGGCCTGCCCAACCAGGGCGTCCAGATCCTCTACGAGGTGCTCAACGAGCGCGACTGGATCCTGGCCGAGCGCACCTACGCGGTGTGGCCGGACATGGAGAAGGTGATGCGCGAGGACCGCATCCCGCAGTTCACCGTCGACGGGCACCGGCCCGTCCGCGCCTTCGACGTGCTGGGCCTGAGCTTCTCCACCGAGCTGGGCTACACCAACATGCTCAACGCCCTCGACCTGGCGGGCATCCCGCTGCACGCCGCCGACCGCGGCGACGAGGACCCGGTGGTGCTCGCGGGCGGCCACGCCGCCTTCAACCCCGAGCCGATCGCGGACTTCATCGACGCCGCGGTCCTCGGCGACGGCGAGGAGGTCGTCCTGGCGATCTCCGAGGTCGTCCGGGAGTGGAAGACCGAGGGCCGCCCCGGCGGTCGCGACGAGCTGCTGCGCCGCCTCGCGGTCAGCGGCGGCGTCTACGTCCCGCGGTTCTACGACGTGGCCTACGGCGCCGACGGCTCGATCGAGGCCGTGGTGCCGAACCGCCCCGGCATCCCGTTCCGGGTGCGCAAGCACACCCTGATGGACCTCGACGCCTGGCCCTACCCGGCCAAGCCCCTGGTGCCGCTGGCCGAGACCGTCCACGAGCGCTACTCGGTGGAGATCTTCCGCGGGTGCACCCGCGGCTGCCGGTTCTGCCAGGCCGGGATGATCACCCGCCCGGTGCGCGAGCGCTCCATCACCACCATCGGCGACATGGTCGAGAACGGCATCCGCAAGACCGGGTTCGAGGAGGTCGGCCTGCTCTCGCTCTCCAGCGCCGACCACACCGAGATCGGCGACGTGGCCAAGGGCCTGGCCGACCGGTACGAGGGCTCCAACGTCTCGCTCTCGCTGCCCTCGACCCGGGTCGACGCCTTCAACATCACCCTGGCCAACGAGTTCTCCCGCAACGGCCGGCGCTCCGGGCTGACCTTCGCCCCCGAGGGCGGCAGCGAGCGGATGCGCAAGGTGATCAACAAGATGGTCACCGAGGAGGACCTGATCCGCACGGTCGCCGCGGCGTACTCGCACGGCTGGCGCCAGGTGAAGCTCTACTTCATGGTCGGGCTCCCCACCGAGACCGACGAGGACGTGCTCCAGGTCGCCGAGCTGGCCAAGAAGGTGATCGCCAAGGGTCGTGAGGTCTCCGGCCGCAACGACATCCGCTGCACGGTCTCGATCGGCGGGTTCGTGCCCAAGCCGCACACCCCGTTCCAGTGGGCCGCCCAGCTCGACCACGAGACCACCGACGAGCGGCTCAAGCAGCTGCGCGACGTGGTCCGCGAGGACAAGAAGTACGGCCGCGCCATCGGCTTCCGCTACCACGACGGCAAGCCCGGCATCGTCGAGGGACTGCTCTCGCGCGGCGACCGCCGGGTGGGCCGGATCATCGAGCAGGTCTGGCGCGACGGCGGCCGGTTCGACGGCTGGAGCGAGCACTTCTCCTACGACCGGTGGATGGCCGCCGCCGAGCGGGCCCTCTCGGGCACCGGGGTCGACGTCGCCTGGTACACCACCCGCGAGCGCGACCTGGACGAGGTGCTCCCGTGGGACCACCTCGACTCGGGCCTGGACAAGGACTGGCTCTGGGCCGACTGGGAGGACGCCCTGGCGGCCGCCGAGGGTGCCGACATCGAGGTCGAGGACTGCCGGTGGACCCCGTGCTACGACTGCGGCGTGTGCCCTGAGCTGGGGCTCGACATCCAGATCGGCCCGACCGGGCAGAAGCTGCTCCCGCTCAGCGTCGTCTGAGCACCCGGCCGGCCCGCCGAGCGCTCACTCGCACTCGGTGAGGCCGGCCACCAGCAGGTCGACGGCGACCGCGTCATGGTCGGAGACCGCGCTCGGCACCACCCGGGCGGCGCGCGGGATCGCCGCCTCGTGCACGAACACGTAGTCGATCCGGGCGCCCGGGGACCGTCCGGCGGTCGGCCCTCGGCCCACCCCCACCCGCGTCCAGGCGTCGGAGAGCGCGGAGGTCAGGGTCGCGTAGGGCACGGTCACCGGCGAGGCGTTGAAGTCGCCGCCGAGGACCACGGGCGCGCCGCCGCGCTGCACCAGGCCGCGCACGTGGTCGGCCTGCTGCCGGCGCAGCGGGTCCGAGGTGTGGTCGAAGTGCGTGTTGTAGACGTCGACCAGCTCGGGCCCCGCCTGCACCCGGGTACGCAGCACCCCGCGCTGCTCGGTGCCCGGGGCGTGCGGCAGCAGCACGTGCTCGGTCTCGACGATCGGCAGCCGCGAGAGCGTCGCCACGCCGTACTCGGCGCGCCCGGGGAAGCGCACGTTGGGGGCGAAGGCGTGGCTCATCCCCAGCTCCTGGGCCAGCACCGCGGGCATGTCGATCGCGCCCGTGCGGGGCCGGAACCGGTCGACCTCCTGGAGCATCACGACGTCGGCCTCCAGGGCCCGGATCTCCTCGACGATGCCCGCCAGGTCACGACCCCGGGGGCCGATGCCCCCATGGATGTTGAAGGTCGCCACCCGCAACGGGGTGACCCGGGGGCGGGGGAGGCAGAGCCGGCCGCCCAGGTCCACCGCTGGACGCGGGACCTGGGCGGGGGCGGGCGCGGGTGCCCCGCGGCGGGTCTCGGTCGGGACTCCGGGACGCGGAGGCTTCGTGCTGCCCGGAGCGCCGGGCGTCCTCGTGCCGGGCGGCGTGCTCGCGCCGGTGGACGGCGCAGGGACGACAGGTCCGGCCGACAGCGGCGGGGAGGGTGCGGGCGAGGGGGAGCGCCGGTCGAGCGCGTCCAGCGCGGTCTGGGCGTCCCGAGGGGCAGGGTCCAGGGAGACCACCGCGAGCGCCACGAGCGAGCCGACGGCCAGGACGGCCACCAGCACCCAGGGCAGGGTGCTCGACCAGCGATTCATCCGGGCTCCGAGACATGTGGGACGTGTGGGACATCATAGGTGGATGCGCCGCGTGGGGGACCGAGAACGAAGGAGCCGACTGGCTCTACGGCACGGACTGGCTCCCGGGGCCCGGTTCGCCGACCCGGTGACGGCAGCGGCCGCGATGACGGCGCTGCACGCCACCGAGGCGGCCAGCGTCCACCTGGCGCTCTGGGCCAGGGTCGAGGGCGTACGCGTGGCGGACGTGGACCGGGCGCTGAACCAGGACCGCTCCCTGGTCAAGCAGCTGGCGATGCGACGCACGTTGTGGGCCGTGCCCCGCGACCTGCACGCGGCGGTGCTCGGCAGCGCAGCCGCCCGGGTGGCGCAGGCGGAGCGGCGGAGGCTGGTCAAGGACGTCCAGGCCGAGGGTCTGGCCGAGGACGGCGAGCGCTGGCTGGAGGGAGTGCGCGAGCTCACCCTGGCGCAGCTGGCCGACGGTGTGCCGAGGTCGGTGCCCCGGCTCCGCGCCGCGGTGCCGGAGCTCTCCGAGAAGATCACCCGCGGCGCCGGCCGGTGGCGGACCAGCATCTATGTGGCCACACCCGTCACCACGGTGCTCGGCGCGCAGGGGGAGATCGTCCGGGGTCCCAACGAGGGCGGTTGGTGGCAGCCGCGTCCGACCTGGGTCGCCGCCGACAGCTGGCTGGGTCCGCGGGAGGAGCCGTGGCCGGAGGAGGCTGGGTACCTGGAGCTGGTGCGCCGCTGGCTGTGGACCTTCGGTCCCGGGACCGAGGACGACCTGGTGTGGTGGCTCGGCTCCACCCGGACCGCCGTACGCCGTGCCCTGAGCACGCTCGGCGCGGTCCAGGTCGAGCTGGACGGCGGCGCGGTGGGATGGCTGCGGCCGGACGACGCGGAGCCGGTGGGCGAGGTCGAGCCCTGGGCCGCGCTGCTGCCGACCCTGGATCCCACCACGATGGGCTGGAAGGGACGAGACTTCCATCTCGCCGCGGAGCACCGGCCACGGATCTTCGACAGCGTCGGCAACGCCGGCACCAGCGCCTGGTGGGACGGCCGGATCGTCGGCTGCTGGGTGCAGGACGAGGAGGGCACGGTCCGGGTGGTGCTGCACGAGGACGTCGGGCGTGCGGGCACGGCGCGACTCGACGAGCTGGCGGCGGGGTTGACGGGCTGGCTGGACGGGACGCGGGTGGGCAACGCCTACAGCTCACGGCAGCTCAAATCGGCGTCCCTGCCCTGACGCGGTTACGGTGTGAACGTGCGTGAGCAGCCCGAGCAGCAAGCCCCCCCGGTCCAACGACTGCGGATCCGTTACGCCAAGCGCGGGCGGCTGCGGTTCACCAGCCACCGCGACTTCAGCCGCGCCTTCGAGCGGGCGGTGTTCCGGGCGCGGATCCCGATGGCCTACTCGTCGGGGTTCAACCCGCACCCGCGCATCTCCTACGCCGGCGCCTCGCCCACCGGGGCGGCCTCGGAGGCGGAGTACCTGGAGATCGGGCTGGCCCAGGTGGTCGACCCCGCGGACGTGCACCGGGAGCTCGACGAGGCACTGCCCGAGGGCCTCGACGTGCTCGAGGTCGTCGAGTCGCCCGGCGGCTCGCTCAGCGACCAGCTGACCGGCAGCCGTTGGCGCATCGGCCTGCCGGGGGACGCGGACCTCGCACCCCTGGTCGAGCGGTTCCTGGCCCAGGAGACGATCCTGGTGGAGCGGATGACCAAGAAGGGCCTGCGCGAGTTCGACGCCCGCGGGGCCGTCGTGTCGATGCGCGCCGAGCCGGGCCCGGGCGGCACCGTCCTGGACCTCGTGCTGCGGCACACCGTGCCCGCGGTGCGGCCCGACGACGTGCTGACCGCGATGGGCAAGGTCGGGGAGCTCAAGCACGCCGGCGCTCCGGTGCTGACCCGGCTGGAGCAGGGTCCGTTCGACGAGCTGACCCAGACGATCGGCGACCCGCTGCACGTCGCGACATAACCGGATCCCCAGAGGCGTGTGCGATACTCGGCTCGGTCGTTCCTGACGGCGCAGGTCGCCAGGGAAGATCCGACGACGTTCTCGCCGGTCCGACACCCGTCGAACCGGCACGGAGGATGGTGTCGACGCCAGACCGCGACGCGGCCCGGGTGAGTCGGTGACAGAGGCCCACCCAGTGACACTCAGGGACACCCAGGTGGCACAGGGTCCGGCGACCGCGGCAGGTGCCCGGCGCCCATCCCTCGACGCGCCCGCGGAGGGTGTCGTTGCCACCGAAGGCTTTGCGCCGCGGATCCTGACTGCCCGGGTCCCGGCGTCCTACACACCGGTGCGACGCACCGGTCGAGGAGCGCACATGCTCGACGAGAACCTGACCGAGAACAACCAGGACGCGGCGGACCAGCCCGTCAGCGAGACCGGGAACGCGCCGGAGGGCGCAGCCGCCGACCCGGCGGCGAAGCCGGCGAGGAAGACCGCGGCCCGCAAGAGCGCCGCCAAGAAGGCGCCGGCCAAGAAGGCCACCACCCCGCGCAAGAGCACGGCCAAGAAGGCCGTCGCCGCTCCCGCGGGCGACGACCAGGTCGACGCGGCCGCCACGCCCGAGGCGGCGCCTGAGGACCAGGCCGCCGCCGGTGCGGCCGAGCAGGCCCCCGCGAAGAAGGCGCCCGCCAAGCGCGCCCCGCGCAAGAGCACCGCCAAGAAGACCGCCCCGGCCGAGGCTGCCGCCGAGCATGCCGAGGCCCCGGCTCAGGTCTCGGGCACCCTTCCTCTCTTCCAGGCTCCGGAGGCCCCGAAGGCCCCGGCCCGCCGCACCCGCAAGAAGGCGGTGGCGGCTCCCGAGCCCGTGGCCGCGTCGGAGGCTCCCGCCGCCGAGTCGACCGAGTCCGCCGCGGAGGCCGCCGAGGCGGCTGCGGACACCGCGCCGAAGGTCACCCGGACCACGCGCTCGGCTCGCAGCCGGTCGCGGGCCGCCAAGACCACGCAGGCCGCCCCCGCCGCGGCCGAGACGCCCGAGCCCGTCGAGGCCGCCGCGCCGGCCGACGAGGACGAGCTCGTCGAGGCCGAGGCCGAGATCGAGACCCAGGTCGAGGCGGCCGAGCCGATCGAGACCAGCGACGCCACCGAGGACTCCGGTTCCGACGACGAGGACTCCGAGGACCAGAACGAGGACCAGAACGAGGACCAGAACGGTGACGGGTCGCCCTCGCGGCGCCGTCGCCGTCGCGGAGGCCGTCGCCGGCGCAAGGCAGGCGACTCCCAGGACGACAACGCCCCGAGCGGTGCGGAGTCCCCGGGCGCCGAGGCCGAGGAGGCCACGCCCGCCGACGCCGCCGAGTCCGGCAGCGAGGGTGGCGCCGAGGCGGGCGACTCCGCCGCGGGCGAGGAGGAGGGGTCTTCCTCGGGCTCGCGTCGTCGCCGGCGTCGTCGCCGCAGCGGTGACGGCGGGGGAGGGGCCGAGGGCTCCGACGACCCGGAGAACACCGTCACCCGCGTCCGCAAGAGCCGTACCGGCGAGGACCAGATCACCGCGCTCGCCGGCTCGACCCGGCTGGAGGCGAAGAAGCAGCGCCGGCGTGAGGGCCGCGAGGCCGGCCGCCGTCGGGCCCCGATCGTCAGCGAGGCGGAGTTCCTCGCCCGCCGTGAGGCCGTCGACCGGGTGATGGTGATCCGGCAGAAGAAGGACCTCACCCAGATCGCGGTGCTGGAGGACAAGGTGCTCGTGGAGCACTACGTCGCCCGCGAGTCGCAGACCTCCCTGATCGGCAACGTCTACCTCGGCCGGGTGCAGAACGTGCTGCCCTCGATGGAGGCGGCGTTCATCGACATCGGCAAGGGGCGCAACGCGGTCCTCTACGCCGGCGAGGTCAACTGGTCCGCGCTGGGCCACAAGGAGGGCCAGCCGCGCAAGATCGAGTCGGTGCTCTCCTCCGGCCAGAGCGTCCTGGTCCAGGTGACCAAGGACCCGGTCGGCCACAAGGGCGCCCGGCTGACCAGCCAGATCAGCCTGGCCGGCCGCTTCCTGGTCTACGTGCCCGACGGCACCACCAGCGGGATCTCCCGCAAGCTCCCGGACACCGAGCGCAACCGGCTCAAGACGCTGCTCAAGGACATCGTGCCGGACAGCGCCGGGGTGATCGTGCGCACCGCCGCGGAGGGCGCCAGCGAGGACGAGCTGACCCGCGACGTCGAGCGGCTCAAGGCGCGCTGGGAGGACATCGAGGCCAAGGCCCGCGGCAACGCCCCGCAGCTGCTCTACGGCGAGCCCGACCTGACGCTGAAGGTCGTGCGCGACCTCTTCACCGAGGACTTCAAGAAGCTGGTCATCGAGGGGGACGACGCCTGGGACACCGTCCAGGGCTACGTCACCCACGTGGCGCCCGACCTCGAGGACCGGCTCGAGCGCTACCAGCCGGCCGACAACGCCTCCGCCCAGCAGGGCGACGTCTTCGCGGCGTACCGGATCGACGAGCAGATCGCCAAGGGCCTGGATCGCAAGGTCTTCCTGCCCTCGGGCGGCTCCCTGATCATCGACCGCACCGAGGCGATGACGGTCGTCGACGTCAACACCGGCAAGTTCACCGGCTCGGGCGGGAACCTCGAGGAGACCGTCACCAAGAACAACCTGGAGGCGGCCGAGGAGATCGTCCGCCAGCTGCGGCTGCGCGACATCGGCGGCATCATCGTCGTCGACTTCATCGACATGGTCCTGGAGTCCAACCGCGACCTGGTGGTCCGCCGCCTGGTCGAGTGCCTGGGCCGCGACCGCACTCGGCACCAGGTCGCCGAGGTGACCTCGCTGGGCCTGGTGCAGATGACCCGCAAGCGGATCGGGACCGGGCTCCTGGAGTCGTTCTCCACCGACTGCGAGCACTGCGCGGGTCGTGGGGTCGTGGTCAAGAACGCACCGGTCGAGGCGAGGGCCTCCTCCGGCGACGACGAGTCCCGTCGCGGCGGTCGCCGCGGGAAGGGCCGGGGCAAGGAGTCCGGGAACGGAGGCGGCGCGGCCGGCGGTACGTCGGAGCGCGCGACCGAGAGGCCCGCCGTGGCCCCCTCGCCCAAGGACGTGGCCGCGATGGCCAAGCCGGAGAACGCCGGGGTCGCGGTCACGGACGAGCCCGGGTCGACCCCGGCGCAGCCCGAGGTGCAGGAGTCCACGACGGAGGCCGCCCCCGCGCAGTCCGAGGTCGCGCAGTCCGAGGTCGCGCAGCCCGAGGTCGCGCAGTCCGAGGTCGCGCAGTCCGAGGTCGAGCGACCGAAGGTCCAGCAGCGCAAGGTCTCGCGACGCAGGGTCGAGCGGCCCCGGGCGGAGCAGCCCGAGGTCGGGCAGCCGAGGCCCGAACCGACGCCCGAGCCCGCCCGCAGCGAGCCGGACGCCGTCGTGGCACCCGTCGCCGCTCCGCCGGCCGACGAGCAGGCTCCCCGCGTGGTCACCCGTACCCGCCGCCGGGCCGCCTCACGGCCCGCCGGCCCCCCGGAGACGTCCTCGGCCCCGTCCGTGGTCGCCGCGGACGCCACCGAGGCCTCTGGCACCCCCGGTGCCTCGCCGGAGGGCGAGGACGGGGCCAACGACTCCCAGGTGGAGCACGTGCCGGTGAAGAAGAAGGGGGCACGCAAGCGCTGACCCCGACGAACGGGACGCGGGACCAGCCGCGTTTTGCGTGCGGGTCCCGTCGTCCGTAGTATTGCCCCTCGGTGTGTCCCACACCTTCCCGCCAGCGCGCTCGACGTCGTGTCACCAAGAACGCGGCAAGCTGGATCATGCGCGGCGGGCGCCCTGAGTTTGCAGTTGTTGATGGACTGTTCGAGTCCGACGAGGAGAGTGAGTCGCGGTGTACGCGATCGTGCGGAGTGGCAGCAAGCAGCAGAAGGTTGCTGTCGGCGATGTCATCGAGATCGACCAGGTCCAGACCGCCGTGGGCGAGTCCGTGGCGCTTCCCGTCGTGATGGTGGTGGACGGCGAGTCCGTCACCGCCACCGGGCTGGACAAGGCCTCTGTGACCGTCGAGGTTCTCGGTGGCACCAAGGGCCCGAAGATCATCATCCAGAAGTACAAGAACAAGACCGGCTACAAGAAGCGCCAGGGTCACCGCCAGAAGTACACCCAGGTCAAGGTCACCGACATCTCCGTCTGAGCGGCTCCGCGCCACTCGCGATCCATCACGAAGGACTGAACTCATGGCACACAAGAAGGGTGCGGCCTCGACCAAGAACGGTCGCGACTCCAACGCACAGCGCCTCGGCGTCAAGCGCTACGGCGGCCAGGCCGTCGGCGCCGGCGAGATCATCGTCCGCCAGCGCGGCACGCACTTCCACCCCGGCAGCGGCGTCGGCCGCGGTGGCGACGACACCCTGTTCGCCCTGGTGGCGGGCGCTGTCGAGTTCGGCACCAAGCGTGGCCGCAAGGTCGTCAACGTCGTTCCCGGCGAGTGACCTGACGCTTCGCGCAGCACATACTTCCTTCGAAGGGCGTCCCTAGACTTGGGGGCGCCCTTCGTGTTGTTCCACCCCCACTGAGGAGATCCATGGCAGTCCCCACGTTCGTCGACCGCGTCACCCTGCACGTCAGCGCAGGTCGCGGCGGAAACGGCGTGGCGTCCGTGCACCGCGAGAAGTTCAAGCCGCTCGGCGGCCCCGACGGGGGCAACGGCGGTCCGGGCGGCTCGGTGATCCTGCGGGTCGACCCGCAGGTGACCACGCTGATCGAGTACCACCACAGCCCCAAGCGGAAGGCCGAGAACGGTGGCCACGGGGCCGGTGACCACAAGAACGGCGGTCACGGCAGCGACCTGGTCCTGCCCGTCCCGGACGGGACGGTCGTGACCGACGCCCAGGGCAACGTGCTCGGTGACCTGATCGGCGCGGGCAGCGAGATGGTGGTCGCCTCCGGCGGCCGCGGCGGTCTCGGCAACGCCTCGCTCGCCTCCTCCAAGCGCAAGGCCCCGGGCTTCGCGCTGCTCGGTGAGCCCGGCGACGAGCTGGAGATCCACCTGGAGCTCAAGGTGGTCGCCGACATCGGCCTGGTGGGCTACCCCAGCGCCGGCAAGTCCTCGCTGATCGCCGCGATCTCCCGCGCCCGGCCCAAGATCGCGGACTACCCGTTCACCACCCTGGTGCCGAACCTGGGTGTGGTGCGAGCCGGTGACACCGTCTTCACCGTCGCCGACGTCCCCGGGCTGATCGAGGGGGCGGCCGAGGGCCGAGGGCTCGGCCACGACTTCCTGCGGCACATCGAGCGGTGTGCCGCGCTCGTGCACGTGGTCGACACCGCCTCCATCGAGCCCGGCCGCAACCCGGTCGACGACCTCGAGGTGATGGAGTCCGAGCTTGCCCGGTACGGCGGCCTGGAGGATCGGCCGCGGCTGGTCGCGCTGAACAAGATCGACGTGCCCGACGGCGCGGAGATCGCCGACATGGTGATCGACGACCTCCGGGAGCGCGGCCTGCTCGTCTTCCCGATCTCGGCCGCCTCCGGCGAGGGGGTGCGCGAGCTGACCTTCGCGATGGCGGAGATCGTCGCCCGGACCCGGGCCGAGAAGCCCGAGGTGGAGGCGACCCGGATCGTGATCCGTCCCCCTGCCGTCGGCGGCGGGGGCGACTTCGAGGTCACGCGGGACGGCGAGGGTTGGCGCGTGCGGGGCGCCAAGCCCGAGCGGTGGATCCGTCAGACCGACTTCAGCAACGACGAGGCGGTGGGCTTCCTCGCCGACCGGCTCAACCGGCTGGGTGTGGAGGACAAGCTCATCAAGCTCGGCGCCGAGGAGGGCGACACCGTGCTGATCGGTCACCCCGACAACTCGGTGGTCTTCGACTTCAAGCCCGAGATCCAGGCCGGTGCCGAGATGCTCGGACGTCGTGGCGAGGACCAGCGGTTCGAGGAGTCGCGGCCGGCACGCCAGCGGCGTCGCGACATCGACGAGGCGATGGGGGAGCGGGCCGAGAACGAGACCCGCGCCGACGTGGCGCGGCGCCTCGACACGGGGCCGTCATTCGGACCGAGCTCGTACGAGATCGGGTCGCCGCAGGACCCCGACTGGGCTGAGGACGACCCCGAGGCATGAGCGAGCCCAGCGCCCGGCGGGAGGTCGTGCTGGAGGCCCGGCGGATCGTGGTCAAGGTCGGGTCCTCGTCGCTGACCAGTGCGGCCGGCGGCATCGATCCCGACCGGGTCGCTGAGCTGGTCGACGTCCTGGCGGCCGTCCGCGCCCGGGGCGCGGAGGTCGTGCTCGTCTCCTCCGGCGCGATCGCCGCGGGGCTCGCGCCGCTGGGCCTGGCCCGGCGGCCACGGGCCCTGGCGGCCCAGCAGGCCGCGGCCTCGGTGGGTCAGGGCCTGCTGGCCCATCACTACCAGCAGGAGTTCGCCCGGCACGGGATCGTCACCGGCCAGGTGCTGCTGACCGCCGAGGACGTCACCCGCCGGGTGCACTACCGCAACGCCTACCAGACGCTGGCCAAGCTGCTGGAGCTGGAGGCGCTGCCGGTCGTCAACGAGAACGACACGGTCGCCACCTCCGAGATCCGGTTCGGGGACAACGACCGCCTGGCGGCGCTGGTCGCGCACCTGGTCCACGCCGACCTGCTGGTGCTCCTCTCCGACGTCGACGGCCTCTACGACGGTCCGCCCAGCCTGGCGGGCACCCGGATGCTCAGCGACGTGCGCTCGGCGAAGGACCTCGAGGGCGTCCGGATCGGCAGTGCCGGCTCGGCCGGCGTCGGCACCGGGGGCATGGTGACGAAGGTGGAGGCGGCGCGGATCGCGACCGGGGCGGGCATCCCGGTGGTGCTGACCTCGGCCGACAACGCGGTCCAGGCTCTCGGGGGAGAGCCCGTGGGGACGCTCTTCCACGCCCGCGGCCGTCGCCGGCCCACCCGCCTGCTCTGGCTGGCCCACGCCTCCGAGCCCAAGGGGCGCCTGGCGCTTGACGCTGGCGCGGTGCGCGCCGTGGTCGAGCGGCGCGCCTCCCTACTCGCAGCCGGGGTCACCGGGGTCACGGGCCGGTTCTCCGCCGGCGACCCGGTCGACCTGATCGATCCGGACGGACGCCCGGTCGCCCGGGGGCTGGTCAACTTCGACTCCGAGGAGGTGCCGGCCCTGCTCGGCAAGTCCTCCCAGCAGCTCAAGCGCGAGCTCGGCGCCGGCTTCGAGCGCGAGGTGGTCCACCGCGACGACCTGGTAATCCTCGACCAGCTCTGAGAGACCAGCTCTGAGAGACCGTCTCGGGGAGATCGGCTCTGAGAGACCGGCTCGGGGAGATCGGCCTCCCGAGGCTCCTGTGGCCAGTAGGTTGCCGAGTGTGCGTCGCCTCCTGCTCCCGCTCGGCGCTGCGGCGTGCCTGCTGGCGGGCGCGGGGCTGAGCACAGTGCGCCTGGTCCAGCCGGAGGTGGGGCTCGCGGTCCGCCTCGTCGCGCTCGCGCCCTGGGCGGTCCCGGCGTACCTGCTGGCCCTGCTGCTCCTGGTCTCGATGCTCCTGACCTCCCGGGCCCGGAGGCACCTGGCGCCGAGGCTGGCGCCCTGGGCGGCGCTCGCGGTCGCCGGGCTGGTGCTGCACGGGACCTGGCTGGCCCCGCTGTTCGTGGGCGCCGGCGAGCCCCCGGCCGACGCCGGTCCACGGCTGCGGGTGATGACCGCCAACCTGCTCAACGGCACTGCGGACGCCGAGGCGCTGGTGCGACTCGCCGAGGCGCAGGACGTCGACCTGCTCGCCGTCCAGGAGGTGACCCCGACCAGCCTGCTGCTGATGGAGGAGGCGGGGCTCAACGAGCAGCTGCCGTTCCACGCCGGGCAGGCGCTGTACGGGGTGGAGGGCACGATGCTCTACTCGCGCTTCCCCCTCAGCGGTGAGCGGGCGGTGCCCACCCGGTGGACCTCGTTCGTGGTGGCTGCCCGGGTGGAGGGGACGAGGTTCCGCGTCCTGGTCACCCATCCGGAGTCCCCGATGGGGAACGCGGCGCAGTGGCGCGAGGACCACCGAATGCTGCGCGAGACCGTCGGCGGCCGGCCGCCGGACCTGCTGATGGGCGACCTCAACGCCACGCCGGACCACCGCGAGCTCCGCGCGCTGCTGGACGCCGGGCTGCGCGACGCCGCGGAACAGGCGGGCTCGGGGTGGCAGCCGACCTGGCCCTCGGCGGGCGAGGTGGGGCGGGGGCCCCTGTCGCTGCCGCCGGTGGTGACGATCGACCACGTCCTGGTGGGCGACGGGTGGACGGCGACCCGCACCCGGACCCTCGAGGTGCCCGGCACCGACCACGCGGCCCTGGTCGCGGAGGTCGTCGCGCCCTGAGCGCGGCGTGACGGTGCGCGGGGGCGCTCCCGGGGTCCGTCCACACCGCCCGTGCCGGGCGCCCACCCGGAGCGCCGTAGGCTGAGAGCGACATGGACACCGCGACCCCTCCCTCGGTCTACCTCGACCACGCCGCCACCACGCCGATGCTCCCGGTGGCCGTGGAGGCGATGCGCACCCACCTGGAGCAGGTCGGCAACGCCAGCTCGCTGCACGCCTCGGGGCGACGTGCCCGTCGGGTGGTGGAGGAGAGCCGCGAGCAGCTCGCCCAGTCGCTCGGCTGCCGTCCGGGCGAGGTGGTCTTCACCTCGGGCGGGACCGAGTCGGACAACCTGGCGCTCAAGGGCATCTACTGGGCCCGACGGGCGCAGGACCCCCGCCGGGTCCGCGTCCTGGCCACCGCGGTCGAGCACCACGCCGTCCTCGACCCGCTGCACTGGCTGGCGGTCGCCGAGGGCGCCAAGGTCGAGCTGCTCGAGGTGGACGCCACCGGGCGGCTCGACGTCGAGGTCTTCCGCCGGTGCCTGGAGCAGGACCCCGAGTCGGTCGCCCTGGTCTCGGTGATGTGGGCCAACAACGAGGTCGGCACGCTCCAGCCGATCGACGACGTGGTGGCGATCGCGGGGGAGCACGGGATCCCCGTGCACACCGACGCCGTCCAAGCGGTAGGGTCGGTCCCGGTCCACGTCGGCGACAGCGGTGTGGACGCCCTGACCTTCACCGGGCACAAGCTCGGCGGACCCTACGGAGTCGGTGCCCTGGTGGTACGCCGGGAGGTGCCGGTGACCGCGCTGCTGCACGGCGGCGGGCAGGAGCGGGACATCCGCAGCGGCACCCTGAACCCGCCCGGGATCGCGGCCCTGGCCGCCGCGGTCGAGGCCGCGGTCGCCAACCAGGAGGCGCACGCCGCGCGGCTCTCCGCGCTGCGCGACGACCTGGTCCGCCGGGTCCTCGAGGTGGTGCCGGACGCCCACCTGCACGGGGATCCCGTACGACGGCTGCCCGGCAACGCGCACCTGGGCTTCCCCGACTGCGAGGGCGACTCCCTGCTGATGCTGCTGGACGCCCAGGGGATCGAGTGCTCCACCGGATCCGCCTGCTCGGCCGGCGTGCCGCAGCCCTCGCACGTGCTGCTGGCGATGGGGTGCGACCCCGCGCAGGCCCGGCACTCGCTGCGCTTCTCGCTGGGCCACTCCAGCACCCCGGCCGACGTCGACGCGCTGGTCTCGGCGATCGGACCCGCGGTCGAGCGGGCCCGGCTGGCGCACCGAGGCACCCGGTGAGGGTCCTCGCGGCGATGTCCGGCGGGGTCGACTCCGCCGTCGCCGCTGCCCGTGCCGTCGACGCCGGCCACGACGTGACCGGCGTGCACCTGGCGCTCTCGCGCAACCCTGCGTCGTACCGCACGGGGGCCCGGGGCTGCTGCACCATCGAGGACAGCAACGACGCCCGGCGGGCCGCCGACGTCCTCGGGATCCCGTTCTACGTCTGGGACCTGTCCGACCGCTTCCACGCCGACGTCGTGGAGGACTTCATGGACGAGTACGCCGCCGGCCGTACGCCCAACCCGTGCCTGCGCTGCAACGAGAAGATCAAGTTCGCCGCCGTCCTCGACCGGGCCCTGGCCCTGGGCTTCGACGCGGTGGCGACCGGGCACTACGCCCAGCTGCGCACCGGGGAGGACGGCCTGATCGAGATGCACCGGGCACTCGACCCGGGCAAGGACCAGTCCTACGTGCTCGGCGTGCTCACCCAGGAGCAGCTCGAGCACGCGCTGTTCCCCCTGGGCGACACCACCAAGCCTGACGTGCGCCGCGAGGCCGCCGAGCGAGGGCTGCTGGTCGCGGACAAGCCCGACAGCCATGACATCTGCTTCGTCGCCGACGGTGACAACGCCGGGTGGCTCAAGGAGAAGCTCGGTGACCGGGCGCCCAACACCGGCGGCCCGATCGTGGACGAGGAGACCGGGGAGGTCCTCGGCGAGCACGAGGGGACCGTCGCCTTCACCATCGGCCAGCGCAAGGGCCTGCGGATCGGTCGGCCCGCACCGGACGGCCGGCCGCGGTTCGTCCTCGACATCGAGCCGGTCTCCGGCACGGTCACCGTGGGCCCGCGGGACCGGCTCACCGTCCACCGCCTCCGCGGCAGCCGGCCACGGTGGTGCGGCACCGTGCCGTCGAGGCTCGAGGGCACCGTGCAGCTGCGCGCCCACGGCGGCGAGCACCGGGCCGTGGTCGAGGTCCACGACGACCAGGTGAGCATCGAGCTGCTCGACCCCGCCCAGGGGATCGCGCCGGGTCAGGCGGCCGTGATCTACCAGGGCACCCGGGTGGTCGGCTCGGCCACCATCGACGCGACCGAGAGGGCAGCCCGATGACCCGCGCGACCGGAGTCGGCTCGATGCCCGCACTCGTCTCCGCGGACCCCGCGCGCACCTACGCCGAGGCCGTGCGCACCGTGCTCGGCGAGCTGCCCGAGCTGCCGCACGTCCCCGAGCTCCCGGGCCGCGGGGCCGGCGCCGAGATGACCGGACGGACCCTGGCGGTCGTGGCCGGCCTCGGGGCGGACCTGCAGCCCGCCGGGTGGCGGCTCACCGACGCGGCCGGCGTGGACCACCGGCGGGCCCGCTCGCTGCTCGCCCAGGACCTCGACCAGGTCGAGGAGCAGACCCAGGGGTACGTGGGCCCCTTCAAGACCCAGGTCACCGGGCCGTGGACGCTGGCCGCCACGGTGGAGAAGCCGCGCGGCGACAAGGTGCTCTCCGACCACGGCGCCCGCCGCGACCTGGCCCAGGCGCTGGCCGAAGGCGTCCGGGACCACGTGGCCGACCTGCGCCGACGGCTGCCCGGGGTGGACCGGCTGGTCGTCCAGGTCGACGAGCCGGCGCTGGCCGCGGTCCTGGCGGCCCGCGTGCCGACGGCCAGCGGCTTCGGCCGGCACCGGGTCGTGCACCCGCCCGAGGCGTCGGCCGCGCTCGAGTGGGTGCTCTCGGCGATCGCCGACTCGGGCGCCGAGCCCTGGGTGCACAGCTGTGCCGCCGGGACCCCGCTCGGGCTGCTGCGCGGGGCGGGGGCGCGCGGACTGGCGGTCGACCTGGCCCAGCTCTCCGCGGAGGACCACGACGAGCTCGGCCAGGCCCTGGAGGCAGGGGAGACGGTGGCGCTCGGGGTGCTGCCCACCACCGAGCCGGCCGACCCCGGCGACGACGCCCGTCTCGCCGAGCGCGTGCTCCGGTGGCTGGACATGCTGGGCTTCGACCCCGAGGAGGTCGGCGACCGGCTGGTGGTCAGCCCGGCCTGCGGGCTCGCCGGGAGCTCTGCGGACTGGGCCCGACGCGCGCTGACGCTCACCCGCGCGACCGCGCAGGCCCTGACCCACGGCTGACCGCGCCGGGGCGCGCAGGCCCTCAGCCGACCTGCACCGTCACCGTGGCAGGCGTGAGGGCGTAGTTGTTGCCCTGGTCGAACTGCCACACCGAGAGACAGCGTGCCCGCGGGCAGGCTCGGCGCCCCGTACGACGCTCAGGCGGCGGACCCGGCGCGCTCGGGTGTCCAGGTGAGCGTGCCGGTGGCGGCCACCAGCCCGAGAGCCAGGAACCCCGGGATGCGGCACGCCCGGCTGTCGTCCGTCCGCTGATCCTCCGGGGCTGAGTCCGGGCCAGACGCTGTCGGCGACGCAGGGCAAGATGGTGCCATGAGCACGTCCGAGGTCCCTCCCGCGTCGCCCGAGGTCGCTCCCGCGCCGCCCGAGGCGCGCGAACGCCACCAGGAGCTGTCCGAGCAGGTCGAGGAGGCGCGCTGGCGCTACTACGTCCTCGACTCCCCGACGCTGGACGACGCGGAGTTCGACCGGCGGATGCGCGAGCTGGAGGCGCTCGAGGAGGCCCACCCCGAGCTGCGGACGCCGGACTCGCCGACCCAGAAGGTCGGGGGCGCGGTCTCCACCGAGTTCACCGCCGTCGACCACCTCCAGCCGATGGAGTCGCTGGACAACGCCTTCTCCTTCGAGGAGCTCCAGGGCTGGTACGCCCGGCTGGCCCGGGACGGGATCACCGACGCCGAGCTGCTCTGCGAGCTCAAGGTCGACGGCCTGGCGATCAACCTGCTCTACGAGCGCGGCCGGCTGGTGCGGGCGCTGACCCGCGGCGACGGCCGCACCGGCGAGGACGTCACGCCCAACGTGCGCACCATCGACTCGGTGCCGCACCGGCTCACCGGCACCGACGAGTTCCCGGTGCCCGACCTGGTGGAGGTCCGCGGCGAGGTGTTCCTGCCGACCGACGCGTTCGAGCGGCTCAACTCCGCGATGGCCGACGCCGGGAAGCCCCCGTTCGCCAACCCCCGCAACGCCGCCGCCGGGTCGCTGCGGCAGAAGGACCCCCGGGTGACCGCCACCCGGGCCCTGGGCATGGTCTGCCACGGGCTGGGGGCGCGCCAGGGCTTCGAGCCGGCCACCCAGTCCGGGTCCTACGACGCGATGCGCGCCTGGAGCCTGCCCACCTCCGACCAGGTGCGGGTGGTGCCGACGTTGAGCGACGTCGAGGCGTACGTGACGAAGGTGGGGGAGGAGCGGCACACCATCGTCGGCTACGAGATCGACGGGGTCGTGGTCAAGGTCGACTCGGTCGCCCTCCAGCGCCGGCTCGGCTCGACCAGCCGCGCGCCGCGCTGGGCGATCGCGTACAAGTACCCGCCGGAGGAGGTCAACGCCAAGCTGCTCGCCATCGAGGTCAACGTCGGCCGGACCGGCCGGGTCACCCCGTTCGGGGTGATGGAGCCGACCCGGGTGGCGGGCTCCACGGTGGAGCGGGCCACGCTGCACAACGCCCACGAGGTCGCACGCAAGGACGTGCGCCCCGGCGACACCGTCATCCTGCGCAAGGCCGGCGACGTGATCCCGGAGATCCTGGGACCGGTCCTCCCGCTGCGGCCCGAGGGCCTGGCGGAGTGGGTCATGCCCACCCACTGCCCCTCCTGCGGCACCAAGCTGGCCCAGCAGAAGGAGGGCGACAAGGACCTGCGCTGCCCCAACTCCGAGGCCTGCCCCTCCCAGGTGCGCGAGCGGGTCTTCCACGTGGCCGGCCGGGGCGCGTTCGACATCGAGGGGCTCGGCTACGAAGCGGCCGACGCCCTGCTGGCCTCCGGGGTGATCGCCAACGAGGGGGACGTCTTCGGCCTGGACGAGAGCGGGCTGGTGCGCACCGAGCTCTTCACCCGGGCCGCCAAGAAGGCCGAGCTCGAGGCGGGCAGCGGTCCCCGCGTCCTCAGCGCCAACGGCCGTCGGCTCCTGGACAACCTCGACAAGGCCAAGCAGGTCCCGCTGTGGCGGGTGCTGGTGGCGCTGTCGGTGCGGCACGTCGGCCCGACGGCCGCGCGGGCGCTGGCGACCCGGTTCGGCTCGATGGAGGCGATCCGCGAGGCCGACGAGCAGCAGCTGGCCGACACCGAGGGGGTCGGCCCCACCATCGCTGCGTCGGTGCGCGAGTGGTTCGACGGACCCCAGGCCGACTGGCACCGAGCCATCGTGGAGAGCTGGGCGGCGGCCGGGGTGACGATGGCCGACGAGCGCGACGAGTCGGTGCCCCGCACCCTGGAGGGCCTCACCGTCGTGGTCACCGGCTCCCTGGAGGGCTACACCCGCGACTCGGTCAAGGAGGCGATCATCGCCCGCGGCGGCAAGGCCTCGGGCTCGGTGTCGAAGAAGACCGACTACGTGGTGGTGGGTGAGAACGCCGGCAGCAAGGCCGACAAGGCCGAGCAGCTGGGCCTGACCATCCTCGACGAGGCCGGCTTCGACCGGCTGCTCGCCGAGGGCCCGCCGCCAGCGGACTAGTCCAGGGCGCGCAGCACCAGGCGGGCGACCGCGGCCTGCTCCGGGGCGAACGGGTGGTAGGGGATCGCCTGGTTCGTGAGCCGCTTGCCGTTCACCCACGGGTCCTGCGCGCAGACGTCGTGCCCGCGGCTGGCGCGGGCCACGTCGACGTACGCCGCTCCGCTCCGTCGGGCCGCCTCCCGGAGCTCGGTGTTGAGCCGCCGGGTGACCAGGCGGGTGTAGCCGTAGTCGCCGCGGGCCAGCGGGAGGTCGGCGCAGGTGCCGGTGCGGGGCGCCAGCTGCGGGTAGCCGACCACCACGACCCGCGCCTGCGGGCTGCGTCGTTCGATGGCGCGGATCCCCCGGAGCACCCGGGTCCCGGTGCGCTCGATCTTGGACAGCAGCCGGTCGCCGCCTCCGGGCGTGCGCATCGCCGCGCGGCACGGGGCGCCCCGAGGGTCGGTGGGCGCGAGCGTCGGGCAGGTGGTGACGAGCGTGGCGAAGACGCCGAAGTCGTTGCCGCCCATCCCGAGGGTCACCAGGTCGGTGCGGGCGTCGAGCGCGTCGAGCTGGGGCGGCACCGAGATCGCGAAGACCCGCTGGGGCCCGCGCAGGTTGCGGGTGTCGGCGCCGGTGCAGCTCACGTCGACCACCTCGGTGCCGGGCAGGGATCGCGCGAGCACGGAGGGGTAGTTGCTGGTCGACCGGGCGCAGACGCCGCCTGCAGGCTCGGGTACGCCGGGCGCCGCGGTGTAGGAGTCGCCGAGCGCGACGTAGCGCACCGGGCCCGCGGGCCCGGCCAGCCAGTCGGGAGCGGCAGGCTCCTCGGGCGCCGCCGGGACGTCCTCGGACGGGTCGGCGACGGGCGTCTCCTGGGTGCTGGGAGGGACCCGGCCGCCGGAGTCGCCGGAGTCCCTGCCGGTGCTCGCGCCCCAGGCGCCCACGACCAGGCCGGAGGCGACCAGGACGGCCCCCGCGACACCCGCCGCACGAGCCCGGCGAGTCCTCAGGTGCATGCGGGCGTCCCCTTCCGGCGAGCGTTGAGGGAAGGCTACTCCGGGCGCGGTGACCGGCGGAGGCCGAAACCGGGCGTCCCCATAGGATGGGGAGCTGATGTCCCGCTCGTCTGGCAAAGGATGCTGATGCCTGAAATCTCCCGCGACGAGGTCGCGCACCTGGCCGTCCTGGCCCGGATCGACCTCTCGGACGCCGAGCTCGACCACCTGGCTCCGCAGCTGAGCGTGATCCTGGAGTCGGTCGCCTCGATCAACGAGGTGGCGAGCGCCGACGTGCCGCCGACCTCGCACCCGCTGCCCCTGACCAACGTGTTCCGCGACGACGTCGTCGTGCCGGGCCTCAGCGCCGAGCAGGCGCTCGCCGGGGCGCCGGAGTCCGAGCAGCAGCGGTTCTCCGTGCCGCGGATCCTGGGAGACGAGCAGTGAGCGAGCAGACGATGGACTGGACCCGACAGACCGCCGCCCGGATGGCCGACGCGCTGGCCGCCGGCGAGGTGACCAGCGTGGAGCTGACCCGCGCGCACCTGGACCGGATCGCCGAGGTCGACGGAGACCGGGACGCGGGCGTGCACGCCTTCCTGCACGTGGACGCCGAGGGCGCGCTCGCGCAGGCCGAGGCCTCCGACGAGCGCCGACGGGCCGGCGCGCCGCTGAGCGACCTGGACGGCGTCCCGATCGCCGTCAAGGACGTGCTGACCACCGAGGGGCTGCCGACCACCTGCGGGTCGAAGATCCTCGAGGGCTGGATCCCGCCGTACGACGCCACCGTGGTCCGCAGGCTCCGCGAGGCGGGGCTGCCGATCCTGGGCAAGACCAACATGGACGAGTTCGCGATGGGCTCCTCCACCGAGCACTCCGCCTACGGCCCGACCCGCAACCCGTGGGACCTGGACCGGATCCCCGGCGGCTCCGGCGGCGGTTCGGCCGCGGCCGTCGCGGCCTTCGAGGCGCCGCTGGCGCTCGGCACCGACACCGGCGGCTCGATCCGCCAGCCCGGCGCGGTCACCGGCACGGTCGGGGTCAAGCCGACCTACGGCGGGGTCTCCCGCTACGGCTTGGTGGCCCTGGCCAACTCCCTGGACCAGGTCGGCCCGGTCACCCGGACGGTGCTCGACTCCGCCCTGCTGCACGAGGTGATCGGCGGGCACGACCCGCTCGACAGCACCTCGGTGCCCCATGAGCTGCCGTCGTTCGTGGCCGCCGCCCGTGAGGGGGCGACCAAGGACCTGACCGGCCTCAAGGTCGGCGTGATCACCGAGCTGCGCGGCGAGGGCTGGCAGCCGGGCGTGATGGCCCGGTTCGACGAGACGGTGCAGCAGATGGTCGCCGCCGGCGCCGAGGTGGTCGAGGTCTCGTGCCCGAGCTTCGTGCACGCGCTGGCCGCCTACTACCTGATCCTGCCCGCCGAGGCGTCGAGCAACCTGGCGAAGTTCGACGCCATGCGCTACGGCCTGCGGGTCCTGCCCGAGGGCATCGACGCGCCGAGCGCCGAGGAGGTCATGCGGGCCACCCGCGACGCCGGCTTCGGCGACGAGGTCAAGCGCCGGATCATCCTGGGCACCTACGCGCTGTCCAGCGGCTACTACGACGCCTACTACGGCCAGGCGCAGAAGGTCCGCACGCTGATCTCGCGCGACTTCGAGGCGGCGTTCGAGCAGGTCGACGTGCTGGTCAGCCCGACCGCCCCCACCACGGCGTTCAAGCTGGGGGAGAAGCTCGACGACCCGCTGGCGATGTACCTCAACGACCTCGCCACCATCCCGGCCAACCTGGCCGGGGTCCCGGGCATCTCGGTGCCGTGCGGCCTCGCCGAGGAGGACGACCTGCCGGTCGGCTTCCAGGTGCTGGCGCCCGCCCTGGCCGACGACCGGCTCTACCGGGTCGGCGCCGCCGTCGAGGCACTGCTGGAGGAGACGTGGGGTGGTGCGATCCTCGACCGCGCCCCCGAGCTGAAGGGAGCCTCGCTGTGAGCACCGGGACCGCCGACCTGCTCTCCTACGAGGAGACGCTGGAGAAGTTCGACCCGGCGCTGGGCCTGGAGGTCCACGTCGAGCTGAGCACCCTGACCAAGATGTTCTGCGGGTGCCCGACGGAGTTCGGCGCCGAGCCGAACACCCAGGTCTGCCCGACCTGCCTGGGCCTGCCCGGCGCGATGCCGGTGGTCAACCGCAAGGCGGTGGAGGGCGCGATCCGGATCGGGCTGGCGCTCAACTGCCAGATCGCCGAGTGGTGCCGGTTCGCCCGGAAGAACTACTTCTACCCGGACATGCCGAAGAACTTCCAGACCTCGCAGTACGACGAGCCGATCGCCTTCGAGGGCTGGATGGACGTGCAGATCGAGGGTGCTGACGGCGAGCCGGAGACCTTCCGGGTCGAGATCGAGCGCGCCCACATGGAGGAGGACACCGGCAAGACGCTGCACGTCGGTGGCTCCACCGGCCGGATCCACGGTGCCGACTACTCGCTGGTCGACTACAACCGGGCCGGCATCCCGCTCATCGAGATCGTCACCAAGCCGATCCGTGGGGCGGGGGACCGCGCCCCGGAGATCGCCAAGGCGTACGTCGCCCAGCTGCGTCAGCTGATCGTCGCGCTCGGGGTCTCCGACGCCCGGATGGACCAGGGCTCGATCCGCGCCGACGTCAACCTGTCGCTGGCCCCGAAGGGCTCCGACGCCCTCGGCACCCGCACGGAGACCAAGAACGTCAACTCGCTGCGCTCGGTGGAGCGCGCGGTGCGCTACGAGATGCGCCGGCACGCCGCCGTCCTGACCTCGGGCTCGACCATCCTGCAGGAGACCCGGCACTGGCACGAGGACACCGGGATCACCACCAGCGGCCGGGAGAAGTCCGACGCGGAGGACTACCGCTACTTCCCCGAGCCCGACCTGGTGCCGGTGGCTCCGTCGCGGGAGTGGGTCGAGGAGCTGCGCGGCACCCTGCCGGAGAACCCGACCGAGCGGCGCAGCCGGCTGCAGGCCGAGTGGGGCTTCTCCGACCTGGAGATGCGCGACACGGTCGGGGCCGGGGCGCTGGAGTTGATCGAGCAGACCATCGCGGCCGGTGCCGCGCCGCAGGCGGCCCGCAAGTGGTGGCTGGGCGAGATGGCCCGGCGGGCCAACGACACCGGCACCGAGATCGACGCCCTGGGTGTCACCCCCGAGCAGGTGGCGGCCGTCCAGGCACTGGTCGACGCCGGCACGCTCAACGACAAGCTGGCCCGTCAGGTCTTCGACGGCCTGCTGGCCGGCGAGGGCACCCCGGAGGAGATCGTCGCGGCCCGCGGGCTGGCGATCGTCTCCGACGAGGGGGCGCTGGGCACCGCGGTGGACAACGCGATCGCGGCCAACCCCGACGTGGCGCAGAAGATCCGCGACGGCAAGGTCGCCGCGGCCGGCGCGCTGATCGGTGCGGTGATGAAGGAGATGCGCGGCCAGGCCGACGCCGGCCGGGTCCGCGAGCTGATCCTGGAGAAGCTCGCCTGACCCGTTCCTCCGGAACCCTCACGATGCCCTCGGACCCCTTGTCGGGGTCCGGGGGCATCGGCGTAGAGTGACCCCGTCGCGACGACCGTCGCGGCACACCCACGCTCACAGGTGGGGGAAGCCGGTCCAAGTCCGGCGCTGACCCGCAACCGTAGGCACGGTCCCGACCGTGCGAGCCGGAACACCCGCTGTGCTGCGTCCGAACATTCGCTGTCGAGGAACACGGCGGGTTCGCTCCCTCCGTGGACCGTCCCCGCCCGCAGCGGGGAGGAACACCACATGTCACACCGCACGTCATCTCGTCCCGGCCCGGTCCAGCGCCGCCGTCTCGCCACCGCCGCCACCGTCGTCCTGCTGGCGGGAGGGGTCGCCGCGTGCGGCTCGGACTCCGCCTCCGAGGAGACCGACGCCGCTCCCGCCGCCGGTCCGCGACCGGTCGAGCTGGCCGCCGACTGGCTGCTGGCCAACCGCAACGCCGACGGCCTGCTGGAGAACACCACGTCGTACGAGGGCAAGACCTCCACCATGACCGACGTCGGCTCGAGCATCGACCTGGCCCTGGGCCTCTCCGCGCTCGACCTGGAGCCGGCGGAGGCGGAGGCGATCACCGACGCGGTGGAGGCGAGCCTCGCCGACTACGTCGGCTCCGGGGGCGAGCGCTACGCAGGTCCGACCGCCAAGGCGCTGCGGCTCGTGGTCGACCAGGACCGCGACCCCCGAGCCTTCGGCGGGGTCGACCTCCAGGCGCGCGTCGAGCAGGCGGTCGTGCGTCGCGGCGCGGCGGCCGGACGGCTCCGGGACCGCTCGGAGTACGGCGACTACGCCAACTCGATCGGGCAGGGGTACGCCGCGGCGGCGCTGACCGAGCTCGACAGCCCCCGTGCTGACCAGGTCACCGACTTCCTCCTGCTCCAGCAGTGCGACGAGGGGTTCTTCCGTCTCGCGTTCTCCGAGCCCGACGCACGCGACCAGTCCTGCGGCGCGGGCGACGCCGCCGCGGCGGACGAGGCCCCGGACACCACGGCGCTGGTCGCCGTGCAGCTGGCGTCCGTCGCGGAGGCCGCCGAGGAGTCCGGCAGCCCCGATCCCGACGTCCAGGAGGCGCTCGACGACGTCGCCGCGTGGCTGCTGGCCCAACAGGCCGCCGACGGCTCGTTCGCCGACCCGCAGAACGGCACCAACGCCAACACCACCGGCCTCGCCGGCTGGGCGTTGCACCTGCTCGGCGAGGACGAGGCAGCCGCCCGGGCCGCGGCGTGGCTGCGCGGCGTCCAGGTCGGCCAGGAGCAGACCGAGGACGGCGAGCTGGCCGAGGAGACCGGCGCGATCGCCTACGACGAGTCCAGCCTGGCGCAGGCTCGCCGGCACGGGCTGAGCGACCCGCTGGACCGCTCCCCGTGGGTCGGCGCGGGCGTGCAGGCGTTCCCGGCGCTCGCCGCCGCCGACGAGGACGGCAACGGGTGACCTGGGGCCGTGCGGCGGGACACGTGAGCCGGGTGCCGCGCACCGCGGTGGCGGCCGTCCTGCTCGGCGTCTGGGCGGGAGTGGCGGCCGGGACCACGGTCGCCGCGGCCGCGACGCCGACCTCGACCGCGGTGGCGACCGGGACCGCGACCGGGGACGCCGCGGAGGGCTGCCCGCCGTCCGGGGTGACCGTGGTGGTCGACTTCGGGGAGCTGGCCGCCGACCCCGCGGAGGCACTCCGTACGGCCTGCGACCCGGACGTGGCCGACGAACGGGCCTACACGAGCATCGAGGACGCCGGGTTCGACCTGGAGGACGCGAGCCGGGAGCCCGGCTTCCTGTGCCGGGTCGCCGGGGTGCCGACCACCGACCCGTGCGTCAACGCGGCCCCCGCGGACGCCTACTGGGGACTGTGGTGGGCCGACGGCGAGGGCGGCGACTGGGTCTACGCCAGCCAGGGTGCCGGCACCCTGCGCACCCCGGAGGGCGGCCTGCTCGGCCTGGCCTGGCACCAGGGGGCCGGGGAGTCGTCCCCGCCCTCCCTCGCCCCGGACGAGGTCCTGCCCGGCGGCGCGGATGTCTCGGCGCCGCAGCCGGGTGCTGCCGAGGAGCCGGAGGACGGGTCGCTGCCGCTCTGGGTGCCCGCGAGCGCGCTCGCGGCGCTCCTGGGGGCCGGGGTGCTGGTGACCCGCCGGCGCGGGCGGGCGTGACCTGATGAGTGTCCGGGCGAGCGACCAGGCGCGCGACCAGAGGGGCGACCTCCTGGGTGTCCCGGAGGGCGCCCCGACGGACGCGCCGACCGGCCGGGTGCGCGCCCCCAGGGAGCTGCATCCCGTGGCCTGGTGGGTCTGGGCGCTCGGGTTGGCGGCGGCCGCCTCGGCCACCACCAACCCCTGGTTGCTCGCGCTGCTCGCGGCGGTGAGCTGGGTGGTGGTCCAGGCGTGCCGGGGCGACGGGACCTGGGCCCGCGCCTACCGGCTCTACCTCTGGCTGGCCGGGATCACCGTGGCGGTCCGCGTGCTCTTCCGGGTGCTGTTGGGCGGCGGGGTCGGCGGGACCGTCCTCCTGGACCTCCCGCAGGTCCAGCTACCGGAGTGGACCACCGGCATCCGGCTGCTCGGGCCCGTGACCCGCGAGGCAGTCCTGGCCGGTCTCTACGACGGCATGCAGCTGGCCTGCATCCTGCTGGCCTTCGGGGCGGCCAACGCGCTGGCCAACCCCAAGCGGCTGCTGAAGTCCCTGCCGCCCGCCCTCTACGAGATCGGCACCGCCCTGGTGGTGGCGGTCACCGTGCTGCCCCAGCTCGCGGACAGCGCCCGCCGGGTCAAGCACGCCCAGGAGCTGCGGGGGAGCGGCACCACCTCGCCGCGAGGGCGGCGGCGCCGGATCCACGGCCTGCGCCGGGTCCTGGTCCCCGTGCTCGAGGACGCCTTCGAGCGCTCCATGGCCCTGGCTGCCGGGATGGACGCCCGCGGCTACGGTCGCACCGGGCCGTCGACGCCGGGGGAGCGCCGGCTGACCGGCGGCCTGATGCTGCTCGCGCTGATGGGCAGCTGCGTCGGCGTCTACGGGTTCCTGGACACCACCGCGCCGCGCTGGCTGGGCTGGCCGATGCTCGTCCTGGGAGCCGGCTGCGCGATCCTCGCGCTGAGCACGGCGGGCCGTCGCGTCGGCCGCAGCCGCTACCGCCCGGACACCTGGCAGGCCGAGGAGATCCTGGTCGCCGTCAGCGGACTGGCCGTCGGTGCCGGGCTGTGGTGGGTGGCTCAGACCTCCCTCGCGATCGCGCATCCCGGGGTCGCTGCGGCCCCGATGCTCGACCTGGCCGCGCTGCTCGTCCCGCTGGCCGCGCTGCTCCCCGTCCTGGTCGCCCCGCCGGCCCCCACGGTGGCCACGCGGGCCCGGCTCCCGGAGGTGGTCCGGTGATCGAGCTGCGCGACATCAGGTTCTGCTACCCCGACCGCCGGGTGCTCGACGGGGTCGACCTGACCATCGAGGAGGGCGAGCTGGTGCTGCTCGCCGGCTCCACCGGCGCCGGCAAGTCGACCCTGCTCGGCGTGCTCGCCGGGTTGGTGCCCGAGCACACGGGCGGGACGCTGACCGGCGACGTGCTGCTGGACGGGGTCAGCATCCTGCACCGGCCGGCGCGGGAGCGGGCCGCCGACGTCGGGTACGTCGGTCAGAACCCCGCTGCCTGGTTCGTCACCGACACCGTCGAGGAGGAGCTCGCCTACGGCATGGAGCAGCTGGGCCTCCCGGCGGCGACGATGCGCCGACGGGTCGAGGAGACGCTCGACCTGCTGGGCATCGCCGACCTGCGCCACCGCGACCTGCGCACCCTCTCCGGGGGCGAGCAGCAGCGGGTGGCGATCGGGTCGGTGCTCACCATGCACCCGCGGCTGCTGGTGCTCGACGAGCCGACCTCGGCGCTCGACCCGACCGCCGCCGAGGACGTGCTGGCGATCGTCACCCGGTTGGTGCAGGACCTCGGCCTGTCGGTGGTCGTCGCCGAGCACCGGTTGGAGCGGGTGGTGCCGTTCGCGGACCGGATGGTGCTGCTGGGCGAGGACAGACGGGTCCGGGTGGACGCGCCGGAGGTGGTGATGGTCGACTCGCCGATCGCCCCGCCCCTGGTCGAGCTGGGTCGTGCCCTCGGGTGGACCCCGCTGCCGCTGACCGTCCGGGACGCCCGCCGCCGGGCCCGGGAGGTGCGCCCGCGGCTGGCCGACGGCCTGGCGAGCGCGTCCGGGACGGCTGACCCCCCGCCCGACGCGCGACCGCCGGACCCCCTGATGACCGCCTCCGGCCTGGTGGTGGCGCACGGGCGCACGCCGGTGCTGCGCGGCCTGGACCTGCGCCTGGACCCCGGTCAGGTCACCGCGCTGATGGGCCGCAACGGCGCCGGGAAGTCCACGCTGCTGTGGGCGCTCCAGGGGCGGACCGGACGGGCCTCGGGGCAGGTGCGGGTGGCCGGCCGGGACCCGCACGAGCTCAGCGGCGCCGAGCGGCGTCGGCGGACCGGGATGGTGCCGCAGACCGCGGCGGACCTGCTCTACCTGGAGTCCGTGGGCCAGGAGTGCGCGGACGCGGACGCCGACGCGGGCGCCCCGGGCCGGTGCCGGGAGATCCTGGACCGGCTCGCCCCGGGGATCGAGGACCAGACCCACCCGCGCGACCTCTCCGAGGGTCAGCGGCTGGCGCTGGCGCTCGCGGTGGTGCTGGCCGCGCGCCCTCCGGTGCTGCTGCTCGACGAGCCGACGCGTGGGCTGGACTACCCGGGCAAGCGCGCGCTGGCCGTCCTGCTGCGCCAGCTCGCCGCCGAAGGACGTGCGGTGCTGGTCGCCACCCACGACGTCGAGTTCGTCGCGAGTGTCGCCGACGCCGTGGTCGTGCTGGCCGACGGGGAGGTGGTCTCGGAAGGTCCCACCCTGCGGGTGGTGGTGGAGTCGCCCTCGTTCGCGCCGCAGGTGCACAAGGTGCTGGGGGCCCCGTGGCTCCGCGTCGACCAGGTGGCCGACGCCCTCGCCGCGGCCGGAGCGGGCCGGTGAGCCGCCTCGGCCGGCCGGCCGGACCCGGTCAGCCCGGGCAGGGCGGTGCGGACCTGCCGGCGCCGGGCACGCCGGCGGTCCGGATCGGCGTACGCAGCGCGGCGGTGCTGGTGCTGGTCTCCGTCGTCGGCCTGATGATGCTGGCCTGGCCGTTCCTGCTCGACGTGCCGGACGGCGCGCGGGTCGACCCGCCGTTCCTCTTCCTGGCCCTGCTCCCGCTGCTGCTGGTGATGGTCCTGGCCGAGATGACCGAGGGCGGGATGGACGCCCGCGTGCTGGCGGTGCTGGGGCTGCTGGCGGCGATCAACGGGGTGATCCGCGGCCTGGGTGCCGGGGTCGCCGGGCTCGAGCTGGTCTTCTTCCTGCTGATCCTCGCGGGTCGGGTCTTCGGGCCGGCCTTCGGCTTCATCCTCGGGGCGACCTCGCTCTTCGTCTCCGCGCTCTTCACCGCCGGCGTGGGTCCGTGGCTGCCGTTCCAGATGCTGGTCTCCGGCTGGGTGGGGATGGGCGCGGGGCTGCTGCCGCGCCGGGTGACCGGCCGGGCGGAGATCGTCATGCTGGCGGTCTACGGGATCCTGGCGGCGTACCTCTTCGGCGCCGCGATGAACATGTGGGGCTGGCCGTTCCTGCTCGGGGTGGCGGTGCCCGGGTACGAGGCCACCGACCTGTCCTTCGTCGCCGGGGCGCCGGTGCTGGAGAACCTGCAGCGGTTCGGCCTCTACACGCTGGTGACCTCCACCGGCGGCTGGGACACCGGCCGGGCGCTGACCAACGCGCTGGCCATCGCGCTGCTCGGCCCGTCGGTCCTCGCCACCCTGCGCCGGGTCGCCCGGCGGGCGGTCGTGGTCCGGGTCAGCGCTCCAGCGTGACCCGCAGGATCCGGTCGTCCTCGTCGCTCGGCGTGCCGCGGCCGTCGCGGTTCGAGGTGGTCATCCACAGCGAGCCGTCCGGAGCCGCGGCGATCGAGCGCAGCCGGCCGTAGTCGCCGACGAAGTGCCCGCGCGGGCGACCGAGGCCGTCGTCGGTCACCGGCACCTGCCAGAGCCGGGTGCCGCGCAGCGCGCCCAGCCACAGGGAGCCCTCGGCGTACGCCAGGCCCGAGGGCGAGGCCTCGTCGGTGCTCCAGACGGCGAGCGGGTCGGTGAGACCGTCCGCGGAGACGCCGGGGTTGTCCGCGGAGCGTCCCTCGATCCGCGGCCACCCGTAGTTGCGTCCCTTGCGGACCAGGTTGAGCTCGTCCCAGGTGCTGTCGCCGAACTCGCTGGCCCACAGCCGGTCCCGGTCGTCGGTCGCGAGGCCCTGGACGTTGCGGTGCCCCCAGGACCAGACGGAGGAGTCGGGGTCCGGGTTGCCCGGTGCCGGCCGCCCGTCGGGGGTGATCCGCAGGATCTTGCCGGCCAGTGACTCCCGGTCCTGGGCCAGCTCGCGCTCACCGATCTCGCCGGTGGAGGCGTAGAGGTAGCCGTCGGGACCGAAGAGCAGGCGCCCGCCGTCGTGGATCATGCCGCGGGGGATCCCGGTGAGCACCGGCTCGGGCTCGCCCAGCCGGTCCCCGTCGAGCTCGGCCCGGACGATCCGGTTGTCGTCGGCGGCGGTGACGTAGAAGAAGAGCGTCCGGTCGGAGTCGAAGTCCGGGGAGGCGGCGACCCCGAGGAGGCCGCCCTCGACCTCCGGGGCGGCGGCCTCGATCCGACCGACCTCGGTGACCTTCCACTCCTCGCCCTCCCCGGTCAGCCGGAGCACCCGGGCGCTGTCGCGCTCGGTCACCACCGCCGACCCGTCGGGCAGGAAGGCCAGGCCCCACGGGACCTCCAGCCCTGAGGCCACCGTGCCGGCGACCTGCGGCCGGGCGGGTCCCGAGGCCGTCTGCTCGGGCGCGGACGGAGAGGCCGAGGGGGACTGGCCCGCCGAAGGGCTGGGTGAGGACGACGCGGGGGACTCGGGGGTCGAGGCGTCCGGCTCGTCGGTTCCGCAGCCGGCCAGCACGAGGCAGATCGTCAGGCTCGTGACGAGGGCGGCACGACGCAGGGACTCGGGCACGGGATCCTCCAGACCGGTCGGGGTCGCCAGCCTACAAACGCCGCCCAGTCGCTGCCGGTGCCTTCGAGTCCCGCCCGACTGCAGCAGAGGTGGCGCAGAGAGCACCAGAGGTGCAGTCGAGGGTGCAATCGCCTCGACCGCCTCGGCACGGCGCTGGGCCGAGGCGATCGAGGCGTCCCTTTGCAGGAGCCCTGCGTCGAGCCTAGGCAGCCGGGAGGACCGTGGTGTCTCGGTCGTGTGACGTCTGTGTGAACAGGGTGGCCCCGGCGCTCGCGGCGACCACGCAGCCGATCGCCGTCCACTGGAGCACGCTCAGGCTCTCACCGAGCACCAGGAGCGCGGCCAGCGCCGCGGCAGCCGGCTCGACGCTCATCAGGATGCCGAAGACCGAGGGGCGCAGGCTGCGCAGGGCGATCAGCTCGAAGCTGTACGGGATGACCGAGCTGAGCAGGCCGATCAGCGCGCCGAGCGCCAGCACCTGCGGGTCCAGCAGGCCGTGCAGGTCCGCGGCGAGGGCGAACGGCGCCAGCATCAGCGCGCCCCCGGCGCTGGCGACCGAGAGGCCGTCGAGGCCCGGCCACCGCCGGCCCGTCTGGGCGCTGAGCAGGATGTAGCAGGCCCACCCGGTCCCGGCGAGGACGGCGTACGCGACCCCCACCGGGTCGAGCGCGGTCCGCTCCCAGCCCAGGGCGGTGACCCCGATCCCGGCCAGCAGCACCCACAGCAGGTCGCGGACCCGGCGCGACCCGGCCAGCGCGACGGCCAGCGGGCCGATCAGCTCGATCGTCACCGCGACGCCCAGCGGCAGGCGGGCGAAGGACTGGTAGAACGCCCAGTTCATCACCGCCAGGGTCAGCGCGAAGCCGGCGACCACCTGCCAGTCCCCACGGCTGCGACCGCGCAGCCGGGGGCGGGCGAGGGCGAGCAGCAGCACGGCGCTGGCGACCAGGCGGAGCCAGACCAGTGCGGTCGGGTCCACCCGGTCGAAGAGGTCCTTGGCGACGGCCGCGCCGAGCTGGACCGAGGCGATGCCGGCCAGCACCAGCCAGACGGCGCGGGTCACGCCCCGGGCTCGCTGGTCACCGCGGGCTCGCTGGTCACCGCGGGCTCGCTGCTCTCCCCGGGCCGGCTCGTCACCGCGGGCGCATCCGATCCCGTCGCCCCGGCCGCGGCGGGGTCCTCGGCGCTGAGCCGGGCCATCGTCTTGCGGGCGATCTCCAGCTCGGAGTCGAAGTGGGCCAGGCCCCAGTCGGCGACCAGGGAGGGGTAGTGGAAGACCTCGCCCACGCCGTCGGCGACCGCCAGCGAGCGGCGGACCTCGGTGAGGTCGGCGTGGGCGGCGGTCACCTGCTCAAGGTAGTCCTCCAGCATGGCGACCAGGGTCGTGGTGTCGGTGAGGTGCCCGATCATCAGGTGCAGCGCCTGCGGGTGCTTGAAGACCGGGAAGCCCACGGGCGCCTCCCGCATCCAGCGCTCCAGGGTCTCGCGCCCCTGGGGGGTCAGGGCGTACGTCGTGCCGCGCTGCTCGCGCTGCTTGCGCAGCAGCCCGTGCGAGGTCAGGCGGGCCAGCTCGGAGTAGACCTGGCTCATCGCCGGCGACTGCCAGTAGAAGCGGAGCGTGCTGTCGGCGCGCTGCTTGAGCTCGTAGCCGGTGAGCTCGTCGCCGAACGTCAGCAGGCCCAGCAGGGCGTACGACGTCATCGGAAAAGGGTCTTGCGCTGGCATGCCGCAAGCGTACTATTCCTAATAGGAACAAGGGAGAGGCGCATGGAGAGACACCTGAACAGCCGACCCACGTCCAGCGGTCCGGCGGTCGAGGCGCTCGACCTCGTCAAGCACTTCGACGACACGGTCGCCGTCGACGGCGTGAGCTTCTCGGTGCCGGCCGGCAGCGTCCTGGGCCTGCTCGGGCCCAACGGCGCGGGAAAGACCACCACGGTGCGGATGATGACGACGCTGACCACGCCCACCCGGGGGACGGCCCGCGTGGCCGGCCACGACGTGGTGCAGGACCCGGCCGGCGTACGCCGCTCGATGGGGCTGACCGGCCAGACCGCCACCGTCGACGAGCTGCTCACCGGGCAGGAGAACCTGCGCCTGGTCGGCCAGCTCTACGGGCTGGACCGGGCCACCGTCAGACGGGTCTCCGCCGACCTGCTGGAGCGGTTCTCGCTGACCGACGCCGGCAAGCGGGTGGTCAAGACCTACTCGGGCGGCATGCGGCGCCGCCTCGACCTGGCGGTCAGCCTGGTGGCGACCCCGCCGGTGCTCTTCCTCGACGAGCCGACGACGGGCCTGGACCCGCGCAGCCGCGTCGAGCTGTGGGAGGTGCTGCGCGAGCTGGTCCGCGACGGCACCACGCTGCTGCTCACCACGCAGTACCTGGAGGAGGCCGACCAGCTCGCCGACAACATCGTGGTGATCGACCACGGCCGGATCATCGCCGAGGGGACCCCGCTGCAGCTCAAGGACGCCTCGGGGCAGGCCGCGCTGGTGGTCACGGTCTCCCGCGCCGAGGACCTGGGCCGCGCCCACGAGCTGATGAGCCGGGTGGTCGACCAGGTGCACCTGGACGAGCCGGGACGACGACTGACCGCGCCCGCCCAGGGGCTGGGCGACATCACCGAGGTGGCCGCGGTCTTCGCCACCAGCGGCATCGACCTCGACGACCTCGGACTGCAGCGCCCCAGCCTCGACGACGTCTTCCTGCACCTGACCGGTCGACGCGCCGAGGAGGAGTCGCCCGACGACGGCGACGCCGACTCCCGGCTGGAAGGAGTCTCCGCATGAGCGCCGAGACCGTGCGGGCCGTCGACCAGCAGAAGCTGGAGCGGCCCCAGATCCGCCGTACCTCGCTGCTCCAGCAGTCGCTGGCGATCACCCGGCGCAACCTCATCCACATCAAGCGGATGCCCGAGATGCTGATGGACGTCACCGTGCAGCCGGTGATGTTCGTGCTGCTCTTCGCCTACGTGTTCGGCGGGGCGATCGCGGTCCAGGGCGCCGCGGCGGGCTACCGGGAGTGGCTGCTGGCGGGGATCATGGGGCAGACGATTGCGTTCGCCTCGTTCATCGTCGCCGTCGGGCTCACGGCGGACATCGACAAGGGCATCGTCGACCGGATGCGGTCGCTGCCGATCCATCCCTCGGCGGTGCTGGTGGGACGCAGCTTCTCCAGCCTGATCCACTCGGGCATCGGCGTCGCGGTGATGTCGCTGACCGGGCTGATCGTCGGCTGGCGGATCCGCGGGTCCTTCCTGGACGCGGTGCTGGCCTACGCGCTGCTGCTGCTGTGGGGCTTCGCGATGATCTGGCTGGGCATCCTGGTCGGCTCGTCCCTGCGCTCGGTGGAGGCGGTCAACGGCGTCATGTTCACCACGATCTTCCCGCTGACGTTCCTGTCGAACGCCTTCGCGCCGACCGACCAGATGGGCACCTTCCTGCGCACGATCGCGGAGTGGAACCCGATCTCCTCCCTGGTGCAAGCCGTGCGCGAGCTGTGGGGCAACACCGGCCCGGCACCCGCCGACGCCGCGCTGCCGCTGCAGTACCCGGTGATCTCGACGGTGATCTGGACGCTGCTGCTCACCGCCGTCCTGGCCCCGCTCTCGCTGCGGGCGTTCCGCCACCGGACCCAGGACTGACCAGCCACGAACGACGAGGAGACCGCGCATGACCACGACCCTGCTGATGGTGGGCACCCGCAAGGGCCTGTGGCTCGGGCACTCGACCGACGCCCGGCAGACCTGGTCCTGGACCGGGCCGCACTTCCCGATGGAGGACGTCTACTCGGTCCTGCTGGACCAGCGCGGGGAGCGCCCTCGGCTGCTCGCCGGCTGCTCCTCGAGCTGGCTCGGCCCGCAGGTGCGGTGGAGCGACGACCTCGGCGAGACCTGGCACGAGACCCCCAACGGAGCCGTCCGGTTCCCCGAGGGGGCCGGTGCGACGGTGGCCCGGGTCTGGCAGCTGGTGCCGGGCGTCGAGGACGGCGTGGTCTGGGCGGGGACGGAGCCCGGCGCCGTCTTCCGCTCCGAGGACCGCGGCGAGCACTTCGAGCTCGTCCGGGGCCTGTGGGACCACCCGCACCGCGAGGAGTGGGACGAGGGGTTCGGCGGCCAGGCGTTCCACACGATCCTGCCGCACCCCCAGGACCCCGCCCGGGTGCTGGCCGCGATCTCCACCGGCGGCGTCTACCGGACCGAGGACGGCGGCGCGACCTGGCAGGCCTCGAACAGCGGGGTGAAGGCGGAGTTCATGCCCGGTGAGCGCTTCTTCCCCGAGTTCGGGCAGTGCGTGCACAAGGTGGCCCGCGACCCGGTCGACCCCGAGCGGCTCTTCCTGCAGAACCACGGCGGGGTCTACCGCTCCGACGACGGCGGCGGCACCTGGCAGGACATCGCTCCCGGACTGCCCACCGAGTTCGGCTTCGCGATGGTCACCCACCCGCGGAAGCCGTCGACGGCGTACTCCTTCCCGATCTCCCAGGCGTGGGAGCGGTGGCCGGTCGACGGGCGCGCCCGGGTCGCCCGGACCACCGACGGCGGGCAGAGCTGGGCGCTGCTCGGGGACGGGTCGCTGCCGGACTCCTTCTACACCGCGGTGATGCGCGACGCGATGTGCACCGACGACCACGACCCGGTCGGGATCTACTTCGGCGGCCGCAACGGTGCGGTCTGGGGCTCGACGGACGAGGGTGCCACCTGGTCGCAGGTGCACGCCGACCTGCCGGACGTGATGGTGGTCCGGGCGGCCACGCTGCCCTGACCGGGTGACCGAGCGGTCAGGCGTCCTTGCGCCGGCCCACGGTGAGGTAGGCGATCGGCCCGACCGGCTGGACCGCCAGCGCCGGCAGCCAGAGCGCCTTCGGCCCGCGGACCGCGGCGGCGGGTCGGCGCTTGAGGTCGCGCAGTGCCCACGCGCTCAGCACGGTCTCGACGACGCCGGCGACGACGACGACCTTGCGCTGGGTGGGACTCAGGTCGGACCAGGACTTCTTCGCCATGGCGACAACGTACTCGTCCGGGACCAGCCCGCTCGGTCCTTGACCCCGGGTCGGTGCTCCGCCACGGTGTGCGGATGATGGAGAGCGAGCTCGAGCTGCCCGGCCACGCCGGCACCGTCTTCTGCCGCCGCTGGGCCGGGGCCGACCCCTCGTACGTCGTGCTGCTGGTGCACGGCTACGGCGAGCACACCGGGCGCTACCGGCACGTCGCGGAGCGGCTGGTCGCCGACGGCGCGGTCGTGTACGCCCCCGACCACGTCGGTCACGGACGTAGCGAGGGGGAGCGGGTGCTGGTGACCGATCTCGAGCGGGTCTGCGACGACCTGCGGCTGCTCGAGCAGCGTGCCCGTGCCGAGCAGCCCGGCCTGCCCGTGGTCCTGGTCGGCCACTCGATGGGTGGGCTGATCGCGGCCCGCTACGCCCAGCGGTACCAGCACGGGCTGGCGGCCGTCGTCCTCTCCGCGCCGGTGCTCGGGCGCTGGGAGGCGGTGGAGCAGCTGCTCGCGCTCGAGGAGATCCCGGACGCGCCGATCGATCCGAGCACGCTCAGCCGGGACGCCGGAGTGGGGGAGGCGTACGAGGCCGACGAGCTGGTCTGGCACGGCCCGTTCAAGCGGCCGACGCTGGAGGCGCTGCAGCAGGCGATGGCGACGGTGAACGACGGCGGACCGGTCGCCGTGCCGATCCTGTGGCTGCACGGGGAGGACGACCAGCTGGTGCCGATCGGCCCCTCGCGCGAGGGGTTCACCTCGCTCGGCGGGGCCCGGGCGGCCCACAAGACCTATCCGGGCGCGCGGCACGAGATCCTCAACGAGACCAACCGCGACGAGGTGCTGGACGACGTGCTGACCTTCCTCCACCACTGCCTCTGAGGTGCCTCGGAGGTGCCTCTGACCAGGCGGGAGGCTGAGACTGCCCACCGGACGGGTCCGGGGGAGTCGTAGCCTTGCGCCATGACCTCGTCCGACCAGCAGCCCGACATCAAGCCCCGCTCCCGCGACGTCACCGACGGCCTCGAGAAGGCCGCGGCCCGCGGCATGCTCCGTGCGGTAGGGATGGGCGACGACGACTTCGCCAAGCCGCAGATCGGCGTGGCGAGCAGCTGGAACGAGATCACCCCCTGCAACCTCTCGCTGGACCGGCTCGCGAAGGCCGTGAAGAACGGCGTGCACGCCGCCGGCGGCTACCCGCTCGAGTTCGGCACCATCTCGGTCTCCGACGGCATCTCCATGGGCCACGAGGGGATGCACTTCTCCCTGGTCAGCCGCGAGGTGATCGCCGACTCCGTGGAGACGGTGATGATGGCCGAGCGCCTCGACGGCTCGGTGCTGCTGGCGGGCTGCGACAAGTCGCTGCCCGGGATGCTGATGGCCGCAGCCCGACTCGACCTGGCCAGCGTCTTCCTCTACGCCGGCTCCACGATGCCGGGATCGGTCGACGGCAACGACGTCACCATCATCGACGCCTTCGAGGCCGTCGGCGCCTGCCTGGCCGGCAAGATCAGCCGCGAGGAGGTCGACCGGATCGAGCGGGCGATCTGCCCGGGTGAGGGCGCCTGCGGCGGCATGTACACCGCCAACACCATGGCCAGCGTCGCCGAGGCTCTCGGCATGAGCCTGCCGGGCAGCGCCGCCCCGCCGGCGGTCGACCGTCGTCGCGACGGGTTCGCGCACCGCTCCGGCGAGGCCGTGGTGGAGATGCTGCGCCAGGGCATCACCGCTCGTCAGATCCTGACCAAGCCCGCCTTCGAGAACGCGATCGCCGTGGTGATGGCCCTCGGCGGCTCCACCAACGCGGTGCTGCACCTGCTCGCCATCGCCCGCGAGGCCGAGGTCGACCTCACCCTCGACGACTTCAACCGGATCGGCTCGAAGGTGCCGCACATCGGCGACCTCAAGCCGTTCGGCCGGTTCGTGATGACGGACGTCGACAAGATCGGCGGCATCCCGGTGGTGATGAAGGCGCTGCTCGACGCCGGCTACATGCACGGCGACACCCTCACCGTGACCGGCCGGACGATGGCGGAGAACCTCGAGGCGCTGGCGCCGAGGCCGCTGGACGGCGAGGTCCTGCGGGCGTTCGAGAAGCCGATCCACGCCACCGGCGGCATCACCATCCTCAAGGGCTCGCTTGCCCCCGAGGGCGCCGTGGTCAAGAGCGCCGGCTTCGACGACACGACCTTCACCGGCACCGCCCGGGTCTTCGACGGGGAGCGTGCCGCCCTCGACGCGCTGGCCGAGGGACGGATCCTGCCCGGCGACGTGGTCGTCATCCGCTACGAGGGCCCCAAGGGCGGACCGGGGATGCGCGAGATGCTCGCCATCACCGGGGCGATCAAGGGCGCAGGCCTGGGCAAGGACGTGCTGCTGATCACCGACGGACGTTTCTCCGGCGGGACGACGGGGCTCTGCGTGGGCCACATCGCCCCGGAGGCCGCCGACGGCGGACCCATCGCCTTCATCCGCGACGGCGACCCGATCACGCTCGACGTGGCCGGGGCCACCCTCGAGGTGACGATCGACGACCTCGAGGCGCGCAAGGTCGGCTGGGAGCCCAACCCGCCGAAGTACACCCGCGGCGTGCTGGGCAAGTACGCCAAGGTGGTCCAGTCGGCCGCCCACGGCGCCGTCACCTCCTGATCCGACCCGACCTGACCCGCACGTCCACCCGGCTGCCGGGTGGACGTGCGGGGTCGTCCGTGGGCCGCTAGGGTCCGGCCCATGACACGGGGACGACGGACCAGACCCTCCAGGCTCGCGCTGATCGCCTCGCTCGGGGTGCTCGCCCTGCTGGGCGCCGGGCTGACCGCGCCCACGGCTGCCGACGAGCCCGGCCGGGCGCCGACGGGCTCCGCCGCGCGCGGGTCCGCGACCGCCGGCCTCGTCTCGAGCTCCCTGCCGGCGCTGCCCACGACCGTCCTGGGGAACGCGGTCGGCACCGCCAGGCAGGCGCCCGCGCTCCCGGGTGGTGGCCGCAAGGTCTTCGGCCGCAAGCGGTTCCTGGTCGCCTACTACGGCACTGCCGGCACCGCGGCGCTCGGGGTCCTGGGGGAGGGGACGCCGGACGCGATGCACCGCCGGCTGGTGCGCGCGGGCAAGCCGTTCAAGCGCAAGGGCGAGCGGGTCCAGCCGGTCTACGAGCTGATCGTGACCGTGGCGGACGCGGTCCCCGGCCCGGACGGCGACTACAACCACGACGTGCTGCACAGCCGGGTGCAGGAGTACATCGACGCGGCGCAGCGCAACAAGGCCCTGCTCGTCCTCGACATCCAGCCCGGACGCTCGGACTTCCTCACCGTCGCCAAGCGGTGGGAGTGGGCGTTGAAGCACCCCTGGGTCGGCCTCGCGCTGGACCCCGAGTGGCGGATGGGTCCGGACCAGGTGCCGGGCCAGGTGATCGGGTCGGTGCGCGCCAAGGAGGTCAACGAGGTCTCCGCGTGGCTCGACGCGCTGACCGCGGCCGAGGGGCTGCCGGAGAAGGTCTTCATGATCCACCAGTTCCGCAGCTCCATGGTGAGCCGGGCCAACAAGGTGAAGGACCGGCCCCGCCTCGCCGAGGTACAGCACGTGGACGGGTTCGGCACGCCCAGCCAGAAGCTGGCGACGTACGGCGCGCTGGCGCGCCCCCGGCAGTTCACGATGGGGTTCAAGCTCTTCTACGACGAGGACGTCCCGCGGATGCGGGCCGGTGCCGTGCGCCGGATCCGGCCCGCGGTGCGGTTCGTCAGCTTCCAGTAGCCGCCCCCGGGAGCGTCCCCGGCCGGGAGCGGCCCCGGGTACGGTGAACAGATGAGCACCGCCCGACTCCGTGGCACCTCGCTGAGCGGGGAGGTGTACCCCGCGTTCCGCGACCACCACGTGCACCTCGGGCTGGTCGACACGGACCTGCTCGCCGGCGGCGCCCTGGCCGCGGTCGTCGACCTGGGCTGGAGCCCGGACGTCGTCGCCCGAGCCGCCGCGGCGCCGGTGACCGTGCACGTCGCGGGGCAGTTCCTCACCGCGCCGGGCGGCTATCCCTCCGACCGGCCGTGGGCCCCGCACGACAGCGTCCGGGCGGTCGCCCACCCCCGGGAGGCCGAGGCCGCCGTGGCAGCGCAGCGGGCGCTGGGGGTCCACGCGGTCAAGGTCACCCTGCACCGAGACGCCGGGCCCGTGCTCGACCTGGCCACGCTGGAGGCGATCGTCGCGGCAGCCGGCGAGCTGCCGGTCGTGGCGCACGCCGAGGGCGCGGGGATGGTCGAGCTGGCCCTGGCCGCGGGAGTGGACGTGCTGGCCCACACCCCGTGGACCCACCACCTCGAGACCGAGGTGGTGCGCGAGTGCGTCGCGGCGGGCATGGCCTGGATCAGCACGCTGGCCATCCACGACCACGCCGAGACCGGGGACACCGGGGACACCGGCGACAACGGGCTGGACATCGCGCTGGCGAACCTCGCCGCCTTCCACGCGGCGGGCGGTCGGGTCCTCTACGGCACCGACCTGGGCAACGGTCCGCTGCCCGTGGGGCTGAACCTGCGCGAGCTCGCGCTGCTGCGGCGAGCCGGGCTCGACGACGCCGCCCTGCTCGCCGCCCTCACCGATCCGTGGCCGGCACCCCTGGGCCGCGACGTGCTCACGTTCGTGCCCGGACCCGCGGAGGAGGACCTGCTGCTGCGGATGCGCGGCGCCGTCGCCCGGGCGGCCTCCGACCTGGAGACCGGATGACCCGGTCGACCCTGAACACCCTGAAGAACCTGGAGCTGCCGTGAGTGCCCTGGACCCTGTCGTCACGCACGAGGGGCGCGCCGAGCTGGATCCGGCACGCCTCGACGCACGGGACCCGCTCGCCGCGCTGCGCGACCGGTTCGTGGGCGCGGAGACCCCGCTGGTCTACCTGGACGGGAACTCGCTGGGCCGGCCGCTGGCGGTGACCGCCGACCGGCTCGCCGGCTTCGTCCGCGAGGAGTGGGGCGGCCGGCTGATCCGCGGCTGGGACGAGGGGTGGCTGGACCTGCCCGCCCGGCTGGGGGACCGGCTCGGCGACGTCGCGCTGGGCGCCGCCGCCGGCCAGCTGGCGGTGGGGGACTCGACGACCGTCTGGCTCTACAAGCTGCTCCGGGCCGCGGTGGACGCCCAGCTGCGCGCCGACCCGCGCCGCACCGAGATCGTGGTCGACTCCGACAACTTCCCGACCGACCGCTACGTGGCCGAGGGAGTCGCCGCGGAGCGCGGCTGCCGCGTGCGCTGGGTGGAGGTCGACCGCGAGCTCGGGCTGACGCCCGACCTGCTGGCGGCGGCGGTGGGGGAGCGGACCGCGGTGGTGCTGCTCAGCCACGTCGCCTACCGGTCGGGCTACCTGGCCGACGCCCCTCGGCTCACCCGGATCGCCCACGAGGCCGGCGCGCTGGTCCTGCTGGACCTGTGCCACTCGGCGGGTGCGGTCCCGGTCGAGCTGGACGCGTGGGAGGTGGACCTGGCGGCGGGCTGCACCTACAAGTACCTCAACGGAGGGCCGGGCGCCCCGGCGTTCGGGTACGTCGCCGCCCGGCACCACGGCGAGCTGGCCCAGCCGATCCAGGGCTGGATGGGGCACGCCGAGCCGTTCGCGATGGGACCCGGCTACCGGGCCGCGCCCGGGATCCGCGGCTTCGTCTCGGGCACCCCGTCGGTGGTGGGGATGCTCGCGCTCCAGGACATGCTCGACCTGGTGGAGGAGGCAGGACTGAGCGCCGTCCGCGCCAAGTCCGTGGCGCTCACCGAGTACGCCGTCGCGCTGAGCGACGCCTGGCTCGCAAGCCTCGGGGTCGGCCTCGGCTCGCCCCGCGACCCCGCGCTGCGAGGGGGCCACGTGACGCTGACCCACCCACGGATGCGTGAGGTGGTCGCGGCGCTGTGGCAGCGCGACGTGCTGCCCGACTACCGCGAGCCGCACGGCCTGCGGGTGGGTCTCTCGCCGCTCTCGACCAGCTACGAGGAGGTGCACCGGGGGCTCTCCCTGGTGCGGGACCTGCTCGGCTGAACCGGTTTGCGGGTGCTCCGCCCGGCTGGTTGGCTGGGCCGATGATCCGTTTCCCCGCACCGCTGCGCCCCGGCGACCGGATCGGCGTCACCGCCTCCTCGAGCGGTGTGCCGACCTCCCTACGACCCCGGCTGGACGTCGCCGCAGCCTGGCTCCGCGACCGGGGCTACGAGGTGGAGCTGGGCGAGTGCCTGGACGGCGACGCCGGCCACGTGAGCGCCTCGGCCGACCGGCGCGCCGCCGAGCTGAACCGGATGCTGCTGGACCCGGCGATCCGCGCCGTCGTCCCGCCCTGGGGCGGGGAGACCGCGATCGACCTGGTCGACCGGCTCGACTGGGACGCGCTCGCCGAGGCGGAGCCGACCTGGGTGGTCGGCTTCAGCGACATCTCCACGCTGCTCCTGCCGCTCACCACCCGGCTGGGCTGGGCGACCCTGCACGGGTCCAACCTGATGGACACCCCCTACGACCCGCCGCCTGGCCTGGCGCACTGGACCGCCCTGGCCGGCGCCACCGAGGACCTGGCGCAGCACGCCTCCGGGGTCTACCGCACCGCCGGGTTCGACGACTGGACCTCCGACCCCGGGACCACGGCGTACTCGCTCGAGGGCACCGGCACCTGGGAGGTGGCCGGCGGGGGAGGGCTCGACGTGACCGGGCGCCTGGTCGGCGGCTGCATCGAGACCGTGAGCAACCTGGCCGGCACGCCGTACGGCGACGTCGCCGCGTTCGGGCGGGAGCACGCGGACGAGGGGCTCATCGTCTACGTCGAGGCCTCCGACGACCCGGCGCTGGAGATCTGCCGCAACCTGCACGGCCTGCGCCTGGCCGGCTGGTTCGAGCACGCCAACGCGATCATGGTCGGCCGCACCTCCGCGCCCGCCTCGGGCGACTTCACCCAGCGCGACGCGGTCATGGACGCCCTCGGCGGCCTCGACGTGCCGATCGTGCTGGACGTCGAGTGCGGCCACGTGCCGCCCTACCTGCCGCTGGTCAACGGGGCGGTCGCGCACCTGACCGTCGCCGGCGGCGAGCGCTCCCTCGTCCAGGAGCTCGGCGAGGGTCGGAGCCGTCCGGCAGCGGAGCCGCGCTGAGCTCCTCGTCGTGCCACTTGCGGTCCGCCACCGCGACGAGGCGCTCGAGCACCTCGGCGCGGGTGCCGCTGCGCAGCTCCTCGGCATGGGCCAGCCCCCAGGCGCGACCGAGGGCGTTGTTCTCCTGGTCGACCCGGGTGTCCACCTGGTCCCCGGAGCCCTGCTCCTGGGCGTCGCCCAGGGCCCGGGCGAGCGTCTCGCCGTGACGGGCGGCCAGGTAGGCCTGCCAGATGAAGTGCCGCACCGCGTTCTGGCGACGCCACTGCCGCGGCGACTCCGCTGCGGCCCGGGAGAAGGCGAGCGCCGAGGCCAGCAGCGCGTCCGTGCTCTGCGACGTCGAGGCGCCGGTGCTCCTGGCCGCCGCCCACAGCCGGGGGAGTCCGGTCCCGACCAGACGGAGCGAGCGACGCAGGGCGAGCTTCGGCATCCTGGGATTCTGGCAGAGTGGTGGGCATGGACCAGCGTCTGAGCTTCGTCACCCTCGCGGTCGCCGACGTCTCCGCCAGCCGGCGGTTCTACGCCGACGGGCTCGGGTGGGAGCCGACGATGGACGTGCCGGGCGAAGTGGTGATGTTCCGGGTCGCGGACAAGGTGGTGCTCTCGCTCTGGGCGGCGGAGGCCTTCGAGGCCGAGACCGGCGCCCGGGTGGCCACCGGGGTCGTCCCGCCGCTGACCCTGGCCCACAACTGCGCGACCCGCGCGGGCGTCGACCGGGTGCTCGACCAGGCACGGCACGCCGGCGCCGCGCGCGTGCGGGAGGCGGTGACGCGGGAGTGGGGCGGCTACTCGGGATACTTCGCCGACCCGGACGGGTTCCTCTGGGAGGTGGCCTACAACCCGGGGGAGATCGGCGAGTCGGTGCTGCCCTGACCTCGGAGCGACGGACGATGTGGGCTGCGCGACACATGGTGGGACCGCCGTACCAGATATTGGGACGCGTGACACACTTACTTGACGTTGACCCCCGCCGGCGACGACGGTTGTCCTATGCGCCTTGAGAACCTTCTCGTACGCACGCGACGCGTGAGCTGAGTCTGGATCTCTCAGCACACGCGTCACCCCTCGTCGCCGACACCGGCCGAGGGGTTTTTTGTTGGCCGGATGCAGGCGCAGGCAGTGCCAAGGGCAGTGAGGAATGGACATCGATGAGTGAGCAGGACGGCAGGATGACCGGGGCGCAGAGCCTCGTGAGGTCGCTGGAGAACGCCGGTGTCACCGACATCTTCGGGATCCCGGGAGGCGCGATCCTCCCGGCGTACGACCCGCTGATGGACTCCAGCCGGATCCGTCACGTCCTCGTGCGGCACGAGCAGGGCGCGGGGCACGCGGCTCAGGGGTACGCCGCGGCGACCGGGCGGGTGGGCGTGTGCATGGCCACCTCCGGGCCTGGTGCCACCAACCTGGTGACCCCGCTGGCGGACGCCTACATGGACTCGGTGCCGATGGTCGCGGTGACCGGCCAGGTGGGTGCCTCGATGATCGGGACCGACGCCTTCCAGGAGGCCGACATCCGGGGCATCACCATGCCGATCACCAAGCACGGCTTCCTGGTCACCGACCCGGCGGACATCGCGCGCACGGTGGCCGAGGCGTTCCACATCGCCTCGACCGGCCGACCCGGTCCGGTGCTCGTGGACGTGGCCAAGTCGGCCCTCCAGGCGATGACCGACTTCGTCTGGCCGAGCGAGATCAGTCTTCCCGGCTACCGGCCCGTCACCCGGCCGCACAGCAAGCAGATCCGGGAGGCGGTCCGGCTGATCCTGGGCGCCCGGCGTCCGGTGCTCTACGTCGGCGGAGGCGTGATCCGCTCCAGCGCGCACCGTGAGCTGCGGCGGCTCGCCGAGTACACCGGCATCCCGGTGGTCACCACCCTGATGGCGCGCGGCGCCTTCCCCGACAGCCACCCCCAGCACCTGGGCATGCCGGGCATGCACGGCACGGTCGCGGCGGTCGCGGGGCTCCAGCGCTCCGACCTGATCATCTCCCTGGGTGCCCGCTTCGACGACCGGGTGACGGGCAACCTCGACTCGTTCGCCCCGAACGCGCTGGTCGTGCACGCCGACATCGACCCCGCGGAGATCGGCAAGAACCGGCACGCCGACGTGCCGATCGTGGGCGACGCCAAGGAGGTGCTGGTCGACCTGCTCGCGCTCCTGCAGGCCGAGGCCGAGCAGGGCCGCACGGGTGACTACGAGCAGTGGGTGGACTTCGTCGCCGGCGTGAAGAAGCGCTACCCGCTGGGCTACGAGCGGCCCGCCGACGGCACGCTCGCCCCGCAGTACGTGATCGAGCGCCTGGGCGCCATCGCCGGACCCGAGGCCATCTACGCCTCCGGGGTGGGGCAGCACCAGATGTGGGCCGCCCACTTCGTCGGCTACGAGAACCCCAACACCTGGATCAACTCCGGCGGCCTGGGCACGATGGGCTTCGCCGTCCCGGCCGCGATGGGCGCCAAGGTGGGCAAGCCCGACTCCACGGTGTGGGCGATCGACGGCGACGGCTGCTTCCAGATGACCAACCAGGAGCTGGCCACCTGCGCGATCAACGACATCCCGATCAAGGTGGCAGTGATCAACAACGAGTCGCTCGGCATGGTGCGCCAGTGGCAGACGCTCTTCTACAACGAGCGCTACTCCAACACCGACCTGCACTCCAAGCGGATCCCGGACTTCGTCAAGCTCGCCGAGGCCTACGGCTGCGTCGGCCTGGCCTGCGACTCCGAGGCCGACGTGGACGCCACGATCGAGAAGGCGATGGCGATCGACGACCGTCCGGTGGTGGTGGACTTCCGGGTGCACCGCGACGCGATGGTCTGGCCGATGGTGGCCGCGGGCACCAGCAACGACGACATCAAGTACGCGCGCGACATGGCGCCCCAGTTCGACGAGGATGACCTGTGAGCAAGCACACCCTGTCCGTCCTGGTGGAGAACAAGCCGGGCGTCCTGGCCCGGGTCGCGAGCCTGTTCAGCCGCCGCGGGTTCAACATCGACAGCCTGGCCGTCGGGCCCACCGAGATCCCGGAGATCTCCCGGATGACGATCGTGGTCAGCCTGGAGAGCCTGCCCCTGGAGCAGGTGACCAAGCAGCTCAACAAGCTGGTCGAGGTGCTCAAGATCGTCGAGCTGGAGCCGCAGGTCTCGGTGCGCCGCGAGCTCCTGCTGGTCAAGGTCCGCGCCGACGCGGAGACCCGCGGCCAGGTGCTGGACGCCGTCCAGCTCTTCCGGGCCAAGGTGGTCGACGTGGCCCCGGACGCCGTCAGCATCGAGGTCACCGGCAACTCCGAGAAGCTCGCCGACTTCCTCCGGGTGATCGAGCCGTTCGGCATCCGCGAGCTGGTCCAGTCGGGCATGGTCGCGCTCGGTCGCGGCTCCCGGTCGATCACCGAGCGTTCGTCCCGGCCGGTCGCGGTGCCGGTGCCGACCGCGGTCGTGCGCTGAGCGCGAGCACCGGCAGGTCCCACCCGGCACTCGTGCCGGTCCCAGTTCCTAGTTCCTAGTCCCAGCGAATCCCACCCCAGAAGGAGCCCCCAGTGGCTGAGATGTTCTACGACGACGACGCCGACCTGTCCCTGATCCAGGGCAAGAACGTCGCGGTGATCGGCTACGGCAGCCAGGGTCACGCACACGCGCTCAACCTGCGCGACTCCGGTGTGGACGTGCGGGTCGGACTGCCCGAGGGCTCCAAGAGCCGGGCGAAGGCCGAGGACGAGGGCCTGCGCGTGCTCACCCCGGCCGAGGCCGTCGAAGAGGCTGACGTGGTCGTCATCCTCACCCCCGACCAGGTCCAGCGCCACGTCTACAAGGAGTCGATCGAGCCGCACCTGGCCGCGGGCGACACGCTGGTCTTCGGCCACGGCTTCAACATCCGCTTCGGCTACATCACCCCGCCCGAGGGCGTCGACGTCGTCCTGGTCGCCCCGAAGGCCCCGGGCCACACCGTGCGCCGCGAGTACGTCGCCGGCCGCGGCATCCCGGACATCATCGCCGTCGAGCAGGACGCCTCCGGCTCGGCCTGGGACCTGGCGAAGTCCTACGCCAAGGCGATCGGCGGGACCCGCGCCGGCGTCATCAAGACCACCTTCACCGAGGAGACCGAGACCGACCTGTTCGGCGAGCAGGCCGTGCTCTGCGGTGGCGTCTCCCACCTGGTCCAGGCCGGCTTCGAGACCCTGACGGAGGCCGGCTACCAGCCGGAGATCGCCTACTTCGAGGTGCTGCACGAGCTCAAGCTCATCGTCGACCTGATGTGGGAGGGCGGCATCGCCAAGCAGCGCTGGTCGGTCTCCGACACCGCCGAGTACGGCGACTACGTCTCCGGCCCGCGCGTGGTCACCCCCGAGGTGAAGGCGTCGATGAAGGCGATCCTGGCCGACATCCAGGACGGCACCTTCGCCAAGCGCTTCATCGAGGACCAGGACAACGGCGGCAGCGAGTTCATGACGCTCCGCGACGCGGGCGCCTCGCACGCGATCGAGGCCACCGGCAAGGCGCTGCGCTCCCACTTCGCGTGGAAGCAGGAGGACAGCGACTACACGGAGGGCTCGGCCGCGCGCTGATCCTTCTCGCACGACCGACGGGCGGAGCCACTGCGGCTCCGCCCGTCCGTCGTTCCTGAGGCCCCCGAGGTCACTTCACCTCGGCCCGGTGCACCCGCCAGAGCCCGAAGGCCAGCGGCAGTACCAGCCACAGCGTCCCCGAGGTGGCGAGCTGCGCCCACTGCTCACCGGTGGGGACGTCCTCGTACAGCGGGTTGGTGGCGTAGTAGAAGTCGATCCACGGCTGCACGTCGGCGAACCCCTCCTGCACCGTGCCGAGCACGTACAGCGCGTTGGGCAGCACGAGCGACCAGACGAAGAACGCCACGATCGCCGTCGGCGAGCTGCGCAGCACCACCCCCAGGGTGAATCCCATGACCAGGCCGATCACGTTGGCCAGCACCAGGGTGGCGACGTTCTGTGCGGAGATGTCCCAGACCGCCGGGGTGTCCCCGAGGGTGCTGCCCAGCAGGTGTCCCAAAGCGGCGATCCCCAGGGCGGCCAGCATCGAGAGCGCGCCCACGGCGATGGCGCACAGCGCCTTGGCGGCGAGCACCCGGCTGCGTCGGGGCTCCAGGGTGAAGGTCGTCAGCACGCTGCGCTGGGACCACTCGGTGGTGACGGCCAGGACCGCCATCAGCGGGAGCAGGATCGACATCGGCACGCCGATCGCGGCGGCGTACGAGCTGTAGACCTGCACGTCCTCCGGACCCAGGGTCATCACCAGGCCGGTGGCGACGACCGCCGAGGCGCCGATGCCCGCCAGCAGCCAGAAGCCGGAGCGGGTGTCGAACATCTTGGTCAGCTCGACCCAGAGCAGCCGGCCGAACGGGATCCGGGTGCGGCTCTCCCGGGTGCCTCCGGCGGCGTGTGCGGCCCGGGTCGGTGCGGCACTGGTGCGCGGGGCGGACGGCTCGCGGGTGGTCACGGTGCTCATGCTGCTGCTCCTGTCGAGTGGCTCTGGGAGTCGCCGGGGTGGTCGGCGAGCGGGTCCCGCTGGGTCTCTGCGGTGAGGCGGAGGAACATCTCCTCCAGCCCGTGGCCGTCGGCGGTCCGCAGCTCGGTGAGCGGGACCCCCGCGGCCAGCGCGATCTCGCCGACCGTCTCCGCGCTCGCCTCCGTGTGCACGCTGCCGTCCGGGTGGCCGGCGGCCGGCTGCCCGGCGCCGGCGAGGGCAGCGAGCAGCGCGGCCTCGTCCCGCGCCCGCACCACGGTCCCGGCGGCGTCCAGCAGTTCGGCCTTGGTGCCCTGGGCCACGATCCGGCCGTTGCCGATGACCACCAGGTCGTCGGCGACGACCTCGATCTCGTGCAGCAGGTGGGAGGAGAGGAGCACCGTGCCACCGTCGTCGGCGAACCCCCGGAGCAGGTCGCGCATCCACCGGATGCCGGCCGGGTCGAGGCCGTTGGCAGGCTCGTCGAGGATCAGCACCTGCGGCTCGCCGATCAGGGCCAGGCCGATCCCCAGCCGCTGCCGCATGCCCAGGGAGTAGTGGCGGACCCGTCGCCCGGCCTCGTCCTCGGTGAGGCCGACCAGGGCCAGGGTCTCGGCGATCCGCCGCTTCGGCAGCCCCATGGTGCGCTGGGCCACGGCCAGGGTCTCGCGTCCGGTGCGGCCCGCGTGCTGGGCCGACGCGTCGAGGAGCACCCCGACCTCGCGCCCCGGGTTGGGCAGCGCCGCGAAGTGCAGGTCGTTGACCAGGGCACTGCCCGACGTGGGCGGGGTCAGCCCGGTCATCATCCGCATGGTGGTGGACTTGCCGGCGCCGTTGGGTCCGAGGAAGCCGGTCACCCGGCCGGGGGCGGCGGTGAAGGAGACGTCGTCGACGGCCAGGTGGGCGCCGTACCTCTTGGTGAGGGAGTCGATGGTGATCATGTGATCCACCCTCACCGCGGCACGGCCCCGGGCGCATCGGGGGAACCCCTGAGCCGGTCCCCGGACCGACCCCGACCAGGCCCTGCGGGGGGTGGGCTACCCTGACGCCGGCACAGCGTCGTGCACGCCCGCGTCGACCTCAGAGTCCGCGCGCTCATGACCCGCCACTGCCGAAGGCCCGTGCTGTGACCTACCGCCCTGTCGTCCTGATCGCCGAGGAGCTCAGTCCAGCCACCCTGGACGCGCTGGGACCGGAGTTCGACGTCCGTTTCTGCCGGGGTGCCGACCGGGCCGAGCTGCTGCGCGAGGTGCGGTCCGCCGACGCGCTCCTGGTCCGGTCGGCCACCCAGGTCGACCGCGGGCTCCTGGAGTCCGCCCCCCGGCTCAAGGTGGTGGCGCGCGCGGGGACGGGGCTGGGCGGGATCGACGTCCGGGCCGCGACCCAGCACGGGGTGATGGTGGTCAACGCCCCGACCTCCAACCTGGTCAGCGCCGCGGAGCTGACCGTCGGCCTGATGCTGGCCGCCGCCCGGAACATCAGCCGGGCGCACGCCGCGTTGAGGGCGGGGGAGTGGCAGCGGTCGCTGTTCACCGGCACCGAGCTCTTCGGCAAGACGGCGGGCATCGTGGGCCTGGGGCGGGTCGGGGTGCTGGTCGCCCAGCGGCTGGAGGCCTTCGGGATGAAGGTCGTCGCCTACGACCCCTACGTGCAGGCGGGCCGCGCCGCCCAGGTGGGAGTGCGTCTGGTGGACCTGGAGACGCTGCTGGAGGAGTCCGACTTCATCTCGGTGCACCTGCCGAGGACCCCGGAGACCGTGGACCTGATCGGGGTCGACGAACTGGCCCGGGTCAAGCCCTCGCTGGTGCTCGTCAACGCCTCCCGGGGTGGCATCGTCGACGAGGTCGCGCTGCACGACGCCCTCAAGACCGGCCGGGTGGCGGCCGCCGGGCTCGACGTCTTCGCCACCGAGCCCGGCACCGACTCCCCGCTGCTCGAGCTGGACAACGTGGTCGCGACCCCGCACCTGGGCGCCTCCACGGACGAGGCGCAGGAGAACGCCGGGATCGCCGTGGCCCGCTCGGTGCGGCTCGCCCTGGCCGGCGAGCTCGTGCCCGACGCGGTCAACGTGCAGGGCGGGCTGATCGCCGAGGAGGTACGACCCGGCATCGCGCTCACCGAGAAGCTGGGGCGGATCTTCACCGCACTCGCCGGGGAGGTCGCGCAGCAGGTCGACGTCGAGGTGCGCGGCGAGCTCACCGAGCACGACGTCCGGGTGCTGGAGCTGGCGGCGCTCAAGGGCGCCTTCTCCGAGATCGTCGAGGAGCAGGTCTCCTACGTGAACGCCCCGCTGCTGGCCGCCGAGCGCGGCACCTCCGTGCGGCTGCTGACCGAGCCCGAGAGCCCCGACCACCGCAACCTGATCACCGTGCGCGGCACGCTGGCCGACGGAGCGCAGGTCGAGGTCTCCGGCACCCTGGTCGGGCCCGGCCAGCGGGAGCGGCTGGTGGCGGTCAACGGCTTCGCGCTCGACCTGGAGCCGACCCGGCACCTCGCCTTCTTCGTCTACCAGGACCGGCCAGGGATGGTCGGCACGGTGGGCGGGATCCTCGGCGCGGCCGGGGTGAACATCGCGGGCATGCAGGTGGCCCGCCAGGACCGGGGTGGCAGCGCGCTGGTGGCGCTCTCGGTCGACTCGGCGATCGGGGTGCACACCCTGGAGGAGATCGAGCGGGCGATCGACGCGACCGCGGTGCGCGCGGTCGACCTGCTGCCGGGCCAGTAGATGCGCTGGACCTCCGGAAGGCCGCCGCGCGACACGGCCCCGCTCGCCGACCTGGGGCCGTGGGAGCAGCTGCGAGCCGGGCGCCTACGGCTCCGGGTGACCCAGCTGCTGGGCGGCCTGGTGCTCTACGGCGTCTCGCTGGCCCTGATGGTGCGCGGAGCCCTCGGGCTGGCGCCCTGGGACGTCCTGCACTCGGGGCTGATCGAGCACCTGCCGCTGTCCCTGGGCCAGATGGTGGTCCTGGTGAGCTTCGCGGTGCTCCTGCTCTGGATCCCGCTCCGGGAGCGACCGGGCCTGGGCACCCTGGCCAACGCCGTGGTGGTCGGCATCGCGACGGACGCGACGCTGGCGGTGACCACCGAGCCGGACGCCGTGTGGGCGAGGGGCACGCTGATGGTGCTCGGAGTGCTGCTGAACGCCTCGGCCACCGCCCTCTACATCGGCGCGCAGCTGGGACGCGGACCGCGGGACGGGCTGATGACGGGCCTGGCTCGTCGTACCGGCCTCTCGCTGCGCCTGGTGCGGACGACGCTCGAGGTGACCGTCGTGCTGGCGGGGCTCGCCCTGGGCGGTGCTCTGGGCGCGGGCACGGTCCTCTACGCGCTGACCATCGGCCCGCTCGCCCAGCTCGCGCTGCCGTGGACCACCGTCCGGCTCGATCCGGCCCGGGGGAGTCGCAGAGACGGCTGAGCAGGGGGGTGACACCACCCAGGGTTCGCCCCTATGGTGCGGCGCACGCTCACGACTTCCGGGGGGAAGCATGATCCTGCGACGTGCCGCGGTGCTGGCGATGGCACCACTGGTCCTGTCCCTGCTCCAGCCAGGTCCCGCGACTGCCGGCGGCCCGCCGGCCGGTCAGTCACGTCCCTCCGTCGGGCCGGAGAGCCTCGACGCGGACCGCTGGGAACCAGGTGGGCGGGCCGCGGACGGCGCGCGTCGCCTGGCCGAGGCCGACGGCTGGACCGACGGCGTGGTGCGACGGCACGCGGTGCTGCGCGACGTCGAGTCGATCTCGCCCAACCCGCAGCACCAGCTCACGTCGGCGGAGGTCGCGGTCGACCTCGAGGGCCAGGTGTTCAGCGCCACCGCGGCGTTCGCCCAGGCCCCGGCCGACACCGACGCCGTGCTGGGCGTGGTGCTCGGCACCTGGGACGGCAGCTCCTGCCTGGCCTCGTTCATGGCGCTGACCACGACCGTGTCCGGGGAGGTCCAGGGACAGTTCGTCGACGGGACGGCGGTCGCGCTGAGCCGGAGCTCCCAGGGCGCCTCGATCTCCCTCTCCAGCGCTCCTCACCCCAGGCTTCGCGAGACGGCCTTCGAGTGCGCCTACGCCACGGTCCTGCCCGTCGTGCCGGACGGGTCCGTGCTCAGCCGGGCCTTCGCCGAGAACGTGGCCGAGACCTACCGGCCGGTGCTCGAGGTCGAGCCCGGCGCTCTCCTGGTCGCTGCCAAGGCAGGGCGCTGGGCGACGCTGCGGGCGACGGTGCGCAACGACGGTCGGGGCGACTCCGGCCCGGTCCGCCTCCAGGCGGCCGGCACGGGGGTCCAGGTGCGTCCCGGCGTCGTCGACCTGGCGGGGGTGCGCGGCAGGTCGAGCGAGCAGGTCGAGCTGAAGGTGCGGCTCAAGCCGTCCAAGCAGACGAAGGGCAAGAAGAAGGGGCAGAAGAAGGGGAAGGGGAAGAACGCCCGGGCCAAGGACCCCCGTCCCCGTCCGGTCACGCTGAGCATCACCTCGGCCGGCACCGAGCCCGCCAGCGCCCGGGTCCAGGTCGGTGTCTCCCCGAGACCGACCAAGCCGCGCAAGCTCACCGGGAGCTACTGGTGGGGGTGGGAGCAGACCACCACCGGGGACAGTGCGGGCTGGATCAACCACGCGGTCTGGTTCGTGAACGCGAAGTGGGCCTACCTGGGGTGGCCCGAGGGTCGGAAGCCGTCGTGCTCGGCGAAGGTGAAGGACTGCGTGCGCTACACCTACAGCAAGCGCACGGGGAAGGTCCGGATCGGCAAGAAGCGGGCCAAGGTCACCTCCACCGGCTTCACCTTCGCCCACCCGGGCGTCGGCGGCGAGAAGATCGACTTCCACCCGCTCACGCTCCCGCCCAAGAACACCGAGCTCCAGACCGACCTCCTGCACCAGAACTGGGCGGGCTACTGCCTGATCATGTGCAACTCCTGGACGGAGAGGCTCTCGTTCGGCTCGGACGGACGGTTCGTGCGCAGCGAGTACTCGGTCGGCAGCTGGCCCGGCCTGAACACCGCCTGGGGCACCTTTCCGCCCGACCAGCGCGGCACCTACCGGGTGGTGGCGAAGGGGATCGTCGAGCTCTCCTACGACGACGGGAAGCGGGAACGGCACGTGCTGGGGATCCAGCACGACGCCAGCGGCCGGGCGAACCCCGTGGCCGCCGGGCTGCTCCTGCGGGACGTGAACTACTACTACGGCACGGGCTGACGGTGACCGCCGTTCCCGGCGGTCACCGGGTGGTCAGCGGCGGGTGGCGATCAGGGCCGAGGCGTCCGGGGCGATCATCACCTCGACGGCGGTGAACCGCTCGTCGGTGAGCCACTCCTCGCGCAGGGTGTCGACCCGGCCGAGGTGGATCGGCGGCCACGACTCGCACGGGGTGAAGTCGTCGAGCACCACCAGGCCACCGGGCTCGACGAGGTCGGCGATCGCGTCCACCCGGACGCTGTCGGGGTCGCCGGAGTCGAGGAAGAGCAACGAGAAGGGGCCCTTGCTGGCCAGGGTCGACCAGTCCGCCTGGAAGACCTCGACGGCGGGGTCGTCGGTGAAGATCTCCGCGGCGGCCTTGGCCAGGGCGGGGTTCAGCTCGGCGGTCAGGATCCGCGCCTCGGTCCGCACCCCGGACCGGAGCCAGGCGGTGCCGACGCCGCAGCCGGTGCCGTACTCCGCCATCACTCCGCTACGGGTGGCGGCCAGGGTGGCGAGGAGACGCCCGGTCTCGTTGCGGCAGAAGGAGACGTAGCCCGCCCGGCGCGACACGTCGAAGGCGCGGGCGACGATGTCGGGAAGGTCAGGGGGTGCGCTCATGGAGCCAGTCTCTCATCCTGGGAAAGGCGTCTCGACATACGAGCATTTTCTCCGGACCGGCGGCCGGACCGCGCGGGCTCGCCTACCGTGGTCCCATCATGCGGAGCGTCTTCGTACTCATCGACTGCCGCGGCGAGGCCTGACAGAGGGCCACCTCGCCGCGGTGTTCGGCGTTGACGTGGCCCTCGACCAGCAGCCCACTGCGTCGCGGCGCCCCGCTTCTCGGACGACGTGATCCGCCTTCGGTGACGCCGACGGTCCACCTCCCACGTGACCCGTGGTCGAGCGACCGGCCGTCCGCCGCGGCGCAGGGGTGCTGCTTCCAGCACCTTCCTGACGCATCCGTCACCGATCACGATCCACCGAGGAGCACAGCCATGTACGAGATGTACCCCGCCGAGTGGGGCCCGGCCCGCCACGACCCCGAGCACCCGCAGAGCCTGCAGGCGCTGCAGACCGCGCTCGATCTTCGGGACAACGGCGGTCCCCGCCCCGACGACAACTAACCTCACGCCATGACACAGACCCCATCAGCCACCCCGGTCGCGCTCGCCGTCATCCCCGGCGACGGGATCGGTCCGGAGGTGACCGCCGAGGCGCTCAAGGTGCTCGACGCAGTCGCCCCGGGAGCCTTCACCCCCACCCGGTACGACCTCGGCGCGGAGCGTTACCTCGCGACCGGCGAGGTGCTGCCCGACTCGGTGCTCGCGGAGATCCGCGGGCACGACGCGATCCTGCTCGGCGCGGTCGGCGGCAAGCCGAACGACCCGAACCTGCCGCCCGGCCTGCTCGAGCGCGGGCTGCTGCTCCGCCTGCGGTTCGAGCTGGACCACTACGTGAACCTCCGGCCGTCCCGGATCTTCCCGGGCGTCCCGTCGCCGCTGGCCGCGCCGGGCGAGGTCGACTTCGTCGTGGTGCGCGAGGGCACCGAGGGTCCCTACACGGGCAACGGCGGTGCGCTGCGCGTCGGCACCCCGGCCGAGGTCGCGACCGAGGTCAGCGTCAACACGGCGTACGGCGTGGAGCGGGTGCTGCGCGACGCGTTCGCCCGGGCGCAGAAGCGGCCGCGCCGCAAGATCACCCTGGTGCACAAGACCAACGTCCTGGTGCACGCCGGCTCGGTGTGGTGGCGGCTCTTCGAGGAGGTCGGGGCGGAGTTCCCCGACGTCACCCGCGACTACATGCACATCGACGCGGCGACGATCTTCATGACCACCGACCCGGCGCGGTTCGACGTGATCGTCACCGACAACCTGTTCGGCGACATCATCACCGACCTGGCCGCCGCCATCACCGGCGGCATCGGGCTCGCTGCCTCCGGCAACGTCAACCCCGACCGGACGGCGCCGTCGATGTTCGAGCCCGTGCACGGCTCCGCGCCGGACATCGCGGGTCAGCAGAAGGCCGACCCCACGGCGGCGATCCTCTCCGGGGCCCTGCTGCTGGACCACCTGGGTCGCACCGAGGAGGCGTCCCGGGTGGAGAAGGCGGTGATCGACGACATCGCGGCGCGCGAGTCGGGCCAGGTACGCAGCACCTCGCAGGTCGGCGACGCCATCGCCGCCCGCCTGTGAGGGTCCCGCCTCCCACTCGCCGCCGGACCGCAGGGCCGGCCGAACAGATAGCCTGACGACATGGAGATCAGCACCACCCTCTCGACCGACCTGGTCGACGACCAGAAGCTCGCCGCGATCCTGGAGAACCCGGGGTTCGGCCAGCACTTCACCGACCACATGTTCACGGTCGAGTGGACCCCCGAGCGGGGCTGGTACGACGCTCGCATCACCCCGTACGGCCCGCTCTCGCTCGATCCCGCCACCGCGGTGCTGCACTACGCGCAGGAGATCTTCGAGGGGATGAAGGCCTACCGGCACGACGACGGCAGCGTCTGGAGCTTCCGCCCGGAGGAGAACGCGCGCCGGATGGTGCGCTCCAGCCAGCGGCTGGCGCTCCCGGAGCTGCCCGAGGAGGACTTCGTCCGCGCGGCCGACGCGCTGGTCGAGGTCGACCGCCGCTGGGTGCCCGACAGCGCGGGGGAGAAGAGCCTCTACCTGCGGCCGTTCATGTTCGCCTCGGAGAAGTTCCTCGGCGTCCGCCCGTCGCAGCACGTCACCTTCATGGTGATCGCCAGCCCGGCCGGGTCGTACTTCAAGGGCGGGGTCAAGCCCGTGAGCCTCTGGCTCACCGAGGAGTACACGCGAGCCGCCCGGGGCGGGATGGGGGCGGCCAAGACCGGCGGCAACTACGCCTCCTCCCTGGTGGCCCAGCAGGAGGCGAGCCGGCACGACTGCGACCAGGTCGTCTTCCTCGACGCCCAGGAGCAGCGGTACGTCGAGGAGCTCGGCGGGATGAACATGTACTTCGTCCACGCGGACGGGCACATCGTCACCCCCGAGACCGGGACGATCCTCGAGGGGATCACCCGGGCCTCGGTGATCGAGCTGGCCGGCAAGCTGGGGCACCAGGTCACCGAGCGCCGGTTCGGCATCGAGGAGTGGCGCGAGGGGGTGGCGAGCGGGGAGATCGTGGAGATCTTCGCGTGCGGCACCGCCGCGGTGATCACGCCGGTCGGCGAGCTGCGCTCGGCCCAGGGCACCACCCCGGCCCCGGCCAGCACCGACCTGACCATGCGCATCCGTCAGGCGCTGGTCGACGTCCAGTACGGCCGCGCCGAGGACTCCTTCGGCTGGATGCACCGGATCTGCTGAGCCCCTGCCCGCAGGCGCTCCCTCCCGCCGGGGAGGAGCGTCTGCGGGTACGCTCGACCGGTGACCGCACCACGTCCCTCCGTCCCACCCGCGGGGCTCCAGGTCGGCGGCTACCAGCTGCTCACCCGACTCGGCGAGGGCGGCATGGGAGTGGTCCACCTGGCGGCTCGCCCGGGTGGCCCCCGGGTCGCGCTCAAGGTGCTGCGCCCCCACGTCGTCGGCGACCAGGAGGCGAGGGCGCGGCTGGCCCGTGAGGTCGACACCCTCTCGCGGGTCCGCAGCCCCCGGGTCGCGGAGGTGCTGGACGCCGATCCGTGGGGCGAGGTGCCGTTCGTGGTCACCCGCTACGTGCCCGGGCTCTCCCTGCAGGACCAGGTGCGCCAGGAGGGCACGGTCCGCGGCGACGACCTGGTCCACCTGGGCCGCTGCCTGGCGGAGGCCCTCGAGGCGGTGCACCGGGTCGGGGTGCTGCACCGCGACGTCAAGCCGTCGAACGTGCTGATGGAGGGACGCAACCCGGTCCTGATCGACTTCGGCCTGGCCCGGCTGGCCGACGACACGCGGCTGACCCGGGTCGGCTGGCTGCTGGGGACCCCGGGCTACCTGGCCCCGGAGATCCTGCTCGGCCAGGACCCCGAGCCCGCCTCCGACGTGCACTCGTGGGGGGCCACCGTGGCCTACGCCGCGACCGGCCGGCGGCCGTTCGGCGCCGGCCCCGACGTCGCGGTGATGGACCGGGTCCGGCGCGGCGAGCACGACCTGCGCGGGCTGGACGGCCCGATCCGGCACGTGGTGCTGGCCGCACTCGACCCCGACCCAGCCGCGCGCCCCACCGTGCACCAGCTCAAGGCGTGGCTGGCGCCGGGTCAGGTCTCCGTGCCGAGCCCGCCCACCCGGCCGGTGGGGCTGCGGCGCCCGCCGGCCTCCGCCACGGTGAGCACCGAGCCGCTCGTGGCCGCCCAGCTCGACCCCGACCGCGCCACGACCGAGGACTGGCGCTGGGCCGAGGACGAGCGCTGGGCCGAGGACGAGGCCGCGACCGCCGATCCGCGGTGGGGCTGGGAGAGCGACCTCCACCCCGGCACCGACCCGGAGTCGGACCACGACACTCACGTGGAGGGTCACCCGGACACCGTCTGGGACCCCGACGCCGAGGCTCCCCCGGAGCCGTCGACGCGGACCACGGCGCTGGCTCGGCTGCGAAGCCTGACTCTGCTCGCGGGACTCGCGGCCGTCGGAGCCGGTGCGCTGGCCTGGGCCCCGTGGGTCTCGGGGATGCTGCTGGTGCTGCTGGTCTGGCTCCTGGTCGCCGGCTCCCGCGCCAGCGACGCGGTGCGGGCGCGTCGCGCCGTTCGCGGCGCCCGCTGGTACGACGGGGTGGCGCTCGCCCTGGCCAGTCCTCTCCACCTGCTGCGGGCACTGCCCACCACCGTGGTGCTCGCCGGCTGGGCGCTGGGCGTGGGGCTCGCCGTGGGACTCCTCTGCTTCGCCGTCGGGCTGCCCGAGACCACCTCCCTGGGCGTGATGGGCGTCGGTGTCGTGGTCGGGGTGTGGGCGGGTCCCGGAGGCCACCTCGTACGTCGTCCGGTCGGGGCCGCGCTGCACACCGCGGCGGCCCGACCGACAGCCTGGCTGGTGACGGCGGCGGTGGTCGCCGCGGTGGCCTCGGGCTTCATCGCGCTGGCCCAGGACGGCACGCACTGGGACCCGGGCTCGGACGCGCCGTGGCGGGCCATTTCGTTCTCCGGACTGCTCTGACGACCTCGAGTCGCGCGTGGCACGATGAGCCCGTGCAGCAGCGGGTGATCATTCGCTAGCGCGCCGAGGACGACTCCCGGCGCGCAACCTTCCGTACCCCGGGAGGTTTTTTTGTTGCCCCGACCCGAACCGAGGGAAAGCCAGATGGATCTGCAGGGCCCGTTCCACGTCTACGACACCACGCTGCGCGACGGCGCCCAGCAGGAGGGACTCAACCTCTCGGTGGCCGACAAGCTGACGATCTCGCGCCAGCTCGACGACCTCGGCGTGGGCTTCATCGAGGGCGGCTGGCCCGGTGCCAACCCCAAGGACACGGAGTTCTTCCGCCGGGCCGCCACCGAGCTCGACCTGCGGCACGCCGTCCTGGCCGCCTTCGGCTCCACCCGCCGCCCGGGCGCGGTCGCCGCGGACGACCCGCAGGTCGCCGCGCTGCGTGACTCCGGGGCACCCGTGGTCACCCTGGTGGCGAAGTCGCACGACCGGCACGTCGAGCTGGCCCTGCGCACCACGTTGGCGGAGAACCTGGCGATGGTCCGCGACACCGTGGCCCACCTGGTCGCGGAGGGACGGAAGGTCTTCCTGGACGCCGAGCACTTCTTCGACGGCTACCGGGCGAACCGGGACTACGCGCTGGAGGTGCTGCGTGCGGCGGGCGACGCCGGGGCGGACGTCGCGGTCCTGTGCGACACCAACGGCGGGATGCTGCCGCCGTGGGTCTCCGAGGTCGTCCACGACGTCCTGGACGCGACCGGGGTCCGGGTGGGCATCCACTGCCACAACGACACCGGCTGCGCGGTCGCCAACACGCTCGCGGCGGTCGACGCCGGAGCCACGCACGTGCAGGGCACCATCAACGGCTACGGCGAGCGCACCGGGAACGCCGACCTGGTCACCGTGGTCGCCAACCTCGAGCTCAAGCACGCCCGCGCGGTGCTCCCTCCCGGCGCCCTGCGGGAGGCGACCAGGATCGCGCACGCGGTCGCGGAGGTCACCAACTTCCCCCCGGCCAGCCGCCAGCCCTACGTCGGCACCTCGGCGTTCACCCACAAGGCCGGCCTGCACGCCAGCGCCATCAAGGTCGACCCCGACCTCTACCAGCACATGGACCCGGCGGGGGTCGGCAACGACATGCGGCTGCTGGTCTCGGACATGGCCGGACGCGCCTCGATCGAGCTCAAGGGCCGCGAGCTCGGCTTCGACCTCTCCGAGGACCGGGAGCTGGCCACCCGGGTCACCGAGCGGGTCAAGGCGCTGGAGCAGCGCGGTTACACCTTCGAGGCCGCCGACGCCTCCTTCGAGCTCCTGCTCGCCGAGGAGGTCGAGGGGCAGCGCCCGCGCTACTTCGACGTCGAGTCGTGGCGGGTGATCACCGAGACCGGTCCGACCGGCTCCGAGGCCGTCTCGGAGGCGACGGTCAAGCTCGTCTCCGGCGGCGTGCGCTACGTGGTCACCGGCGAGGGCAACGGACCCGTGAACGCCCTGGACGAGGCGCTGCGCTCGGCCATCTCCCAGGCCTACCCCGAGGTCGCGAAGTTCGAGCTGGTCGACTACAAGGTCAGGATCCTGGACGCCGGCCACGGCACCGACGCGGTCACCCGGGTGCTGATCGAGACCTCCGACGGTCAGTCGAGCTGGGTCACCGTCGGGGTCGGGCACAACGTGGTCGAGGCCTCGTGGGAGGCGCTGGTCGACGGCCTCTCGTTCGGGCTGCGCCGCCAGCACGCCGACTGAGCCGGTCCGAGCCGGAGCAGCCGGAGCCCGGCCCCAAGATTGGAGTCGGCGTTGCGGGGGAAGGGTGCGCTCATGCGAACGCCCTTCCCTCGGATCCTCCTCCTGCTCGCCCCGCTGTTCGGCCTCGCGCTGCTGGGCACCGCGCTGCTGACCCTGCCGGGTGCCGCGGCGACGGCCCCGGCGTCGCCCGAGGCCGTCGCGGAGGGGGCGGGACGGATGGTCCTGGTGCTCGACTCCTCGGGCTCGATGCAGGAGCGCTCCGGGTCGACCACGAAGATCGAGGCGGCCAAGGCCGCGTTGCGGCAAGTGGTCGAGCAGCTCCCCGACGACGCACAGGTCGGCGTACGCGTCTTCGGGGCGAAGGTCTTCGACCGCGGCGAGCCGGGTGCCTGCACCGACTCGCAGAACGTGGTGCCCGTGGGCCCGGTGGACCGCGCGGCGCTGACCTCGGCGGTCGCCGACTACCAGCCCTACGGGGAGACCCCGATCGGGCACGCCCTGCGTGAGGCGGCCGAGGACCTCGGCCCCGCTGTCGAGGGCGAGCCGCGCACGATCGTGCTGCTCTCCGACGGGGAGCCCACCTGCCAGCCCGACCCGTGCCGGGTGGCCGCGGAGCTCGCCGAGCAGGGCATCGACCTGAGCATCAACGTCGTCGGGCTCGACGTCTCGGGCAAGGCACGCAGCGCGCTGCAGTGCATCGCCCGCTCCGGCAACGGCGACTACTACGACGCCGGCTCGGCCGAGGAGCTCGCGCAGCGCCTGCTCAAGGTCAGCGTCCGGGACCTGCGTGGTTTCCGGCTGGTCGGCGAGCAGGTCGAGGGCGGCACCACCGTCGGGACCGCGCTGCCGCTCGAGCCCGGCACCTACCTGGACACCACGCTGCCGGACCAGGGCGCGCGTCACTACCTCCTGGACAAGCCGGCGGGAGGCGGGGTCTCGGTCTCGGCGCTGGTGCGCCGGCCGCGGGACCTGACGACGTCGTGGAACACCGTGCTGCGCGTCGCGCTGAGCACCCCGGAGGGCACGACCTGTGCCCAGAACTACGCCGTCACCAACCAGCTGCTCGGGATGACGCCGATCACCTCCACCGGGATCGCCTACGACCAGGTCGTCAGCTCGGACGATGCCGACGACCCCTGCGCAGCGGCGGAGCAGCTCGTCGCCACCGTGGTGAGCGGAGCCGGCGGCGAGGACTTCCGCCTCCAGGCGGGGAGTCGGCCGGCGGTGGAGAACCTCGACGCCCTGCCGGCCGCGGTGGAGCGCACCGACGAGGGGCTGCAGCCGGTGCCCGTACCTGCCTCCGGCCCCCGCGAGCCGGTGATCGGCGGGGTCTCCTTCGACGACGCGCCCGAGCTGGTGCCCGGCACCACCTACGCGGACACCCTGCGTCCCTCGGAGGTGCTGGTCTACAAGGTGCGCGCCGGCTACGGCCAGGCCGTGCGGATGTCCGCGCGTCTCGACCCCGACCCGCAGGCGGCGCAGGTGATCACCTTCACGGGAGCGGCGGCGGCGCTGCGCTCCTACTCCGCGCTGGGCCAGCAGCTGGCCGTGCCGGCCGCGGAGCAGGACGGCGCCCGGAGCCACGACTTCTACCACGGTGACCGGGCGAGCCTGCTGACCGGCGTGGTGCCGCCGGTCCGGGTGCGCAACGCGGAGTCCCCGGACGCCGGGCTCAAGACGCTGGTCGCGGACGGCTACCAGTACTTCGCCCTCGGCATGGGACGGCTGCCGGGCGAGGAGGCCAACGAGTTCGTCGCGCCCGTGGCCCTCCGGGTCGAGGTGGTCGGGACGGAGGAGGGGGTGCCGGAGCTCGCCGGACAGGAGCGGGGTCCGCTCGCCGAGGAGCCGGACGGCGCGGGCGACGGGACAGGCGGGGACGAGGCCGGGGGACCTGGCTCCTCCGACGCCGGGGGACCGGTGCTGTGGTGGGCGCTGGGCGGCGCGGCGGTGCTGGTCGCCGCGGCGGCCGCGTTCGCGCTCGGCCGGCGCTCGCGGGCGTAGGGTCTCGGCCATGGCTGAGCTCCACGACCTGACCGCGCTGGAGCAGGGGGCCGCCGTGCGCGGCGGCGAGGTCTCACCCCTCGAGCTGGTCGAGCACTACCTCGCCCGGGCCGACGACGTCGGCGCCTTCGTCACCCGCACTCCCGACCAGGCCCGGGAACGGGCCAGGTCGCTCCCGTCCGGCGGTCGCTCGCCGCTGCACGGCGTGCCCACCGCGATCAAGGACCTGAACCCCACCGCCGGGGTGCGCACCACGTTCGGGTCCGCGGCGTACGACGACCACGTGCCCGAGACCTCCGACCACGTGGTGCTCTCGATCGAGGCCGCCGGGATGGTGTCGCTGGGCAAGACCAGCACCCCGGAGTTCGGCTCGCCCTGCTACACCGAGCCCGAGGGTCTGCCCCCGGCGGTCACGCCCTGGGACCGCACCCGGATGGCTGGCGGCTCGTCGGGCGGCGCGGCCGCGGCGGTCGCGGCCGGTCTGGTGCCGCTGGCCCAGGGGTCGGACGGCGGCGGCTCGATCCGGATCCCCGCCTCCTGCTGCGGACTGGTGGGTCTCAAGCCGTCCCGCGGCCGGGTGAGCGGAGCGCCCATGTACGGCGACCCGATCGGGCTCGGGGTCACGGGGCCGATCGCCCGGACCGTGCGCGACGCGGCCGCGCTGCTCGACGTGCTGGCCGGTCGGGAGGTGGGGGACCCGACCTGGGCGCCCGAGCCGTCCGGCACCTTCCTCGAGGCGTGCGACCGCGAGCCGGGGAGGCTGCGGGTGGCCAGGTTCGCCGACCCGGTGCTGGCCGAGACTCCCGTGGACCCCGAGTGCCTGCGCGCCTGGGAGGACGCCTCGGCGCTCCTGGAGTCGTTGGGACACCACGTGGAGGACGTGCCGGTGCCGCTGCCGCGGGAGGCGGTGCCGGTCTTCGAGACCTGCTGGTCGGTGCTGACCGCCCTCTCCCCGGCGCCCGCGGGACGCGAGGAGTGGCTGCGTCCGCTGACCCGCTGGCTGAGCGACCGCGGCCACGCCGTCTCCGGCCCCGGGTTCGCGCTGGCGGTCGGCGCGCTGCGCCGGTACGCGGCCGAGGCCCTGAGCGCGCTGGCGCCGTACGACCTGGTGCTGACCCCGACCGTGGCCGCGCCACCGCTGCGGGTCGGGGCGCTGCGCGACGACGCCGATCCGCACGCCGACTTCGAGGCGCAGAAGCGGTTCACGCCCTGGACCTCCGCCTGGAACGTCACCGGGATGCCGGCGGCCTCGCTGCCGCTGCACTGGACGCCGGAGGGCCTGCCCGTGGGGGTGATGCTCGCCGCCAGGCCCGCGGAGGAGGAGCTGCTGCTGGCGGTCTGCGCCCAGGTCGAGTCCGCGGCGCCCTGGGAGGCCCGGAGGCCGCCCGGGTGGTGAGGGCCCAAGGTCCCTACCCGGCCCCGGAGGACGGACGTACCGCTGGAGGATGGACCTCCTGCGCCGGCTCGCCAACCGGGTCTCCCGCCAGTTCTCGTTGCTGCGTGACCGCCTCGGGGTCTACCGCGAGCTGACCCGCCGGATCCGCCGCTGCCCGGGCACCTCCGTGGTGCTCACGCCCGAGCGCCCGTCGTGGCGCGCCCGGCGGTGGCTGGCGCGGACGGTCCGCACCACGCTGCCCGGCCGCCTCCAGGTCGTGGTCACCGGCCCCGGCGCCGAGGAGCGGCTCGCGCACCTGGGAGACGTGGACCTCGTCGTGGACCTCACCACGGTGTCGAGGGCGCGCCCGCCCCGGGCCCCAGCGGAGGACGGGGCGGCGGAGGCCGCACAGGGAGCGGAGGGAGCGAGCGCGTGGCCTCACCTGCGCCAGGGCGGGGCGTACGTCGAGGTGCTCTCCCTGGTGCCCTCGCGACGCCGGCGGCAGCGCCGGCGGTGGCTGCAGCCGAGCGGGGGGCGCAGGGTCGTGGACGCGATCGCGGCCGAGCACGCACGGTCCATCGGGCCGGTCCGCGAGCACGCAGGGGTGCTGGTGGTGAGGAAGGTCGCCGAGCACCTCCTGCTGCTCACCGAGGAGGACGTGCAGGTGCTGCTCCCGGCCCGGAGCGGCGTCCGGGTGACCCCCCTGGCCGTCCGGGCCGGGGGGACCTTCGACCCTGGACGGCGGGTGACCGGTGCCGTCGACGACCCGGCGGGTCGTGGGGACCCGCCCGCGACCTCCACCGACGGCCTCCTGCGCGCTCCCGTCGTGCAGCTGCGGCACTACGCCGGCCCGGTCGAGCTCTGGGACGGGATGGTGGTGACCGCGGGCAGCACCGTGCTGCCGGAGTCGTTCAAGTGGTTCGACCACCGGCCGCTGGAGAACCGCAAGCTCTCACCCGTCGGCCCCCGGCACGCCCGGCGCCGGCTCGAGGAGCGGCCGCCCGAGTCGCTCGCGGGCGACTACTACTACTTCGAGTACAAGAACGCCGGGCACTACGGCCACCTGCTCACCGAGGCCCTGGCCAAGCTGTGGGCATGGCCGGAGGTCGTGGCCCGGGAGCCCGGCGTGCGGCTGCTGATGCGCGAGCACCCGCGCGACGCGCGACGCAAGCGCCCCCGGGCCGACCTGCGCCTGCTCGAGGCCTTCGGCATCGGTGCCTCGGACGTCACCTGGATCCGCGACCCGGTGCGCGTGCAGAGCCTGTACGCCGCCACCCCGATGCTCCACAACAAGCCGCCGTACGCGATCCACCCCGACCTGCTCGGGGTCTGGCAGCGGGTCCGTGACGGGCTGCTGGCGACCGAGTTCGAGCCGCCACCGCGCTCGGAGCGGATCTTCGTCACCCGGCACGGGGGCAACCGCGCCTGCCGCAACCACGCGCGGGTCGAGGCGCTCTTCGCCTCCTACGGCTTCACGGTCCTGCGGCCCGAGCAGCTGGACGTCGCGCAGCAGGCCGCGGTCTTCGACGCGGCCACGGTGGTCGCCGGGTTCGGCGGGACCGGGATGTTCAACCTGATCTTCGCCACCTCGCGGCCCACGGTCATCGTGCTCAACCAGGAGTCGTACGACGCCCGCAACGAGGACCTGATCTCCGGGGTGCTGGGCTGCGACCTGCACTACTTCTGGAGCGCCGCCGACCAGTCGCACCCGCCGGGGGAGTTCTCCTACTCCGCGTTCCAGTCCGGCTGGGAGTTCGACTTCGACCGCAACGAGGCCGCCCTGCGCGGCCTGCTCGCCGGGCTGTGACGCACCGGGCTGTGACGCGCTCGGCTGTGAGAGGCGCGGCTCAGAACCGGTAGCCGAACGCCTCGATGTCCTCGGCGAAGGCCTCGGCCACCCGGTCCCGCATCGCGGGGGTGTAGGCGCTGCGGTAGTCGGCCGGCGGCCCGGCGTTGCGCCGCTGGATGGCCCCGGGCGGCACCTCGACGCCGGCCTTCTCCAGGGCCGTGGCCAGGTCGGCGTCGAAGCTCTCGGTCCGGCCGATGAAGTCGGCCTCGCGCCCGGGGGCGCGCAGCCAGTCGATCTGCGGGGTGCCCAGGCGCGGGATCTCCCGGGTGCCGCGGAGCACGAACTCCTCGAAGTCGGCGTACTCCTCGCCCACCTTGCGCCAGAAGCTGTTGGCCTCCAGCCGGGCCGCGATGTACTCGTTGCCGTCCTGGGCCGAGCTGGTGCGCCGCAGCACCATCGCGTGCCAGGAGAGCAGCCGGGCCCAGGGGTTGCGGACGAACCCGAAGACGAAGTAGTCGGCGTACTCCGGGTGCGCGCGCAGGGCGGCGCGCAGCTTGGCGTGCCGGGTGCCGGGCAGTCCCTGCACCCGCTCCGCGTCGGGGAGGAGGGACTCCAGCAGCGTGTCGGTGGAGAGCCCTCCGGTCTTCTGCACGTGCACGAAGAGCAGCCGTTGCGCGCGGGAGACGATCACCCGCGAGAGGATATCCGCCGTTCAGTCGCCGCTCAGTCGTCGGCCAGGCCGCGGGCGTGCAGCGCCTCGCCGGTACGCCGTGCCTGGGCGACCGTGCGGATGACCATTGGGGTCAGCAGGGCGCGCGGGCTGCGCTCCAGCCCCCGGGCGCGGGCGGCGTCCCGGGTCTCCCGGGCGACCTCGAGGATGCTCGGGATCGCTCGCAGCACCATGCTGAACGCGAGCGCGACCCGCTCGGGGTGCACGCCGAGGCGACGCGTCGGCCCCAGCGCGGTGGTGACCACCTCGAGGATGTCGTCGACCGCCGTCGTGGCGGTGAGCACCGCGGCGAGCAGCACCAGGGCCACCAGGTCGCTCACCTGCTCGACCGCGAGCGCCCAGCTGCGCTGCCAGATCAGGTAGCCGGCGACCAGGACGGAGACCAGCAGCAGGGTGCGCAGCACCTTCAGCGCGAGCCGCCAGCCCATGCCCGACCAGAGCACCAGGACCAGTGCCAGCCCCAGCGCGACCAGTCCGCTTCCCGGCCCGCGGACCGTGACGACGACGATGCTCAGCACGGCCAGGGCCACCAGCTTCACCGCCGCCGGGGTGCGGTGCAGCCAGGTGTCGCCCGGCCGGTAGCCGCCGAGCAGGGGGGTGCTCACGCGGTCGCCCGGTAGGCGGCGACCGCGTCCGCGGCGGGGCCGTCGAAGACGACGCGACCGGACTCCATCACCAGGGCGCGGTCGCAGCGCGCCGCCAGGTCCAGGTCGTGGGTGAGCAGCACCAGTTGCTGGGGGAGGGAGAACAGCAGGTCGGCCACCCGCCGGCCGTTGCTCAGGTCGAGCAGGGTGGTGGGCTCGTCGGCGACGAGGACGTCGGGCGCGGCCGCGAGCACCCCGGCGATGGCCAGGAGCTGGCGCTGGCCGCCCGAGAGGGCGTGCACGCTGCGGTCGGCGAGCTCCTCGAGGCCGAACCTGGCCAGCACCTCCAGGGCGGCGGCCCGGCGCGCCGTGCGGTGCCGGTGGGTACGCCGCAGGGAGAGGGCGACGTCCTCGGCCACGGTCGGCATCACCAGCTGGGCGGCCGGGTCGGTGAAGACGAAGCCGACCCGGCGGCGGACCTCGCGGCCGTCGCGGTCGACGTCCAGGCCGTCGACCAGGGCCGTGCCGGAGGACGGCAGCACCAGGCCGTTGAGGACGCGGGCGAGCGTCGACTTGCCCGAGCCGTTGGGGCCGATCAGCGCGAGCCGCTGCTCGGTGACCACGAGCGAGGTCTCGTGCAGGATGGTCAGCGGACCCTCGGCGGTGTCGGCGGTGACGACGACCCGGTCCAGCTCGATGCGGCTCACCCGGGAATGGTCTCGCGCACCTCGACCCGCCGTGCGCGGCGGGTCGGCAGGAGGTCCGGGAAGGCCCGGTGCACCGCCGTGGCGACGAAGGCCATCGCCAGGTTCTTCACCACGTCGCCGGGGTAGAAGGCGGCGTCGGCGACCACCGCGTCGACCCAGTCCATCGGCACCCGCAGCGCCATCCCGGCCACCCCCAGCGTGTGGACGAAGAGCAGCGAGCTGACCAGGCCGGAGACGAAGACCAGCGGCACCGAGCGGCTGGCGGCGCCGCGGGGGAGCCGCTCGACCAGGAACCCGCAGCAGGCGGCGGCCAGCGGGAAGGCCAGCAGGTAACCCACGCTGGGGCCCTGGAAGACGCCCAGCCCGGCCCGGCCCTCGGAGAAGACCGGGAGCCCGGCGGCGCCCACGGCCAGGTAGAGGACCACGGCGAGGAAGCCCCGCCGGGCGCCCAGGACGGCGCCGGAGAGCAGGACGGCGAACGTCTGCAGGGTGATCCCGACCGGGAGGCCGATCTTGATCGCCGGCAGGATCGCGCAGACGGCGATCAGCGCGGCGAACGAGGCGACCAGGGCGAGGTCGGTGCCGGTGCGGCGGGGGCGGTTGCTCATGGCTGGTCTCTCGTCGCGAGAACTGAACGCTGGTCAGGTGAACGGCGTTCAGGTTAGGGTCGGGCCCGGACGACGTCAACCGAGTCGGAGAACTCGTCCCGCCCATGCTTGGCCTGGCGAAGACAGCCTCGTCCCCGTCGAAAGGAGCACCGGTGCGCTACCACCGCGGCGACGTCGTGCAGCGGGCGCTCGAGGTCCTCGACGACTACGGACTGGCCGACCTGACCATGCGCCGGCTCGGCAGCGAGCTGGGCGTCCAGCCGAGTGCGCTCTACCACCACTTCGCCAACAAGCAGACCCTGCTGGCCGCGGTCGCCGACGAGATCCTGGCGCGTGGGCTGGGGGATGGCCACCCCGGTGAGCCGGGCGAGCCCGAGATGCCCCGTGAGCAGGGGGAGTGGGACGCGCGGCTGCGCACGGTCTGCCGCCGGCTCCGCGACGCGATGCTCGCCTGGCGCGACGGAGCCGAGCTGGTGGCCACCGTGCACGCCTTCGGGCTCGGCGCCCACGCGGCGTACGAGGCGGTCGACGACGCCCTGGTCGGCAGCGGGCTCCCGGCCGGGCTGCGCGCCACGGCGGCCCGCACGCTCCTGCACCTGGTCTTCGGGCACACCGGCGAGGAGCAGACCCGGCTGCAGGCCAGCAGCGCCGGCGCCATCGACGCCGAGCCACCGCACTCCTCCGACTTCGACGCGGGGCTCGCGCTGCTGATCGACGGCATCCGGGTGCGGGTGGGCCAGCCGACCACCCGCTGACCTCGGCGGGGTCAGGCGGCGGCGGGGGAGGTCAGGCGGGGTCGGGGGAGACCAGCGCGCCGTGCTGCTCGGCGAGGAGCACGGCGCCCACCAGGTCCAGCCTGGTCTCGCGCAGCTCGGCGGCCGCCAGGTCGACCCGGCCCAGGGAGGCGCCGATCAGGTCGGCGCGGGCAAGCTTGGCCTGCCGCAGGTCGGCGCCGTCCAGCGCCGTGCCCCGGAGCCGTGCCCCGGTCAGGTCGGCGCCCGCCAGGTCGGACTCGCGCAGGTCCAGCCCGGAGAGGTCGACCGCCCGCAGGTCCGCTCCGCGCAGCCCCACCCCGCGCCACTGCCCGCCCCGGACCTTGATCGGGCGCAGGGTGCACTCGGAGAACGTGGTGCCGGTGACCTTGCAGCCGTCGAAGGTGACGTCGAAGAAGTTGGAGCGGCGCACCGTGCAGACCACCAGGGCGGTCGAGACCAGGGAGGCGGCGTTGAACCGGACGCCGTCGAAGACGCACTCCTCGAAGTAGACGCCCGAGAGCCGGGCCTCGGTGAGGTCGACCCGGCTGAATGTGCACCGGACGAAGCGGTCGCCGTCCAGCTCCTCGCCGTACCAGTCCTCGTCGGTGAACGTCCGGTCCTGCTCCTCGCGCGCCATGACGTCACGGTAGAGGCGGCTCAGCGGCGCGGAGCGGCCGGGGCGGGGCACCGGAGGGGCGAGCCGGACCTGGCTAGAGTGGCGCCCGTGATCGTCTCGCACCAGCACCGCTTCGTCTTCCTCAAGACGCGCAAGACCGCCGGGACGAGCGTGGAGATCGCGCTGTCGAAGATCTGCGGACCCGACGACATCATCAGCCGGATCAGCCCGGAGGACGAGGAGCTGCGGGCCGCCGCCGGTGGCCGCGGTCCGCAGAACCACGAGTCGCCGCCCCTGGTGCGCCGGGCGTTCAACCACATGCCGGCCCAGAAGGTGCGCAAGGTCCTGGGCCGCGCGACCTGGGACGACTACTACCGGTTCGCCATCGAGCGGAACCCGTGGGACACCGTGGTCTCGCTCTACTACTGGAAGTTCCGCGAGCGCCCCGGCGCCAGGGTCGCCCCGCCGTTCTCGGAGTTCGTGGACGAGGAGAGCGTCGAGCAGCTCGCGGAGAACCAGCGCATCTACCGGATCGACGGGAAGGTCGCGGTCGACCGCATCCTGCGCTACGAGCGGCTCGGCGAGGAGCTGGCGGAGGTCTGGGAGCACCTCGGGCTGCCCGGGTCACCCGAGCTGCCCCGGGCCAAGGGGTCGGCGCGACCCCGGCGCGACTACCGCGAGCTCTACGACGACGTCTCCCGGGACAAGGTCGCCAAGCTCTTCTCCGACTCGATCGAGGAGCTCGGCTACGAGTTCTGAGCAGCCTGGTCCTGGGCGGCCCGGCCCAGCGGCCAGCTGTGCAGCACCCGGCAGCGCCCCGGCTCGTACCAGGCCAGGTCCAGCCGGGTCGCCCGGGAACGCGCGGGGAGGAACGGCGCCACCGCCGCCCTGGTCGACGCTTCGGTGACGTGCTCGGAGAGCGCGTCCAGGGTCACGTGCGGCACCGGGTCGGGGAACTGGCCGGCGTACGGCGGGCACTGGGGGAACGCCTCGACCAGCAGCCGGGTGAGCCGCCGGAACCCGCCGTCCGGGTCCGGCAGCAGGTGCACGATCCCGTTGGGGAAGGTGCCGGTGCGCTCCAGGACGTAGTCGAACGGCGGCACGCGACCGGCGATCTCGGCCACCCGCGCCAGCGCCTGCTCGTCGGGCGCGGTCAGGAACGGCGCCAGCGCGGTCACGTGGGCGTGCCCGAACGCCGGGTCGTCCGAGACGTAGTCGCGGTCGTAGAACGCGGTGCGCTCGCGCACCCACGGCTCCAGCGCCGGCACCGGCACCTGGAGCACGCTGTGGCCGCCGTACCCGGTCATCGCCCGGTCACTGCGGGTCGTCGAGCGTGGCCAGCAGCCGCTCGCACTCGGCCAGCAGCCGCGCCCGGAGCGGGGCCGCACGCTCGGCGAACCCGCGCTGCGCGGCGGCGTACTCCTGCTTGCCCGCGGCCGTCTCGATCGGCACCGGGACGAACGGCTCCCCGTCGACCTCGAGCCCCGTCAGGTCGTAGGGCGCGGCGCGCATGTCGAGCACCCGGACGTCACGGGCCAGCTCGAAGCAGTCGGCGACCAGGTCGGAGGAGACCATCGGGATGAGCCTGGCCGCGTGCTTGTAGAGGTCCATCGTCGCGTGCAGGCAGCCCGGCTGCTCGAAGTCGGGCCGGTCGTCCGGCCCCGGGCGCAGGGCGTTGAGGGGGCGGGCCGCGGGGGTGAAGAACCGGTAGGCGTCGAAGTGCGAGCAGGCCACCCGGTGCGACTCGACCACCGCGTCGGTGCCGGCCGGCCCCAGGCGCAGCGGCCAGTCGGCGTGCCGCGTCTCGTCCTCGTCGAGCCGGTAGACCATCGCCCACTCGTGCAGCCCGAAGCAGCCGAACGAGGCGGGCCGGGCCGCGGTCGCGGCGAGCAGCCGGCGCAGCGTCTCCAGCAGCGTGCGCTGGGAGGCGACGTACGACGCGGACACGGTCACGGCTGCCCCGCCGTCGCCGGGCGCCGGGGCGTAGCCCTTGAGGCCGTCGTACTCCGGGGCGTCGGCGAGCGCGACCCCGGCGCCCGGGTGCCAACGGAGCAGCTGGGCGGGCCGGAAGCCGTAGTAGGTGAAGAGGAAGTCGTGCACCGGGTGCTTGACCGCGTGCCGGCGGCGTTCGAGGTGCGGCTCGACGAACGGGCGGAGGCGTTCGCGGTGGGCCGTCGCCCTCGACTCCCACTCCGCACGCTCCAGCCACTGCACGGGACGAGCGTAGGCCGGAGCAGCCAGGGGCTTCCCGGCAGGCTGCGCCCGGCACACACTGGGAGGCATGAGCGGCGACGGCGACGGCCGGGAGCGCGGCACGACGTCCGGGGCAGCCCTGGACCGGGCGCACGCGCACGCGCTCGCCTGGCTGCGCTCGCTACCGGACCGCCCCGTGCCCCCGCGGGCCGGTGCCGAGGAGGTGACCGCGCGGCTGGGGCCCGACCTCCCGGACGGTGGCACGGACCCGGCCGAGGTGGTCGACCTCCTGGCCGGGGCCTGCGAGCCCGGCCTGACCGCGATGCCGTCGGGCAGGTTCTTCGGCTTCGTGATCGGCGGCACCCACCCCGCCGCCCTGGCCGCGGACTGGCTCACCAGCGCCTGGGACCAGAACTGCGGGCTGCGCCGGCTCACCCCGGCGCACACGGCCGTGGAGGACCTGGCCGAACGCTGGCTGGTCGACCTGCTGGGGCTGCCGGAGGGCACTGCCGTCGGGTTCGTCACCGGCGGCACGATGGCGAACTTCACCTGCCTGGCGGCCGCCCGCGACGAGGTGCTGCGCCGGGCCGGGTGGGACGTGGCCAGTCGGGGCCTGGTCGGCGGGCCGGGCGTGCGGGTGCTGGTCGGCGCCGAGCGGCACGACACCGTCGACCTGGCGCTGCGCTACCTGGGCCTCGGCGAGCCCGAGCTGGTCGCCGCCGACGACCAGGGCAGGCTGGTGGTCGCGGACCTCGACCGCGCGCTGGCGGAGCGGAGCGACGGACCGACGGTCGTGGTGCTCCAGGCCGGCAACGTGCACTCCGGGGCCTTCGACCCGTTCCGCGAGGCGATCGCGTCGGCCCACGCGCACGGCGCCTGGGTGCACGTGGACGGCGCGTTCGGGCTGTTCGCCGCGGCCTCGCCCGCGTTGCGCCACCTGGTCCAGGGCGTCGAGGAGGCGGACTCGTGGGCCACCGACGCGCACAAGACCCTGAACGTCCCCTACGACTGCGGGCTGGCACTGGTGCGGGACCGCTCGGCCCTCCGGGCGGCGATGGGGATGACCGGGGACTACCTGATCCTGGACGAGGCCGGCGAGCCGTTCGACAAGGTGCCCGAGCTCAGCCGACGGGGCCGGGCGTTCCCCGTCTGGGCGGTGCTCCGGTCGCTGGGCCGCACGGGGGTCGCCGACCTGGTCGACGGCCTGGTCGCCCGGGCCCGGGAGCTGGCCGCGGGGATGGCGCAGGTGCCGGGCGCCGAGGTGCTCAACGACGTGGTCTTCACCCAGGTCTGCGTCGGCTTCGGCGACGACGAGGGCACCCGGGACGCGGTGGCGGCGATCCTCGCCGACGGCACCGCCTGGATGTCGGGCTCCCGCTGGCGGGGGCGCGCGGTGCTGCGGATCTCGGTGAGCAACTGGTCCACCGACGCCGACGACGTACGGCGCAGCCTCGGGGCGGTGCGCCGCGCCACAGCCGGATAGGCTCGTGGAGTGCGCATCGCGAGATTCACCACCGGGGAAGAGCCGCTCTACGGCGTCGTGACGGGCGAGATCGACGAGTACGGACAACCGGACCCGGAGACCACGATCGTGGCCCTGGCCGGCGACCCGCTCTACGTCGGGATCAAGCTCCTGGCCGAGGAGCACAAGCTCGCTGACGTGCGGCTGCTCGCGCCGGTGCTGCCGCGCAGCAAGGTCGTCGGGATCGGGCGCAACTACGCCGACCACGCCGCCGAGCTGGGCAACGACGTGCCCACCGAGCCGATGATGTTCATCAAGCCCAACACCAGCGTGGTCGGTCCGGGCGACCCGGTCTTCTACCCGCCGCAGACCTCCGAGCTGCACTACGAGGGCGAGCTGGCCGTGGTGATCGGCCGGATCTGCCGCGACGTGCCGGTCGAGCGCGCCACCGACGTGATCCACGGCTACACGATCGGCAACGACGTGACCGCCCGCGACCTCCAGCGCGCCGACGGCCAGTTCACCCGGGCCAAGGGGTTCGACTCCTTCTGCCCGCTCGGCCCGTGGATCGAGACGGACCTGGACCCGCAGACCTTCGCCGACGGCGTCAGCCTGCAGACCCACCTCAACGGCGACCTGGTCCAGGACGGCTCGACCAAGGACCTGATCTTCGACGTGCCGACCCTGGTCGCGTACGTCTCCAGCGTGATGACGCTGCTGCCCGGCGACGTCATCCTCACCGGCACCCCCGCGGGTGTCGGCCCTATGCAGGTCGGCGACGAGATCGAGGTCTCCATCGCCGGCATCGGAACCCTCACGAACAAGGTGGCGACACGGTGACCAGCACCAGCGACTCGACGACTCCCCCAGGAACGTCCGGCGTCCGCGTCCGGATGGCCCCCAGCCCGACCGGGAGCCCGCACGTCGGACTGGCCCGCACGGCGCTCTTCAACTGGGCCTTCGCCCGCCACCACGGTGGCACCTTCGTCTTCCGGATCGAGGACACCGACAAGGAGCGCAACACCACCGAGTCCTACGACTCGCTCATCGACCTGATGCAGTGGCTCGGGCTCGACTGGGACGAGGGCCCCCTGGTGGGCGGCCCCTACGGCCCGTACCGGCAGTCCGAGCGCAGCGAGATCTACGCCGACGTGCTGACCCGGCTCCGGGAGAGCAGCTACACCTACGACTGCTACTGCACCGGCGACGAGCCCACCGCCCGGCGCAAGGCCGCCGGCTCCAAGGTCATGGGGTACGACGGCTTCTGCCGCGACCTGACCGACGAGCAGGTCGCGGCGTTCCGCGCGGAGGGGCGCAAGCCCGTGGTCCGGTTCCGGATGCCCGAGGGCGAGATCGCCTTCGACGACCTGGTGCGCGGCGAGATCACCTTCCAGACCGAGTTCGTTCCGGACTTCGCGCTCTGCCGCGCCAACGGGGACCCGCTCTACACGCTGGTCGCCCCGGTCGACGACGCCCTGATGGGGATCACCCACGTGCTCCGGGGCGAGGACCTGCTCTCCAGCACCCCGCGCCAGATCGCCCTCTTCGACGCCCTGATCGACATCGGCGTGGCCACCAGCACCCCGGCGTTCGGGCACCTGCCCTACGTGATGGGGGAGGGGAACAAGAAGCTCTCCAAGCGCGACCCCGAGGCGCACATGGACCTCTACCGCAAGCAGGGCTTCCTGCCCGAGGGGCTGCTCAACTACCTGGCCCTGCTGGGCTGGGCGATCGCGCCCGACCGCGATGTGTTCACGCTCGAGGAGATGGTGGGCAAGTTCGAGATCGGCGACGTCAACCCCAACCCCGCGCGCTTCGACCTGAAGAAGGCCGAGGCGATCAACGCCGACCACATGCGGATGCTCTCGCTCGACGAGCTGACCCACCGGGTGATCCCCTTCCTCAAGGACGAGGGGGTGCTCAGCGACCCGGTCAGCGACGCGGACGCGAAGATGCTCGAGCTAGCGATGCCGCTGGTCGCGGAGCGGATGAACAAGCTCACCGAGGCCGCCCCGATGCTCGGGTTCCTCTTCGTCGACGAGTCCGACTTCACCCGGACCGAGACGATCGACGAGGCCGGCAAGGAGGTCGTCTCCGCCGCGTACGACGCCCTGTCCGGGCTGGAGAGCTGGGCCACCGCCGAGATCGAGCAGGCGCTGCGGACGGCGCTGATCGAGGAGCGCGGGCTCAAGCCGCGCGTCGCGTTCGGTCCGGTGCGGATCGCGATCAGCGGTCGCAAGGTCTCGCCGCCGCTGTTCGAGTCGATGGAGCTGCTCGGTCGGGAGCGGAGCCTCTCGCGGCTGCGCGACGCGCTCGGCTGACCAGGAGGCGGTCATGAGGGAGGACGGCAGGGGAGAGCCCGGCAGGGATCAGGCCGTCAGGGAGGAAGAACGGGCGCTCGAGTACCACCGACTGCACCGGGCGGGCCCACGCGGCCTCTGGCGGCCCCTCCTGGGCGTCCTGGTGGCCGTCCTGGGCTCGTTCCTGGTCGCCCCGCTGGTCTGGCAGCTGCTCTTCGTCGTGGGCTTCGTGGCGGCCGGCGAGCCGGTGCTGGCCTCGCTCGAGGCGATGGGTGACACCCGGGATCCCAGCCCGCTGACGCTGGCCTATCTCAACGTCGTCCTGGCCAGTGCCATCGCGCTGGTCTGGGCGGTCTCCCGCGGCCTGCACCGGCTCCCGCTGCGCTGGGTCACCTCGGTGGGCCCCCGCATGCGCTGGGGTTACTTCGCGGTCTGCTTCGGGCTCTCGTTCCTGGCCCTGTTCGCGACCCTCGTCGTCTCCTCGCTGGTCCCCCAGGAGGCCGTGCAGGCCGTCCCGGTGGAGGTCAACGCGTTCACCACGACGACCCGCGACTTCCTCCTCGTCGTGCTGCTGCTCACGCCCTGGCAGGCGGCGGGGGAGGAGTACCTGTTCCGCGGCTACCTGACCCAGGCGATCGGCGGGATGGTCGGCGGGGTGGTGCTGGCCCGCGTGCTGGCGGTGCTGGTCCCCGCGCTGCTGTTCGGGCTCGCGCACGGTGCGCAGGACCTGCCGGTCTTCGTCGACCGGTTCGCCTTCGGCGTGGTTGCCGGGGTGCTCGTCATCGTCACCGGCGGGCTGGAGGCGGCCCTGGCGATGCACGTGCTCAACAACTTCATCGCCTTCGGCCTGGCGCTGGCGTTCTCCGACCTGGGCGATGCGCTCAACCCCACCGGAGGCACCTGGTGGAGCCTTCCGGCGACGTTGACCCGGTCCCTGGTCTACCTCGGACTGGCCTGGTTCGTGGCCCGGCAGATGGGCGTGGCGAGGACGGTGGAGAGGGCCGTTTTGGCGGGGCCCGAAGGCCACGTGTATCGTTCCCACTCGGTTCCCTAAGGGAGCCGAACGGCTTCCTCGTGGGGCCGGAACAGTGGGATATGGTGTAATTGGCAGCACGACTGATTCTGGTTCAGTTAGTCAAGGTTCGAGTCCTTGTATCCCAGCGAAATCCCGGCCCAGGCCGGGATTTGGTGCGAAACACCAGTTCGTCTAGAGTTTCGCTCCGTCGCCAGGCAGTAGAAATCGCCGGGTGACACCCGCAAGCCCCCGTTGTGTAGCGGCCTAGCACGCCGCCCTCTCAAGGCGGTAGCGCCGGTTCGAATCCGGTCGGGGGTACAGCAACCGAAGGGCCCTGATCCGCGAGAAGCGGATCGGGGCCCTTCGGCGTTTCCCGGGCCGCCCGCGCGCGTCACGTGATGTGAAACACTCCGCCCGTGATCACCACCCGACAAGGCCGGCCCGAGGACTCGGACCGGCTGCGGGAGATCGACCAGCGCACCTGGAGCCCGCAGGTCGCCCCGATGCCCCGGGAGGACCCGTCGACGCCGTTCTTCGGCGACCGGCTTGCTCCGGCCGACGCGCTGGTCGCCGTGACCGAGGACGACGTGCCCTGCGGCTACGCGCTCCTCCAGCAGCACACCCAGGCGCCCTCGCACGCGCACGTGGTGCTCCTCAACGGGCTCGCGGTGGACCCGGAGCACCAGGGGCAGGGGATCGGGCGCCTGCTCCTCGAGGCCACCCTGGCCGAGGCTCGCCGTCGCGGCGCCACGAAGCTCTCCCTGCGTGTGCTCTCGACCAACGAGGACGCGATGCGGCTCTACCGGTCCCACGGGTTCGTCGTGGAGGGCACGCTCCGCGGGGAGTTCGTCCTCGACGGCCGCGAGGTGGACGACGTGCTGATGGCCTGCCGGCTGGACGCACCCGACGGACCCGACGGGAGTTGACGGGTCGCCTGCTGCGCGGCTGGCGGGGGAGCGGCAGCCGCCCTGAGCGCCCCGTCCGATTCCCGCCAGCCGCTGTGCTTGGATGCGAGCAGGATGGACCCATGAGCACCAGCACCCAGCGAGCCGCGGGACTCGACCACGAGTCCTGCTACCGCGCGGTCCGGAGCCGGGACCGGCGCTTCGACGGGGTCTTCTACACCGCGGTGCGGACCACCGGGATCTACTGCCGGCCCTCCTGCCCCGCGCGCACCCCCGCGCCGGCCAACGTCACCTTCCACCCGACGGCCGCGGCCGCCCAGGCGGCGGGCTACCGGGCCTGCAAGCGGTGCGTGCCGGACGCGACCCCCGGCTCCCCGGACTGGGACGTCGCGGCGGACGTCGCCGGACGCGCCATGCGGCTGATCGCCGACGGGGTGGTCGACCGTCAGGGCGTGTCGGGGCTCGCGGCCGACCTGGGGTACAGCCCCCGGCACCTCACCCGGCTGCTGGTCGAGGAGCTGGGTGCGGGACCGCTCGCACTCGCCCGGGCGCACCGGGCCCAGACGGCGCGGGTCCTGATCGAGAGCTCGCCGCTGGGGTTCGCCGACGTGGCCTTCGCGGCCGGGTTCTCCAGCGTCCGGCAGTTCAACGACACCGTCCGCGAGGTGTACGCCACCACGCCGACCCAGCTCCGCGGTCGACGGCACGCGCCGGCCGCCGCGGACGGGACCGTGGCGCTGCGGCTCGCGGTACGCACCCCGTTCGCCGGGCGGGCGCTGCTCGCCTTCCTCGCGCGCCGGGCGGTGCCCGGTGTGGAGGCGGTCGACGGCTCGACGTACTCGCGGACCCTGCGGCTGCCGCGCGGCCCCGGTGTCGTCTCGCTGCGGCTCGAGGACCTGGACCGCCCCGGCACCGCGTTCGTGCCCGCCACCTTCGCCCTCACCGACCTGCGTGACACCGGCGCCGCCGTGGAGCGCGTACGCCGGCTGCTCGACGCGGACTGCGACCCGCTGGGCGTCGCGGACGCACTGCTGGACGACCCCGTGCTCGGCCCGCTGCTGACGGCGGTCCCGGGGCTCCGGGTGCCGGGCCACGTGGACGGTGACGAGCTCGCGGTCCGGGCCGTGCTGGGCCAGCAGGTCACCGTGGGGGCCGCTCGCACGCTGGCGGGGCGGCTGGTGGCCGCGCACGGCGAGCAGATCGCCGCCCCAGACGCCGGTCCCGTCCCCGGCCTGACCCACCTGTTCCCCTCGGCCCAGGCGCTGGCCACGCTCGACCCGGAGACTGTGGCGGTGCCCCGGGCCCGGGGCAGGGCGCTGGCCGGCCTGTGCCAGGCCCTGGCCGAGGGGCGGGTGCGGCTGGACCGGGGCGCGGACCGCGACGACGTGCGGGAGTCCCTGCTCGCCCTGCCCGGGATCGGCCCGTGGACGGCCGACTACGTCGCCATGCGGGCGCTGGGCCACCCCGACCGGTTCCTGCCCACCGACACCGGGACGAGGGCTGCGCTGCGCCGTCTCGGCCAGGACCCGGGCCGGGCCGAGACGCTCGCCGAGGCCTGGCGCCCGTGGCGCTCGTACGCCCAGATGCTGCTGTGGCACAGCCTTGCCGTGCCCGAGGAGGTATGACCATGTGGACCGTGACCGACTCCCCGGTGGGGGAGCTGCGCCTGAGCGAGCAGGACGACGCCCTGGTGGCGATCGAGTTCTCGCCGTTCCGCCCGCTCGGCCTGGGCGAGCCCAGGGGCGAGCGAGCCGACGACCATCCGCTGCTGGCCGAGGCGGTGCGACAGCTGGCGGCGTACTTCGCCGGGGAGCTGCGCGACTTCGACCTGCCGCTGGCGCCGGCCGGCAGCGAGTTCCAGCTCCGGGTCTGGGCCGCCCTGACCGAGATCGGCTACGGCGAGACCGCCTCCTACGGCGAGGTCGCCCTCCGGCTGGGGCACACCCACGTGGCCTCGCGAGCCGTGGGCACGGCCAACGGGCGCAACCCGATCCCGATCGTCATCCCGTGTCACCGGGTGATCGGGTCGACCGGGACGCTCACCGGCTACGCCGGCGGGCTGGAGCGCAAGCGTCTGCTGCTCGACCTGGAGCAGGAGTGCCTCCAGGCCCCGCTCTTCTAGGGCGCACCGATCGTGCGCCCCGGAAGAGCAGGCGGCTCAGTCCGCGGCAGCGCGGCGCAGCGACTCCGAGAGCCGCTCGGCCGCGGCGAGCACGGCCGGGGCGTGCATCCGGCCGGGCTGACGGGAGAGTCGCTCCAGCGGACCGGAGACGGAGACGGCCGCGATGATCTTGCCGCCGGGGGAGCGGACCGGCGCCGAGACCGACGCCACGCCCTGCTCGCGCTCGCCGACGCTCTGGGCCCAGCCGCGCCGGCGGATGCCGGAGAGCGCGGTGGCCGAGTACGCGGCGTTCTGCAGGCCCCGGTGCATCCGCTCCGGGTCCTCCCAGGCCAGCAGCACCTGGGCCGCGGAGCCGGCCCGCATGGTCAGCTGCGAGCCGACGGGGATGGTGTCGCGCAGCCCGCTGGGCCGCTCGGCTGCGGCCACGCAGACGCGGTGCTCGCCCTGGCGGCGCCAGAGCTGGGCGGACTCGCCGGTGATGTCGCGCAGCCGGGCCAGCACCGGCCCTGCGGCGGCGAGGAGACGGTCCTCACCGGCGGCGGCGGAGAGCTCGGCGAGCCGCGGCCCCAGCACGAAGCGCCCTTGCATGTCCCGGGCCACCAGCCGGTGGTGCTCCAGGGCGACGGCGAGACGGTGCGCCGTGGGTCGGGCCAGTCCCGTGCCGGCGACCAGGCCGGCGAGCGTGGCAGGTCCGGCCTCCAGGGCGGCGAGCACAAGGGCGGCCTTGTCGAGCACCCCGACTCCGCTTGAGTTGTCCATATGGCAATATTGCCGTCTCAGAAGTTGGGATGCAAGAGTAGCCTCGTCACATGACCCAGATCGGGTATGCCGCCTTGGCATGCCCCGACAGAGAGGAGCAGGTCCATGGGCAAGACCCTGGCCGAGAAGGTGTGGGACGCGCACGTCGTCCGGAGTGCCGAGGGTGAGCCTGACCTGCTCTACATCGACCTCCACCTCATCCACGAGGTGACCAGTCCGCAGGCCTTCGACGGGCTGCGCCTGGCGAACCGCACGGTGCGCCGTCCGGACCTGACGCTGGCCACCGAGGACCACAACGTCCCCACCCTGGACTGGGACAAGCCGATCGCCGACCCCGTCAGCCGCACCCAGGTCGAGACGCTGCGCAAGAACGCCGCCGAGTTCGGCGTGCGGCTGCACCCCCTCGGCGACATCGAGCAGGGGATCGTCCACGTGGTCGGCCCGCAGCTGGGCCTGACCCAGCCGGGCATGACCATCGTCTGCGGCGACAGCCACACCTCCACGCACGGCGCCTTCGGTGCGATCGCCTTCGGCATCGGCACCTCCGAGGTCGAGCACGTGCTGGCCACCCAGACGCTGACCCAGGCGCGGCCCAAGACCATGGCGGTGACCGTCAACGGCAGCCTGCCGGAGGGCGTCACCGCGAAGGACCTGGTGCTGACCCTGATCGCGCACACCGGCACCGGCGGCGGCCAGGGCTACATCGTGGAGTACCGCGGCCAGGCCATCGAGGAGCTCTCCATGGAGGCTCGGATGACCGTGTGCAACATGTCGATCGAGTGGGGCGCCAAGGCCGGCATGATCGCCCCCGACCAGACCACGTTCGACTACCTGCAGGGCAAGCCCGAGGCGCCCCAGGGCGCCGACTGGGACGCGGCCGTGGAGAGCTGGCGGACGCTGGTCACCGACGAGGACGCGGTCTTCGACGAGGAGATCGTGCTGGACGCCAGCACGATGACCCCGTTCGTCACCTGGGGCACCAACCCCGGCCAGGGCGTGCCCCTGGGCGGGCAGGTCCCGAGCCCCGAGGAGTACGACGACGAGGGCGACCGGCTCACCACCCGCAAGGCGCTGGAGTACATGGGCCTGGAGGCCGGCACCCCGATGCGCGAGGTGAAGGTCGACACCGTCTTCGTCGGCTCCTGCACCAACGGCCGGATCGAGGACCTGCGGCTCGCCGCCTCGATCCTGGACGGACGCCGGGTTGCCGAGGACACCCGCCTGCTCGTCGTCCCCGGCTCGGCCCGGGTGCGACTGCAGGCCGAGGCCGAGGGCCTCGACCGGGTCTTCGTCGCCGCGGGCGCGGAGTGGCGCGGCGCGGGCTGCTCGATGTGCCTGGGCATGAACCCCGACCAGCTCGCCCCCGGCGAGCGCAGCGCGTCGACCTCCAACCGCAACTTCGAGGGTCGCCAGGGCAAGGGGGGACGTACCCACCTGGTCTCGGTGCCCGTCGCCGCCGCCACCGCGGTGCGCGGCACCCTGTCCTCACCGGCCGACCTGGAGCCGGTGCTCGCCGGCACGAGCAAGGAGTCCTGACGTGGAGAAGTTCACCACCCACACCGGTGTCGGCGTCCCGCTGCGCCGGACCAACGTCGACACCGACCAGATCATCCCGGCGGTCTACCTCAAGCGTGTGACCCGCTCGGGCTTCGAGGACGGCCTCTTCGCGGCCTGGCGCCGCGACGAGTCGTTCGTGCTCAACCAGCCGGCGTACGCCCAGGGCTCGGTGCTCGTCGCCGGCCCGGACTTCGGCACCGGCTCCTCGCGCGAGCACGCCGTCTGGGCGCTGCAGAACTACGGGTTCAAGGCGGTCATCTCGCCGCGGTTCGCCGACATCTTCCGGGGCAACTCCGGCAAGGCCGGTCTGGTGGCCGCCCAGGTCGACGAGAACGTCGTGCAGCGGCTCTGGGAGCTGCTGGAGTCCCAGCCCGGTGCCCAGGTCACGGTCGACCTCGAGGCCCGCACCGTCAGCGCCGGCGAGGGGCCGGACGCGATCGTCGACAGCTTCGACATCGACGACTACACCCGGTGGCGGCTGCTCGAGGGGCTCGACGACATCGGGATCACCCTGGGCCACGCGGACGAGATCGCGGCCTTCGAGGAGACCCGTCCCAGCTGGAAGCCCGCGACCCTCTGAGCAGGCTCGGTCGGCAAAGTTCCTTCCAACACGGGCAGCGGTGATTGTGGCGGACGCCACAAAAACCTAGCGTGACGTGCACATGGTCGAGCACGGGCTCGGGCGCACAGTTCATTGGAAGGACAGCTAGTGAACAAGTCACAGCTCATCGACGCGCTGGCAGCGCGGTTCGAGGGAAACCGGAAGGTCGCGGCGCACGCGCTCGAGTCCGTCCTGGACACGATCACCCGCGAGGTGGCCCGGGGCGAGAAGGTCGCGATCACCGGGTTCGGCTCTTTCGAGAAGAGGGTCCGCAACGCTCGCTGGGTCCGTAACCCGCAGACCGGGGAGCGGATGAAGTCGAAGAAGACCTCCGTGCCCGCGTTCAAGGCCGGCCAGGACCTCAAGAACGTCGTCTCCGGCGTCAAGAAGCTGCCCAAGCTCACGGTGGCCAGGACTGCTGCCCCCGCGGGCACGGCGAAGAAGGCGGCGAGCACCTCCGCCACCAAGAGCGCAGCCGCCACCAAGAGCGCGGCCGCCACCACGACGGCGGCCAAGAAGTCGTCCACCACGACCAAGAAGACGACCCCGGCGAAGAAGGCCACGACGACCCCGGCCAAGAAGGCCACCAGTACGGCGAAGAAGACGGGCGCGACGAAGAAGGCCACGGCGAAGAAGGCCTCGACCGCGTCCGCGTCGACGAGCAGCACGGCCAAGAAGGCCAGCACCAGCAAGAAGACGACGCCGGCGAAGAAGTCCGCGACGAGCACCGCGAAGAAGTCGACCACGAAGAAGTCCGCGACCAAGGCCGCCAAGAAGGCCTGACCCCGCGCCGGTGTCCGGTGCGCGGCCGTCCGTCCGGTCGGGCGGCTCGCCGCGCACCGGCCGAGGGCGGCGCCGGGAGGGCCACGCAGTAACCTCTGTCACACAGAAGACGGTGGAGGGGCGTGACGGGAAAGAGGTCGGACGGCGTGCGGGGTAGCAGCTGGAGGCGCGGACAGGGCTGGGGCTTCGTCGTCGGCAACATCATCCTGCGGCCCACGTTCCTGCTCAGCTCCACCCACACCTGGATCGACGGGGAGAAGATCCCCCGCGAGGGCGGCTGCATCCTGGTGGTCAACCATCTGTCCCACCTCGACCCCCTGGTGATCGCGCACTTCGTCTATGACCAGCACCGGCTGCCGCGCTACCTGGCCAAGGCCGCGCTCTTCAGGTCCAACCGGTTCGTCGCCGGGGTGCTGCGCTCGACCCGGCAGATCCCCGTCGAGCGGCTCACCACCCACGCGGTCAGTGCGTACGACGCCGCGGTGGCGGCCGTGCGCGCAGGTGACTGCGTCGTGGTCTACCCGGAGGGGACGCTGACCCGCGACCCCGACCTGTGGCCGATGCGCGGCAAGACCGGCGCCGCCAGGATCGCCCTGGCCACCGGGGCGCCCGTGATCCCGATCGCGCACTGGGGGGCGCAGGAGCTGCTGCCGCCGTACTCCACCAGGCCCCGGCCCTGGCCGCGCAAGCACCTCACCGTCAAGGTGGGCGACCCCGTCGCCCTCGAGGACCTGCGGGCCCGCGCCGAGCAGCCGGGCGTGGTGCAGGAGGCCACGGACCGCATCATGACGGCGCTCGTCCGGGTGCTCGAGGAGGTGCGGGGGGAGAAGGCGCCCACGGACCGGTTCGATCCCGCCAAGGCCGGCGTGCGGCTGATAGGCAATCCTCATCCGCACGAGCCGCGCAAGAAGAAGAGGAAGACATGACCAAGGTCGCAGTGTTCAGTGCCGGCTCCTGGGGGACGGCGTTCGCGGTGGTGCTCGCCGACGCCGGCAACGACGTCGTCCTGTGGGCCCGGCGCGAGGAGCTGGTGACGGCGATCAACCGGGACCACGAGAACCCCGACTACCTCCCGGGGGTGCAGCTCCCGCAGGGCGTCACCGCCACCAGCGACCCCGCCAAGGCGCTCGCCGAGGCCGAGGTCGTGGTCTTCGCCACGCCCTCCCAGTCGTTCCGGGAGAACCTGACCACCTGGGCCCCGCTGATCCCCTCGGACGCGGTGATGGTGAGCCTGATGAAGGGCGTCGAGCTCGGGACGCTGAAGCGGATGAGCGAGGTCATCGCCGAGGTGACCGGCGCCGGTCCGGAGCGGATCGCGGTGGTCAGCGGCCCCAACCTCGCCAAGGAGATCTCCCGGCGTGAGCCCGCAGCCTCCGTGGTCGCGTGCGCCGACGAGGAGGTGGCGCGGCGGCTGCAGGCGATGTGCCACTCGCCGGCGTTCCGGCCCTACACCTCCACCGACGTCCTCGGCTGCGAGCTGGGCGGGGCCTACAAGAACGTCGTCGCGCTCGCCGTGGGGATGGCCGTCGGTCTCGGCTTCGGCGACAACACCACCGCGTCGGTGATCACCCGGGGGCTCGCGGAGACCGCGCGCCTGGCGACCGCGCTCGGCGCCAACCCGCTGACCCTGATGGGTCTGGCCGGTCTCGGCGACCTGGTCGCCACCTGCTCCTCGCCGCTCTCGCGCAACCGCACCTTCGGGGAGCGGCTCGGCCAGGGGATGACCACCGAGGAGATCTACGCCTCGACCTCGCAGGTGGCCGAAGGCGCCAAGTCCTGCGCCTCGTTGCGGGCGCTCGCCGAGGCCCACGGGGTCGACGCGCCCATCGCCGCGCACGTGGACGACGTGGTCGCGGGCCGCAGCGACGCCTACGCGATGATGAACGCCTTCATCGCCCGGGACACCAAGGCCGAGACCGACTGAGCTCCGGCGCGGGGAACCGAGGGCGGCGCTCCGCCGTCCCAGCGTCATGTCCTGGTTCTCCCGCGTCGCCCGTCTCCCATTCGCCCCGCGTCCCCGCCTCCGCGTCCTCCTCCGGGCGGTGCTCGGAGCCGGGCTGAGCGTGCTGGTGCTGGCGGGGTGCCGGACCGCCCCCGCAGACCCGAGTGCCGACGCGGCCCGAGAGCTCCGGCTCGGGGAGGCGGAGCCATCGGGTCCTGCACCCGCTGCCGGACGGTGGACGAGGCTCCCCGACAGCCCGCTGTCACCACGGGAGGCGCCCGCGGCCGCGCACGTCCCCACCCGGACCGGTGACCTGGCGGTGTTCGTCGGCGGCTACACGGGGCGCCCGTGCCCGCCCACCCACGACTGCGCCTTCGCCCAGGGCGCGTACGCCTCCGACGGCGCCGCCTACCATCTCGACAGCGGCACCTGGCAGCCCGTCGCGGACGCGCCCCGTCCGGTCGCGGCCTACTCCTCGACCGCTGTCCTCGACGCGACCCTCTACGTCCTGACCTCCGACCACCTGCTCGCCTGGGACTCGACGCAGGACTCCTGGACCGAGCTCGAGCCGCCGCGCCGGCCGCGCGGCGCGACCCTGGTCGCCGACCGCCACGCCACGCGACCGCGCCTCTTGCTCGCCTCGGGCGGCGACGAGAACGGCGTCCGTCCCGACCAGGCGTACGACCCCGCCGCCGGCACGTGGTCGCAGCTGCCGGCCGACCCGCTGCAGCCCTCCTTCGACCGCGTCCTCGTCTCCACGCCCAGCGGGCTGGTCCTGGTCGCGAAGCCGCTCGGCGCCGACGGTGGCCCCGAGGATCCTGCACTCGTCCGGGGCGCAGTCCTGCCGGACGGTGCGCGGACCTGGCAGCCGCTGCCATCCGGCGGGGACCAGCTCGGCGGCTGGTCCTGGGCCTGGACCGGTCGGCGCCTGGTCGACCCGACCCCCGGAGGTGCCGACGGAGGAAAGGTGAACAACTTCGGCCGCACCATCCCCTACGGCGGCGCCCTGGACCCCGTCACCGGCGACTGGTCACCGTTGGCGGGCACGCCTGCGGCGTACACGGGCGGCTGGGGCGTGGAGGCCCTCGGCGGGCGGCACCACGCCGTCCAGGGCTGGGTCTACGACGACGGCGACGGCGGCCGGAGCAGCGACTGGACGCGGCTGGTCCGGCCGGTCGGCGCCCCGCCCGAGCCCGGCCGGGGCGTGTGGGTCCACGACGTGCTGGTCGTCTCGGGCGGGGCAGACTGGGACGGCCTGGACGACCCGGACGACTGGACGGCGCGGAACGTCTGGTCGAGCGGCGCCTGGGCCTACCGCCCCGAGTGACGGACGGACTCCCGGACCGACTGCCGGGCGCGCCCGCTCAGAGCACCAGGTCGTCCAGGGCCCGGCGCAGGTCCGCCCACAGGTCCTCGACGTCCTCCACGCCCACCGAGAGCCGCACCAGCCCGTCCGGGATCGTGGCCGGCTCCACCTTCCAGCGCCGCCGACGCTCGAAGGTGGACTCCACGCCGCCGAGTGAGGTGGCGTGCACCCACAGTCCGGTCTTGCGGACCAGGAGGTCGGCGGCCATGGCGCCCTCGGCCAGGACGATGCTGATGATGCCGCCGAAGCCGGGGTAGCGGACCTCGGAGAGGGCCGGGTGCTCCCGGAGCCGGGTCACCAGCTCCTGGGCGTTGGCCTGGGACCGCTCCACCCGCAGGTGCAGGGTGCGCAGGCCGCGCAGCGTCAGCCAGGCCTCGAACGGGCCGGGGACCGCACCGATCAGGTCCCGGCGGCCCTTCAGCACGGCGTACAGGTCGTCGTCGCGGGTGCAGACCGCGCCCATCAGCACGTCGCTGTGCCCGGCCAGGAACTTGGTGGCCGAGTGCACCACCAGGTCGACCTCGTCCTCCAGCGGCTTCTGCAGCAGCGGGGTGGCGAAGGTGTTGTCGACCACCACGTACGCGCCGGCCTCGTGGGCGGCCGCGGTGATCGTGGCGATGTCGGCGAGCTCGAGTGCGGGGTTGGTGGGGGACTCCAGCCAGACCAGCGCGGCGTCCGCGCAGGCCTCGACGACCGCCGCGGTGTCGGTGACGTCCACCAGCTGGGTGCGCAGCCGGCCGCGGGCCTCGAGGTCGGCCAGCTGGCCCATCGTGCCGGTGTAGGAGTGCCGCGGAGCCACCACCTTCGCCCCCTGGCCGACGAGGTCGAGCACGGTGGCCACCGCGGCCAGGCCGGAGGCGAAGGTCAGGCAGCGCCCGCCCTCCAGCGCGCCCAGGGCCTCCTCCAGCGCGCTCCACGTCGGGTTGCCGTAGCGCCCGTACTCCACGTCGCCACCTGCGACGTAGGTCGACGCCATGGTGATCGGCTCGTTCAGCGGCGCGTCCGGGACCTTGGCGGGGCGGCCCGCCGTGACGGCGAGCGTGCTGGCGCGCAGCGGCTCGGAGCTCCTGCTGGGGGTCGGGCGCGGGTCGGGGGAGGCATCGCTGGACATGCCCGCGACTCTAGGCCGATAGGGTGCAGGGCGATGAACTCGCCCACGCCCCGCAAGCCCCGCGTCGCCGTCGTCTTCGGCGGGCGCTCCTCCGAGCACGCCGTCTCCTGCGTCACCGCGGGTGCTGTCCTGGACGCGCTCGACCCCGACGCCTACGAGGTGGTGCCGATCGGGATCGCCCGGGACGGGCGCTGGGTCCTCGAGTCCTCCGACACCGAGCGGCTGCGGCTCACCTCCGCGCAGACGCTGCCCTCGGTGGACGCCGAGCGCCCGGCGATCCAGCTGCTGCGGGAGGAGGAGCACGCCGCCCTGGTCGTGACCGAGCCGTCGGCGCCACCGCGGGTGCTGGGCGAGGTGGACGTCGTCTTCCCGGTCCTGCACGGACCGTGGGGCGAGGACGGCACGCTGCAGGGGATGCTGGAGATGGCCGGCGTCCGCTACGTGGGCGCCGGCGTGCTCGCCTCGGCCGTCGGCATGGACAAGGCCTACATGAAGGTGGTCCTCGAGGCCGCCGGCCTGCCGGTGATGCCTGGGGTGGTGATCACCCGTCGCCAGTGGGAGCAGGACCCGGACTCCTGCCGCGCCGAGGTGGCGGCGCTCGGGTTCCCGGTCTTCTGCAAGCCGGCCCGGGGCGGCTCGAGCATCGGGATCAGCAAGGTGCACGGCCCCGACGAGCTGGACGCCGCGGTCGCCGAGGCCCAGCAGCACGACCCGAAGGTGCTGATCGAGGTCTCGGCCGAGGGCGCCCGGGAGGTCGAGTGCGGCGTGCTGGAGGCGTTGGACGGCACCGTGCAGACCTCACCACCGGCCGAGGTCAGGGTCGGCGGGGACCACGAGTTCTACGACTTCGCGGCCAAGTACCTGCCCCAGGAGCACACCGAGCTCGACGTGCCGGCGATCCTGCCCGACGAGGTCACGCGGCAGATGCAGGAGCTCTCCGTGCGGGCCTTCGACGCCGTGGGCGGTGAGGGACTCGCGCGAGTCGACTTCTTCGTCATGCCCGACGGCCGCCTGGTGGTCAACGAGCTCAACACCATGCCCGGCTTCACGCCGATGTCGATGTACCCCCGGATGTGGCAGGCGGCAGGGCTGGACTACGCCCAGCTCGTCGACCGCCTGGTCCAGCTCGCGTTGCGCCGCGACACCGGCCTGCGCTGACTCTCCGGCTGGGGAGGCCGGGTGGTAAGTCTCCGGCAGGGAGGCTCAGTGGCAGGAGAGCGTCTCGACGAGGTGCTCGTCGACCAGGGGACCGAGCTGCGCCAGCGCCGAGTCGGCACCTTCGCCCCGCAGCTCCGGCGGGACCACGAGCTGGACGCGCGGGGAGTGGCTCATCGCGGTGATCTCCACCGCGCCGCCCCGCTCGCGCAGCTGGGTGTCGGGCATGAACCAGCCCGTGCCGCCGATCTCGGTGCAGGAGGAGAACTGGTCGTACTCCGCCGGCTGGTCGACGCCGCAGACCAGCACCGCGGCAGGGTCGCCCCAGGCCGCCGCCGGGGCGTCCTCCGGCTCCACGTCGCGGCGCTCCTGGCCGAAGAGCTCGTCCGGCAGGTCCGCCACGAGGGCGGCGCAGCGCTCCCGGTCCTCGGCGCTCAGGTCGCCGGTCTCCACCTCCACGGCGTTGCCGCAGCCGGCGACGGCGAGCAGCAGCGCGGTGGTGCCGACCGCCGCAACCCGCGCGACGACCCCTCGGAACGCGACGACGCCCCGTGGTCCGGCGAGGGACCCGGGGCGTCGGGTGGTGCGAGAACTCACGTGCGACCTGCTCAGATGTGGACCACCGGGCAGGTGAGCGTGCGGTGGATCCCCTCGAGGCTCTGCACCTTCGAGACGACCAGCTTGCCGAGCTCGTCGACGTTGCGCGCCTCGGCGCGGACGATGACGTCGAACGGACCCGTGACGTCCTCGGCGAGGGTGACCCCGTTGACCTGGGCGATCGCGGCGGCCACCTCGGCGGCCTTGCCGATGTCGGTCTGGATCAGGATGTAGGCCTGGACGACCATCAGGGCTCCTCGGGTCGGCGGTCATGGCGGGCGGCTGCCCTGCGTCAACCTACAGTGTCTCGCAGCCGCGCCGGAAGGCTGGGCCTGCGGGCCCGCGTCGGTCCGGTCTGGTGGGATGTGGGCATGGCTCTTCCTCCCGACGCGACCCTGGCAGACGTGGGCGAGTTCGGGCTCGTGCACGAGCTCGTCGCCCTCTTCGAGCAGGGCGAGCAGGTGCTCGTGGGGCCCGGCGACGACGCCGCCGTCCTGCGCATCCGGCACGGACACGTGGTGGTCTCCACCGACCTGATGGTCGAGGGCCGGCACTTCCGGCGCGACTGGTCCGGTGCCGAGGACGTGGGTCGGCGGGCAGCCGCCCAGAACCTCTCCGACATCAACGCCATGGGCGGGCGTGCCCACTCCCTGACCGTCGGCCTGGCCGCCCCCGCCGACCTGCCGGCGGCGTGGGCGCTCGACTTCGCCCGGGGCTTCGCCGACGAGTGCGCCGCCGTCGGGGCGAGCGTCGTGGGCGGCGACCTCACCCGGGCCGACGAGGTGGTCATCGCGGTCACCGTCATCGGCTCCTGCACCTCCGCGCCGGTGCTGCGCTCGGGCGCCCGCCCCGGGGAGGTTCTCGCGCTGAAGGGACGTCAGGGCTGGGCCGCCGCCGGGCTGGCCGTGCTGGCCCGCGGCTTCCGCTCCCCGCGGGTGCTCGTGGAGGCCTACCGACGTCCCGAGCCGCCGTACGCCGCCGGAGCCGAGGCCGCGGAGTCCGGGGCCACCGCGATGATCGACGTCTCGGACGGCCTGGTCGCGGACGCGGGACACCTGGCCGAGGCCTCGGGCGTCCGGCTGGACCTGCGCCGCAGCGCCTTCGAGATCGCCGAGCCGCTGCGTGCGGTGGGCTCTGCGCTCGGCGCCGACCCGATGGAGTTCATCCTGGCCGGTGGCGACGACCACCCGCTGCTGGCGACCTTCCCGAGCGCGGACGCCGTGCCCGGCGGCTGGTTGCTGGTAGGTGAGGTGCTCGAGGGTGAGGGCGTCACCGTCGACGGTGCGGCCCACGTCGGCGACGCCGGCTGGGTGCACTTCTGAGGCTCGATTTCGCCCCTCGCCCAGTGGTCGGATAGTCTGATCCGGTTGCCTGCCGATCGGATCACCGGTCTTGTGCGGGCGACTGACGAAACCAAATTCGAACTGATCGGAGTGCACGGTGGCTGCCGTCTGCGACATCTGCGCCAAGAAGCCGGGCTTCGGCAACAACCGTCCGTGGTCGCGCAAGATCACGAAGCGCCGCTTCAACCCCAACATCCAGCGCGTCCGCGCCACGGTGAACGGCACCCCCAAGCGTCTCAACGTGTGCACGGGTTGCCTGAAGGCGGGCAAGGTCTCCCGCTGACCTGACCAGCGTCAAGGCCCCGTGAGCGAGACGCTCGCGGGGCCTTCTGCTTTCGTGCCCCCAGCCCACTAACCTGTGGGGCTCACCCCGGACGCCGACGCTGCGCGGCCGGCCACGAGGGAGGAACGGACGCATGGAGCAGGTGCCCCACGGGATCGCCCTGGACACCATCCTGCGGTTCGTCGACATCGGCACCGACGCGCTCAGCGCGGCCCGGGAGGAGATCGACGCCCTCAACGTCTATCCCGTGCCGGACGGGGACACCGGGACCAACATGTTCCTCACGTTCTCCGCGGCCCGGGACGCCCTGCGGGAGCGGGCGGAGTCCGGCGGCGACCTCGGCGAGTGCCTCGCCGCCTTCCGGCGCGGTGCCCTGATGGGGGCCCGGGGCAACTCCGGGGTGATCCTGAGCCAGATGCTCGGCGCGGTCGCCGCGCAGATCGAGCACGCGGACCCGGGTGAGCCCTATGCCCGGGTGATGGCGCAGGCCCTGCAGGTGGCCACGGATGCCAGCTACGCCGCGGTGGGGGAGCCCGTCGAGGGCACCATGCTGACCGTCGCCCGGGCGGCCAGCGACGCTGCGCAGGCGCTGGTGGCGTCCGATGCCGGCGTCAGCGAGGGCACCCTGCGCGCCAGCCACGTCTTCTCGGCCGCGGCCGCGGCCGCCCGGGAGGCGCTGACGCGCACCCCCGAGCAGCTCGACGTGCTGGCCCGGGCCGGCGTCGTGGACGCCGGCGGCCGGGGGGTGTGCGTGGTGCTCGACGCGGCCGAGCGGGTGCTCACCGGCCGGCTCCCGGTGGCGGAGCCGCGGACGGGCGCACCCCGGATCCCGGTCCGGGTCCCGGGCGGAGACCTGACCGCCGAGGGGCCGGCGTACGAGGTGATGTACCTGCTCGAGGCCGAGGACGTCTCGGTCTCGAAGCTGCGCGCCACGCTGTCGGGTCTCGGGGACTCCCTCGTCGTGGTGGGCGGCGAAGGTCTGTGGAACGTGCACGTGCACACCGACGACGTCGGCGCCGCGATCGAGGCGGGCATGGCCGCCGGGCGTCCCTACCGACTGCGCGTCACCCACTTCGCCGAGCAGATCGCCCAGGCGGCCGGCCGGCTCGACGCGCCGTTCAGCGACACCCCGCGCCGCATCGTCGCGGTGGCCGCGGGAGAGGGGCTGACGGCGCTGTTCCGCGAGGCCGGAGCGGTCGTGGTGCCGGCCGGACCCGGGCGCCGGCCCTCGACCGGCCAGGTGCTGCAGGCGATCGAGGAGACCGGGGCCGGCGAGGTCGTGGTGCTGCCCAACGACCCCGACTCGGTGCGAGTGGCGGAGATCGCCGCCCGGACCGCGGAGGAGTCCGGACAGGTCCGGGTCGCGGTCATCCCGACCCACGCGCAGGTGCAGGGACTGGCCGCGCTCGCCGTGCACGAGCCCGGCCGCACCTTCGAGCAGGACGTCCTGGAGATGACCGCCACCGCGCGGCACGCCCGGCACGGCGCGGTCACGATCGCTGCCCGGCAGGCGATCACCATGGCTGGCCCGTGCGAGCCGGGTGACGTGCTCGGCGTGGTCGAGGGCGACTTCGCCGTGGTGGGCCAGGACCTCTACGAGGTGGCGACCGGGATCCTGGACCGCCTGCTCGGAGCCGGCGGCGAGCTGGTGACCATCGTCGCGGGTGCTGACCCGGGTGCCGACGAGCTGGCCGCGCGCTGCGCGCAGTCGGTCGAGGCCGGGCACCCGCACGTGGACGTGGTCGTCTACGAGGGCGGTCAGGAGCGCTACCCGCTGCTGATGTGCGTGGAGTGAGCTGATGGTCTGATGGTCGCGATCACCCCCGACTCGCCGCTGGCCAGCATCTTCGGCCGCTCGGTCAAGAAGCGTCAGCTGGTCGTCGACGGCCTCGGCTTGCGCACGGTCGGCGACCTGCTCTGGTACTTCCCCCGGCGCTACGTCGCCACCGCCGAGCTGACCGAGGTCGAGCGGCCCCGCGAGGGCGAGATGCTCAGCATCGTGGGGCGGGTGCGCTCCAGCCAGGTCAAGTCGTTCACCAACCGCCGGACCAACCGGCTCAGCCACCGGCTCGAGGTGCGGGTGGAGACGGCCGGGCCGGAGTTCGTGCTGACCTTCTTCGTCCCGCACAAGGGGATGGCCGAGAGCGAGCAGCGCCGGATGGCCCCGGGGAGCCGGGGGATGTTCACCGGCAAGGTCCAGCTGTTCAACCGCAGCTGGCAGCTGGCCTCGCCGCACTCGGTGATGTTCACCCAGGGGGACGCCGCCCGGGAGGGGGCGCCGCCTGGACTCGACGGCCTGGACGACGAGGACGGGCAGGACAGCGGGATCGACGCAGCGCTGGCGGCCAGCCTGAAGGGCCTGGTGCCGATCTACCCGGTGACCTCCGGCCTCTACTCCTTCGACCTGCAGCGGATCGTCCAGGTGGCCCTCGAGCTGGTCACCGGGGTCGAGGAGCTCTTCCCCGAGCGGTTGCGCGAGCGCTACGGGCTGCTCGACGTGATGACCGCGCTGAGGTGGATCCACGGTCCCGACGACCACGCCCAGCTCGGCGCGGCCCGCAAGCGGTTCCGGTTCCAGGAGGCGCTGGTCCTGCAGCTGGTGCTCGCCCGTCGACGGGCGGCGCTGCGGGCCCAGGGCGCCCAGTCGCGCGACGGCGGCCGGGGCCGGCTGCTGGCTGCCTTCGACGCCCGGCTGCCCTTCGAGCTGACCGCGGGGCAGCGCGAGGTGGGGGAGGTCCTGGAGCGCGAGCTGGCCCGCCCGCACCCGATGAACCGGCTGCTGCAGGGTGAGGTCGGCTCCGGCAAGACCCTGGTCGCGCTGCGCGCGATGCTCCGGGTGGTGGACTCCGGGGGACAGGCCGCCCTGCTCGCCCCGACCGAGGTGCTCGCCCAGCAGCACCACCGGAGCATCACCGCGATGCTCGGCGACCTCGCCGGCGGCGGGATGCTCGGCGGTGCGGAGGACGCCACGACCGTGACCCTGCTCACCGGGTCGATGGGCAAGGCGCAGCGCGCCGAGGCGATGCTGCGGATCGCCAGCGGCGAGGCAGGCATCGTCATCGGGACCCACGCGCTGCTGGAGGACCGGGTCACCTTCGCCGACCTCGGCCTGGTCGTCGTCGACGAGCAGCACCGCTTCGGCGTCGAGCAGCGTGCGGCGCTCACCGACAAGGCCCAGAGCCCGCCGCACGTCCTGGTGATGACGGCCACCCCGATCCCGCGCACCGTGGCGATGACCGTCTTCGGCGACCTGGAGACCTCGGTGCTCCGCGAGCTGCCGGCCGGCCGCGCCCCGATCCAGACCAACGTGGTGCCGCTGGCCGACCAGCCGCACTGGATGGACCGGGTCTGGCAGCGGGTCGCCGAGGAGGTGGCCAAGGGCCACCAGGCCTACGTGGTCTGCCCCCGGATCAGCGGCGACGTGCTCGAGCAGGGCGAGAGCGACCAGCGCGAGGTCGACGAGGACGGACGGGACACCACGCCCCGCAAGCAGCTCGCGGCGGTCGAGGACGTGGCCGAGCAGCTGCGCGCCGGTCCGCTGTCCCACGTCCGGGTCGGGGTCCTGCACGGCCGGATGCCGGCGGAGGAGAAGGAGGCGACGATGCGCGCCTTCGCCGCCGGCACGCTCGACGTGCTCGTCTCCACCACCGTGATCGAGGTCGGGGTCGACGTGGCCAACGCGACCACGATGGTGCTTCTGGACGCGGAGCGGTTCGGGGTCTCCCAGCTCCACCAGCTGCGGGGCCGCGTCGGCCGCGGGGGGCTGCCGGGCCTGTGCCTGCTGGTCTCCTCGAGCGAGGCCGGCTCGGAGGCGCGGGCGCGGCTGGACGCGGTCGCGAGCACCACCGACGGCTTCGAGCTGAGCCGGGTCGACCTCGAGCAGCGCCGGGAGGGCGACGTGCTGGGGGCCAACCAGAGCGGCTACCGCTCGAGCCTGGAGAATCTCCGGGTGCTGCGGGACGAGAAGACGATCGTGGCGGCCCGCGAGGCCGCCGAGGAGCTGCTGGCCGAGGACCCCGGTCTCACCGGCCTGCCGGGGGTGGCCGCAGCCGTGGCCGCGGTCGAGGAGTCCAGCAGCTCGGACTTCATGGAGAAGGCATGACCAGGATCATCGCCGGGCGGGCGAAGGGGCGACGCCTGGCCACGCCCAAGGGCGACGCCACCCGGCCCACCAGCGACCGCGTCCGGGAGGCGCTCTTCTCCGCCGTCGAGTCCTGGTGCGGGTCGCTGGCGGGACTGCGCTTCCTGGACCTGTACACCGGCTCCGGCGCGGTCGGGCTGGAGGCCTGGTCCCGGGGCGCGGCCGCGGTGACGCTGGTCGAGCAGGACCGGCGTACCGCAGCGCTGGTCTCCGGCAACGCCCGCACCCTCGGGGCGGGAGACGTCCAGGTCGTGGCCGCCGCGGTGGGCACCCACCTGCTCGGCACGCCGACGGCGCCGTACGACGTGGTCTTCAGCGACCCGCCGTACCCGCTGCCCGCCGAGCGGGTCGAGGAGGACCTGGCCCGGCTGGTGGCCGGCGGCTGGTTGCGCCCGGACGCACTGGTGGTCGTGGAGCGCTCCTCGCGCGGTGTCCCGGTCCGCTGGCCCGAGGGGCTGGAGGGCACGCGCGAGCGGCGCTACGGCGAGACGGTGCTTTGGTACGGTCACGCGGTCGGACCCGGCCCCGGGGCCGGCGAGGACCAGCAGGAGGAGAACTAGTGCGCCGCGCCGTCTGCCCGGGGTCCTTCGACCCCGTCCACCTCGGCCACCTCGACATCGTCGGCCGGGCCTCGGTGCTCTTCGATGAGGTGGTCGTCGCGGTCGGGGTGAACGCCTCGAAGAACCGTCTCTTCACCGCCGAGGAGCGGATGGAGATGCTGACCGAGGCGTGCGCCGGCTTCGGCAACGTGCGGGTGGCCGGCTTCACCGGTCTGCTCACCGACTTCTGCACCGCCCAGGGCGTCGTCGCGATCGTCAAGGGGCTGCGGGTCGCCAGCGACTTCGACTACGAGGTGCAGATGGCCCAGATGAACTCGAGCCTGGCCCCGGTCGAGACCGTCTTCGTGCCGACCGCCCCCGAGCACTCGTTCCTGGCCTCCAGCCTGATCAAGGAGGTGGCGGGTCTCGGCGGCGACGTCTCGGCCCTGGTCCCGGGCTTCGTGCTCGAGCGGCTCACCACCCGGCTCGCTGAGCGGAGCCGCGGGGCCTGAGGCGTTTTGCCGGTCGTGCAGGTCGGCGGTTAGGATCTACAAGTTCTGCCGTGCCTACAAGGAAAGTGGACCACTGAACAGCTTGGACCCGAGAGCGCCGCTCGTGCTCGATACACGCGAGCTCGGCCGCCGCCCGGGGTCCCAGCAAGAAGTGGTCCGGTCCGTGGAGGCTCCGGCAGAGCTTGGCATCGAAGTCCTTCGTGTCCCCGAGGGGTCGCCGGTCGAGCTCGACCTGCGCCTCGAGGCGGTCATGGAGGGCGTGTTGGTCACCGGTACGGCGCACGCCGTGCTGGAAGGCGAATGCGTGCGGTGCCTGGAGCCGATCCGGGACGAGGTCTCGATCGACTTCCAGGAGCTGTTCGTGTACGACGACGTCCGGCACGACCAGTCCGACGAGGATCTGGACGACGAGGTCAGCAAGCTCGAGGACGACCTGCTCGACCTCGAGCCCCTGCTGCGGGACGCGGTGGTGCTCGCACTACCGTTCCAGCCGTTGTGCCAGGACGACTGTCCGGGACTGTGCGTCGAGTGTGGCGCACGCCTCGCGGACGATCCGGACCATGGGCACGACGAGCCGGTCGACCCGCGTTGGGCGGGCCTCGCGGCCCTGAAGCAGGATGAGGACTGACCGGTCGGGACCCCGACCGGACAAGAGCAAGAGGCCGTCAGGCCCAGGCATGAGGAGATCACAGTGGCTGTCCCGAAGCGGAAGATGTCGCGCAGCAACACGCGCCACCGTCGCTCGCAGTGGAAGGCTGTCGCGCCGGCGCTGGTGACCTGCGCCAACCCGGCGTGCGGTGCCAAGCACCTCCCGCACCGTGCGTGCGGCGAGTGCGGCCAGTACGGCGCTCGCGCCGACCGCCGCCAGGTCCTCTGACCCAGGTACGGCTCTGAGCACGGAGCAGTTGCGCGCAGCGCTCGGCGATCCTTCCCTGGACGCCGAGCTGCTGGAGCGTGCGCTGACCCACCGCTCCTACGCCTACGAGCACGGTGGCCTGCCCACCAACGAGCGGCTCGAGTTCCTCGGGGACTCGGTGCTGGGCGTGGTGATCACCGAGACCCTCTACCGCGTCCACCCCGACCTCTCCGAGGGACGGCTGGCCAAGCTGAGGGCCGCGGTGGTCAACGCGCGCGCCCTGGCCGACGTGGCCCGGGGGATCGGTCTCGGTGAGCACATCAAGCTCGGCCGCGGCGAGGAGTCCACCGGCGGGCGGGAGAAGGCCTCGATCCTCTCCGACACCGTCGAGGCGCTGATCGGGGCCATCCACCTCTCGGGTGGGCTGGAGGCGGCGGCGGAGGTGATCCACCGGCTCTTCGACCCGCTGATGGAGGCGGCGTCGGCGATGGGCGCCGGGCTGGACTGGAAGACCTCCCTGCAGGAGCTGGCCGCCGAGCACCAGCTGGGCGTGCCCGACTACGTGATCCAGGACGAGGGTCCGGACCACATGAAGACCTTCACCGCCCAGGTCCGGGTGGGGGACTCCCTCTACGGCCACGGCACCGGTCGGTCGAAGAAGGAGGCCGAGCAGGCGGCCGCGCAGACCGCCTACGGCGAGATCCTCGCCGCCCGTCTCGAGACCGACGACTCGGCCGGCGGGGTCCCGAGCGGGTCCTGAGGGTGCCCGAGCTCCCCGAGGTCGAGGTCGTACGCCGCGGTCTCGAGCGTCACGTGGTCGGTCGGACGGTGATTGCCGTCGACGTTCTGCACCCGCGTCCGGTCCGCCGGGACCCGGGAGGCGCGACGGGCTTCGCCCACGGTCTCACCGGCCGCACGATCACGGCGGTACGCCGGCGCGGCAAGTACTTCTGGCTGGCGCTGGACGACGAGAACGCGATCCTGGGCCACCTGGGCATGAGCGGCCAGATGCTGGTGCAGCGGCCGGGTGCACCCGACGAGCGCCACCTCCGGGTGCGCTTCCTGCTCACCGACGCCCGGTCCGGCGTGGACGCCCTCGGGTCCGGGGCGTGGGAGATGCGCTTCGTCGACCAGCGGATGTTCGGCGGGTTGGCCCGCTCCGCCGGCGGGGCCGTCCTGCCCCCGGAGATCGCCCACATCGGCCGCGACCCGCTCGACCCGGAGTTCGACGTCGACGCCGTGGCCCGGCGCATCCGCCAGCGGGCGGTGGCGATCAAGCGCCAGCTGCTGGACCAGAACCTGGTCTCGGGCATCGGCAACATCTACGCCGACGAGGCGCTGTGGCGGGCCCGACTGCACGGCGATCGTCCCGGCGACCGCCTGACCCGGTCCCAGGCGCTCGAGGTGCTCGGCCACGCCCGCGAGGTGATGGAGGCGGCGCTGGTGCAGGGCGGCACCTCCTTCGACTCCCTCTACGTCAACGTCAACGGGGAGTCGGGCTACTTCGACCGCAGCCTGCATGCCTACGGCCGGGAGAACGAGCCCTGCGAGCGGTGCGGGACCGCGATCCGGCGGGTCTCCTTCATGAACCGGTCCTCCTACTTCTGCCCCCGGTGCCAGCCGCCCCCGCGCCGTCGCCGGCTGGTTTCCTGAGGCTCGCTGGAGGCTGTGCAGGAGTTGACCGCCGCGGCCGCCCGATGCGACTCTGGTAGATGGCCATTGCGGCCAGATTCCTGCGTACCCCGACCCTGAAAGGTTGACGATGGCCAAGGCGCTCGTCGGACATCTCGCCATCGACCACCGCGGCGCGTCCCGGCTCAGCTCCGAGAACGCCCGTCTGCGGGCCCGGGTCGCCGACCTGGAGGCGCTGGTGCGGCGGCTGCAGGAGGAGAACGACCGGCTGACCGACCTGCAGGCGGCCGCGCTGCTGGACGACTCCGCGATGCAGGAGATGCTGCCCGCTTGATCACCCGGTCCCGCCAGGGGCCGCGGCAGGCACCCGGCTGGGGTGCTGACTTCCGGCGCCTCCAGACCGCGGTGTGGACCACCAACATCGGGGACGGCATCGCCCTGGCCGCGGGTCCGCTGCTGGTCGCCTCGCAGACCGACGACGCGCGGCTGGTCGCCCTGGCCGCTGCGCTCCAGCGACTTCCGTGGCTGGTGCTCGGGTTCTACGCCGGTGCCTTGGCCGACCGGCTGGACCGTCGGCGCCTGGTGGTCGTGGCCAACCTGCTGCGGGTCGCGGTGCTCTGCTCGCTGTGCCTGTCCATCGCCACGTCGTACGTCGACATCTGGTTGGTCCTGGCCACCATGCTCGCCCTGGGGGTCGCCGAGGTCTTCTCGGACTCCACCACCGGCACCCTGACGCCGATGCTGGTCCAGCGACGCGACCTGGGCCGGGCCAACTCGCGGCTCCAGGCCGGCTACCTGGTGGGCAACCAGCTCGCCGGCCCTCCGCTGGGGGCCTTCCTGTTCGCCGCCGGGATGGCCTGGCCGTTCATGGTGCAGGCGACGACCACGCTGCTGGCGGTGATCGTGGTCTCGCGGATCGTCGGCGCCTCCGGCCGGGTACGGGTGGCCGAGGAACCCACGCACGTGCGGCGCGACATCGCGGAGGGGGTGCGGTGGCTGTGGCACCACCCGCCGCTGCGCACGCTCGCGCTGGTGATCACCACGTTCAACGTGACCTGGGGCGCCGCCTGGTCGGTGCTGGTGCTGTGGTCCCTGCACAGGGTCGGGATGGGCGAGGTGGGCTTCGGCCTGCTCACCTCCGCGGCCGCCGTGGGCGGCCTGCTCGGCGCCGCGTCGTACAGCCGGCTGGAGCAGCGCGTGCCGATCGCCGTGCTGATGAAGGGCTGCCTGCTGCTCGAGGTGCTGATGCACCTCGGCCTCGCGCTGACCACGCAGGCCTGGCTCGCGCTGCTGATCATGTTCGGCTTCGGCGTCTACGCCTTCGTCTGGCACAACGTCTCGGTCTCGGTGCGCCAGCGCGCGGTGCCCCAGCACCTCCAGGGCCGGGTCGGCTCGGTCTACCTGGTGGGGGTGTTCGGAGGACTCGTCGTCGGTCAGCTGCTGGGCGGCGTGATCGCGGAGCACTGGGGCCTCGCCGCGCCGTTCTGGTTCGCGTTCGGCGGCTCCGCGCTCACGTTGGCGCTGGTCTGGCGTCAGCTCAGCCTGATCGCGCACCTGGAGGAGGCCGACGACCACGGGGACGAGGACCCGCCGCCGGCACCGCCGCGGACGGGTGAGCATCAGGGGCCGGGAGCACCCTCGCAGGTAGTGTGACCCGCGGCCGAGCACAGCGAGGAGTCCTGGGTGTACCTGAAGAGCCTGACCCTGAAGGGATTCAAGTCCTTCGCCTCGGCCACGACGCTCCAGCTCGAGCCGGGCATCACCTGCATCGTTGGCCCCAACGGCTCCGGCAAGTCCAACGTCGTCGACGCGCTCGCCTGGGTGATGGGGGAGCAGGGCGCCAAGTCCCTGCGCGGCGGCAAGATGGAGGACGTCATCTTCGCCGGCACCTCGGGCCGCCCACCGCTGGGGCGGGCGGAGGTCGCGCTGACCATCGACAACTCCGACGGCGCGCTGCCCATCGACTACGCCGAGGTCACCATCAGCCGGACGATGTTCCGCAACGGCGGCTCGGAGTACGCGATCAACGGCAGCTCCTGCCGGCTGCTCGACGTCCAGGACCTGCTCTCGGACTCCGGGATCGGCCGCGAGATGCACGTGATCGTCGGGCAGGGCCAGCTCGACTCGATCCTGCACGCCACCCCGGAGGACCGCCGCGGCTTCATCGAGGAGGCCGCCGGGGTCCTCAAGCACCGCAAGCGCAAGGAGAAGGCGCTGCGCAAGCTCGACTCCACCGACGGCAACCTGACCCGGCTCAACGACCTGCTCACCGAGATCCGCCGTCAGCTCAAGCCGCTCGGCCGGCAGGCCGAGGTGGCGCGCAGGGCCGCCACGGTGCAGGCCGAGGTGCGCGACGCGCGCGCCCGGCTGCTGGCCGACGAGCTGGTCGGCGCACGGCAGGCGTGGGAGCAGGAGAAGGCCGACGAGTCGGTGCTGCTCCAGCGACGTGAGGCGGTGGAGGCCGCACTGGTGCAGGCGCGCGAGGCCGAGGCCCGGCTCGAGGCGGCACTGCGCGAGGACCTGCCCGCCCTGGCGACGGCCCAGGAGGCGTGGTTCGCCCTCTCCGGCCTGCGCGAGCGCCTGCGCGGCACCCAGTCGCTGGCCGCCGAGCGGCTGCGCAACGCGCAGGGGTCCTCTGAGGAGTCGGCGCCCGCCGGCCGGGACCCCGAGGAGCTCGAGGCGCAGGCCGAACGGGTCCGGGAGCAGGAGCAGGGGATCGCCGCCGAGGTGGAGCAGCTGCGCGCCGCGCTCGACCAGGCGGTCACCGCCCGGCGCGAGGCCGAGGACGCCGCGACCCAGGAGGAGCGGCGGATCGCCGGGCTGGTCCGCGCCGCCGCGGACCGGCGCGAGGGCCTGGCCCGGCTGCAGGGGCAGGTGAACGCGCTGAAGTCGCGGGCGGCTGCCGCCGACGACGAGCTGAGCCGGCTGGACGCCGCACGCCGCGAGGCGTTGGCGCGGGCGGACCGGGCGCAGCGCGACTTCACCGCGCTGGAGACCAAGGTGGCCGGCCTCGACGCGGGCGAGGAGGGCCTCGACGCCGAGCACGAGGAGGCGGTCCAGGCCCTCGACGACGTGGACGAGCGGCTGGCCGGCGCCCGCGAGGCGCTGCAGGTCGCCGACCGCGAGCGGACGGGGCTGCTGGCCCGCCGCGACGCCCTCCAGCTCGGGCTCAACCGCAAGGACGGGGCGGGCGCGCTGCTCGCCGCCGCCGACGTGGTCCCCGGGCTGCTCGGTTCGGTCGCGGCGCTGCTCGGCGTCCGGTCGGGCTACGAGGCGGCGGTCGCCGGCGCCCTGGGCTCGGTGGCCGACGCCGTGGCGGTCGAGGGGACCGAGGCGGCGGTCCGGGCGATCGAGCACCTCAAGATCGAGGACCTGGGCCGGGCCGGCCTGCTGGTCGGCGGCAGCCCGGGCCAGGGGTCCGGGAGCTCCTCGGACTGGCCGGCGCTGCCGGGCACCGCGACGTACGTCGTCGACGTCGTGGAGTGCCCCGACGGGCTCGCCCCGGCCGTGGCGCAGCTGCTGGAGCGTGTCGCGGTGGTCGACGACCTCGAGGCGGCCACCGCCCTGGTGGCCGCGGAGCCCACGGTGACGGCCGTGACCCGAGCCGGCGACGTCCTGGGCGCCCACGTCGCAGCCGGTGGCTCGACCAGCCAGCCGAGCCTGCTGGAGGTGCAGGCAGCGCTCGACGAGGCTGAGGCCAGGCTGACGGTGGTCACCGCCGAGGCGGAGCGGGCGGGCTTCGCGATCTCCGGCCTGGAGGCCGAGCGCCTGGAGGCGCTCAAGCGGGTGGACGTCGCGCTGGCGCGGCTGCACGAGTCGGACGCGACCCTGGCCGCGGTCTCCGAGGAGCTGGGCCAGTACGGCTCCCAGGTGCGGGCCGCGCGCGGCGAGGCCGAGCGGCTGGAGCGGGCGATCGCCACCGCGACCCAGGCCCGGGAGCAGGACCTGGCCGGGCTGGCGGACCTGGAGACGCGCCTGGCCACCGCCCAGGCCGCCCCGGACGAGGAACCGGACACCGGCGAGCACGAGCGCCTGACCGAGGCGGCGCGGACCGCGCGGCAGGGCGAGATGGACGCCCGCCTGGCGCTGCGGACCGCCGAGGAGCGGGCGCGGGCCATCCATGGCCGTGCCGACGCGCTGCGGCGTACGGCGGCAGCCGAGCGCGAGGCCCGGGCCAAGGCCAGGGCACGCCGGGAGCGGATCCAGCGTGAGGGGCGCGCGGCCGAAGCCGTGGGTGCCGCGGTCGCGGTGGTCCTGCACGCACTGGAGAGCTCGGTCAACCGGGCCGCCCACGAACGCGGCGAGATCGAGCGCTCCCGGCACGGGCGCGAGCAGGAGCTGCTGGCTGTCCGCGCCACGATCCGCGACCTGGGCCGCGAGCACGACGAGCTGGTCAGCTCGGTGCACCGCGACGAGCTCGCCCGGGCCCAGCACAGGATGCGGATCGAGCAGCTGGAGGAGCGGGCGCTCGACGAGCTGGGACTGGCGCCCGAGGCGTTGGTGGAGGAGTACGGACCGCACCAGCCCGTGCCGTTCTTCGGGGAGGTTCCCGAGGGGGAGGAGCCGCCGGAGCCCGCCCCGTTCTCGCGGGACGAGCAGAAGAAGCGGCTGCGCTCCGCCGAGCGGGCCCTGAGCCAGCTGGGCCGGGTGAACCCGCTGGCGCTGGAGGAGTTCTCCGCGATGGAGGAGCGGCACCGCTTCCTCACCGAGCAGCTGGAGGACCTGAAGCGGACCCGCAAGGACCTGCTCGACATCGTCCGCGAGGTCGACCAGCGGGTCGAGCAGGTCTTCACCGAGGCGTACGCCGACGTGGAGAAGGCGTTCGACGCCACCTTCGCCCGGCTGTTCCCCGGCGGCGAGGGGCGTCTGGTGCTCACCGACCCCGGCAACATGCTCACCACCGGCATCGAGGTGGAGGCCCGCCCGCCCGGCAAGAAGGTGAAGCGGCTCTCCCTGCTCTCCGGGGGCGAGCGCTCGCTGGTGGCGGTCGCGTTCCTGGTCGCGCTCTTCAAGGCGCGACCCTCGCCGTTCTACATCCTCGACGAGGTCGAGGCGGCTCTCGACGACACCAACCTGGGCCGGCTGCTGCAGATCTACGAGGAGCTCCGGGAGAACTCCCAGCTCCTGGTCATCACCCACCAGAAACGGACCATGGAGGTCGGCGACGCGCTGTACGGCGTGACCATGCGCGGCGACGGCGTCTCCACCGTGATCAGCCAACGGCTGCGAGAGGCAGAACCCGCATGAGCACTCCACGTCCCGTCCGTTCGGACTACGTCGCCTGGCGCACCGTCACCACGCGCTGGCGCGACGACGACGCCTACGGCCACCTCAACAACGCGACCTACTACGAGCTCTTCGACACCGCGGTCAACGCGCACCTGTTCGAGGCCACCGGGCGCAACGTGCGGCAGCTGACCGCGATCGGGGTGGTCGCGGAGACCGGTTGCCGGTACTTCCGCGAGATCGGCTTCCCCGAGCCGATCGAGACCGGCCTGGTGGTGGACAAGGTGGGCACCTCCTCGATCGTCTACCGGATCGGTCTCTTCCAGGGGCCGGGGGAGGAGGCGGCCGCCGAGGGCCGGTTCGTGCACGTGTACGTCGACAACCAGCACGGTGCGGGGAACCGTCCGGTGGTCCCGATGCCGGAGCAGGTCCGGGCGGCCGTCCTGCCGCTGCTGCGGGTCGCTCCCGCCGACGGCTGAGCGACGGGCGCACGGCCACGCCGCGGACGACACGCCAGGGGGGTCGCCGACCCCGGAGCCTCGGCGTGCCAGGCTGGACGGGTCTCGGAACCGGATCCCAGGAGTAGTGCTTCGTGCTGACCATCGTTCTCGTCATGCTCCTCACCTTGCTGGTGGGGGTTGCCGTGCTGGCCTACGTGGCCTTCCCGCACCGCGGGGAGGACCTCCCGGTGCTGCCCCAGGCCGGCCACCTGGCCCGCAAGGGCGTCGAGTCGCTGCCGGTGCTGGAGGAGGAGGAGCAGGAGCAGTGGCTCCCGACCCGACGCTGACGTGCCCGGTCTGATTGGATTGCCCCATGGGTGAGCTGCTGTATCTGATCATCGCCATCGCGGTCCTGAGCGTGGTCGCCGTGGTGGGCCTGCTGGCCGGCGGGCGCAACCGCCGGTCGGCGCCGCCGTCCGCGGGGACCGACGTCATCGAGCGTCCGGTCACCACCGCGCCACCGGCGCCGGAGGCCGAGCCGGTTCCCGTCGAGGAGCAGGCCCCGCCCGCCCCGACGCTGGAGCGCCCCGAGGGCGTCTCCTCGCGGCTGGTCCGGCTGCGCCAGCGGCTCTCGCGCTCCCAGGGAGGCCTGGGCCGTGGGCTGCTCGCCCTGCTCTCCCGGGACCGCCTCGACGAGGACACCTGGGAGTCGATCGAGGACACGCTGCTCACCGCCGACATCGGTGTGGGTCCCACCCAGGAGCTGGTGGACCGGCTGCGCACCAGGATGCGGGTGGAGGGCGGCAACGTCCCCGACGTGCGCGCGGTGCTGCGCGAGGAGCTGCTGACCCTCGTCGACCCGACGATGGACCGCCGCCTCCAGGTGACCGGCGACGACGGCAACCCCGGCGTGGTCCTGGTCGTCGGCGTCAACGGCGCCGGCAAGACCACCACGGTCGGGAAGATCGGCCGGATCCTGGTGGCCCAGGACCGCACCGTGGTGATGGGCGCGGCCGACACCTTCCGCGCCGCCGCGGTCGAGCAGCTCTCGACCTGGGGCGAGCGCGTGGGCGTCGAGGTGGTGCGCGGCCCTGAGGGCAGCGACCCCGCCAGCGTGGCGTTCGAGGCGGTCAAGGCCGGCGCGGAGCGCGGCCTGGACACCGTCCTGGTCGACACCGCCGGGCGCCTGCAGAACAAGGCCGGCCTGATGGACGAGCTGGGCAAGGTCAAGCGGGTCATCGAGAAGCAGGCGCCGGTCACCGAGGTGCTGCTGGTGCTGGACGCGACCACCGGACAGAACGGGATGATCCAGGCCCGGGTCTTCTCCGAGGTGGTCGACGTGACCGGCATCGTGCTGACCAAGCTCGACGGCTCCGCGAAGGGCGGCATCGTGGTGGCGGTGCAGCGCGAGCTCGGGGTGCCGGTCAAGCTCGTCGGCCTGGGTGAGGGCGCCGACGACCTGGCCCCGTTCGACGCAGAGGCGTTCGTCGACGCCCTGCTCGGCTGAGCAGGGACGGACCGGGCAGGAAGGCCGCGCAGGGTGGAGCGACCCAGCATCGACAGGGTCCGACGGGTCCTCGGACGCGTCGTCGAGGGCCGCGTCCCCGCGCCCGCGGGCGGCGGGGCCCTGGGGGCGGACGCCGCGCTGCTGATGTCCTCCCCGCTCTTCGACGAGGAGTGGTACGCGCGGGTCACCGGCCAGCAGGGCTCCCGGCTCGAGCTGGTGCGTCACTACCTGCGCACCCCGCTGCCGCGACGGGCCTCGCCCAACCGGCTCTTCGACCGGGAGTTCTTCGCCGAGCACCACCCCGCCGACCTCACGGACCGCGACGTGTTCCTGGTCTACCTGCGCCGGCGCGCCTGGCGTACTCCCACCCACCCGCTCTTCGACACCCGGCGCTACCTGCGCCGGACGCCGGGCGCCGCCAGTCACCCGCACGGACCGCTGGGCCACTACCAGGAGGTGGGCGCGGCCAAGGGCGCGGCGGCCAACCAGTGGTTGGGAGGACCCGACTCGGGTTCCTCCCCGAGCCTGCTGGACTGGGTCGCGCGACGCCGGGAGGAGTGGGAGGAGCGCCGGCCTGCGGTGCTGCACCCGGCGAGCACCCGCGAGGAGCTGCGCCGCGGTGAGCAGCTGCTGCGCAGCTACGACCACGTGGCCCCCGCGGTCCCCGCGGACGGCCCGCTGGTGAGCGTGCTGCTGCGCCCTGGCGGCGACGCCGGTCACCTGGCCACCTCGTTGCGCTCGCTGCGCACGCAGTCGCTGGCCGCGTGGGAGCTGCTGGTCCTCGACGACGGTCGGCTCCCGCAGCTCGGGGAGGTGCTGGACGCCGAGCTTCCCTCCGGTCGGTGGACCCGGGTGCCCGCGGGCGAGCCGTCGCCGGCGGCGGGACTCAACCGCGCGGCCGCCGAGGCGACCGGGGAGTGGGTGGCGTTCCTGGAGGCCGGCGACACCTGGACCCCCGACCGGCTCCGGCTGCTCACGGCCGTCGGCCAGGTGGAGGAGGGCGACGCGCTGGTCGACGTGCTGCGCCGGGTACGCCGCGACGGCAGCTCGGCGCTCGTCGGCGGCGGGGTGCCGCGCGGGCCGGTCACCGAGCGCGGCGACGTGGCCCTGGCCAGGCTCCTGGTGCGACGCGGGACGCTCGTGGAGGTCGGCGGCTTCGACGAGGAGCTGCCGGGCGCGTGGGCGTTCGACCTGGTCACTCGCCTGGCACCGCGGTGCGGCCTGCGCCCGGTGCCCCTGCAGGGAGTGACGCGGCACGCGGTGTGGGCGGCCGAGGCACGTCGCCGTCCCCTCGGCGAGCGGCCGGTGCTGGACCACGCCTCCGTCAAGTCGTGGGCCGACGTCGTGCTCAACCGCTCCATGATCGACTGGGACGAGCTCGCCCGGCGCGAGCGCGACCCCGGGCTGGTCTCCGTGGTGATCCCCACCTATGCGGACTGGGCGATGACCCGGGCCGCGGTGGAGAGCGTCATCTCGGCGGCGGAGTCGAGCGGCGCCCGGGTCGAGGTCCTGGTGGTGGACAACGGGTGCGACGCTGAGTCGTCGGTCGTGCTGGACTCACTGCCCGTCCGGTTCGAGCAGGTGCGGGTCCTGCACCTGCCGACGAACCACGGGTTCGCCCTGGGCAACAACCTGGCGCTGCCGCACGTCCAGGGATCGACCGTGGTCTTCCTCAACAACGACACCACCGTCTACGCGGAGTGGCTCGAGCCCCTGGTCGCCGCCCTGGAGGACCCCGAGGTGCTGGGCGCCCAGTCCCTCCTGCTGTACCCCACGGGGGTCATCCAGTCCGCGGGCGTGGCCTTCCCGGTCACCGGCGGCCTGCCGCACGCCTTCCTCCAGGGGTTCCCCGTCGAGGACGCCGACGGTGTCGAGGAGCTCGCCTTCCACGCGCTGACCGGCGCTGCGCTGGCGCTGCGTACCTCGGACGCGGTCGCGCTCCGGGGCTTCGACCCGGTCTTCCGCAACGGGATGGAGGACCTCGACGTGTGCCTGCGCCTCGCGCGGCTGCGGCCGGGTCGCTTCACCGTCCGCCCGGACTCGCGGGTGACCCATCACGAGTCCCAGACGCCGGGACGGTTCGACGCCTACGACACCAACCGGATGCTGTTCCTCGAACGCTGGGAGCACGACCTCCCGGGTGACGACGCCGACCTCTGGGCCAGCCGCGGGTTCCGCGTGGTGGACCGGGCGGTGGCGCTGCGGCACCGCAAGCAGCGGCGCCTCGGCGTGCCCGAGCCGGTGCTGGTGCGCGAGCGTCCGCTGCTGGTGAGCGAGGCCCCGCCGCGGCTGCGCTGGGCGATCAAGAACCCCGCGCCCTTCGGTGCGGAGGCCGAGCGGTGGGGCGACACCCACTTCGCCCGCGCCCTGGCGGACGCGCTGCGCGAGCACGGGCAGGAGGTCGTCATCGACTACCGGCCCGAGCACGAGCGCTACACCGGCAGGTTCGACGACGTCGCGCTGGTCCTGCGCGGGCTCGCGCCCTACCGGCCCTCCTTCGAGCAGGTGACCATCGGCTGGGTGATCTCGCACCCGGAGATGCTCCCGACGTCCGAGGCGGTCTCCTACGACCGGCTCCTGGCAGCCTCCGCGTCCTGGGCGCAGCGGCGCTCGCGCGACTGGGGCATTCGGGTGGAGCCCATGCTGCAGGCCACCGACCACCGGCTCTTCCACCCGGACCTGGCCGTGCCCGACACCGGGCACCCGGTGCTCTTCGTCGGCGGGTCGCGCAAGGAGTACCGGCCGATCGTCCGGGCGGCGGTCGAGGCCCGGCTGCCGATCTCCATCTACGGCAGCCAGTGGCGACCGTTCGTGGCCGGGCGGCTGATCAAGGACGCCTACCTGCCCAACTCCCGGCTTGGGGCCGCCTACCGCTCGGCGGGCGTGGTGCTCAACGACCACTGGGAGGACATGCGGGTGGAGGGGTTCCTGAGCAACCGGCTCTTCGACGCCGCCGCGAGCGGGGCCCGGGTGGTCACCGACGACGTGGTCGGGCTGGGCGGCCTCTTCGGCCGCTCCGTCCAGGTGATGGAGTCCACCGAGCACCTGGTCGACCTGACCTCGTCCAGCCGTCCCGACGAGATCTTCGGCTCCGACGAGGAGCGGCGCGAGGTGGCGGCGCGGATCCGCCGTGAGCACTCCTTCCGGGCGCGCGCGGCCCGGCTCGTGGAGATCGCCGTGGAGGCTCGGCGGGCCCGAGGCTTCGACCGCTGACTCGCCGGCCCGGACGGGTGGGGCGGGGTCAGGCGGAACGGCTGGCGTTGCTCGCGGAGCTGCCGAGCTCGACCTGACGGCGCAGCGCGGTGTCGCCGACGCCCTCGGGGACCTCCGAGGCCTGCTCGGAGTCCAGGACCTCGGCCAGCAGCGCGGGCCGCAGCGCCCGGTCGAGCAACCGGGTCAGGTGCTGGTGCAGCCACGGGTCTCGCCGGAACTCGCCGGTCCGCTCGCCGGCGAGCAGCTCCTCGGGCTCCGGGCTGCGGGCCAGGTAGGACTCCTCGAGGGTGCCCTCCTTCCAGCGCCGGTAGTCGGCCATCCCGTGGTGGTTGGGACTGGGCTTGAGGTCGGGGGAGGCCTCGTAGCCGCGTCCGGCGTTGACCACCTTGCGCTCGAACTGCGTCCAGGAGCGCCACGGCAGGTGCAGCACCTCCATCGACACCTCCGGGTCCGGCTGCCCGTTGCTCGGCATCGAGGTGAAGTGGTTGCCCTGCTGGATCACGATGTCGGACTCGCCGCGGTGCACCGCGTTGGGCGTCGGCTGGGCGTGCAGCCCGATCGCCCGGAGCGTCTCGTTGCTGCGCAGGTCGCGCCAGACCAGCCGGGAGACCCCGCTGCCGCTCCAGCCGGCGGGACCGATCAGGTTGACCACTGGCACGGTGAAGGCGTTGAGCCTCAGGGGAGTGCGCTCGAGGGCGTCGCGCACGCTCAGCGTCCGGTCCAGGGGGACCAGGAACTCGTCGGCGTCGAGGTTGAGCACCCAGTCGGCCCGGAACTGCGTCCGCGCCCGCCGGGCCATCCGGGTCACCACGTCGCGTTGCTGCTTGCGGTGCTCGGCGTCGTGGTGCAGCTCGACCAGCCCGGTCTCGGCGTACGACTCCAGCACCTCGCGGGTGCCGTCGACGGAGGCGTTGTCGGTGACGATCAGGCGGTCCAGGCCCTGGGCCAGGTGGTGCTCGACCATGGCGGCGACGATGTCCACCTCGTCGCGCACCATCAGCGTCCCGATGATCCTCACAAGGCAGCACCCTAGTTCACCGGGGAAGCACGCCGCCTCGTTCACATGTCCGTAACACAACGGCCGCAGACGTTTCCCAGACGCAACATGGCGTCGCACGCCTGGAAATCTGCGCCGCCGAAGGTTGCTGGCATCACTCCCCGAGGCAACTGGAGGTCCAATGGACTACGGCTATCACGCCTGGATGCTGATGTCGGCATCACTGGTCCTGATGATGACGACGCCGGCGCTGGCGCTCTTCTACGGCGGCATGAGCCGCTCCAAGTCCGTGCTCAACATGATGATGATGTCGTTCTCCGCAATGGGCGTCATCGGCGTGGTCTACGTGCTGTGGGGCTGGTCGATGTCCTACGGCTCGCAGGACGTCGCCATGCTCTTCTCCAACCCGTTCGAGCTCTTCGGGCTCAAGGACGTGGGCGGCCAGGACTACATCTTCGTCGGCTTCCAGCTGACCTTCGCGGTCATCACCGCTGCGCTGATCAGTGGCGCGGTCGCCGACCGGCTGAAGTTCTCCGCCTGGCTGCTCTTCCTGCCGCTGTGGGCGACGCTCTCCTACTTCCCCCTGGCCCACATGGTCTGGGGCGGCGGGTTCCTCAGCCACACGACCAACGGTCTCGCCGACCTGATCTTCTCCGGTGACGGTGGTGCCGAGGTGGCGCCGATCGACTACGCCGGTGGCACCGTGGTCCACATCAACGCCGGTATCGCCGGCCTGGTGCTGGTCCTGCTGCTCGGCAAGCGCCTGGGCTTCGGCAAGGAGCCGATCAAGCCGCACAACCTGCCGCTCACCATGATCGGTGCCGGTCTGCTCTGGTTCGGCTGGTTCGGCTTCAACGTCGGCTCCATCGTGCCCGGGGGAGAGAGCCCCGAGGCCGACGCCGCGCAGTTCCTGAGTGAGACCAGCCTGGTCTGGCTCAACACCACCATGGCTGCGGCCGCGGCCATCCTCGGCTGGCTGGTGATCGAGAAGATCCGCGACGGCAAGGCCACCTCCCTGGGTGCTGCCTCGGGTGTCGTCGCCGGTCTGGTCGCCATCACCCCCGCCTGTGGCGCGCTGTCGCCGATCGGCGCGATCATCCTGGGTCTGGTCGCCGGTGCCGCCTGTGCGCTGGCGGTCGGCCTGAAGTACAAGCTCGGCTACGACGACGCGCTCGACGTGGTCGGCGTCCACCTCGTCGGTGGTCTGATCGGCACCGTGGGCATCGGGTTCCTCGCCACCAGCGGCGGCCTGTTCTACGGTGACGGTCTCAAGCTCCTGGTCGTCCAGGTCGCGGTCGCGGTCTTCGCGATGATCTGGTCCGCGATCGCCACCCTGGTCGTGGCCCTGCTGGTCAAGGCCGTGATCGGGCTGCGGGTCGACGAGGAGGTCGAGGTCGAGGGTGTCGACTTCGCCGAGCACGGCGAGTCGGGCTACGACTTCGGCGGTGCCGGCGGCACCCGCCGCGGTGTCATCGGTGGCTCGGCCACCTCGGAGCAGGTCAAGGAAGGGGCTTCCGCATGAAGCTGGTCACCGCGGTCATCAAGCCGCACAAGTGGGAAGACGTCCGTGAGGCCCTCGAGACCTTCGGGGTCAACGGGATGACGGTCTCGGAGGTCAGCGGCTACGGCCGGCAGAAGGGCCACACCGAGGTCTACCGCGGAGCCGAGTACGACATCGCCCTGGTGCCCAAGATCAGGATCGAGATCGTGGTCGACGACGCCGACGCCGACGACGTGGTCGGGATCGTCGTCAAGACGGCCCAGACCGGCCGGATCGGGGACGGCAAGGTGTGGGTGAGCCCGGTCGACACCGTGGTCCGCGTCCGCACCGGCGACAAGGACGAGGCCGCTCTCTAGCCCGTCGGTCGTCAGAGCCCCAGAGGCCCGTCCCGGGTGGCGCACGCCACCCGGGACGGGCCTCGTCCACGTCCCGAACCAGGAGACCCCATGACCATCGCCGAACGCACCGAGCGCACCGCCGCCGCCGACCGTCTGTGCCGCGAGGCCTACGAGAAGGCCGGCGGGAAGGACACGGGGACCGCCCTGGTGGCCGTGGGCGGGTACGGACGCGGCGAGCTGGCGCCGTACTCCGACCTCGACGTGGTGCTCGTCCACGACGACGACCTCGACCCCGGCGAGCTGGCCGTCGCTGTCTGGTACCCCCTGTGGGACTCGGGCTCGCGCCTGGACCACTCGGTGCGCTCGGTGAGCGAGATGATCGACACCGCCGGGGCGGACCTCAAGGTGGCGCTGGGGCTCCTCGACGTACGCCACCTGGCGGGCGACCCGAACCTCACCCTCCGGCTGCGCGCGACCGCCTTGGCCGCCTGGCGGCGCAGCGCCAAGGAGCGGCTGCCGGAGCTGGCGCGGATGGTGCGGCACCGGCACGAGCTGGTCGGGGAGCTGGCGCACGTCTCCGTCCCGGACCTGAAGGAGGCAGCCGGCGGACTGCGCGACGCGTCCGTGCTCAAGGCGCTGGTCGCCACCTGGCTGGTCGACGTCCCGCACGTCGAGCTGGAGCGCGGGCGGCAGGCGCTGCTGGACGTCCGCGACCACCTGCACGCGGCGACCGGCCGCCCGGCCGACCGGGTGGGGCCGGAGGTCTGGCCCGAGCTCGCCGGCCGGCTGGGACTGGCGGACGCCGAGGCCGCCCAGCGGCACGTGCGCCAGCACGGCCGCCGGATCGCCCACCTGTCCCGGATGACCTGGCGCCGGGTGGACGCGGTCCTGGCCAGGCCCCGGGCGGTCGGCGGCCGGGTGCCGCAGCTGACGCCCCTGGCCCGCGGTGTCGCGTCCTCGTCCGGCGAGGTCGTCCTGGACGGGCGGGTGGAACCGGCGACCGATCCGCTGCTGCTGCTGCGGGCCGCCACCGAGGCGGCCGAGCGCGACCTGGTCCTGGCCCCGGCGACGGTGTCCCGGCTGGTGAAGGAGTCGCCCGAGCTGCCGGACCCATGGCCCGAGGAGGCGCGCCACCTGATGGTGCGGCTGCTCGCGGCCGGGCCAGGCCTGCTGGCGGTCTGGGAGACGCTGGAGGAGACCGGGGGACTGGACCGGATCCTGCCCGAGTGGGACCGGGTCCGGCTCCTGCCGCACGCGTCGGTCGTGCACCGGTTCACCGTCGACCGGCACGTGGTCGAGACGTGCGTGGAGGCCTCCCGGCTGATCCGCCGGGTCGCCCGGCCCGACCTGCTGATGGTGGCGGCGCTGCTGCACGACATCGGCAAGGGCGGGCTGGTCGAGCACAGCGTGGCCGGCGAGCCCGTGGCCCGGGGCGTGGCGACCCGGATGGGGTTCGTGCCGCGCGACGTCGAGGTCATCGGCACGCTCGTGCGCTGGCACCTGCTGCTGCCGGGCATCGCCACCACCCGCGACATCGACGACCCGGTGACGGTGGACGAGGTGACCTCCAAGATCACCAGCCCGCTGACCCTGGAGCTGCTCGCCGCGCTGACCGAGGCCGACGCCCTGGCGGCCTCGGAGAAGGCGTGGTCGAGCTGGCGCGCAGGCCTGGTGGGAACGCTGGTGCGCCGCGCGGCCGCCTCCTTGGACCACACGCCGGGCCACGCGGCGCCCCTGGAGACCACGGCGCAGCTGCCCGTACCCCCGGGGCTGCTGGACGGCTCCGAGCCGGTGGCGGTGCAGGTCGAGCCCAGCGACGACGGCTCACGGATCACCGTGCTGGCGCCGGACCGGGTGGGGCTGCTGGCCGACGTCGCCGGGGCGCTCGCCCTGCACCGGGTCTCGGTCCGGGGTGCTCGGGCGTGGGCCCAGGGGGAGCTGGGGGTCTCCCAGTGGGAGGTCAGCGACCCGGAGCTGGACGCCACGGTGCTGCGGCAGCGTCTGGAGGCGGTCGTGGAGGGGCGGGTCGAGGTGGCCGCGCGGCTCCGCAAGCCCGACACCCGCGGACTGGACCCCTCGGTGGCCGTCCGCCCCGAGGCGTCGCGGCAGGCGACGGTCCTGGAGGTCCGCGCCGCGGACCGCCCGGGGCTCCTGCACCACGTGCTGGCGGCGGTGGCGGCGCTGGGGATGACGGTCCGCTCCGCTCACGTGGACACCCTGGGGCCCCAGGCGGTCGACGTCTTCTACCTCCAGGAGCTCGGCGCCGGGGGACTGGCCGACGACCGGGCCGCCTCCGCCGCGCACGCGGTCCGCGCGGCGCTGGCCTGACTGGACCGGCTGGCCTGACCGGCACGGCTACGCCGGGTCCGGCCGGCCGGTTAGTCTTGTCTGACGTCCTCCACCACCGCTTCGCCTGACACCACGAGGGAACGCTCTTGTTCGCCACACTCTCCGACCGGCTCGCCGAGACCTTCAAGAACCTCCGGGGGAAGGGCCGGCTCTCCGAGGCCGACATCGACGCCACCGCCCGGGAGATCCGGATCGCGCTGCTCGAGGCCGACGTCTCGCTGCCCGTGGTCAAGGAGTTCGTCGCCGCGGTCAAGGAGCGGGCCCGGGGCGAGGAGGTCAGCCAGGCGCTGAACCCCGCCCAGCAGATCGTCAAGATCGTCAACGAGGAGCTCGTGACGATCCTGGGCGGCGAGACCCGCCGGCTGCGCTTCGCCAAGCACGGCCCCACGGTGATCATGCTCGCCGGTCTCCAGGGTGCGGGCAAGACCACGCTCGCGGCCAAGCTCGCGCTGTGGCTCAAGGAGCAGAGCCGTACGCCGCTGCTGGTCGCCGCTGACCTGCAGCGCCCGAACGCGGTCAACCAGCTCCAGGTCAACGGCGAACGGGTCGGCGTCCCGGTCTTCGCGCCCGAGCCGGGCAACGGCGTCGGCGACCCCGTCCAGGTGGCGCGTGCCGCGCTGGAGGAGGCCAAGCGCACCCTGCACGACGTGGTCATCATCGACACCGCCGGCCGCCTCGGCGTCGACGCGGAGCTGATGAAGCAGGCCGCCGACATCCGGGACGCCGTCAACCCCGACGAGGTCCTCTTCGTGGTCGACGCGATGATCGGCCAGGACGCGGTCCAGACCGCGCAGATGTTCCTCGACGGCGTCGGCTACGACGGCGTGGTCCTGACCAAGCTGGACGGCGACGCCCGTGGTGGTGCCGCGCTGTCCATCGCCTCGGTGACCGGCAAGCCCGTCATGTTCGCCTCGGCGGGCGAGAAGATGACGGACTTCGACCTCTTCCACCCCGACCGGATGGCGTCCCGCATCCTCGACATGGGCGACATGCTCACCCTGATCGAGCAGGCGGAGAAGGCCTTCGACCAGGAGGAGTCCCTCAAGGCGGCCGAGAAGCTGCTCCACGGCAAGGGCGACTTCACCCTCGACGACTTCATGCAGCAGATGCAGCAGCTGCGCAAGCTCGGCTCGATGACCAAGATCATGGGGATGCTGCCCGGGATGGGGCAGTACCGCGAGCAGCTGGAGAACTTCGACGAGCGCGAGCTGGACCGGATCCAGGCGATCATCTCCTCGATGACGCCGGCGGAGCGGGCCAACCCGAAGATCATCGACGGGTCGCGCCGCGCCCGCATCTCCAAGGGGTCGGGCACCACCGTCTCCGACGTCAACCAGCTCGTCGACCGCTTCTTCGAGGCGCGCAAGATGATGCAGCAGATGGCCAAGGGCGGCATGCCCGGGATGCCGGGCATCCCCGGGATGCCCGGCCTGGGCGGTGGCAAGCGGGGCAAGCAGCCCAAGAAGGGCAAGGGCGGCAAGGCCAAGCGCGTCTCGGGCAACCCCGCGAAGGCGGCGGCCCAGAAGGCGGCGGGCAAGGACAAGGCCGCCGCAGGCGGCGGCAGCCCCTTCGGCAGCCCGGGCGAGGCGATCGACTACGAGAAGGCGGCCGCCGCGCTCGAGCTGCCCAAGGACTTCTCCAAGTTCCTCAAGTAGTCCGGCCGTCGGGCAGCAGGTCGATCCGGACCACGCTGCCGGCGTCGGGGCAGACCGCGCAGGTGGTGACGTACGCGGACCCTCGGTCCAGCGCCACGCCGTACGGAGCGGGCAGGCCGCTGGCGACCGCCGTCTGTCCGCCGTCCCGGTCGATCCGGCGGAGCGAGCCGGTCGGCAGGCCGGGCTCCGCGGCCAGGCCGACGTCGGAGAGCTGGACGGCGTAGAGCGAGCCGCGGTGCCAGGCCAGGTCGGTCACGTTGGTCAGCCCGGTGGCGTACTGGGTGGGTGGCATCCCGGGCACCACGCGCCAGATGGTCGAGCCCCCGGCCGGGAACGGGAAGCCGGTGAGCTGGCTGACGTAGAGCGCCCCGTCCGGTCCCTGCACCACCGAGGTGGGCACTGCGTCGCTGGGTATCTGTCCCTCCGGCACGCCCGGGATCTGAGGGAATCCCTCGGGGGCCGGGAACAGCCGCTCGGGGAAGACCGCGAGCGTGCGGGTCCGGGCGCCGGGGCGCACGAGCAGCAGGGTGTTGCCACCGGAGTCGGTCACCACCACGCCGTCACGGGTGAGGGCGAATCCCGTCGGGTTGGAGTCCGGCCCGTCCTGGTCGGGGTCCTGCAGCGCCTCGTAGCGCGCCAGGTCGGCCAGCACGTCGGGGCCCCGCGTGCGGCCGGGGTGACCGTGGTGGCCACGCTGCCCGTCCCGGCTCCGGAACGCGGGGCCGCGCGGCCCGTGCGTGCGGAACGTGCCGGTGGCCAGGACCCCGAGCAGCCGGCCCGCGGGTCCGAGGTCGGAGCGCAGCACCGGGTCCGCGCCCAGCCCGAGGGACAGGAGGTACTGTCCGCCCACCGCGGCCACGTCGCTGGGACCGGTCGCTGCGCTGCCGTCCTCTCCGGCGAGGGACGGCAGGCCGGTCAGGACCCGCCGCTGGCCGGACCTGTCGATCCGGGTGACGGCGCCGGTGGGGCCGTAGCAGGCGCGTCCCTCACCCCCCTCGATGCAGGGGCCGGTCCCGCCGACTCCCGCCTCGGCCACGTAGAGGCTCCCCCCGGTCCGGCTGAGCAACCGTGGGTTGTCCAGGCCGGTCGCCACCTCGGTGACCGTCGGGCTTCCCGACACCCCTGGGGTGTCCGGTGGATGGGGCGGGCCGGACGGTCCTGCGGCGAGGGCGCTCCCGGTCAGCGTCGGCGCGGTGATCAGGGTGAGCGAGGCGGCGAGGGCCGCTATCTTCGTCGAGCTGCGCACGAGAGGCTCCTCTCAGAAGGGGTTCCTCTCACGGTCGCACCGCCGGCCGCTGCTGTACATGCTTCCGGCCGCGATAGCGTCGTGCGGGTGAGAGGCACCGTGTGCGTGGTGGACGCAGCCAACGTCGTGGGGGCGCGACCCGACGGCTGGTGGAAGGACCGGGCCGGCGCGGCGAGGCGACTGCACGAGGCGCTGCTGGTCGGGGACACGCCGTACGACGAGATCGTGCTGGTGCTCGAGGGGGCCGCGAAGGGCGGGGTGCGGCCGGGCCGGGACGCGCACGTGCGCACGGTCCATGCCCCCAAGGACGGCGACTCGACGATCGTGGCCCAGGTCCGGGCGGCCCGCGAGGCCGGTCGCACGGTCACCGTGATCACCGCCGACCGGTTCCTCCGGGCGCAGGTGGAGGGCCTCGGTGCCCTGGCGATGGGCCCGGCGTGGCTATGGGACCAGCTGTGAGGGCGGAGCACCGCTGCGCGGTCCCCGGACCGAGGCGAACGTCCAGATCTTGTTGAGGACGAACGAGAGCGGCGTCACCACCACGATGACGATCAGCTGCCCCCAGTAGAGGCGGGTGCGGAAGCCCGTGGAGTCGTCCAGCACGTCGGTCGGCAGCGCGAGGGCGGAGCCGGGGTGCATGAGCGCGGTGAGCAGGAGCAGCCCCAGCAGCTGACCGAGCGCCCCGACCACGAGGAACGGCCAGTACTCCGCGAACCAGCGGGCGTGCCCGCTGGACCGGAACGTCCAGCTCCGGTTGAGCTGGAAGTTCCACAGGTTCGCCACCAGGAACGCGATGGTGGAGAACACGTGGTACCAGCGGACGTTGAAGTCGGTCAGCGGAAGTCCGACGACCGCGAGGTCGGGATCGGCGCCGACGCGGTTGACCAGCACCAGGGTGGCCAGGTTGACCGCCACCCCGGAGACCCCGACGATCCCGAACCTGAGGAAGAGCCCGAGGTTGCGGCGGCCGCGGGCGGCACGTCCTTCCGAAGTCACCCCAGGACACTAGCGGCCCGCCCCTGCCTGCGTCGCGGTCCGCCGCGATGGCCTACCGTCCCGGCATGAGTGCCTCGAGATTCTCCGGCCCGGTCCTCCCCTCGGGGGAGACCTCCGACCTCTGGGTGGTCGACGGGCACGTGACCTACGAACCCCAGGCCGGCGCCGAGACCGTCGCGCGGGGGTGGATCGTCCCCGGCCTGGTGGACGCGCACAACCACCTGGGACTGGACGACCCCGGCGCTGTGGGCGCCGAGGAGGTCGAGCGCCAGGCGCTGGCCGACCGGGACGCCGGCGCGTTGCTGCTGCGTGACTGCGGGTCGCCGGCCGACACCCGCTGGGTGCAGGAGCGTGAGGACCTGCCGCGGCTGATCCGGGCCGGCCGACACATCGCCCGGACCCGGCGCTACCTGCGCAACTTCGGCCACGAGGTCGAGCCCGAGGGGCTGAGCGCCTTCGTGGCGCAGGAAGCCAGGTCCGGCGACGGCTGGGTCAAGCTCGTGGGGGACTGGATCTCCCGTGAGGAGGGGGACCTCGCCCCCTCGTTCCCCGCCGAGGCCTTCGCCGAGGCGATCGGCGTGGCGCACGCGCACGGGGCGAAGGTGACCGCCCACTGCTTCGGCTCCGAGGTGCTCCAGGGGCTGCTGGACGCGGGCATCGACTGCATCGAGCACGGCACCGGGCTCTCGGCCGACCAGGTCGAGCAGATGGCCGTCGGGGGAGTGGCTCTGGTGCCGACGGTGATGCAGACCGGCAAGTTCCCCGAGTTCTCCGCGGGCGGCCGGGAGAAGTTCCCGGCGTACTCGGCGACGATGGACGAGCTCTACCGGCGTCGCCGCGACGTCCTGATGGCCGCGCACGAGGCGGGCGTGGAGATGTACGTCGGCAGCGACGGCGGCGGACCCAGCCGGCACGGCCACCTGGCCGGGGAGGCACTGGCGATGGCCGAGATGGGCCTGCCGGTCGACGACGTGCTGGCCGCCGTCTCCTGGAAGGGACGCGAGTGGCTGGGGTGGAACCCGACCCTCGCCGAGGGTGCGCCGGCGGACTTCGTGGTCTACGAGCGGGACCCGCGCCAGGACCTCTCGGTCCTCTACGAGCCCGCCCGGGTGGTGCTGCGCGGCCGGGTCGTGGCCTGACCGCGACCCCCGCGAGGAGTCGATTCGTGACCTGGGCGCCGGGTCTGGCAGAATCTTTGTTCGTGTCCTGTCCGACCGGACCCTCTCATCCGGTCGAGGCAGTGCCCCCCGAGCGATTCGGCCCGGTCCCCACCTGGTGTCGGAGCGCTCACCCACCACAACTTCGCAAGGAGACACCACAGACGTGGCCGTCAAGATCCGTTTGAAGCGCCTGGGCAAGGTCCGGGTTCCGCAGTACCGCATCGTCGTGGTCGACTCGCGCAAGAAGCGTGACGGTCGGGTCATCGAGGAGATCGGCAAGTACCACCCCAAGGAGGAGCCGTCGCTGATCGACGTCGTCTCCGACCGGGCGCAGTACTGGCTGGGCGTCGGCGCGCAGCCGACCGAGGCCGTCGAGGCGATCCTCAAGGTGACCGGCGACTGGCAGAAGTTCAAGGGCCTCCCGGGCGCGGAGGGCACCCTGCGGGTGGCCGAGCCCAAGCGGGACAAGCTCGAGATCTTCAACGAGGCCCTCAAGGACGCCGCCAGCGAGCCCAAGGCCGGCGCGACCACCAAGAAGGCCGCCAAGAAGGACGAGAAGAAGGACGAGCAGAAGCCCGTCCCCGCCGACGAGACCCCCGAGGTCGCGGCTGACAGCGCCGAGGCGGCTGAGAAGCTCACCGCCGAGGACGCCGGCAAGAGCGAGGCCTGAGCATGCTCGCCGACGCTCTCGAGCACCTCGTCCGTGGGGTCGTCGACCACCCGGACGACGTGAGCGTGCGCGACAAGGAGCTGCGTCGTGGGTCGATCCTCGAGGTCCGGGTCCACCCCGACGACCTCGGCAAGGTGATCGGCCGCAACGGCCGCACGGCCACCGCGTTCCGCACCGTCGTCTCGGCCCTCGCGGGCCGTGGTGGCGCGCGGGTCGACTTCGTGGACGTCGACCGGCGCCGCTGAGCGTCTTCATCGTGGGCGTCACCCGTCAGGGTGGCGCCCACGATGCATTTCGGCCGCCCTGCGCCCTCTAACCTGTGGGCGTGGAGAGCATCGAGGTGGTCGTGGGTCGGATCGGCAAGCCGCACGGGATCCGGGGTGAGGTGACCGTCGACGTGCGCACCGACGAGCCGGAGCGCCGGTTCGCGGTCGGAGCCGTGCTCCGGGCAGAGCCGCCCGCCGGCTCGGCCTCCCGCCTGCGGCGGCTGACCGTCCGCTCCTCCCGGTGGCACCAGGGCGTGCTGCTCCTGGGCTTCGAGGAGGTCTCGGGCCGCGACGAGGCGGAGGCCGCCCGGGGCATCGTGATGCATGCCGACATCCCGGCCGACGCCACCCCCGAGGACCCGGAGGAGTTCTACGAGCACCAGCTGGTCGGGCTGGAGGTGGTCGACCTCGAGGGCCGCACGATCGGCACCGTCCGCGGACTGGTCCCGGGTGCCGCTCAGGACCTGCTCCGGGTCACCGCCACCGACGGCCGGGAGACCCTGGTGCCGTTCGTCCAGGCGCTGGTGCCCCAGGTCGACGTACCCGCGGGCAGGGTCGTGGTCGCGGACCGCCCCGGTCTGGTGAGCCCCTTCCCCGACGAGGCCTGAGACGTGCGGATCGACATCGTCTCCATCTTCCCGGACTACCTCAGCCCCCTGGGTCTGAGCCTCCCGGGCAAGGCGCGCGACGCCGGGCTGGTGCAGATCGAGGTGCACGACCTGCGCGACTGGGCCCACGACCGGCACCGGACCGTGGACGACACCCCGTACGGCGGGGGCGCGGGGATGGTCATGAAGCCCGAGCCCTGGGGTGAGGCGCTGGACCAGCTGGTGGCCCCGGAGTCGCGGACCACGGTGGTCTTCACCACCCCCAGCGGCACGCCGTTCAGCCAGGACGTGGCCCGGGAGCTGGCGACGCACGAGCACCTGGTCTTCGCCTGCGGCCGCTACGAGGGCATCGACCAGCGGGTGATCGACCACGCCGGCGAGCGGGCGCAGGTCCGGGAGATCTCGCTGGGGGACTACGTCCTCAACGGCGGGGAGGTGGCGGCACTGGCGATCACCGAGGCGGTGGTGCGGCTGCTGCCGGGCTTCATGGGCAACCCCGAGTCGCTCGCCGAGGAGTCCCACGAGGGGGGTCTCCTGGAGTACCCGGTCTACACCAAGCCTCAGGCGTGGCGGGGGCACGAGGTCCCGCCCGTGCTGCTCTCGGGCAACCACGCGGCGATCGCGGACTGGCGGCACGACCAGGCGCTGCGTCGCACCGCGGAGCGACGGCCCGACCTGCTGCACGCCAGCAGCGTCGTCGACGGGTGGGAGATCGTCGCGGCCCGCCGCAGCGACGCGCCGGAGCTCCTGACCTTGCAGCTGGCCTGCTGGGTGAGCGAGGCGCTCGCGAACGACGACCTCTCGATCCCGCCGTTGCACGAGGGGCTCTCGGACGTGGAGGAGTCGCTGACGTCCTGGGACACCTACCTGGTGCGCCAGGGGGGCCGGCTGGTCGGATCGGTCCGGGGTCGTCTGGACGGGGATGAGTGGGAGATCGGACGGCTGATGGTCGCCCCTGACCTGCGCGGCCGGGGACTGGGTCGGCTGCTGCTCGAGCACGTCCAGCGGGTGGCTCCCGACGGTGCCCGTTCGGCGCGCCTGCTCACGGGCAAGGACAGCACGGACAACCTGCGTATGTACCGCAAGGCGGGGTTCCGGGTCGTCGGGATGGGTGACGGTCCGTCCGGTCCCGCGGTCCTGGCCAAGCGGATTTCTCGGGCCTGACGGCGCTGTGGCAGACTTGGCGGCTGGCCAGTCGGTCGAAAGGTAGCCCCGGGAGTTCACGCGGGGGACCTGTGCCGGGCCCCTGCCACAGGGGGAGCCCGACGCCCTCGACCACGTGCCGCCCCCACCGGGGCAGCGTGCTGGCCGCACCAATCCGTCGAACCACCACACCGCGGCTGACCTGTGGCACTCGCGAGGAGCATCATGACCAACGTCATCACCGAGCTCGGCAACGCCGTCAAGCGGGAGGACGTCCCCGCCTTCCGTGCCGGCGACACCATCAAGGTCCACGTGAAGGTCACCGAGGGCAACCGCTCGCGTGTCCAGGTCTTCCAGGGCGTCGTGATCCGCGTGCACGGCTCGGGCATCGGCCGCACCTTCACCGTCCGCAAGGTCTCCTTCGGCGTCGGCGTCGAGCGCACGTTCCCGCTCAACTCCCCGATCTTCGAGAAGATCGAGATCGTCACCCGCGGTGACGTGCGTCGCGCCAAGCTCTACTACCTGCGCAACCTGCGCGGCAAGAAGGCGAAGATCAAGGAGCGCCGCGAGGCCTGATCACTCCGCTCGACCGACCACTGGTTACTCTCTGGTCGTGAGCACCGAAGACCGCGATCCTTCCACCCACGACGGGGACGAGGAGTCGCGGTCTTCTGCTTCTCCCAAGACCCGCAAGCCACTTCCGCTGTGGCAGGAGACCGGTCTCCTCCTGGTGGTGGCGCTCGTGCTCGCCGTGGCCGTGAAGACGTTCTTCGTGCAGGCGTTCTACATCCCGTCGGAGTCGATGGAGCCGGGCCTGGTCAACCAGGACCGGATCCTCGTCCAGAAGGTCTCGTACTGGGGCGGCGGCGAGCCCGAGCGGGGCGACGTCGTGGTCTTCAAGGACCCGGGAGGATGGCTCGAGGGCGCCGCGGCCGAGGAGTCGGACAACCCGCTCGTCAAGCTGATGACCAAGGTGGGCCTCTACCCCTCCGGCGGGCACCTGGTGAAGCGCGTGATCGGCGTCGAGGGCGACGTGATCGAGTGCTGCGACGAGGAGGGGCGGCTGCTGGTCAACGGCCAGCCGATGGACGAGGACGCCTACGTCAAGGACGATGCGGGCACCCCGTGCAACGGCCCGATGACCGGGACCTGCGACTGGAAGGCCGGCCCGGTCCCCGAGGGCCACGTGTTCGTGATGGGCGACAACCGCGGCCGCTCCGCCGACTCGACCCGCAAGATGTGCACGCCCGACGAGACCGACTGCGTGCCCGGCCGCGAGTTCGTGCCGGCGGACCTGGTCGTGGGCAAGGTCTTCGTCGTGCTCTGGCCCTGGGACCACTTCCGCTGGGTGACCCGGCCCGACGTCTTCGACGACGTGGCGGACGCCGCCGGGGAGTGAGGCCATGAGCCCGGTCCCCGCCCCGTCCCTGCGCGTGGAGCGCAGGCTGCTCCGTGACGGGCTCACCACGCTGGCCTGCAGCGACGAGGTCGGACGCGGAGCCCTCAGCGGGCCCGTCACCGTGGCGATGGTGCTGGTCACCGAGGCCACCAGGACGGCCCCCCAGGGCGTCCGCGACAGCAAGCTGCTGACCGCCGAGGCTCGCAGGCGTCTGGCGCCCCGGATCAGGCGGTGGGCGCCCTCGTCCGGGGTGGGCCACGCGAGCCCGGCCGAGATCGACGAGTTCGGCATCATCGCCGCGCTGCGCCTCGCGGGGCACCGGGCGATCGCCCAGCTGTCCGTGCTCCCCGACCGGATCCTCCTCGACGGCAACCACGACTACCTCACCGTGCCCGACCAGGCGACCCTCTTCGGGCCTCCCCGGGTGCTGGAGGAGGTGCCTCCGGTCGTCACCATGGTCAAGGCCGACCTGCGGTGCGCCGCGGTGGCGGCGGCCAGCATCCTGGCCAAGACCGCGCGGGACGAGATCATGGTCGAGCTGGCCGAGAGCCACCCGGAGTACGGCTGGGCCGACAACAAGGGGTACGCCTCCCCGGAGCACGTCGCCGCGCTCGAGGCCCTGGGCCCGAGCCCGCACCACCGGGTGTCGTGGCGGCTGCCGGGGTGCGCCGGCCTGGACTCGCCCGCCGGGTCGGGCGACGGCCTGGTCCTCGACCCCGAGGGCTGGCCGGCCCAGGCGGCGGCCGACGCGCCGGAGGAATCGTCGGTGGGCTGTGCGACGGATAGGCTCGAGCCGAGCCCGCAGCTGGAGGAGAGTCGATGAGCGCCGAGGATCTCGAGAAGTACGAGACCGAGATGGAGCTCACCCTCTATCGCGAGTACCGGGACGTCGTCTCGATCTTCAAGTACGTGGTGGAGACCGACCGTCGCTTCTACCTGTGCAACCAGGTCGACGTGAAGGCCCGGACCGAGAACGGTGACGTCTTCTTCGAGGTCTCGATGAGCGACGCGTGGGTCTGGGACATGTACCGCCCGGCGCGGTTCGCCAAGAACGTGAAGGTGCTGACGTTCAAGGACGTCAACGTCGAGGAGCTCGCTCCGCAGGAGATGGACCTCCCCAAGAGCTGACCCGAGCGGGTCGCCCGGACCGGTCGTCCTCAGCCGGTCGACCCGCGCAGCGGCCCGGTAGGCGTCCACAGCCGCCCGGTGGGTCTCGGCGCTCCACAGCCCGGGACGTGCCCGCCGTCATCGGCCGGTGGTCCTCGGCAGGCTCGTCGTCATGGAGACGACGACATGACGACGACCCCGGGTCCCGGTGCCCAGCATCGAGCCCAGCAGCCGACCCAGGAACCGACCCAGCAGCCGGCCCAGCACCCGACCCGGGACCTGGCCCACGGCCAGGCGCACAAGCGGGCGCTCGGTGCCTACGGCGAGGAGCTGGCGGCTCGTCATCTGGTGGCGGCCGGGATGGTGGTGCTCGACCGCAACTGGCGCGGACCGGCGGGTGAGATCGACCTGGTCCTGCGTGAGGGCTCCACCCTGGTCGTCTGCGAGGTCAAGACCCGGAGCAGCGACGCCTTCGGCACGCCGCAGGAGGCGGTCACGCAGGCCAAGCTGGGCCGGCTGCGCCGGCTGGCTGCTCAGTGGGTGCAGGCGCACGGGGTGCGGGTCGGCGACATCCGGATCGATGTCGTCGCCGTGCTGCGCCCCCGCCGCGGGCAGGCGACGATCGAGCACGTCCGGGGCGTGAGCTGATGCTGGCCACCGCGCACACGTTCGTCCTGGAGGGGGCGATGGGGCACCTGATCGAGGTGCAGGTCGACATCTCGCCCGGGGTGGTCGGAGCCACGATCGTCGGGCGGCCGGACGCCTCGCTGCTCGAGGCCCGCGACCGGGTGCGGATGGCGGTCACCCACGACGCCCCGCCCTGGCCGACCACCCGGCGGGTGACGATCCTGCTGGCTCCCGCCGACCTGCCCAAGCGGGGGACGCACTTCGACCTCGCCATCGCGCTCGGGGTGAAGGCGGCGGACGGTGCCGTGCCCCGCGACGAGCTGGCCGGCACGGTCTTCCTGGGCGAGCTGGGTCTGGACGGCCGGCTCCGCCCGGTGGGTGGGGTGCTGCCGATGGTGATGGCGGCGGCGCGCCGAGGCTTCCGCCGGGTCTTCGTGCCCGAGCCGCAGGCCCGTGAGGCGGCGATGGTCCCCGGCGTTGAGGTCTTCGGCGTCCGGTCGCTGGCGCAGGTGGTGGCGCAGCTGCGCGGCGACGTGGTCCCGGAGGCGGCGCCCGTCACCGCTCCCTCGGGTCGGCAGCTGCTCAGCTGGCGCGGCGAGGACCGTCGAGACGAGCTCGACATGAGTGACCTGGTCGGCATGCTGGAGGCGAAGTACGCCGTGGAGGTGGCCGCCGCGGGTGGACACCACCTCCTGCTCTCGGGACCCAAGGGAGCGGGCAAGACGAGCCTGGCCGAGCGGATCCCGGGGATCCTGCCCGACCTCACCCGAGAGGAGGCCCTCGAGCTGACCGCCGTGCGCTCGCTGGCCGGGCCGCTCGGTCCCGTCGACGAGCGGTGGGAGCTCACCACCCGGCCGCCCTTCCAGGCCCCGCACCACGACGCGTCCAAGGCCAGCATCCTGGGCGGTGGCAGTGGGCGGGTCAGGCCGGGAGAGCTGAGCCGCGCGCACTGCGGCGTGCTCTTCCTCGACGAGTTCCCGTTGTTCCGCTCCGACGTCATCGACGGTCTGCGTCAGCCGCTGGAGAGCGGTGAGATCCGCGTCGTGCGGGGGGAGGAGGCCGCCGTCTTCCCGGCGCGCGGGATGGTCGTGCTGGCCGCCAACCCGTGTCCCTGCGGGGAGTACCACCCGGTCGCGGGGAAGAACCGCTGCGACTGTGCCGAGGTGGCGCGGCGCGACTACCGCCGCAAGGTGTCGGGCCCGGTCACCGACCGGATCGACATCGTCCGGCACGTCGAGCCGGCGCGAGGTCACGACGGGGACCGGTTCGAGGCGCGCGACAGCTCCGAGCAGGTGCGGACGCGGGTCGCTGCCGCTCGTGCCCGCCAGGCGACGAGGTACTCCGGCAGCGGGTGGCGCCTCAACAGCCAGGTGCCTGGCCACGAGCTGACCCTGCACTGGCCGCTCCCCGAGGTCGGACGGCGGCGGCTCGACGACCACCTCTACAGCGGGGCGATCAGCAGCCGCGGAGCCGTGCGGATCCATCGGCTGGCCTGGACGGTGGCGGACCTGCGGGGGCTGGACGCTCCCGGGCTCGACGAGGTCGAGACCGCCCTGGCCCTGCGCACCGGGGACCCGCTGCCCGCGCGGGCGCTGACCGGGGGCGTCCGGTGACCGGACAGGAGGAGGAGCGCCTGGCCCGGGTGGCCCTGAGCAGGCTGGGGGAGCCGGGTGACCCTCGGCTGACCGGTCTGGTGGCCGAGCTCGGCGCCGTCCACGTGCGGGACCTCCTGCTGGGGGAGTCGCCGGGAGGCAGGCAAGGCGACGACCGGCAGGAGACCGAGGAGGGCTCCCACGCCCAGGCCTCGCGCACCGAGCGCGACCGAGCGGCCGTGGTCGAGGACGTGGCGGCTCGGCTGATCACCCTGGACCCCGAGGCGGAGCTCGCCCGGGCCGACCGGCGGGGCATCAGGTTCGTCGTGCCCGGTGATGTGGAGTGGCCGGCCGGCCTGGCCGCGCTCGCCGGGGCGGGCACGGCGCACGAGCGCGGTGGGATCCCGCTGGGCCTGTGGGTGCGCGGTGCGCTCCGGCTCGACCAGCTGGACCCCCGCCTGGCGGTCGTGGGCTCCCGCAGCGCGACGACCTACGGCGAACGGGTGGCCGCCGAGGTCGCCGCGGTCGCGGCGCGGGCCGGGTACTGCGTGGTCTCGGGGGCCGCCTTCGGCATCGACCAGGCCGCTCACCGGGGGGCGTTGGCCGCGGGTGGGACGACGATCGCGGTCCTGGCCTGCGGGGTGGACCGGGCGTACCCGGCCGCCCACCGGCAGCTGATCGACCACGTGGCCGAGGTGGGGGCCGTCGTCTCCGAGGCGCCGCCGGGCTGTGCCCCGATGCGGGTGCGCTTCCTGGCCCGCAACCGGGTCATCGCCGCGCTGTCGGCCGGCACCGTGGTCGTCGAGGCCGCGGTCCGCAGCGGAGCCCTGAGCACCGCCACCTGGGCGGAGCGGGTCAACCGCCCGGTGATGGCGGTCCCGGGGCCGGTGACGAGTGCCGCATCCCAGGGGGTCCACGAGCGGATCCGGCTGGGCGCGGCCACGCTCGTCACCAGCGGCTACGACGTCCTGGAGCTGGTGGGTCGACCCGGCGAGCACCTGGTCGAGGTCCCGCGAGAACCGCCCACGGCGAGGGATCGCGTCACCGCCCGCCACCGGCAGGTGCTCGACGCCCTGCCGGTGAGCAGGGAGGTCGGCTCCGACGCGATCGCTCGCGCCTCCGGCATCGGCGTGCGCGAGGCCTACCGGGCGCTGCTCACGCTCGAGGAGCGCGGGCTGGCGGTCCGTGGGACGAGAGGCTGGCGCCTGGGGCGCGACGCCGCGAGCCTGCCGGACCCCGGGGTTGGGGCTCCCTAGGATCGGCGCATGACACAGGACCCGACCGGCGAGGCAGACCCGGACGGGGGCCTTCCCGCCGCGTGGGTCGAGGTGCTGGCGGAGTACCGGCGACATCTGGTCTCCGAGCGGGACCTGGCCCCCCACACCGTCCGGGCCTACCTCACCGACCTGTCGGGGATGCTCGAGCACGCGCGACGTCTCGGCCACCAGCAGCTGGCCGACCTGGACCTGCGGACCCTGCGCAGCTGGCTGGCCAAGCAGCAGACGATGGGTCGCTCTCGGCGCACGATCGCGCGCCGGGCCAGCGCGGTGCGGGTCTTCACCGCCTGGCTGGCCCGCACCGGCCGGACGCCGGGCGACCCGGGTGCCCTGCTGCTGTCCCCGAAGCTCGACCGGTCCCTGCCGGCGGTGCTGCGCGCCGACGAGGCGGCCGACCTGTTGGGGGCGGCCGCGCGGCGTACCGAGGACGACTCGCCCGTCGACCTGCGCGACAGCGCCCTGCTGGAGGTGCTCTACGCGACCGGCATCCGGGTGGGGGAGCTGGTCGGCCTCGACGTCGACGACCTCGACGGCGAGCGTCGGGTGCTGCGGGTCCTGGGCAAGGGGCGCAAGGAGCGGGTCGTGCCCTACGGGGCGCCGGCCGCCGAGGCGCTTGAGCGGTGGCTGGGTCTGGGACGCCCCCGGCTCGCCGTCCCGGAGTCCGGTCCGGCCCTGTTCCTCGGAGCCCGCGGTCGCCGGATAGACCCTCGGGCGGTCCGTACGGTGGTCCACCGCCGGGTGGCCGAGGTGCCCGGCGCCCCCGACCTGGCACCCCACGGGCTGCGGCACACGGCCGCCACCCACCTGCTCGAGGGCGGGGCGGACCTTCGGTCGGTGCAGGAGCTGCTCGGTCACGCCTCGTTGTCCACCACGCAGCTCTACACCCACGTGAGCACGGACCGGCTGCGCAGCGCCTATCGCCAGGCACACCCCCGCGCCTGATCCCGGGACGACGGCTTCCCGGCTCAGGGGGGCAGCAGCCGCACCGACCTGGCGCCGGCCACGAGGGTGAGCGGATCCAGGTACTCCTCGCCCCGGCGCAGCCCCCAGTGCAGGCACGCGGCGGGATAGCAGTGGGAGAACGGCAGCGCCAGCACCCCGACCTGCTCCCCGGCGTCGACCCGGGCACCGGGCGGCAGCAGTCCGGCCACCGGCTCGTAGGTGGTGCGCAGTGCTCCGTGCCGCACCACCACGACGGGCTTGCCCGCGATCCGCCCGGCGAAGGTGACCCGGCCGGGCAGGGCGGCCAGGACAGGCTGGCCGACCGCCCCGGCCAGGTCGACACCGCGGTGACCCGAGGCCCAGGGCTGGGCAGGTGGAGCGAACGGAGCCGCCACGACCGGGCGCGGGGCGAGCGGCCACCTGCTCTCCGCCGTCGGCTCCTGGCCCTCCTGGCCCTCCTGGCCCTCCTGGCCCTCCTGGCCAGCTTGTCTCGGACCGGCTGCGTGCGGGGCATCTGCCCGCACGGAAGGGGCGCCCGGGGCGTCCGGGGTTCCGAGGACCCCGCCCAGGACGAGCAGCGAGGCAAGCAGCGTGCCCGGGAGGTCGGGCGGGAGCGGAGGCGGCATGTGCCGAGCCTGACGCGCACCTGGGACGGGGGCCTTCAGGAGCGGGGGAGCCTGTGGACCGGGACGGCTACGCGGGGCCTGTGCGCCCCTCCTGGTCCGATTGGCTCAGGGGTCCGCGGTGACCTATCCTGAACCTCAGCAGCCCTCCGGGGCTGACTTCGCACGCTCGCAGACCGCGACGGGGTCGTCTTCTTCAGCCCCCGACCGCCCGTGGGCGCCGATCCTCGGTCCCGCCTCACCGGAGGCGGGTCGGATCGCGCGTGAGCGTCAGGGCCACCGGCACCCGCCGACGGCAACGAACTGAAAACCCCCGCAGCACCCGGCACGACGCCCTCGGGCGTGGTCGCCCGCGTGCCTGCACGACACAGGAGAACAACCATGGCAGTCGTGACCATGCGCCAGCTGCTCGAGAGCGGCGTCCACTTCGGGCACCAGACCCGTCGCTGGAACCCCAAGATGAAGCGCTTCATCATGACCGAGCGCAACGGCATCTACATCATCGACCTCCAGCAGTCGCTGGCCTACATCGACCGGTCGTTCGCCTTCATCAAGGAGACCGTCGCCAAGGGCGGCACGATCATGTTCGTGGGCACCAAGAAGCAGGCGCAGGAGGCGATCGCCGAGCAGGCGACCCGCGTGGGCATGCCCTACGTCAACCAGCGCTGGCTCGGTGGCATGCTCACCAACTTCCAGACCGTGCACCAGCGGATCAACCGCCTCAAGGAGCTCGACGAGATCGACTTCGACGACGTCGCCGGCAGCAGCCGCACCAAGAAGGAGCTGCTGCAGATGCGTCGCGAGCGCGACAAGCTCAACAAGTCGCTCGGCGGTATCCGCGAGATGACCCGCACCCCCTCCGCGGTGTGGATCGTCGACACCAACAAGGAGCACCTGGCCGTCGAGGAGGCCCGCAAGCTGCGGATCCCGATCGTCGGCATCCTGGACTCCAACTGCGACCCCGACGTCGTGGACTTCCCGATCCCCGGCAACGACGACGCCATCCGCGCGGTCGGCCTGCTCACCCGCGTGGTCGCGGACGCGGTCGCCGAGGGCCTGATCGCCCGCTCCGGCGCCAAGAGCGGTGCCGCGACCGGCGAGGCCGTGGCCGCGGGCGAGCCGCTGGCCGAGTGGGAGCGCGAGCTTCTCTCCGGTGACGCGGAGAAGACCGCCGTCGAGGCCACCGGTGGCGACCCCGCCACCGACGACGCCCCCGCCTCCGAGGCCACCGGCGCCTCGGTCGAGGGTGCTGCCGCCGACGAGGCCACCGAGGCTCCGGTCAACGAGGAGATCGCCTCGTCCGCCGAGGTCCCCGCCGACGAGAAGGCCTGAGCCTCCTCGCCCTCCCGCGAACCAACCACTCTTCCAGGAAGAAGGAACATGGCTAACTTCTCCGCAGCCGACGTCAAGAAGCTCCGCGAGGCGACGTCCGCCGGCATGATGGACTGCAAGAAGGCGCTCACCGAGACCGACGGCGACTTCGACAAGGCCGTCGAGCTGCTCCGGGTCAAGGGCGCGGCCAAGGCCGCGAACCGGGCCGCCGAGCGCGAGACCTCCGCCGGTCTGGTCGCCCAGGTCGGGGGCTCGCTGGTCGAGCTCAAGTCCGAGACCGACTTCGTCGCCAAGAACGACGACTTCGTCGCCACCGCCCAGCGGATCGCGGAGGCCGCCGACGCGGCCAAGGCGGCCGACGCGGAGGCGCTGAAGTCCGTTCCGCTGGACGGCAAGACGGTCGGGGAGGTCGTCGAGGGCCTGGCGATCACCATCGGCGAGAAGATCGAGCTCGGCCAGGTCGCGCACTTCGACGGCAAGGTGGTGGCGTACATGCACAAGCGCGCCGCCGACCTGCCGCCCGCCGTGGGCGTCCTCGTGGAGTACACGGGCGACGACGAGGCTGCCGCCCGTGGCGCCGCGATGCAGATCGCCGCGATGCGTCCGCAGTACCTGACCCGGGACGACGTCCCGGCCGACATCGTGGCCAAGGAGCGTGAGATCGCCGAGGCGACCTCGCGCGAGGAGGGCAAGCCCGAGCAGGCGATCGCCAAGATCACCGAGGGACGCCTCAACGGGTTCTTCAAGGACGTCGTCCTTCTCGAGCAGCCTTCGGTCACCGAGAACAAGAAGACCGTCAAGGCGGTCCTCGACGCGGCCGGCGTGAGCATCACCCGGTTCGCCCGGTTCGAGGTCGGCGCCTGACCCAGTAGGGTTCGAAGACAGCACGACGACGAGGAGGCCGGTTCGGTGGATCAACACACGTCCATCGGGCCGGCCTTCTCGCATCCCCACACCCGTGCGCACGCCCGTGCGCACACCAGCTCGCTGCGGCGAAAGGATCCCGCGTGACGGCCTACTCCCGTGTCCTGCTCAAGCTCTCCGGCGAGGTGTTCGGCGGAGGCCGCGTCGGCGTGGACCCCGACGTGGTCGCGAATGTGGCGCGGCAGATCGCCGAGGTCGTCCGCTCGGGCGTCGGTGTCAGCATCGTGGTGGGCGGCGGGAACTTCTTCCGCGGCGCCGAGATGCAGCAGCGCGGCATGGACCGCGCCCGCGCCGACTACATGGGCATGCTCGGCACGGTGATGAACTGCCTGGCCCTCCAGGACTTCCTGGAGAAGGAGGGCATCGAGACCCGCGTGCAGACGGCGATCGCCATGGGCCAGGTCGCCGAGCCCTACATCCCGCGCCGCGCCATCCGCCACCTGGAGAAGGGGCGCGTCGTGATCTTCGGTGCCGGCGCCGGGATGCCCTTCTTCTCCACCGACACGGTGGCGGCCCAGCGTGCGCTGGAGACCCGCTGCGAGGTCGTGCTGATGGCCAAGCAGGGCGTCGACGGGGTCTACACCGCGGACCCCCGCACCGACCCCACCGCCACCAAGCTCGACCAGCTCACCTTCTCCGAGGCGCTCCAGCAGGGCCTCAAGGTCGCGGACGCCACGGCGTTCGCGCTGTGCATGGAGAACGACATGCCCCTGATCGTCTTCGGGATGGAGGACGACTCCGCCATCCTGCGCATCGTCCAGGGTGAGAAGATCGGAACGCTGGTCAGCCAGCACGCCTGAGACCCGACCAGCAGCCGCGGGACCGACCTGCGGCGCCCCAGCAGCCTGACCGCACCACGGAAGAGTAGGTAAGAGACGTGATCAACGACACCCTGCGCGAGGCAGAGCAGAAGATGTCCAAGTCGGTCGAGGCCACCCGCGAGGACTTCGCCACGATCCGCGCCGGTCGGGCGAACCCGAGCATGTTCAACAAGATCGTCGTCGACTACTACGGGTCGCCCACGCCGCTGCAGAGCCTGGCCACCTTCACCTCCCAGGACGCGCGCGTCATCCTCATCGCGCCGTTCGACCAGAGCGCCATGGACGCGATCGAGCGTGCCGTGCGCGACTCCGACCTCGGCGTCAACCCCTCCAACGACGGCCGGGTGCTGCGCTGCGCGTTCCCCGAGCTGACCGAGGAGCGGCGCAAGGAGTACATCAAGCTGGCCAAGGCGAAGGCCGAGGACGGGCGGGTCTCGGTGCGCAACGTGCGGCGTACTGCCAAGCAGGCGCTGGAGCGCCTGGAGAAGGACGGCGAGGTCGGCAAGGACGACGTGTCCGGCGCCGAGAAGCGCCTCGACGGCCTCACCAAGACCCACACCGACCAGATCGACGAGATGCTCAAGAAGAAGGAAGCAGAGCTGCTCGAGGTCTGAGCGACGACTCCATGACTCCCTCCACGCTGCCGGCGGACGCGCCGAAGAAGGACCACGGCCGGGCCGGCCGCAACCTGCCGGCCGCCGTCGCGTCCGCGGTCGTCCTGCTCGCGCTGGTCGCCGGCACGCTCTACTTCTGGAAGATCGCGTTCCTGCTGCTGGTCGCGGCTGCCGTGGTGGTGGGGGTCTGGGAGCTGCGCCGGGGGTTCCTGGCCAAGAAGATCGACCTGCCCGAGCAGCCGCTGATGCTCGGCGGCGTGGTGATGGTGGCGGTCGCCTACTTCTGGGGAGCACCCGCCCTGGTGACGGCGACCGCCGTCTCCGCCCTGGTGATCATGCTGTGGCTGCTGCGTCGCGGGGTCGAGGGCTACGTCCGCAACGCGACCGCCTCGGTGTTCGTCCTGGTCTACCTACCGTTCCTCGCCTCCTTCGTGAGCCTGATGCTCTCCGAGGGCGGGACGCTGGACTTCGACCGGTGGGACGCCGGGGTGAAGGGGATCGTCGTCTTCATCCTGGTCACCGTGGCCTCCGACACCGGTGGGTACGCCGCCGGCGTGCTCTTCGGCAAGCACCCGATGGCCCCGGTCATCTCGCCGAAGAAGTCCTGGGAGGGCTTCGCCGGCTCGGCCGTGGCCTGTGTCGCGGCCGGGTGGTTCCTCATCACCACCCTGCTCGAGGGCGAGTGGTGGGTGGGCGTCCTGCTCGGTCTGATCACGGTGGTGATGGCCACGCTGGGCGATCTCGTGGAGTCGGTGATCAAGCGCGACCTCGGCATCAAGGACATGTCGCACGTGATCCCGGGCCACGGCGGCCTGATGGACCGGCTCGACTCGCTGCTGGCCACGATCGCGCCGACCTGGCTGCTGCTGCACCTGCTCGTCTTCTGAGGACTCCTCGGCGCAGTGCCGAGCAGTACGGCACGTCGGGCCCCCCGAACGGCCCCCCGGCCCTAGGATTGGCCACCATGACCACAGAGCAGGCGGGCCAGTACCCGGAGGTGCAGCCCGGCCCGGAGCCCACGGAGAGGTCGCCCCTCGCCTGGTGGCACAGCAGCCACCCCACGTTCGCCGCGCTGACCGGGTTCTTCGCCGGGATGGTCTACGTGATCGCGGTCCCGGGGGCGTTCGTGGCTGGGTTGCGGCTGCTGACCTCCCAGGAGACGGCGGAGCGCTACTTCCCGTTCGTGCTGGTCGGCCTGGTGCTCCCCGCGCTGCTGCTGGTGCGCCGCAAGACGCGGCGCTTCGGCCTGTTCGTCTACCTCGGCATGGTGCTGACCACGCTCGTCGTGGTGGGCGTGACGTCCGCGGTGCTCTACTTCCTGGTGCAGGCCGACGCCTGAGGTTGGGGCAGAGGGGTCCGGAGTGGGAGACTCGGTGGCGATGTCCGACACGCCCCCGCTCCTGCCCCTGGTCTTCGACGAACCCCGCGGCCGGAAGAAGCCCCCGCGGCACCTCGCCGACCTCGATCCCGAGGGCCGCAAGGAGCTGCTGACCTCCCTCGGCCTGCCGGGGTTCCGGGCCAAGCAGCTCTCCACCCACTACTTCGGTCGGCTGGCCGACGACCCGGCCGAGATGACCGACCTGCCGGCCTCGCAGCGCGACGAGCTGGTGGCGGCTCTCCTGCCCCCGCTGATGACTCCGCTGCGCACGCTCGAGGCCGACCGCGGGACCACCCGCAAGACGCTGTGGAAGCTCTTCGACGGCGCGCTGGTCGAGTCGGTGCTCATGCGCTACCCCGACCGCGCGACGGTGTGCGTCTCCAGCCAGGCCGGCTGCGGCATGGCCTGCCCCTTCTGCGCCACCGGCCAGGGCGGCCTGCAGCGCAACATGTCGACCGCGGAGATCGTGGAGCAGGTCGTCGCGGCCGCCCGCAGCCTGCACCGGGGGGAGGTCCCCGGCGGACCCGGGCGGGTCTCCAACGTGGTCTTCATGGGCATGGGCGAGCCGATGGCCAACTACAAGGCCGTGATGGGCACGATCCGGCGCCTGACCGATCCGAGCCCGGACGGGCTCGGGATGAGCGCGCGCGGCATCACCGTCTCGACGGTGGGCCTGGTGCCTCGGATCAAGCAGCTCGCCGACGAGGGCATCCCGGTGACCCTGGCGCTCTCCCTGCACGCGCCGGACGACGAGCTGCGCAACGAGCTGGTGCCGATCAACACCCGCTTCTCGGTGGCCGAGACGGTGGACGCCGCCTGGTCCTACGCCGAGCGCACCAAGCGCCGGGTCTCGATCGAGTACGCGATGATGCGCGGCATCAACGACCAGGCGTGGCGTGCGGACCTGCTCGCCGACGTGCTGCAGGCCCGAGGTGACTGGGGCTGGGTGCACGTCAACCTGATCCCGCTCAACCCGACCCCGGGCTCGAAGTGGACCGCCTCGGACCCGCGCGACGAGCGGGAGTTCGTCCGCCGGCTCGAGGCCAAGGGGATCCCCACGACGGTCCGCGACACCCGAGGGCGCGAGATCGACGGCGCCTGCGGGCAGCTGGCTGCCTCGGAGTGAGCAGGACCTGAGCGCCGGCGCTCAGCAGGCGTGGGCCATCAGCTCGGCGAACAGCTCCTGCTCGTCGATCGCCAGCCCGCGTGAGCCGAACCACCGGCACACGTTCGCGCAGTCGCGCATCAGGTAGTCGACGCCCCGGGGGTTGCCGAACAGGTCGACCACCTGCGGGAGGTCGATCACCACCAGTCGCTCCCCGGCCGCGAGGATGTTGTACGCCGACAGGTCGCCGTGCACCATCCCGGCGGCGACCATGGTGGCGAGCGCGTCGCGCAGCTGCGCGGCGTAGTGCTCGAGCAGGTCGGGCGCCGGACGGGTCTGCGCCAGCCGGGGTGCGCTGGCGCCGTCATGGCTGATCCACTCCATCAGCAGCTCCGTGCCGTCGATCTGCACGGGGTAGGGGACCGGCAGCCCGAGCTGCCAGCACCGGGTCAGCGCCGACCACTCCGAGACTGCCCACTCGCCGGCCGCGACCGTCCGGCCCCAGGTGGACCGGCGGGCGAGCGCCCGCTGGTCCCGGGAGCGCTTCACCGACCGCCCCTCCGTGTAGTCGGCGGCTCGGTGGAAGGTGCGGTGCTCGGGGCTGCGGTAGCGCTTGGCCGCCATCACCACTCCGCCCGCGGGGTCGTGGGGGTCGGCACGTTCGAGCAGGAAGACGTCCGCCTCCTTGCCGGTCTTGAGGATGCCCAGCTCGGTGTCCACGGCACCGGCGGAGGTGACGAGCCAGTCCGGACGGGGCTCGGGGCCGCGGCACAGGGGCTCGACGCTGCCCCACGTGCTCCAGCGGGAGCCGGCGTCCGGCTCGGCGTACGGGCGGTAGGAGAAGACGAACGAGGGGTCGATCCGGCGTCCGGACGGGTCAGTCGCAGGCTCGCGGGGGTCGAGGGTCATGGGTGCTCCGGGGGAGTGAGATCGGCGCGGTGTCTGCGGTCAGGTGGGAAGCAGTCGTCGTCATGGCTGACCTCCTCCTCTCGCAGACCCGGACCACCCGGGCAAGGTCCCTGGGGACGTGGCCATCATCGAACGGCGGGCCAGGCGCCGGCAACCGATTTTCGCGGTACCTTGCGAGCATGATCCGTGGACCGCGTCCTGGCCGTCTCCGCATGCTGACGGCGGCCACCCTGCTGACCCTGGTGGGGACGACGGTCCCCTCGGCGCTCCTGGCACCGAGCGGCGCCGCGGCGCCGGAGCCGGGCGCGCCCGGGGTGGGCGATCCCTACTTCCCGCTCGACGGCAACGGGTCGATCGACGTCCAGCACTACCGGATCAAGGTCGCCTACGACTTCGAGGCCGCACGCCTGCGCGGGAGCACCACCCTGACCCTGGTGCCCACCGCCGAGCTCTCCCGGTTCAACCTCGACCTCCTGCTCCCGGCCAGCAAGGTGACCGTGGACGGTGTCGAGGCCGGGCACCGGCGCTCCGGCGGCGGGCACGAGCTGGTGGTGCGGCCGAAGCAGGCGCTCGCCGCGGGCGTCCCGGTCGAGGTCGAGGTGCGGTACGCGGGGCATCCCGGCCGGAAGAGGTACGCGGGGGAGTCCAACTGGCTGGCGGACCGCCATGAGGTGGTCACGATGAACCAGCCGCACATGGCCCCCTGGTGGTTCCCGGCGAACGACCACCCCTCCGACAAGGCGACGTACGACGTCAGCGTGACGGTGCCCCGCGGCCACCAGGTGATCTCCAACGGCACCCGGGTCGGCTCGAGGACGAAGAACGACACCAGGACCGTCCGCTGGGCGTCGGAGAGGCCGATGGCCTCCTACCTGGCCTTCTTCGCCGCGGGACGGTTCCAGGTCGAGTCCGGCACCTCCGAGGGCCTGCCCTGGACGGCGGCGGTCTCGCGCCGGCTGATGCCGCACGAGCAGCGCGCCTCGATGCGGATGCTGCGGCGGTCCCCGCGGATCGTCCGGGCCCTGGAGCAGGACCTGGGGGCCTACCCGTTCTCAAGCACCGGGGGCCTGGTGACCTCCCTCGACGTCGACTTCGCGCTGGAGAACCAGACCCGCCCGACCTACCCGGTGCTGGGACGCAGCGACACCTGGCTGCTGGTGCACGAGCTGGCCCACCAGTGGTTCGGCGACTCGGTCGCCGTCTCCCGGTGGCGCGACATCTGGCTCAACGAAGGGGCGGCCTCCTTCATGGAGCAGCGATTCCTGGAGCGCCAGGGCGGCTCGGCCCAGCAGTGGCTGACCGAGCTGCACGGATCGCTGGGCGCCGGCCAGCAGTTCTGGAAGCTGCAGATCGCCGACCCCGGTCGACGCAACATCTTCGACTCCGCGATCTACACCCGGGGGGCGATGGCCTTCCAGGCGTTGCGGACCCGGATCGGCGAGGACGCGTTCTGGACGCTGCTGCGCACCTGGCTCGGGTCCCGCGCGGACGGCAACGGCACGTCGGAGGAGTTCGAGGCCCTGGCCTCCCAGGTCAGCGGGCAGGACCTCACCGCCTTCTTCCAGGCCTGGCTGCGCGAGCCGACCCGACCGGCCGCGACGCCCGAGAACGGACTGCGCTGATGGGGTGGGCCGAGGAGCACGAGCAGTCGATCGCGGATCCGGACGCCTACTGGGGCGAGCGGGCCGGCCTGGTCGACTGGTTCGCCAAGCCCCGTCAGGTCCTGGACCGCTCGGGCGACCCGTTCTACCGCTGGTTCCCCGACGCCACCCTCAACACCTGCTACAACGCGCTGGACCGGCACGTGGTGCACGGGGCCGCGGACCGCCTGGCCCTGGTGCACGACTCCCCGGTCACCGGGACGAAGCGCTCCTACACCTACGCCGAGCTGCTGACCGAGGTGGCGGCCTTCGGCGGGGTGCTGCGGCACCTGGGGGTACGGCAGGGCGACCGGGTGGTGATCTACATGCCGATGATCCCCGAGGCCGTGGTCGCGATGCTCGCCTGCGCCCGGATCGGGGCGGTCCACTCGGTCGTCTTCGGCGGGTTCGCGCCGCACGAGCTGGCGGTGAGGATCGACGACGCGACGCCCAGCGTCGTGGTCACCGCCAGCTGCGGGATCGAGCCCAGCCGGACCATCGCCTACCAGCCCCTGGTGGAGCGCGCCCTGGAGCTGGCCGAGCACGCGCCGTCCGCGGTGGTGGTCAAGCAGCGCCCCCAGCTGAGCGCCGAGCTGGTCGAGGGCCGTGACGTCGACTGGGACGTGGCGATGCGCGCGGGCCGCACCGAACCGGCCGAGTGCGTGCCGGTGGCAGCCACCGACCCGCTCTACATCCTCTACACCTCGGGGACCACCGGACGTCCCAAGGGCATCGTGCGCGACACCGGCGGGCACGCGGTGGCGATGGCGTGGTCCCTGCCGCACGTCTTCGGCGCCGGCGAGGGGGACGTGTGGTGGGCGGCCTCCGACGTGGGCTGGGTCGTCGGCCACTCCTACATCGTCTACGCGCCGCTGATCAACGGCGCCACCACCGTGCTCTACGAGGGCAAGCCGGTGGGCACCCCGGACGCCGGGGCGTTCTGGCGCGTGGTGGCCGAGCACCGGGTCAAGGCGCTCCTGACCGCGCCCACCGCGATCCGGGCGATCAAGAAGGAGGACCCCGACGGCAGGCTGCTGGCCGAGCACGACCTGTCCAGCCTCGAGGTGCTCTTCCTGGCCGGTGAGCGCCTCGACCCGGAGACCTGGCGCTGGGCCACGGAGAAGCTCGGGGTCCCGGTGGTCGACAACTGGTGGCAGACCGAGACGGGATGGCCGATCGCGGCGAACCTGCGCGGGCTGGAGCCGATGGCGATCAAGCCGGGCTCGCCGTCGGTCCCGGTCCCGGGGTTCGACGTGCAGGTGCTCGGCCCCGACGGCCAGCAGGTGCCCGCCGGCACCGAGGGCGCGATCTGCCTGCGCCTGCCGCTGCCCCCGGGAACGCTGACGACGCTGTGGCACGACGACGAGCGCTACGTCTCCTCCTACCTCTCCGCGTACGAGGGCTACTACCTCTCCGGGGACGGGGGACACCTGGACGAGGACGGCTACCTCTACGTGATGGGTCGCACCGACGACGTGATCAACGTCGCCGGGCACCGGCTCTCCACGGGCGCGATGGAGGAGGTGATCGCTCGCCACCCCGCGGTCGCGGAGTGCGCGGTGATCGGCGTCGCCGACGACCTGAAGGGCCAACTGCCCTGCGGGTTCGTGGTGCTCAAGGCCGGGGTCGACACGGCGCCCGAGCAGATCCGCGGCGAGCTGGTCGCGGCGGTGCGCGGGGAGATCGGCGCGGTCGCCGCCTTCAAGGAGGTCACCGTGGTCGACGCGCTGCCCAAGACGCGCAGCGGCAAGATCCTGCGGCGCACCATGCGGGAGATCGCCGACGGCCACGAAGGCCCGGTCCCCTCCACGATCGAGGACGAGGCCGTGCTGGAGACCCTGCGGCCGGTGCTGCGGCGCGACTGACGGCTGCGAGACTGTGCGGGTGAAGCAGCGCGACATCGTCATCCTCGGCAGCACCGGCTCCATCGGCACCCAGGCCCTCGACCTGGTGCGAGCCAACCCCGACCGGTTCCGGGTCGTGGGGATGACCGCCGGCGGCAGCCAGCCCGAGCTCTTCGAGCAGCAGGTCGCGGAGATCCGGCCCGCCTTCTCCGGCACGGGGGAGGAGGCCTCGGTCGAGGCCGCCGGCATGGAGTGCGACGTGGTGCTCAACGGCATCACCGGTGCGGTGGGACTCCGGCCGACGCTGGCCGCGCTCGAGGCCGGTCGCACGCTGGCGCTGGCCAACAAGGAGTCGCTGATCATCGGTGGTCCGCTGGTGCGAGAGCTGGCCCGCCCCGGGCAGATCGTGCCGGTCGACTCCGAGCACAGCGCGATCGCCCAGAGCCTGCGCTCCGGCACGGCGGCGGAGGTACGCCGCCTGGTGCTGACCGCCTCCGGCGGCCCGTTCCGGGGTCGCACCCGGGCCGAGCTCGCGGCGGTGACGCCGCAGCAGGCGCTGGCCCACCCCAACTTCGCCATGGGCAAGGTGATCACCACCAACTCCGCCACCCTGGTCAACAAGGGCCTGGAGGTGATCGAGGCGCACCTGCTCTTCGACGTCCCGTACGAGCGGATCGACGTGGTGGTCCATCCCCAGCAGATGATCCACTCGATGGTGGAGTTCGTCGACGGCGCGGTGGTCGCCCAGCTCGGCCTGCCGACCATGCTGGTGCCGATCGCGCTCGGCCTGGGCTGGCCGGACCGGGTGCCGGACGCGGAGACGCCGATCGACTGGAGCCGGGGTGCGGACTGGCGCTTCGAGCCCGTCGACGAGGAGGTCTTCCCCGCCATCGCCCTGGCCCGCACGGCCGGGATCGCCGGCGGCACCGCCCCGGCGGTCTACAACGCCGCCAACGAGGAGTGCGTGGAGGCCTTCCACCAGGGGCGGCTCGGCTTCGCGCAGATCGTGGAGACGATCGCGGGCGTGCTTGGTCGCCACGGCGTACCCTCGAAGGAGCACTTGACCGTGGACGACGTCCTCGCCGCTGACACCTGGGCGCGCGAGGAGGCCCGCCGCCTGATCCAAGGGGACCCGACCTCGCCATGACCGCGCTGCTCTACCTGCTGGGCGTCGTCCTGTTCGTCCTGGCCATCCTGGTCTCGATCGGCCTGCACGAGCTCGGCCACATGATCCCGGCCAAGGCGTTCGGCGCCAAGGTCACCCAGTACTTCATCGGCTTCGGCCCGACCGTGTGGAGCAAGCGGGTCGGCGAGACCGAGTACGGGGTGAAGGCGATCCCGCTCGGCGGCTACGTGAAGATCGTCGGGATGCTCCCGCCGGGCGCCGAGGAGCTCGCGGAGCCGGCCGGCTTCGACGAGCAGGGCCAGCCGGTCTTCCGGGTCCGCCAGTCCAACACCGGCATGTTCACCCAGCTGATCTCCGACGCGCGGACCGCGGAGTGGGAGCTGGTCCAGCCGGGTGACGAGGACCGGCTCTTCTACCGGCTCCCGCCGTGGAAGAAGATCGTGGTGATGGCCGGCGGCCCCACGGTGAACATCGCCATCGCGCTCGCCATCTTCCTCCCGCTCTTCGCCACCTACGGCAACCCCAACGACCCGCGGATCGTGCCGGAGGTCGCCGAGGTCTCGGCCTGCGTCGTGCCGGCCGCCGAGGACCAGCGGGTGTGCCGCGAGGACGACCCGGTGGCCCCGGCGTACGCCGCGGGGCTCGAGCCGGGGGACGAGTTCGTCTCCTTCAACGGCGTCCCGGTCACCGACTGGGAGGTGCTGCAGGAGCAGATCCGCAGGAACGACGACGGCCGGGCCGAGATCGTGATCCGGCGCGACGGGGTGGAGCAGACCGTGGTGACCAACACCATGGTGACGGCCCGACCGACCTCGACCGACGACGAGACCCTCACCGAGGTGGGCTTCCTGGGCGTGACCCCGGTGGCCGAGCTGACCACGGGGGGCCTGGGCTACACCGTGGGCCAGATGGGTGAGATGACCGTCAACACCCTCAGTGCCATGGTCGAGCTGCCGCAGAAGGTCTTCGGGGTGGCCAAGGCGATCGTCGGGCTCGAGGAGCGCGACCGGGAGGGGCCGGTCTCCATCGTCGGCGGCGGCCGGCTGGCCGGTGAGGCGGTCTCCTACGAGCTCACGCCCTCGACCGACAAGGTCGCGTTCATGCTGATGCTGATCGCGGGCTTCAACTTCTTCATCGGCATGTTCAACTTCGTCCCGCTGCTGCCGCTGGACGGCGGCCACATCGCCGGTGCCGCGTACGAGTGGGTGCGCCGGGGGGTCGCCCGGGTGCGCCGGCTCCCGGACCCCGGGCACGTCGACGTCGCGCGGCTCCTGCCGGTCGCGTACGTCGTCGGCATGGCGCTGCTGGTGATGGGCGTGGTGCTGATCGTCGGCGACCTGGTCGTGCCGGTCAGCCTGCGCGGGTGACGTGACGGCCGCTTCCGACGGCGCAGTAACCTAGCGACCATGACTGCCATCGGCTTGGGCATGCCCGCGCTCCCCCCTCCGGTCCTCGCCCCGCGTCGCCAGACGCGGCAGATCCAGGTCGGCTCCGTCGGAGTGGGCAGCGAGCACCCGATCTCGGTGCAGTCGATGACCACGACGCTGACCTCCGACGTCAACAGCACGCTGCAGCAGATCGCCGAGCTGACCGCGGCCGGGTGCGACATCGTCCGGGTCGCCTGTCCCAGCCAGGACGACGCCGACGCGCTGCCGCAGATCGCCCAGCACTCGCAGATCCCGGTGATCGCAGACATCCACTTCCAGCCGAAGTACGTCTACGCCGCGATCGACGCCGGGTGCGCCGCCGTCCGGGTCAACCCGGGCAACATCCGGCAGTTCGACGACCAGGTCAAGGAGATCGCCCGGGCCGCCAAGGACCGCGGCACCTCGATCCGGATCGGGGTCAACGCGGGCTCCCTGGACAAGCGTCTGCTGGAGAAGTACGGGAAGGCCACGCCGGAGGCGCTGGTGGAGTCCGCGGTGTGGGAGGCGAGCCTCTTCGAGGAGCACGACTTCCACGACTTCAAGATCTCGGTCAAGCACAACGACCCGGTGGTGATGGTCCGCGCCTACGAGCTGCTCGCCGAGGCCGGCGACTGGCCGCTGCACCTCGGGGTCACCGAGGCCGGCCCCGCCTTCCAGGGGACCATCAAGTCCGCGACCGCCTTCGGCGCCCTGCTCAGCCGCGGCATCGGCGACACGATCCGGGTCTCCCTCTCCGCGCCGCCGGTGGAGGAGGTCAAGGTCGGGCTGCAGATCCTGCAGTCGCTCAACCTCCGCGAGCGCAAGCTGGAGATCGTCTCCTGCCCCAGCTGCGGCCGGGCCCAGGTGGACGTCTACACGCTGGCCGAGCAGGTCACCGCCGGCCTCGACGGCCTGGAGGTGCCGCTGCGCGTCGCCGTGATGGGCTGCGTCGTCAACGGGCCCGGCGAGGCCCGCGAGGCGGACCTCGGCGTCGCCTCGGGCAACGGCAAGGGCCAGATCTTCGTCAAGGGCGAGGTGATCAAGACGGTGCCGGAGTCGAAGATCGTGGAGACGCTGATCGAGGAGGCCATGCGGATCGCCGAGGGCATGGAGCCCGTCGAGGGCGCCGAGGCCTCGGTCTCCGTCTCCTGAGACGTACCCGCCGCGCGGCCCGCTCGTCGGTGCCGGTCGCGCCGAGTAGGGTCGCGGGCGTGAGCAGCGACGAGATCCGGGTGCTCGGCGTGCTGGACCTCCACGAGTTCCTCCAGCTGACCGCCCGGGACCCGGTTCCCAACGTCTTCGTCGAGCACCGCGCCCGGACGACCCGGCTCGACCCCCGGTGGCTCGGGGGAGAGGTCTGGGGACGTTTCGTCGCCGACGAGATGGTGGCGGCCTGCCACGTGGGCGCCAACCTGGTCCCCGTCCAGTGCGACCCGGAGTCGGCCCTCGCCTTCGGCGCCCGTGCGGCCCGGCTGGGCCGGCGCTCCAGCACGGTCGTCGGCCCCGACGAGGCGGTGGCCTGCCTGTGGGAGGGCATCGACGGTGCCTGGGGCACGCCCCGCGAGGAGCGCTGGGGACAGCCGCACCTCGAGACCGACCGGCCGCCGGCGATCGAGCCCGACCCGCAGGTGCGGGTGACCACGCCCGACGACCTCGGGGTGCTCTACCCGGCGTGCGTCGCCATGTACACCGAGGAGGTGGGGGTCTCGCCCGAGGCCACCGGCGGCACGGACCTCTACCGCGCCCGGGTCCAGCAGCTGATCTCCCGGGGCTGGTCGTTCGCCCGGATCGAGGACGGACGCGTGGTGTTCAAGGCCGAGGTGGCGTGCGCGACCCCGTCGGCCGCCCAGGTGCAGGGTGTCTACGTCCCCGAGGACCTGCGCGGGCAGGGTCTCGCCACCCGGGGCATGGCGGCCGTCATCGAGCACGTGCGCCGCGACATCGCCCCGGTGGTCTCGCTCTACCTCAACGACTGGAACCACGCGGCACGCACGGCGTACGAACGGGCGGGCTTCGTGGAGTCCGGCCGGTTCGCCACGATCATGTTCTGACCCATGTTCTGCCCCATGTTCTGACCTGCGTGTCCGGAGCCGCTGCGCTGAGCGGGCGGTTGCCGCGGTGCGGCGTCCGGCGGCGCGCCAGTAGCCTGCTCCCATGATCATGCGCATGTCCCAGCTCTTCGTCCGTACCCTGCGCGACGACCCCGCCGACGCGGAGGTGCCCAGCCACAAGCTGTTGGTGCGCGCCGGCTACATCCGACGGGTCGCCCCCGGCGTCTACAGCTGGCTGCCGCTGGGCCTGAAGGTGCTGCGGCGCATCGAGGACATCATCCGCGAGGAGATGGACGCCATCGGCGGCCAGGAGGTGCTCTTCCCCGCGCTGCTGCCCAAGGAGCCCTACGAGGCGACGAACCGGTGGACCGAGTACGGCGACAACCTCTTCCGGATCAAGGACCGCAAGGGCGGTGACTACCTGCTCGGGCCGACCCACGAGGAGATGTTCACCCTCCTGGTCAAGGACCTGTACTCCTCCTACAAGGACCTGCCGCTCACGCTCTACCAGATCCAGACGAAGTACCGCGACGAGGCGCGGCCGCGCGCCGGCGTGCTGCGCGGGCGCGAGTTCGTGATGAAGGACTCCTACTCCTTCGACATCGACGACGCCGGGCTGGACGCCTCGTACGCGCGGCACCGGGAGGCCTACATCCGGATCTTCGACCGGCTCGGCTTCGAGTACGTGATCGTCCGGGCGACCTCGGGGGCCATGGGCGGGTCGCGCTCGGAGGAGTTCCTGGCGCGAGCCGAGGTGGGCGAGGACACCTACGTGCGCTGCACGCACTGCGACTACGCCGCCAACGTCGAGGCCGTCGCGGTCCGCCCGCCGGCGCCGCTGGCCTACGACGACGTGCCCGCCGCCCACGCGGAGGAGACCCCGGCGACGCCGACCATCGCGACCCTGGTGGACCACCTCAACGAGAGGTTCCCGCGCGAGGACCGTCCGTGGTCGGCCGGGGACACCCTCAAGAACGTGCTGGTCGTGCTCAAGCACCCCGACGGCACCCGCGAGCCCCTGGCCATCGGCCTGCCCGGTGACCGCGAGGTCGACCAGAAGCGCCTCGAGGGGCAGCTGGAGCCGATCGAGGTCGAGGCGATGGACGAGGACGAGCTGCGCAAGCACCCCGCCCTGGTCAAGGGCTACATCGGCCCGTCGGTCCTGGGGGAGGAGTCCGCCTCCGGGATCCGCTACCTGGTCGACCCCCGCGTGGTCGAGGGAACCCGCTGGGTGACCGGTGCGAACGTCGAGGGCCAGCACGTGATCGACCTGGTCGCCGGGCGGGACTTCACCCCCGACGGGACGATCGAGGCCGCCGACGTCCGGGACGGGGACGAGTGCCCCAGCTGCGCCGAGGGGACCCTGGAGGCCGCCCGCGGCATCGAGATGGGCCACATCTTCCAGCTCGGCCGCAAGTACGCCGAGGCGCTGGACCTCAAGGTGCTCGACGAGAACGGCAAGCTCGTCACCGTGACGATGGGCTCCTACGGCATCGGGCCCTCGCGGGCGGTGGCGGCGATCGCGGAGAACACCCTCGACGAGTCCGGTCTGATCTGGCCCCGGGAGGTCTCGCCGGCCGACGTGCACGTGGTCGCCGCCGGCAAGGACCCGGCCCTGTTCGCTGCCGCGGAGCAGCTCAGCGCGGACCTGGCTGCCCAGGGTCTGGACGTGCTCTACGACGACCGGGCGGGCAAGGTCAGCCCCGGGGTGAAGTTCAAGGACGCCGAGCTGATCGGCGTGCCCACGATCGTCACCGTCGGTCGCGGTCTGGCCGACGGCAACATCGAGGTGAAGGACCGGGCCACGGGTGAGCGGACCGAGGTGCCCGTCGGCTCTGCGGTCGACCACATCGTCGGCCTGGTGCGCGGCTGAGCGGAGACCGGGTTGCGCGTTCTCGCAGTGCAAGAACCTGCAACAAAACTACGTTGGTGCAACAGGCCGCCGTGTTGCAGACTTCTGTCAGTGGTACTGATCCTCGACCCAGGTTCTGACCCACGACCGGGCTGTTGCTGACCAGCCCAACCGGCCCGCGGACTCGCCGTGCTGGGGAAGATCTCGGGACTTCCCCAGCACGGCGAGGCCGCGGGCCTTGGTCATTTCCCGTGGCATGTTCCCGTGTCATCCCCGAGTGCGGCGCGCCGGCCGCGCCGGGCTCAGAGCTCCGGAGCTCCCGGGAAGGACTCGGGGCGACCGCCCCAGAAGGCGGTGGCGGTCGAGGAGTCGACCAGGGCGTCGATCGCCCACCCGCGCAGACGCCCTCGACTTCTCACGACCAGGGCGGAGTACGCCTGCGCGCAGCGCTGCTCGACCAGCAGGCCGGCGGCCCGTGCCCCCTCCCGGTCCCCGAGAGGGGGAAGCTCGTAGGCGGCCGCGGCGTCGACCGGCGCGGCGCCGCGTGCGCGCAGTGACTCGCTCACGCTGTCGCGCCGCTGCCGGTGGACCGCGTGCCGGGAAGCGGCCTCGGCGGCCGAGCCCGGGTCCGCCTCGGACGTCGTCCGGGCGCCGATCGCCGCCCACAGGTGGACGGCGGCGTGCTCCGCGGCCAGGACGGTCTGCAGTGCCTCGACCGTGCCCGTCGGGCCACCGCCGGACGCCGCCCTCATGGCGACACCGTCCGTGCGTCGCCCTGGGGCAGGGTGGCCAGGTGGGTGCTCACGCCGGCGCCCGCCGCGGCCAGGACCCGGGCCAGGGTGCCGGAGGAGGCGGTGCGAGCAGCGCTCAGGAGCACGGCCGCGTGCTCCGCCTCGGCCTGTCGCACCCGGGCCCAGGCCCGGTCGAGCGCGGCCGGCACCCGCCCCGCGTCGGCGTCCGCACCGGGTGTGGTCGCGGGCGACGTGGGCTCGGGCGACGTGGGCTCGGGGGATGCCGCAGCGGGGGACCGGTCCACCAGGTCCTGGAGCACGGCCGCGTGGTCGGCGTGGGCCTGGCGCAGCCCGTCCAGGGTCGGCCCCAGCGCGGGGTGGGCAACCACGGTCGCCTCGCCCAGGGCCGCCACCTCGCCGACGTCGGCGACGATCCGCACCAGCAGCGGACCGTCAGGATCGGTGTCCAGGGACGAGGTGTCGCCGGAGGGTTCGCGACGACCGACGACCTCGGACAGGTCGCAGCCGGTGAGCAGGGCCGAGCCGCCCAGGCCACCCAGGGTCAGGGTGCCCAGCAGCAGGATCCGGCGGGACGGTGCGGCCCCGTGCTCGGGTCCGGGGGAGGAGGACGGCGCGGACACGCTGGGAGCGTAGTCGACCCGCTCCCCGGCGGGCCCGCCTCCCGGTAGGGACCCGTCCTGCCCCGCCCGGAGGCCGCGCGCCCCACGACTGACGCCTCGGAGCCGCGGACGGTTATGGTGGGCGGACCACAACAGCACACAGGAGGTCGGTGAGTGAGCAACACCCGAAGTGATGCCACCCGCGCCCGCATCGAGGCGGAGCTGACGGACCCCCTGGCCGCGCTGGGCCTCGACGTCGAGGCGGTCGAGCTCTCGCCCGCCGGCAAGCGTCGGGTCCTGCGGGTCGCGGTGGACAAGGACGGCGGCGTCACGCTCGACGACGTGGCCGACGCGACCCGTGAGGTCTCCCGGGTCCTGGACGACTCCGACGTGATGGGGGAGACGCCGTACCTGCTGGAGGTCACCTCTCGCGGTGTGGACCGTCCGCTCACGCTGCCCCGGCACTGGCGCCGCAACGTCACCCGCCTGGTCCGGATCACCCCCGTCGAGGGCGAGCAGGTCACCGGACGCGTGCGCAGCAGCGACGAGGACGGCGTGGACGTCGAGATCGACGGCGAGGTCCGTCGGTTCGGGTACGCCGAGGTGGCCAAGGCACTGGTGCAGGTCGAGTTCAACCGCAAGAACGAGGACGAGGACGACTGATGGACATCGATCTCAGCATCCTGAGGATGCTCGAACGCGAGAAGGAGATCTCCTTCGACGTGCTCGTCGAGGCGATCGAGCAGGCGCTGCTGACGGCGTACCACAAGACCCCGGGCGCCCAGGAGCGTGCGCGGGTCACCCTGGACCGCAAGACCGGGCACGTCGCGGTGCTGGCGGCCGAGCTGGACGCCGAGGGCAACCTCGTCGCCGAGTTCGACGACACCCCGGACGGCTTCGGCCGGATCGCCGCGACGACCGCGAAGCAGATCATGCTGCAGCGGCTCCGCGACGCGGAGGACGACCTGCGCTTCGGGGAGTTCGCCGGCAAGGAGGGCGACATCGTCTCGGGCGTGATCCAGCAGGGTCACAACCCCGACGACGTGATGGTCGACCTGGGCAAGCTGGAGGCGCTCCTCCCGGTCAGCGAGCGGGTGCCGGGCGAGTCCTACACGCACGGGACCCGGATCAAGTGCCTGGTGGTCTCGGTCCGCAAGGGCATGCGTGGTCCGCAGATCACCCTGTCCCGCACCCACCCCACCCTGGTCAAGAAGCTCTTCGCCCTGGAGGTCCCCGAGATCGCCGACGGCACGGTGCAGATCGCCGGGCTGGCGCGCGAGGCCGGCCACCGCACCAAGATCGCGGTCTTCACCAAGGTGCCCGGGGTCAACGCCAAGGGCGCCTGCATCGGACCGATGGGTCAGCGCGTGCGCAACGTGATGGCCGAGCTGCACGGCGAGAAGATCGACATCGTCGACTGGTCCGAGGATCCCGCCGAGCTGGTGGCGCACGCGCTCTCGCCCGCCCGGGTCTCCTCGGTGGAGATCCTCGACGCGGCGACCCGTTCGTGCCGCGTGGTCGTGCCGGACTTCCAGCTCTCGCTGGCGATCGGCAAGGAGGGGCAGAACGCCCGTCTGGCCGCGCGCCTGACCGGGTGGCGCATCGACATCCGCTCCGACGAAGAGGGCACCGACCAGGAGCGGGTCGGCTGAGGCCCAGCACGTCGTTTCGGAGTTCGCTGGCCCGACACGCTAGACTCACCCCAGTGGTTCGTACGTCGATTCCCCATGCCTCCGGTCCGGTTCGGACCTGTGTGGGGTGTCGGCAGCGGACCGCGAAGAGCGAGTTGTTGCGTGTGGTGGCCGGCAAGGGCGCCGACGGTCGAGCGGCCGTCGTCCCCGATCCGTCCGCCACGGCACCAGGTCGTGGGGCGCACCTGCACCCCACGTCGGAGTGTCTCCAGCTCGCGGTGCGCAGGAGAGCGTTCCCCCGGGCCCTCAGGGTCAGGGAGGGGCTCGACCACGCACCGTTGGAGGAACACCTCCTCGCTCGTCCCACTGTGATCGACCGACCAGAAACTGGAGCAGGCAGCTCATGAGCACTCGATGAGTACTTTCCGATGAGCCAGCACCACAACTAACGGTCCGGTAGACCCCTCAGGGGCTCGGGCCAGAAGGAGCAACGTTCTAACGTGGCCAAGACCCGAGTCCACGAACTCGCCAAGGAGTTCGGAGTCGAGAGCAAGTTCGTTCTCGAGAAGCTCAAGGAGATGGGGGAGTTCGTCAAGTCGGCATCGTCGACGGTCGAGCCCCCGGTCGAGATGCGCTTCAAGAAGCAGTTCGGCGACCAGCTGAAGGCTGCTGGCGCTGCTGCCCCGGCGGCCGAGAGCCCGGCCGCCCCCACGCCGTCCGCGAAGCCCGGTCCGGCCAGGAAGCCCGCCCCCGCGCCGGCTCCCGCCGAGTCCGCCCCGGCCGCTCCGGCGGCCCCGGTCGAGTCCGCTCCCGCGGCCCCGGCAGAGCCTGCGGCACCGCAGGCGCCCGCCGCGGCGAAGGCCGACGCGCCCAGCGCCCCCCGTCCCGGCCCGAAGCCCGGCCCGAAGGCCAAGCCGGCCCCGGAGCCGGCTCCGGCCGCCCCCGAGGCCCCGGCCGCTCCCGCGGCTGCAGCCTCGCCCAAGCCCGCGACGCCGTCCAAGCCGTCGGCCAAGCCGTCGGCTCCGGCCCCGCGCCCGGTCGGGCGTCCCGGCAGCCCGCGTCCGGGCAACAACCCGTTCGCGCCCAGCCAGGGCATGGGCCGGCGTCCTGCCGCGCCCGCTCCCGGCGCGGCTCCGGCAGCCGGCGACGACAACCGTCCGCCGCGTCCGCCGGCCGCTCGTGAGGGTGGCGCTCCGGCGGGCCGGCCGGGGATGCCCCGTCCGAACCCGGCGATGATGCCCAAGTCCCCGTCCTCCTTCGGGCGAGGCCCTGCGGGCGGTCCCGGCCGTCCCGGTGGGCCCGGCGCGGGTCGCCCCGGCGGCCCGGGTCGCGGTGCTCCCGGTCGTCCCGGTGCCGGTGCTGGTGCCGGCGCGGGTGCTCCCGGTCGCCCCGGTGGCTTCGGCCCCTCGGGCGGTGGCCGCCCCGGTGGCGGCCGTCCCGGTCAGCGCGGTCAGACCCAGGGTGCCTTCGGTCGCCCCGGCGGTCCGTCGCGTCGTGGCCGCAAGTCGAAGCGCGCTCGTCGCCAGGAGTTCGAGGCGATGCAGGCTCCCACCATCGGGGGCGTGCGGGTCCGCAAGGGCGACGGCGAGACGGTCCGGCTGCCCCGCGGGGCGTCCCTGACGGACTTCGCGGAGCGGATCAACGTCGACGCCGCCGCGCTGGTGCAGATGCTCTTCTCGCTCGGCGAGATGGTCACGGCCACCCAGTCGGTGGGCGACGAGACCCTGCAGCTGCTCGGCGAGGAGCTCAACTACAACGTCGAGGTCGTCTCTCCCGAGGACGAGGACCGCGAGCTGCTGGAGTCCTTCGACCTGGAGTTCGGCTCCGACGAGGGCGACGAGTCCGACCTGGTGGTCCGTCCGCCGGTCGTGACCGTCATGGGTCACGTCGACCACGGAAAGACCAAGCTGCTCGACGCGCTGCGCAACGCCAACGTGGGCGCCAAGGAGGCCGGCGGGATCACCCAGCACATCGGTGCGTACCAGGTGCACACCGACGTGGACGGCCAGGAACGACGGATCACCTTCATCGACACCCCGGGTCACGAGGCCTTCACGGCCATGCGTGCCCGTGGTGCCCAGGCGACCGACATCGCGATCCTGGTGGTCGCGGCCGACGACGGCGTGATGCCGCAGACGGTCGAGGCGCTCAACCACGCCAAGGCGGCGCACGTGCCGATCGTGGTCGCGGTCAACAAGATCGACAAGCCGGACGCCGACCCGACCAAGGTCCGTGGCCAGCTGACCGAGTACGGCCTGATCCCCGAGGAGTACGGCGGCGACACCATGTTCGTCGACGTCTCGGCCAAGTCCGAGCTCAACCTGGACAAGCTGCTCGAGGCGGTCGTGCTCACCGCGGACGCCTCGCTCGACCTGCGGGCCAACCCGAGGCAGGACGCTCAGGGCCTCGTGGTCGAGGCGCACCTGGACCGCGGTCGCGGCCCGGTCGCCACGATCCTGGTCCAGCGCGGCACGCTGCGGGTCGGCGACTCGATCGTCGCCGGTCCGGCGCACGGCCGGGTCCGGGCCATGCTCGACGAGTTCGGCGACGAGATCACCGAGGCCGACCCGTCGCGTCCGGCCATGGTGCTGGGTCTCAGCGCCGTGCCGGGTGCGGGTCAGAACTTCATCGTGGTCGAGGACGACCGGATGGCCCGCCAGATCGCCGAGAAGCGCGAGGCCCGCGAGCGGGCCGCGATGCAGGCCAAGCGCCGGGTCCGCCGCACCCTCGAGGACTTCATGGCCTCCATGGAGAAGGGCGAGAGCCAGGAGCTCAACCTCATCCTCAAGGGCGACGTGTCCGGCTCGGTCGAGGCGCTCGAGGACTCGCTGGCCCAGATCGACGTCGGCGACGAGGTCACCCTGCGGGTCATCGACCGCGGTGTCGGTGCGATCACCGAGACCAACGTCGACCTGGCCGCTGCCTCCGACGCCATCATCATCGGCTTCAACGTCAAGCCCCAGGGCAAGGCGGCGCAGATGGCCGAGAAGGAAGGTGTCGAGATTCGCTACTACTCGGTCATCTACCAGGCGATCGAGGAGATCGAGGCGGCGCTCAAGGGCATGCTCAAGCCGGAGTACGAAGAGGCCACCCTCGGTCAGGCGGAGATCCGCGAGATCTTCCGCTCGTCCAAGGCCGGCAACATCGCGGGCTGCATGGTCACGTCGGGCACCGTCCGGCGCAACGCCAAGGTTCGTGTGCTCCGCGACGGCAAGGTCGTGGCGGACAACCTGGACCTCGCCTCGCTCAAGCGCGAGAAGGACGACGCCTCGGAGGTCCGCGAGGGCTTCGAGTGTGGTCTGGTGCTGAAGAACTTCCAGGACATCAAGATCGGCGACATCGTGGAGTCCTTCGAGATGCGCGAGATCCCGCGCGCCTGATACACCCCCCGTTCGGGTCGGCGCCAGTGCAGTGCATGCTGGCGCCGACTCGACATTTTGACGAAGGTAGGAACATGGCAAACCCACGGGTGCGCAAGATCGCCGACCGGATCCACGTGATCGTGGCGGAGATGCTGGAGCGCAAGATCAAGGACCCGCGGCTCGGGTTCGTGACCGTCACCGACGTCCGGGTCTCCGGCGACAGCCAGCACGCGTCGGTCTTCTGGACCGCGCTGGGCGAGGAGACCGAGGTCGAGAGCTCGGCGGCCGCGCTCGAGTCGGCCAAGGGCCTGATCCGGTCCGAGGTCGGCAAGCAGCTGGGGATGCGACTGGTCCCCACCCTGGAGTTCATCCGGGACGCCCTGCCGGAGACGGCCAGGCACCTGGACGAGGTCCTCGCGCAGGCCCGGGCGAGCGACGAGGCGGTGGCCGCACAGCGTGCGGGCGCGACGTACGCCTCCGACGAGGACCCCTACCGCAAGCCGCGTCCGGACGACGAGGAGCCCGACGCGGACGACGACGAGTGAGCGACTCCGCTCCTTCGGCCCCTGCGGCGGCGACCGGACCCGGTCCGGTCGCCCCGCACGGGCTGGTCGTGGTCGACAAGCCCGGCGGTCTGACCTCGCACGGCGTGGTGGCCCGGGTACGGCGCCTGGCGGGGACCCGCAAGGTCGGTCACGCCGGGACGCTGGACCCGATGGCCACCGGCGTGCTGGTGCTCGGCGTGGGCAGGGCGACCCGCCTCCTGGGGCACCTGATGCTGACCGAGAAGGCCTACGACGCCACGATCCTGCTGGGGCGCTCGACCACCACCGACGACGCCGAGGGCGAGGTGGTCGCCGACCACGACGTCTCGGGGGTCACCGAGGAGGCGGTGCGTCGCGAGCTCGCCCGCTTCGTCGGCGAGATCGACCAGGTGCCGACGGCGGTCTCCGCGATCAAGGTCGACGGCCGCCGTGCCTACGAGCGCGTGCGGGCGGGTGAGGACGTCGTGCTGAAGTCGCGCCGGGTGACCGTGCACGAGCTCGACGTCGTCGAGGTGGCGCTGCCGCAGGTGCGGATCAGGATGCGCTGCTCGAGCGGCACCTACGTACGGGCGATCGCACGGGACCTCGGGCAGGCGCTGGGCGTGGGCGGGCACCTGACGGCGCTGCGGCGCACGGCCGTCGGTCCCTTCGACCTCGCGCAGGCTCGCACGCTCGAAGAGCTCGAGGCCGAGACGACGCTGGTGCCGATCGCGCAGGCCGCCCGCGCGTCCTTCCCCGCGGTCGACCTGACCGAGTCCCAGGCGCAGGAGGTCCGCTACGGCCGCGCCCTCGACCTGGAGCTGCCGGCCGAGGGCGAGCACGCGCTCTTCGCTCCCGACGGCGAGTTCCTGGCCCTCTACGCGGGGACCGGTGGGCGGGCACGACCCGTCGCCGTCTTCGTCGGCTGAGCCACGCCGTAGCATGCGACCCGTGCAGATCTGGCGTTCGGTCGAAGAGGTCCCAGCAGACCTGGGACCCACCGTGGTGACCATCGGCAACTTCGACGGGGTGCATCGCGGGCACCAGCACGTCCTGCAGCGGGCCCGGGCCGCCGCCGAGCGGCTGGGCGTCGAGCAGGTCGTGGCGGTCACGTTCGACCCCCACCCGATGGCGGTGCTCCGCCCCGAGCACGCCCCGCCCACGCTCACCTCGATCCCCAGCCGCGCGGACCTCCTGGCGCAGTCCAGGGTGGACGGGCTGCTGGTGGTCCCCTTCGACCGCGAGGTCGCGGGCTGGAGCCCGGAGACCTTCGTCGAGCGGATCATCGTGGACGCGCTGGGAGCCCGGGCCGTGGTGGTCGGCGCCAACTTCCGCTTCGGGCACAAGGCGGCGGGCGACGTCGCACTGTTGGCCGAGGAAGGTCGACGCCACGGTTTCGAGACCGAGGGGGTGGCCCTGGACGGCGGCCCTCAGGTGTGGAGCTCCACCTACGTGCGGCACTGCCTCGCGACCGGCGACGTGGCCGGCGCGGCCGAGGCGCTGGGCCGGCTGCACACCGTGCGCGGCACCGTCGTCCGCGGCGATCAGCGTGGTCGTGAGCTGGGCTTCCCGACCGCGAACGTGCCGACCCGCGCCGAGGAGGCCGCCCCCGCCGACGGGGTGTACGCCGGTTGGCTCACCCGGCAGGACACCGGCGAGCGGTTCCCGGCGGCGATCTCGGTCGGCACGAACCCCACGTTCGCCGGCGAGCGCGCCCGGCGGGTGGAGTCCTACGTGCTGGACCGTGACGACCTGGAGCTCTACGGCGTCGAGGTCGAGGTGGCGTTCGTCGAGCGGCTCCGGGGGATGGTCGCCTTCGAGGGGATCGAGGCCCTGATCGCGACGATGCACGACGACGTACGCCGGGCCCACGAGGTCCTGGGCGTCTGACCCTCCGGGCCTCAGGCGTCGAGGTCCTGCTCGACCAGCGAGGCGATCTTGTCGACGGCCGACTGGTCGTCCCCGGCCACCTCGACGGTGTCGCCGAGCTTCGCCCCCAGGGTCATCAGCATCAGGGACGAGCTGGAGTCGACGCCGTTGATCGTGACGGCCGAGCCGAGGTCCTCGGCTGCCGCGGCGATGATGGCGGCAGGACGGGCGTGCAGGCCGACGGAGGAACCGACGGCTACGGACTTGCTGGGCATGGCGCTCCTCGAGGTGGTGGGCGGATGTGCGGGGGAGGTCCCGGCGGTGGTGAGCTCCTCGTCAGGGCAGGCCTTCGAGCGCGGTCACCCGGACGAGGTCCGGCCGCACCTGGTCGGGCGCCGGGATCGTGGTGCCGGGCAGACCGGCCGCGGCGCTGCCGTACGCGACCGCGAGCGCCAGCCGCTCGGGCTCGCCCAGGCCGCGCACCTCGCCCAGGACGTAGCCGAAGAGACTGGAGTCGCCTGCCCCCACGGTGCTGACGACGGTGGTGGGCGGCGGCACGGCGTGCCAGGCGCCCGCGGGGGTCACCAGCACCGCTCCGTTGGCGCCCAGGGTGACCAGGACGGCTGCGACGCCCTGCTTGACCAGCGTCGCGGCGAGCGCGGCCGCCTCGCACGGATCCGACTCGATCAGGTCGCCGTCGCCGCCGGTGAGGGAGGCGAGCTCGTGTCCGTTCGGCTTCATCAGGTCCGGTGCCGAGTCGGGCAGCGCGGCGACCAGGGCCGCGAGCGGCTCGTCGCTGGTGTCGACCGCGACCTTCGTCCCGGACCCGCGCAGCCGGGCGACCAGATCGGCGTAGAAGCCGGCCGGCGCACCGGTGGGCAGAGACCCGGCGAGCACCGTCCAGGCGCTCGAGCCGGCCCGGACCAGGACCGCGTCAGCCATCGCCGCCAGGTGCTCGGGCCCCACGGTGGCGCCGGGGGAGTTGAGCTTGGTGGTGGTGCCGTCGGGCTCGGTGACGGCGATGTTCATCCGGATCGGACCCGCCGGCCGCACCGGACGACAGTCGATCCCCGCGGAGAGCAGCTCGATCACGAACGGGTCGTCACGCTCGGCCGGGACCACCGCGATGCTGGGGATCAGGGCGCTGATGGAGGCGCGGGAGATGTTCACGCCCTTCCCGCCGCCCTGGTCGATGATGGACTCGACGCGCTGCACCTGACCGCGAGCCAGCTCGCCCGCGAGCGTGACCGTGCGGTCCACGCTCGGGTTGGGGGTCAGGGTCAGGATCACGCCACCACGACCTCGACGCCTGCTGCCTCGATCTCGTCGCGTGCGGTCCGGGAGATGTCGGCGTCGGTGACCAGGACGTCGAGCTGGTCGAGCCTGGCGAACCGGATGGTGGACTCCACCCCGATCTTGCTGGAGTCGGCGAGCAGCACGCTGCGGCGCCCGGCCGCGACGATGGCGCGCTTGGTGGCCGCCTCGTCCCGGTCCGGGGTGGTCAGGCCGTGCTCGGGGGTCAGGCCGTTGGTGGCGAGGAAGACCACGTCGGCGCGCAGGTCCTCGAGCGCCGCCACGGTCGCGGTGCCGACCGCCGCCTGGGTGGTCGGCCGGACGTGGCCGGGCAGCAGGTGCAGGTCGATCTGCGGCATGCCGGCGAGTCGTGCCGCGATCGGCACGGCGTGGGTGACGACGTGGAGCTGGTGCTCGCGCGGCAGCACGGCGGCGAAGCGCCCGGTGGTGGAGCCGGCATCCAGCACGATGGTGGAGCCGGGCGGGGGGAGCAGGGAGAGCGCGGCAGCGCCGATCGCCTCCTTGGCCGCGGTGTTGGCCAGGTCGCGCTCGCCCAGGCCGGACTCGATGACCGCCAACGAGCTCGACGGCACCGCCCCGCCGTGCACGCGACGTACCAGCCCCATCCGCTCCAGGGCCGAGAGGTCGCGGCGTACCGTCTCGGTGGTGACGGAGAACTTGTCAGCCAGCTGGACGACCGAGAGCCGTCCCTCCTGGGTGATCAGCTGGGCCATCGCCTGCTGGCGTTCCTCGGCGTACATGCAGCTCCTTGCTCGTGGCACGCAGTAGATCTGCGTATCTGTTGGTTTATAACCGTATGTGTTGAAAGTCAAGGAGCCTGTGGAATAGCGTGTGACCATGGTCACAGTCGAAGCACGTGCCACACGCATCCTCCAAGGGACACCGGTCGTGCCTGGCGTGGTGGCCGGACCCGTGCTGAGGGTGGTCGACGAGGTCTCCGAGGAAGCCGTCGCCCGGTACGGCGACGGAGGCCTCGCCGACGAGGACGCCGCGCTGGCGGCGTACGACGCCTCGGTGCTCGAGGTGGCCGACGGCTTCGCCCGCAAGGCGGCCGCGGCGCACGGGGCCGCGGCCGAGGTGCTCGCGGCCAGCGCCGGGCTGACCCGGGACAAGGGCCTGCGCGTCGCCGTCGCCAAGGCACTGGGCCAGGGCAGCGACGTGGTCACCGCGGTGCGTGCCGCCGTCGAGCAGTTCGTGTCGGTCTTCACCGGCATGGGCGGGCTGATGGCCGAACGAGCCACCGACCTCCGCGACATCGAACGGCGACTGGTCGCCCACCTGGTCGGCGAGCCGGAGCCGGGCGTCCCGACGCCCTCGGTCCCGTCGGTCCTGCTGGCTGCCGACCTCGCGCCGAGCGACACCGCCGGGCTCGATCCCGCACTCGTGCTGGCGATCGTCACCGAGCGCGGCGGCCCGACGAGCCACACCGCCATCATCGCCCGCCAGCTCGGCATCCCCTGCGTGGTCGGGTGCCGCGGCGCACTGGAGGTGGCGGCCGGGGCCTTCGTCGTGGTCGACGGGGAGGGCGGTCGGGTCGAGCTCGGGGTGGACGAGCAGGCGGCCGCCGACCGGGTCGAGGCGAGCCGGGTGGCCCGCGAGGCGCTGGCTGCGTGGCGCGGGCCGGCACAGACCGCCGACGGCACGCCGGTCAAGCTGCTCGCCAACGTGGCGGACGGGACCACGGCCGAGAGTGCGGCGGGGGAGCCGGTGCAGGGCGTCGGGCTGTTCAGGACCGAGCTGTGCTTCCTGGACCGGCGCGACGAGCCGGACGCCGAGGAGCAGGCGGCCATCTACGCCGAGGTGCTGCGCCCCTACGCCGACGGTCGGCACGTCGTCGTGCGCACCCTGGACGCAGGGTCGGACAAGCCGATCGCCTTCGCCACCCACGAGGGGGAGGAGAACCCGGCGCTCGGGGTGCGCGGGCTCCGGCTCTCCTTCGACAATCCCGGGCTGATGGATCACCAGCTCGACGGCATCCAGCTCGCCGCCGAGAGCACCGGGACGGAGACCTGGGTGATGGCGCCGATGGTCGCCACCGTCGCCGAGGCCGCCGACTTCGCCGCGAAGGTCCGACCTCGGGGCCTGAAGCCGGGGGTGATGGTCGAGATCCCGAGCGCGGCCCTGCTGGCCTACCGGATGCTGGAGGTCGTCGACTTCCTCTCCATCGGCACCAACGACCTGACCCAGTACGCGATGGCCGCGGACCGGATGGCCACCGACCTGGCGCACCTGACCGACCCGTGGCAGCCCGCGGTGCTGCAGCTGATCGCGATCACCGCCGAGGCCGGCCGCAACGCCCGCAAGCCGGTGGGCGTCTGCGGCGAGGCCGCCGCGGACCCGCTGCTGGCCGTCTGCCTGGTGGGCATGGGGGTCACCTCGCTCTCCATGGCGGCCCGGGCGGTGCGACCGGTGGGGGCGCAGCTGGCGCGGGTCCACATGGAGACCTGCGAGCACGCCGCCGAGGTCGCGCTGGCGGCCAGTGACCCGATGGCGGCCCGTCAGGCGGTCCGGGACCTGCTGGCGGAAGCCTGAGCGAGGCTCAGGGCTCGACGGTCACCTTGATCGCCTCGCCGTTCTCGACGATCTTGAACGCCTCGAGCACGTCGGTCAGGGGGAGGCGGCGGGTGATCAGGTCCTTCACCGGGACCTGGCCGGTGGAGATGTACTCGAGGGCTCGCTTGTTGTGCTCGGGCGCCGAGCCGTTGGCGCCGTGGATGTGCAGCTGCCGGTAGTGCACGAGGTTGGAGTCGCAGCTGATCACCGGGTTGCTCTTGGGCAGTCCGCCGAAGAAGGAGATCCGTCCGTTGCGGGCGGCCATGGCGATGGCCTGCTCCTGGGTGACGTTCGCGGCGGTGGCGGTGATCACCACGTCGGCTCCGCGGCCGCCGGTCAGCTCCATCACCCGCTCGACCACGTCGACCTGGGAGGCGTCGATGACCTCGTCCGGGGCGACCGCCTCGGCCGACATCCGCAGCCGCTCGGCGTTCACGTCGACCAGGTAGACCGGGCCCACCTTGTGCACGCCGCGAGCGATCCGGATGTGCATGCAGCCGATCGGGCCGGCACCGAAGACGACGACGGTGTCCCCCTCCTCGATCCCCATCAGCTCCTGGGCGTTGATCGCGCAGGCGAACGGCTCGGCGGCCGAGGCCTCGTCGAAGTCGACGTTCTCGGGGATCCGGTTGAGCCCGTCCACCTTGAGCACCTGCTCGGGCACGATCATGTACTCCGCGAAGCCTCCGTCGTACTGGTAGCCGACCGAGGTCTGGTTCTGGCAGACCGCCATCCATCCCTTCCGGCACTCGTGGCACTCCCCGCAGGGCACCGCGGCGATGACCTGCACCCGGTCGCCCGCCTGCCAGGAGCTGCCGTAGGTCGCGTTGACCTCGGAGCCCACCTCGACGACCTCGCCGGCCACCTCGTGACCGGTGGTCCGCGGCGGGGTCAGGTTCTGGTGGCCGTTGTGGAGGATCTTCACGTCGGTGCCGCAGGTGGAGCAGTTGCGCACCCGGATCTTGACCTGGGCAGGCCCGCACACGGGCTCGGGCACCTCCTCGAGACGGACGTCCTCGGGGGCGTAGAACCGCAGTGCCTTCATCGCTGTGTTCCTCCTGCTGGGGTGGTCGGGTTTCGTCACGCTAGTCCCCCAAAGCGGGGAATGCCACACCAACGGGCGCAAATACCTGCCCGAATGCTTGGCAATAGGCCCGAGTCTGCGGTATTACTGATCCAAGATGTGACTCAGGTCACCATGCCCACGTCATCGTCGGAGGATCAGATGGCCACGACCACCACTACGCCGGGCACAGGTGCCCGGGTGCAGGTGCAGAAGTTCGGCACCTTCCTGTCCAACATGGTGATGCCGAACATCGGCGCCTTCATCGCGTGGGGACTGATCACTGCGCTCTTCATCGACGTCGGCTGGCTCACCAAGGCGGGCCTCGGCACCTCGAACGACAGCTGGGTGGCCGAGATCGGCGGGTGGGGCGACTACGCGGGCGGCGGGATCGTCGGGCCGATGATCACCTACCTGCTGCCGGTCCTCGTCGGCTACACCGGCGGCCGCATGGTCTACGACACCCGCGGCGGCGTGGTGGGTGCCATCGCCACGATGGGCGTGATCACCGGCACCGACATCCCGATGTTCATGGGCGCGATGATCATGGGCCCGCTGGGCGCCTGGAGCATGAAGCGGATCGACGCCCTCTGGGACGGCAGGATCCGGCCCGGGTTCGAGATGCTGGTCAACAACTTCGCCGCCGGTATCTGGGGCGGAGTGCTGGCCACCTTCGGGTTCTTCGTGATGAGTCCGATCGTCACCTGGATCAGCGATCAGCTCGGCAAGGGCGTCGACTTCCTGGTCGAGAACGACCTGCTGCCGCTCACCTCGGTGATCATCGAGCCGGCCAAGGTGCTGTTCCTCAACAACGCGATCAACCACGGGGTGCTCACCCCTCTGGGCACCGCCGAGGCCGTCGAGACGGGCAAGTCGGTCCTCTTCCTGCTCGAGGCCAACCCCGGCCCCGGTCTCGGCCTGCTGCTGGCCTACTCGGTCTTCGGACGGGGGATGGCGAAGGCGTCGGCGCCCGGCGCGGCGATCATCCAGTTCTTCGGCGGCATCCACGAGATCTACTTCCCGTACGTGCTGATGAAGCCGAAGCTGATCCTGGCGATGATCGCCGGTGGCATGACCGGCGTCTTCATCAACGTCCTGTTCGACGTGGGCCTGCGTGCCCCGGCCGCTCCCGGATCGATCTTCGCGGTGTACGCCGTGGCCGCGAGTGGCAGCTACCTGGGCGTCACGCTCTCGGTGGTCGGCGCCGCGACCATGACGTTCCTGGTCGCCGCGCTGCTGCTGAAGACCGACCGTGCCGCCGCCGAGGACGACCTGGTCGCCGCGACGGCCAGCATGGAGTCGATGAAGGGCAGACAGTCGATCGCCTCCTCGGTGCTGACCGGCGATGCCGCGGGCCGGATCCGATCGATCGTCTTCGCCTGCGACGCCGGGATGGGCTCCTCGGCGATGGGTGCCTCGGTGCTGCGCCGCAAGATCCATGGCGCCGGCTTCACCGACGTGACCGTGGTGAACCAGGCGATCGCCAACCTGACCGACGAGCCGGACCTCGTTGTCACCCACCAGGACCTCACCGAGCGTGCGGTCCAGAAGTCACCGAGCGCCATCCACGTCTCCGTCGACAGCTTCATGGCGAGTCCGCGCTACGACGAGATCGTCGAGCTGGTCGCCCGGGGCAACGGTGCCGGGTCCGCCGCTGCCGGTGCTGATTCCGGTGCTGATTCCGGTGCTGATTCCGGTGCTGGTGCCGGGTCGGGCGGGGCGCCGGAGCCGGCGGGTGGTCTGGTCCTCTCCGAGGACGCGATCGTGCTCAGCGGCAGGGCCTCCACCCGGGACGAGGCGATCACCGAGGCCGGCGAGCTCCTGGTGGAGGTCGGCGCGGTGGAGCCGTCGTACGTCGAGTCGATGCACGAGCGGGAGGAGTCGGTCTCCACCCACATGGGCAACGGACTGGCCATCCCGCACGGCACCAACGAGGCCAAGGCCGCGATCCGGCGCACCGCGATCTCGTTCGTCCGCTACCCCGAGGGCGTGGACTGGAACGGGAAGCGGGCGGAGTTCGTGGTCGCCATCGCCGGAGCCGGGGACGACCACCTGGCGCTGCTCTCACGGATCGCGGAGATCTTCGTCGACGCCGCGCAGGTGGAGCGGCTCCGGGCCGCAGCCTCGCCCGCGGAGGTGCTGGACGTGCTGGAGGGCGTCGCCGCCTGAGCCGCACAGCCGGGTACCGAGCCCGGCTCAGGGGCAGGTCACCGTGACCGGTACCCCGCTCAGGGCGGCGTTGCCCGAGACGTCGAGCAGCAGCGGGTCGGTGAGGTCGTTGACCGAGACTCCCGGGACCTGGGCGGCGGTGGACATCGCGGTGCCGGGCCGGCCGTGGCCGTAGCCGTGGGGGAGGGAGACCACGCCCGGCATCATGTCGGTCGAGGCGCTGACCTCGACCACCACCTCGCCGACCCGGGAGGTCACCCGCACCAGCGACTGGTCGGTCAGCCCGCGGCTCGCCAGGTCGTCTGGGTGCATGAGGAGGTGGTGCCGGGCTCGTCCCTTGGTCAGCCGAGGGGCGTTGTGCATCCACGAGTTGTTGTCGCGCTGGTGACGCCGTCCGATCAGGAGCAGCGTGCCGGGCTCGGGAGCCCTCGCGGACCCCAGGCGGTCCAGGTCCGCCAGCACCAGCTCGGGCGCCGCCTGCACCAGACCGTCGCCGGTCCGGAGCCGACCCGGCAGCTGATCGGGCTGCAGCGGACCCAGGTCCACCCCCGAGGGCGCCCGGCGCAGCGCACGCAGGGTCACTCCTGTCCTGCTCGTGCGCAGCAGCATCGAGACCACCCGAGCCGGTGAGGTGCGCATCCGGGCCCAGCGGACCGCACGGCGCCGCCACGGCAGCCGACGCGGCGAGCGCGCGGCCAGGCGGCGGACGAGGCCGGCGTAGATCTGCCAGTCGTGGCGCTGGTCGGAGGACTTGCGGAAGACGGCGGGGGAGAAGCGGGCGGTGTTGCGCACGGCGAGGGCGTGGAAGACCAGGTCGTAGTGGTCCCGCTCGAGGTGGGAGGTCGGGGGCAGGATCACGTCCGCGTGCCGGGTCGTCTCGTTGACGTAGAAGTCGATGGCGGCCATGAAGTCCAGGCTCGGCAGCACCCGGTCCAGCCCTGCGCCGTCCGGCGTGGAGAGCACCGGGTTGCCGCTCATGGTGAGCAGTGCGCGCACCTGCCCCTCGCCCGGGGTCTCGATCTCCTCGCGCAACGCGGCCACGGGCAGCTCGCCGGCCGTCTCGGGCAGCCCACGGACGCGGCTGTGCCACACCCCGCGGTGGCCGGGACCGATCAGGCCGCGCCCCACCACGTCGATCGCGGGACTGGTCAGCATCGTCCCGCCGACCCGGTCCAGGTTGCCGGTGAGCAGGTTGAGCAGCTGGATCGCCCACTGCGCCAGGGTGCCGAACTCCGTGGTGGAGACGCCGATCCGGCCGTGCACCGCGGCCCGCTCGGCGCCGGCGAGCTCGCGCACCAGCGCGCGGATGGTCTCGGCGGGCACGCCGCTGGCCGCCTCGGCCGCCTCCGGCGTCCGGTCCGCCACCGCCGCGCGCACCTTGTCCAGCCCGGCGACGTACGGCGGCGGCGTGGCCAGGTCCTCGGCGAGCAGGACGTGCACCATGGCCAGCAGCACGTGCACGTCGGTGCCGGGGCGGACGAAGAGGTGCTGGTCGGCCACCTTCGCGGTCTCGGTGCGACGCGGGTCGAGGACGACGAGCCGCCCGCCGCGCCCCTGCAGCTCGCGGAGCCTGGCCGGGAAGTCGGGGACGGTCATCAGCGACCCGTTCGAGGCCATCGGGTTGTAGCCGAAGGCCAGGAGGAGGTCGGTGCGGTCGAGGTCGGGCACCGGGAGCAGCAGCTGGTGGCCGTACATCAGGGAGGCCACCAGCTGGGCGGGCAGCTGGTCGACCGAGGTGGCGCTGAACCGGTTGCGGGTGGGCAGCGCCTTGGCCAGCTCGGTGCCGTGGGTCATCGAGCCCAGGCTGTGCACGTTGGGGTTGCCGAGATAGACCGCGAGCGAGTCCCGTCCGTGCCGCTCGACGGTCTCCGCCAGCCGGTCGGCGACCAGGTCGAGCGCCTCGTCCCAGCCCAGCTCCTCCCACTGCGGGTCGTCCGCCGGCCCGCGACGGCGCACCGGCCGCCGGAGCCGCTCGGGGTCGGTGAGCACGTCGGCGATGGCGACGCCCTTGGGGCAGACGTGACCCCGGGAGAGCGGGTCGGCGGGGTCGCCGCGCACGCCCGTCACCGCGCCGTCGGCGATGGTCAGCCGGAGGCCGCAGATCGCCTCGCAGAGATTGCAGGAGACGTGGTGGATCCCGTCCCGGGGCTGGGTCGCGGAACGGGAGGGGAGCAGCATCCGGGCATCGTGACACCCCGGGGTCGGCGGGGACATGGGCGCCGCGCACAGAACCGGGCACAGGACCGGACGCAGGACCTGGTCCGGCGCCGGGGTGCATGGTCGCCACGGGGGAGGGGTACGCGGCCCCCGTGAGGGCGCGGTTGCGTGCCCGGAGGACAACCAGATGGAGGACGTCATGGGCTACGGAGGCGCCGTCGGACTGATCGTGGTGGGACTGATTCTCTCCCTCGCGGTCAGCGAGGAGCAGGTAGGACCGGTCAACCTCGGCACGGTGGGGTGGATCCTCACCCTGGCGGGAGTGGGCCTGCTGATCCTGAGCCTGGTCCAGCAGAACACCCGGCGTCGCCAGTCGACGGTGGCCACCACCACCGACGCCCAGGGACGCCAGGCGACCACCCAGCGCACCGTGGAGGCGGACCCGCCGCCCCCGGCCGTCTGAGCCGACTGCTTGAGAGCCCGACGCTGAGCCCGGACCGTTCATCGGTCCGGGCTCAGACGTGTGTGTACGACACGCGGAGGTTCCAGCATTCTGCGCAGTAGTGCGCAATCCGCACTACTGTGCGGCCATGGATACCACCCAGCTCCTCAAGGGAGTGCTCGACCTGGCCGTGCTGGCCGTGGTCCACGACGAGGACGGCTACGGGTACGACGTCGTGCGGCGACTGCGCGCCGGTGGGCTCGAGGACGTGGGCGACGCCTCCGTCTACGGCACGCTGCGTCGTCTCTACGCCGCCGGTGCCCTCACCTCCTACGTCGTCCCCAGTGACGAGGGACCGCACCGCAAGTACTACGGGATCACGCCCGCCGGGCGTGACCAGCTGGCGCGCGAGCGCACCGACTGGCGGACCTTCGCCACCACCCTCGGCCGGATCCTGGACGGGTCCGCCCCGGCACACGGAGTGAGCGCATGAACACGACCAGGCTTCCGGCCCGCCCCGACGTGGCGCAGTTCGTCACCCAGGTGCGAGCCCTGCTCGCCGACCTCCCGCACGACGTCCAGCAGGACCTGACCGAGGGCCTGGAGTCCGACCTCAGCGACCAGCTCGCCGAGGGGCACGGGGGTGCCCTCGACGATCCTGGCGCGTATGCGCGAGAGCTGCGCACGGCCGCGGGCTTCGACCCGGAGATGCGTGTGGCCAGGTCGCCGCGCTCGCTGGCCCCGCGGGCCGAGCAGCTGCTCGACTCCGCGCAGGCCCGGTGGGTGGCGCTGGTCGATGGGCTCCCCGGCGACCCCTGGTCGTTCGCGGTCTCCCTGCGGCCGGTCTGGTGGGTGCTACGGGCCTGGGTGGCACTGCAGCTGGTCGATCTGGTCTGGGGGAGCGGGTCCTACAACCTCGGCCTCTCCCCGGTGCCCTCGTTGCTGGGCTGGGGCTGGCCGTTGCTCGCGGTCGCGGTGCTGGTGAGCGTTCAGATCGGCCGCGGGCGGTTGTGGCCGGGCCGCGCGGGGCTGCTCGGCCGCGTGGTCCTGCTGGGCCTGAACACGCTGGCCCTGGCCTGCGTCCCGATGACCGTGGACAGCGTGCTGACCCCGCACGACCTCGATACCTGGGGCTACGGGTGGGCCGAGGACGAGTACTCCCAGGGTTACCAGGACGCCGTCGCGGAACAGGGCCAGATCCACGACAGGGCGGGTCTGTACGCCAACGGTCGTTGGGTCTCCAACGTCTACCCGTATGACGCGCAGGGCGAGCCTCTGGTCGGGATCCAGCTCTTCGACCAGACAGGCCAGCCGATCTCGGTGATCAGCCAGACCGAGTGCGTCTACGACGAGGGCGGGACGCCCCAGGACAGCCTCCGGGTCTACTACCCCTGGAGCACGCCCATCGGCGCCGGTGACAACGTCTTCCCGGTCCCCAGCCGGATCCAGGACGACGGTCGGGCGCAGGCCGACCCGCGGGCCTTCCTGGGCCAGGACCGGCCCTCGGTCGGAGGATTCCCGATGGCCAGGGTGCCGGCGGCGCAGCTCCCCGGGCTCGAGGCCAGCCGCACCAGGACGCCGAAGGGCGCCTACGACCGGCGCGCGCTGCTCACCGGGCCGTTCAACCCGGTCGAGCGCGGCTGCTGAGTGCCGATTGGGTGCCCGGTGCCGGCCTTGGTAATCTGCTGCGGTTGCCGTGAAACGGCCGCGGACATGTAGTGCCCGGGTGAACAGGCCCCGGCGCGCCGCGCAACGAACCGAAGGGAGCCCCGCATGTCGATCGGAACTGACGCGGAGACCAAGAAGAAGATCATCGCCGAGTACGCCACGACCGAGGGCGACACCGGTTCGCCCGAGGTGCAGATCGCGCTGCTCTCGCACCGCATCGCGCACCTCACCGACCACCTCAAGACGCACAAGCACGACCACCACAGCCGTCGTGGTCTGCTGCTGCTCGTCGGCCAGCGTCGCCGGCTGCTCAACTACCTGCAGAAGACGGAGATCGCCCGTTACCGCTCGATCGTCGAGCGCCTCGGCCTCCGTCGCTGACGTGGGGGAGGGTCCACTCGTGTCGAGTGGGCCCTCTCGCCGTTTCTCGCTACATTTGAAGATGTAGCAACCCGTGGACGCCGTCCACGACACAACTGAACACCCACCACTCAGGAGCGACCCGCCGACAAGGCTCGGTCCTCGGTAGTGGCCCGCAGGAGGCGACCAGCCGGTCGCAGGCCTGCGGACCTCGATCGAAGACCGGCCCATGCCCCGCACGGGGCTGGTCGTCCGCGGGTGCGCTCCGCGAACAGAAGGGACCACTACGTGGAACCCACCATCTCCGCAGTCGAGACCGTTCTCGACAACGGCAAGTTCGGCAAGCGCACCGTCAAGTTCGAGACCGGCCTGCTGGCCCGTCAGGCCGCCGGCTCCGTCACGGCCTACCTCGACGACGAGACCATGCTGCTCTCGGCCACCACCGCGTCCAAGCAGCCCAAGGACCACTTCGACTTCTTCCCCCTGACGATCGACGTCGAGGAGCGGATGTACGCCGTGGGCCAGATCCCCGGCTCGTTCTTCCGCAGCGAGGGACGCCCCGGCGAGGACGCGATCCTCACCTGCCGCCTGATCGACCGCCCGCTGCGCCCGACCTTCAAGAAGGGTCTGCGCAACGAGGTCCAGGTCGTCATCACCGTGCTGTCGCTCGACCCCGACATGCCCTACGACGTGCTGGCGATCAACGCCGCCTCGATCTCCACCCAGCTCTCCGGCCTGCCGTTCTCCGGCCCGGTCGGTGGCGTGCGCGTGGCGCTGATCGACGGCCAGTGGGTGGCCTTCCCCAGCCACAGCCAGCTCGAGAACGCCGTCTTCGACATGGTCGTGGCCGGCCGGGTCACCGAGACCGGTGACGTCGCGATCATGATGGTCGAGGCCGAGGCGACCGAGTCGGTCATCTCGCTGGTCTCCGGTGGCGCCCAGGCGCCGACCGAGGAGGTCGTGGCCGAGGGCCTCGACGCCGCGAAGCCCTTCATCAAGCAGCTGTGCGAGGCCCAGGCCGAGCTGGCCAAGGCCGCCGCCAAGCCGGTCCAGGACTTCCCGGTCTTCCTCGACTACGAGGACGACGTCTACGCCGCCGTCGAGGCCGCGGTCAAGGACGAGACCGCCGCCGCGCTGGTGATCCCGGGCAAGCAGGAGCGCGAGGAGCGGCTCGACGCCGTCAAGGCCTCCCTGCTCGAGAAGATCGCCGGCGACTTCGAGGGTCGCGAGAAGGAGATCGGCGCAGCCTTCCGCTCGCTGAGCAAGTCGCTCATGCGCGAGCGCGTGCTGCGCGACAAGGTGCGCATGGACGGACGCGGCCTGGCCGACATCCGCCCGCTGCACGCCGAGGTCGGCCTGATCCCCCGGGTGCACGGCTCCTCGCTCTTCGAGCGCGGCGAGACCCAGATCATGGGTGTCACCACGCTGGACATGCTCAAGATGGAGCAGCAGCTCGACACGCTCTCCCCGGAGAAGCACCGTCGCTACATGCACAAGTACGTCTTCCCGCCGTTCTCCACCGGTGAGACCGGTCGGGTCGGCTCGCCCAAGCGGCGCGAGGTCGGCCACGGTGCGCTCGCGCGCCGTGCCCTCCTGCCGGTGCTGCCCACCCGCGAGGAGTTCCCCTACGCGATCCGGCAGCTCTCCGAGGCGATGGGCTCCAACGGCTCCACCTCGATGGGCTCGGTCTGCGCCTCGACCCTGTCGCTGCTGCAGGCCGGTGTGCCGCTGAAGGCGTCCGTCGCGGGCATCGCGATGGGTCTCATCTCCGGTGAGGTCGACGGCAAGACGGAGTACGTCGCGCTGACCGACATCCTCGGTGCCGAGGACGCCATGGGCGACATGGACTTCAAGGTCGCCGGCACGCGGGAGTTCGTCACCGCGCTCCAGCTCGACACCAAGCTCGACGGCATCCCCGCCGAGGTCCTCGGGTCGGCGCTCAAGCAGGCGCGCGATGCCCGCCACGCGATCCTCGACGTGATGGCCGAGGCCATCGACGCTCCGGAGGAGATGTCGGTGCACGCGCCGCGCATCATCACCGTCCGCGTCCCGGTCGACAAGATCGGCGAGGTCATCGGCCCGAAGGGCAAGGTCATCAACCAGATCCAGGACGACACGGGCGCGACCCTGTCGATCGAGGACGACGGGACCGTGTACATCGGGGCGACCAACGGCGAGGCGGCCGAGGCTGCCAAGGCCGCGGTCAACGCGATCGCGAACCCGACGATGCCCGAGGTCGGCGAGCGCTACCTGGGCACCGTGGTGAAGACGACCAACTTCGGTGCGTTCGTCTCGCTGATGCCCGGCAAGGACGGCCTGCTGCACATCAGCAAGCTGCGCGGCCTGGCCGGCGGCAAGCGGGTCGACAACGTCGACGACGTGGTCAGCGTGGGCCAGAAGGTCCAGGTCCAGATCGCCGAGATCGACGACCGCGGCAAGCTGTCGCTGATCCCCGTCGTCGAGGAGGGCGCCGAGAGCGGCTCCGAGACGGCAGGCGAGGACTCCGAGTCCGAGTGACCTCACCCAGCTCCACGACGACCGGCCAGCAGGTTTCTGCTGGCCGGTCGGTCGTTGGCCAGCACTCCACCACCTGGTCGCTGCCGGTTCAGCCGGTCGGCTCGACCCGCACGCTGCAGACCGTCAAGGACGCCGAGGGCCAGGTGACCTCCCGCGTGCGCCGTACGCTGCTCCCGGGCGGCCTGCGCGTGATCACCGAGCAGATGGCCGGCGTCCGGTCGGCGAGCATCGGCGTGTGGGTGGCGGTCGGCTCCCGGGACGAGTCCCCGGCGCTGCACGGCTGCTCGCACTTCCTCGAGCACCTGCTCTTCAAGGGCACCCGGGAGCGCTCCGCGATGGAGATCTCGGTGGCCCTGGACGAGGTCGGCGGGGAGTTCAACGCCTTCACCGCCAAGGAGTACACCTGCTTCCACGCCCGGGTCCTCGACGAGGACCTGCCGCTGGCCGTCGACGTGCTGGGCGACATGATCACCAACTCGCTGCTGAGCGCCGAGGACGTCGAGGCGGAGCGCGAGGTGATCCTCGACGAGATCGCGATGCACGACGACGACCCCGACGACGTGGTGCACAACCTCTTCGCCGAGCAGGCCTGGGGCGACTCGCCCCTGGGCCGGCCCATCGCGGGCACGGTCGAGTCGATCACGGCCCTGACCCGGGAGCAGATCGCCCGCTTCCACAGGCGCCACTACCGTCCGGCCACCATGGTCGTCTCGGTCGCCGGCAACGTCGACCACGCCTCGGTGGTCCGCCAGGTCCGGCGCGCGTTCGGGCGCAACAACTTCCTGGTCGGGGACGAGCCGCCGACCCGCCCCCGCACCGGCGCCAAGGCACGCCGGGTCCGGGCGGGCACGGCCTCCGCGCACCGGCAGCTGGAGCAGGTCAACCTGGTCCTGGGGATGCGCGGGCTGACCCGCAACGACCCCCGGCGCTACGTCCTGGGGATCCTCAACACCACCCTGGGCGGAGGGACGTCCTCGCGGCTCTTCCAGGAGGTGCGCGAACGCCGAGGGCTGGCCTACTCGGTCTACTCCTTCGGCAGCCACCACGACGACGCCGGTCTGGTCGGGGTCTCGGTCGGCTGCCTGCCGGCCAAGGTCGAAGAGGTCCTCGAGGTGGTGCGGGCCGAGCTGGCCCGGGTGGCCGCCGAGGGGATCACCGCCGAGGAGCTGGCCCGTGGCAAGGGCCAGCTGCGTGGTGGGCTGGTGCTGGGGCTCGAGGACAGCGGCGCGCGGATGTCCCGGCTGGGCAAGGCCGAGCTGGTCTACGGCGAGCTGCTGAGCATCGACGAGGTGCTGGCCCGGGTCGAGGCGGTCACCCTGGCGGAGGTCAGGGCGCTGGCCGCCGAGCTGTTCACCCAGCCCGAGGTGCTCGCGGTCGTCGGCCCCTGAGGGCCGGGCCTGAGCCCGGGCCCAGGCCCGGGGTCAGCCGATCAGCAGCAGGGCGGTGCCGGCGCAGCCGGCCGCCCAGAGCACGCTCACGAAGGTGCCGATCAGGAAGCGCTCCGCGATGCCGGTGCGTTCCTGGTTGCGCAGCTCGGGATAGCGACCGAGGCCCTTGAGGGCCAGGCTGATCGCGATCCCCTCGGGCCAGCCGGACACGACCGCGGAGAAGATCGCCGTGCGTTCGAGGACGCCGATCCAGGCGCCTCCGCGCAGCACCTCGGCGGCGCGGCGCATGGAGCCGGTGCGATCCGCGCCCGGTCCGTCGACCAGCCGGAAGACGGCGGTGGTCGCGGGACCGCCACCGCCCACCGCGAGCACGGCGCTCAGGGCGATCGCGAGCGTCTGGAGGCCCGTGGGCGACGAGGCGAAGGGCTCACGCAGCGCCGCGATCGTGCCCACGCCCAGCAGCAGCACGAGCTGTCCGCCGGCCAGCCAGGGACTGCCGCGGAGCCGCCAGCCGAGGCCGGCCACCAGGAGGGCTGCGACGAGGGCCAGGAGGGCGACGGAGCCGCTCGTGGTCACCGAGCTGATCAGGGGCACGGTCGTCATTCTGAACCCAGCCAGGCGCCGGCGAGGTACCCGACCAGCTCGCGGGCGCGTCGCGACTCCACCAGGCCGGCCGCGGCGGCGCGCTGGCTGACCGCCGACTGGGAGACGCCCAGGAGCCGCCCTGCGGCCTCGTAGGAGTTCCCCTCGTCCACCAGGTCGGCGACCTCCCAGCCCTTGGCGGTCCTGCGGCCCAGGACCGCGGCCCAGAGCCAGCAGGCGGACTCCAGGTGCCTGGCCAGCGGTGACTCGCCGACCACCCGCAGGGCCCACGGAGCGGTCCGGGTCGAGGAGACGGCCTCTCGGGCGGCCAGGAAGGCGGAGCCACGCGCCTCCCGGGTGTCGTCGGGGAGGGGGGTCTCCACGTCGCCGAGACCCAGGCCCACGTGCCAGCGCCCGTCGCGCAGCAGGATCTCCAGGGCGCGGGGGAGGGCAGCCGGATCCTCGAGCACCCCCTGGAACTCGTCGCCGGCCGTGCGCTGGAAGGGGAGGAGCACCGGCACCTCGCCCAGGAGTCGTAGGACCGGGCCGACGGCGTCGGGGTTCGTCCGGCTGTCCCGCTGGTCGACGGTCAGGACGAGCGCGCGTCGGCTGGCCCGGGGATCCTGGGCATCGGGGTCAGCACTCATGTCTCCCAGTATCAGGTAATAACCTGATGAACGGAAGACATCAGGTGATGATCTAACGTCGCCCGATGATGCCGATCACCGGCGGCGCCTTCTGCTCCACGATCGAGACCCGGAACCCACCGCCGGCCAGGGCCGCCGAGGTCTTCTCGACGATGTTGGGCACCAGCTCGGGGCGGTTGGCCTCGTAGAACAGGAAGACCGACCCGCCCGGGACGACCCGCTCGTGGAGCAGGGCGATCTCGTCCTCGCAGGGCCGCACCCAGAACAGGTTGACGTTGAACGCGAAGACCTTGGTCAGGCGCTTGACCGGGACGCGCAGCGTGGCGAGGTCGATCTGGCGCACGGTGAGGCGCCCGGACTCCACGTACTTGGCGTTGCGGCGCTTGGTCCGGTCGACGCCGGACTCGGAGCGGTCGATCGCGAACAGCTTGCCGGTCTCCAGGCGCGCGCAGATCAGCTCCGCCCCCGCGCCGGGACCGCACCCGATCTCCAGCACCTGGTCGTGCGGCTGGACGTCCATCAGGTCCACCGCCCACCGGATACGGGGCGGGATCGTCTGCAATGCCATGGGAACAGCCTGCCACCCCCGGCCGAGCGCGTCAGCCACCGCCACCCTCTCCCGGTCCCAGCCGGGGCTCCAGCCCGGTCAGCCACGCCTCGTCCCTCCCGTCCGGAGGAGCCCGCTCGACCGCTAGATTGGGCGTCGTGAGCGAGCAGCGAGAGTCCATCCCCGTCGGCGTCCTCGGGGCCAGGGGGAAGGTCGGCCGAGAGGTGTGCCGAGCGGTGACCGAGGCTCCGGACACCACCCTGGTGGCCGAGGTCGACGCCGGGGACCCGCTCCAGGGCCTGGTGGACGGCGGGGCCCGCGCGGTCGTCGACTTCACCCACCCCGACGTGGTGATGGAGAACCTGAGGTTCTGCATCGACCACGGGATCGACGCGGTCGTCGGCACCACCGGCTTCGACCAGGAGCGGCTCGACACGCTGCGCGACTGGCTGGGGGAGAGCCCGCGCTCAGGCGTGCTGGTGGCCCCCAACTTCTCCATCGGGGCCATCTTGATGATGCGGTTCGCCGCGCTGGCCGCGCCGTTCTTCGACTCGGTGGAGATCGTCGAGCTGCACCACCCGGACAAGGCGGACGCACCCTCGGGCACCGCACGTCGTACCGCTGAGCTGGTCGCCGCGGCCCGCGAGGCCGCTGGGTCGGCGCCGATGCCGGACGCCACCAGCCAGTCTCTCGAGGGCGCCCGGGGCGCGGTGGTGGCCGGGGTCCCGGTGCACGCGCTGAGGATCCGGGGCATGGTCGCCCACCAGGAGGTGGTCCTGGGTGAGCTGGGCGAGACCCTGACGATCCGCCACGACTCGATGGACCGCGCCTCCTTCACCCCGGGCGTGCTCGCCGGGCTGCGCGCGATCGGCGGCCGGCCTGGGCTCACCGTGGGGCTGGAGCACTTCCTCGACCTGCCTCGCTGAGGCCGGACGACGGGCTCAGGCGAGCCGGACCAGGGCGGCGACCACGGCCGCCCCGAAGACGACCACCAGGAAGGGCGCCCGCAGGAGCAGGGCCACCACCGCGAAGCCCAGACCCGCCACCCGGGCGTCCACCGTCAGCTCGCCGTCCTGGGCGAACACCTGCACCGCGACCAGGGCCGCCAGCAGGGCGACCGGGATCAGGTCGGCGGTGCGGGCGACCACCGGGTGCTCCAGCACGGCCGGCGGGAAGGAGAGGCCTCCGAGCTTAAGCAGGTAGCAGGCCAGGCAGCCGGCCATCAGCGCGGCCCACGTCATGACCGCTCCTCGTCCGGGATGGCCGGGGAGTCGCCCGGCGACGACGTGAGGGCGCCGACCAGGAGCGCCACGCCCGCGGCCGCCAGCACCGGGACGCCGGCCGGCGTCAGCGGGACCATGCCCAGGGCGACCGCGGCGGCCAGCACTGCCACCACGCGGTTGCGGGTGTTGTCGAGCCGGGGCCACAGCAGCGCCAGGAAGGCTGCCCCGACCGCCGCGTCGAGGCCGTAGGTCCGGGGGTCGCCCAGGGCGTTGCCGGCCACGGCTCCGACCAGGGTCGCCAGGTTCCACAGCACGAAGATGCCCACGCCGGTGGCCCAGAACCCGGTCCGGGCGGCCGCGCGGGAGCCGCGCGTGACCGACATCGCCGTGGACTCGTCGATCAGCACGTGGGCGCCGAGCAGACGGCGCCAGCCACGCAACCCCAGCAGGGGTGCCAGACGCAGGCCGTACAGCGTGTTCCGGGTGCCGAGCAGGGCGGCGGTCGCGGCGCCGGACCAGGCGCTGCCGCCGCCGGCCAGCACCCCGACCATGGCGAACTGGGAGGCGCCGGTGAACATCAGGGCCGACAGGGCGCAGGTCTGCAGCACGCTCAGTCCGCTGGCGACCGAGATCGCCCCGAACGAGACGCCGTAGAGGCCGGTGGCGAGGGAAACGCCGAGCGAGTCCCGGAGGATCTGCGACCGCTCGGCGGCAGCGAGCCCGTCGGGGGTGTCAGGGTCGAGCACCCGCTGAGGGTAGTCCCGGGATCAGGTGCGGGGGCCGCCGAGGTGGGGTCCTCCGCGTCCGTGGGAGTCGTGCACCACCAGCCACGAGACGAGACCCCCGGTCAGAATGCCGAACGTGGTGCCGCTGAGCACCATCACCGGGATCGAGGCCTCGAGCCCCATCCACAGACCGAGGCCGACGAAGACGGCGAGCACGGCGGCGACGACCACCATGCGGTGGAGGAGTGGAAGTGGCCCCAGCACGTCGACCTCCTGCTGCCGTCCCAGCGTCGTTGCCGGGAGTCATCCCATGGTGGCCCGTCGGCGTGACAAGTCAAGAGGTCCCGGCCGCGGAGCGTCGGAAGTCGATCCTCAGACCAGCGCGGTGTGCAGCCGCACCTGCTTGAGCCGGTGCTTCCCGGTGCCGTCGAGGTCGAGCTCGCGGTGCGCGCCGTCGGGGGCCCAGCCTGCCTCGGTGAGGAAGGTGCGCAGCGCGTCGTTGCCGGCCTCCACCCAGGTGACGGCCCGGGTGAAGTGGTCGGCCACCAGGGTGTCCACGCACGCCTGGAGCAGGCGGGAGCCGTGCCCCCGGCGACGCTCGGCGGGGTCCAGGGTGAGCTCGGAGAGCTCGCCGTCGCGCACCGGGTCGCAGTCCGGGTCGGCGGCGGGGGAGGTGAGGGCGAAGCCGACGACCCGGTTGCGCTCGAGCGCCACCAGCACCCGGTTGCGCGCGTCGCTGGGGCGGGCCAACGACTCCCGCCAGACCGGGGTCAGTGCGTCCGGGTCCTGGGGCAGCGCCTCGGCGGGGACCAGGTCGGCGTACAGCTCGGGCCAGGCGCGGACCTGCAGCGCGGCGATCGCGGGGGCGTCGTCGGCCCAGGCCACGCGGACCGAGACGTCGGCGGAGGGGGTGCTCATGAGGCCCATCCTGCCGTGCGCCCGCAGAGGCCTACCCTTCCGGGCGGCGTTACAACCAGTTGCAGCCTCTACTGTGGAGTGTCACAAAGTGTTACCGTCGTCACATGACGGCGACCGTGGCGGAGGGCGAGTTCGAGCAGCTGCTCGGCTCCGAGGGGCGGATCGAGCCCCGAGACCCGATGCCCGAGGACTACCGCCGCACCCTGGTGCGGCAGATCTCCCAGCACGCGCACTCCGAGATCATCGGCATGCAGCCCGAGGGCGGCTGGATCGACCGGGCGCCCAGCCTGCGGCGCAAGGCCATCCTGATGGCCAAGGTGCAGGACGAGGCGGGGCACGGCCTCTACCTCTACGCCGCCGCCGAGACCCTCGGCGTGGAGCGGGCGGACCTGGTTGACGCCCTGCACGCGGGACGGCAGAAGTACTCCTCGATCTTCAACTACCCCGCGCTCACCTGGGCCGACGTCGGAGCCATCGGCTGGCTCGTGGACGGGGCCGCGATCGTCAACCAGGTGCCGCTGTGCCGCTGCTCCTACGGGCCGTACGCCCGAGCGATGGTGCGCATCTGCAAGGAGGAGTCGTTCCACCAGCGCCAGGGGTTCGAGATCCTTCGCACGCTCTCCTCCGGCACTCCCGCCCAGCACGCGATGGCCCAGGACGCGGTCGACCGGTACTGGTGGCCCAGCCTGATGATGTTCGGCCCGCCGGACGCGGACTCCGAGCACGGGGCGAGGTCGATGGCGTGGGGGATCAAGCGCTTCGGCAACGACGAGCTGCGCCAGCGGTTCATCGACCAGGCCGTCCCGCAGGCCGAGGCGCTGGGTCTGACGCTGCCGGACCCGGAGCTGCGCTGGAACGCGGAGCGCGGCCACCACGACCACGGCCCCATCGACTTCAGCGAGCTGGCCGAGGTCGTCGCGGGTCGCGGACCGTGCAACCAGCAGCGCTTGGCCCACAAGGTGCGGGCCCACGAGGAGGGGGCCTGGGTGCGTGAGGCGGCCGCGGCTTACGCCGCCAAGCGGGCTGCCCGGGAGCCGGTCCGATGACCGCACGCTCCGACCCGTTGTGGGAGGTCTTCGTCCGCCCCCGTCGAGGTCTCGCGCACGCCCACGTGGGCTCGCTGCACGCCCCGGACGCGGAGCTGGCGCTGCGGCACGCCCGCGACGTCTTCACCCGGCGGCAGGAAGGGGTCTCCCTGTGGGTGGTCCCCTCCGCGCAGATCACCGCCAGCCTGCCGTCGGAGCGCGACGCGTTCTTCGACCCGGCGGCCGACAAGATCTACCGGCACCCCACGTTCTACGACGTGCCCGACGGGGTGGAGCACCTGTGAGCGCCCCGTCGCGGACCACCGGCGTCGTCGATCTGCTGCTCGCGCTCGGCGACGACGCGCTGGTGGCGAGCCAGCGGCTGGGCTGGTGGATCAGCCGGGCGCCGGAGCTGGAGGAGGACCTGGCCCTGGCCAACATCGCGCTCGACCTGCTCGGCCAGGCGCGGGCCCTGCTGAGCCGGGCCGGGGAGCTGGAGGGGCGTGGCCGCGACGAGGACGACCTGGCCTACTGGCGCGACGCCCGGGAGCTGCGCAACGTCTGCCTGGTCGAGCGGGACCAGCGTGACTTCGGCGTCACCGTGGTCCGACTCCTGGTGCTCAGCACCTGGCAGCGTCACCTCTACGAGGCGCTGTGCGCGAGCACGGAGCCGGTGCTCGCGGGCGTGGCGGCCAAGGCCGTCAAGGAGGTCGCCTACCACCAGGACCACGCGCGGCTGTGGGTGCTCCGGCTCGGGGACGGCACCGAGCACTCGCACGAGCGGGTCCAGCGCGCGCTGGCGCAGGAGTGGCCGTGGGTCGAGGAGCTCTTCGACTCCTCCTGGCTCGATCCCCAGGTGGTGGCCTCGGGCGTCGCGCCGGATCCCGCCACCCTGCGGGCACCGGTCCTCGCCGGGCTCACGACCGTGCTCGAGGAGGCGACCCTGGAGCTGCCCGACGGCCCCGCGACGCTCGCCCGCGGTCGTTCGGGGCTACACACCGAGGAGCTCGGTCCGCTGCTGGCCCAGATGCAGCACCTGGCCCGGTCCCACCCGGGGGCGTCGTGGTGACCCCGGGAGACCTCCGGAACCGGCCTCCGAGGGCCTGGCAGGTGGCAGCCCAGGTGCCGGATCCCGAGCTGCCGGTGCTCACGCTCGAGGACCTGGGGATCCTCCGCGAGGTCACCGAGGACGACCGGGGCCGGGTGCACGTCCGGATCACCCCGACGTACTCCGGATGTCCCGCGGTCGAGACGATCCGCGAGGACCTGGTGGCGGTGCTCACCGGCGCCGGCTACCAGCAGGTCGTGGTCGAGCTCGTGCTGGCGCCGGCCTGGACCACGGACTGGATCACTCCGCAGGGGCTGAGCCGGCTCGCCGAGCACGGGATCGCGCCGCCCGGTCCGGCGCCGGGTAGTAGGCCTGGTAGTGGGTCGAGCAGTGGGCCGGTGCCGCTCGCCTGGGGGGTGCGGTGCCCCCAGTGCGGCAGCGTCAGCACCCGCGAGCTCAGCCGGTTCGGCTCCACCGCGTGCAAGGCCCTGTGGGTCTGCCGGGACTGCCGCGAGCCCTTCGACCGGTTCAAGCCGCTGTGAGCACCCAGACGTCCCGCTCCGGCGCGCGGACCGGGCGGAGCGCCGCCCGGCCGGCGGTCGCGCACCTGCTCGAGGTCGAGGAGGTGCGTCGCCTGACGGCCGAGGCGGTGGCCATCACCTTCACGGTGCCCGAGCACCTGCGCGCCGACTACGCCTTCGAGGCCGGGCAGCACGTGGCCGTGGTGGGCGCGGACGGGACTCGGCGACCGTTCTCCCTGTGCAGCTCGCCCGCCTCCGGCCGCTGGCAGATCGGCGTGAAGCGACTGCCCGGCGGGGCGTTCAGCGACGCGGAGGTGTCCCGGCTGCGCCCCGGCGACCGGCTGGAGGTGCTGACTCCCTCCGGCCGGTTCGTGGCGGTCCCGGACCCGGGGCGCTCCGCCCGCTACGTCGCTCTCGCCGCCGGCTCGGGGATCACGCCGGTGCTCTCCATCGCCACCGCTCTGCTGGAGGAGGAGCCGGGCTCGCAGGTCACCCTGATCTGCGCCGACCGGACTGCGGCGAGCGCGATGTTCCTCGACGAGCTGCACGACCTCAAGGACCGGTTCCTGTCCCGGCTCCAGCTGGTGCACGTGCTCTCCCGGGAGCAGGGGGAGGTGCCGCTCCTCTCGGGGCGGCTGGACACCGCCCGGCTGGACGCCCTGCTCGACGTCTTCGTGGACCGCGCCGAGGTCGACGAGTGGTTCCTGTGCGGCCCGCAGGCGATGGTGACCGACCTGGGGGAGCACCTGCGCCGGCGGGGGGCGGCGGCGGTCCGCTCCGAGCTCTTCCATGCGGAGGTCGCCCCGGACTCCGGCCCGGCCCCCTCGACACTCGGCACCGGGCCCGCGTCCGGCGACCGGGCCTGCCGGGTCACCGTGCGTCTGGGCGGGCGCAGCAGCGAGCTGCTGCTCGCTCCGGGTGGCGAGAGCGTGCTGGATGCCGCGGCGGTGGTGCGCCGCGACGTGCCGTACGCCTGCAAGGGCGGCGTCTGCGGCACCTGCCGGGCGCGGGTCGTCTCGGGTGCGGTGGAGATGGCGGCCAACTACGCGCTGGAGCCCGACGAGGTCGCCGAGGGCTACGTGCTGACCTGTCAGTCCCGGCCCACCGGTGGGCCGGTCGTGCTCGACTACGACGCCTGAGGGCCGGACGCTCCCGGCCCGGACGGTCTCGGCCCGGAGACTGCCGGCACGGACGCGGGCGGACGGACCGCCAGGGCTCCGGCGAGGGCCAGTCCGAAGCCCACGACGACGGCCGGCCACCATCCCGGACGCGTCTGGTCGCCCAGCAGCGCCAGTCCGACCAGGGCGGGCACGAAGGTCTGGGCGGTGATCATCGGCGCGGTGGCGGAGGTGACCAGGCTGCGGCCGAGCCCCCGCGAGTAGAGCCAGAAGGCGACCAGGCCCAGGGCGGGCACCAGCGCCGCGGCCGCCAGCACCGCAGGGCTCGGGGGCCACCCGACCCCGCGTACGGCCAGGGCGGAGCCGGCGTACCCGAGACCGGCGAGCCAGCCCAGGGCGGGGCCACGGCGGCCGGCGGAGCGACCTGTCAGCACCAGCAGGACGAGCAGCAGCGCCAGGGCCCCGGGCAGCCACCAGTCGGTGCGCACCTGCCCGGCGGCGCCCGAGGCGTAGGCCAGCAGGGCCAGGCCCGCGGTCACGGCGGCCACGCCGAGCCATGCCCCGCCGGCTGCGCGTCCGTCGACCCGGTGGGCGGCCAGGGCGGTCACCGGCAGCGAGAGCGCGACGGTGGCCTGGGCGAGGTAGAGCGGCAGCCACCAGATCGCCACCGCATGGAGCACGAAGCCGACCAGGTACGCCGCCACCACCAGCATCAGGAGCGGGTCCCGCAGTCCGTGACGGACGAAGTCGACGAGGCGCGCGGGGTCGGGATGGCGTCGTGAGGCGCGGGCCTGCGCCACGGCGGCCAGCCCGAACAGGACGGCCGAGAGCACCCCCGCAGCCAGCCCCCACGCACTCAGGGGCACGTCAGCGGTAGTGCTCGGGAAGCTTCTCGCCGATCTTGACCTGAGCCTTGGGCAGGCGCATGAACTTCATCTGGAAGGAGCGCATCACCGCGTAGTACGTGGTGCCCTTGAGCGGGGCCTCGGGGAACCGGCGGGTCAGCTCGCGGCGCACCTGGAAGCGGAGGAAGATCGCGTTGAAGATGATGATCACCATGCCGCCGAGCAGCATCGTGTTGCCGACGCCGGCGAGGTAGGCGTTCCCGGTCCAGCCGAGGATGAGCGTCACCAGCATCAGCGGGATCAGCAGCTCGATGAAGGAGAACCGCGAGTCGACGAAGTCCCGGATGAACCGCTTGACCGGACCACGGTCGCGCGCGGGGAGGTTCCTGTCGTCGCCGGTCTTCATCGCCTCACGCAGCCGCTGGTTGGCCTCGGCGCGGGCGGCGCGCTTCGCGGCGGCCATCTCCTTGCGGGTCCTCGGCACCTTGGCCCGGGCGCGGGCGGCCGCCTCCGCCTCCTTGCGGGTGGGGGTGGGGCGCCCCTTGCCCTCGGGGCGGCGGGGGTCGGGGGTGGTCTCCACCATCGGGTGCGTCGTGGAGGACTCGGGGGACTTGTCGCGTCGGGACAACGGTGGACCTTCGTGAGGGGGCGGGTTGAGGCACTTCGATCCTACCGTTGAGCGGACAGGACGCCCGGGGCGCTTCGCAGCCTCTTGCCCGTGGCCATAGGGTGAGACTCACAGCACCAGTGACGAGCACGAGGGAGGGGTCCGCCCCCATGAGTCTCATGAAGCGCATCAGCCTGATCTTCCGGTCCAAGGCCAACGAGGCCCTGGACCGTGCCGAGGACCCCCGCCAGACGCTGGACTACAGCTACCAGCGGCAGCTCGAGCTCCTCTCCAAGGTACGCCGCGGCGTCGCCGACGTGGCGACCAGTCGCAAGCGGGTCGAGCTCCAGGTCAACCAGCTGACCCAGCAGGCCGACAAGCTCACCGGCCAGGCCCAGAAGGCGATCGAGGTGGGTCGTGAGGACCTCGCCCGCGAGGCCCTGACCCGCAAGTCGGGACTGGCCCAGCAGATCCAGGACCTCCAGACGCAGCACGCGCAGCTCCAGGCCGAGGAGGAGAAGCTCACCCTCGCCCAGCAGCGGCTGCAGGCCAAGGTCGAGTCCTTCCGGACCCGCAAGGAGACCATCAAGGCCACCTACACCGCGGCCCAGGCGCAGACCCGGATCAACGAGGCGATGTCGGGCATCGGCGAGGAGATGGGCGACGTCGGCCTGGCGATCCAGCGCGCGGAGGACAAGACCGCGCAGATGCAGGCCCGGGCCGGTGCCATCGACGAGCTGCTCGCCTCCGGCGCGCTCGACGACGTCACCCAGGTGGGGGGCGGCGACGACATCGCCCGCGAGCTCGACGCGATGAGCTCGACCTCCGACGTCGAGGCCGAGCTGGCCAGGCTCAAGGCGAGCAAGGCGCCCGAGGCGCTGGAGTCCTCGCAGGGCGACGTGCTGGGCACCGACGCCCAGCGCTCGGCCGAGGGGGAGACCCGATGATCGTCCGGATCCTCGGCGAGGGCCAGTTCGACGTCCCCGACTCCTCCCTGGACCAGCTCAACGCGCTGGACGCCGCGGTCGAGGCCGCGGTGGAGGCCGACGACGAGCAGGCCTTCCGCTCCGCTCTCGCGGCCCTGCTGGACGGTGTCCGTGCGGTCGCGAGCCCGCACGAGGTGGACAGCCTGGACGAGTCCGACCTCATCCTGCCGATGCCCGACGCCGAGATCGGCGAGGTCCGGGCGATGCTCAACGACGACGGACTGATCCCGGGCTGACGATGGCGCACTCTCGCTTCATCAAGGACTCCGGGCTCGCTGCTCGGATGACCCTGGTGATGTTCCTGCTCGGGGCCCTGCTGGTGGGGCTGGTCGTCGTGATGATGTACCTGTTCCCTGGGTACGCGCCGATCATCGCGGTGATCGGGATCGGGATCGCGTTCTACCAGTGGTGGAGCTCGGACAAGGTCGCCATGCGGGCCATGCGGGCCCGCGAGGTCAGCCCGCAGGAGGCGCCCGAGCTGCACGCGATGATCGACCGGCTCTGCACGATGGCGGACATGCCCAAGCCGCGCGTGGGCATCGCCGACCTGGCGATCCCCAACGCGTTCGCCACCGGTCGTTCGCCGAACCGGTCCGTGGTCTGCGTGACCACCGGCATCCTGGGCAAGCTCGACGCCGAGGAGCTCGAGGGCGTGCTGGCCCACGAGCTGTCCCATGTCGCCCACCGCGACGTGCTGGTGATGACGCTCGCCTCCTCGGCGGGCATCGTGGCCGGCATGCTCACCCGCGGGGCACAGTTCGGCGGGATGACTCGCGGGCGCAACAACAACCAGGGCGGTGCCGCGGCCGCCTTCGCGATCGCGCTGGTGGTCAGCCTGATCGTCTACGCGGTCAGCTTCTTCCTCACCCGGCTGCTCTCGCGCTACCGGGAGATGGCGGCCGACCGGGCCGGCGCCTACCTGACGATGAAGCCCGCGGCCCTGGCCTCGGCGCTGCAGAAGATCACCGGCGAGATGGCGATGATCCCGGAGAAGGACCTGCGCGGCACCCAGGCGATGAACGCCTTCTTCATCGCCCCCGCGGTCAGCGGAGCGTCCCTGAAGACCCTCACCGCGACCCACCCGTCCCTGGAGCAGCGGCTCGAGCAGCTCGCCCGGATCCAGGCCGAGCTCTCCCGTCCGGCGGGCTGACGCGGTGGGTCTCTGGGACTCCCTCATGGGGCGCTCGCGCCCCAAGGCGCCGAACCTCGACTCGCTCTTCCTGGTGCCGAGCGCTGCGATCACCCTGCAGACCGCTGCCGGACTGACCCCGACGGGCAGTGGCTCGGTCTGCTACCGCGCGGCTGCCGGCGCGGCCTTCAGCCAGACGCAGGACGACGTGATCGCCCTGCTGCGCGACGACCCGCAGGCGCCGCCCGCCACCCTGACGCAGGACCCGTACGGCTTCACCTGGCTGGTGGTCGAGGGGGACCCCGACGACGTGGCCGGGCTCTGCACCGACCTGCACGCGGTGAACACGAGTCTCGCGGCCCAGGGGTTCGACGGAGGGCTGCTGTGCACCCTGGTCCCGTTCCAGGACCCGTCCGGCCGCCGGGTCGGCCTGGTCTACCTCTACAAGCAGGGCACGTTCTACCCGTTCGCCCCGGTGCCGGGGGAGAAGCGTCGCGACAACCTGTTGGAGCTGAGCGTGCGCGACCAGCTCGCCGGTGAGCTACCGATGGAGAAAGACCTCCGGAGGTGGCTTGCCGTGTGGGATGCTCCGGGACTGTGAGCGACGAGACCCAGATCACCCTCCTGCCCGACGTCACCGAGGACCTGCGCCGGCTGGCGGCCGCCCTCACCGACCCCGGCGACCTCGCCGCCCTGAGCCGGGTGGCGGAGGTCTGCGCGGCGGCCGAGGAGCACGCGGCCCGGGCGTTCGACGCCCAGGAGGCCGCTGCTCGCGCCGAGGAGGAGCTGGCCCGCGTCGCCGGTCAGGTCGCCCACGACCTCAACAACCCCCTCGCGGCCGTCGCCATGTCGCTGGAGATCGCCCGCGACCAGGTCGAGGACTCCCAGCAGCTGCTGGTCTCGCTGCTCGAGCGGGCCGGCGGCAGCGCGGCGCGGATGAAGCGGATGACGGCCGACCTGCTCGACTACGCGCACACGCCCAGCGAGGGGACCACCGACCTGCAGGCCGAGCTCGAGACGGTGCTCGCCGGCCTCGGCGACCTCCTCCCGGCGGAGGTGAGCGTGCGTACGCCGCTGCCTCGCGTGCCCGGGGCCCCCGGTGACTACCGGGTGCTGCTGGTCAACCTCCTGGAGAACGCCGTGAAGTTCGCCGTCCCCGGGGAGCCGGTGCGGGTCGAGGTCGACGCGCAGACGCAGGACGGCGCCTGGCGGATCACCGTCACCGACCACGGACGCGGCATCGCCGAGGAGGACCGGGAGCGGGTGCTCGAGCCGATGGTGCGGCTGGACAAGCGCGTCCCCGGGCTGGGGCTCGGGCTGAGCACCGTGCGGCGGGTGGTGGAGTCGCACGGGGGTCGTGCGGGCGTCGAGGCGGCCCCCGACGGCGGCACGACGGTCTGGCTCGTCCTGCCGCAGGTCGCCGCCGTCTGAGCGTCCGCTGAGGCAGCCTAGGATGACCGCATGACGATCGACCTGCCGCTGCTGCCCCTGGGCAAGGGACGTGACCTGGACGCCGAGCGGGGAGTCGAGTGCCCCGGTGAGCTGCCGCTGGCCTCAGACCCCGCACTGGTGGCGCGGGCCCGGGCGGCCAAGGAGGCGCTGGGCGACCGGGTCTTCGTGCTGGGCCACCACTACCAGCGCGACGAGGTCATCCAGTTCGCCGACGTCACCGGCGACAGCTTCAAGCTCGCCCGTGAGGCGGCCGCCCGGCCGGACGCGGAGTTCATCGTCTTCTGCGGCGTCCACTTCATGGCCGAGTCGGCCGACATCCTGACCTCGGACAGCCAGCAGGTCGTCCTCCCGGACCTGGCCGCCGGCTGCTCGATGGCCGACATGGCCCGGCTGCCGCAGGTCGAGGACGCGTGGGACGCCCTGGTCGAGGCCGGCGTGGCCGACTCGGTGGTCCCCGTGACCTACATGAACTCCTCGGCCGACATCAAGGCGTTCTGCGGGCGGCACGGGGGAGCGGTCTGCACCTCCTCCAACGCCGACGTCGCGCTGGAGTGGGCGTTCTCCCAGAAGGGCGGCCTGGACTCGGACGCGAAGGTGCTCTTCCTCCCCGACCAGCACCTGGGCCGCAACACGGCGGTGCTCGAGCTGGGCATGTCGCTGGAGGACTGCGTGGTCTGGAACCCGTTCCTCCCCAACGGAGGGCTGAGCGTCGAGCAGCTGCGCGACGCCCGGATGATCCTGTGGCGCGGCCACTGCTCGGTGCACGGCCGCTTCACCGAGGACGTCGTCGACGAGCTGCGCGCCAAGCACGCGGACCTCAAGGTCCTGGTGCACCCCGAGTGCCGGCACGAGGTCGTGCTCAAGGCCGACCTGGTGGGCTCCACCGAGTTCATCATCAAGACGATCGAGGCGGCGCCGGCCGGCTCGACCTGGGCGATCGGCACCGAGCTCAACCTGGTCAAGCGGCTGGCCGACGCGCACCCGGACAAGAACATCGTCTTCCTCGACCGCAACGTCTGCTACTGCTCCACGATGAACCGGATCGACCTGCCGCACCTGGTCTGGGCCCTGGAGTCCCTGGCGGGCGGCACCGTGGTCAACCGGATCGACGTGGACCGCGACACCCAGGAGTGGGCCCAGGTGGCGCTGCAGCGGATGCTCGACCTGCCCGGCCGGTCCTCGCGGGACTGAGACCGGAGGCTCCGGAGGCGGCGCGGGCCGCCCCGGAGCCGGCGCTCAGAGCAGGGCGCCGTGGTGCAGGTACGGCGCGGGCGGCTTGAGTCCCCGGAGCCCGAGGAAGCCGTCGAGCCGGACGCTGAGGCCGGCCTCCATGCCCGTCTCCAGGGCCCACTGGTTGGCCCCGGTGACGTGCGCGACCCGGGTGCTGCGCCCGGGCGGCACGGCGGCCAGGGCGTCCCACAGCAGCCGGGCCGCCGTACGTCGGTTGTCCGCGGCGAGCAGCTGCACGCCGTCGAGGTTGCTGTAGGCGTAGCCCCGCCCGGTGCGGTGGTCGATCACCCGCAGCCGGTGGACCGAGCGCAGGAACTCGTGGTCGCGTCCGCGCCCGGCCCCGCGGTTGCCGCGGTCCAGGGAGTCCATCCACTCCTGGTCCCCGGGGGTGCCGTCGCGCAGGTTCCGCAGCTCCGGGACGGCGGTGCGGTCCACGGTCCCGGACAGCGTCATCTGCGGGTGCAGGTCGAAGCCCGCCAGCTTGTACCGGCGCGCGGCGCGGGGGTCGGAGGAGGCGCTGAGCATGCCCCGCACGCAGCCCCGGGAGTGCTGCAGTGCGGCGTCCAGGAGGGCCTTGCCGACGCCGCGGCCCTGCCACGGCGTGGCCACGGCGTACGTCGCCAGGAACCAGGTGGTCTCGCGCCGGAAGGAGGTCGCGAAGCCGACCACCGCGTCGCCGACCTCGGCCACCCAGCAGCCGCCCGGATCGCTGTCCAGGAACCGCGCCGTACGGGCGATCCAGATCTGCGCGGCCTGCACGGAGCGACCCGACGGCGCCTCCTGCCCGGCCGGGGCGAGGCGGGCCTCGAGGTCGACGAACGCCGAGGACGAGAGACGCTCGACGAGCCTGAGGTCGTCGGCGTGCATCGGACGGATCCGGAGGTCCTGGGGGTCGAACGCCGCCACGGAAGTCATGTCCCGGGCATCGTACGTGGGTCGCGCCGGAGGGCACGGCAGTATGTGCACATGCGTGTGCTGATCGCCCCGGACAAGTTCGCTGGCACCCTGACCGCCCCTCAGGCCGCTGAGGCGATGGCGCGGGGCTGGGCCCGGCAGGCGCCGGGCGACCAGCTGGACCTGGCTCCGATGGCCGACGGGGGACCCGGGTTCGTCGACGTGCTGCACGCCTCCCTGGGTGGCGAGCTGCTCGCCACCTCGGTCTCGGGGCCGCACGGGCAGCCGGTACCGGCGACGGTGCTCAAGGTCGGGGAGCGCGTCTACGTCGAGTCGGCCCAGGCGTGCGGGCTGCACCTGTGCGAGGGCTCCGACCCGGAGACCAGGAGCAGCGCCGGGGTGGGGGAGCTGCTGCTGGCGGCCCGCGACTGCGGTGCCCGCGAGGTGGTGGTGGGTCTGGGGGGCTCGGGCACCACCGACGGGGGCGCCGGCCTGCTGGCGGCCCTGGGAGCCACCGCCGACGCGCCGCTCGACGCGGGGCCGCGAGGGCTGAGCGGGGTCTCGGCGGTCGACCTGGAGCCGGCCAGGCGAGCGCTGTCCGGCCTCTCGCTCGTGGCCGCCTCGGACGTGGACAACCCCCTGACCGGGCTCTTCGGAGCGGCGCGGACCTACGGGCCGCAGAAGGGGCTGGCCGAGGAGGCCATGGTCGCCGTCGACGTGGCGCTGGAGTCCTGGGCGGTGGCCTGCGACCGGCGTACCTCCCTGGAGCCCGGGGCCGGCGCGGCCGGTGGGGTCGGCTTCGCGCTGCTCCTCCTCGGGGCCGGTCGGGAGCCGGGGATCGACCTGGTCTCCGCCGTCGTCGGACTGCCGCAGCGTGCCCGTCAGGCCGACCTGGTGCTCACCGGGGAGGGTGCCTTCGACTTCTCCAGCCGGGCCGGGAAGGTCCCCTACGGGGTGGCCCAGATCGCCGGCGAGCAGCTCCGCCCGTGCGTGGCGCTGGCGGGACAGGTGCTGGTCGGGTCGCGCGAGATGCGCGCCCTGGGGATCGAGTCGGCGTACTCGGTCGCCGAGGCCTACGGCGAGGACCGTGCGCTCACGGAGCCCGCGGACGCCCTGGCCGACCTCGCCGCCCGGGTGGCGCGCAGCTGGTCGCCGGCCTGAGCGGGTGAGCCGGCCCGAGCAGGGCTGGGCAAGACAGGCGTCCGGCGTGGGGTCCGGAATAACCGTCCCTGTGAGACGATTGAGCAGTTGACAACCACGACCTAACCCACGGGAGATCGAGATGACCGAGCAGGTCGAGACCAACGAAGAGCGCCGCACCGACCAGATCAACCTGAGTGCGGTGGCCGCGGCCAAGGTCAGGAGCCTCCTGGAGCAGGAGGGTCGTGACGACCTGGCGCTGCGGATCTCCGTGCAGCCTGGTGGCTGCTCGGGCCTTCGCTACCAGCTCTTCTTCGACGAGCGGACCCTGGACGGCGACGTCACCACGGACTTCGACGGCGTCACGGTCGTGGTCGACCGGATGAGCGTCCCGTACCTCAACGGCGCGATGATCGACTTCGTCGACTCCATCGAGAAGCAGGGGTTCACGATCGACAACCCCAACGCGACGGGCTCGTGCGCCTGCGGCGACTCGTTCCACTGAGCACGCTCCGGGCCCGCCCGGAACCGCAAGAAGCCCCCGCCTCGGCGGGGGCTTCTTCGTCGTCCGGGGAGCGGACGACCGCGGTCAGTCCAGCTGGTACAGAGCCCCGGCGAGCCGGGCCGCTGCCGCGCTGACCCGGACCTCGCTCTTGTGCACCTCTCGAGGGTAGTCCTCGAAGTGGATGCTCGGTGCCGGCCGGACCGCCGCCCTGGCGACCCGATCCAGGCGGAGGGAGGACACGACCCTGCGAGCGTCGGCGCACATCTCCGTGGGCGTCGAGAGCTCGGCGTGGGTCAAGTGTGAACCTGGGGTGTGAGTGGCCATGTCAGGGACGCTAGACGTTACCGATTGGTACTCCCAGCGGAACTCGCTAGTAGTGTGCGGACACATGTCGCTGCTCATCGCCGGGTCTGTCGCCACCGATCACCTGATGTCCTTCGGAGGGAAGTTCTCCGACTCGCTGGTGGTGGACCAGCTCGACAAGATCTCAGTCTCCTTCCTGGTCGACGACCTCGACGTCCGACGCGGGGGAGTAGCCGCCAACATCTGCTTCGGCCTGGGCAACCTCGGACTGCGGCCGGTGCTGGTCGGCGCGGTGGGCGAGGACTTCGCCGACTACCGCGCGTGGCTGGAGCGCCACCGGGTCGACTGCGACTCGGTGCACGTGTCCGCAACCCGGCACACGGCCCGCTTCGTGTGCACCAGCGACACCGCGATGGCGCAGATCGCCTCCTTCTACCCCGGGGCGATGAGCGAGTCGCGCGAGATCGAGCTCAAGCCGATCGTCGACCGGGTCGGCGAGCCGGAGTACGTGCTGATCGGGCCCGACGACCCCGACGGGATGCTCCGGCACACCGACGAGTGCCGCCAGCGCGGCTACCGCTTCGTCGCCGACCCCTCCCAGCAGCTCGCCTTCGGTGACGGCGACCTGATCCGCCAGCTGGTCGAGGGCGCGCACATCCTGTTCTCCAACGAGTACGAAGCCTCGCTGATCACCCAGAAGACCGGGTGGACCGAGTCCGAGGTGCTCGAGCGGGTGGGCACCTGGGTGATCACCCTCGGTGCCCGCGGGGTGCGGGTGCTGTCCCGTGACGCCGAGACCATCGAGGTGAGTGCCGTCCCGGACGTCTCGCCGGTCGAGCCCACGGGAGTGGGAGACGCGTTCCGCGCGGGCTTCCTCGCCGCCCTGGCCTGGGGTCTGGACCACGAGCGCGCCTGCCAGCTGGGCTGCCTGCTCGCGGTGCACGTGGTGGAGCAGATCGGGACCCAGGAGTACACGCTCTCGCAGGCGGCCTTCCTGGAGCGGTGCGCCTCGGCGTACGGCAGCGACGCGGCGACCGACATCGCGCCGCACCTGCGGGCGCTGCACCCCTGAGGGTCCCGGAGGGCCCCCGTGGGTCCCCTGAGGACTTCTGAGCACCTCTGAGGGGCTTAGGAGGCCCGGCGTACGAGGTAGCGGGGCGTGCCGTCGTCCGCCCGGTCCTCGCCCAGGTACTCCTGTCCACGCATCCGGCACCACGCGGGCACGTCGACCCGGGCGGCCGGGTCGCGGGCGACCACGGCCAGGCACTGACCCGGTCGCACGTCCGCCAGTCGCCGTGCCAGCTCGATGACCGGCATCGGGCAGAGCATCTCCCGGCAGTCCAGCTCCAGGGCGATCTCGGGGCTCACAGGCCCACCTGGGCGCGCAGGTCGCGCACGACCTCGGGGAGCACGTCGAGCAGGTGGTCGACCTCGGCGTCGCCGCTGTCCCGGGTCAGGGAGAGCCGGACGTTGCCGTGGGTCAGCACGCCCATGGCGGCCAGCACGTGCGAGGGCTCCAGCGTGGACGCCGTGCAGGCCGAGCCGCTGGAGATCGCGACCCCGCGGCGGTCCAGCTCGGTGACCAGGGCCTCGCCGTCGACGTAGAGGCAGGAGAAGGTGACCAGGTGCGGCAGTCGCTGCACGGCCTCGCCGGCGACCTCCACGTCGGGCAGGGCGGCGACCGTGCTGCGGACCCGGTCCACCAGAGCCGTCTGCCGGGCAGCCAGGTCGGCCCGCTCGGCCGTCACGGCCTGCAGCGCGGCGGCGGCTGCCAGCGCCGCCGGGACGTTCTCGAACCCCGAGCCGCGCTCGTCGACCCGGTCGTCGCCGGGGAACGGGTTGCGCCAGCGCGCGCCCTTGCGCACCAGGAGCACCCCCACCCCGGCGGGGCCTCCCCACTTGTGGGCCGACGCCGCAGCCGCGGCCCAGCCGTCGGGAAGGGCCACCCTGCCCGCGCTGGCGCAGGCGTCGAGGAAGAGGGGGACGTCCCCGAGCTCCTCGAGCAGCTCGGCGACCGGCTGGATCGTGGCCACCTCGTGGTTGGCGTGCTGGATCGCGGCGACGCTCGCCCGCGTCCCGGCCTCCGTGAGCTGCTCGAGCCGCTCCCGGAGCGCCTGGGGCGTCACGACGCCGGTGCGGGTGACCGGGACCTCGACCACGGGGTCCTGGGTCCAGCGGGCAGCGTGGAGCACGGAGGAGTGCTCGACCGCCGAGTGCACGAGGGGCCCGGCGGTGCTGGTGCCCGTGCGGCGCCCTCGGTGGAGGCCGAGGAGACCCCGGTGCACGGCGTCGGTCCCGGAGGAGGTGAACGTGACCTCGTCGGGGCGCACGGCGAGTGCCTCGGCGACGACCTCGCGGGCGTTGTCCAGCAGCAGGCGGGCGCGCCGTCCCTCGTGGTGCAGTCGCCGAGGGTCTGCCCAGCCCTGGTCGAGCGCGGCCGCCAGCGTCGCGTGCGCGGCGGGGTGCAGGGGCTCGGCGGAGGCGGAGTCCAGATAGGCTCGGGCCGGGTTGCTCACCGCTCGAACGGTAGCCGCTGACGGCTTCAGAGGCGTACGAGGGGCGACCCGATCCGCCGACTCACATCTTGCTCCGATAGTGTTCGCGCGTTACGTGACTGCCAAGAGAGAGGCTCGTTCGTGGGTCTGCAACTCCCCTCGCGCGCAGTCGCACCCGTCAAGAGGGTCGCGACCGCCACCGTGCTGGGTCTCACCCTGTTGTTGCTGGGTGCGTGCTCGGCTGAGGACAAAGATCAGATCGCCAACTTGGCGATGCCGTCCCCGATCACCGAGCAGGGGCCGGCCACTTTCGACCTCTGGCGCTGGGCCTGGGTCGCCGCGATGGCCGTGGGCGTCCTGACCTGGGGCTTGATCTTCTACGCCGCCTGGCGCTTCCGCCGCCGCCGCGCCGACGAGGTCCCGGTCCAGGTGCGCTACAACCTGCCCCTCGAGATCTTCTACACCATCGCTCCGATCATGATGGTCGTCGTCTTCTTCTACTGGACCGTCGACGTCCAGAACAAGGTCACCGAGCTGGTGGACGACCCCGACGTCACCGTCGACGTGGTCGGTCAGCAGTGGTCCTGGACCTTCAACTACACCGAGCAGGGCGAGGACGGCACCACGCCGTACACCGTCGGCACCACCGACCTCCTGCCCACGCTCGTGCTCCCCGTCGACCAGCGCGTGCAGTTCAACCTGCACTCGCCCGACGTCATCCACTCCTTCGGCGTGCCGGCGTTCCTCACCAAGCTCGACGTGATCCCCGGCCGGGTGAACAAGTTCCAGGTCACCCCGAACGAGATCGGCACCTACGCCGGCAAGTGCTTCGAGCTCTGCGGCACGTACCACTCCCGGATGCTGTTCAACGTCGAGGTCGTCAGCCAGGCGGACTACGACGCCTACCTGGCGGACCTCGAGGCGGAGGGCTCCGTGGCCGACGCCCCGCTGCTCGGCGGGTCGGACGCGCTCACCCAGGCCGGGCTGGACGACCCGTCGAAGGACGAGGTCGAGGAAGCCGGACTGGCTGAGGACGACGACGAAGAAGGAGACCAGGAATGACCGCGGTCGCGGACGCCCCGCAGCTCACGGGCGTGCAGAAGAGGTCGATGGGTCAGCAGGTCGTGCGCCTGCTCACCACCACCGACCACAAGCTGATCGGGAAGATGTACCTGGTCACCTCGTTCATGTGGTTCATCCTCGGTGGTCTGATGGCCATGGTGATCCGCTCCGAGCTGGCCTTCCCCGGCCAGCAGGTGGTCAACGACGAGCTGTACAACCAGCTCTTCACCATGCACGGCACGATCATGCTGCTGCTCTTCGCCACCCCGCTGTTCTTCGGGTTCGCCAACATCATCATGCCGATCCAGATCGGCGCCCCCGACGTGGCGTTCCCTCGGCTGAACATGTTCAGCTACTGGCTGTTCCTCTTCGGTGGCCTGATCGCCGCCTCGGGCTTCCTGACCCGTGACGGCGCCGCCTCCTTCGGCTGGTTCGCGTACACGCCGCTCTCGGACGCCGTCCGTTCGCCGGGCGTGGGTGGCGACCTGTGGGTCATGGGTCTCTACCTGGCCGGTCTGGGCACGATCCTCGGTGCGGTCAACTTCATCACCACCATCATCACGATGCGGGCGCCGGGCATGACCATGTTCCGGATGCCGATCTTCGTCTGGAACGCGCTGATCACCAGCATGCTGGTGCTGATGGCATTCCCGATCCTGGGTGGCGCGCTGCTCTCCCTGGAGGCGGACCGACTGCTCGGTGCGCACGTCTTCGACCCGGCGCACGGCGGCCCGATCCTGTGGCAGCACCTGTTCTGGTTCTTCGGGCACCCCGAGGTCTACATCATCGCGCTGCCGTTCTTCGGCATCGTCTCCGAGATCCTGCCCGTCTTCAGCCGCAAGCCGATCTTCGGCTACGTCGGCCTGGTGGGCGCGACCATGGCGATCGCCGTCCTCTCGGTGGCGGTCTGGGCGCACCACATGTTCGTCACCGGGGCAGTCGACCTGCCGTTCTTCTCCGGCATGACGTTCCTGATCGCGGTGCCAACCGGAGTGAAGTTCTTCAACTGGATCGGCACGATGTGGGGTGGGTCCATATCGTTCGACACCCCGATGCTCTGGTCGATCGGCTTCCTGACCACCTTCCTCTTCGGTGGCCTCACCGGTGTGATCCTGGCCAGCCCGCCGCTGGACTTCCACGTCTCGGACTCGTACTTCGTGGTGGCGCACTTCCACTATGTGGTCTTCGGCACCGTGGTGTTCGCGATGTTCGCCGGCTTCTACTACTGGTGGCCGAAGTTCACCGGTCGGATGCTCGACGAGCGCCTGGGCAAGCTGCACTTCTGGCTGCTCTTCATCGGCTTCCACACCACGTTCCTGGTCCAGCACTGGCTGGGTGTCGAGGGCATGCCGCGTCGGTACGCCGACTACCTGCCCGAGGACGGCTTCACCACGCTCAACCAGATCTCCACCGTGGGTGCCTTCCTGCTGGCCGCCTCGACGCTGCCGTTCCTGTGGAACGTCTACAAGTCCCGCAACGCGCCGCTGGTCGGTGTGGACGACCCGTGGGGCTGGGGCCGCTCGCTGGAGTGGGCCACCTCGTCCCCGCCGCCGCGGCACAACTTCACCCACCTGCCCCGGATCCGCTCGGAGTCCCCGGCCTTCGACCTCCACCACCCGGAGATCGCGGCGCTGGAGCTGGAGCAGAACGAGGCGGAGCGTCAGGGCAAGTTCGCGGACGCGCCGGACGTGGAGGGTCGCGAGGAGCTGCTGCGTGAGCGCGGCGCCGCTCCCCGGCACGACGACGAGAAGAAGGACGGTGACGCCCGATGAAGGCTGAAGCATGGATCTTCGTGGTCACGGGTGTCTTCTTCACCCTGGTCTCGCCTGCCTACTGGGTCATCACGAACGACTGGACCGGCACCTCGGCCCTGGTGATGACCACCTTCCTGGCCTGGATGATCGCCCTCTACCTGGGCTTCCACGCCTCGCGGATGGACCCCCGTCCCGAGGACCGCAAGGACGGCGAGATCGCCGACGGCGCGGGCGAGCTGGGCTTCTTCCCGCCCTACTCGTGGTGGCCGCTGTGGTGCGGCATGACCGCCGCCCTGATCGTCTACGCGATCGCGCTGGGCGCGTGGTGGCTCGCCATCATCGGCGCCGGGCTGGGCATGATCGCCCTGTGCGGGTGGATCTTCGAGTACTACCGCGGGGAGCACGCTCACTGAGCACCCTTTCCTGCTGATCGGCACGGCCCCGGACCTTCGAGTCCGGGGCCGTGCTGCGTGGTGGGACAGGTGCGTGCGGTCGGTGCTCAGCGCACCGGCTGGGCAGTCGCACGCGACTGCTCCCGCAAGGAGCCACCGGGGTGCGACCAGTGCCACGCCCAGGTCAGAGAGTCACCGTCCCAGGAGGCGTGGATCTCCATGGGCATCGGGGACCCGTCAGACACGTAGCGTCCGGGCGCGGTCATCCGGAAGGTGGTGACGTCCGGAAGCTCGCTGGCAGCCACGTGCAGAGCCGATCGCGTCGCGATGGTGTGCTCGACGTGCTGCAGGCCGTCCGAGCCAACGGCTTCGTAGTCGAGGCTCAGTGCGTGCCCGGTCAACCTCCGGACTTCGATCCGGCACTGACATGCACCGCTCTCCTCCCCGGTCACGGTTCCGCGGTAGAGCCCTGGAGGAAGTGCCATCAAGTCGACCATGGCCGATTCCACCACATCGGGCGCGAGTGCTGATTCAGGCGAGCAGCTCGCGGACCCGTGGCGCCACCTCGGTGCCGTAGAGCCTGATGCACTCCATCAGGTGCTCGTGCGGCAGTGGGCCGTTGGAGTACTTGAGGTCGAAGCGGTCGATGCCGAGCGCCTGCACCGTCGCCGCGATCTTCCGCGCCACCGTCTCCGGGGAGCCGACGAAGAGCGCCCCCTGGTCCACCTCGGCCTCGAACTGGTCACGGGTGGCCGGCCCCCACCCGCGCTCGGCACCGATGCGGTCCCGGTTGGCCTTGAAGTGCGGGAAGAGCACGTCGCGTGCCTCCTGGTCCGTGGCTGCGACGAAGCCGGGGGAGTGCACGCCCACAGGCTGCGGGGTGCCGCCGAACTCGCTGAGGGCGCGCCGGTAGAGATCGGTGAACGGCGCGAACCGGGCCGGCGGCCCGCCGATGATCGCGAGCATCAGGGGCAGACCGTGGCGTGCTGCCCGCACCACGGACTCCGGCGAGCCACCCACGCCGACCCAGGTGGGCAGTGAGCCCCTCGCGGTCTTGGGGTAGACGTGCGTGGGCGGCAGCGACCGCCGGGTGCGGCCCTCGAAGGAGACTTCCTGCTCGGAGCGCAGGCTGGAGAACAGCCGCAGCTTCTCCTCGAAGAGCACCTCGTAGTCGGAGAGGTCCAGCCCGAACAGGGGGAACGACTCGGTGAACGAGCCGCGGCCCAACGTCACCTCGGCGCGGCCGGAGGAGAGGGCGTCGAGGGTGGCGAACCGCTCGTACACCCGGATCGGGTCATCGGAGCTCAGCACGGTGACCGCGGTGCCGAGGGTGATCCGCTCGGTGCGGGCGGCTGCGGCGGCCAGGACGACGTCCGGCGCCGAGATCGCGTAGTCGTCCCGGTGGTGCTCGCCCACGCTGAAGGCGTCCAGGCCGACCCGGTCGGCCAGCACCGCCTCCTCGACGACGTTGCGGAGCACCTGCGCGTGCGAGAGGAGCTCGCCGTCAGCGTCAGCGGTGACGTCCCCGAACGTGTCGACTCCCAGTGCGATGTCCCTGCTCTGCTCCTGGCTCACCCTCGGGTCACCTCTCCTCACCTGTACGCGTTTCCCGAGGCGACGCCAGGGGGATGCGCCCATCGTCTCAGGTGGGCCGGGGAGGTGGGCCGGGGAGGTCCCGGACATGACGAACGCCCGGCCCCCGAAGGGACCGGGCGTTCGCCGCGCTACGTCAGGCGGTCAGTGGCGCAGCTCCGCGCCCTCGACGTCGTCATGGCCGTCGAACTCGTGACCGTCGGCCGGGTGCTCCAGGCCGGACTGGAGCTCGTGCTCCTCGTCGGCGTGGTGGTGCGCCGCCTCGAGCTCGGCCCGCGTGGGCTTCTGCACGTTGTGCCCGTTGAACCAGGCCGAGAGGCGCGCCCGGAGCCGGTTGGCCCGGGTGCCGGGTGCCGGGACGCCGTTGGCGTCGACGTCGCTCTCCAGCGTGTAGACCTCGTCCCGGTCCCGCGCGGTGAGGGTGTACTGCGTCTCCGGGTCGAGCGGCAGGTGCCGCTCGCTGTAGGAGCCCTCGGGCGAGCGCATGATGATGCCCGTCTCGTAGCCGTGCAGGAGCTTCTCGTTGTCGTGACGCTGCAGCGAGAGGCACCAGCGGCGGGTGATCCAGAAGGCGATCAGCGGACCGACGAACACAGCCACCCGCATGAAGTAGGTGATCTGGTTGATGCTCAGGTCGAACTTGATCGCGATCAGGTCGTTTCCGCCGGCCGCCCACATCAGACCGTAGAAGGTCATCAGGGCGACCATCACCGCCGTACGGGTCGGTGCGTTGCGCGGACGCTGCAGCAGGTGGTGCTCACGCTTGTCGCCGGTGATCCAGGCCTCGATGAACGGCAGCAGGAGGACCACCACGAACAGCAGGATCGGCAGCACCAGGATCGGCAGGAAGACGTTCCAGGAGAGCGTGACGCCCAGGAACTCAGACTCCCAGCCGGGCATGATGCGCAGCGCACCGTCCGGCCAGCCCATGTACCAGTCGGGCTGGGAGCCCGCGGTCACCTTCGACGGGTCGTACGGGCCGTACTTCCAGACCGGGTTGATGGTCATGAACCCACCCATCAGGGCGGTGACACCGAAGACGATGAAGAAGAAGCCGCCGGCCTTGGCCGCGTACACGGGGAGCATCGGGTAGCCGACGACGTTCTCCTCGGTACGACCGGGTCCAGGCCACTGCGTGTGCTTGTGGTAGACGAGCAGCAGCATGTGGGCGGCGATCAGGGCCAGCAGGATGCCCGGGATGAGCAGCACGTGCACGATGTAGAGGCGCGGGATGATCGCGTCGCCGGGGAACTCGCCGCCGAAGAGGAAGAACGACATGTAGGTGCCGACCACCGGGGCCGACTTCATGAAGCCGTCCGCGGCCCGGACGCCGGTGCCCGAGAGCAGGTCGTCGGGGAGCGAGTAGCCGGTGAAGCCCTCGAGCGTGCCCAGGATGAGCAGCAGCATGCCGATCACCCAGTTGAGCTCGCGCGGCTTGCGGAACGCGCCGGTGAAGTAGACGCGCATCAGGTGGACCATCATCGAGCCGATGAAGATCATCGCCGCCCAGTGGTGCATCTGCCGCATGAGCAGACCGCCGCGGACGTCGAACGAGATGTCCAGCGCCGAGACCATGGCCTCGGACATGTAGATGCCGCGCAGCTGGTCGTAGGAGCCCTGGTACTGCACCTCGGACATGCTGGGGTTGAACCACAGCGTCAGGAAGACACCGGTCAGCAGCAGGACGACGAAGCTCCACAGAGCGATCTCGCCGAGCATGAAGGACCAGTGGTCGGGGAAGACCTTGCGGAGGTTCTTCTTCATGGCGCTGCCGAGGCCGAGGCGCTCGTCAGCCCACGTCGCGAGGCCTCCGGCCTTCGAGGGCTTCTTCGCGGTCGCGGCCGCGGAAGCGTTGGTGGTAGCCACCTTGGTGGTGTCGACGCTCACTTCGAGTCACGCTCCCAGTAGCTCGGACCGACGGGTTCGGTGAAGTCGCTCTGCGCGATCAGGTAACCCTCGGAGTCCACAGCCAGCGGGAGCTGGGGGAGGGGCCGGGCGGCCGGGCCGAAGACGACCCGGGCGCTGTCCGCCAGGTCGAACGTCGACTGGTGGCAGGGGCAGAGCAGGTGGTGGGTGGTGCGCTCGTTGAGCGAGATCGGGCAGCCCACGTGGGTGCAGATCTTGGAGTACGCCACGATGCCGTCGACGGTCCAGTTCTCCCGGCCCTTGCCCGGAGTGATGTCGTCGGGCTCCATGCGCAGCAGGATCAGCGAGGCCTTGGACTTGGCCACCTGGAGGGGAGCACCCTCCAGCACGTGGTGACCGTTCTCGTCGACCTCGAAGATCGCGGCGGGCTGGGCGTTGACCAGGTCGCCGACCTCCAGGTCGGAGACCTTGATCGGGGTGCCGAGGACGTCGCGGACGACGCGCTCGCCGGCCTTCCAGATGGTGTGCTCCAGGCCGCCACCGTTCTCCGGGTCGACGACCTCGTCGGAGAAGGGGAGGGGGCCCAGGTCGCGGAGCAGCACGACGGCCGGCAGGCCGAGCGCGGCGACGGCACCCAGGAGGGAGTTGCGCACCAGGGGACGACGACCAATGCCGGACTCGGCGAGGCCGGTCTGCAGCGCGTCGACGGTGGCGGCACGGTCCTCGTCGGAGGAGCGCGCCGGGTGCCGGTACTCGACCAGCTCGTGGTCCGCCATCAGCTTGCGGGCCCACTGGATGATGCCGACGCCCAGGAGCAGCAGCGCCAGGCCCAGGGTGGCGCCGAGCGTCACCGTGGAGGCGCCGAAGCCCATCAGGGTGTCAGCGTCCTCGCCCACCTGGAAGGTGAAGTACGCCACCACGAAGAGGACGGCGAACAGGGTGGACAGGCCGAAGAAGGTCGCCACCTGCCGCTCGGCGCGCTTCTCGGCGCGCTCGTCGACGTCGGTCGGGCGCCAGGTGTGTGCCGGGAGCCCCGGGTCCGCGATCGGGTCGCCCTCGACCGCGGGGAGGTTCTGGTCGTGCTCGCTCACGCTTCCACCTTGTCCTTCTTCGAGCGGGTCGAGTGCGCCGCGATCCAGATCGCGAACCCGACCAGGCTGCCGATGCCGACGACCCAGGCGAAGACGCCCTCCGAGACGGGGCCGAGGCCACCGAGGCCGAAGCCGCCGTACTCCGGCTCGTCCTCCAGGGACTTCAGGTAGGCGATGACGTCGCGCTTGGCGTCGGGCGGGATGTTGCCGTTGGAGAAGACGTCCATGCTCTGCGGGCCGGTCAGCATGGCCTCGTAGATGTGCTTCTCGTCGACGCCCTTGAGCGAGGGGGCGTAGCCACCTCGGGGCATGGCTCCGCCCGAGCCGTTGAAGTTGTGGCAGGCGGTGCAGTTGGTCAGGAAGATCTGCCCGCCGCGGGAGATCGCCTCCTGGCGCTCCTCGTCGGAGAGACCGTCGATGCTGTAGTCCTCCGAGGAGGGGATCGCCGGGCCGGGGCCCAGCGAGGCGACGAAGGCAGCCATCGCCTTGGTCTCCTCCTCGTTGTAGAGCCGCTCCTTGCGGGGAGCCTGCTGGCCCGGGTTGGACATGGGCATCCGGCCGGTGCCGACCTGGAAGTCGACAGCGGCGGCGCCCACGCCGACCAGCGACGGGCCGAGGTTGTAGCCGTCACGGGCGGTGCGGATGCCCTCGCCGTTCAGGCCGTGGCAGGAGGAGCAGCCCACCAGGAAGAGCTCTCGACCCTGGTCGATCAGCTCCTGGTCTGCCTTGGTCTCCGACGCCGTGGCAGGCGCGAAAGCGGCGTACAGCCCGCCGGTCATCACAAGACCGAGCAGCAGCACGGCCAGTCCCGCGAGCGGGCCCCGGCGGTGCCGGGACAACCGTCCAGCGGTTCGGTTCAGGAAACGCACGTGAAAATTCCTCTTCAGATCCGGTTCGGAGACTCAGGGGGACGAGGACTCATTGAATGAGGTAGATGGCAGAGAACAGGGCGATCCACACGACGTCGACGAAGTGCCAGTAGTAGGACACGACGATCGCGCTGACCGCCTGCTCGTGGGTGAAGCGTCGGGCCATGTAGGTGCGGCCCAGGACGAAGAGGAAGGCGAGGAGCCCGCCCGCGACGTGGATGCCGTGGAACCCGGTGGTCAGGTAGAACACCGAGCCGTAGGCGGAGTCCTGGATCGTGAGGCCGGCGTGCACCAGCTCGGCGTACTCGAAGGCCTGACCGGCGACGAAGATGGCGCCCATGATGTAGGTCAGGACGAACCACTCGCGCAGTCCCCAGCCCTTGACGTCGAAGAGCGATCCCTTGCGGCCGACCTGGCCGCGCTCGGCGGCGAAGACGCCGAGCTGGCAGGTGACCGAGGAGAGCACCAGGATCGTGGTGTTCGCCGTGGCGAAGCCCACCGTCAGGTGCTGGGTCTCCTGCGCCCACAGGTCCGGGCTCACCGCGCGGATCGTGAAGTAGGACGCGAAGAGGGCTGCGAAGAACATCAGCTCGCTTGCGAGCCAGATGATCGTCCCCACGCTGACCATGCTCGGTCGGTCGTGGTGCCCGTGAAGTCGGGATGCCGGAATAGCTGTTGCAGTCGCCACGGGAGACATTATGGGGGTACTTCCTGTGAGGGTTGCCTCTGCCCCCTCGTTTGAGCGTTTCCCGTCATGCCCGCGCCGCTGCGGGCCCGGGGCCCGGCACCTGATTACCCGTTCCGGGCGCCGCGTACTCTGGAGTAATGCTCGTCCAGTCCGTGGGATCCCCGACGCTGCCTGAGTTCACCGTGGGGCGCGTGTTCACCGACTGGGGCATCGACCCGCTGCCGTTCATCCTGACCGTCTGGGTGGCCGGCCTCTACCTGCTGGGAGTCTGGACGCTGCGCCGTCGTGGCGACCGGTGGCCGGTGGGACGCACGGTCGCGTTCGTCGGGCTGGGCATGGGCGCCTTCTTCTTCGCCACCGCCTCCGGTCTGGCCCGCTACGACACGACGCTGCTCTCGGCGCACATGGTCCAGCACATGATCCTGTCGATGGTCGTGCCGCTGTGCCTGGCGCTCGGGGCCCCGGTCACGCTGGCACTGCGGACGCTCCCGGGCACTCCGCGACGCTGGCTCCTGGCGGTGCTGCACTCCCGGGTGGCCAAGGTGCTGTCCTTCCCGCCACTGGCGTTCGGGCTCTACATCCTCTCGCCGTGGGCGCTCTACTTCACCTCCTGGTACGACGCGAGCCTGACGTCGTCGTACGTGCACGAGATGATGCACATCCACCTGGTGGCGGTCGGGGCGATCTTCTTCTGGCCGCTGATGGGCGTGGACCCGGTGCCGGGCCGGGTGGTCTGGCCGTTCCGCCTGCTGCTGACCTTCATGACGCTGCCCTTCCACGCGTTCCTGGGCGTCACGATCATGGGACAGAGCACGCTCATCGCCGGCGACTGGTACCTCGCGCTGCGGGAGGGTCCGATGGGCTCCTGGCTGCCGGACGCGATGGACGACCAGCACCGCGCCGGCGGCATCCTGTGGGCGTCGGGCGACCTGATCGGCATCATCTTCCTCATCGTCCTGTTCGCCCAGTGGGCGCGTTCGTCGATGAAGGAGGCCGTGCGCGAGGACCGCCGGCTGGACCGCCTGGAGGCGCGGGAACAGGTCAGCCGTCGCGCCGGGTAGCATCGGGCGCGTGATGGACTCGAACGCCTCGAAGACCACCCCGCTGAAGGTGCTCGTCTACTCCGACGACGTCAACACCCGCCAGCAGGTCATCCTCGCCCTCGGGCGTCGACCCCACCCCGACCTCCCCGAGCTGGAGTACGTCGAGGTGGCCACGGAGCCGGTGGTGATCGCCACCATGGACGCCGGGGGGATCGACCTCCTCGTGCTGGACGGCGAGGCCGTCCCGGCCGGCGGCATGGGGATCGCCAAGCAGCTCAAGGACGAGATCTACGACTGCCCGCCGGTCCTGGTGCTCACCGGGCGTCCTCAGGACGCCTGGCTGGCCACCTGGTCCCGCGCGGAGGCCGCCGTGCCGCACCCGCTCGACCCGATCCAGCTGGCCGAGTCGGCGGTCGCGCTCCTGCGCTCGCGGCTGCCCGCCACCGCCTGATCGGATGGCTGCCAGCAGCTGGCCCGAGGTCCTCTCCGGCCTCGTGGCCGGGCGAGACCTGACCCTGGAGCAGGCCCAGTGGGCCATGGGCCAGGTGCTCGCCGGTGAGGCGACCCCGGCCCAGATCGCGGGCTTCGCGGTGGCACTGCGGGCCAAGGGCGAGTCCGTCGACGAGATCCAGGGGCTCTCCGACGCCATGCTCGCGGCGGGGAACCCGATCTCGGTGCCCGGCCGACTGCTCGACGTGGTGGGCACCGGCGGCGACCGCTCGATGTCGGTGAACATCTCCACGATGGCCGCGATCGTCGCCGCCGCGGCCGGTGCGCGCGTGGTCAAGCACGGCAGCCGCTCTGCGTCCTCCGCGTCAGGCTCCGCGGACGTCCTGGAGGCGCTCGGCATCCGGCTCGACCTGACGCTCGACCGGGTCTCGGCGATCGCCGAGGAGGTGGGGATCACCTTCTGCTTCGCCGCCGCCTTCCACCCCGCGATGCGCCACGCCGCCGCCCCGCGCCGCGAGCTCGGGATCGCGACCAGCTTCAACCTGCTCGGACCGCTGTCCAACCCGGCGCGGCCCGCGGCTCAGGCGATCGGCTGCGCCGACCCCCGGATGGCGCCGGTGATGGCCGAGGTGTTCGCCCGCCGAGGGCTGGACGCCTGGGTCTTCCGCGGGGACGACGGCCTCGACGAGCTCACCATCACCACCACCTCGACCGTGTGGAGCGTCCGCGACGGGCAGGTCGAGGAGTGGCAGGTCGACCCCACGTCACTGGGACTGTCGCTCAGCCCGCTCGACGCGCTGCGCGGCGGGGACCCGGCGTACAACGCGGGCGTGGTCCGCAGCCTGGTGGCGGGGGAGCAGGGGGCCGTGCGCGAAGCGGTGCTGCTCAACGCCGGGGCGGCGCTCGCCGTGTACGACGCGGAGCCCGGAACCCCGCAGGAGCGGCTCGCCGCGGGCCTGGCCAAGGCTGCGGAGGCCGTGGACTCGGGTGCTGCGGCGGACCTGCTCGAGCGCTGGGTGGCGGCCTCAGCTCGCTGAGCGGCGAGGCGGGCCGCTGGCGCCACGAGCAGGTGAACGATCCGTGGCCCCCCTACGGTCGACCGTGACCGCGGTGCCGCGAGGCGCACCGCGGTCCGGCCGGTTTGCCCTCGTCAGCGCTTCTTGCGCTTACCGCCCTTATTGACCACCAGCTTGACCGCGCGCGAGGTCGAGCCGGAGATCTGCTGGGTGCCGACGTAGTAGACCTTGATCTTGTTCTTCGGCTTCTTCAGCCGAGGGAGGGTGAGAGTGACCGAGCCCGACTGGCTCTCCTTGAGAACCGTCTTGACCAGGAGCTTGCGTCCGGCTTTCACCATCACCGGGCCCACAGGGCCACCCAGTCCGTCGACGCTCACGGACACCGTGATCGTCGCCCGGTCCTTGCGCGTGATCTTCTTCGCCGAGAGGACCGCATGGGCGGTCGACACCATCTTGGGGATCTTGACCGGGGACGAGGTGGAGGTGCCGTCGGCGTACCCGCCGAGCGAGGCCACCACGACGACCGAGAGGTCCTGGGCGGCGTCCTTGGGGCCGACCTGATAGCCGTTCCCCCGGGCATCGGGGATCGCTGTCCCGTTGCGCAGCCACTGGTAGGTGAGCCGCGCACCGGCGGGCCAGGTGCCGCCGGAGACGTCCAGCCGGCCGCCCACCCGGGCGTCACCGGTGACGTGCGGGGACGCCGAGGCCTGGAGTGCCGGACCAGACACCGCTGTCACAGCGTTGCTCGTGATGGTGGCCGTGGTGTGCCCCCTCTTGGTGCCCACCACCTGCACCGCCAGCGCCTTGCCCAGGTGATCGGCTGTGACGGCGAAGCTCGGTCCGTCGGCTCCCTGGACCCGTCCGTCGACGGTCCAGCGGTACTCGGTCCGGACGTCCGGGAGGTCCCACACGACGTCGTTGCGGGTCAGGACCTCCCCGACGCGTCCCGAGCCGGCCACTGCGGGCACGGCCGTGGCCCGGGGCGCGGCGCCGGTGGTGGCGGTCAGCGGGTTGCTCCGGATCTCGCCGTCGGAGTATCCCGGTAGCCGTCCGGTAGCGCGCAGGGTGATCTGGCGCCCCTCGTCGTCGGAGAGCATGGTGTATGCGAGGCCGCTGGCGCCCGGGATCGGTGACCCGTCGCGGAGCCACTGGTAGAGGGTGGTCACGCCCGGGAGGTCCCACACGGGCGCGGTGCCGGTCAGCAGCGTGCCGACCAGACCCGGGCCCTCGATCCGGGGGGGCGTGGTCGCCTGGGGGGCCGTCGCGACGGAGAAGCCGACCCAGGCCGAGGAGCTGAGGTCGCGCTCGTTCGCGTCCAGGGCCACCACGCGCCACTCCCACTGTCCGCCGGCAAGGGGCTGGCGCGGGGTCCAGGCGAGCGCCGGAGTCTTCCGGTCCTCGTCGATCCCGCTGGTGCCGGGGCGGCGGCGTTGGAAACGGTAGGCCGTGGCGCCGGGGACCGGGGCCCAGGTGAACTGGGTCTCCAGGGGCGCGACCCGGGCACCCTCGACGGGGGTCACCGTGCGTGGGGTCGAGCCCCGGACGATGAAGGAGGACCAGCCGGCCGCCTGCCGAGCCGTCGCGCTCCAGGCGCCCTTCCGTCCCCGCGCATCCACGCGCTGGACACGCCAGACGTAAGGCTCGCTGCTGGCCGGAAACGGGTTCTCCGGACTGAGTGCGACCTGCCGGACCTCGGTCCGGCTCAGCACCAGGTTGTCGGCGCTGGCGTTCACGTCGCCGGCCCGGTAGACCTCGACGTTGTAGCTCGCCGCATGGTCCATGGGCGCCCAGCGAAGGGGAGCGAGGCCGTCGGTAAGGGTACCGGCGGCGGTGCTCCCGTCGGTGGCCGGAGAGATGGGCCGAGGGCTGCCGGAGGACTTCACGAACTGCCGCGGCTCGCTCCACGGCAGGCCGTTGCCCGACCCGTCGAAGGCCCTGACCCGCCAGTAGTTGATCCCCTCCGGGTAGGTCTGAGAGATCGAGGTGTAGCTCGTCTGGTCGACCTGGCGGTCGTCCCACACGTCGCTGTTGAAGGTGGGGTCGCCAGAGACCTGCACCTGGTACTGCCGTGCCTCGGTGCTCCCCGGGGTGCCGAGCGCAGACTCGTAGCCCTCGGGCACCCCGGGGCCTCGTGCCGCGGTGTTCCGCGACGTGGCGAGGTAGTCCTGCCAGGACAGGGTGACGTCGTCGCGCACCTTCACGGTGTCGGCCTCGGACGTGCCGAGCGGGTCGCCAGGACCCGCCAGGGAGACCGGCAGGGCCTTGATGTTGAACGACTCGGTGGCGCCGAGCAGCTCGCCGCAGACTCCGGCGGAGGTGCATGGGCGTACGGACCACCAGTACGCCACGCCGGACTGTCCGGACGGGAGTGCCACCGTCGGCGTCCAGGAGTTGGTGCTGGTCCTCACTGGGAACTGGATCGGGTAGCCGTCCCCGCTCCCGACCAGGTTGGTGAGATTGGCGTTCTTGGAGAGGTAGATCTCCCAGTAGCCGGCCTGGATGCTGCCAGGGATCTCGCGGTCCCACGTCAGCAGCGGGGTCTTGCGCAGGTTCTGGCAGCCCTGCTCGACGTCGGTCCGGCAGGCCTCGCCGCGCGCGAGGGACTGGCCGCTCAGGCTCGCCCGTGGCCCGACGACCCGTTGCGGCGCGACGATGGTGAACTCGCCGACCGGACCGACTGCGATCCGGGCGCCGCTCGCGCCGCGCGCCTCGACCTGCCACTCGTAGGTGTCCGGGGAGAGGAAGGTGATCGAGGTGTCCTCGCCCGCCGGGTACGGGAAGCTCCCCGGGACGGCGGTCCACGCCACCCCGCCCGCCTTCCGGACGAACAACCGGTAGTCGGTCGCCCCGGCCACGGGGTTCCAGCGCAGCGTCGGGAACCGGCCGAACGAGCCGGTGGTGGGTGAGATGTCGGAGATGGCGGAGGCGGTCGGCGGGTCTTGTGTGACCACCTCGAAGCCGGGGAGGCGACCGATCAGGCTGGTGCCTCGACGCCCGTCCTCGGTGATGCTGATGACGTCCCACTCGTAGCGGCCGGGCTCGAGCACGCGGCGCGGGGTGTACGAGGTTCCCGCGGTGCTGTCGTTGACCACGTCGCGGCCGTCCTGGGTGCGGACGATGACCTGGTACCGGGCGGCGCCCGGCAGTGCTCGCCAGGTGAGGGTGGGGACCTCGACCCGGGCTCCTTCGGTGGGGGAGAGAACCTGGACGCGGGGAGGCTCGTAGCGGAAGCGTCCCACCTCGATCTTTCCGAGGGTGATGTCGGTCTGGGGCGCCGGGCCGCCGAACTCGTCGTAGCCGATGACGCGCCAGTAGTAGTCCCCTCCGGCGCTCGGCATGCACTCGCCGTTCCCAGCGCCGTCGCTGCCCCAGGACGGGGTGAAGGTGGTGTGCACGGTGCTGCACCGGCTGACCTCGCCGGCCGGAGTGAACGTCCGGTTCCGGCTGACCTCCAGGACGTACCGGCTCGCGAGCTTCACCGGCTCCCACTCGAAGTACACCGGGTCCGTGACCACCGCCGGTGTCGTGAAGACGAGGTCGGAGGGCGTCGGTCCCGATCGGTCGATCGGGTGGAGAAGCCGGATCCGGTCGCTCCACCGACGCTCGAACTCGCCGGTGGGGCGGGACGGCCACGGCTGGACGTGCCCCAGCGAGTTCCTGGAGCGGACCCGCCAGTAGTACTGGTCGTGGTTGAGGGTGGCTGGAGGGGAGTAACGGGTCGAGGGGAGGCCCTCCACGTGGTGGGCGAGCGAGCTGAAGTCCTCGTCGTCGTCGAACTGCACGTCGTACGTCGTGGCGCCGGGAACCGGCGCCCAGTCCACGTGCATGTCCCCGTCCTGGATCAGCTGGTCCTGGGCGTTCACCGGCGCGGTCGGCATGGTCGAGACGGCGGGGGGCAGGCTGGTTACCCGGTAGGACCGGGTGCTCGACCAGTCCGTGAAGACCTGGGAGCCGAGGACTCCGCGCACCCGCCAGAAGTAGGCGGTCGCGACCTGGGGGTTGGGCACCACATAGGAGGAGGTCTTCGTCGAGTACGTCGTCACTCGGCTGGGGTCGACGAAGTCGGGATCCGGACCGATGGCGACCTCGTAGGAGGTCGCGGCGTCCCGGGGGAGAGGCGCCCACTCCAGGAGGACCGGGTCGCCGGGCTGGGCCAGCGTCGCACCCGGCGCGGGGCTGCTCAGGACAGGACCGTCGATGTTGCTCCGGCTCACCGAGGCGCGACCCCAGTCACTGGGACCGGCGGGGGTGTGGGCGCGGACCTGCCAATACAGGGTGGAGGTCGGGAGCTGGACCTCGGGGACGATCTGGCGGTTGGAGGTCGAGGCGCCCCAGACCCGGCTCTTGTACTCGGGATCGGTGTAGACCTCGATCTCGTAGGAGGAGGCGTTGTCGATCCACCCCCAGGAGAAGGTGGGGATGCCCGCTACCTTGCCCCCGCTGGGCTGCAGGCTGTTGGGCATGGTGGAGGCCGTGGCGACCTGCCACTGACCTGGTGCCAGAGTCCCGAGCCCGAGAGCGAGCGCGACGGCGACCAGAACGGCCAGCGCGCGGCGGATCGATGCCGCGGGCGCGGTGGTGGCGCGCATGGGTCCCCCTCAAGCATCGGCGGACCTGCGTCCGCCGATCTAGACGATGCTGAGGCGAACGCTAAGCAGGGGATGCGGTCGCTGTCAGGAGAACCGGGCGATTGTGACCTAACGGACGGGACCCTTCGAGACTGGCCGAGGACGGCGCCAAGACTCGGGTGTTCCACGCGGTCAGTCCCGTGACCCCGCCGCGTCCGCGAGCCAGCCGTCCGGTGCGACCAGGAAGGTCAGCGGTCCGTCGCCGGACTCGTCGTCACGCCGCGAGGGGTCCTGAGCCACCACCTGCCAGCCGTGGTCCGTGACCAAGGCATAGGCCAACGGTGTCTCCCCGGGGATCAGGGCGTGGGTGGTCTTGAGCTCGCGTAGGTCACGGTCCCATCCGGGCATCAGGTCGACGATGTCGGAGTTCCTGGCCAGCTCGGCGTCGGTGAACATGTCCCCGTACCCGTGCATCACGATGTCGAGGTCGGGGAAGAGCCACATGTCTGTGCCTCCGAGTCCCCAGTCGGTGAGCAGACCTGTGCCCGCGGGGAGGCGACCTGCTGCTGCGGACGCCGGGCTGTCGTGCCGGGGCTGCTCAGCCGACGTGAACGGCACCAAGCAGGCGAGCCCGGCCGATGCCGCGACTCCGAGGGCCACGAGCGCTCGGGTGTGCCAGGACAGCACCGGGCGGGCCGGCGTCAACGACCCCAGGCTGGCGGCCAGGAGTGGCACGAGCATGGACACGGCGACGGGGACGGAGCGGTGAGCGTAGAGCATCCACGCCGCAGCGAGCGAGAGCATCATCAGCCACAGCCAGGACTGGCGCCCCTCACTGCGCAGGGCGATCAGCACGACCAGGGCGAGCATCAGGGCCGCGGTCGCCGTCGTGGGGCTGGTGAACTCCGGTGCGCGCCACTCAGCGAAGTACTGGGAGATCCCGCCGACCCGTGAGGTGGCCGGGTAGAGCGAGGGTCCGACCACCGTGAGGCCAGCGGCCGCCAGCCCCAGCAGTGGCACCGACCACACCTTCCAGAGAGCGGGACGAGGGGCCGCGCCTTCAGGTGCGGGGGCCCCGCGACGGTCCAAGGTCAGTCCCAGGGCCGCGGCGAGGCCGACCAGGATCCCCGACACCCACATCCCGTGGAGCATGGCCCAGATCCAGGTAGCGGGCACCGTCCACCAGGGAAGGCGACTTCCGCGTCCGCTCCTCAGCCAGCTCGCGGTGAACAGGAGGACCAAGAGGTAGCTCGCGACCTGAGGACGGGCGGAGAGGAAGGACAAGCATCCGAAGACGGCGAGCGCAGTCACCAGGGCACCGGCCACCGCACCACCGAACCGCTGAGCGACGACCGCCGCCGTGACGATGAACGCGATGACGACGGTTCCGGAAAGCCAGACGACGCCCGGCAGACCGAACCAGTCCTCGGCCACTGCATACAGGACCTGACTCAGCCACTGGGTAGGCGCCCAGTCGGCGGTGGCATAGACGGTCACGCTGCCTGGGGCCCAGGGCGACCACCCACCGAGGAACTCCTCACCCAACCGAAGGTGGAAGTACGTGTCGGGGTTGGTCAGGGGCTCGGCAAGACGCTTGACCATGACGACGAGCGCGCCGGCGACGACGAGCAGGGGGACCCACACGAAGACGCCGGAGGCACGAGGGACCGGGGGAGCGGCGGACACCGAGACACCTTGTCACGCAGGCGCTTCCCACGGGCCCGTTTTCGCTGTCCCGGGAGAGCCACTGGATCTGACGGAACGCCCGACAGGCGGGCGGCGATCGGCGACAATCGCCACACGCCTCGGAGCAGCGGGGCCAGGGCACAGCGAAGGAGAGCACAGTGCACCTGCGTTCCGAAGGCGTCGCCGAGCGCCCGGATGCCGGCCAGAGCGAGGACGGAGCCCCACGCCAACGGCGGCTCCTGCAGCACTCGGTCTGGATCCCGCTAGGTGTCTTCGTCCTGGCCCGCGTCGTCTCCGGGCTCATCCTGGCGTGGGGCTCGGCCCGGCAGATGGCTCTGGGGCCAGGGAGCATTTCCAAGGTCACCCACCCGGAGGAGGCCGCCCCCGGGTACTGGGGTGTCCTCTCGAACTGGGACGGTCAGTGGTACCGCGCTGTCGTCGAGGAGGGGTATCCCTCGGTCCTCCCGACCTTGGACGGAGAGGTCCTCGGAAACAACTGGGCGTTCCTTCCGGGGTACCCGTCCCTGGTTCGCGCCGTCATGTTCCTCACCCGACTGGACTTCGTCCCCGCCGCCAGCCTGACCAGCATGGCGTGCGCGGCGACGGCCACCGTCCTGATCTACCGGCTGATGTTGGTGCGGGGCGGCCGGTTCTTCGCCTTCGCCGCCGTCGTCCTCGTCAACTTCTTTCCCTCGTCGCCGATCTTCCAGGTCGCCTACACCGAGGGCCTCGTGCTCCTGCTGGTCGTCTGCATCCTGGTGGCGCTGCACCGGCAGCGCTACGTTCTCCTCGTCCCGCTGATCGTGGCCCTGTCGCTGACCCGGCCCCTGACGCTGGTGGTGGCCGCACTGCTCGGCCTGCACCTCCTGCGCCGGCTGCGAGGCCGCCCCGAGGACGCGCCCAGTCGCAGAGAAGTGATGGGGCTGCTGGGCCTCGGCGCGCTGTCCGTGAGCCTCACCGGGCTGTGGCCCGCCATCGCCGCGATCAGGACCGGCGAGCCGTCCGCCTACCTGCTCACCATGTCCGCATGGGCCCAGGTCGGGGAGGAGCTCGGCCTGCACGAGAACTGGATCGGCCAGGTGTTCGTCGACCCAGGGGCCCTGCTGGTGGCCGGTGCGATCGCGGTGGTCGTGATCTACCGCGTGGTGAGGGGGCGTGTGCTGGTCCCGGAGCTGCGGGACTGGGGATGGCTCTACCCGCTGTACATGATGGGGGCCACCGCCCCGGGTGCAGGGATCTTCCGCTACCTGGTCCTGGCCATCGCGCCGCTCTGTCTGCTCTCGCCCGTAAGCGCCCTGGAGACCCGAGCGGACCGGACGATGCGGTTCGTCGTGCTGCTGCTGCTGGTGGCGGCGTGCGTGGTGGGGCAGGTGTTCTGGGTCAAGGAGGTGTACATCATGCACACCGACTACCAGCCCTTCCCCTAGACAGGTCACCCGGACCGGGCTGGGGGATGCGCTCACATGTGCCGGCGCCACGCGACGTAAGCCATCCGGCGGACCGCCGACGCGGTCGTTGCGCGCACGTCACCGCACGCCAGGTCCCGTCTCCGCACAGTTCCGGGATGGCGGTCGCGGTACTCACGGTGGAGCGCCCGCGCCTGGGCCGCCTGCACCGAGGCCAGGCGCACGCTCCACTGACCGCGCGTCACCCGGAAGGAGGCCAGCACCTCGTCGACCCCCACCATGTCGTGCCCCTCCAGCACCCGCATGTAGGCGTGCTGATCGATCAGGTACGGGTAGTGAGTGCTCCAGGCCCCCGCCTCGACCAGAGCCGCGCGTCTGAACAGCACGGTGCCTGGCTCCCCGAGCAGGTTGGAGCCGGACCGCACCAGGGTCCCGACGGCGGTCAGACCGTCCTGGAGGCCGGTGAGGGGCCCGAGCCCGCGCTGCTCCAGCAGCACGACGCCGGACCGACCGATCAGCCGGCGCTTGGCCGAGACGAGCGCCGCGCTGGGGTGCTCCTCCAGGGCCGCCACCTGTCGCTCGACGCAGTCGGGGGTGACGAGGTCGTCGGCGCACAGGAGCTTGACGAGCTCGCCGGAGGCCATCTCCGTGGCCGCGTTCCAGTTCCGCTGGGCTCCGCCACCAGCCGTGATCCGTCGCAGCGCCACCCGATCGCGGTAGGACTGCAGGAGCTGCCAGGTGCCGTCCGTCGAGGCGTGGTCGCTCACGCAGATCTCGATCCGCGGATAGGTCTGGGAGAGCGCCGACTCCAGGGTGGTCGAGAGTTGCCCGACGCTCTGGTAGGTGGGGATGACGAGGGAGACCAGCGGTCGCCCGTCGACGGTCATCGCAGGGCCGCTTCGCGAGCCAAGTCCCGGTGGTTCCGTCTCGTGGAGACGTCCTCCCAGGTCAGCCTGATGCCGAGGGCCAAGGGGGTCCGCGCGAGCGTGTCCAGGTCGGTCCACACCGCGGAGCGGAGCCGCAGGTCGCGCCCCTGTCCGTGGTCGTGGGCCTGCCGCTGGACGACGCGGCACGGACGCCGGAACGCCCGGTTGGCCTCGTGCACGACCATCCCGATGGTCGAGCTGCGACCAGATGCGAACACCTTCAACCGGGTGGTACCCGCCGGCTCGGCGGCCGAGCGGTCCATCGCGGCGCTGACCATGGCGGCTGCATCGTCCACGTAGAGGTAGTCGCGCAGCGTGTCGAAGGAGACGAAGACGCCCAAGGCCTCCCGACGGGCCTGGGCGCGACAGATCTGGGAGATGAGACCTTGGGGCTTCTCGAGGTTCTGCCCGGGGCCGTACAGGTTCGAGAAGCGCCCGACCAGCACTCGGGTGCCCGCGTTGCGCAGTCCCAGGGCGATCTCCTCCATCGCCAGCTTCGCCGCCCCGTAGGCGGACCCCGCCACCGCTCGGGAGTGCTCGTCGTACGGCGCTTCGTCCGGGGAGCCGCCGTACGCACCGCCAGCCGAGGACGCGAGGAACATCAGGCCAGGAGCCGGGGTCAGGTCGGCACAGAAGCGCCGGAAGAGCTCCACCTCGCCCGCCAGGTGCTCAGCACCTGCGCCGACGGTCCCGCTGCCGGCACACCACACGAGGCGCCAGTCCGGCGCCTCCGCCGCCACGGCGGCGGCAACGGCGTGCAGTGCCTCGAGGGCCGCGTCCGCATCGGCCCACGGCACCTCCACCGTGCGGAGGTCGACCCGGTCTGCGAGCAGGCGGCGAGCGACGGCCGACCCGAGCAGTCCTCGCCCCACCAGGAGCGTGGTCACGGGACGGTCCGCAGGGACGGCGGCGCTCCCTCGACCGGGGCGGCGACGCCCAGGACCGCTGACCGCCCCTGGAGCGGGCCGGTGTGCCGGTCGGAGACGATGAGGTACAACGGTCGCCCCATTGCCATGTTCACCGCGATGCCGACGTACTCGGCCACCACCCCCAGTGCGAGCATGGTGATGCCAGAGGTGACGAGCAGGATGACCACGACGGACGCCCATCCCGCGATCGGGATGTTCCCCATGATGCGGCCGACGACGATGTACATCGACAGCAGCACGCCGGTGACCGCGACGACGAAGCCGGACAGGCTCACGATGCGCAGCGGTCGTACGCCCGCGGTGAGGATGAGACGCCAGTAGTGGGACAGCAGCGAGCGGGTGCGGTACCCGGACGACGCCCGGCCCTCGGTGCGCACCTCGACGTCGGCCGTCGTCACCCGCCGGGCCACCCAGCTGAGCGCGACGTCGAGGTAGACGCCCGATCCGGCGTAGGCCGCGACCGATCGGGCCACGTCCCCGAGGATCAACCGGTAGGAGTGGAAGTGCTCGGGGTTCCCGTGGCTGCTCAGGGCCCGGGCGAGCCTCTTCGCGCTGCGCGACGCGGTGTTCCGCGCCCAGCCGTGCGGGGGCTCGTTCGTGGGGCTCGCGTAGACAAGGTCGGCCTGGGCCGCCAGAGCCACGTCCAGCATGCGGCCGATGTCCCGGGGGTCGTGCTGACCGTCCTCGTCCAGGGTGACCACCCAGTCGCCCCCCGATGAGGAGATCCCCGCCAAGGTCGCGGCGTGCTGGCCGAAGTTACGGCTCAGCCACACGGGGCGGACCCACGGGAGCTCCTCGCTGAGCCGACGGATGCAGCTGTCCGACCGGTCGGGTCCGCAGTCGTGCACCAGCAGGACCTCGGTGACCCGCGCCAGGTGGCCGTCAGGCGTGCTGAACTCCTGGGTCAGCGGGGCCAGCTCGGACACCAGGGACGGCAGCGTCTCCTCGCCCTGGTGGACGGGGATCACCACCGAGACGTGATGGAGAGGCCATCGGGAAGACACGCCTGGAACCATAGGGCCCGGGCACTCCCGGTGACCGGGAAACGGCCGATCTCGCCGGAAACCCGAGGGGGGTGCCGCGGCCTAGTCCAGACCGATCGAGAACGCCGCCTCCAAGTCGTGCTGGGAGTAGGCGCGGAACGCGATGTGCGTCTCGGTCGCCTGCACCCCTGGCACCTTGTTGAGCTGGTCGGCGACCACGGAGGCCACGTCCTCGTGCCGGCTCACCCGGACCAGGGCGATCAGGTCGATCTGCCCGGTGACCGAGTAGACCTCGCTCACCCCGTTGAGGGCGGCGATCGCCTCAGCGACCTCGGGGATGCGGGCCACGTCGGCCTTGACGAAGACGATGGCGGTGATCATGGGTCCGAGACTATCGAGCCGGCTGGTGCACCGGCGAGGGGAGACGCTGCTCGTCGAAGGGGACCAGCGAGAGTCGTGAGTGGGCGACCGCGTCGTGCAGGGCCATGTGCCGACCGGCGCCGGCCAGCGGACAGGACCATTCACCCTGCACGTCGATCAGGCGGACCCCCGGCTTCTCCAGCCACCGCAGGATGCGCTCGGTCTCCTCGGCGCTGGCAGCCGGCACCGGTCCGGGCCCTCCGACCACGGTCTCGGCGCTCGAGCGCAGCTCGTCGACAAACTGGTGAGCATTCGCGCTGGCTGGGATCACACCAGCGGCCGCGAGTCGGCCGTGCCGCACGACGTGGACCGCCCAGCGGCCGTCGTCCTCCCGGCGACCCGCCACCACCTCCGGGCACCGGGTCAGGGCCGAGAGCCGCTGGGTGCGGGCAGCGGAACGGACGAACGCGGCCAACCGGTCCCGGTGGGCCGCCGCTTCCTCGAACCGTTCGTCGGCGGCCAGCGCCTCCATCCGTTCGGTGATCCGTGAGACCACGGGGTCGGGACGGCGGACCAGGGTCTCGCGCAACTGGTCGACGAGGACGGCGTAGGTGGGGGAGTCGACGGAGCCGTCGCACGGCGCGAGACAGCGCTTCATCTCCGCCAGCGCGCAGGCCGAGCGGGACGGGGCTGCGGGCAGCCGGCCGCTGCACTGCCTGACGGGGAAGACATCGTGCAGCGCCTCCAGGCACTTCTCGGCAACCCGGCGGGAGGAGAACGGGCCCACGTAGTCAGCCTGGTCGTCGAGCACCTTGCGGACCAGGGAGAGGCGCGGCCAGGGCTCGCGGGTGAGCTTGAGGAAGTGTGCCTTCTCGGGGAAGCGGGAGCGCCGGTTGTAACGCGGCTTGTGCTCCGCGATCAGGCGGAGCTCGCGGACCTCCGCCTCGAGTGGGGTGGCGCACTCGATGCCGGTGACGCTGGTCGCCAGCGCCACCATCTCACCCATCCGGGACCGGGTCTCGGAGGCGGTGAAGTAGGTGCGCACCCGGGTACGCAGGTCGCGCGAGGTACCGATGTAGAGCACCCGGGCGCTGTCGTCGCGGAAGAGGTAGACACCGGGGGAGCGGGGCAGGGACTCGGCCAGGTGTCGCTTGCGGCGCTGGGCCGAGCTGACCTTGGCGCTGAACGTCTGCAGCTCCTCCAGGGTGTGCACGCCCAGGCTCCCCAGCCGCTCGAGCAGCCCGTGCAGCACGTCGACGGTCGCCCGGGCATCGGCCAGAGCGCGGTGGTTGGGCGTCGTGGCGGAGCCGAAGAGCCGGGCGAGGCTGGACAGCTTGCAGTTGGGGGTCTCGTCGCGGGTGACGACCCGGCGCGCGATCTTGGCGGTGTCGAGGACCTCGAACCGTGGCCAGGGCCGGTCCTGGAGCCTGGCGAAGTGCTGGAGGAACCCGACGTCGAACGGCGCGTTGTGGGCTACCAGCACCGACCCCGCGGCGAACTCGAGGAACGCAGGCAGAGCGGAGTCGATCGAGGGGGAGTCGGCCACCATCGAGTTGGTGATCCCGGTCAGGACCGCGATGAAGGGTGGGATCTCGGCGTGCGGGTTGACCAGGGTCTGGAACTCGCCGATCACCTCGCCCCCGCGGACCTTGACCGCCCCGATCTCGGTGATCATGGACCCCCCGGCGGCGGACCCTCCGGTGGTCTCGAGGTCGACCACCGTGAAGGTCAGGTCGCGCAGCGGTCGGCCCAGCTCGTCGAAGCCCCGCTGGGTCTCCCATCGGGCGGTCCGGTCGAGGGCGGGGCTGCTCATGACCGGGAACGGTAGACGCGGCCTCCGACAACACGCTCGCTGGGCGCGTGTGGACGGGTCCTGTCGGAGGCCGGTGCTTGGCTCTGCGCCATGACCACGAGAATCGATTGCGACACCTGCGTGGTGCGCGGGCTGGCCTGCCACGACTGCGTGGTGACGGTGCTGCTGGGACCGCCGCCGGAGCTGACCTTCGAGGACGACGAGACGGCTGCGCTCGAGGCGCTGGCCGCCGGCGGGCTGGTGCCCCCGTTGCGGATGGTGCACCCGGTCTCCGCGCCCGTCATCGAATCTGCGTAATTCCGGTCCCGATCCACCGGAGTTTTGGACGCCCTCCTCGATCGCGACTAGCCTGTCGCAGGGCCTCCGGCGGGGGGCCTTCTCAGTACCCCCGAGCAGAGGAGACCCGCGGCTCGTGAGCCTCGACCGTAAGCGACTCAGCAGGATCGGCGTCGCCCTGACGGCGATCGCCGTGACCGGGTTCGTGGCCGCGCCGGTGCAGGCCGAGCCGGACATCGACGACGTCCAGGCCAAGGTCGACCGGCTCTACCACGAGGCGGAGCAGGCTCAGGAGAGCTACCACGAGGCCAACCTCAAGCTCGAGGCGCTGACGGAGGACCTGTCGTCGCTCAAGGCTGACGAGAAGCGCCAGGACGCACGCCTGGAGACCGTGCGCGAGCAGGTCCAGGAGTCGATCGTCCGGCAGTACCAGGGCGAGGGGATCTCGACCGTCGGCCAGGTCGTCGTCTCCGAGGACCCGAGTGCCTTCCTGGGCCAGCTCTCCACGATGTCGGCCTTCAACGACCTGCAGAGCGACCTGTTCGACACGTTCAGCACCGAGGCCGAGGCCCTGGACATCCGCCGGGAGGCCACCCGCGAACGTCACGCGGAGATCCAGGAGACCACCGAGGAGCTCTCCGAGCGCAAGGACGAGGTCGAGGCCAAGCTCGCCGAGGCCAAGCGCCTGCTGGGTCGGCTCGAGGCCGAGGAGCGCGAGCGTCTGCTGGCCTCCCGCAGCGCGGGCAGCACGCGCCTGCCGGCAAGCGTCCCCGCCTCCGGCCGCGCAGCGATCGCCGTCAAGACCGCGATGGCCCAGGTCGGTGACGCCTACGTCTACGGCGCGGCCGGTCCGAGCGCCTGGGACTGCTCCGGCCTGACCATGGTGGCCTGGGGTGCCGCCGGCGTCGGTCTTCCGCACTCTTCCAGCGCCCAGTTCAGCTCGGGCACGCGCGTCTCGCAGGACGACTTGCAGCCTGGCGACCTGGTCTTCTACTACAGCCCGATCAGCCACGTCGGGATGTACATCGGCAACGGACTGATCGTGCACGCCGCCAACCCAGGGGCCGGGGTCAAGGTGGACAGCGTGTTCTCGATGCCTTACGTCGGCGCCGTCCGGCCGGGCTGACCAGCGGGGCTGATCGCCAGCCCCTCAAGGGCCTGACAGGATCGAGGCGTGCCCTCGCCGTCCTCCTCCCGCCTCGTCGCGGGGTGCGTCCTGGTCGTCTCCGGGATCGCGTTCGACGTCCTGGCCTGGCAGCTGGTCCCGTGGCAGCCGGTGCCGGGAGGGGTTCCTGACCCGGTCGATCCGAGCACTCTCTTCTCGGCCGCGGAGATCGACCGTGCCGAGGCGTACTCTGCTCGGGCCCGCGCCTGGAGCTGGAGCTCGCTCGCCCTCACGCTGATCCTCCTGGTGGGTGCCGCGTTGGTCCCCGCCGTACGTCGCGGCGTCGCTCGCCTGCCCGGGCCGTGGTGGTGCCAGACCTACCTGGGCGTGTGCCTGGTGCTGCTCGCGGTTCGGCTGCTGACCCTGCCCTTCGCGGTGGGTGCCTGGCGGTTGCGACGCGAGAACGGCCTCTCCACGCAGGACTGGTCGACGTGGCTGATCGACCTGGGCAGGTCCGAGGCGGTCGAGACGGGCACGGTCGCGCTCGTGGTCCTGCTGGTCGTCGCGTTCGCCCGCCGGTGGCCCGTGTGGTGGCCCGCGCTCGCGGCCACGACGCTCGGCGCTCTGGTGGCGGGTGCCTCGCTGATCTACCCCGTGGTCGTGGAGCCGCTCTTCAACACGTTCGAGCCGCTGCCGGAGGGCGAGCTGCGCTCGGCGGTCACGGAGGTCGCGGCGGAGCAGGGCGTCTCGATCGACGACGTCGTGGTGGCCGACGCCTCCCGGCGGACCACCACGCTGAACGCCTGGGTCTCGGGTCTGGGCGGCACCCGTCGCGTGGTCCTCTACGACAACCTCGTCGACCAGGTGCCCCAGGATCAGGTGATGGCGGTCGTGGCGCACGAGCTGGCGCACGCGCGGCACGGTGACGTCCTCACGGGGACGGCGCTGGGAGTGGCCGGGGTGGGTGCCGGCGTCGGGCTGCTCGGACTGCTGTGGCCGGCACGCGGCAGGCTGCGGATCAGCGACGTGCGGGCCGTGCCGGCGTTGGTCGTGGTGCTGGTGCTGGGCATGCAGCTGGTGGCGCCGGCGCAGAACGCGATCAGCCGCCGGCTCGAGCTGCGGGCGGACGTGGAGGCTCTGGCCTCGACCGGTGACCCGGAGAGCTTCGTGGAGCTGCAGCGCCAACTCGCGGTCAGGTCGCTGAGCGATCCGACGCCGCCGGTCTGGTCGTCGTGGTGGTGGGGCAGCCACCCAGGCGTGCTGGTGCGGGTCGCGCTGGCCCGGTAGCCGGGCGCGGGGGGCGTTAGGGGGTGCACTCCGCCTGGAGGATGACGGTCTTCAGGCTCTCGCACGAGTCGTCGAAGAGTGCCAGAACAGAGCCGCCGAAGAGGAAGACCGCGGCGACCATGAGAGCCGCGATGCCAGCGACCAGCAGGCCGTACTCGACGGAGGAGGCGCCGCGCTCCGAGCGGGCACGGAGGAGAGGGCGGAGGAGCATGAGCAGGTACATGAAGTCTCCTTGACTGAGCCTCTTGCTGACTGGTTCCCCTGACGACAACGGCGCGGCCCCGTTCACCAGGGCCGCGCCGTCGTCACGAGCACGAGATCAGTTGGTGCCACCCTTGTTGCTGATGGCCTTGGAGGTGTCATTGAAGATGCCCGACACCAGGCCACCGAACGCGAAGACGGCGATCACGATGATGGCGGCGATGCCGGCGACCAGCAGGCCGTACTCGACGGCGGAGGCGCCGCGCTCGTCCATCTTGGACTTCTTGGCCTCGAGCAGGATGGTGAGGTACTGAATCATGGTGGTGATCCTTTCGGAGAATGCTCTGGGAGTGTTGGTCCGGCAGGCATTCCGCCTGATCGGTTGACCTCATCCTCTGCGAGTTCGCGGCCGCGCGAGATCGGCGGACCGGGCACGCTCTCGTAGTCACAAAGGACTACTCGGACGCGTGTCCGGGGGAGGGATCAGATACCCGTGGGGTTCATGGTCGACAGCAGCCCGCTGCGCATCGCCGTGACCAGCGCCTGCGCCCGGTTGGTGGCGCCCAGCTTCTGGTAGATCCGGGCGATGTGCGACTTCGCCGTGGACTCGCTCATGTAGAGCCGGCTGGCGATCTGCCCGGCCCCCAGGCCGTCCGCGAGCAGGACCAGGACCTCCTGCTCGCGGTCCGACAGTCGCGAGGTCTCCCCGCTCATCCGCCGGATCATCGCGGCGGAGAGGCTGGCACACAGGAAGGTCCTCGGGGAGACGGCTGCGTGCTTGGCCGCCTTGACCACCTCCGTCGACGGCGCGTCCTTGCCGACGAAGGCGGAGGCGCCGGCCTCCATGGCGGCGAAGATCTGCTCGTCACCCGAGTGCATGGTCAGCACCACCAGACCGGTCTCCGGAGCCTCCTTGCGCACCGCCCGCACGATGTCCAGACCTGTGCCGTCAGGCAGCTGCAGGTCGGTGACCACGACCTTGGGGCGGTGCTGCGCGAAGAGCTGCAGCGCCTGGGCCACGGACCCGGCCTGGTCGATCACCTCGGTGCTCGGGTCCAGCGAGAAGGCAGTGGCCAGCCCGGCTCGGATGAGCTCGTGGTCGTCCACGAGCAGGACCGGGGTGGGGGTGGGGTCGTCGACGTCGCTGGTCATGAGACCTTCGCACTCCTGTGGTCGGTGAACGCGGGTTGGATGGTGGAGCTCTCCAGCGGCGCCCCGACCCGGACCGAGACGACAGTGCCGCGGGCCGGACTGGAACGCACCTCGAGCACGCCGCCGATCAGGGCGGCCCGCTCCTTCATGATCGAGAGGCCGTGCGAGTCACGACGCCCGCCCTGCAGCCCGCCACCGTCGTCGCTGACCACGATCTGCGCGCTCGGCGCCTGGACCCGGCAGTGCACGTCGATCAGCGTGGCCCGGGAGTGCTTGACCGCGTTGTTCATCGCCTCCTGCGCGATCCGCAGGAGCTCGGCCTCCACCTCGTGCCGCAGGCGGCTGGTCCGTTCGTCCACCGTCACCTTGATCGGGATGCCGGAGACGTCGCTCAGGTGCCGGGCCAGGGTCGCGATCGCCGCGCCCAGGCTCTCGCTCGAGCCCGCCTGGGTGCGCAAGGTCATCACCGAGCGGCGTACCTCGGCGACCACCGTGGTGATCATCCGGCGCAGCTGGAGCAGCGCCTTCTCCTCGGCGGGTCCCGGGGCCGTGGAGAGCAACGCGTCCACCACGTAGCCCATCGAGGCGATGTCCTGGGCGACTCCGTCGTGCATCTCCCGTGCCAGCCGACGCCTCTCGTCGGACATCGCCGCGTCCCGGAAAGCGGTGAACAGCTGCGCGGTGTCCAGGCGCAGAGCGGCCGGAGTCAACCGGTCGGCGAGCTTCTCCAGCTGGCCCAGGACCGTGGCGGGGCTCGCGCTGGAGTCGGGTGCGAGCCGGCCGGTCACTACCGCGATGACCGAGCCGGACGTGTACACCGGGAAGCCGAAGTCCCGGGCCAGGACCCGGGGCTTCTCGTCCTCCCAGATCGCCTGCGCCAGCTCGTCGATCTCCGCGGGGTCGGGCTCCTCCTGGGACGACCGGCTCACCAGGGGGAGGAGCACGCCGTTCCGGCGCACGTGCAGGACCACTGTCTCCGCCGGGATCTCCTGGGTGACCTCTTCCAGGATGGCCCCGCCCATGCTCGTGGGGTCGAGTCCTCCTTCGAGCTTGGAGGAAAGCTCGTTCAGGTCCGCGATCAGCACCCGGGCCTCGCGGTACGCCGCGGTCCCTTCGTCCTGGGCGGCGGCTCCGACGAAGAAGCTCGTCACCAGGCCGATCCCGAGTCCGGTGACCAACCAGGTGAAGACGTCAGCGATCTGGGACGAGCTGAGGACGGGACCCGAGGCGAGGACGACGAGCGCGAACGTGGTGATCTGGACGCCCAGCGCCTCAGCCACCCCTCGGAACCCGCGCAGCAGCGCGTGCGTGAAGGGGGGCACGGCCAGGGCCGCGAGGATGCCCGGCGCGCTGAAGGTGAACCCGGCGGCGATGGTGGCGACCAGGACTGCTTCGACCAGGCACAGGAGCCACAGCGGGATCGGGGAGCGGAGCAGCCAGCTGGCGAGCACCCACAGCGTCGCGAGGCAGAAGAGCGCTCCCAGCCCACTGGTGCTGCGGCTCCAAGCGACCGACACGGCGATGGTGAGCAGGACGAAGGCCCGACCACCCTCGATGAGGCCGGCGTGCTGGAGGCGCTCGGCTCTCGCACGCATCAGGCGAAGGAGTCCATGATGCTGATCACGGCGGGACCGATCACCACGATGAAGAGGGTCGGCAGGATGCAGAAGATGAGCGGCACCGTCATCTTCACCGGGACCTGCTGCGCCTTCTCCTCGGCCTTCTGCCGACGCTTGGTCCGCATCTCCGAGGACTGGACCCGCAGCACCTGGGCGATCGGGATGCCGAACGCGTCCGCCTGCACCAGGGCGCTGACGAAGCTGCGCAGGTCGTCGAGGTTCGTCCGGTCCGCCAACGCCCGCAGGGCGTCGCCCCGACCAGTGCCGATCTGCATCTCCCTCAGGACGCGGGAGAACTCCTCGGCGAGCGGTCCGTCGGTGTTCCTGGCCACCTGCTGGACGGCGGCGTCGAAGGCGAGTCCCGACTCGACGCTGATGGTGAGCAGGTCGATCGCGTCGGCCAACCCCCGGCCGATCTCGTTCTGCCGGTCGTGGGCCTTCTGGTAGAGGAACATGTTCGGCCCGAAGTAGCCGGCGACGGCTCCCAGTGCCACGAAGACGACCTTGCCCATGAGCCCGAGGCTGAGCATGAACGAGAAGAGGAACGCCGCGCCCAGCCCGGCCACGGCCCCGATGACCTTCAGGGCGACGACCCGGTCCACGGTCCATCCGGTCGGGTTCCCCGCCAGCTCGAGCTTGCGGTAGGTCCGCTCGGTGCTGTCCGCGCCCGTGAAGCGGCGACCGATGGTCAGGGCCCGCCCCTGGAAGGGAGCCAGCACTCGCTCCGCGAACGGGCGGTCAAGCTCGGCCGTGAGCTCTTTCGGCACGTCGCCCATGGACTGCAGGGCGGCCAGCGAGCGGCTCAGCCCGGCTTCCTTGGTGGGGGCCGCGGTGGCCATGGCGACCAGGACGATGGACAGCGTGACCATCAGCAGGCCGAGCAAGAGATAGATCGTCATCAGACTTCCACCTTCACGAGTCGACTCATCCAGAAGGCGCCGACTCCGAGCATCACGGCGGCGCCGCCCAGCATCAGCCAGCCCAGGGGCTCGGCGAAGAGGACGCTCACGTAGTCGTAGCTGGTCAGCACGAGGTAGAGCAGGAAGACCGGCGGCAGACCGCCGAGGACGTACGCCGAGATCTTGCCCTCGGCGGCGAGTGCCTGCACCTGGCGGCGCATGTACTCGCGCTCGCGGATCGTGCCGGCGACGGTGTCCAGCAGCTCCGCCAGGTTTCCGCCGACCTGACGCTGGATCTTGATGGCCATGACGACCCAGTCGAAGTCCTTGCTGTCGAACCGGTCGGCGATGCCCTGCATGGCATCTTCGAGCGAGACGCCGAGCCGCGTCTCGACCAGCACCCGCTTGAACTCGCTGGCGATCGGCTCGGTGCCCTCGCGGACGATGGTGTCGACCGACTGCGCCAGGGAGAGGCCGGCGGACAAGGAGCCGGACATCAGCTGCAGGGTGTCGGGAAGAGCAGCGTTGAACTTCTTCACCCGCTTCTTCCGCGCCCTCCCCAGGTAGAGCCACGGGACCACGGTGCCGAGGGCGATGAAGAGCAGGCCGACGACGAGGTTGCCTCCGCTGAGGAGGGCACCCACCAGACCGGCGCCCACGATGATGCCCACGTGCAGCAGCAGCCACTCCGAGGACCGGAACCCGCTGTCGGCAGCCTCGAGCTTGCCGGCGATCCGCTCCTCGAGCGACTTGTTCCGCTTCAACACCGAGTCGGCCGCGCCGCGGAACTGGGCGAAGGTCTCGTCGGAGCCGCGAGCGCCCTTGGCCTGCTGGGGGGCCGGGCCGGTGGCCAGGCCGGCGTACATGGCGACCCGCTCCTCGGCGGTCAGCTCGCGCTTGGCCATGCCGGTGAGCAGTGCGCCGAGGAAGACCAGCAAGCCCACGCCGATCAGCGCGACGGCCGCCCACTTGCCCCACGAGGGGAGGAGCAGCCCGCGGTCGGCCGACGGCAGGGTGACCTCGGCGGCCTGCATGCCGGCCTTGCGTACGGGGGCGAAGACCTCGGCACTGAGGCTCCCGGCGTCGGTGGGCAGGGTCACCGCGACGGTGCCCTCGGCGCCGACCTCGTCGGGCAGGTCGGCGCTGATCAGCACCTGCCGGGCGAGGATCTCCGCCTCCTCGGAGAACGCTGCGGTGAGCGCGTCGATCTCGGCGCTGATCACCTCGCCGTTCCCCGCGGTGCTCAGCTGGGTGAGGGGACCGAGGTCCCCGTCCTGCTCGAGGGCGACGACGTCGACCAGGACGCCGGAGGTGGAGATCGCGCCGATCGCGTCGCTGAGCGGGGTCTTGCTGGTGTCCGCTCCGTCGGAGAGCACGAGCAGGCTGCGCTGCCCGGAGGTCCCGGCGAGCTCGGCGGCACCCATCACGCCCTCGTACAACCGGGTCTGGCGCGCCAGGGTCAGCGACTCCAGCGCGGCCCGGGCGCTCTCCCGGTCGGTGGTCGGCTCGACGGCGGTGACCACCTCGCGGTCGAAGGTGACCAGGCCGACCTTGACGTCGGCGGGCACCGAGGTGAGGTAGGCGTCGGCCGCGGCCTTGGCTGCTACGAACCGTTCGCCGTCCATCGACTTGCTGGTGTCGATGACCAGCACCGTGGTGCGCTCGACGGACGTGCCGCCGGCCGGCTCGGCCGTGGCGGTCGTGGCTGTGCCGTCGACGCTCAGCTGCACCCCCGCCAGGTCGACCTCCGCGCCCGGAGGGACGGTGACGAGCACCTGCACCCCGGTCTCGGTGGTCTGGACGTGGGTGATGGCGGCGTCGTCCTGGGCGTGGGCGGCGACGGGCAGCGACAGCAGGCCGGCGACGCCGAGTGCGGCGGCCAGCCGGGTCAGGCGGCGCATCAGAACCGCTCCGGGGCGAAGATCAGCGGGTCGACCTGCACGTTGTTGTAGGCCATCTTCTCCAGGAACTTCGGTCGCAGGCCCGTGGCCTTGAGGCCGCCGAGGGTGCGTCCCTCGGCGTCGAAGCCGGCGGAGTGGTCGTAGAGGAAGACGTCCTGCAGGGTGATGATGTCGCCCTCCATCCGCTCCACCTCGGTGACATGGGTGATGTGCCGGGAACCGTCCTTGAACCGGGTCTGGTGCACGATCAAGTCCACGGCGGAGGCCACCTGCTCCCGGATCGCCCGGATCGGCAGGTCCATCCCGGCCATCAGCACCAGGGTCTCCATGCGGGAGAGCGTGTCGCGGGGGCCGTTGGAGTGGACGGTGCAGATGGAGCCGTCGTGACCGGTGTTCATCGCCTGGAGCATGTCGAGGGCCGAGGCGTCACGGACCTCACCGACGATGATCCGGTCGGGACGCATGCGCAGGCTGTTCTTCACCAGGTCGCGGATTGTCACCGCACCCTTGCCCTCGATGTTGGACGGCCGGGACTCCAGCCGCACCACGTGCTCCTGCTTCAGCTGGAGCTCGGCGGCGTCCTCGATCGTCACGATCCGCTCGTCGGTCGGGATGAACGACGACAGGACGTTCAGGGTGGTGGTCTTCCCGGCGCCCGTGCTGCCGGAGACGATGATGTTGAGGCGCCCCTTGACGCAGGCGTCGAGGAACTCCTTGGTCCGCTGGCTGATCGAGCCGAACCGGACGAGGTCGTCGGCGGTCAGCGGGTCGGTGGAGAACTTGCGGATCGTGAGCGCGGAGCCGTCGATCGCCAGCGGCGGGACCACGGCGTTGACGCGGCTGCCGTCGGGCAGCCGCGCGTCCACCATCGGGCTGGACTCGTCGACGCGTCGGCCGATCCGGGAGACGATCTTGTCGATGGTCCGGCGCAGGTGCGCCTCGTCCTGGAAGATCGCGTCCGCCGCGACCAGCCGGCCCTTGCGCTCCAGCCAGATGCTGTGCGCGCCGTTGACCATGACCTCGGAGACCTCCGGGTCGCGCAGGTAGGGCTCGATCGGCCCGTACCCGAGGATGTCGTCGCTGATCTCGCTGGTGATCTGCTGGCGGTCTGCCGCGCTGATCGGCCGGTCGCTCCGCTTGAGCACGTCCGCGAGAGCGCCACGGACCTTCTGGTCCAGCTCGCTCTGCTCCAGGTTGGAGTCGTAGAGCTGCGGCCCGAGCTGCCGCAGCAGCTCGGCGTGCACCGAGGCCTTGAGCTCCTCGATGCGATCGGTGTTGGTGGGCTGGGCCCGCCGTCCCACGGCCACGTCGGGTCCGGGGGTACGGCGGTCGTTGAGCGGGGAGTCGGAGGCACCCGCCGCAGGGGAAGCGGGAGCCAGCGGCGGCTCCTCGGTCCGGATCTGCTGGGTGGGTGCCTCGACCGGCACCTGGGCGGTGAGGTCGGGGGTGAGCAGGCCGGCGGCGGCGGCGGCCTCCTCGGCGCGACGCCGGGCGGCCAGGCGCTCGGAGAGGTTGCTCATCTCGTCATCTCCTGCTGATGCGGAAGCGCTTCTGGCCCTCTTCGCGCTTCTCGGTGGGTGCGGGGGTGGGAGCCACGGGGGCGGGCATCTCGAGCTTGGGAGCCCTGGACGCCTTGGAGGACTTGCCCTTGGGTGCGGCGAGCGGCGAGGACATCGGGGTCTCGTGGCCCATCAGCTTCTCGGCCAGGGCGCGGACCGCCCTCGAGGAGGGGTGCGAGGGGGAGGAGAGCATCAACGGCCGGCCCGCGTTGGTGGCCTTGGCGATGTCCAGCGAGGTGGCCACCTGGGCCGCGACGTCCATGCCGAGGATGCCCTCGACCTTGTCCGCCCCGATGCCGACCTGCTCGTCGGCCCGGTTGAGCAGCAGGTGCCGGTGACCCTCGGCTACGCCCAGCACGTCGAGGGTCTCCAGCGCCACCTTGACGTTCTTCAGGGTGGGGACGTCCAGGGTCGCGACGATGATGCAGTCGTCGGTCTCGTCGAGCGCGGTCAGCGTCTGCTCGTCGAAGGCGGGTGCCGTGTCCAGCACCAGGTAGTCGAAGTGGTCCTGGAGGGTACGCAGCAGCCGGGTGACCAGCGCGCCCGTGACCCGCTCGCGGGCGTCGGGCTGGCTGGGAGCGGCCAGCACCATCAGGCCGCTCTCGTGGGGGGTCATGAGCTCCTCGATGAACGCGTAGTCCATCGACTGCTCGCCGCCGATGGCGTGCTCGATGGAGTGCGTCGGGAAGAGCTGCAGGGTGATCGCGATGTCGCCGAAGGCGAGGTCGAGGTCGACCACGCACACCTTGTTCTCCCCGCCGCGCATCAGCGCGATGCCGAGGTTCACCGACATGGTGGTCTTCCCGACCCCGCCCTTGGGGGAGAAGATCGTGATCACCCGGCCCAGGCGCGAGGACGGAGCGGCGTTGCCGCGCAGGGCCGCCCACAGGGCGTGCGCCCGCTGCAGGGCGGCGTTGACCTGGGGGAGGTCGGAGGCCGTGACCACCTCGCGCACACCGGCGTGCATGGCCTGGGTCAGGACGTCGGTGTCCACCGAGTCGCGCACCAGGACGACGCTCGCGGTGGGCAGGGCGGTCCGCATCCGGTCCGCGATCGCCATCGCCTCGGGGACTCCGAGGCTGGGTCCGAGCACCACGGCGTACTCGTCGGTGTGCAGCTGCAGCCAGCCGAAGAGCCGTTCCTGGCTGTCCGCCACCTGCGTGCCCGCCGGGAGCACGGTCAGCAGCGCCGCAGCCTTGGCTGGGTCCGCGTCGAGAAGGATCGGCATCGTGGGTCGCCTAGCTGAAGAGGTTCTGGAGGTTCGTGCCCGGGTTGGGCGCGATCTTGGTCGTGCCGGTGCGGAGCCCGAAGGAGAGCTCGCCGTTGGTGGCGGCGAACATGAGCTTCTCGGCCTGGGGCTGGTCGACCGCGAGCGTCAGCAGGGTCCGGGGGAGCTGCTCGGTCGTCTCCGCCCCCGTCTGGTCGGTGGAGGTGGTGGAGACCAGGGTGGTCGATCCGGCCGCGAGCACCTTCACCTCGGGCAGCAGCAGCCGGGTGAAGGGCTGGCCCTCCGGCCCGGTCCCGTTCAGCCAGACCGCCACGTCCGAGCCGGCCGAGACGAAGCCGGAGACCCGGGCGGTGTCGGTGAGCTGCACCGAGACCGCGAGCTTGCCGTTGGGGATCGGGAGGGCCGAGGACTCGCCCACGCCGCCGAACTTCTCCGGCACGATCTGCTCGCCCGGGTAGATGTTGGTGTTGGCCGCCAGCCCCTCGAGTGAGTCGATCGTGGTCACCGCCGAGGGGAGGACGGTGTTGCGGGGCAGGCTCTGACGCTGGATCTTGCCGCCGTTGGCGGCGTCAGCGATCGTCTCGCCGGTCACGATCGGGCTGACCGCGGTCAGCACCTCGACCGTGTCGTACTGCTCCGCCGCCCGGTTGTCCGCGCTCTCCACGTAGAGGTAGACGAGGGCGGTGCCGAACAGCGCCACGACGACGGCCACGACGAGCAGGAGCTTGCGTCGATCCATGGGTTGAGCCTCCGGTCTTGAGCAGACCGAGGCTCATCGCCCCCGGTACTGCGTTCCTGTCCAATGCGTCACACCATGCCCAAGTCGCAAGACGGGCGTGGCGAGAACTTCGGATCGAACGCTAGTGGTCTGTACCGGGTCTTGTTCGCGTTTTGGTCAAGGAAGGTAGAGGGCCTCGACCTCGTCACGGAACTCCCGCATGACCACGCTCCGCTTCAGCTTCAGACTGGGGGTCAGCTGCCCGCCCTCCTCGGTCCAGGAGGCCGTCAGGATGCGGTACTTGCGGATGGACTCGGCGCGGGAGACGGCCTTGTTGGCCTCCTCGATGGCGGCGTCGATCTCGGCGTGCAGGTCCTCGTCCGAGGCGAGCTGCTCGAGCGTCCCCTTCTTGCCGCGAGCCTCCGCCCAGCCGGGCACCGTCTCGGGGTCCAGGGTGACCAGGGCGCCGATGTAGGGCTGGCCGTCGCCGACCACGATGCACTGGTCGATCAGCAGGTGCGCGCGGAGCCGGTCCTCGAGCACCGCGGGGGCCACGTTCTTGCCGCCGGCGGTCACCAGGATCTCCTTCTTGCGGCCGGTGATCCGGACGAATCCCTCGTCGTCGATCTCCCCGACGTCGCCGGTGTGGAACCAGCCCTCGGCGTCGAGCACCTCGGCCGTCGCCTCCGGGTTGTTCCAGTAGCCGCTGAAGACCTGCCCGCCCTTGAAGATCAGCTCGCCGTCGTCGGCGACCCGCACGGTGGTGCCACCGAACGGACGGCCGACCGAGCCGACCTTGTGCGCCTGCGGCACGTTGACCGTCAGCGCGGCGGTGGTCTCGGTGAGCCCGTAGCCCTCCAGGATGGTCAGGCCGATGCCCCGGTAGAAGTGGCCGAGCCGCTCTCCCAGGGGTGCACCGCCGGAGACGGCGTGCCGGCACTGTCCGCCCAGCGCGGCCTCCAGCTTGCGGTAGACCAGCTTGGAGAAGAGCGCGTGCTGGAGTCGCAGAGCCACCGGGATGCGACCGCGGTCGCGGGCGCGCGACCAGGCGATGGCCACCTCGGCCGCCCGGTTGAAGATCTTGCCCTTGCCGTCCACCGCGGCGTTCTGCGAGGCGGTGTTGAAGACCTTCTCGAAGACCCGGGGAACGGCGAGGATGAAGGTGGGGCGGAAGACCTGGAGGTCGGCCACGAGGTTCTTGATGTCGGCGCTGTGGCCGAGCACCACGCGGCGCTTCACGGACCCGATCTGGATGATCCGCGCGAAGACGTGGGCCAGCGGGAGGAAGAGCAGCGTCGAGGCGCCCTCGGCGAAGAGCTCGTCGAGCTCGTCGGTGGCCACCCCCAGCTCGAACATGAAGTTGCCGTGCGTGAGCATGCAGCCCTTGGGCACGCCGGTGGTGCCGGAGGTGTAGATCAGGGTCGCGACGGTGTCCGGTCCCGCGTTCGTACGACGCCGCTCCAGCTCGTCGTCGTCGACGTCGTGGCCCAGCCCGGTCAGCACCTCGATCGCGCGGTCCTCGATCGACCACACGTGGTGGAGCTCCTCGAGTCCCGCGCGGGCGCTGCTGACCTTCGCCACGTGCTCGGGGCCCTCGCCGACCACGGCGCGGGCGCCGGAGTCGCCGAGGATCTGGCGAACCTGGTCGGCCGAGGAGGTCTCGTAGACCGGCACCGTGACGGCACCGGCGAACCAGATCGCGTAGTCCAGGAGCGTCCACTCGTAGCGGGTCTTGGAGATCAGGGCGACGCGGTCGCCGATCTCGATCCCCGCGGCGACGAGTCCTTTCGCGACGCCGCGCACCTGGGCGAGGAACTCCCCCGCGGTGACGTCGACCCATCCCTCGGGGGTGTTGCGCCGGAACGCCACCGAGTCCCCGGCTTCTCGGGCGTTGCGGACGATGTCGTCGGTGAGGTTGCCGCTGGTCGGCAGATCGGTGGTCAGCGGCGAGGAGAACTCACGCAAGTCAGGTGCCTCCTGGATCGGGGATTCAGAGCGCAGGTTACCGCCGGGTCCGGCGGCCGGATGATCCGGTAGGGTCGCAGCCTTGACCCGTGAGTCGGTCGTGCCGACCGGCGAAGACCCAGTGGAGGCAGGGATGGCCGAGCAGACCACGTCCTCGATCGTCATCGACGCCGAGCCGCGCGCCGTGATGGACGTCATCGCCGACTTCGAGGCCTACCCCGCGTGGGCCAAGGGGATGCGCAAGGTCGAGGTCCTGGACGCCGGCTCCCAGGGGCGGGCGGACAAGGTCTTCTTCTCCCTCGACGTCTCGCCGATCAAGGACGAGTACACCCTGGCGTACGAGTGGGACGGCGACGAGGCCGTCACCTGGACGCTCGTGGAGGGGAAGATGCTGCGCGCCCTCGACGGCGCCTACCTGCTCAAGGACCGTGGCGACGGCACCACCGAGGTGACGTACCGCCTGGCCCTGGACGTCTCCATCCCGGTCATCGGCATGCTCAAGCGCAAGGGCGAGAAGATCCTCATCGACACCGCGCTGAAGGGGCTCAAGAAGCGCGTCGAGTCGCTCTGACCTTGAGAGTCCTGCTCTTCACCGGCAAGGGCGGCGTCGGCAAGTCCACGGTCGCGGCCGGGACGGCCGCGGCGGCTGCCCGGTCCGGGCGCCGCACCCTGGTGCTCTCCACGGACGCCGCCCACTCCCTCGGTGACGTGTACGGCGTACCGGCGGGACCGGAGCCTACCGAGGTCGCGGAGCGGCTCTTCGTCGCGCAGGTCGACGCCCAGCGGCGCTTCGAGCAGTCGTGGGCCCAGATCCAGGAGTACCTCCGGGGGGTGCTGGACGTGGCCGGGGTGGACCCGGTCGCCGCCGAGGAGCTCACCGTCCTGCCCGGCGCGGAGGAGGTGCTCGCGCTGCTCGAGCTGCGGGCCCAGGCCCGGCAGGGGCAGTGGGACGTGATCGTCGTGGACTGCGCGCCCACGGCGGAGACCCTGCGACTGCTCGCACTGCCCGAGGCGCTGGGGTGGTACATGACCCGGGTCTTCCCGGTGCAGCGACGGATGGTGCGGACCCTGGGTCCGGTGCTCGGCCGGGCCGCGGGGGTCCCGATGCCAGGCGACCCCGTCTTCGGAGCCGTGGAGGACCTGCTGCGCGAGCTGGGAGAGGTCCGGGAGCTGCTGACCGGTCCCGGCGCCAGCGTGCGGCTCGTGCTGACCCCCGAGCGCGTCGTGCTCGCGGAGGCCCGCCGCTCCTGGACGACGCTCTCCCTGCTCGGCTACGCCGTGGACGGCGTCGTGGCCAACCGGGTCTTCCCGGGCGCCGAGGGTGATGAGTGGCGCGAGGGGTGGGTGCGGGCCCAGGCCGAGGTGCTCCGGGACCTGGAGCGCTCGTTCGACGGGCTCCCGGTCTGGCGCGCGGCGTACCGGGCCGAGGAGCCGGTGGGGGAGCAGGCGGTCGCCGCGATGGCGCTCGACCTCTATGCCGGGCAGGATCCGGTGGCACCACCCGCCGGGAGGGCGCCCTTCCGGGTCGAGCGCTCCGGAGCCCACCTGGTGATGACCGTGCGGCTCCCGCTGGTGGGGCCAAAGGAGGTCGAGCTGGCCAGACGAGGGGACGACCTCCTGGTCACCGTCGGCTCCTACCGCCGGGTGCTGTCGCTGCCCAGCGCCGTGCACGCCCTGCCGCTGGCCGGCGCCAGGGTGGAGGGTGGCAACCTGCAGGTCCGCTTCGAGGAGAAGGTCACATGAACCACACCGGGCAGGACGAGGGCGGTGCCGAGGAGGTCGGCACCCTGGGGGAGGAGACGGTACGGCTCCTGGGGTCGCTGGCGGGGTGGGTCCGTGAGCACGGCGCCGACCTGGGACACGGACTCGAGGATGCCGCCGAGCACGTGGCCGACTCCTGGCGCGAGGCCGACGAGCACCTGGCTACGGGCGCGCCCGAGTGCCAGGTCTGCCCGGTCTGCCGCGCCGTCCAGGCGGCGCGCAGCGTCAGTCCCGAGGTGAAGGGCCACCTCGCCTCTGCCGCCACCCACCTGCTCTCCGCCGCCACCTCGCTGCTCGCCGCGCAGCAGGCCGGGCCGTCGACCGGACCGGCGACCGGACCGAGCCGGGTCGAGCACATCGACCTGGGGGAGGACTGGCCCGAGGACCGGCCCGAGGACCGGCCCGAGGACAAGGACACCGGCACCTCGTGAGCTCGCCGGTGTGGATCGGGGTGGACATCGGGGGGACCAAGGTGCTCGCGGGCGTGGTCGGACCCGAGGGGACGGTCCTGCGCACGGCGCGGCTGGCCTCACCGGGGCGGCAGGCCACGGTGGCCGAGGTCGAGGACGCGCTGAGCGACGCGGTGGCCGCGGTGGCGGCGGGCGCCCCGGTCGCCGGGGTGGGCATCGCCGCCGCGGGCTTCGTGGACGCCGACGGCGAGCGGGTCCGGTTCGCTCCGCACCTGCCGTGGCGGGACGACCCGGTGCGGAGCCGGCTCACGGAACGCTGGGGTACGTCGGTCCTGCTGGAGAACGACGCGACGTGCGCGGCGGTGGCCGAGTCCGAGCTGGGGGCGGCCCACGGGGCCGGCTCCGCTGTGCTGGTCACCCTCGGCACCGGCATCGGTGGCGGCATCGCGGTCGGTGGCACGGTGCTGCGCGGTGCCGGCGGCATGGCCGGCGAGGTAGGACACATGAAGGTCCAGCCCGGTGGCGCGGTCTGCGAGTGCGGTGGTCGGGGGTGCTGGGAGCAGTACGCCTCCGGCCCGGCCCTGCTCCGCGGGGTCAGGGCCTCCTGGGAGCGCCGGGGCCCCGTGCTCCAGGAGCGCACCGGCGGTGACCCCGACCAGCTGACCGGGCCGATGGTGACCGAGGCGGCCGACCGCGGCGACCCCCTCGCCCAGGAGGTGCTCGAGGAGGTCGGGCGCTGGCTGGGCCTGGGCCTGTCCAACCTGGTCGCGGCGCTCGACCCCGAGTGCGTGGTGGTCGGCGGGGGGCTGGCGGCGGCCGGGGAGGCCGTGCTCGCACCGGCCCGGCGCGAGCTGGGAGCGCAGCTGGTGGGTCGCGGCCACCGGACGGCGCCTCCGGTCGTCACGGCCCTGCTCGGGCCGGAGGCCGGACTGGTCGGCGCGGCGCTGCTGGCCCGTGCTGCCGCCTCCGGCGCCTGACCGGACGCGCTCTTCAGTCCCGGCGGTACCCAGGCACCAGCTCGAGCGCCAGCTGCTCCAGGAAGAGCCCCACGTCGGTCACGATGCCCCGGGCCTGGGAGGAGCCGCGGTCGGCCAGCTTGGTCACCGTGGCGGGGTTGATGTCGACGCAGACCAGGGGGATGGAGGCGGGCAGGATGTTCCCGGTCGCCACGGAGTGCAGCATGGTGGCGACCATCAGGCAGAAGCCCACGTCCGGCAGCTCGGCCCGCATGGCGCGCTGGCCCTCCAGCACGTCGGTGTAGACGTCGGGCAGGGGTCCGTCGTCGCGCACGGACCCGACCAGCACGAAGCTCTTCCCGGTGGTGACCAGCGCGTGCATGATCCCTCCGGTGACCACCCCGTTCTCGACCGCGGCGGCGATCGACCCCTCCTTGCGGATGGTGTTCAGGGCCCGGATGTGGTGCTCGTGGCCGTGCTTGACCCCTCGGCCGTGCGCCAGGTCGACGCCGAGGCTGGTCCCGTAGAGGCTGGCCTCGATGTCGTGGGTGGCCAGGGCGTTCCCGGCGAAGAGCACGTCCACGAAGCCGGCCTGCACCATCGCCACCATGGCCGGCGCCGCACCGGTGTGCACGACGCCCGGGCCGCCCACCCAGAGCACCTTCTTCCCGGCTGCCTTGGCCTCGCGCATCCCGTCGGCCACCTGGCGGACCAGGACGGCCTGGGGCTTCTCGGACGAGACGTCGGACTCCATGAAGCCGAAGTGCTCGTCGTCCTTGGTCACCACCGGCACCGTCACCCGGATGCCGGCCGCGCCGCAGACGACCTGCATCCCGCTGCGGACGTCGGACATCGGCATGGTCACCAGGCGGGTCTTCTCCGTGCCGCCGAGCACCACCAGCCCGCAGTCCATCTCCGGGTTCTCCACCTCGTGCCAGACCCCCTCGAGGCGGACCCGGGTGGGCAGGTTGGTGGTGGAGTAGAAGCCGTCGGGGAACACGCCGTCACGGCGGCACTCGGAGACCGACGCCTCGCCCGGGTCGACCATGTTGACGCCCCGCGTCTGCAGGCGCATGAGCAGGCGCTGCAGGGCCTCGTCGTCCTCGGCGGTCACCGTGATGGTCGCGGTGGAGGTGTCCGTCGCCTCCCGGCCCACGTCGATGCCGTTGATCACCCAGTCGCCCTCGTACTCCCGGATGTCGTCCAGGATCTCGGAGAGCACCCCGCTGTCCATCAGGTGCCCGGTCACTTCCACGTTCTCACTCACGCTCACCGTGCCGACTCTAGTGAACGCCGGCGAGGATCGAGGGACCCGGAGCGTGCCGTGCCTCAGACCACCGCGCCGTCGTCCCACGGGTCCCGCGGCTCGCGGCCCATGGTCGAGATCAGGTAGACGAATCCGGTCACGAATGCGAAGCAGATCGTCAGGACCAGCCAGGTCGGCGGGCCCAGCCCGAGGACGGCGAGCACGAGCATCGCCAGCGGGGCTCCGAGCACGCCGGTCCAGGCAGCGAGGCGCAGCGGGGTGGTCCGGGGCAGGGGAGCGGGCGGCGGGGGGACGAACCGGTCCTCGGCCTCGCTCGCGGCCTCGCGCTCCTCCATGTCCGGGTCCGGCTCCGGGACGTGGTCGTGCTCCTGGAACGGGGTGGGCTGCTCGAGCTGCTCGGGCTCCTCGACGTACGGCGGCGCGACGGAGCCGTCGTCGTCCAGCCGGGCACGCTCCCCGTAGTTGTCGACGATGGAGCGCCAGCGCTCGTCGTCGTCCCGTCCGCTCACGTCTCGAGGCTAGCCCGTGACCCCTGCGGGAGGCCCTCGGCGGTGACCCGGGAGACGAATGCCGCGGACTCCGCGCAGATCGTCTCGGCGTCGTGGTCGAGCGTGGCGACGTGGTAGCTGTCGGGCAGCACCCGCTCGGTCAGCTCCCGGCTGGAGACCTCGCGGGCGATGATCCGCGCCGACGACGGGTCGACCACGTGGTCCTCCGCGGACCGGAGCAGGAGCAGCGGGCTCGTCACCCGCGGAAGGTCGGCCCTCAGCGCTCGCCACTGCCGGGTGAGGGAGTGCAGCGCCCCGAGCGGGGTGCGGACGTAGCCGTGCTCGGTGACGCCGGGCTTGCGGATGTCGTCGGCCAGCCCCGGCACCGAGCCGACCAGGTGCTTGAGCAGGGGCAGGGCGAGCAGGTCCTTGCGGGTGGAGTGCACCGCCGGGTTGACCAGCACCAGTCCCGCCACCGCGTCGCCGTGCTCCGCCGCGAGCCGCAGCGCCAGGGTCCCGCCCATCGAGAGCCCGCCGACCACCACGGCGTCGCAGGTGCGTGAGAGCCGGAGGAACGTGCGCTCGATCTCGCCGTACCAGTCGTCCCAGCCGGTGGCGTCGAGATCCCGCCACGACGTCCCGTGACCGGGCAGCCGCGGCACCTCGACGGCGTACCCGTGCTGGGCCAGCGCCTCGCCCCAGGGCCTGATCGAGGCCGGGGAGCCGGTGAAGCCGTGGCTCAGCAGGACCCCCACCCGACGCCCGCCGGTGGCCTCGGGGCGGGCCGGCAGCGAGAGCGGACGGGCCCGCGGGTCGATCGACATGGGCGCATTCTGCACCAGGGGTTTTCCAGGGGCTAGGCTCGCGTCGTGCTCTACTGGTTCCTGAAGCGGATCGCCCTCGGCCCCCTCCTCCGTGTCGTCTTCCGCCCGGAGGTCTCGGGGCTGGAGAACGTCCCGTCCGAGGGGCCGGCGATCCTGGCCAGCAACCACCTCTCCTACGCCGACTGGCTGTTCATGCCGCTGACGCTGCCGCGTCGCGTGACCTTCGTGGCCAAGGCGGAGTACTTCAACTCACCGGGCATCAAGGGCTGGTTCCAGAAGCAGTTCTTCAGCGGGTCCGGCCAGGTCCCGATCGACCGCAGCGGAGCGAACGCCGCGGAGGGTGCGCTGAAGTCGGCCAAGAGGATCCTCGCCCAGGGCGACCTCTTCGGGATCTACCCCGAGGGGACGCGGTCCCACGACGGGCGCCTCTACCGGGGCAAGACCGGGGTGGCCCGGCTCGCCCTGGAGTCCGGCGCGCCGGTGATCCCGGTGGCGGTCGTCGGAACCGACGTGGTGGCGCCCCCCGGCAAGAAGTTCGGCACGATCACCCGTCCGTTGGTGCGCTTCGGCAAGCCGCTGGACTTCTCCCGCTACGAGGGGATGGAGAACGACCGCTACATCCTGCGGTCGATCACCGACGAGATCATGTACGAGATCATGCGGCTCTCCGGCCAGGAGTACGTCGACATGTATGCGGTCCGCGCCAAGGAGGAGTCCCGGAAGGCCTCCGACGACACCCGGCGCCTCGAGCGCGGCGGCGCGCCCGACCCGTCGGTCGACCGGGACCGGTCGAAGAAGGCGTCCTGACCGCGGCCGCGGTGGCGTCGTCCCCTCGCTCCGACCCGGCGGTGGTCGCGGTCGAGGACCGGCTGCACGCCGCCCTCGCAGTGCTGAGGGTCGTGGTCACGGTCAACATGCTGGCGATGGCCGCCTGGCGCTGGGACAACCACGTGCGCCCGGGGGCCACCCTCCTGGTGCTGGCCGGGCTCACGGCCTGGACGGTGTTCGCGCTGTACGCCTACCGGATGCCGTGGCGGCGTACCGCCTGGCTGCTGGCCGCCGACCTCGCCGTGGCGGTCGCCGCCCTGGCCGTGACCCCGTGGCTCAAGGGCGAGGGGTTCCGCGCCACGGTGCCCGGCTACTGGGTGATGGGCGCCCTCCTGGCCTGGTCCATCTCCTGGCGCTGGCGCGGCGGCCTGCTCGCCGGGGCGGTGCTGGCGCTCACCGACGTGCTCATCCGGGAGCAGCTGACCCAGACCAACTACGGCCACGTCTTCCTGCTCCTGCTGGGCGGGTGCGTGGTGGGCTACCTGTGCCAGTCGCTTCAGCAGATGGCGGCCGAGCGGGCGCGCGCCGAGCGCGAGGCAGCCGCTGCGCAGGAGCGTGCCCGGCTCTCCCGGGCGGTGCACGACGGCGTGCTGCAGGTGCTGAGCCTGGTGCAGCGCGCCGGCCGCGACGCCTCGGTGACCCGCGACCCGGCCCAGGTGCTGGGCACGCTCGGAACCCTGGCGGCCGAGCAGGAGACCCGGCTGCGCTCGCTGATCCGCGCACAGGACAGCGTGCAGTCCGCCCCCGCCACGGTGCCGGCGGGAGAGGCGCCGGCGAGCGGTGCGCCGGTGGACCTCTCGGCCGCGCTCGAGACGCTGGCCACCCCCACCGTCACGGTGGTCACGCCGGGGACCGAGGTGCCGATGCCGGCGGCCCGGGCGGCCGAGCTCGTGGCGGCCGTGGCTGCCTGTCTGGACAACGTGCGGATGCACGTCGGCCTGACCGCTCCCGCGTGGGTCTTCCTCGAGCAGGTGGGGGAGCAGGTGACGGTGAGCGTGCGCGACGAGGGACCGGGCATCGGGGCCGAGCGGCTGGCCGAGGCCGAGCGGGAGGGCCGGCTCGGTGTCGCCTCCTCGATCCGCGGGCGGATCGAGGAGCTGGGTGGGTCCTGCGTCCTGAGCACGGGGAGCGGCGGTACGGAGTGGGAGCTGAGCGTCCCGGTGAGGGACCGCTCGGCATCCGCAGTCGGGCAGGTGCACCGATGACCATCCACACCAGCCACCCGTTCGCCACCCCCGAGCCCGAGCGGAGCGCGGCCCGCCGCCTGCGGGGGCGGCTCGGGGGCGCGGTGAGCCTGTGGACCGCCGGGCAGGGCGACCGGCGAGCGGGCCTGACCGTCTCCTCCCTGCTGGTGGCCGACGGCGAACCGGGGCGGGTGCTGGGGCTGCTGGACCCCGACGCCGACCTGACCGAGGAGCTGCTCGCGACCGGACGTGGTCTGGTCCACCTGCTGAGGTGGGAGCACCGGGACCTCGCCGAGGTGTTCGCCGGGGTCGCCCCGGCCCCGGGCGGTCCGTTCCGGACCGGCGACTTCGTCGAGCACCCCGCCGGCCCCCGGCTCACCACGGCCGACGGCTGGGCCGCGGTCTCGGTGCAGGAGACCACCGAGGCCGGCTGGTCCACGCTGGTCACCTGCGTCCTGGACGAGGTGGACCTCGACGCCCCGGAGGGCCGCGAGGAGGATCCGCTGCTGCACCGGCGCGGTCGCTACCGGCGCGTGCGCGCCACCGGCTCCGGCCAGTAGGGTCCCTGCCGTGGGGGAGCAGCCGGTGCGGGTGATGGTGGTCGACGACCACCCGATGTGGCGCGACGCCGTCGAGCGCGACCTGCAGCAGGCCGGTTTCGACGTGGTCGCGGTCGCTGCGGACGGTCGGCAGGCGCTGGCCCGGTTCCCCGCGGCCCGCCCCCAGGTCGTCGTGCTGGACCTGCAGATCCCGGAGCCGAACGGGGTGGAGGTCACCCGCCAGGTGCTCACGACGGATCCGTCGGCCCGGGTGCTGATCCTCTCGGCCTCCGGCGAGCAGGCCGACGTGCTGGAGGCGGTCAAGGCGGGGGCGACCGGCTACCTGGTCAAGTCCGCCTCCCGGGCCGAGCTGCTCGACGCCGTACGTCGGGTGGCGGCCGGCGACTCGGTCTTCACCCCCGGCCTGGCCGGGTTGGTGCTGGGGGAGTTCCGGCGGATGGAGGACCCCGCGGGGCCGGGCCCGCTGTCCGGGCCGGAGTCGCTCACCGAGCGGGAGACGGAGGTGCTGCGGATGGTGGCCAAGGGACTGGGCTACAAGCAGATCGCCGAGCGGCTGGTCATCTCGCACCGCACCGTGCAGAACCACGTCCAGAACACCCTGCGCAAGCTGCAGATGCACAACCGGGTGCAGCTCACCCGCTACGCCATCGAGCAGGGCCTCGACGCCGAGTGAGCAGCCGGCGCCGCCGGGTCGCGGCCCTCACCGGCCCGACGCCGGGGCCTGCCCGTCGTCGCCGGCCGGGACCCTGGCCGGATGTGGCTGGCCGCCTGGTGCCGCGTCGACCAGGTCGTGCTGGACCGAGTACCGCGCGCGTAGCCGGGCGTCCTGCCTGAGCCGGTACCGCTCGCCGCGTGCGGTTCGGCGGGCGAGCGTGCCGGGGACCCGATCGACCGCCGCGTTGAGGGTGCCGAGCACCGGGCCGAGGGCGCGGACCAGGAGCTTGACCCGGCTCTCCGGGATGCCCAGCTCGTCGGCCACCTGGTCGCCCAGGAAGACCCGCTCGAGTCCGTGCACCGTGGGCGGGGCGAGGACGTGCAGCCGGGGGTACGGGAGGAGCTCCTCGATCTCGGGCACCAGGAAGTCGGAGTTGATCGAGCCGACCAGGCGTCGGCAGTAGTCCTCCACCTCCGGCCGGGTGAGCAGGTAGATCTCCTCGAGCGCCTCCTGGTCCGCACGCCCCTGCGGCAGCAGGTCGGGGTCAATGCCCAGCAGGTGCCCGATGTAGCGCCACCGGGCGTAGTAGCCGGCCACCTCGTGGGGCAGGTAGGGGGCGCCGATCGCGCGCATCCCACGCAGCGGGATGAGGCAGAACTCGATCAGCGTGTAGGCGAGGAAGGCCTGGCTGATCGGTACCCCCCAGGCGGGTGCGTCCCAGCGCTCGTCGTGGCTCAGCGCGTGGCGGACCAGCGCGTGGATGATCCGCACCCGGACCGTGAGCTCGAAGCCCCGGCCGTGGCGGTGTAGTCCGCCCGCGGCGGTGGACTCGACCAGCCACGAGGCCACCTCGATGGTGCGGGCGCCGGCGCTGTCGATGTAGCGGCCGGTCATCTCCAGCGGGCGCGACGCCGCAGAGTTGGCGTAGCCGCTGACCAGGGAGGCGGCTCCCAGCACGATGCCGGCCTGGCGGGTGTACCGACCCAGGTACTGGGCGGAGCTGTCGATCGCGGCCAGGTCGACCCAGGACGGCACGTCGTCGAGCTCGGCGAAGAGCGCGACCAGGGAGTCAGGGGCGTCCGGCACCGCGGCGATGCCGCTGCGGCAGGCGGTGCGCAGCATCTTCATCGCCCGGCCGTGCCCGACCGTGGCGAAGTCGGCGACGAACGCGTCGGCCAGGAGGTCGCCCTCCCACATCGCCTCGAAGTACCTCGGCGCGAGCCGGGGGAACCTCGCGGCTGCCTCGTCGGCGCAGCGCACGCTGCTGGGCATGCGCGGGCTCTGCCGGCGTGGTGTGCTCTGGGTCACGTGGGCAGCCTATGCTCAACCGCGTGCCGACGGACCCCCTCATCGCGCTCGCCGACGAGCTCTACGCCTTGCCACTGGCTCAGTTCACGCCGGTCCGCGACGCCCGGGCCCGCGAGCTCCGAGCCGAGGACCGCCCGCTGTCGGACCGGGTCAAGAGGCTGCGCAAGCCGTCGTTGGCCGCCTGGGTGCTCAACCTGCTGGTGCGCCGCGAGCCCGAGCAGGTCGATCAGGTGCTGGCTGTCGGCGAGGCGCTGCGCGAGGCGCAGGCGACCTTGGACGCGGAGCAGCTCCGGGCGCTGACCAGGCAGCGACGGCAGGTCACCGCGGCCCTGGCCACCTCCGCGCGGGCACGGGCGCGCGAGGAGGGGGTGCGGGTGACCGAGGCGGTCGCCGAGCAGCTGGAGGCGAGCCTGACCGCGGCGCTCCTGGACGAGGGGGCTGCGGCCGCGCTGCGCTCCGGCCTGCTGGTCGCCGCTCTGCACGCGACGGGGGTGGAGGCGGCGGACGTGGCTGCGGCGGTGGCGCTGCCCGAGGCTCTGGGGCAGGTGGCGAGTCCACGCGGTCCGGAGGCCGGGTCCGAGGTCGAGCAGGCCTCGCCGAGGCCGGACCTGCGGGTGGTCCCCGATCCCGAGGCGGACCTGAAGCGGAGACGGGCAGCCACCGAGGCGCTGGACACGGCCCGGGCGCACCTCGCACGCGTGCAGGAGGAGGAGCGGGAGGCCGGGAAGACGGTCGCGGAGCTGGAGGCGCGCAGCCTGCAGCTGGTCGCGGAGGCCGAGGAGCTGCGCCGACGCCTGGCCGAGCTGGAGTCCACCGCCGAGGAGGTGGACCAGGAGCTCGAGGAGGCCGAGGAGGAGGCGGGCGAGGCGCGCGCGAGCGTGGCCGAGGCCGAGGCCGAGGTGGCGCGGGCCCAGGAGGCGCTGGACGCCCTCGGCCCTCGACGTGGGCGCCGCTGACGGTCCGGTCGGCAGGTCGGTCGTCCAGCCCGGTCAGTCCTGGTCCCAGCCCTTGGCGCGCTCGACGGCCCGGGTCCAGCGCCCGTACGCCGCCTCCGCGACGTCGGGGTCGCCCGTGGGCTCGAAGCGCCGGTCGAGCTGCCAGGTGTCGCGCAGCTGGTCGGTGGAGTCCCAGACCCCGGTCCCGAGACCGGCCAGGAAGGCGGCGCCGAGCGCGGTGGTCTCGACGATCCGGGGCCGCTCGACCGGGAGGCGCACCTGGTCGGCCTGGATCTGGCAGAGCAGGCTGTTGGCGGCCGCCCCGCCGTCCACCCGCAGGGAGGAGAGCGCGGGCATGGTCGCCAGCACGTCCTGGACCTCGAACGCGATCGCCTCCAGCGTGGCCCGCACCACCTGCGCCCGGCTGGTGCCGCGGGTGATGCCGATCATCAGCCCGCGCGCGTGCGGGTCCCAGTGCGGAGCCCCCAGCCCGGTCAGCGCGGGGACGAACACCAGCCCGCCCGAGTCCGGGACGGTCGCGGCGATCCCCTCCGTCTCGGCCGCGGAACCGATGATCCCCAGGCCGTCACGCAGCCACTGGACCGCGGCGCCGGTGACGAAGATCGAGCCCTCCAGCGCATAGGTCAGGGTCCCGTCGGGGCTGCGCCAGGCAGCGGTGGAGAGCAGCCCCGTGTCGGAGCGGGGGAGCGTGGTCCCGGCGTTGGTCAGGATGAACGAGCCGGTGCCGTAGGTGCACTTGGTGTCACCCTCCTCGAAGCAGGTCTGCCCGAACAGGGCCGCCTGCTGGTCGCCGGCGATCCCGGCCACCGGGAGGGAGAGACCGCAGAAGGCGGCGGGGTCGGTGACCCCGACCTCGCCCCAGCTCGGCACGATCTCGGGCAGCGCGTCCCGCGGGACCCCGAAGAGCGTGCAGAGCTCGTCGGACCAGTCGCCGGTCTGCAGGTCGAAGAGCAGGGTGCGGGAGGCGTTCGAGACGTCGGTGACGTGCCACGTGCCCCGGGTCATCCGGGCGATGAGGTAGGAGTCGACGGTGCCCACCGCGTAGCGTCCCGACTCCACCAGCGCCCAGGTGTGCGGTTCGTGCTCCCGCATCCAGGCGAGCTTGGTGGCCGAGAAGTACGGGTCGAGACGCAGCCCGGTGAGCTCCGCGACCCGGCCCTCGTGCCCCTCCTTGCGCAGGCGCGCGCAGAGGTCGGCGGTCCGGCGGTCCTGCCAGACGATGGCGCGGCGCGGGGAGCCGAGGGTCTCGCGGTCCCACAGGAGCACGGTCTCGCGCTGGTTGGTGATGCCCAGAGCGGTGAGCTCGGAGGCGTCGACCTGGTCGAGGACCTGACGGGTGGCCTCCAGCGTGGCCTGCCAGATCTCCTCGGGTGAGTGCTCCACCCAGCCCGGGCGAGGGAAGTGCTGGCCGAACTCCTGGTATCCCCGGGTGGTGATCGCACCCTCGGGCGAGATCACCACCGCGGTGACCCCCGTGGTGCCGGCGTCGATGGCCAGGATGCTCATGCCCGTGCTCCTCCCTCGTGGTTCGTGCTGTCCGGGTCGTCGGTGGTGTCACGGAGGATCTGCAGCACCCGGCGGTCGATCCACTCCGGCTTGAGCCCGGGGGCGACGCGCATCTCGAAGTTCTGCGAGCCGACCCACTCCGCGACGTGCTCGTGCCCCAGGGTCCGGACCCGTCGCTCGAGCTCCGCGAAGAGCTCTGGTCCCACCGGCTCCCGCTCCTCGGGGGTGGAGGCGGTGAGGTAGAAGTCGTTGAGGTCGAGCAGCCGGGTCAGCTCGACGACGGGGTCCGGGTGGTCGTCGACGCGCAGGTCGACGGCCACGTCGTCCCGGCCGCCGTAGCCGGCGCCTTCGCGGACCACGAAGAGCGCCGCGGACTGTCGGCCCCGACGGTCACCGCCGGCGGCGTCGCCCGCGGCCAGCGCGGCCAGCAGCCGTCGGGCGAAGGGCAGGGAGCCGCTCGTCTCCCACGTCTCGACCATGGCGTCCAGCACCTGCGGCCCGGCCAGGATGTTGCCCTGCGCGCAGTAGGCCTCACCGGTGCGGTGCCCGGCCCAGTCGAAGCAGCGGTCCCCGGTGAAGGCCGCGACCCCTCCCTCGGCGTCGACCAGGCCGACCTGCCGGTCGTCGCGCCCGGGGTCGTCCTCGAGCAGCCGAGCCAGCGCCACCTCGGCGGTGGCACCCTCGTCCAGCAGGGCCAGCGCCTCGCCCTTCCAGGCGACGTTGGCGTCCGCCTGGGTGGCGATGGCGCCCAGGCCGGCGACGGCGGCCGGCACGGCACTGCCCACCGACAGGAACTTCGAGGCGACGACGACCCCCCAGGAGAGGCCGTCGTCGCTGCGCGCCACCAGCGAGAACGTCATGGCCAGACCCTAGTGGTCCCTCGGGGTCCTTCAGCGGTCCGGTGTGCGGGTCCGGGTGGGGCGCGGCCAGGCTCAGCGCTGGCCGGTCCAGCGCAGCACGTCGGTGAACCACGGCTGGTCGACGTCGAAGGCCTTGTGGCCAGCGATCCGGTCCAGCTCGATGGCCCGCAGCTCGTCGCCGCGGTCCTCGTCGTGACCGATCACGCCGGACTCGCCGCGCAGGGCGGAGGCGACCGCGAGCTCGGCGAACTCGGCGATCATCGCCAGGTCGGTCTCGTTGGCCGCCGCCGAGCGGGAGAAGTACCCCGACTTCTGCACCATCTTCTTCTCCGCCCCGATCCGCTGGGCGAACTCCTGGGCGAAGTACTTGCCGGGGTTGATGGTGTCGAGCTTGACGTGGCCGAAGGCGTCCCGGTCCACCGGCGTGCCGGAGCGCTCCAGCTCCTCGACGATGTCGGCGACCCCGGCCCCCTCGGCCAGGAAGATGTTGACGCAGCCGATCTCGTCCATCACCTTCCGCAACCGCCGGCCCTCGGCCTCCAGGTCGACGTGCAGCTCGGGCAGGTAGACGGCGTGCACGGCCCACCGCTCCGGCGTCAGCCCCAGGCTCGGCAGCCACTCCTGCTCGGCGTGCCAGGCCATGTAGTCGCGCGCCGCGGCCGCGGTCAGCCATCCGCAGTTGCGGCCCATGACCTCGTGCACGATCAGCATCCGCGGGTTCGAGCCGTGCTCGGCCAGCACGTTGCGCGCGAACAGCGACGCCTGCTCGGCGGCGGTCAGGGCGCCCAGGCTCTGCCGCACCGGCACGATGTCGTTGTCGATGGTCTTGGGGAGCCCGACCACGGTCAGCTCGATCTCGCGCTCCGCGAGGTAGGCGGCCAGGTCCGCGGCGGCGGTGTTGGTGTCGTCGCCGCCGATGGTGTGCAGCACCGAGACTCCGTCGGCGACGAGACGGTCGGCTGCGACCTGCAGCGCGGTCTGGTCGGGACCGATCAGCCCCCGCTTGCGGCAGTCCTCGTCGTTGGTCAGCTTGACCCGGCTGTTGCCCAGGGGGCTCCCGCCGAACCGGTCCAGCACGTCGGCGCCGCTGCGGGCGGCGTCGTCGACCAGCACGCTGTCGCCGGTGAGCAGCCCCTGGTAGCCGTGGCGGTAGCCGAGGATCTCGGTCTCGGGGGACTCCCGGCTCCAGGTCCGGATGAGCGCGCCCACCGCAGCAGACAGGCAGGGGGCGTATCCGCCGGCGGTCAGGACAGCGACGCGTTGGGGTGCCATCGCCCCATCCTAGGTCGTCGCGCGCCCTGCGGGCAGTTCCTTGCCAGTCCTCACGGTTGGGACCAGAGTGGTGCCGACAGCTCGGGCGCAGGGGTGGGGAGAATCGATGTCGGACTCACAGGGTTCGGAGTCACGGGGTTCGGAGTCGCAGGGTCACGCGGCACCGGCCGCAGAGCCGGGCGACGCGGGCGGCACGTCGACGCCCCAGGAGCCCGAGCTTCGGCGGGTGATGGGGCCCAGGCTCCTCCTGCTCTTCATCGTCGGCGACATCCTGGGCGCAGGCGTCTACGCGGTCACCGGACAGATGGCCGGCTTGGTGGGCGGCCTGGTCTGGGTGCCCTTCGTGCTCGCGTTCATCGTCGCGGCCCTCACCGCGATGTCCTACCTCGAGCTGGTGACGAAGTACCCGCAGGCCGCGGGGGCCGCGCTCTATACCCACAAGGCGTTCGGCATCCACTTCGTCACCTTCCTGGTGGCCTTCGCCGTGGTCTGCTCCGGCATCACCAGCGCGTCCACCTCGGCCAACGTCCTGGCCCAGAACCTCACCGGCGGCCTGGTGGTCAACGGGTGGCTCGACGAGGCGCCGGGGACCGGCGTGATCATGGTGACCGCGATGGCGTTCATGGTCCTGCTGGCGCTGATCAACCTGCGCGGGGTGGGGGAGTCGGTCAAGTTCAACGTCGTCCTCACCCTGGTGGAGATGACCGCGCTGGCCATCGTCATCGCCGTCGGGTTCTGGGCGATGGCCCAGGGCGAGGGCGACGTGAGCCAGGTCTTCACCTTCCGCGACGCGGGCGACAAGGGCATGTTCATGGCCATCACCCTGGCCACGTCGATCGCCTTCTTCGCGATGGTGGGCTTCGAGGACTCGGTCAACATGGTCGAGGAGACGCGCGACCCGGAGCGGATCTTCCCCCGGGTGATGCTGACCGGCCTGGGCATCGCCGTGCTGATCTACGTCCTGGTCGCCGTCGCGGTGGTCTCGGTGCTGACCCCCGGCGAGCTCGACTCCATCAACGAGTCCGAGGGCAGGGCGCTGCTCGACGTGGTGAGCAAGGGGGCCCCGGACTTCCCGATCGACCGGGTCTTCCCGTTCCTGGCCGTCTTCGCGGTGGCCAACACGGCGCTGATCAACATGCTGATGGCCAGCCGGCTGCTCTACGGCCTGGCCCGGCAGGACGTGCTGCCCCGGGTGCTGGGCAAGGTCTCGCCGGGCTCCCGCGCCCCCTGGGTGGGGATCCTCTTCTCCACCGTGCTGGCGCTCGGGCTGCTCTGGTACGTCGCGCGCCAGTCCGACTCCCCGGTGGTGACGAACCTGTCCACCACCACCGCGCTCCTGCTGCTGGCCGTCTTCACCGTGGTCAACGTCGCCTGCCTGGTGCTGCGACGGGACCCCGATGGCGGGTTCTTCCGCTCGCCCGGCCCGACCCCGGCGCTGGCGGCGGTGCTCTCGGTGGCCCTGATCGTCATCCCGTGGGGCGAGCGGGAGGCGATCGTCTACGAGGTCGCGGCCGGTCTGCTCGGCATCGGCCTGGTGCTGTGGGTCATCACCTGGCTGGTCAACCGCGGCGGGCGGGCCAAGAAGACCGGCTTCCGCGACATCGAGCACCTCGAGGACCGGGACTGAGCGGTCCCAGCCCCGGACCGTGCGTCCGGGGTGTCCTCGGACCGGACGTAGGCTGATCGGGTGAGCAACGTCCCCACCCTCGAGCAGCTGCACGCCATGGGCGCCGCCCAGCAGCCCACCTACGCCGACCCCCGCGAGCTGGAGCGCGCCGTCGCCCGGCTGCGCAAGTCCCCGCCGCTGGTCTTCGCCGGCGAGTGCGACGACCTGAAGGAGAAGCTCGCCGCGGTCGCCCGCGGCGAGGCGTTCCTCCTCCAGGGCGGCGACTGCGCCGAGACGTTCGACGGGGTGACGGCCGACAACGTGCGCAACAAGCTGCGCGTGCTCCTGCAGATGGCGGTCGTCCTGACGTACGCCGCCTCGGTCCCGGTGGTCAAGCTCGGCCGGCTGGCCGGCCAGTACGCCAAGCCCCGGTCCTCGGACACCGAGACCCGCGGCGACCTGACGCTGCCGGCCTACCGCGGCGACGCGGTCAACGGCTTCGACTTCACCGCCGAGTCCCGCCAGCCCGACCCGCAGCGGCTGGTGGAGGTCTACAACGCCTCGGCCGCCACCCTCAACCTGGTCCGGGCGTTCGTCACCGGCGGGTACGCCGACCTGCGTCAGGTGCACGCCTGGAACACCGACTTCGTCCGCGACTCGCTGGCCGGTCAGCGGTACGAGACCGTGGCCGCGGAGATCGACCGGGCGCTGACCTTCATGCGCGCGATCGGCGCGGACCCCGACGAGTTCCACCGGGTCGACTTCCACTCCAGCCACGAGGCCCTGCTCCTGGAGTACGAGCACGCGATGACCCGGATCGACAGCCGCACCCAGTCGCCGTACGACGTCTCGGCGCACTTCCTGTGGATCGGCGAGCGCACCCGCCAGCTCGACGGCGCCCACGTGGAGCTGCTCAGCCACGTGCGCAACCCCGTCGGCGTCAAGCTCGGCCCGACCACCACGGCCGACGACGCCCTGGCGCTCGCCGCCCGGCTCAACCCCGACAACGAGCCGGGGCGCCTGACCTTCATTACCCGCTTCGGCGCGCACCGCATCCGCGAGTCGCTGCCCGAGCTGGTGGAGAAGGTCACCGCCGCCGGCGTGCAGGTCGCGTGGGTCTGCGACCCGATGCACGGCAACACCTTCGAGGCGTCCTCGGGCTACAAGACCCGGCGTTTCGACGACGTGATCGAGGAGGTCCAGGGCTTCTTCGACGTGCACCGTGCGGCCGGGACCTGGCCGGGCGGCGTGCACGTCGAGCTGACCGGCGACGACGTGACCGAGTGCGTCGGCGGCGGCGAGCTGCTCGACGAGGCAGGCCTGGCTGACCGCTACGAGTCGGTCTGCGACCCGCGGCTCAACCGGGTGCAGTCCCTCGAGCTCTCCTTCCTGGTCGCGGAGATGCTGCGCAAGGCGTGAGCCGCAGGAAACGCACCGCGCCGAGGCAGCCCACCGCCGCCTAGGATCGAGCCGTGACCACGCTCGTCGACCTGCGCTCCGACACCCTGACCCGGCCCACCGAGGCGATGCGCCGGGCGATGTCCCGGGCCGAGGTGGGGGACGACGTCTTCGGCGAGGACCCCACGGTGCTCACCCTGCAGGAGCGGGTGGCCGACCTGCTGGGGCACGAGGCCGCGCTGTTCACCCCGACCGGCTCGATGGCGAACGTGCTCGCGGTGCGCGCCCTGGTCGGTCCCGGCGAGGAGGTGCTCTGCGAGGAGTCCGCCCACATCGCCCGGGCCGAGCTGGGGGCGCACGGCGCCTTCACCGGCCTGACGATGCGCACCTGGCGGCACCCGCGAGGCGGGGTCGACCTCGAGGCGGTGGCACGGATGTTCGCCCCCGACCTGGGGCCGTACTTCGTGCGTACCCGGGCGATCTCGGTGGAGAACACGCACAACTTCGCCGGCGGCACCGTGCTGCCGCTGGCCGACCTGGACGCCCTGCGCCGGTTCGCCACCGAGCAGGGGGTCGGGGTGCACCTGGACGGAGCGCGGATCTGGCACGCCTCGGTGGCCACCGGCACGCCGCTGGCCGAGTACGGAGCCCGGGCCGACGTGCTGGCCGTGTGCCTGTCCAAGGGGCTCGGCGCGCCCGTCGGCTCGCTGGTGGTGGGGCCCGCGGACGCGATCGCCGAGACGCGGGTCTGGCGCAAGCGGATGGGTGGCGGCATGCGGCAGGTCGGCATCCTGGCCGCCGCCGGCCTGCACGCCCTGGACCACCACGTCGAGCGGCTGGCGGACGACCACCGGCGCGCCCGCCGGCTCGCCGAGGCCTGCGGTCTCGACTCCGAGGGGGTCGAGACCAACATCGTGCTGGTGGAGCGCGAGGACGCCGCGGACTTCGTGGCCGCCGCGGAGGCCGAGGGCGTCCGGGTCAGCCGGGTCGGACCGCGGACGGTCCGGCTGGTCACCCACCTCGACGTCGACGACGAGGCGGTGGAGCGGGCAGCCGTCGTCCTCGGACGGCTCTGCCGCGAGGGCTGAGCTTCTCAGGCGCGGTTCGCAGGCACGGCCGGCGAGCGGTCCACGGCCGCGGGCAGCCGGCGTACCACCTGGGCGAGCTCACGCAGGTCGTTGCCGAGCAGCGCCTGCGGGCCGTCGCACAGCGCGACCTCGGGGTTGGGGTGGACGTCCACGATCACCCCGTCCGCGCCGACGCCGATGGCTGCCCGGGTGAGCGGCACCACGAGGTCCTTGCGGCCGCCCGCGTGCGACGGGTCGACGATCACCGGCAGGTGGCTGGCGGCCTGGACCACCGGGATCGCGGAGATGTCCAGGGTGTTGCGGGTGGCGGGCTCGAAGGTACGGATGCCGCGCTCGCACAGCACGATGTGCAGGTTGCCCCGCTGCGCGATGTACTCGGCGGCCATCAGCCACTCCTCGATGGTGGCGGTCATGCCACGCTTGAGCAGCACCGGCTTGCCGGCGGAGCCGACGGCCTGCAGGAGGCCGAAGTTGGCCATGTTGCGGGTGCCCACCTGGAGCATGTCGGCGTGCTCGGCCACCACGTCGACGTCCCGGGCGTCGACCACCTCGGTGACGAGCGGGAGCCCGGTGGCCGCGCGCACCGAGGAGAGGATCTCCAGGCCCTCCTCGCCCAGGCCCTGGAAGGCGTACGGCGAGGTCCGCGGCTTGTAGGCGCCGCCGCGCAGCAGGGTCGCACCCGCCGACTTGGCCATCCGCGCCGCCGCCAGTGTCTGCTCCGCGGACTCCACGGCGCACGGGCCGGCGATGAAGGTGAAGGTGCCCGGGCCGATCGGCACCTGCTGGTCGGCGGGACCGACCCACACGGTCGAGCGCTGAGGGTGGTGCTGGCGGCTGACCAGCTTGTAGGGATCGGAGATCCGGTAGACGTCGGCTACCCCGGGAAGGGCACGGAGGTTGAGGTGGTGGAAGGACTCGATGTCGCCGACAAGCCCGATGATCGCGCGCTCCACGCCCTTGGAGACGAAGGCATCCCCGCCCACGCCCTCGACCCGCGACACCACGTGCGCGATCTGCTCGTCGGTGGCTCCGGGGGACATGACGACGACCATGGTCTGCTCCTTCGGGTGACCGGCACGGCCACCGGACGCAGGTCCGCCCTCGGCCGGGCCGAGGGCGGTGGGGCTGATGCTCCCGACGCTAGTCGACCCGTGCGGCCCCCGCCCCGGCTCGTCACGATGTGGACCCGCCCTCACACCGGCAGGGTGGGCACCTCGTCGATCACCCGACGCCGCGGCAGCAGCTCGACCAGGAGCATCGCGGAGAGGACCATCAGGCCCCCGAGCACGAGCCGGCCGGTCACGGCTTCGCCGCCCAGCAGCACGGCGAAGCCCGCGGCGAAGACCGGCTCCATGCTCATGATGATCGCGGCCCGGGTCGGCGGCAGGTGCCCCTGGGCCCAGGTCTGGACGAAGAGTGCGGCGGCGCCGGCGACCAGCGCCATGTAGAGCACCGAGAGCCAGTCGCCCGTACCCGAGGGCAGCACGATCCCGTCCGGCGCGGTGGCCAGCAGGCAGACCAGCGTGATCACCAGCAGCTGGAGGATCGACATGCCGAAGGCCTCCCCGGGCCGGGACCACGCGCCCAGGCCGACGATGTGCAGCGCGTAGATCACCGCAGCCACGAGCGTGATCGCCTCCCCGTAGCCGACGGCGAGGCCCTGGAGCGTCAGCACGGCCAGTCCGGCCGTGGCCAGCAGCACCGCGCCCCAGGTGATCCGGGTGATCCGGGTGCCGAGCAGCAGCGCGGCCAGCAGGGGCGTGCAGACGACGTACATCCCGGTGATGAACCCGGAGACGCTCGCGGCCGTGTGCGCCAGGCCGGCGGTCTGGAGGATCTGGGCGCACCCGTAGAGCAGCCCCAGCACCAGGGCATGCCGCCGGGACTGCGGGGAGAGCCTGGCCAGGGCCCGCGGCGCGACCAGCAGCATGGCCAGGCTGGCGATCGCGAACCGGACCGCGAGGAAGTCCAGGGTGGGGACCCGGTCGAGGAGGTCCTTGATGAGGTAGAAAGTGCTTCCCCAGCTCGCCGTCATCGCGAGCAGGGCGACGCTGGCGATCAGCGCCGTCCGCCGCTCAGCCAACCGGCACGGCCTCTCGCAGCTCTCGTAGCACGGCCAGGTCGGGGTCCCCGGGGGTGCGGGAGCCGGGGGTCTCCAGGACGAACGGGACACCGGCGGTCGCCGGGTGCGCGAAGAGCTCGCGGAAGGCGCCGAGGCCGATGTGCCCCTCGCCGATCTTCTGGTGCCGGTCCTTGAAGGCGCCGCGGACGTCCATGGAGTCGTTGGCGTGCACCAGCCGGAGCCGGCCGGGTCCGCCGATCTCCACGATCCGGTCCAGGGTCGCGCTGGCGCCTCCGGGCTCGTCGAGCGGCGCACCGGCGGCGAAGACGTGGCAGGTGTCGAGGCAGATGCCGGCCCGCGGGTGAAAGTCGAGCGCGGCCAGGTAGGGCTGGAGGTCCTCGACACCCGCGCACAGCGAGCGACCCTGTCCGGCGGTCGGCTCCAGCAGCAGCCAGGGCGCGTCGTCGCCGTCCAGGGTCTCCAGGACCGGGAGCAGTCCCTCGCGGACCTGACGCATGGCGGCGGCGTACCGCTCGGCAGCGCCGGCGGGGTCGCCAGCCGGGTCGACGAAGGACCCGGTGTGCACGACCACCCCCTCGGCGCCGATCTGCGCCGCGCGGCGCAGGTTGTGCGCCACCACCGCCACGGAGCGCTCGTACGTCGCGGGCGTGGGGGAGCCGAGGTTGACCAGGTACGGGGCGTGGATGAAGCTCCGGATGCCGGCGGCCGCGCACCCTTCCCGGAAGCGCCCGTCCTCGGTGGGGTTGCCGGCCGAGAGCGCCCAGCCGCGGGGGTTGCCGACGAAGACCTGCAGGGTCTCGCAGCCGAGCTCGCGGGCGCTGGCCAGGGCGCCGCTGGCGAGCCCCTTGCCGACCTGGAGATGGGTGCCGATCGGGTTGCGGAGCTCGGGCGTCACGGGCAGCAGCCTAGTGCCGGGTGCCGCCTGGTCCGACGGCCGGGAGGCAGGGGAGCCGGGAGTCAGATCAGGTAGAGCGTGACGGTGGAGCCCTTGGGCACCATGTCGCCGGTGTCCGGGTCGCTGTTGAGCACGAACCCCAGCCCGATGTACTGCCCGGACTCCTCGACCACCACCTCGAAGCCCAGTGCCTCGAGCTCCTCGGTCGCCGCCTCGACGCCCTTGGCCACCACCCGGGGCATCTCCACCAGCTCGGGTCCGAGCGAGACCGTCAGCGTCACGGTGTCGCCGGCGTAGAGCGTCCCGCTCGCGGGGTCCTGGCTGATCACCGCGCCCTCGGGCACCGTGTCGCTGTGGACCTCCTCGCGGGACACGACCAGCTTCTTGCGCTCCAGCGCCTGCTGGGCCTTGTCGGCGCTGCGGCCGGTCCAGTCCGACACCTCGCGGGGCTTGCGGCCCTTGCTCACCACGACGTCGACGGCGGCGCCCGGCTTGAGCACCGTGCCGGCGGGCGGGTCGGTGGCGATCACCGTGCCCTCGGGCACGGTCTCGCTCCACCGGTCGACCCGGTCCCCGTAGTCCAGGTTGGTGCTCAGCAGGGTGTCCTGTGCCTCGTCCAGGGTGGCGCCGGCGACGGCCGGCACCTCGTAGCGCTCCGGCCCCTGGGAGATGGCCAGGGTGACGGTGCCGCCGTCCAGGACCCGGTCGCCCGGGGCGGGGTCGGTGGAGACGACCTGCCCGGGAGGCACGGTCTCGGAGAAGGCGGGGTCACCCACCTCGCCCTCGAGTCCGGCCGCCTCCAAGGCGGCCACGGCCTCGGCCTGGCTCATCCCCAGCACCCCGGGGGTGCTGGTCCAGCGGGCGTAGCCGAACCACCAGGCGCCTCCGCCGATCCCGGCCACCAGCAGCAGGGCGAGCACCAGCAGCAGGGGACCACGCCAGGAGCGCCTGGTCCGACCCGACGAGCCGCCGGCGGGCACGTCGGCCCGGGGGCTGGGCAGCCGGGGGATCGCGGGCGGCTCGGCACGCTCGGCGCCGTCCTCGGTCGACGACAGGGCGGAGGCGGCCACCGCCGGCACCGTGGCCGTGCCGCCGGCCGCGACCAGCGCCGTCGGGGGCAGCGTCTGGATCTGCCGGGTCTGGTTGACCTCGTCCTCGTCGACGAGGTCGACGAAGCCCTCGCGGTCCGCCTCTACCTCCACGTCCAGCGGGGTGACGACCGGCACCGGACGCAGGTCGGACTCGAGCTCGGGGTCCTCGGTCACGCCGTCGCGCAGCGCCTGGGCCACCCGGTGCACCTGGTGCAGCAGGACCGAGGCGTCCGCGGGCCGCTGCCCGCGGTCGCGGGCCGTGGCCCGGGCGACCAGCGCGTCGACGTACGACGGGATCGACGGGACTCGTGCCGAGGGCGCCGGGACGTCCTCGTGCACGTGCTTGTAGGCCACCTGGATCGGGGACTCGCCCTCGTGCGGCTTGTGGCCGGTCAGCAGCTCGTAGAGGACGACGCCCGTGGCGTAGACGTCCGCGCGGGGGTCCGCCTGCCCCTGGACGACCAGCTCGGGGGCGAGGTAGGAGACGGTGCCGATGAGCACGCCGGTGGCGGTGTGCTGGGTGTCCGCGCTGACCGCCTTGGCGAGCCCGAAGTCGGCCACCTTGATGACCTGCTCCCCGGACTCCTGGTCGCCGATCAGCACGTTCTCCGGCTTGATGTCGCGGTGCACGAGGCCGGCGCGGTGGGCGGTGGCCAGGGCCGCCAGGACGGGCTCGACCAGGGCGAGCGCCCGCGCGGGCTTCAGCGGTGCCTCGGACCGGATCACGTCCCGCAGGGTGCGCCCCGGGACGTACTCCATCGCCAGGTAGAGGGTCCCGTCGTCGTCGCCCTGGTCGTAGACCGACACCACGTGCGGGTGGGAGAGCTGCGCCGCGGCCCGGGCCTCCCGCACGAAGCGGGCGGCGAACGCGTCGTCGTCGCCCATCCCGGCGTGCATGACCTTGATCGCCACGGTCCGGTCCAGCCGGGTGTCGAGGGCCTCGTAGACGCCGGCCATCCCGCCGCGCGCGATCCTGCGGTGGAGCCGGTAGCGGCCCTCCAGCAGGCGGCCGACCAGGGGGTCGGCGGTCGCCTGCGGGGCGCGCCGCGAGGCTCGCTCGTCTGGCTCCACGGGGACCTCCGACGTCACTGCTGGGGAAGAGTGCGTGGCGCCATCGTACGGAGCCGACGCCTGCGGGGGTGGGTGGGCCACCTACCGGCGTGGCGACGGGTGGCAGCATGGACCCCATGAACGACGTACCGCTCGCTGACGCCGACCTCGACGCACTCGTCCCGGAGTGGGTGGACTGGGCCGGCGCGGCCAAGGCCCTGGGGGTCACGGTGAGCAGGATCCGGACGATGATCCGCGAGCACGAGCTGGCTGCGGCGGTGCCCCGTCCGGGTGCGGGTCAGCAGCTGCCGGCCGCCTTCTTCCAGGACGGCCTCGTGGTCAAGGGCCTGCCCGGCCTGCTGACCGTGCTGCACGACGGCGGGTACGACGACCGCGAGTGCATCGCCTGGCTCTTCACCGACCTCGACCTCCCGGGCCGGCCGATCGACGCGCTGCGGGAGAACCGGGGCTCGGAGGTCAAGCGCCGCGCCCAGGCGATGGCGTTCTGAGGGACACCCGCCAGACGGTGCCGCTCGAGGGAGCGCGTGAGGCGGTGCCCGCTAGACGGTGCGCTGGGTGACCGCGGTCGCCAGCCCGCGCAGCACCTCGCGCGCGTGGTCGTCGAGGGCCGCGCCGTCGAGTGCGGTCAGGGCCTGGGTCACCAGCTCCTCGATCAGCGACTCGACCCGCTCCCTCGCCCCGGCGGCGTCCATCAGCGACCGCAGGTGGCGGACGTCCGCCTCCTCCAGCGGGGTGCCGAGCGCCCGGTCGAGCTCCTCGGCTCCCGGGCCGCCGGCGGCCAGGGCCAGCGCGACCAGCACCGTGCGCTTGCCCTCCACCAGGTCGTCGCCCGCAGGCTTGCCGGTCACCTCGGGGTCGCCGTAGACGCCGAGCAGGTCGTCGCGGAGCTGGAACGCCTCGCCCAGCGGGAGCCCGAACGAGGTGAGCTGGGCCAGCACGCCCGGGCTCCCTCCGGCCAGCGCCGCACCCACGTGCAGCGGCCGCTCCACGGAGTACTTGGCCGACTTGTAGCGCAGCACCGTCATCGCCGTCGCCTCGTCGGCGTGCGCGCGCGCCTGGACCGAGACGTCGAGGAACTGACCCGCGATCACCTCCGAGCGGCACAGGTCGAGCACGTCCAGGGCGGGCGCCACCTCGGCCAGCGGCAGTCCGCAGCGGCGCAGCAGCTCGTCCGACCAGGACAGCAGCAGGTCGCCGAGGAGCACGGCCGCGGCCTCGCCGTACTGCTCGGGGTCGCCGCGCCAGCCCTGCGCCCGGTGCTCGGCCTCGAACCCGCGGTGCGTGGACGGCCGGCCCCGACGGGTGTCGGAGGCGTCCATCAGGTCGTCGTGCACCAGCGCGCTGGCGTGCAGCAGCTCGAGCGAGGCACAGGCCCGGGCGAGCGCACGCTCGTCCACCCCGTCGGGGCGCACCGCGCGGTAGCCCCACCAGCAGAAGGCCGCCCGGAACCGCTTGCCGCCCTGGGTCGCGGCCCGCGCCTCGGTGAGCAACCGGACGGCGTCCGGGCCCAGCGGGCGCAGCCGGGTCTCCTGGCCGGAGAGGAACTCGTCGAGCTCGCTCTGCACGGCGGCGCGGAACGCGGAGCCGTCCCAGGTCGTGGCGCTGGGATCCGAGGGACGGGACGAGGCGGAGGGGGCAGGCACCTGGCCAGACTAGCCAGTGGACGGTCGGTCCCGGGCGCGTGGCCCGAGCCTAGGATCGCCGGCATGAGCCCTGCGCGCCCGGCCCGGATCGGTGAGCTCCTGGGCGACGGCCGCCGGAGCTTCTCCTTCGAGTTCTTCCCGCCCAAGGACGGGGAGGGGGAGCGGGTGCTGTGGCGCTCGATCAGCGAGCTCGAGCCGTTGCACCCGACGTTCGTCTCGGTCACCTACGGCGCCGGCGGCTCCACCCGCGACCGCACGGTGGCGATCACCGGCCGGATCGCTCGGGAGACCTCGCTGCTGCCGATGGCGCACCTGACCTGCGTGGGTCACACCCGGGCCGAGATCACCGCCATCCTCGAGGAGCTGGGCGACGCGGGCGTGCGCAACGTGCTCGCCCTGCGCGGCGACCCGCCCACCGGCCCCGGGACGGCGTGGGTCCAGACCGAGGGCGGTCTGCGCTACGCCAGCGAGCTCGTGGCGCAGGTCCGCGCCGAGCACGAGGACCTGTGCGTCGGCGTGGCCGCGTTCCCCGAGGGGCACCGCGACGCGGAGAGCCTCGAGGCCGACGCGCGGGTGCTCCGCGCCAAGTACGACGCGGGCGCGGAGTTCGCCGTCACGGACATGGTGCTGCGCGCCTCGGACTACTTCGGTCTCGTGCAGCGCGCCCGTGACCTGGGCGTCGACTTCCCGATCATCCCCGGCATCATGCCGATCCTGAACCTCGCCTCCATGCGACGGATGGTGGAGATGTCGGGTCGGGACATGCCGGCGGAGGTGGAGGAGCGGATCCGCCCGCTCGCCGACGACCCGGCCGCGGTCCGCGCCGAAGGGGTCCGGATCGCCACCGAGCTGTGCGAGGAGCTGCTCGCCGGCGGGGCGCCCGGCCTGCACTTCTACACGCTGAACCGGTCGCGGGCGACGCGGGAGATCTGGGAGGCCCTGAGCCTGCGGGTCTGACCCAGCGTCAGGCCTGCGTCTGGCCCTGCGTCTGGCCTGCGTCAGGCCCGGCCGATCGCCTGCGCCACGAGCGCGGCGGAGAGCCCCACGAAGGGGATCCCCGAGCCGGGGGTCGCGTGCGAGCCGGCTGCGTAGACACCGGGCACCGGTGTCGTCGGGCCCAGGCGGCGGCGGACGGTGCCGCGGCCATGCCACCGCACGCCGAGCGGCGAGCCGCCCCACTGCGCGCTCAGCTGGGCCGGGGTGCGCTCCACCCGCTCCACCACGCACGCGCGGACGTCGAGACCGCGCCGCGCCATCGTCTCCAGCACGTCCTCGGACGTCCTGCCCCGGTACGCCACCGTCCAGGACGCCCCACCGTCGGGGGCGGTCCCGCCCGGGTGCACCGAGAGGTCGGGTGCCCCGTGCAGCACCACCTCGCAGTCGAGCGTGGGCACCTCGCCGCGCAGTCCGAGGTGCACCAGGGACGGCGGGGTGGTGCTCCGGGTCCGGCGCACGTGCCTGGCCAGGGTCGGGAGCCTGGTCGGGTCGACGGCGCACACCACGGCGTCGGCGTCCAGCTCCCCGGCGGAGGTGGAGAGTGCCGCGGCCCGTCCGGAGCGGACCACCACGTCGTGCGCGGAGGTGCCGGTGAGCACCTCGACCTTGCGGGTGGCCAGCCGTCGGGCCAGGGCCTCCCCGACCTGGGCCATCCCCCCGGGGACGGTCCAGGCGCCGAACTTCTGCTCCACGTAGGAGACGGTGCCGAGCCAGGCCGGGACGCGGGCCGGGTCGTGGCCGTCGACGGTGAAGGGGTGGGCGGCGACCTGCTGGAGCCGCTGCTCGCCCAGCGCCTCGCGCAGGCGCGAGCGCAGGGTCTGCCGGCTGGCCAGCCGCCGGACGGCGCCGGGGTCGGCCAGGCCCGGGTCCCAGGGCCGCTCGAGGTAGTCGCGGCGCAGCAGCTCCCAGTCCTGGCCCAGGGCGTCGACGTACGACGTCCAGCGGTCGCCGAGGCCGGGGGCCAGCTCCTCGAAGGCTGATCGCTGGGCCGCTCGCGACCCCGCGGGAAGCCGCAGCGTGCTGCCGTCGGCGAAGCGGTGCTCACGGATCGCCGCGAGCGGGACGAGCTCGAGCTCGCGCTCCAGCGGACGCCCCGACTTGCGGAACAGGTCCCGGAGCACGGCGGGCAGCAGCGTCTTGGTGGGGCCGGCGTCCCAGGTGTGGTCGCCGGCGCGGACCGTGCCGAGGGCGCCGCCGAGGTCCGCGGACCGCTCGACCAGGACCACCTCGTGACCGAGCTTGGCGAGCCTGGCCGCGCTGGCCATGCCGCCGAGACCGCCTCCGACCACCACGACGCGCATGGGTGGGAGGCTAGCTCTCCGGGTGCGCCGACCGTGCGTCAGCCCGGGCCTGGGCCGTGACCACCTGGGCCAGGGACTCCGGGTCGCGGCCCACCACGGTGGTGCCGTCCGCGGCCGTGAGGATCGGTCGCTGGATCGCCCGGGGGTGGGTGGCGAGCGCGACCAGCCACTCGTGCCGGTGCTCGGGGTCCCGGGGGAGGTCCAGGCCGTCCTCGCGGGCCTCCTTCGGGCGGGCCAGGTCCCACGGCTCGACGCCGAGCCTGGTCACCACCTCTCCGAGCTCCTCGGGGGTGGGCGGCTGCTCCAGGTAGCGGCGCACGATGTAGCCGACGCCGGCCTCGTCGAGCGTCGCCGCCGCCGTCCGGCACTTGCTGCAGGCGGGGTTGAGCCAGATCTCCATCAGTCGACCTCGATCTCCCGGGCACCGGTCATCGCGACCAGCTCCTCGTAGGTGGTGGAGTAGACGGCGGAGGGGTGGCCCGCGGCCGCCCAGAGCGTGTCGTGGCGGCGCATCCAGGTGTCCACGAAGGTGGGTACCGGGGCCGGGTGGCCCAGCGGCGAGACGCCGCCGATCACCTGGCCCGTGTGCCGCCGGACGAAGTCGGGGGTGGCGCGGACCAGGCGGGGCACGCCGATCCGGGCGGCGGTGGCGTCCACGTCGACCCGGTGCGCGCCGGAGGTCAGGACGAGGACGGGCTCGCCGTCGGCGTCGAAGAGCAGGCTGTTGGCGATCGCTCCCACCACGCAGCCCAGGGCGGCCGCGGCGAGTGCTGCGGTGTGGGCCGAGTCGGGGAGCACGACCACCTCGCCGGTACCGTTGCGCCGCGCGTGCTCGTCGCGGAACGCCGTGATCGATGCGTGCTCGGTCGCCATGGTGCGACCCTAGCCACGTGCCCTGCCCGACGCCGACCTGCGGGTGGGGCGAAGTCATCGACCTGCCAGGTCACGACCCCAGGAGTCCCATGACCGTCCGCCCGCTCTCGGTGATCCTCGCCACCCGTGTCGCACTCGCCCTGGTGGTGGTGGCGGGGGTGACCACCGTGCTGACCTGGTGGCGTGAGCAGGACCTGCTCAACTCGTGGGCCGAGGGCAACGCCGGCGCCCGGCGGATCCTGCGCGACGGCGGCCTGGAGGCGGTCGAGGCGAGCCTGGCGGTGCCGGCCTTCGTGCCGGTGGCGGTGACCTCGTTCGTCGTCTTCACGATGCTGGTGGGCGTGCTGCTCGCGTTCTTCGTGGAGGGTTTCGAGTGGGCCCGGATCTCCCTGGCGGTGATCGCCCTGTTCGGCGTCTTCCTGGCAGTGGTGTGCGTGGCCAGCGGCATCCCGACGCTGTTCGTGGTGATGGCGGTGCTGATCGTCGTGCTCTGCCTGGCCCTGCTGGTGCTCCTGTTCCACAAGGACACCCACCGCTTCGTCCGGGAGTCCTGAGCCTCCTCCCCGCCTCCGTCCGTCCCGGTGCCGTGTCCGGCCGGGGCGGCGTGAGCCTGCCCGGACGAGGGGGCGAGGGAGTCCGCAGCAGGCGCCGTCCTCGTTCTTGACCCGCTGTCGGGGGGCGGGTGTACCTTGGTCTCGTTCGAACAAATGTTCGAAGCGACCTCGGTGGCAGCGGCTCGATCCCATTGTCACCGAGGTCGGCGGTGGGGTCGAGCGATGCTTCTGAGGAGGAGCCATGCGGCGGTACGACGATCCCGTGGAGGTGCGGAGGGGCCCGGTGCCCGGACCCGGTCCGGAAGGGCCGGAGCAGTTCCTGTGGCGGGGCCGGCTGTGGAAGGTGCGGGCCGTGGTGGCCCACTGGGTGGAGACGGCCCCGTGGTGGCAGTCCGTCGGTGCCGTGGCGGTCCGGGGCGAGGCCGTCCCGACGCGCGAGCAGGACGACCTCCTGGTGGAGCGGGAGGTCTGGCGGGTGGAGGCAGGCCGAGGCGCTGCGCCGGGTGCTGCCGGTGCCGGCGTCTTCGACCTCTCCTTCGACGGAAGCAGCGGTCGGTGGCAGCTCGTCGGGTGCGTGGACTGATGACGGACAGGACCGAGGCAACCAACCCCTACCTGCTGCCCGCGACCACCCACTCCTACCTGGCGCGCGCCGCGGAGTCCCTGCAGGAGGCGATGACCTCGCGAGACGTCCCGGGACGCTACGCCTGCGCCCATGTCGCGGCGCTCCAGTCCGCTGCCGCCCTGCTGGCGGCCCGGGCGCACCCGGCGCCCGGGGCGCGCCGCCGGCAGAAGAACGCCTGGGTGCTGCTGGCCGAGGTGGCGCCCGAGCTGACCGAGTGGGCGACCTTCTTCGCGGCGGGTGCGGGCAAGCGTGCCGCGGCCCAGGCCGGCTCCTCCCGGGCGGTGAGCGAGCGGGAGGCCGACGACCTGGTCCGGGACGCGGACCGGTTCCTGGCCGTCGTCGAGTCGGCGCTCGGCCTGATGCCGCACACCAGCAGCCCGGGTCGGCTGCTGGCCATGACGGGACCGGGTGGTCGGACCGGTGTCGCCTGATCCCTTCACCCATCTGCACGTGGCCTCGGGCTACTCCCTCCAGTACGGAGCGTCGCATCCCGAGGCCCTGGTAGAACGCGCCGCCGAGCACGGGATGGACCTCCTCGCGCTCACGGACCGGGACGGCACGTACGGGGCGGTGAAGTTCGCCAAGGCGTGCGCCTCGGCCGGCCTCAGCCCGGTGCTGGGCGTGGACCTCGCCGTGGCCCCAGGATCCTGGGACCCGGCGTCCTGGGACTCCGGGTCCTGGGAGCAGGGTGCGCCGCCCCGTGGCCCGCGTCGGCGCACCCCGGTCCGTGGTGGCGCGTTCCGGGAGGAGCACCACCCCCGGGTCACCCTGCTGGCTCAGGGGCGCTCCGGGTGGCGCAGCCTGTGCCGCCTCGTCTCGGCCGTCCACCTCGCCGGCGAGCGGGGCCGTCCGGTGGCCACCCGGGCGCTGCTCGCTCCTCACCTCGCCGAGGGCGACGTGCTGGTCCTGCTCGGGCCGGGCTCCGAGCTGGGCGCGATGGTGACCCGGCGCCGCGACGACCTCGCGCACGCCGTGGTGGAGTCCTGGCGTGAGCTGGTGCCCCGGCAGAACCTGCTCGTCGAGCTGGTCTCCCACCGCCTCGGGGGCTCGGCGCACGGCTGGGGGCCGGGGTCCACCCCGCACGCGGCCCGGATGGCCTCCCTCTCCCGGGAGATGGGGCTGGGTGCGGTCCTCACGAACGCGGTGCGCTACGCCGACCGCCGCGACGCCCCGACCGTGGACGTCCTGGACGCCTCGCGCCGGCTGGTGCCGCTGGACCCCCGGCACGTCGACCGGGGCAACGCGGAGGGGTTCCTCAAGTCCGGTCGGCAGATGCGCGAGATCGCCGACGACGTCTGTCGGCTGGCCGGGCTGGGGGAGCGCGAGGTCGACCGGCTGCTGGCCGGCACCCGGGCCGTGGCCGAGCGGTGTGCCCTGGACCCTCGCGCGGACCTCGGGATCGGGGAGGTGCACTTCCCCGAGCTGGAGGTGACGGGTGGCCTCGGCGTGCCGGTGGCCCGGCTGGCGGGCGAGTCCCAGGCGGACGCGATCCTGCGCGGGCGGTGCGAGGCGGGCATCGGGGCCCGCTACGGCAACGCCCCACGGCAGCGGATCTGGAAGCGGCTCGACGACGAGCTCCGGGTCATCGCCTCGCTCGGCTACGCCTCCTACTTCCTCACCGTCGGCGACGTCACCGACCTGGTCCGCGAGATGGGGGTGCGGTGCGCTGCCCGGGGCTCGGGCGCCGGCAGCCTGGTCAACTACCTGCTCGGCATCTCGGGAGTGGACCCGCTGCGGCACGACCTGCTGATGGAGCGTTTCCTCTCCCCGCTGCGGCAGTCGCTGCCGGACATCGACATCGACGTCGAGTCGGCCCGCCGCCTGGAGGTCTACGAGGCGATCCTGGACCGGTACGGGGCGGAGCGGTGCGTCTGCGTCTCGATGATGGAGACCTACCGGGTCCGGCACGCGGTCAGGGACGTGGGCGCCGCGCTGGGGATGCCGCCGGGCGAGGTCGACGCGATGGCCAAGGCGTTCCCGCACGTGCGTGCCCGGGATGCCCGGCTGGCCCTGCGGGACCTGCCCGAGCTGCGGGCCAGCGGTCTGGGGGAGGAGCGGCTGGACCTCTTCTTCGGCCTGGTCGAGCGGCTCGACGGCCTGCCTCGGCACATCGCGGTGCACCCCTGCGGCGTGCTGCTCTCCGACACCACGCTGCTCGACCGCACGCCGGTAGAGGCCAGCCACGGTGGGTTCCCGATGAGCCAGTTCGACAAGGACGACGTGGAGGACCTGGGCCTGCTCAAGCTAGACGTGCTGGGCATCAGGATGCAGTCGGCGATGGCCCACGCGGTGGGCGAGATCGCCCGGGTCGACGGGGTCGAGCTGGACCTCGACGACCGGGAGCAGGTCCCCTTCGAGGACCCCCGGACCTTCGACCTGGTCAGCTCGGCGCGGACCCTGGGCGTCTTCCAGATCGAGTCCCCGGGGCAGCGGGAGCTGGTGGGCAAGTCGGGGATCGAGTCGCTGGAGGAGATCATCACCGACATCTCGCTCTTCCGGCCGGGGCCGGTCAAGAGCGACATGATCACCCCGTACCTGGAGGTGAAGCAGGGCTGGCGATCGCCCACCTACCTGCACCCGGACCTGGTGCCGATCCTCTCCTCCACCCATGGCGTGGTCGTCTTCCACGAGCAGGTCATCGAGATCATCTCCTGCTTCGCCGGGGTCTCCTTCGCCGAGGCCGACGAGAAGCGCAGGGCGCTGGGCGACGTCGAGGGGATGGCGTCGACCAAGGAGTGGTTCTGCCCGCGGGCGGCGGCCCGGGGCTACTCCGAGGACGTGGTCGCCCGGGTCTGGAAGGTCCTGGAGGCCTTCGCCTCCTTCGGGTTCTGCAAGGCCCACGCCGCGGCGTTCGCCCTGCCCACCTTCCAGTCCGCCTGGCTCAAGGCGCACTGGCCGGCCCACTTCCTCGCCGGCGTGCTCACCCACGACCCGGGGATGTATCCCAAGCGGTTCATCCTCGACGACGCCCGGCAGTTCGGCATCGGGATCCGGGGGCTGGACGTGAACCGTTCCGGTCCCGCCTACACCGTGGAGCCGTCCCCGCAGGACCCGGCCGGCTACGCGATCCGGCTGGCGCTGAGCGAGGTGAAGGGGATCAGCGAGGTCGAGACCGCCCGCATCGTCGCGGCCCGGCCGTTCTCCTCGCTGACCGACCTCTGGCACCGCGCCGCGGTCTCCCGGCCCGTGGCCGAGAGGCTGGTGCTGGCCGGAGCCTTCGACGAGCTCCATCGGATCACCGACGCCGGACAGGACGTGCGCTCGCACGGACGGCCGACCAGGCGCGACCTGCTGCTGCAGGTGGCCGACCTCGACCGGCACGCCCGGGTCTCCCAGCGCTCGGGGCGCGGGCGAGGACTCGCCGCACGCTCGGCACCCGACCGCGCGGCCAGCCGGGTCGCGGGGGCGGCCACCCGCAACAGCAGTGACCCACTGACCCGGACGGGAGTGTGGCAGCAGGCCTCCGCCCAGTCCCGGGTCGTGCGGACGGCACCGGTGGAGTCGGTCCAGCTGGCCCTCTCGCTGGGCGATGAGCCCGGCGCGGACCAGGCCTCCGGGCTCCCGGAGCTGACCCCCGCCGAGCGGGTGGCCGCCGAGCTGGAGATCCTCGGGCTGGACGTCAGCCGGCACGTCGTCGACGACTACGCCGGACTGCTCGAGGCGCTGGGAGTGACCCGCAGCCAGGACCTCCTGGCCCGTCGCAGCCGGTCGGAGATCTGGGTGGCGGGGGTCAAGGTCGCCACCCAGACCCCTCCCGTGCGATCGGGGCGCCGGGTGATCTTCCTGACCCTCGACGACGCCACCGGACCGGTGGACGCGACGTTCTTCGAGGACGCCCAGAGCTCCTACGCCTCGACGGTCTTCGGGTCCTGGCTGCTGCTGGTCCGGGGCGAGCTGCGGCGGACCGGCCGGCGCGGGGTCTCGGTGCGCGCCACCGGCGCCTGGTCGTTGCCTGCTCTGCTCCCGCTCTGGGAGTCGGCGGGCTCGCCGGAGGAAGGGCTCGCCCGTGTGCGGGCCGTGCTGGACCAGCGCCCGGAGACCGGAGACCAGCCCGAGCACCGCCGGGTGCTGGTGCACAGCAGCGGCTTCCAGATGTCGCCCTACGCCGACATCAAGCCGGCCGGCGAGGAGGCCTCGAGCGCCGGGGCGCTCAGCCGGGCCCTGGGCGCAGGACCCCAGGTCCCCTCCCGTGCCTTGTGGCACCGGAGCCCCGGGAGTCCGGGATGACCGTGGAAGGGCACGCCCTAGGGTGTGTCCCATGCCAGCGAACGAGCGGCCCGAGGAACGATCCAGCGACCGACCCAGCGAGCGCCGCAGTGCTGCGCGCCGCTCGGTGGTCTGGGATGCGCTGCAGCCGGTCTTCGCCGGCGCGGACGGGCTGGAGGTCCTCGACATCGGGGGCGGGACCGGCGGTTTCGCGGTCCGGGTCGCCGAGCTCGGTCACCGGGTCACGGTGGTCGACCCCAGCCCCGACGCGCTCGCTGCCCTGGATCGGCGGGCCCGCGAGCGGGAGGTCTCCGTCACCGGCCGCCAGGGTGAGCTCTCGTCCCTGGTGGAGACCTTCGGCTCCGCCAGCGCCGACGTGGTGCTCTGCCACGGGGTGCTGGAGGTCGTGGAGGACTCCTCCGCGGCGCTCTCGGTCCTCGCCGAGGTGCTTCGCCCCGGAGGCACGCTCAGCCTGCTGGTCGCCCAGCGGCACGCCGCGGTGGTGGCCCGGGCGATGGCAGGCCACTTCCAGCAGGCCCGCGACCTGCTGGACGAGGCCGGGCAGGGCCGCGGAGGACGTCGCTTCACCTACGACGAGCTGCTCGCCCTCCTCGGCTCCGCCGGGTTCGGACCCACGCAGGTGCAAGCCGTCCGGGTCTTCGCCGACCTGGTTCCGGGATCGCTGCTCGACCTCGAGCCGGGGGCCACGGCCGCCCTGGTCGAGCTGGAGCGAGCAGTGGCCGGGCGCCCGGAGTACCGGCCGCTCGCCACGCAGCTGCACGCCCTGGCGTCGCGCTGACCCGACCCCCCTGGGGGTGTCCCGGTGACGGGGCGGTCGGCAACCCCGATCCTGCACGTGGACATGGACGCGTTCTACGCCTCCGTGGCAGTGCGGGACCGGCCGGAGCTGGCACGGGTGCCGGTGATCGTGGGTGGGGGGAGCCGAGGCGTGGTGCTCTCGGCCAACTACCTCGCCCGTCGGTACGGGGTGCGGTCTGCCCTGCCGATGACGCGGGCACGGCGGATGTGCCCGGACGCCGTGGTGATCGCCCCGGACTTCGACACCTTCGCCCGGGTCTCGGCCGCGGTGATGGAGAACTTCCGCAGCGTCACCCCGCTGGTCGAGGTGGTCTCCCTGGACGAGGCGTTCCTCGACGTCTCCGGAGCGGCCCGTCGTCTGGGGACGCCGCGTGAGATCGCGGAGCGGCTGCGCGCCCGGATCCACGACGAGCAGCGCATCACCTGCTCGGTGGGGATCGCGGCCACGCCGGTGGTGGCCAAGCTGGCCAGCCGGGCGGCGAAGCCGGACGGTGTGCTCGTGGTCGCCCCCGAGGAGGTCGTCTCCTTCCTGCACCCGCTCGACGTGGGTGAGCTGTGGGGGGTGGGGGAGAAGACCCAGGCGCTGCTGCACCGGCTGGGGCTGCACACCGTGGCTGACCTGGCGCACACCCCGGTCCGGACCCTGCAGCGGGCGCTGGGGCCTCGCCTCGGCGCCCACCTCCACGAGATGGCGTGGGGGGTGGACCGGCGGGAGGTGGTGGCCCGCCGCGGCCCGGACGAGCCCGACCGCTCGATGGGGGCGGACGAGACCTTCGCCCGGGACACCGACGACCGGGAGCAGGTGCTGCGCGAGCTGCTGCGGCTCTCGGCGCGGGTGACCGGGCGGATGAGGACCGCGGGAGTGGCCGGCCGGACGGTGACGCTGCGGGTGAGGTTCGCGGACTTCACCACGATCACCAGGTCCCGGACGCTGCCGGAGGCCACGGACGTCACCGTCGAGGTCTACCGGACGGCCGTGCGGCTCTTCGACGCGCTCGGCCTGCAGCGTGCCCGGCTGCGGCTGGTCGGCGTCCGGGTGGAGGGTCTGCTGCCCCGGGAGCGCGTGCAGCGACAGCTGGTCCTGGGCGAGCGGGACCAGGGCTGGGAGGCGGCCGACCGGGCGGTCGATGCCGCGTCCAGACGCTTCGGCTCCGGGGCGGTGCGGCCGGCGACCCTGATCGGGTGAGGCGGTGGTGATCATTTTTTCGCCAGCGGCTACCGTGGTGGGCAAGCGCTGCCTAGACTTCAAATGCGGATGTGCCGCGCATCACACCGGTCGGGAGGAAACGTGCCGCTCTCGGAAGAAGAGCTGCGACTGCTCGAGCAGATGGAGCGAGCTCTCGTCGAAGAGGACCCCAAGTTCGCGCACACGTTGCGGGGAACCGCCTTCCACCGCGCCGCCCGACGACGTGCCGTGATCGGAGGCTGCGTCTTCGCCCTGGGCGTGGCCATCATGATGACCGGCGCCATCGCACCGATGCCGATCGTCGGAGTCGTGGGCTTCGTGGTCATGCTGGCGTCGGCCACGATCGTGGTCACCTCGTTGCGCAGCCCCGGCAAGGCGGCGGCCCAGCCCGCCCCCTTCACTGACAGCCCTCAAGGCTTCAGCGTGATCCAGGGCGGCCGTGCCGGCCGCAAGCCGCGCGGTCGCGGCGCCTCCCGCGCGGACCACTCCTTCATGGAGCGGATGGAGCAGCGGTGGCGGCGTCGGCGGGAGACCGGCGGGTTCTGACCCAGCCCGTTCAGTCCACCCGGTCGGTGGACCCCGGACGCCCGGCGGCGGTCAGCCCCACCGGACGGTCGGCAGGACGGCGCACCAGCGAGGCCGGCCACCATCTGGCCACTCGGGCCCGATGCGGTCCGACCCCCGCCGTGATCGCCTCGGTGCACTTGGCCAGGTCCCGCTGCCAGCTCGTCTCCGGCGCGGGCGCCGACTCCGGTCGGCCGTAGCGGGAGCGCTCGAGCACCTGCACGAGCCTCTCCAACGCGCTGGAGGCGTAGGGGTTGAGCGACGGGGCCGAGCCCACGTGCTCCTCGGGCGAGGAGGTCCCGAACCAGTCGGCGACCTGCTCGGCGGTCTCCCGTGGCGAGCGGCCCGTGGGCCAGGTCCGTCCGTGGTCGACGCTGTGGTCCCGCAGCTCGGCCCACAGGCTCTCGATGTCCCCGTCCTCGAGCCGCGCATCCCGCCGGCGGCTCCGTACCGACCGGGGACCGAGCACCACGACGCCCGCGAGCATCAGCAGCAGGACCCAGGTCAGCACCGTGCCCCAGGGCACGGAGCTCTCGGTCTGCTGCTCCGGTGCGGCCTCCTCCTGACCCGCCTCCCGGCCGCGGTCGCGGGCCGGTGCCCGCTCCTCCGCACGGGGGAGGGTGGGGCGAGCGGTCTCCTCGACGGCGGGCAGGGCATCCACCGTGTACGACGGAGCCTGGTCCGCCCGGCCCGACGGGGTGGGCTCGAACCGCACCCAGCCAGAGCCGGGGAAGTAGAGCTCGGGCCAGGCGTGCAGGTCGTGGGAGGAGAACTCCCAGACGCCGGGACCGACCTCGGTGGGCTCGAGGAACCCGACGGCGACCCGGGACGGGATGTCGTGCACCCGCGCCATCACCGCCATCGCGGCGGCGAACTGCTCGCAGTAGCCCTCCCGGCCGTCCTCGTCGAGGAAGGCCGCCAGCTCGTCGTTGCCCACGGTGTCGACCTGGTCGAGGTTGTAGGTGAACTCGGTGCGGAACCACTCCTGGAGCGCTCGGGCCTGGCGGAACCGGCTCGGCTCGTCACCGGCGACGCTCTCGGCCAGTGACTCGACGCTCTCGGGCAGGTCGGCGGGGAGCTGGACCATGGCGCTGCCCACCTGGGAGGCGCCGGAGGACGCGTCGTCCAGGGAGTCCAGGTCGTACTGCAGGTCGACGGCGTGCAGGGACCAGGACAGGCCGGCGGTCGTGACCTCGTCGTCGCCGGCGATGAAGTCCATGGTCGAACGGTCGTAGCGCCAGTCGCCCGGCGCGTCGATCCGGGAGATCTGCGAGGTCGTCGGCAGCCACTGGGACTCGAAGGTGTCGTACGCCTCGAAGCGGTACCGCGTCTCGGTCCGGGGGACACCCGAGCCCACGCCCACCAGGGGCGGCATCCACCCCGCAGCCAATTGGTCCGAGGGCACCTCGCGGTTTCCGCTGGTCCACTCCTCGCCGTTGAACCGGGTCAGCACCGAGAGTCGTACGTAGCTGGGGCGAGGACCGTCCGACGCCACCTGGAGCAACGGGACGTCGTCCCCACGGGAGAGGTCGCGGCGCATGTCCACGAGCGGGTTGTCGATCGAGATGCCGTCGCCGCCGCTCCCGGCGCCGGGCCCGTCCCAGACCGCCAGGTCGAAGGTCGGGACCAGGCTGGGCAGCAGCACCGCCAGGGCCACCGTGCCCGCCCCGACGGTCAGCGCCGCGCGCCGCACGTGACCCCGCCGGACCCCGAGCCGAGTGCCGGCCGGATCCGGGTCCGGCCGGTCGCCCGTGCCGTGGCCCCACCGGCCCACCTCCTCCTCCTGCTGCAGGAAGAGGAGGAGAAGGAAGGTGAGGGCGAGCACCGCGAAGGACCACCAGGCGGTGCTCGACTCCACGAAGGCGATCGGCAGCGCGTAGAGCGCCAGCACCACCAGGCCGGACGCGGCGGCCAGGCGCAGGGAGACGGCCACCAGGTCCACCAGCACCAGGCCGACGGCGCCGACGAGGATGAAGAGCGGGGCCAGGGACGGAGCATCCGCCGGCACCGGCGCCTGGTACTGGTTGGCCGAGGTCACGGCGTCGCGCAACGCGGTGCTCATGCCCTGCCAGGCTTCCGACGTCGGCAGCACGGACCCGGTCGTGGTGCCGAGCACGCACCCTCCCGCCACCACCACCTGGACGGCGTATACCAGCCACGTCGGCGTTCCGGCGCGTCGCAGCAGGGACCCGGTCAGCGCCGTGGCGACGCCGAGGAGGAACAGGGGTCCCAGGAAGTCGCTGGACTCCCGGGTGAGCGGCTGCCAGGTGGTCATGGTCAGCCAGACCATGAGGGCGGCGACCAGCGAGACCAGGAGCCCGCGTCCCCAGGGGCTGCGCGGCCGGGTCACGAGCCGGTCGCCGTCGTCGCTTGCTGCGCAGCTCGGCTGCCGGTCCGGCCGAGCTCCTGCCAGGCCGAGTCGAGCCGGTCGCCGGGGCCCAGGCTGACTGCGCGCCAACCGGTGGCGGCGAGCATGGCGGTGGGGTGGGCGGCGTCGGTGCCCCGAGCGATGTCTCGGCCCGCGGCCCAGGCGTCGACGTCGAGGACGATCGCCAGGGGGGTGCCGGCCTGGTGCTGCACCCGGGTGAGGAACTGGCGGTCCGCCGGGCTCCCCGCGCCGAGCACGGCCACGGTCAGCCCCTGTCCGGGCTCGGCGAGCCAGGCCGTGTCCATGGTGTGGCGGGAGTCGAAGTCCACGACGGCGAGCCTCTCCAGGAGGGGTCCGATGTTGGCCTTGGGGTCCCGGGCGTGCCAGGTGTGGGAGGGGTCGTCGCCCGAGGCGGTGATCAGCCGCACCAGGTAGCCGCGCTGGGCGAGGTGCACTGCGACCGAGGCAGCGGCGGAGACGGCGGCCTCCAGCGACGACGCCGGCCCCTCGCCCCGGTGTGCGACCCGGCGGTTGTCCAGCACCACGATCGCCCGCGACTGCCACGGCTGCTCCTCGCGCCGGACCATCAGCTCGCCCACCCGGGCCGAGCTGCGCCAGTGCACCCGTCTCAGGTCGTCGCCTCGCCGGTACTCGCGCACGGTCACGTCCTCGGCGCTGCCGGTGGCGAACGACCGGGGGCGGTTGTCACCCGACCCGGTCCAGGCGCCGCCCAACGGGACCGGAGGCAGCTCGGTGGTCCGGGGCGTCACGGTCAGGGGAGCCGTGGTGTGGAAGGACCGGCCGAGCTCGACCAGGCCGAACGGGTCGGTGACCCGCACCGTCATCGGGCCGACCTCGTAGTGCCCGCGTACCTCCGAGCGGAGCCGGTAGGTGACCTGCCGGCGCCACCCGTGGGAGATCCCCTCGAGCACGAACCGCGGCTGGGATCCCAGCAGGTAGGGGACCCGGTCCTCCAGCAGCAGGATCCCGGTCGGGGTACGTCCCTCGTTGGTCAGGGTCAGGGTCACGGTCGCCGGCTGCCCGGCGGCCACCAGCCGGGGCGAGACCTCGCGCTGCAGCGCCAGGCGGTAGCGCGAGCGGGCGAGGAAGGCCGCCGAGAAGAGCGGGAGCAGCAGGGCCAGGACGCCGACGCGGACCAGGCCCTGCTGGCCGAGCAGGACCGCGCAGGCCACGGCGGCCATGCCACCGGCCAGGAACGACCGGCCGCGCAGGGTCAGGGCGGCGAGAGCCTCACGCACGACCGACGTCCGGTACCGGCACGGTCTCCAGGAGGCCCGCCAGCACGCTCTGGCTGGTCCGGCCGGTCATCGCCGCCTCGACGGTCGGCAGCAGACGGTGGGAGAGCACGGGCTCCGCGAGCCGGTGCAGGTCGTCGGGGAGCACGTAGTCACGTCCGGCGAGCGCGGCGACCGCCTTGCCCGCCCGGACCAGGTGGAGGGTGGCCCGGGGCGACGCGCCCAGGCTGAGCTCGCGGGAGAGCCGGGTGGCGGTGGAGATGGCGACCGCGTAGTGCCTGACGGCGTCGGAGACGTGGACCCGGGCGACGATCTCGACCAGCTTGCGCACCTCGCCGGCGTCGGTCACGGGCTCGAGGTCGTCGAGCGGGTTTCGCGACGTGTGGGAGTCGAGCATGGCGATCTCCGCCGACTCGACGGGGTAGCCGACCGAGACCCGGGCCATGAAGCGGTCCCGCTGGGCCTCGGGGAGGGCGTAGGTGCCCTCCATCTCGACCGGGTTCTGGGTCGCGATCACCATGAACGGCGACTCCAGGTGGTACGTCGTGTTGTCCACCGTCACCTGCCGCTCCTCCATGCACTCCAGGAGGGCCGACTGGGTCTTGGGGGAGGCCCGGTTGATCTCGTCGCCGACCACGATGTTGGCGAACACGCCGCCCGGTCGGAACTCGAACTCCCGGGAGTCCTGGTTGAAGACCGAGACCCCGGTGACGTCGGAGGGGAGCAGGTCGGGGGTGAACTGGATCCGGCGCACCGTGCAGTCGATGCTGCGCGCGAGGGCCTTGCTGAGCATCGTCTTGCCGACGCCCGGCACGTCCTCGATCAGCAGGTGGCCCTCCGCCAGCAGCACGACCAGGGCGGCGGAGACGACGTCCGGCTTGCCCTCGATCACCCGCTCGACGTTGGTCCGGATGCGCTGGGTGACCCGGTGCAGGGTCTCCAGGTCGGCCCCGGTTGCCTCAGACGTCGTCTCAGACACGGTCACGCTCGTCTTCCCCTCGTCGTGACGCCAGCGCGCCGATGTCCCTGAGCCTTCCACCGTAGTCCACCTCCGAAGGAGCGGCAGGGGCTCTGGTCCTCCGCCCGCCCTTTCCCTCCACCGGTGCTCCACCACGGGCTTCTGTGCTCCACCGGCGCTCCACCCGACTGACGGAACGGCACGCTTCCCGGTCCCCGCACGGCTCTGACCTGGGGTTTCCCTCCACCTGGCGCTCCAGCACGGTCTGGGCGCGGAGGTGGGCGGGGGAGGGGGCGTCGGCGGCGGGAACGGGAAAAAGGGGGGAGGAAGTGGCAAGAAAGGGTTGAGAGTGGAGCATCGTGGGGTAGTGTGGTGGAAAGTGGTGGAAGGGTCGACTTGATGGGGGTGCCCGAGTGTTCTTCGGGACCTACACGCCCAAGCTCGACGACAAGGGCCGGCTCTTCCTCCCCGCGAAGTTCAGGGACCAGCTGGCGGAAGGACTCGTCGTGACCAGAGGGCAGGAGCGCTGCTTGACGATCTGGTCCATCGAGGACTTCACCCGGCTCACCGAACGCCTGGCCCAGGCGCCGGTGACCAACAAGGGCACCCGGGACTACGTGCGGATGCTGTTCGCGGCCGCCAGCCAGGAGGTCCCGGACAAGCAGGGGCGGATCTCGATCCCCCCGGTGCTGAGGGAGTACGCGTCGCTGACCAAGGACGTGGTCGTCATCGGGTCGATGAACCGGATCGAGATCTGGGACCCGGAGTCGTGGGCCTCCTACAGCTCTGAGCAGGAGCAGGTGTTCTCCGAGCTCAGCGACGAGGTCTTCCCGGGCATCTGAGGGGCCTCACCACACACCACAACTACACACCGGCGGCGCAGGGCCAGGTCTCGTGCCCGCTCCTTCGAACCTTCTGGGGTCACTTCCCCGGCACCAGACGGTCTTCCCATCGATGGAGCGGGCAGGGACCTGACCACTGCGGCACCGGAGTCACCACCCCCGGCCGGGGGTGCGTGGCGTCCCAGCAGCAGCAACCGGCATCAGCAACCGACAGGGGTCGAGACACATGGACAGGACGCACGCAGGCGTCACCACCGCGGGGACGGCCCAGCCGCTCCGGGTGCGTGAGCAGGCGCGTGAGGCGCTCGCGGTGATGGCCTTCTCGGCTCTCGCCTCGGGTGCCCTCGTCCTCGGGCTCCTCGTGCTCGGTTCGCTGGGCCGGTAGGGGCGACGATGGAGGGCTCCCGCCACGTCCCGGTCATGCTCGACCGGGTCGTCGATCTGCTCGCCCCGGCGCTGGAGAGCCCGGGCTCGGTGCTCGTCGACTGCACCCTCGGACTCGGTGGCCACACCGAGGCGGTCCTGACCCGCCTCCCGCAAGCCCGGGTGATCGGGATCGACCGCGACCTCGAGGCGCTCCGGCTCTCCGGCGAGCGGCTGGCTCCGTTCGGTGACCGGTTCGTCGGGGTGCACGCGGTCTACGACGAGATCGCCGACGTGGTGCGCGACCAGGGCCTGGACCACGTGGACGCGGTCCTCTTCGACCTGGGCGTCTCCTCGATGCAGCTGGACGTGCGCGAGCGCGGCTTCGCCTACGCCGAGGACGCCCCGCTGGACATGCGGATGGACGGCAGCGAGGGGATCACCGCCGCCGACGTCCTCAACACCTACTCGTCCGCCGAGCTGACCCGGGTGCTGCGCGAGTACGGCGAGGAGAAGTTCGCCAAGCGGATCGCCGACACCGTGGTGCGGGTGCGCGAGACCGAGCCGTTCACCCGCTCGGGCCGGCTGGTCGAGCTGCTCTACGACGTGATCCCGGCGCCGGCCCGGCGTACCGGAGGGCACCCCGCCAAGCGGACCTTCCAGGCGCTGCGGATGGAGGTCAACGACGAGCTGGGCGTGCTGCGGCGCGCCCTCCCCGCCGCGCTGGGTGTGATCGGCGTCGGCGGCCGCGTCGTGGTGGAGGCCTACCACTCGCTGGAGGACCGGATGGTCAAGCGGGCCTTCGTCGACGTCACCCGCCTCGACGTCCCCGAGGACCTGCCCTTCGTGCCCGAGGGTCACGAGCCCCCCATGCGGATGGTCACCCGCGGCGCCGAGGTGGCCGACGAGCGGGAGATCGCCGAGAACCCCCGCGCGGCCTCGGTGCGCCTGCGTGCCGTCGAACGAGTCCGGCCCGACCGAGGAGCAGCCCGATGAGCAGCAGTCCCGCCGTCCAGATCCGCTCCCGCGTCGCCTCCCTGGGGGATGCCGCCACCCGCGCCAGGCTCACCGTGGTGCCGCACACCCGGCGGCGCGCGGCCCGGGTGCCGTTCGTCTTCCTCGTCTCCGTGGTGCTGCTCACCGGGGTGATCGGGCTGCTGATGTTCAACACCTCCATGCAGCAGGCCTCGTTCACCGCCAGCAGGCTGGACGAGCAGGCGGCGACGATGGCCGCCCGCGAGGAGGCGCTGAAGATGCAGCTCGACGACCTGCGCGACCCGCAGCGGGTCGCCGCGCAGGCCCAGCGGATGGGCATGGTGGTGCCCAGCACCCCGGTCTTCCTCACCCTCGACGGTCAGGTGATCGGGACGCCCGCCCCGGCCACGCCGGAGGACGGCGTACGGCTCAACCCCCGACCGCCGAGCCTGCCGGCCGGGCTGCGGCCCCAGGTCCAGTTCGTCGAGGCCCCCGCGCCCTGACGGACCCCGCGCCCTGACCGGCTCCCTGCCTGACAACCCGTCGCCCGACACGGCGGCCGGTTGACCCGTACGCCGGTCTCCGGCAGGTATCAATGAGGGACGGGCGTCCGGAGTCGACCGTCACCTGCCCCGTCGTCGTCAGCCCCGTCGCCAGCCCCGTCCGCCAGAGGAGTGCCCCGCTCGTGCCCAGCAGCAGTCGCCCCCAGCCGCCGCCACGGCGGCCCGGGAGCGGGCCCGCCCGGCCAGGACGGCTCGGACGTCGCGGCTCACCGATGGTGCGCCTGCGCTTCGGCTTCATCCTGATCGCGATGGTCCTCTCGCTCTTCGGCGGCCGGCTGATCCAGCTGCAGGGCATCGACCCCCGCTCGTACGCCGAGATGGCCGCGGCGGAGGGCGTCGAGGACGTGGTGCTGCCCGCGAGCCGTGGCGAGATCCTGGACCGCAACGGCGAGCCGCTGGCCGGCTCGGTCGCGGGCAGGATGGTGGTCGCCGACCCCGACATGACGCACGACGACGCCCCGGCGCTGGCCACCCTGCTCAGCAACGAGCTGGGGGTGGACTACTTCACGGTGCTCGACCGGCTCCGCGCGGAGAACAGCCACTTCGAGTACATCGCCCGGCGGGTGCCAGCGACCGAGGCCGACCGGGTGCTCGCCCTGGTCCGCGAGCGGGGTTTCCGAGGCATCTCGCTCCGCGACGACCCGGTGCGCGACTACCCGGCCGGCGAGGTGGCGGCCAACCTGGTGGGCTTCATGGGCATCGACGAGCCCCTCGCGGGCTTCGAGCGCACCTTCGACGCCCAGCTCTCCGGCACCGACGGCCGGGCTCGGTTCACCATCGGCAACGGCCACCGGGTGCCGCTGGGCGAGCGCTCGGTGACCAAGGCGGTCGACGGCCAGCCGCTGCGCACCACGATCGACCGCGACCTGCAGTGGTTCGTGCAGAAGGTCACGGAGGAGACCCGGGAGGACTACCGCGCCGAGAGTGCCGCCGCCGTGGTGATGGACACCCGCACCGGCGACCTGCTCGCGGTCGCGGACGCGCCGACCTTCGACGCCAACGACCCGACGGCCAGCCCGGAGAGCGACCTGGGCTCACGGGCGCTGAGCGACGTCTACGAGCCCGGCTCGGTGCAGAAGGTGCTCACCGCCGCCGCCCTGGTCGACGCCGGCAAGGTGACGGCCAGGACCCGGATCAAGGTGCCCAGCAACCTGGCGCGCCAGGACAGGGTGATCAACGACTGGTTCGACCACGGCACGATCCGGCTGACCATGGCCGGGGTGATCGCCAAGTCGTCCAACATCGGCACCGTGCTGGCCGCCGACCAGCTCACCGCCCCCCAGCTCGCCGACTACCTGAGCCGGTTCGGCCTGGGGCGCAAGACGAACGTGGGGGTGCGCGGCGAGAGCCGCGGACTGCTGCACTCGGGGGAGTCGATGACCTCCCAGGACAAGGACCGGATCGCCTTCGGCCAGTCGCTGTCGGTCAACGCCGTGCAGATGACCGCGGCGGTCAACACGATCGCCAACGGCGGGGTGCGGGTCTCGCCCAGCCTCGTGCTCGGTCAGGCGACCACTGACGACGGCACGGTGGTGGGCACCGAGGTCGCCACCAAGGAGCGGGTCGTGAGCCGTCGGGCCGCGCGGCAGACGGCGCTGATGATGGAGCGGGTGGTCGACCCCGAGGCCGGCGTCGCGCCGCGCGCCCAGGTGCCCGGCTACCGGGTCGCCGGCAAGACCGGCACGGCCCAGCGGGTGGACCCCGACTGCCGGTGCTACGACGGCTCCTTCTCGCTCTCCTTCGGCGGGTTCGCCCCCGCCGACGACCCCCGGTTCACCGTCTACGTCGTGGTCCACAACCCGGGCGTCGACGGCGGCGGCGGCTCGGTCGCCGGTCCCGTGTTCTCCCGGATCATGGGCCACGCGCTCTCGAAGTACCGGGTCCCGCCCACCGGCAGCAAGCCCTCGCGGCTCCCGGTGGAATGGTGACCCCCGGCTCGCGCCGAGATAGTGTCCAGACAGTGGTGGGCAGCGCGACGACAAGACCTTCCCGACCTCCGAGGTCGGCCGTCGGTGACCTTGCGGACTGGCTGGCGACGCACTCCGCGCCCCGTCTGACCGGGGAGCCGCGCACCGTCGTCACCGGCCTCACGCTCAGCTCCCAGCGGGTCCGGCCGGGCGACCTGTACGTGGCCCTCCCGGGAGCCCGTGCCCACGGCGCCGACTACGCCGCCGACGCCGTGGCGTCCGGCGCGGTCGCGGTGCTCACCGACGAGGCGGGCGCGCTCCGGGTGCAGCAGCAGGTGCCGGACGTGCCGGTGCTGGTGGTGCCGGAGCCCCGACGGCTGCTGGGCGGCCTCTCGGCCCACGTCTACGGCGACCCGGCCACCTCGATGGCGATGATCGGCGTGACCGGCACCCAGGGCAAGACCACGACCACCCGCCTGGCCGAGGCCGGGCTGCAGGCCTCGGGCACGCGGGCTGCCGTCGTGGGCACCGTGGGCACCCGGATGGTCGGCGAGGACGTGCCGACCTCCCTGACCACCCCGGAGGCCCCGGACCTGCAGGCGCTGTTCGCGGTGATGCGCGAGCGCGAGGTCGCGGTGTGCGCGATGGAGGTCTCCAGCCACGCGCTGGTGCTGGGCCGCGTCGACGGCACGGTCTTCGACGTGGCCACCTTCCTCAACCTGGGCCGCGACCACCTGGACTTCCACGCCGACGTCGAGGAGTACTTCGCCGCGAAGGCCTCCCTGTTCACCCCGGAGCGGGCGCGGCTGGCCCTGGTCAACCTCGACGACGGCCACGGTCGGCGCCTCGCGGAGTCGGTGACGATCCCGCTGCGCACCTTCTCCGCCGCCGGCGCCGAGGCGGACTGGCGTGCGGTCGAGGTCACCACCACCGCCCACGGCTCGACCTTCGTGGTCGAGGGCCCCGGTGGCCTGCGGCTGCCCGCCGGCGTGCCGCTGGCCGGCGACTTCAACGTCTCCAACGCCCTCGCCGCGATCGCCTCCTGCGCGGAGGCGGGCTTCGACCCCGCGGCCGTGGCGGCGGGGATCTCGGAGGGGCCGGGGGTCCCCGGCCGGCTGGAGGACATCGACGAGGGCCAGTCCTTCGCCGTGGTGGTGGACTACGCCCACAAGCCCGACGCGGTCGAGGCCGCACTGCGCACGCTGCGCCCGCTCACCGAGGGCCGGCTGCTCGTGGTGATCGGGGCCGGCGGGGACCGCGACCCCGGCAAGCGCCCGCTGATGGGGGAGATCGCCGCGCGCCTGGCCGACGTGCTCGTGGTGACCGACGACAACCCCCGCAGCGAGGAGCCCGCGGCGATCCGCGCGGCTGTCCTGGCCGGGGCCGGCGACGGGGGAGCCGAGGTGCTCGAGGTGGGCGAACGGCGTACGGCGATCCGCACCGCCCTGGAGCTGGCGGGACCGGGCGACATCGTGCTGGTCGCCGGCAAGGGGCACGAGAGCGGGCAGGAGGTCGCGGGCGTGGTCCATCCCTTCGACGACCGGGACGTGGTGCGCGAGGAGCTGAGGCGGCTGTGATCGCCATGACGTTGACCGCCCTGGCCGACCTGCTGGGAGGCCGGGTCGTCGGACCCGGCGACCTGGACGCCGACCGGGTGCAGGTGGTCGCCGAGGCGACCCTGGACAGCCGGGCCGTGGTGCCCGGAGGACTCTTCGTCGCCCTGGCCGGAGAACGCACCGACGGGCACGAGCACGTGCAGGCCGCCCTCTCCGCCGGTGCGGTGGCCTACCTGGGGAGCCGGAACGTGGGCGCCCCGGGCGTGGTCGTGCCCGACGTGGTCGCTGCCCTGGGTCGTCTGGGCCGGCACGTCGTCGACTCGTTGCCCGGGCTGACCGTGCTGGCCCTGACCGGCTCCCAGGGCAAGACCGGCACCAAGGACTACCTGGCGCACGTGCTGGCCGGCGAGGGGCCGACCGTGGCGACCCTGGGCAACTACAACAACGAGCTCGGGGTGCCGCTGACCGTGCTGCGCGCCACCGAGGAGACCAGGTTCCTGGTCGTGGAGATGGGGGCGCGCGGGATCGGCCACGTGGCCGAGCTGTGCCGGACCGCCCCGCCGCAGGTCGCCGCCGTGCTCAACGTCGGCACCTCGCACCTGGGCGAGTTCGGCAGCCGGGCCGCGATCGCGCAGGGCAAGGGCGAGATCGTCGAGGCCCTGCCCCCGTCGGGGACCGCGGTGCTCAACGCCGACGACGCGCTGGTCCGCGCGATGGCTCCGCGCACCCGGGCCCGGGTGCTCACCTTCGGCGCCGACGGGGACGTCACCCTGCGCGCCCTCGCCTCCGACGACCTGGGCCGGCGCAGCTTCGAGCTCGGTGCCGAGGGCCGGTGGTACCCGGTCCGGCTTGCCCAGCTCGGCTCGCACCAGGTCCCGAACGCGCTCGCGGCTGCCGCGATGGCCCTCGCGGTCGGGGTGCCCGCCGACCGGGTGGCCAGCCGGCTCACGACCGCCGAGCCGGCCTCCCGCTGGCGCATGGAGCTGCACGAGCGGGCCGACGGCCTGCTGGTGATCAACGACTCCTACAACGCCAACCCCGAGTCGATGGAGGCCGCCCTGGACACCCTGGGGCACATCGGCCGGGCCGGCGGACGCCGTACCGTCGCGGTGCTGGGGGAGATGCGCGAGCTCGGCGACGACTCGGCCGCCCAGCACTGCCGGGTCGGCGCCGCGGCCGCGACCGCCCAGGTCGACGTGCTGGTCACCGTGGGTACGGCGGCTGCCGAGATCGCGGCGTGCGCGACCCGGGACCCCGCATGGCGGGGCACCGCGGTGATCATCGACACCCGCGACGAGGCGCTGCAGTGGGTACGAGAGAATGTCTCGGCCGCCGACGCGGTCCTGGTCAAGGCATCTCGTGGTGCGGCACTCGAGCACATCGCGGACGGACTTCTCGAGGAAGGGGATCCTGCTCGATGAGAGCAATCCTGTTCGCAGGCGGACTCGCGCTGCTGTTCTCGCTGCTCGGCACCCGGGTGGCGATCACCGTGCTGTCCCGCCGCGGCTACGGGCAGGAGATCCGCGACGACGGACCCACCACCCACCACACCAAGCGCGGCACGCCCACCATGGGCGGCATCGTGATCATCGGCGCCTCGGTGGTGGCCTACCTCCTGGCCAAGCTGATCACCGGACAGGTGCCCACCGCGTCCGCGCTGCTGCTGCTCTTCCTCTTCGTGGGGCTGGGGGCCGTGGGCTTCCTCGACGACTTCATCAAGATCGTCAAGCAACGCAGCCTGGGGCTGCGGAGCAAGGCGAAGATGATCGGGCAGACGGTCATCGCCCTGGTCTTCGGCTGGCTGGCGCTCTCCCCGCTGCTCGAGGACGAGCGGGGGGAGACCCCGGCCTCGCGGCACCTCTCGTTCATCCGGGACTTCGACTCCTGGGTGGTCCCGACCGTCCTGCTGCTGCTCTTCACCTGGTTCCTGATCACCGGCTTCAGCAACGCGGTCAACCTGACCGACGGACTCGACGGCCTGGCCGCCGGTGCCTGCACGATGGTCTTCTGTGCCTACACGCTGGTGAACATCTGGCAGAACAACCAGTCCTGCACCATCCAGCCGGGCGGGGCCTGCTACGAGGTACGTGACCCCCTCGACCTGGCGGTGGTCTCCGCCGCGATCGCGGGCGCCTGCTTCGGCTTCCTGTGGTGGAACGCCTCCCCGGCGCAGATCTTCATGGGCGACACCGGCTCGCTCGCCCTCGGCGGCGCGCTCGCCGGGCTGGCCATCCTGACCCGCACCGAGCTGCTGCTGCTGGTGATCGGCGGCCTGTTCGTGATCGAGACCCTGTCGGTGATGCTCCAGGTGGGCTACTTCAAGGCGACCAAGGGCAAGCGGATCTTCCGGATGGCGCCGCTGCACCACCACTTCGAGATGCTCGGCTGGGAGCAGGTCACCGTGGTGGTCCGGTTCTGGATCATCACCGGCCTCGCGGTCGCCACCGGTCTGGGGATCTTCTACGCCGAGTGGGTGGCGGGCGTCGGATGAGCCGTCCTGATCCCACCGCACTGGGGCGGACCGACTCCTGGGACGGCGTGCGCGCCGTGGTCGCCGGCTTCGGCGTCTCCGGGTTCGCGGCCGCCGACAACCTCAACCACCTGGGTGCCCAGGTCCTGGCCCTGGACGAGGCCACCTCGGTCGACAAGGCCGAGAAGGCCGAGCTGCTCGAGGTGCTGGGCGCCGAGATCAGGCTCGGGCAGGGCAGCACCGCGGTGCTCCCCGACGAGACCGACCTGCTGGTCACCTCTCCCGGCTGGCGCCCCGACGCCCCGCTGATCGCCCAGGCCCGCGCCCGCGGCATCCCGGTGTGGGGCGAGGTGGAGCTCGCCTGGCGGCTGCGGCACCCGGACGCCCCCGCGCCCTGGCTGACGGTCACCGGCACCAACGGCAAGACGACCACCGTGCAGATGCTCGACTCCATCCTCCGGGCCGCCGGGCTCCGCTCGGTCGCCGCCGGGAACGTCGGGCTGCCGATCGTGGAGGCGGTGATGGACCCCGACCCGTACGACGTGATCGCGGTCGAGCTCTCCAGCTTCCAGCTGCACTACACCGACTCGATGAGCCCGGAGTCGGCCGTGGTCCTCAACGTCGCCGAGGACCACCTCGACTGGTACTCCTCGTTCGACGACTACCTCGCCGACAAGGGACGGATCTACGAGCGGGCCCAGCGCGCCTGCGTCTACAACGTCGCGGACGAGCGCACCCGGCGACTGGTCGAGGAGGCCGACGTCGTCGAGGGGGCCCGGGCCATCGGCTTCACCCTCGGGATGCCTGGGGTGGGCATGGTGGGGCTGGTCGACGACATCCTCGCCGACCGCGCCTTCGTGGCCGAGCGGGAGACCAGTGCGGCCGAGCTGTGCACCCTGGCCGACCTCGCCTCGCCGGCTCCGCACTTCGTGGCCAACGCCCTGGCCGCCGCCGCCCTGGCCCGCGCCCACGGCGTCTCCCAGGAGGCGGTGCGGGACGGGCTGCGCGCGTTCCGGCCGGACGGGCACCGGATCGAGCACGTGGCGATCACCGACGGTGTCACCTGGATCGACGACTCGAAGGCGACCAACCCGCACGCGGCGCAGTCCTCCCTGCAGGCCTACGACCCGGTGGTCTGGGTGGCGGGCGGTCTGGCCAAGGGCGCGCGCTTCGACGACCTGGTCCGGATGGTCGCCGGGCGGCTGCGCGGCGTGGTCCTGCTCGGGCGGGACCGGCATGTGATCGCGGACGCCCTTTCGCGACACGCGCCCGATGTTCCGGTCATCCAGATCGGGGACGGGGAGACTGAAGATCCCATGGAACGCGTCGTCGACGCGGCAGCGGGGCTCGCCCTCCCCGGCGACACCGTGCTGCTCGCGCCGGGGTGCGCCTCGATGGACATGTTCGCCAGCTACGCCGCCCGGGGTGAGGCCTTCGCCGCCGCGGTCCGGCGCCGGGCGGGCGGCGGGACGGAGTAGCACCATCGCACGACGAGCGGATCCAGGAGGTGAGCCGATGACCACCCTGCACCCCGACCACCCCGCTCGTCAGCCTGGCCACGACCAGGCACGGGTCTCGCGCTTCGCCCCCTCCTGGTGGACCACCCTGCGCTCGGCCATGGACCGGCCGCTCACGCCGTACTACCTCCTGCTGGGCGCCTCGGCGCTGCTGCTCACCATCGGCCTGATCATGGTGCTGAGCGCCTCGAGCGTCCGCTCCTTCCGGATCTACGACGACTCCTACGCCATCGTGCGGCGCCAGCTGATGTGGGTGGCCCTGGGCATCCCGGCCGCCTGGATCGCCTCGCGCCTGCCGTACGCCGCCCTGCGCCGGCTCGCCTGGCCCGGGCTGGCCGTCTCGCTGGTGCTGCTGGCCCTGGTCCAGGTGCCCGGTCTGGGCATCACGGTCAACGGCAACACCAACTGGCTCGGGGTGGGGCCGCTGGCGATCCAGCCCTCGGAGGTCGCCAAGCTGGCGCTCGTGCTCTGGGCGGCCCACGTCTACGCGCTCAAGGAGCGTCGCCTCGACCAGCTGCACCACGTGATGGTCCCGGTGGTGCCGGGAGTGCTCGCGGCGATCATGCTCGTCGTGCTCGGCAGCGACCTCGGCACCGCCCTGGTGCTCTTCGCGATCCTGCTCGCGATGCTGTGGATCGTCGGGGCGCCGAGCCGGCTCTTCGTCTTCTCCAGCTCGGTCGTCGGGGTGGTGGCGCTCTACCTGGCCAGCACGAGCACCGAGCGACGCGAGCGGTTGACCAACTTCGTCGACCCGTTCAAGGACTACCACGACACCGGCTGGCAGCCGGCCCACGGTCTGTACGCGCTGTCCACCGGCGGGTGGACCGGCCAGGGGATCGGGGGGTCGACGCAGAAGTGGGGCGACCTGCCCGAGGCGCACACCGACTTCATCTTCGCGGTGCTCGGCGAGGAGCTCGGACTGGTCGGGACCCTGCTGGTCATCGGGCTGTTCCTCACCATCGCCTACGCCGCGACCAAGGTGGCGCTGCGGACCCAGGACCCGTTCGTGCGGTACATGACCTTCGGCATCGTGGTCTGGCTGCTCGGCCAGATGATCATCAACGTCGGGATGGTGCTGGCGCTGCTGCCGGTGATCGGCATCCCGCTGCCGCTGATCTCCTACGGCGGCTCGGCGCTGCTGCCCTCGTTGGTCGCGCTGGGACTGCTGATCGGCTTCGCGCGGCGCGAGCCCGAGGCAGCCGAGGCGCTCGCCAGCCGGCGCCGCAGCGGCGCGCGCGAGCCGGCCACCGTCTCCGTCCACGGACCCGGCAGCGCCTAGGCTGGTCCGCGATATGCGCGTCCTCCTTGCCGGCGGTGGCACCGCCGGGCACACCTCGCCCCTGCTCGCCACGGCAGACGCCCTGCGTCGCCTCGTCCCCGACGTGGACGTGACCGCGCTGGGCACCAGCACGGGCCTGGAGGCCCGGCTGGTCCCCGAGGCCGGTCTCCCGCTGGAGGTCGTCCCGCGGGTGCCGCTCCCGCGGCGCCCCGGTGTGGACCTGCTGCGTACGCCGGGTCGCCTGCTGGCCGCCCGTCGCGCCGCCCTGGAGGTGGTGGACCGGGTGCGCCCCGACGTGGTCGTCGGGTTCGGCGGCTACGTCTCGGTGCCGGCCTACCTGGCCGCCCGGGCGCGGCGGATCCCCCTGGTCGTGCACGAGGGCAACGCCCTGCCGGGGATCGCCAACCGCCTGGGAGCGCGGATGACCCAGCACGTGGCCACCAGCTTTCCCGGCACCCGGCTCCCGCACGCCACCTACGTCGGACTGCCCGTGCGACGGATGATCTCCACCCTGGACCGGTCGGCGCTGCGCGAGCAGGCGCTGGCCGAGTTCGGGCTCGCGGCCGACCGGCCGGTGCTGCTGGTGACCGGCGGCTCGCAGGGAGCCGCGCGGATCAATGCGGCCGTGCTGGGCGCTGCCCCCGCGCTGGCCGAGGCTGGCGTCCAGGTGCTGCACGTCGTGGGTCCCAAGCAGGAGGTCGTCGCTCCCATGGGCGACGTGGCCTACGTGGTCCGCCACTACGTGGACCGGATGGACCTGGCCTACGCCGCCGCCGACGCGGTGCTGTGCCGCGCAGGCAGCAACACCGTCACCGAGGTCTCCGGGGTGGGACTGCCGGCCGTCTACGTGCCGCTTCCGATCGGCAACGGGGAGCAGGCCCTCAACGCCCGTCCGGTCGTCGAGGCCGGCGGCGGGCTGCTGGTCGAGGACGCGACGCTGACCCCGGCCTGGGTGGCCGCCGAGCTGCTGCCCCTGCTGACCGACCCGGCCCGGCTCGCGGAGATGGGCGCCGCGGCTTCCGGCGCCGTCCCCCTGGACGCCGACGAGCGCCTCGCGGCGATGATCCTGGAGGCTGCCCGGTGAAGATCCCGGTCCCCGACGTCCTGCTCCCGGCCGAGGACCTCGGACACGTGCACTTCGTCGGCATCGGCGGGGCCGGCCTGTCGGCCATCGCCCGCCTGATGCTCGCGCGCGGTGTCCGGGTCTCCGGCAGTGACGGCGCCGACTCCCCGACGCTGGCGCGGCTGGCCGAGCTCGGCGCCACGGTCCACGTGGGCCACGCCGCGGCCCACGTCGAGGGCGCCGACACCCTGGTGGTCTCCACCGCGGTGCGCGAGGACAACCCGGAGGTGGTCGCGGCGCGGGAGCACGGGCTGCGGGTCTGGCCGAGGTCGGCCGGTCTCGCCTCGGTGATGGCCGGGCACCGGACCGTCGCGGTGGCCGGCACGCACGGCAAGACCACCACCACCTCGTTGCTCACGGTGGCGCTGCAGGCGGCCGGGGCGGACCCGACGTACGCGGTGGGCGGCGACCTCGCGGCCACGGGGGCGAACGCGCACCTGGGGTCGGGCGACCTGTTCGTCGCCGAGGCGGACGAGAGCGACGGGGCCTTCCTGGTCTACCGCCCGCACGGCGCGGTGGTGACCAACGTCGAGGCCGACCACCTGGACCACTTCGGCACGCCGGAGGCGTACCGGGCGGCCTTCTCGGCGTTCCTGGACCGGATCGACCCCGACGGCTTCCTGGTCTGCGTCGTCGACGACCCGGGAGCCGCGACCTTGGCCGAGGAGGCCCGGGCCCGAGGCCTGGACGTGCTCGGGGTGGGGGAGTCCGAGGGCGCGGAGCTGCGACTGGTGGACCTGCGCTTCGAGGGCACGGACTCCTCGGCGACCGTGCTGCACGCCGGCGAGGAGCTCGGCCGGCTCCGGCTGCGGATCCCGGGTCGTCACTACCTGCTCGACGCCGCCGCGGCGCTGGGCGCGGGTCTGCGCCTCGGGTTCGGCTTCGAGGAGCTGGTCACCGGGCTGGCGGGCTTCACCGGGACCCGACGGCGGATGGAGGCCAAGGGCGAGACCGCCGGTGTCCGGGTCTACGACAGCTACGCCCACCACCCCGTGGAGATCGCGGGCGACCTGCAGGCCGCCCGCGCGGTAGCCGGCGAGGGACGGGTGCTGGTGGCCTTCCAGCCCCACCTGGTCTCGCGGACCCGCATCTTCGGCCGCGAGATGGGGGAGGCCCTGGCGGCGGCCGACGAGGTGGTCGTGCTCGACGTCTACGTCGCGCGCGAGGAGCCGGACCCCGAGGTGACCGGCGCGCTGGTGGCCGATGCCTGCCCGCTGCCGCCCGACCGGGTCGTCTTCGTCCCGGAGATGGGCGACGTCCCGGCCGAGCTGGTACGGCGCGCCCGTCCGGGCGACCTGGTGCTCACCCTCGGGGCAGGCTCGGTGACCACCCTCGGCCCCCAGGTGCTGGAGCTCCTCGAGCGGACCGGCCGCTGATGGTCCGGCTGCCGGGTCGCTCCGCCGAGCCGGAGCCCGGGGAGCGGACCCGTAAGCGGTTCGTCCGGCGCCAGTGGGCCCGCCGCTGGGGCTTGTGGCGGCCGCTGCTGGTGGCCGTGCTCGCGGCGGCCCTGCTCGCCACCGGCGCCTGGGTCGTCTGGTCCTCCGAGGTGCTCGGCGTCGACCGGGTCTCCGTCGAGGGGACCGAGCTGCTCTCGGCTGCGCAGGTGCGGGCCGCCGCCGGGGTCGAGCCGGGGACGCCGTTGGCCCGGGTGGACCTCGACCGGGTGGCGCGCCGGGTGGAGACCCTCGCCGAGGTGCGCGGTGCCTCGGTGCGGCGGGCCTGGCCCGACGCGGTGGTCGTCGACGTCGAGGAGCGCGTGGCCGTCGCGGTGGTGGACCTGGGGACGAGCCTGCGGGGGATGGACCGCGATGGCGTGGTCTTCACCCGCTACGAGCGTCCGCCCGAGGACCTGCCCCGGGTCCGGGTGGTCGGCGCGCCCGACAACGAGGCCTTCCGGGAGGCCGCCGCGGTGGTCTCCTCGCTGCCCACCGACCTGGCCGCCCAGGTGCACCACGTCGACGTGGAGACGGTGGACCGGATCTCCCTGGCCCTGCGCGACGAGCGCGTGGTCGTGTGGGGGAGCGCGGAGCAGTCGGAGGAGAAGGCGGCCGTGCTGGGGGCGCTGCTCCAGGCCCGCGAGGCGAAGCGCTACGACGTCAGCGTGCCGGGCCAGCCCGTCACCTCGGGCTGAGTCTCCGCTTTTCTTTGCACGCGCCGCGTGTCTGCGGCGTGTCCTGCGATTTTCGGCGTCCGGATCTGCCTAGTGTCTTTCACAACGCGAGGTTGACATAACTATAACCCTCAGGCTCACGGTTAGGGTTTCCGGCCGGGCCAGGGGGGACGAGGCGTGGCAACCCGCCTCTTTTTCACCGCAGACAGCGCGGGCCGCGATCCGGCCCACACCAAGGAAGGCGTAGACCGTGGCAGCAGCCCAGAACTACCTGGCGATCATCAAGGTCGTGGGCATCGGTGGTGGTGGCGTCAACGCCGTCAACCGGATGATCGAGGTCGGCCTCAAGGGTGTCGAGTTCATCGCGATCAACACCGACGCCCAGGCGTTGCTGATGAGCGACGCCGACGTCAAGCTCGACATCGGGCGCGAGCTCACCCGTGGCCTCGGCGCAGGCGCCAACCCCGACGTGGGGGCGCGCGCCGCTGAGGACCACGCGGACGAGATCGAAGAGGTCATCAAGGGCGCCGACATGGTCTTCGTGACCGCCGGCGAAGGCGGCGGCACCGGCACCGGCGGCGCGCCCGTGGTGGCGCGGATCGCGCGCTCGCTCGGTGCCCTGACCATCGGTGTGGTGACGCGCCCGTTCGCCTTCGAGGGACGCCGTCGCGCCAACTCCGCGGAGGAGGGGATCGCCCAGCTCCGCGAGGAGGTCGACACCCTCATCGTCATCCCCAACGACCGGCTGCTCTCGATCAGCGACCGCAACGTCTCGATCCTCGACGCCTTCAAGCAGGCCGACCAGGTGCTCCTGCAGGGTGTCTCGGGCATCACGGACCTGATCACCACGCCCGGGCTGATCAACCTCGACTTCGCCGACGTGAAGTCGGTCATGGCCAACGCCGGCTCCGCCCTGATGGGCATCGGCTCCGCGCGAGGCGAGGACCGGGCCGTCGCGGCCGCGGAGATGGCCGTCTCCAGCCCGCTGCTGGAGGCTTCCATCGAGGGCGCCCACGGCGTGCTCCTCTCCATCGCCGGCGGCTCCGACCTCGGTCTCTTCGAGATCAACGAGGCCGCCGCGCTGGTCTCCGAGGCGGCGCACGCCGAGGCCAACATCATCTTCGGGGCGACGATCGACGACGCTCTCGGCGACGAGGTGCGGGTGACCGTGATCGCGGCCGGGTTCGACGGCGGCATGCCCAAGCGGCGCGAGAACAGCTCGGGCTTCAACCGGCCGACCGTGCAGGCGCCCAAGGAGCGGCCGTCCCTGCAAGGGTCCGCGGAGCGCGAGACGGTGCGCGCCCAGTCGGGTGGCCAGGCAGGTGCCGCGCAGTCGCGGGGCTCCGAGCGTGCGCCCGAGGCGCGTCCGTCCCAGGAGCGGCAGGCTCCGGCCCAGAGCCGTCCGGTGGCCGCCCAGCAGGCGGCGCCCGCCGAGCGGCCGCGTCCCTCCCGCCAGGTCGAGTTCGACGACGACGACCTCGACATCCCCGACTTCCTGAAGTAGTCCGTGTTCGCCTACCGCGACTCCCGGAAGGGGGACGTCTCCCAGCTCCGGGTGGACGTCGCCTTCACCGACGCGACCCTCGACCTGCAGGGGCTCGGCGCGGACTTCCTCTCCACCCTCGCCCGGGTGGAGGGGGAGGCAGGGGTCCCCTTCGCCCGACTGACCCAGGTGCACGGCGACGAGGTCGTCGTCGCCACCGGGCCGATGGGGCTGGACGAGGTGCCTGCCGGGGACGCCCTGGTCAGCACCACCCGGGGACTCGGGCTGATGATCCGGGTGGCCGACTGCGTGCCCGTGCTCCTGGCCGACCCCGAGGCAGGGGTGGTCGCCGGGGCGCACGCCGGCCGGCGCGGACTGGAGCTCGACATCGTCACCAGGACCGTGGAGTCGATGCGCCGGCTCGGCGCCCGCGAGATCGTGGGCTGGATCGGCCCGGCCATCTGCGGTCGGTGCTACGAGGTGCCCGAGCAGATGCGCGACGAGGTGGCCGCGGTGGTGCCCGAGTCCCGGGCCGAGACCTCCTGGGGCACCGCAGCGCTCGACATCCCCGCGGGGGTCCGCGCGCAGCTGGTCCGCGCCGGGGTCGAGGTCGAGGAGATCGGTCGCTGCACCCGCGAGGACGCGCGGCTGCACTCCTACCGCCGTGACGGTGAAGCGGCCGGGCGTCTGGCCGGGCTGGTGTGGCTCTCATGACCCGGCGCGAGCAGCTTGCCGCCAACCTGGACGCCGTACGCGCCCGGATCGACCAGGCCTGCGTCGACTCGGGGCGCGACCCCGGCGAGGTCGGCCTGGTGGTGGTCACCAAGTTCTTCCCGGCCTCCGACGTCCGGCTGCTGGCCGGGCTGGGGGTCACCGACGTGGGGGAGAACCGGCACCAGGAGGCCCAGGCGAAGGCGGCGGAGTGTGCCGACGCGGGACTGCGGTGGCACTTCATCGGCGGACTGCAGAGCAACAAGGCCGCGGCCGTCGCCGCCTACTCCGACGTGGTCGAGTCGGTCGACCGGCCCAAGCTCGTGGCACCGCTGGCCCGCGGCGCGCAGAGCGCGGGTCGGCGGCTCGACGTCCTGGTCCAGGTCAGCCTGGACCCGCCCGGCGCCGCCCACCGGGCAGGAGTGGCGCCCGCCGCCCTGCGCGGGCTGGCGGAGCAGGTCGCGGGCGAGCCCTCGCTGCGGCTGGCCGGCCTGATGGCCGTCGCGCCGCTGGGGGAGGAGCCGGGGCCGGCGTTCGCCCGGCTGGCGCAGGTCCGCGCCGAGCTCCTCGCCGACCACCCGGAGGCGACCGTGCTCTCCGCAGGGATGAGCGGAGACCTCGAGGCCGCTGTCCAGCACGGGGCGACACACGTGCGTGTCGGCTCCGCGATCCTCGGTCCCAGGCCGGAGGTCTTGTAATGTCCAAGAAGATCACGGTGCCCTCAGCCGGCACCACGACGTACCGGAGGAAATGGTCATGAGCGGCGCGATGCGCAGGATCGGCGAGTACCTCGGCCTGCTCGAGGACACGGGACGGTACGACGACTACCCGGGCGACCAGGCCGACGACGCCCCCACCACGGTGGGCGAGCGCAGCGAGGCGCGGGCTCCGCGTGAGCGCGCGCAGCCGGCCCTGGTCGCCGACCTGTCCGAGCGGCGCCGTCCGGCGCCTGTCCCCGACCCCGGAACGGTGCACGAGTTGAGCCGGATCACCACCCTGCACCCCCGTACCTACAACGAGGCGCGCACCGTCGGCGAGCAGTTCCGGGAAGGCATCCCGGTGATCATGAACCTCTCCGACATGGACGACTCCGACGCCAAGCGGCTGGTCGACTTCGCCGCCGGACTGGTCTTCGCCACGCGCGGCAGCATCGAGCGGATCACCAACAAGGTGTTCCTGCTCTCCCCGCCCAACGTGACCGTCGCCGCGGAGGAGAAGGAGCGCCTGGTCGAGGGCGGTTTCTTCAACCAGAGCTAGAGTTCGCCTCGTGGTCTTCGTCGGAACGATCCTCTATGCCGTCCTCTGGATCTTCATCGCCCTGATGTTCGTGCGCTTCGTCGTCGACTGGGTGCAGGTCTTCGCGCGCCAGTGGTCGCCCAGCGGTCCGCTGCTGGTGGTGCTGGAGGGCGTCTACACCGCGACCGATCCGCCCATCAAGGCGGTACGTCGCTGGGTTCCGTCGATCCGGCTCGGGTCCGTGGCCCTGGACCTGAGCTTCATGATCGTGCTCATCACCGCGTGGCTGCTGCTCACGGTGGTGCAGATCGTCTTCCTGTCCTGACGCGACCCGTCCAGGTGGACACAGCAGTCACACGGGTCTCCGACCACGCCCCGGGCCGGGGCGCTATTGTTCCCACAGCAGAACGACCAGATTGCCGACGAAGAGATTGGGTGAGGTCATGCCGCTGACGCCTGAGGACGTGAGCAACAAGCGCTTTACTCCTGTCCGCCTCCGCGAGGGGTACGACATGGGGGAGGTCGACCAGTTCCTGGACGAGGTCGAGGCCGAGCTTGCCCGGTTGACGAAGGAGAACGACGACCTGCGGGCCAAGCTGTCCGCCGCGCAGAAGGCCGGTCCGTCCGCGCCCGCTGCCGCGCCGTTCTCGCTCACGCCTGAGCCGAAGGCTGCCGAGCCGGCGCCCGAGCCGGTCAGGGCCCCCGAGCCCGCCCCCGTGGCTGCTGCCCCGGCCGTGGAGACCATCAAGGTCGAGACCGTGCCCGACGCGTCCAACGCCGCCGCCCGGCTGCTGGAGATCGCGACCCGCAACGCCGACGAGCTCGTCGACGCCGCCAAGAACGAGGCCGACCGGATCGTCGGGGAGGCACGCACCAAGGCCGAGCGCCTGCAGGCGGAGTCGAAGACCAACTCCGACCGGATGGAGGCCGAGGCGCGGCAGCGGGCCCAGATGCTGGACTCCGAGACCGCCGAGCGTCGCCAGCAGATGTTCGGGGACCTGGAGAAGGAGCGGGACAAGCTCAACGGCGAGGTGGAGACCCTCCGCTCGTTCGAGCGCGAGTACCGCTCCCGCCTCAAGACCTACTTCACCCAGCAGCTGGAGGCCCTCGAGGGCACCGGCAGCCTGGAGAACCCGGCCCCCGGAGAGGGTGCGCCCGCGCCCAAGCGTCTGCGCTCGATCCTGGGTGACGACGAGGGCTGACCTCCACGTCTCGTTCGGCTCACGACGGCCGGTCCCACCATGGGGCCGGCCGTCGTGTGCGTCCGGCGGAAAGAGGGCGTCCGCTAGGGCCAAAGGTCGGTTGAGTCGGACGATCCGGAGGGCTACTGTCCGAGCAATGTGTGGCAGCGGCCACATATTTCTGCTCTCAGGGGGAGTTGTGCCATGGCACGGAGCGCTCGGAAGTCCTTGGCCGGATCGGCAACAGCAGTCGCCAAGCGGGTGATCGCCGGCGGTCAGACCGCGGTGTCGGAACCCGCACCCGAGGAGTCCGCGGAGTCCCCGCCGGCGCGCCGGACGGCTCCCCGGGTGCCGGCCCAGAAGGAGCCCGCTGCCCGGGGCGGGGCCACCGGGGCCGTGGAGGTGCCGGCCCCCAAGACCCTGGAGCGCGCCACGGTCCCCGCCGAGGGGACTCGGCAGCCCGGAGCCAGGAAGGCCGCACCGGCCGCGGGCAGGACTGCGGCGCGGAAGGACCCGGCGGTGAAGAAGGCCGCCACCAGGAAGACCGCCAAGAAGGCGCCGCCGAGCGCGCTCGTGGTCAAGGAGGGGGAGGACCCCTGGACCAAGGGCGAGCTCGACTCGGTGCTGCACGACCTGCACGCTCACCGCGCGCGCCTGGTGGACATGATGGAGGTCCAGGAGGTCGAGCTCAACGGCCTGATGCGCGACGCAGGTGACGGGGCAGGTCAGGACCAGGCGGACATGGGAGCGACCAGCTTCGAGCGTGACCACGAGCTGACCCTGATGAACAGCGAGCGGGTGATGCTCGCCCAGATCGACAAGGCGCTCACCCGGATCGCCGACGGGACCTACGGCATGTGCGAGTCCTGCGGACAGGCGATCGGCAAGATGCGGGTCATGGCCTTCCCCCGTGCGACACTGTGCCTGCCATGCAAGCAGCGCGAGGAGCGTCGCTGACCCCCAGCGACCACGTCACCAGTCCTGACCGACGACGCCGGGCGCGCCAGGTCTTCGTGATCCTGGTCGTGACCGGCCTGCTGATCGACCAGGGCTCCAAGGTCTGGGCCCTGGCGGCCCTGGCGGACTCCGACCGGGCACTGCTGGGCGACTGGCTCACCCTGCACCTGGTCTTCAACCCGGGTGCCGCGTTCAGCCTCGGCACCGAGTACACCGTGGTGCTGACCTGCCTGGCGATCGTGGCCGTGGGCGTGATCCTGTTCCTCAGCCGGCGGCTGGGCAGCATCTTCTGGGCCTGGGGGCTCGGGCTGCTGCTCGCCGGCGTCGGGGGCAACCTGATCGACCGGGTGTTCCGGGACCCCTCGCCGATGCGTGGGCACGTGGTCGACTTCCTGCGCTTGCCCAACTGGCCGGTCTTCAACTTCGCCGACGTCTTCATCAACGTGGCCGCGGCGATCATCATCGTGCAGAGCTTCCGGGGGATCGCGCTGGACGGGTCCCGCGACACCGCTGCGGCGAAGGCCGAGGAGCAGTCATGACCGGTCGTTTCGAGCAGCGCACCGTGCTGGTGCCCGAGGGACTCGCCGGTGAGCGGGTCGACGCCGCGATGGCGCGGATGTTCGGCTTCTCCCGGACCCGGGCGGCCGAGCTGATCGCCGAGGACCTGGTCCGGGTCGACGGCGCCGGAGTCGCCAAGAGCCAGCGGGTGCACCCCGGATCGATGCTCGAGGTCACCATCCCGGCCCAGACCGACGCACTGGCCGTGGTCCCGCAGGTGGTGGAGGGCATCCGGATCATCCACGACGACGACTCCATCGTGGTGATCGACAAGCCGGTGGGCGTGGCGGTCCACCCGAGTCCGGGGTGGAACGGGCCGACGGTCGTGTCCCACCTGGCTGCCGCGGGGTTCCGGATCGCCACCTCGGGCGCCTCCGAGCGGCAGGGCATCGTCCAGCGCCTCGACGTGGGCACCTCGGGGGTCATGGTCATCACCAAGTCCGAGCACGCCTACTCGCTGCTCAAGAACGCCTTCCGTCACCGTACGGTCGACAAGACGTACCACGCGCTGGTGCAGGGACACCCGGACCCGCTGGAGGGCACGATCGACGCCCCCATCGGCCGGCACCCCAAGTTCGACTACAAGTTCGCGGTGATGGCCGACGGTCGGCACAGCGTGACGCACTACGAGACCCTCGAGGCGCACCGGTTCGCGAGCCTGCTGGAGATCCACCTCGAGACCGGCCGGACGCACCAGATCCGCGTCCACATGTCAGCGCTCAAGCACCCGTGCGTCGGTGACCTCACCTACGGCGCCGACCCGGTGCTGGCCAAGCGTGTGGGCCTGGAGCGCCAGTGGCTGCACGCGGTCAAGCTGGGCTTCGAGCACCCGGACAGCGGTGAGTACGTGGAGTACGAGTCCACCTACCCCGACGACCTGACCCAGGCCCTGGAGACCATCCGGGACGAGCGCTGAGGCCTGACCGCGGCCTGGTCGTGCGTCCGGGATCGGTCGAGGACCTGGCGGACGTGGGGGAGCTGTACCTGAGGTCGCGGCACGCCGCCTTCCCCTCCGTGCCCGCCCCGGTCCACAGCGACGCGCAGGTGCGCGCCTGGGTGCGGGGCTGGGACCTGACCAGCCACGAGCTGTGGCTCGCCGAGGAGGCCGGGGCTCCCGACGGCCCCGCGGCGGCCCGTCCTCTCGGGTTCGTGCTGCTCACGCCCACCTGGGTGGACCACCTCTACGTCGATCCCGACCACCAAGGTCACGGGATCGGCTCGGCGCTGGTCGAGCTCGTCCAGGCGTTGCGCCCCGACGGGGTGGGTCTGTGGGTCTTCGAGTCCAACCTGGCGGCGCGGCGCTTCTACGCCCGGCACGGGTTCGTCGAGGTGGAGCGCACCGACGGGTCGGAGAACGAGGAGCACGCCCCGGACATCCACCTGGCCTGGCCGGCCTGATCTCGGCGCCGGGCAGGATCTCGTACTGGAGCTGCGAGGTGACCTGGTGCTCGGGCTCGAGCGGCCGAGCGGGGCTGGGCGCACGGCCACGGGCGCGCCGTCCGCTGGTGGTGAGCGTGCCGGGTCACGTCCCGGACGGCCGCTGCCGTGTCCTGTCGGAGGGGCCTGAGAGGCTGTCGTAGGCTGGCTTCCTTCCCCAGGACGCGCCAGCCGCGCGTGCTCCAGCAACCCCCTCGGAAGGTGTGGAAGAACCACTCATGTCGGCCGGTTCCAACGACAACTTCGTGCACCTGCACGTCCACACCGAGTACTCGATGCTCGACGGCGCGGCGCGCCTGCAGGACATGGCCGAGCGGACGGCCGAGCTCGGCATGCCGGCGATCGCCATGACCGACCACGGCAACGTGTTCGGGGCCTACGAGTTCTACAAGAAGGCCAAGAACGCCGGGATCAAGCCGATCATCGGCATCGAGGCGTACTTCACCCCCAACATCTCCCGGTTCGAGCGCAAGCGGGTGAACTTCTACCAGGGCGGCCCGGACGACGTCTCCAGCCGCGGCGCCTACACGCACATGACGCTGCTGTCGGAGACCACCGAGGGGATGCACAACCTCTTCCGGCTCTCCACCGGCGCCTGGCGCGACGGCTTCTTCCAGCACCCCCGCGCCGACCGCGAGCTGCTCAGCCAGTTCGGCAAGGGCCTGATCGGCACCACCGGCTGCCCCTCGGGCGAGATCCAGGTCCACCTGCGCCACGGCAACTACGAGGCGGCCCGGCAGACGGCCGGCGACTTCCAGGAGATCCTGGGGCGGGACAACTACTTCCTCGAGCTGATGGACCACGGCCTCTCGATCGAGACCCGGGTCCGCGACGGGCTGCTCCGTCTCGCCAAGGACCTGAAGATCCCGCTGCTGGCCACCAACGACTCCCACTACGTGCGGCAGGAGGACGCGGCCAGCCAGGAGCACCTGCTGTGCATCAACTCCGGCTCGACGATGGACATCCCCGCCGGCGACGGCCCGGGGCAGCGGTTCGCCTTCTCCGGTGACGGCTACTACATCAAGAGCCCCGCCGAGATGCGCTCGCTGTGGGTCGACAAGTACGACCTGCGCGAGGCGTGCGACAACACCTTGTGGATCGCGGAGCGGTGCGACGTCCAGTTCACCGAGGGCAACGGCACCTACATGCCCCGCTTCCCCTGCCCGCCGGGGGAGGACGAGAACTCCTGGCTGGTCAAGGAGGTCGAGCGCGGTCTCCGGGTGCGCTACCCCGACGGGATCCCCGACAAGGTGCGCAAGCAGGCAGACTTCGAGGTCGGTGTCATCACCCAGATGGGCTTCCCGGGCTACTTCCTCGTCGTCGCCGACTTCATCAACTGGGCCAAGGACAACGGCATCCGGGTCGGCCCCGGCCGTGGCTCCGGTGCGGGCTCGATGGTCGCCTACGCGATGCGCATCACCGACCTCGACCCGCTCGAGCACGGGCTCATCTTCGAGCGCTTCCTCAACCCCGACCGCATCTCGATGCCCGACTTCGACATCGACTTCGACGAGCGCCGGCGCGGCGAGGTGATCAAGTACGTCACCGAGAAGTACGGCGACGACCGCGTGTCCTACATCATCACCTACGGCACCATCAAGGCGAAGCAGGCCGTCAAGGACTCCTCGCGGATCCTGGCCTACCCCTTCTCCATGGGCGACCGGATCACCAAGGCGATGCCGGCCGCGGTGATGGGCAAGGACGTCCCGCTCAAGGAGATCTTCAACCCCGACCACAAGCGGTACGGCGAGGGCGGGGAGTTCCGGGCCCTCTACGAGGCCGAGCCCGACGTCCGGCGGGTCGTCGACACCGCGATGGGGATCGAGGGCCTCAAGCGGCAGTGGGGTGTGCACGCCGCGGGCATCATCATGTCGAGCGAGCCCCTGGTCGACGTGATCCCGCTGCTCAAGCGCCCCTCCGACGGCGCGATGATCACCCAGTTCGACTACCCGACGTGCGAGTCGCTGGGCCTGATCAAGATGGACTTCCTGGGGCTTCGCAACCTCACGGTCCTCGACGACGCGGTCAAGAACATCAAGGCCAACCGGGGCCAGGACATCGTCCTGGAGGACCTGACCCTCGACGACCCGGCCACCTACGGCCTGCTGCAGCGCGGTGACACCCTCGGCGTCTTCCAGCTCGACGGCGGCCCGATGCGGGCGCTGCTGCGCTCGATGCGGCCCGACACCTTCGAGGACATCTCCGCGGTCGGCGCCCTCTACCGACCGGGTCCGATGGGAGCCGACTCCCACAACAAGTACGCGCGGCGCAAGACCGGGCGCGAGCCGGTCGAGCCGATCCACCCCGAGCTCGCCGAGGCGCTTGAGGACATCCTGGGCGAGACCTACGGGCTGATCGTCTACCAGGAGCAGGTGATGGCGATCGCCCAGCAGCTGGCCGGCTACACGCTGGGCCAGGCCGACCTGCTGCGGCGCGCCATGGGCAAGAAGAAGAAGGAGGAGCTGGACAAGCAGTTCGCCACCTTCTCCGGCGGCATGCAGGAGCGCGGCTACTCGATGGCCGCGATCAAGACCCTGTGGGACATCCTGCTGCCCTTCTCCGACTACGCGTTCAACAAGGCGCACTCCGCCGCGTACGGGCTCGTCTCCTACTGGACCGCTTACCTCAAGGCCAACTTCCCCGCCGAGTACATGGCGGCGCTCCTGACCTCGGTCAAGGACGACAAGGACAAGATGGCGATCTACCTCAACGAGTGTCGCCGGATGAAGATCTCGGTGCTCCCGCCGGACGTCAACGAGTCGGCCGCCAACTTCACCCCGGTCGGCACCGACATCCGCTTCGGGCTCACCGCGGTGCGCAACGTCGGCGCCAACGTGGTCGACGGCATCGTCGCGGCCCGCACCGAGCGGGGGCGCTTCACCGACTTCAACGACTTCATGGACAAGGTCCCGCTGCTGGTCTGCAACAAGCGGGTGATCGAGTCCCTGATCAAGGCCGGGGCCTTCGACGAGATGAAGCACCGGCGGCGTGCGCTGGTGACGATCCACGAGAACGCGGTCGACCAGTACGTCGACATCAAGAAGAACGAGGCGATCGGCCAGGACTCCCTCTTCGGCGGGCTCGACGACGACGACCAGGGCTTCGGCATCTCGGTCTCGGTCCCCGACATCGACGAGTGGGACAAGATGACGCTGCTCGGCCACGAGCGCGAGATGCTCGGCCTCTACGTCTCCGACCACCCCTTGATGGGGCTCGAGCACGTGCTCTCGTCCGGCACCGACTGCACGATCGGTCAGCTGATGCTCGACGAGGACCGCTCCCACGGCAGCACCCTGACCGTGAGCGGTCTGGTGACCTCGGTCAACCGCAAGATCACCAAGCGCGGGGACGCCTGGGCGACGATCACGCTGGAGGACCTGGACGGTGCCATCGAGGTGCTGCTCTTCCCCAGCGCCTACCAGCTCGCCGCGCCCTACCTCTCCCAGGACGCGATCATCCGGGTGAAGGGCCAGCTCTCCCGGGACAAGGACCAGCCAGAGATCCGGGGCCAGGAGGTCACCGTCCCCGACCTCACCGACGGCCCGAGCGGGCCGGTGGTGATCAGCCTGCCCTCGACCCGGTGCACGGCGCCGGTGGTCGAGCAGCTGCGGGACGTGCTCTCCACCCATCCCGGCATGACCGAGGTGCAGCTGCGCCTGCTCACGCGGACCTCCACCAAGGTGATGAAGCTGGACAACCGGCTGCGGGTGACCGCCAGCCCGGCGCTCTTCGCCGACCTCAAGCAGCTCCTGGGCCCCGGGTGCCTGACCAGCTGAACTCGGGCGGCGTCCTGCGCCGCGTCCTCGTCCTCGTCGTGGCCGGCGGGGTGCTCGGCGCGCTGCTCGGCGTCGTGTGGGAGTGGGTCTGGGAGGCTCCCGCCGGCACGGTCTACCAGGGACGCTGGTTCCTGGACCGGGACGGGATCTACCAGGCCGTCTCGGCGACCGGCTGGTTCACCGTGCTCGGGGTCGGCGCCGGTCTCCTCTTCGGCGCGATGGCCGCCTGGTTCGCCCGCGGCCGCGAGGTGGCCACGCTGGTCGGGGTCTTCCTGGGCGCTGTCCTGGCCGCCTGGCTGATGTACCAGGTCGGGCACGCGCTCGGCCCGCCGGACCCGCAGACGGTGGCGGCCACCGCCGAGGACATGGCCTCGGTCCCCGGGGACCTGCGGCTGGACGGCGCGGGGGAGAACCCCTGGCCGTTCTGGTTCGAGTCCAGCGCCTTCTGCGCCCTGCCCGGCGGTGCGCTGCTGGGCCTGGCGGGGGTCTTCCTCGGCAGCCACGGACGTCGCCGGGACGACGCCGACCGGGACGGCGCTGACCGGGACGGGGCCAAGCGGGACGACGCCGCGGCCCCGGAAAGCGCCTGAGTCAGCGCCTGACTCAGTTGGGCGACCACCGGGTGCGGGCGACCTCCGTGGCCGGGAGCGACGGGATGACGTTCATCGCGCGCAGCTCCTCGCGCAGCATCCCGGTGACCAGCTCCAGCCGTTCCCGGGTGTTCGGCGCCTCCAGCAGCTCCTGACGCTCGGCCATCGGCAACGGCACCAGCGCGGCCAGCGTCCAGGAGAGGTACTGCGGGTCTCGGGGGAGTGCGCCGTCGAACGGGTCTGCACGGAACTGCGAGACAGCGGCGCGGTAGGCGGTGAAGGTCGCCCGGGACCGGGCCACCAGCTCCGCCGGCACCTCCACCTCGGCGTCCCCGAGGTCGGTCACCTCGGCCTGGGGGAAGTCGCCGTCGGTGCGCAGCCGGTCCAGCCGGAAGCGTCCGCGCCCCACGGCCACGATGTCGTAGCCCCCGTCGTCCAACGGCTCGATCTCCGAGAGCTGCAGCACGCAGCCGACCCGGTACAGCGACTGGGCGCCGTGGTCTCCCACCTCGTACCCCTCACGGATCGCGACGGAGCCGAAGAGCCTGCGCGCCGGGTCGGGCTCGGCCGCGAGGTGCTGCACCAGGGCCCGGTAGCGCTCCTCGAAGACGTGCAGCGGGATCGAGACCCCGGGGAAGAGCACGGTGCTGAGCGGGAACATCGGCAGGACACCGGGAGGGGGTTGGGTCACGCGACCCAACGTAGTTTGTCCACCCCGGGTCCGGACAGCGGGCACGCAGCCCCCCGCACCTACAATTGAGCCATGATCCGCCGCCTCGACCTCCGGGACGCAGACGCGTCCGTCGACTACCGCGCTGCCGTGCCGCGCGCCAAGTTCGACGTCGAGTCCGCGGTCCATGTCGTTCAGCCGATCTGCGAGGACGTGCGCACCCGCGGCGTGGAAGCGGTGCGCGAGCTCTCCGAGCGCTTCGACGGCGTCCGCCAGGACGACATCCGGGTGCCCACCGAGGCGCTCGGCGAGGCCCTGGAGAAGCTCGACCCGGCGGTGCGCGCCGGGCTGGAGGAGTCGATCCGCCGACTCCGGGCCACCTGCGAGGCCGAGCTCGAGCACGACGTGGTCACCGAGCTGGCCCCGGGCGCGGTGGTCACCCACCGCAAGGTGCCGGTGGACCGCGTCGGCCTCTACGTGCCCGGCGGCCTGGCGCCCCTGGTCTCCTCGGTGGTGATGAACGTGGTGCCCGCGCAGGTCGCGGGGGTGGGCTCGATCGCCCTGACCAGCCCGCCGCAGAAGCACAACGGCGGCCTGCCCGAGGCGACGATCCTGGCGGCGTGCGCGCTGCTCGGCGTCGACGAGGTGTACGCCGTGGGCGGCGCCCAGGCGATCGCGATGCTGGCCTACGGCGCCGGTCCGTGCGCGCGGGTCGACCTGGTGACCGGTCCGGGCAACATCTACACGGTCGCGGCGAAGCGCCTGCTCAAGGGTGTCGTGGGGATCGACTCGGAGGCCGGCCCGACCGAGATCGCGATCCTGGCCGACGACTCCGCGGACGCCGCGCACGTGGCGGCCGACCTGATCTCCCAGGCCGAGCACGACCCGATGGCTGCCTCGGTCCTGGTCACCGACTCGCTGCGGCTGGCCGCCGACGTGGAGGCCGAGCTGGACAAGCAGGTCGCGGTCACCCGGCACGTCGAGCGGGTGCGCACCGCGCTGTCCGGCGAGCAGTCCGGGATCGTGCTGGTACGCGACCTCGAGCAGGGCCTCGCGGTGGTCAACGCCTACGCCGCCGAGCACCTGGAGATCCACACCGTCGACGCCTCCGCGGTGGCCGCCCGGGTCCGCAACGCCGGGGCCGTCTTCGTCGGCACCTGGGCGCCGGTCTCGCTGGGCGACTACTGCGCCGGCTCCAACCACGTGCTGCCGACCGCCGGCTGCGCCTGCCACTCCTCGGGGCTCTCGGTGCGGGCCTTCACCCGCTCCGTGCACGTGATCGACTACTCGCGCGCGGCGCTCGAGCAGGTGGCCGACCACGTCGTCGCCCTCGCCGAGGCGGAGGACCTGCCGGGCCACGGCGCTGCGGTGAAGGTTCGTCTGACGTGACCTTCCCTCCCCTGCGCGAGGAGCTGGTGGGCCTCGAGCCCTACGGCGCGCCCCAGCTCGACGTGCCCGTCCAGCTCAACGTCAACGAGAACCCCTACCCTCCCTCCGCCGAGGTCGTCGCCGACATCGCGGCCTCGGTGGCCGCGGCCGCCGCGACCCTCAACCGCTACCCCGACCGCGAGCTGGTCGAGCTGCGCGCCCGGCTCGCCGACTACCTGAACTCGTCGGGGGGCTCGGGGATCACCCCGGCGCAGGTGTGGGCGGCGAACGGCTCCAACGAGGTCATGCTCCAGCTGCTCCAGGCCTTCGGTGGTCCCGGGCGGTCCGCTCTGAGCTTCGCGCCCACGTACGCGATGTACCCGGAGTACGCCCGCGACACCATGACGACCTGGGTCCAGGGCCGGCGCGCCGAGGACTTCTCCCTCGACCTGCCGGCCGCCCGCGAGCTGGTGCTCGAGCACCGGCCCAGCGTGATCCTGCTGCCCTCGCCCAACAACCCCACCGGGACGGCGCTGCCCCCCGAGGCGATCACCACCCTCTGCGAGGCGGCCGGGGACGGCGTGGTGGTGGTGGACGAGGCGTACGGCGAGTTCCGGCGTACCGGCACCCCCAGCGCGCTGGAGCTCCTGCCGCGGCACCGCAACCTGGTGGTCACCCGCACCATGAGCAAGGCGTTCGCCCTGGCGGGAGCCCGGCTGGGCTACCTCGCCGCGGACACGGCGATCTGCGACGCCATCCGGGTCGTGCGCCTGCCGTACCACCTCTCGGCCGTCACCCAGGCCACCGCGCTGGCCGCGCTCCGGCACGCGGACGAGCTGCTGGGCCGGGTCGACGACCTGCGACGTGAGCGGGACGAGCTCGTCGACTGGCTGCGCGGCCGGGGGCACGAGGTGGCCGACAGCGACGCGAACTTCGTCTACTTCGGCCGGTTCGCCGACCGGCACGCCGTCTGGCAGGGTCTGCTGGACCGTGGGGTGCTGATCCGCGAGGTCGGCCCCGACGGGTGGCTGCGGGTCTCGGTGGGGACACCGGAGGAGATGGCAGCATTCAGGCAGGCCCTGGTGGACGTCACCACCCAGGGCGCGAGCGAGGAGCAGGCATGAGCGAGCAGCAGGACCTTCGGCCCCGGCGTACCGCGGTGGTCGACCGCCAGACCAGGGAGACCAAGGTCCACCTCGAGCTCGACCTCGACGGCACCGGCCGCACCGACATCAGCACCGGCGTCGGCTTCTACGACCACATGCTCACCGCCTTCGGCCGGCACGCCCTGGTCGACCTGGTGGCGCACGTCGAGGGGGACACCCACATCGACGCCCACCACACGGTCGAGGACACCGCGATCGCGCTGGGCGAGGCGATCCGCACGGCCCTGGGCGACAAGGTCGGGATCCGCCGCTTCGGCGACGCGACCGTGCCGCTCGACGAGGCCCTCGTCCAGGCCGTCGTCGACGTCTCCGGGCGCCCCTACTGCGTGCACGACGGCGAGCCCGAGGGCCAGCAGTACGTGCTGATCGGCGGTACCGGCGCGGCGTACATCGGGTCGCTGACCCGGCACGTCTTCGAGTCCGTCGCCCACCACGCGCAGATGGCGATCCACGTGCGGGTGCTCGGCGGCCGGGACCCGCACCACATCGTGGAGACCCAGTTCAAGGCGTTCGCCCGCGCGCTGCGCGACGCGGTCGCCCTCGACCCCCGCGAGACCGGGGTGCCCTCGACCAAGGGTGCCCTGTGACCGGGGCCCCGGAGGCGGGCGCCCCCGCCGGGGCGGCGCCCGAGGCCGTGGACAAGGACGTCGTGGTGTTCGACTACGGCTCCGGCAACCTGCGCTCGGTCGTGCGGGCGATGGAGCGCACGGGCGCCCGGGTGACGCTGACCTCGGACCGGCGCGCCGCCGAGGACGCCGACGGACTCGTCGTGCCCGGAGTGGGCGCGTTCGCCGCCTGCATGCAGGGCCTGCGGGCCGTGCGCGGCCACGAGGTGATCGGTCGGCGGCTGGCCGGTGGCCGCCCGGTGCTGGGCATCTGCGTGGGCATGCAGATCCTCTTCGCCCGCGGGGTGGAGCACGGCGTGGAGGCCGAGGGCTGCGACGAGTGGCCCGGCGTCGTCGAGCGGCTCCAGGCCGACGTGGTCCCGCACATGGGCTGGAACACGGTCGAGGTCCCGGGGGAGAGCGTGCTCTTCGAGGGGCTGCGCGACGAGCGGTTCTACTTCGTCCACTCCTACGGCGTGCGGTCGTGGGACCTGGTGACCAACGACCGGACCCGCGCTCCGATCGTGACCTGGGCCGAGCACGGGGGCGACCGGTTCGTGGCCGCCGTGGAGAACGGTCCGCTGAGCGCCACCCAGTTCCACCCCGAGAAGTCCGGCGACGCGGGAGCCGCGCTGCTGCGCAACTGGGTCGCGACGTTGTGACCCGGCTGGAGCGTCGGCGGGCCGCGATCCAGCGCCGCGACACCTTCCTGCGCTCCCTCCGCATGCCTGAGATCCCCCCGGTCGGCGAGCTGCCGCCGCCGTCCCCGACCACCTCCCCGAGGAGCACCCCCGTGTCCGACCCCACCCCCAGCACCGACTCCGCCGCTCCCCGCTACCTCGAGCTGCTCCCCGCTGTCGACATCGCCGGCGGCCAGGCGGTCCAGCTGGTGCAGGGCGTGGCCGGCTCGGAGAAGCGGTTCGGCGACCCGGTCGAGGCCGCCCTGCGCTGGCAGGAGGCCGGCGCCGAGTGGCTCCACCTGGTCGACCTCGACGCGGCGTTCGGCCGGGGCCACAACCGCGAGCTGCAGGCAGAGATCGTCGGTCGGCTCGACATCAAGGTGGAGATGAGCGGCGGCATCCGGGACGACGAGTCGCTGGCCGCGGCGATGGCGACCGGCTGCCGGCGGGTCAACATCGGCACCGCGGCGCTCGAGCAGCCCGAGTGGTGCGCCCGGGCGATCGCCACCTACGGGGACCGGGTGGCCATCGGCCTGGACGTGCGCGGCACCACCCTCGCGGCCCGCGGCTGGACCCAGGAGGGTGGCGACCTCTACGAGGTGCTGGCCCGCCTGGACGCCGAGGGGTGCGCCCGGTACGTCGTCACCGACGTCGACAAGGACGGGATGCTCCAGGGCCCGAACCTCGAGCTGCTGCGCTCGGTCTGCTCGCGCACCGACCGCCCGGTGGTCGCCTCCGGCGGCGTGACCGAGCTGGCGGACCTGGAGGCCCTGCAGAGCCTCGTCCCCGTGGGGGTGGAGGGGGCCATCATCGGGACCGCGCTCTACGAGGGTCGGTTCACCCTCGAGGAGGCGCTCGCGCTGACCCTGCCCTCACCGGCATGAGCCTCGCGATCAGGGTGATCCCCTGCCTGGACGTGGACGGCGGCCGGGTGGTCAAGGGCGTCAACTTCGAGGGTCTGCGCGACGCGGGCGACCCGGTCGAGCTGGCCCGCGCCTACGACGCCCAGGGGGCCGACGAGCTGACCTTCCTCGACATCTCCGCCTCCCACCAGGGCCGGGCCACGACCCTGGAGGTCGTCTCGCGCACCGCCGAGGAGGTCTTCATCCCGCTCACCGTGGGCGGCGGCGTGGGTGCGGTCTCCGACGTCGACCAGCTGCTCCGGGCCGGCGCGGACAAGGTGGCGGTCAACACCGCTGCGATCCGCCGGCCCGAGCTGGTGGCGGAGATCGCGGACCGGTTCGGCAACCAGGTGCTGGTCCTCTCCGTCGACGCCCGGCGTGCCGAGGGCACCGACTCGGGCTTCGAGGTCACCACCCACGGAGGCCGGCGCTCGGCGGGGCTGGACGCCCTGGAGTGGGCGTCCCGGGCCGCCGAGCTGGGTGCGGGGGAGATCCTGCTCAACGCCATGGACGCCGACGGCACCCGGGACGGGTTCGACCTCGACCTGATCGCCGCGGTCCGCCGCGAGGTCTCCGTGCCCGTGATCGCCAGCGGCGGGGCGGGTCGTCGCGAGCACTTCGCACCCGCAGTGGCAGCGGGCGCGGACGCCGTCCTGGCGGCGTCGGTCTTCCACTTCGGCACGCTGACGGTGCCCGAGGTCAAGGACGCCCTGGCCGAGGCCGGGTACCCGGTGCGCCGGGTGGGCTCGGCCGGCTAGGTCGCTGGGGGTCTAGGGCCGGAGCCGGTCGAAGGTCGCCCGGAACCGGCGTACCGGCTCATCCATCCCCTCCAGGGCGACGTCGACGCTGGGCCGGTCGAAGAGGAGCAGCACCAGCTCCGAGGCACGCCCGGTGAGCACCACCGGGTCCTCCCCGCGCCGCAGCACGGCGCGCCTTCCGTCGTCGCGCACTGCGACCACCGGCACGCCTGCCGGCCGGACCATCGCGCGTCCGGCGAGGGTGAGGTGGCGCCAGAGGGTCTCCTCGTCCGCGGCGGCGAGCGCGCGGGGCTCCCAGCCGGGCTGCGCCCGGCGCAGGTCCTCGTGGTGCACGAAGAACTCGGTGGTGTTGATCGCGGAGTCGACCGGGCCGAGGAGCCAGGGGGCCGGCGTACGAAGCCTGTCCACCAGTGTGGCCAGCTCCTGCCTGCTCCACGCGTCCATCGCGCGCTCGGTGCGGCTCGAGAGCGGCGGCACGGCCAGCCCGACCGCCCACGGCGAGCGCTCGCGCACCAGCAGGTGGGCCACCAGGCGGCGGGCGTCCCAGCCCTCGCAGCAGGTCGGCGCGGCCGGGCCCAGCTGCAGCGCGGTGTCGCACAGCGCCTGGCGTTCCCGGCGGGCCAGTGTGTCGCTCATGTCCCCACCCTAGGCACAGTGCGGGCAGGAGGACGCCCGGGAATAGCCTGAGCGTCCGCGGGGGTTGCCTCAGGAAGCGCCCCCGGGTCCCGGTGGCTGTCGGGCCGGACGGCCCGGACGAGAACCGATGAGGAGGCGCAGCGCGCGTGGTGCAGGAGCAGGACACGTCGCGGGCGTCGACCACCCGGGAGGGCTTCGCGGTCCTGGGCGTCGGCATCCGCCGCGAACCGGTCATCTTCGCCGTCTCCACCCTGGGCAGCGTGCTCTTCGCGGTGCTGACGGTCGCGGACGCGTGGGTGCTCGGCTGGGCCACCGACCACGTGGTCCTCCCCGCCTTCGAGAACGGCGAGATCGGCACCGGGCTGCTGTGGGCCGTGGTCGGCCTCTTCCTCGGCGTCGCGGTGCTCAGGGCTGTGGGCATCGTGGCCCGCCGGCTCGGCGCGGGCCTGATGCAGTACCGGATGCAGGCGCACACCCGGCGGGCGGTGACCCGGCAGTACCTCTCGCTGCCGATGTCGTGGCACCAGCGCCACCCGACGGGCCAGCTGCTCTCCAACGCCTACTCCGACGTCGAGGCGGCCTGGGGACCGATCGCCCCGTTGCCGATGGCGCTGGGCACCGTGGTGATGATGGTCATCGCGGTCGCCCAGATGCTCGCTGCGGACGTGGTGATGGCCGCCGTCGGGATGCTGGTCTTCCCCGCCGTCGTGCTGGCCAACCTGGTCTACCAGCGCCTCTCCTCCCCGCTGATGACGCAGGCCCAGGGGCTGCGGGCCGAGCTGAGCGCGGTGGCCCACGAGTCCTTCGACGGCGCGATGGTGGTCAAGACGCTGGGCCGGGAGCCCGAGGAGACCCGCAGGTTCGAGGCGAAGGCGCACCAGCTGCGCGACGTGCTGATCCGGGCCGGCCGGATCCGGGCCGTCTTCGACCCGGTGCTGGCGGCGCTGCCCAGCCTGGGGGTGCTCGTGGTGCTCGCCGTCGGCGTCTCCCGGGTGCTGTCGGGCGCCACCGAGCCCGGCGACGTGGTCACCGTCGCCTACCTGCTGACCATCGTGGCCTTCCCGATCCGGGCGATCGGCTGGCTGCTGGGTGAGTTCCCACGCAGCGTGGTGGGCTTCCGGCGCACGACCGCGGTCCTGGAGGCGACCGGGTCGATGCCCTTCGGCGACTCGGCGCTGCCCGTCTCCGAGGGCGGGGCGACGCTGAGCGTCGAGGGGGTCGGGTACGCCTACGATCCGGCGGCGCCCGTGCTGCGCGAGGTCACCTTCGACGTCCCCGCCGGCCGCACGGTCGCCCTGGTGGGGCCGACCGCGTCCGGCAAGAGCACGCTCACCGCGCTGCTCGCCCGGCTGCTGGACCCCGACCGCGGCCGCGTGCTGGTCGACGGGACCGATCTGCGCGAGCTGGCCCGCGGCGAGCTGTCCCGGGTGATGGCGGTCGTGCCCCAGACCGCCTTCCTCTTCGACGACACCGTGCGGGGCAACGTCACCCTCGGCGCGGACTACAGCGACGAGCAGGTCTGGGACGCCCTCCGGGCGGCACAGGCGGACGGCTTCGTGGCTGCCCTGCCCGAGGGTCTGGACACGCAGCTGGGAGAGCGCGGCACGTCGCTCTCCGGCGGTCAGCGGCAGCGGATCTCGCTGGCGCGGGCACTGGTCCGCCGGCCGCGCCTGCTGGTGCTGGACGACGCGACCTCCGCGGTCGACCCCGAGGTGGAGGCGCGGATCCTGGCGGCGCTGCGCGAGGGCGCCGGGGGCGTGGCCCGCGAGGCGACGCTGGTGGTCGTGGCCTACCGCAAGGCCACCATCGCCCTGGCCGACGAGGTCATCCACCTCGACGAGGGGCGGGTGGTCGACCGCGGTACGCACGCCGAGCTGCTGGCGCGCGACCTCGACTACGCCCGCCTGGTCAACGCCTACGAGCACGAGCACGACCCGGGACACCCCGGCACGGACCAGCCGGAGACGGTGGGGGAGCGGGCATGAGCGAGCAGAGCCGGCCCGCGGGCCGTTCCGGCACCCGGGTGACCAGCGGCGAGGAGATCGGCGCGATCGCGACCATCCGTCGGGGCCTCGCCCACTCCCCGGAGATGCTCCAGGGCATCCGGGTGACCTTCCTGCTCGCCGTGCTGGCCTCGGCGGGCCAGGTGATCGTGCCGGTGGCGGTCCAGCAGACCCTGGACCGCGGCCTCGACGGCCCGGGCGGTCCCGACGTCGCGCTGGTGGTCCGGATCGGCCTGGTCTGCGCGCTGGGCGTCCTGGTCACCGGGGTGGCGTCCGCGCTGATGACCAGCCGGCTCTTCGGTGCGGCCGAGCGCGGGCTGGCGACGTTGCGGGTCAAGGCGTTCCGGCACGTGCACGACCTGCCGCTGCTCACCCAGAGCACCGAGCGGCGTGGCTCCCTGGTCTCCCGGGTGACCACCGACGTCGACCAGGTCAGCCAGTTCCTGGTCTTCGGCGGCCTGCTCCTGGTGGTCAGCGTGGGGCAGGTGCTGGTCGCGACCGTGGTGATGGCGATCTACAGCTGGCAGCTGGCCCTGGTGGTCTGGATCTGCTTCGCGCCGTTGTTCATCTCCATCCGGTACTTCCAGCGCAAGCTCTCCGAGGCGTACGGCGTGGTGCGCCGTCACGTCGGCACGCTGCTCTCCGCGATCTCCGAGCCGGTGGTGGGAGCGCCGGTCGTCCGCTCCTACGCGGTGGAGGAGCGGACCCAGGAGCGCATCGACCGGGCGATCGACGACTTCAAGACCGCCAGCACCAGGGCGCAGACCTACACGGTCGTCTCGTTCTCCCTCGGCGGGCTCTCGGCCGGGCTGGCAAACGCCGGCGTGCTGGTGGTCGGCGTGCTCCTGGGGTTCACCGGCGACCTCACCGCCGGCCAGGTGCTTGCCTTCGCGTTCCTGGTCACGCTCTTCGTGGGTCCGGTCCAGATGGGCACCCAGATCCTCACCGACGCCCAGAACGCGATCGCCAGCTGGCGTCGGGTGATCGGGATCCTGGAGACCCCGGCCGACCTGGTCGATCCCGGAGAGCAGGGTCAGGTGCTGCCGCGGGGACCGATCGACGTCCAGCTGCGCGCCGTGACCTTCGCCTACCCGGGTGGGGCGCCGGTGCTGCACGACGTCGACCTGCACATCGAGGCAGGCACCCGGGTGGCCGTGGTCGGGGAGACCGGCTCGGGCAAGTCCACCGTCGCCAAGCTGCTCACCCGGTTGATGGACCCCACCAGCGGGTCGGTCCTGCTGGACGGCACCGACGTCCGCGAGGTCGGCAACGAGAGCCTGCGTCGCAGCGTGGTGCTGGTGCCCCAGGAGGGCTTCCTGTTCGACGACACGATCGCCGCCAACGTCCGCTACGGCCGGCTGGACGCGACCGAGGAGCAGATCCTGGCCTCGGCCCGCGAGCTCGGCCTGGCGGACTGGCTGGCCGGTCTGCCGGCGGGGCTGCAGACCTCGGTCGGACAGCGGGGGGAGTCGCTGTCAGCGGGGGAGCGGCAGCTGGTCGCGCTGCTGCGGGCGCACCTGGCCGACCCGGACCTGCTGGTCCTGGACGAGGCCACCAGCGCGGTGGACCCGGAGCTGGAGATGCGGATCGGCCGGGCGCTGGAGCGGCTGATGAGCGGACGTACGTCGGTGACCATCGCGCACCGCCTCTCCACCGCCGAGCAGGCGGACGAGGTGGTGGTGGTCGACCGGGGCCGGGTGGTCCAGCGCGGGCCGCACGCCCGGCTGGTGGCCGAGACCGGCTCGGTCTACGCCGGGCTGCACGACTCGTGGGTCGCCCAGCAGGGACGATGAGGCAGGGCGTGGGTCGGCTGGGATACTGGCACTCGTGAGCTCCCTGGACCCCGCCGTCTCCGACCGCCTCAAGCGCACCGCCGACGGGCTCGTGCCTGCGGTCGTTCAGCAGCACGACACCGGCGAGGTGCTGATGCTCGGCTGGATGGACGACGAGGCGCTCGCTCGCACCATCGCCACCGGCCGGGCCACGTACTGGTCGCGCAGCCGCAGCGAGTACTGGGTCAAGGGGGAGACCTCCGGCCACCGCCAGTGGGTCACCGAGATCCGCCTGGACTGCGACGGCGACACCCTGCTGGTGAAGGTGGACCAGGAGGGCGCTGCCTGCCACACCGGCGACCGCACCTGCTTCGACGCCGACCTGCTGCACCAGGGGCCCGGCCGTGCGTGACCGGTCCTTCGGTCCTGTCGTCGTCCTGGGGCTGGCGGCGGGGACGCTGGCCGCCGTGGCCGGCAGCCGCGACTGGGTCGAGGTGGAGGCGCAGGGGCCCGACGAGGCGCTGCTGCAGGCCTGGTGGACTGCCTCGCCCGGGCTCGCCCAGATGCCGTTGTCGGGGGCGTTGGGTCTGGTCGTCCTGGCCTGCTGGGGCGTCCTGCTGGTCACCCGCGGCCGGTGGCGCCGGGTCGTGGCCGTCGCCGGGACCGTGGCCTCGCTCGGCCTGGTCGCGACCTGGGTGACCGCGCTGGTCGACCTCCAGGACCGGGTGGTGGAGCGGCTCGATCCCTCCGGCGCCGCCTTCGGCGACCCCACCTGGACCACGTGGTTCTGGGTGGCGGCCCCGGCCGCCCTGCTCGCGGTGGCGACCTTCGCGGTGGCGGTCCGGCGGGCGCCGCGGTGGCCGGCCATGGGGTCGCGGTACGACGCGCCCACCCGGCGCCCCGACGCGGAGTCCCCGGCCCAGACCCCGGTGCAGGACCGGGACCCCACCGCGGTCTGGAAGGCGCTCGACGAGGGCCGCGATCCGACCCGGGACCCGGCCCCCTAGACTGTGCGCGTCCCTCGACCGACGCGGAACTTTCTGGAGCGCACCTGAATGGCTGACAACCACGGCAACACCCCTGCAGCATGGACCGCGGTGTCCGTGGCGTTCCTGGGCTTCGTGATCGGCAGCATCGCCCTGATGCTCAGCCCCGTCAGCATGGTCCTGTTCTGGGTCGGGATCGGGCTGGCCGCGGTCGCGCTGCCGGTCTTCCTGGTGATGGCCAAGATGGGGCTGCACGAGTCCAACCACTGAGGCCCCTCGCCCGGTCGTCGTCCGGGTGAGACCTCCAGGGACCGCGCCCGCCGGGGTGAGAGGCTGGTCCCGTACCCCTGCGCAGAGAAGTGAGTGAACCCGTGTCCGTTCTCGACGACATCGTCGCCGGCGTGCGGATCGACCTGGCCCGCCGGGAGTCCGAGGTTCCGCTCGCGGACCTCCGGGCAGCCCTGGCCGACGTCGACCCGCCCCGCGACCCGATGCCGCACTTCCGTGGTGCCGGCTCCAGCGTGATCGCCGAGGTCAAGCGGCGCAGCCCCAGCAAGGGCGACCTGGCCGACATCCCGGACCCCGCGGCGCTCGCCACGGCGTACGCCCGCGGCGGGGCGGCGGCGATCTCCGTGCTGACCGAGGAGCGACGCTTCGGCGGCTCCCTGGCGGACCTGCGGGCCGTGCGTGCGGCGGTCGACGTGCCGCTGCTGCGCAAGGACTTCATCGTGGAGCCCTACCAGGTCCTCGAGGCGCGCGCCGCCGGCGCGGACCTGGTCCTGCTGATCGTGGCCTCGCTGGACGACGACCGCCTGCGGACGCTGCACGACCAGGCCCGCGAGCTGGGCCTCACCGTCCTGGTCGAGGTGCACGACGAGGCGGAGACCGAGCGGGCCGTCGAGCTGGGCGCCGAGCTGATCGGGGTCAACGCGCGCAACCTCAAGACCCTCGCGGTCGACCCGGCCACCTTCGGCCGGCTGGCCCCGCTGGTGCCCGAGGACCGGGTGAAGGTCGCCGAGTCCGGCATCGGGGACGCCGCCGACGTGGCAGCCTTCGTCGCGCAGGGCGCGCGGGCCGTCCTGGTGGGCGAGGCACTGGTCCGCGACGGCGACCCCACGGGCGCCGTGGCCCGGATGACGGGAATCACCCGATGACCGGGCAGCCGGGACGCTACGACGCCGACGAGCGCGGCTTCTTCGGCGACTTCGGCGGGCGGTTCATGCCCGAGGCGCTGGTCGCCGCCCTGGACGAGCTGACGGTCGCCTGGCGCGACGCCATGGCCGACCCGGAGTTCGTGGGCGAGTTCGAGGCCATCCTGCGCGACTACGCCGGCACCCCCAGCCGGCTCTACCACGCCGAGCGGCTCTCGGACCAGGTCGGCGCCCGCGTGCTGCTCAAGCGCGAGGACCTCAACCACACCGGCGCGCACAAGATCCGCAACGTCCTCGGCCAGGCGCTGCTGACCAAGCGGATGGGCAAGAAGCGGGTCATCGCCGAGACCGGCGCCGGCCAGCACGGGGTCGCCAGCGCCACCGCGGCGGCGTACTTCGGGCTCGACTGCACCGTCTACATGGGCGCGGTCGACGTCCGGCGCCAGGCGCTCAACGTCGCGCGCATGCAGCTCCTCGGAGCGACGGTCATCCCGGTCGACGCGGGCAGTGCGACCCTCAAGGACGCCATCAACGAGGCGCTGCGCGACTGGGTCGCCAGCGTCGACCACACGGCGTACCTCTTCGGGACCGCGGCGGGGCCGCACCCGTTCCCCAGCATGGTGCGCGACTTCTGCCGAGGCATCGGCGACGAGGCCAGGGCCCAGTGCCTGGAGCAGTTCGGCCGGCTGCCGCACGCCGTCGCGGCCTGCGTCGGCGGCGGGTCCAACGCCATCGGCCTGTTCACCGCCTTCCTGGAGGACGACGACGTCGAGGTGTGGGGCTTCGAGCCGGGTGGTGACGGCGTGGAGACGGGCCGGCACGCGGCGACCATCCACGCCGGTGAGAGCGGCGTCCTGCACGGGGCCCGCACCTACGTCCTGCAGGACGAGGACGGCCAGACCATCGAGTCGCACTCGATCTCCGCCGGCCTGGACTACCCGGGCGTGGGCCCGCAGCACGCTGCCCTGGCCCGAGCGGGCCGCGCCGTCTACGAGCCGGTCACCGACGTCGAGGCGATGGAGGCGATGGCGCTGCTCAGCAGGACCGAGGGGATCATCCCGGCGATCGAGAGCGCGCACGCACTCGCGGGTGCGCTCCGCTCCGTGCCGGCGCTGATCGAGCGACACGGCCCCGAGGCGACCGTCCTGGTCAACCTCTCGGGGCGTGGCGACAAGGACATGGGCACGGCGATCGAGTGGTTCGGCCTCGGCCGAGAGGCGGGTGCGCAGTGAGCGCCCGGCTGGCCTTCGACCGCGCGCGGGGCGAGGGACGGGCCGCGCTGGTGGGCTACCTGCCGGCCGGCTTCCCCGACCTCGCCGGCTCCATCGACGCCGTCCGGGTGCTCGTCGAGAGCGGGTGCGACGTGATCGAGCTCGGCCTGCCCTACAGCGACCCGGTGATGGACGGCCCTACCATCCAGGCCGCGGCCCAGCAGGCGCTGGACGGCGGGACCCGCACCCGGGACGTGCTCAAGGTGGTCGAGGAGATCGCCGCCACCGGGGTGCCGACCCTGGTGATGACCTACTGGAACCCGGTCGAGCGGTACGGCGTGGAGCGGTTCGCCGCCGACCTGGCCTCCGCCGGCGGCGCCGGGCTGATCACCCCGGACCTGACGCCCGACAGCGGCCAGGAGTGGATCGCCGCGGCCGACGCGCACGACCTGGACAAGGTCTTCCTGGTGGCGCCCAGCTCGACCGACGAGCGGATCGCGATGACCACCGCTGCCTGCCGCGGCTTCGTCTACGCCACCGCGGTGATGGGCGTGACCGGCGCGCGCGCCACCACCAGCGACCTGGCCGCCCCGTTGGTGGCACGCACCAAGGCGGCCACGGAGCTGCCGGTCGGTGTGGGCCTGGGGGTCAGCAACGGTGACCAGGCCGCTGAGATCGCGGAGTACGCTGACGGCGTGATCGTCGGTTCGGCCTTCGTCCGGACCCTGCTGGACCACCGGGACGACCGGGCCGCCGGGTTGCGGGCACTCGACTCCCTGACCCAGGACCTCGCCCGGGGGGTGCGCCGGTGACCGGTCGCGTCTCCCGCGCCCTCGCCTCCCTGCTGGCCCTGCTCGTCCTGCTCACCGCCTGCGGGGGCGGCGAGCCGGCAGCCTCGGACGCCGGTCTGGACACCGACGGGCTGCACGGGAGCGCCCTGGACGAGCCGTACCGGGTGCCCGAGACCGACCTGATCGACACCGCCGGGGCGGACTACTCGCTGACCGACGCCGACGCCGACCTGACGCTGGTCTTCTTCGGCTACACCCACTGCCCGGACATCTGCGGGATCGTGATGTCCACGATCGCGAGCGCGCTGGTGCGGCTCGACGACGCGGACCGGGAGCGGGTCGACGTCGTCTTCGTCACCACCGACCCCGCGCGCGACGACCCGGCGAGCCTGCGGGCCTACCTCGACTCCTACGACCCTGAGTTCGAAGGGGCCACCGGCGAGATGGAGACGATCATCGCCACCGCCCGCGAGCTCGCGGTCTTCGTGGAGCAGGGGGAGAAGCTGCCCGGCGGCGGCTACGAGGTCGTGCACAGCGACCCGATCATCGGGCTCGACGACCAGGACCAGGCCACTACCGTGTGGTCCAAGGACACCTCCGCCCAGCAGCTCGCAGAAGACATCGAGGAGCTCCTCTCCCGGTGATCCGCCCGACCAGGGGAGAACCATGCTCGACCAGCTGACCGTCCTCGCCATCCCGAGTCCCGGTACGGGCGTCTGGTACCTGGGCCCGGTCCCGCTGCGCGGCTACGCGCTGGCCATCATCGCCGGCATCGTCGCCGCGGTCTGGATCGGCGAGCGTCGCTGGGTCGCGCGCGGCGGCCAGCCGGGGGAGGTGCAGGACCTGGCGGTGTGGGCGGTGCTCTTCGGCCTGGTGGGCGGCCGGCTCTACCACGTGGCGACGGACTGGCAGCGGTACTTCGGGCCCGACGGGGACCCGGTCGCAGCGCTGCAGGTCTGGCGTGGCGGGCTGGGGATCTGGGGGGCGATCGCCCTGGGCGCCGTCGGGGTGATGATCGGCGCCCGGCTCCACCACATCCGGGTCGCGCCGATGCTCGACGCGCTGGCGCCCGGCGTGCTCGTGGCGCAGGCGATCGGCCGCTGGGGCAACTGGTTCAACCAGGAGCTCTACGGCCGGCCCACCGACCTCCCGTGGGGGCTGGAGATCGACATGGACCACCGGGTCCCGCAGTACAGCGGCACCGAGGACGCCGACCTGCTCTTCCACCCGACCTTCCTCTACGAGAGCCTCTGGGCCCTGGCCGCGTTCTTCGTGGTGATCTGGGCCGACCGACGGTTCCGGCTGGGTCACGGACGGGTGGTGGCGCTCTACGTGATGGCCTACACCGTCGGACGCGGGTGGATCGAGATGCTGCGCATCGACGACGTCCAGCTCGCCGACGTGGCCGGGCTGCGGCTCAACGTGTGGACCTCGATCGTGCTCTTCCTCGCCGCCCTGGTCTGGTTCGTCGTCTCCGCCCGCCGGCACCCGGGGCGCGAGACCGAGGTGTACACCGACGGCCGGACCCCCGCGACCGCGTCCGAGGAGTCCGGCGTGGAAGGGCGTGGGTGAGCAGCCCGACCGGATGGTAAAGTCAGACCTCGCGCTGGCCAACGTCGTCCCGTGCTGCACCATGCTCTGACCAGCCAGTTCGTCTCCCCGTGCGCGGGGGGCTCCGGACGCAGACGACGGGAGGATGCCCATGCACGCATTCCCTCCGCCCCAAGGGCTCTACGACCCCACTCACGAGCACGACGCGTGCGGTGTGGCTTTCGTGGCGACCCTGACCGGCGTTGCCAGCCACGACATCGTTGCCAAGGCGCTCACCGCGCTGCGCAACCTGGACCACCGCGGTGCCGCGGGAGCCGAGACCAACTCCGGTGACGGCGCCGGCATCCTCATGCAGGTGCCGGACGCCTTCCTGCGCGACGTGGTCGACTTCGACCTCCCCATCCGCCACGGGTACGCCGTGGGCACCGCGTTCATCCCCGGTGACGCCGACGAGGTCGCCAAGACCCGCCAGCGGATCGAGGAGCTCGCCGCCGAGGAGAAGCTGACCGTCCTCGGCTGGCGCGACGTCCCGATCGAGCCCAGCATCCTGGGCGCCACGGCCCTGAGCGTGATGCCCACCTTCAGCCAGCTCTTCGTCGCCGCGAGCGGAGCCCGGCTGACCGGCATGGCGCTGGAGCGCCTGGCGTTCTGCCTGCGCAAGCGCGCCGAGCACGAGACGGGTGTCTACTTCCCCTCGCTCTCGTCCCGCACGCTGGCCTACAAGGGCATGCTGACCACCGACCAGCTCGACGAGTTCTTCCCCGACCTGCGTGACGAGCGGGTCGCCTCGGCGATGGCGGTCGTGCACTCGCGGTTCTCCACGAACACGTTCCCGAGCTGGCCGCTGGCCCACCCGTTCCGGTTCATCGCCCACAACGGCGAGATCAACACCGTGATGGGCAACCGGAACTGGATGCGCGCCCGCGAGGCGCTGCTCTCCTCCGACCTGATCCCCGGCGACCTGGAGCGGCTCTTCCCGATCTGCACACCGGGCGCCTCGGACTCCGCCTCGTTCGACGAGGTGCTCGAGCTGCTGCACATGGGCGGGCGCTCGCTGCCGCACTCGGTGCTGATGATGATCCCCGAGGCGTGGGAGAACCACGCCGAGATGGACTCGGCCCGGCGCGCCTTCTACGAGTTCCACTCCACGCTGATGGAGCCGTGGGACGGCCCGGCCTGCGTGGTCTTCACCGACGGCGCCCAGATCGGCGCGGTCCTCGACCGCAACGGCCTGCGTCCCTCGCGCTACTGGGTGACCGAGGACGGCCTGGTCGTCCTGGCCTCCGAGGTCGGCGTCCTCGACCTCGACCCGGCCACGGTGGTCCGCAAGGGCCGGCTCAAGCCCGGGCGGATGTTCCTGGTCGACACCGAGGAGCACCGGATCATCGAGGACGAGGAGGTCAAGGCCCAGCTCGCCTCGGAGCAGCCGTACGACGAGTGGCTGCACGCCGGGCTGATCAACCTCGACGACATCCCCGAGCGGGAGCACGTGGTGCACACCCACGCCTCGGTGACCCGGCGCCAGCAGGTCTTCGGCTACTCCCAGGAGGAGCTGCGGGTCCTGCTCACCCCGATGGCCAACACCGGGGCCGAGCCGATCGGCTCGATGGGCACCGACACCCCCATCGCCGCGCTGTCGGAGAAGCCGCGGCTGCTCTTCGACTACTTCGCCCAGCTGTTCGCGCAGGTCACCAACCCGCCGCTGGACGCGATCCGCGAGGAGCTCGTGACCTCGCTCTACGGCACCGTCGGGCCGGAGGCCAACCTCCTGCAGCCCACCCCGGCCTCCTGCCGGCAGGTGGTGATCCCCTTCCCGGTGATCTCCAACGACGACCTGGCCAAGCTGCGGCACATCAACCACGACGGCGACATGCCGGGCTTCATCACCCACGTCTCGCGCGGCCTCTACGAGGTCGACGGGGGAGGGGAGGCGCTGGCGCGCCGCCTGGACGAGATCTGTCGCGAGGTCTCCGACGCGATCGCCCGGGGCGCGCGGATCATCGTGCTCTCCGACCGGCACTCCACCGCCGAGCTCGCGCCGATCCCGTCGCTGCTGATGACCGCCGCGGTCCACCACCACCTGGTGCGCGAGAAGACGCGCACTCAGGTCGGCCTGGTGATCGAGGCTGCCGACGTCCGCGAGGTGCACCACGTCGCCCTGCTGATGGGATACGGCGCGGCCGCGGTCAACCCCTACCTGGCGATGGAGTCGGTCGAGGACCTGGCCCGCGAGGGTCACTACGTGACCCTGGAGCCCGAGCGCGCCGTCAAGAACCTGGTCAAGGCGCTCGGCAAGGGCGTGCTCAAGGTGATGTCCAAGATGGGCGTCTCCACCGTGGCCTCCTACACCGGCGCGCAGATCTTCGAGGCCGTCGGCCTCTCCCAGGAGGTGGTCGACAAGTACTTCACCGGCACCACCTCCAAGCTGGGCGGGATCGGCCTGGACACCATCGCCGAGGAGGTCGCCCGGCGCCACGCGACGGCCTACCCCCGGGGCGGGATCGTGCCGAGCAGGCGCGAGCTGAGCACCGGCGGCGAGTACCAGTGGCGTCGCGACGGCGAGCCGCACCTGTTCGACCCGGAGACCGTCTTCCGGCTCCAGCACGCCACCCGCAGCGGTCGCTACGACCTGTTCAAGCAGTACACCCGGCGGGTCGACGAGCAGGCCGAGCGGCTGATGACCCTGCGCGGGCTGTTCCGGTTCAAGTCCGACCGGACACCGGTGCCGCTGGACGAGGTCGAGCCGGTCTCCGAGATCGTCAAGCGCTTCTCCACCGGCGCCATGTCCTACGGGTCGATCAGCCAGGAGGCGCACGAGACCCTGGCGGTGGCGATGAACCGCCTCGGCGGCAAGTCCAACACCGGGGAGGGCGGGGAGGACCCCGACCGCCTCTACGACCCGGAGCGGCGCAGCTCGATCAAGCAGGTCGCCTCCGGCCGCTTCGGCGTCACCTCGGAGTACCTGACCAACGCCGACGACATCCAGATCAAGATAGCCCAGGGCGCCAAGCCCGGCGAGGGCGGGCAGCTGCCCGGTCACAAGGTCTACCCGTGGGTGGCCAAGACCCGGCACTCGACGCCCGGCGTCGGCCTGATCTCGCCGCCGCCGCACCACGACATCTACTCGATCGAGGACCTGGCCCAGCTGATCCACGACCTGAAGAACGCGAACCCGTCCGCACGGGTGCACGTCAAGCTGGTCGCGGAGGTCGGGGTCGGCACGGTCGCGGCGGGTGTCTCCAAGGCGCACGCCGACGTGGTGCTGGTCTCCGGGCACGACGGCGGCACGGGTGCCTCGCCGCTGACCTCGCTCAAGCACGCGGGCGGTCCCTGGGAGCTCGGCCTGGCCGAGACCCAGCAGACCCTGCTGCTCAACGGGCTGCGGGACCGCATCGTGGTGCAGGCCGACGGGCAGCTCAAGACCGGTCGCGACGTGGTGATCGCCGCGCTGCTCGGTGCCGAGGAGTACGGCTTCGCGACGGCCCCGCTGGTGGTCTCGGGCTGCATCATGATGCGCGTGTGCCACCTGGACACCTGTCCCGTCGGGGTCGCCACCCAGAACCCGGTGCTGCGCGAGCGCTACAGCGGCAAGCCCGAGTTCGTGGTCAACTTCTTCGAGTACATCGCCGAAGAGGTGCGCGAGCTGCTGGCCGAGCTGGGCTTCCGCACCCTCGACGAGGCGGTGGGCCAGGTCCAGGCCCTGGACGTGGCCGAGGCGGTCGACCACTGGAAGGCCTCCGGGCTCGACCTGCGGCCGATCCTGCACCAGGTCCAGGCCCAGGAGCAGTTCGCCGACCAGGACCTGCGGTGCACCAAGTCGCAGGACCACGGACTGGCGAAGGCTCTGGACAACGAGCTGATCGAGATCGCCCGGCCCGCGCTGGAGTCCGGCGAGCCGGTCCGTGCCCAGGTCGAGGTGCGCAACGTCAACCGCACGGTGGGCACCATGCTCGGCCACGAGGTGACCAAGCGCTACCGCGGCGAGGGTCTGCCCGACGGCACCATCGACCTGACGTTCACCGGGTCGGCGGGCCAGTCCTTCGGTGCCTTCGTCCCCCGGGGGATGACCCTGCGGCTCGAGGGCGACGCCAACGACTACGTCGGCAAGGGGCTCTCGGGCGGCCGGATCGTGGTCCGTCCCGACCGGGCGGCCACCTTCGACGCCTCCACCCAGATCATCGCGGGCAACACGATCGGCTACGGCGCCACGTCGGGCTCGATCTTCCTGCGCGGTCAGGCGGGGGAGCGGTTCTGCGTGCGCAACTCCGGTGCCACCGCGGTGGTCGAGGGCGTGGGTGACCACGGCTGCGAGTACATGACCGGCGGTCGCGTGGTGGTGCTCGGGCCGACCGGGCGCAACTTCGCTGCCGGCATGTCGGGCGGGTACGCCTTCGTGCTCGACCTCCAGGAGAACCGGGTCAACCGGGAGCTCGTGGAGCTGGCCCCGGTGACGGGCGACGCCGTGGGCGAGCTCGAGGCGATCGTGCGCGAGCACCTCGAGGAGACGGGGTCGACCGTGGCCCAGGAGCTGCTCGCCGACTGGCCCACCTCCGTGGGCCGGTTCACCGAGGTCATGCCCAGCGACTTCAAGCGGGTCATGGAGGCCCGGGCCGAGGCCCTCGAGGAAGGCCTGAACGACGACGAGGCCGCGGCACGGATCATGGAGGTCCTCCATGGCTGAGCACCCCACCGGCAAGCAGGGCACAGACAGGTCGGACCGCGGCGCTCTCCGCCGCTCATCCACGGACGAGGTGACGCACAATGGCTGACCCCAAGGGATTCCTCAAGCACGGACGGCAGGTCGCCACCCGCCGGGTCGTGGAAGAGAGGGTCAAGGACTGGAACGAGGTCTACCCCGACGGCATCGGCCGCGCCCTGCTGCCGATCATCAACACCCAGGCCGGGCGCTGCATGGACTGCGGCATCCCGTTCTGCCACCAGGGCTGCCCGCTGGGCAACATCATCCCGGAGTGGAACGACCTGGTCTGGCGCGACGACTGGGACGGCGCGATGGACCGGCTGCACGCGACGAACAACTTCCCGGAGTTCACCGGGAGGCTCTGCCCGGCGCCGTGCGAGACCGCCTGCGTGCTGGGGATCAACCAGGACGCGGTGACGATCAAGAACGTCGAGGTCTCCATCATCGACCGGGCCTGGGAGTCCGGCTACGTCCGGCCCCAGCCGCCGGAGTGGCTCTCGGGCCGCACGGTGGCGGTGATCGGGTCCGGTCCCGCCGGGCTCGCCGCCGCCCAGCAGCTCACCCGGGCCGGCCACACCGTCGCGGTCTACGAGCGTGACGACCGGGCCGGGGGACTGCTGCGCTACGGCATCCCCGAGTTCAAGATGGAGAAGAAGCACCTGGACCGCAGGCTGGACCAGATGCGCCGCGAGGGCACCATCTTCCGCACCGGCGTCGACGTGGGCGGCTCCGCGCTGCCCGGCTCCCGGCTGCGCGAGCGCTACGACGCGGTGGTGATCGCCACCGGGTCGACCCTGCCCCGCGACCTGCCCGTCCCGGGGCGGGAGCTGGCCGGGATCCACCAGGCGATGGAGTTCCTGCCCCAGGCCAACCGGGTGGCGCTCGGCGACGAGGTGCCGGACCAGATCCGCGCCGACGGCAAGCACGTGGTGATCATCGGCGGTGGCGACACGGGCGCGGACTGCCTCGGCACCTCGATCCGGCACGGCGCGGCCAGCATCACCCAGCTGGAGATCCTCGCCCAGCCTCCGGTGGAGCGGCCCGAGAACCAGCCGTGGCCGACGTACCCGATGACCTTCCGGGTCTCCTCGGCGCACGAGGAGGGCGGGGAGCGGATGTACGCCGTCTCCACCCAGGAGTTCGTCGGCGACGAGGAGGGCCGGGTCCGGGCCCTGCGCCTGGTCGAGGTCGACGCCTCCTTCGCCCCCGTGCCGGGCACGGAGCGGGAGATCCCGGCCGACCTGGTGCTGCTGGCCATGGGCTTCACCGGCCCCCAGCGCGAGGGACTGGTCGAGCAGCTGGGTCTGGACCTCGACGAGCGCGGCAACGTGGCGCGGGACAAGCACTACGCCACCTCCGTCCCCGGGGTCTTCGCGGCCGGTGACGCCGGTCGCGGTCAGTCCCTGATCGTCTGGGCGATCGCGGAGGGCCGGGCGGCCGCTGCGGCGGTCGACGAGTACCTCACCGGGTCGACGGCTCTGCCGTCGCCGATCCCGCCGACGGCGCGCCCGCTCGTGGTCTGAGCCTGCCCGGCAGCACCTGCAACCCCCGCGACACCCCGGACGCCCTGGCGCCCGGGGTGTCGCGCTTCACCAGGGCGGCGGCGTGCGGGCCTGGTTTTGGATCGTTCAAGGGGTAGGCTCGGGGACGTGCGAAAAGCGAAGATCGTCTGCACCCTGGGGCCCGCCGTGGCCTCTCCCGAGAAGATCCGCGCCCTGGTGGACGCGGGGATGGACGTCGCTCGGCTCAACATGAGTCACGGCTCCTACGAGGACCACGCGCGGATGTACCGGATGGTCCGCGACGCGAGCGACGCCTCGGGTCGCGGGGTCGGCATCCTGGCCGACCTGCAGGGACCGAAGATCCGGCTGGAGCGCTTCGCGGGCGGCCCGGTGGAGCTGGAGGAGGGGCAGCCCTGGGTCATCACCACCCGGGACGTCCCGGGTGACGCCCACGAGTGCGGCACGACGTACAAGGGACTGCCCGGGGACGTCGCCGAGGGCGACCCGATCCTGATCAACGACGGCAAGGTCCGGCTGGTCGTGGAGAAGGTGGACGGCCCCGACGTGCACACCCGGGTCGTGGTCGGCGGCCGCGTCTCGGACCACAAGGGGATCAACCTGCCGGGCGTCGCGGTCTCGGTGCCGGCGCTGAGCGAGAAGGACCGCGACGACCTGCGCTGGGCCCTGCGCCAGGGCGTGGACTTCGTCGCCCTCTCCTTCGTTCGCTCCGCTGCGGACTTCGACGACGTCCGCGCGGTGATGGACGAAGTGGGTCGCACCGTGCCGACGCTGGCCAAGATCGAGAAGCCGCAGGCCATCGAGAACCTCGAGGCGATCGTCGACGCCTTCGACGGCTTCATGGTCGCCCGCGGCGACCTTGGGGTCGAGTGCCCGCTGGAGCTGGTGCCGCTGCTGCAGAAGGACCTGGTCGAGCGTGCGCGACGGCACGCCAAGCCGGTTATCGTGGCCACCCAGATGCTGGAGTCGATGATCAGCGCGCCGGCCCCCACCCGGGCCGAGGCCTCCGACGTGGCCAACGCCGTCCTGGACGGCGCGGACGCGGTGATGCTCTCCGGCGAGACGAGCGTGGGGCAGTACGCGGTGGAGACCGTGCGCACCATGGCCAGGATCGTGGAGACCACCGAGCAGCACGGCATGGCGCGGATGGCGCCGATGACCTGGCACCCCCGCACCCGGGGCGGGATCATCGCGAAGGCCGCGGCCGAGGTCGCCGAGCGCGTGGGTGCGCCGTACCTGATCGCCTTCACCCAGAGCGGGGACTCCGCGCGCCGTCTCGCGCGCCTGCGCGGGGAGATCCCGGTGCTCGCCTTCACCCCGCACGCCAGCACCCGTTCGCGCCTGGCCCTGACCTGGGGCGTGGAGGCGTTCAAGACCGAGGACGTGGAGCACACCGACGAGATGGTGCGCCAGGTCGACGAGGCGCTGCTCGACATCGGCCGCCTCGAGGTGGGGGAGCAGGTCGTGATCATCGGCGGCAGCCCGCCCGGCATCCCCGGGTCGACCAACGCCCTGCGGATCCACCGCATCGGCGACGCGATCAACGGCGTGGCTCCGGCCTACCGGCGGATGCGCGACCGCTGAGTGCCCCGGGTGGGATTCGAACCCACACTGGACGGTGTTTGAGACCGCTTCCTCTACCGGTTGGGATACCGGGGCGACAGGGCGACAACGTACCGGACCCACGGGTGCGCACCGGGGGTCGGGGGAGGGGTTAATCTCTGCTCGTGAACGCCACCCAGCCCCGCCCCACGCCCCGCGTCGTGATCGCCGAGGACGAGGCGCTCATCCGCATGGACCTCGCTGAGATGCTCACCGAGGAGGGCTACGAGGTGGTCGGCCAGGCGGGCGACGGCGAGCGTGCGGTCGAGCTGGCCGAGGAGCTGCGCCCCGACCTGGTCATCCTGGACGTGAAGATGCCCGTCCTGGACGGGATCGCGGCGGCCGAGCGGATCGCCGGTCAGCGCATCTGTCCCGTGGTCATCCTCACCGCCTTCTCCCAGCGCGACCTGGTCGAGCGGGCCCGCGACGCCGGGGCGATGGCCTACCTGGTCAAGCCGTTCAGCAAGACCGACCTGGTGCCGGCGATCGAGATGGCGGTCAGCCGGTTCGCCGAGGTCCGCAGCCTGGAGGCCGAGGTCGGGGACCTGACGGAACGGCTGGCCACCCGCAAGGCGATGGACCGGGCCAAGGGCGTGCTCCAGTCCGAGCTCGGGATCACCGAGCCGGAGGCCTTCCGCTGGATCCAGAAGACCGCCATGGACCTGAGGCTCTCCATGCGGCAGGTGGCGGACGGCGTGGTGACCCACGGACCGGGAATCGCCCAGGGGTCCTGAGACCCGGCCGAAAGGTCACCGTTTGGCATCACTCGGCGTTCGGACACCGGGCGCCCTCCCCAGCGACGCAGGTCACACCTACACTGCCGTGTGCGTCCGGGCGGGCGTGCAGACGGGTGGGAGGATCCGAGTGAAGGTTCGCCAAGAACTGCCAGGGGAACGCCGTCGTGCCCCGCGCAGCGTGCAACTGCTGATGGTCGCGCTCGTCGCGGGCATCATGTGGATGCTCGCGCCGGCCGTGCAGGCCTCGGTGCCGGTCCTGTGCATGCCGAGCGAGAGCACCGGCTGCCTCGGCGGGACGCTGCGCACCGAGGAGGGCGTCGTCCCCGAGGTGGACATCAAGGTGACCAGCCCGTCGGGCGAGGAGACCGTCCTCACCACCAACGAGCAGGGCAAGTGGAACCTGACCGCGGAGGAGGAGGGTCCCTGGACGCTCCAGGTCGACCCCGAGACGCTCCCGGACGACGTGGCGACCACCGGTGAGGAGGTCGTCACCGTCCAGGCCCGCTTCGGCGCCACCATCCCGGGGCTGATCCCGGTCCGGACCGACAGCTTCAGCTCCGAGCGCAGCTTCACCGAGTACCTCGCCCAGAGCGCGGTCAACGGCCTGCGCCTGGGGCTGCTGCTGGCGCTCGCCGCGGTCGGCCTCTCGCTGATCTACGGCACCACCCGGCTCTCCAGCTTCTCCCACGCCGAGCAGGTGACCCTGGGCGGCATGGTCGCCTACGGGCTGGTCAACGTCGCGGGGCTGAACCTCTGGCTCGGTGGCGCGATCACCGTGGTGATCTGTGCGATGACCGGCTGGACCCAGGACCGGCTGATGTGGCAGCCCCTGCGCCGCCGCGGCCTCGGGCTCACCCAGATGATGATCGTCACGATCGGTCTGGCCCTCGCCGCTCAGTACGCCTTCCAGTACTTCGTCGGGGCGCGCACGGTGCGGGTCGTGCAGGACAACCCGGACGTGGCCGAGTTCGGCCCGATCACCATCACCTACCAGTCCCTGGTCGCGATGGCGATCTCGGTCATCGTCCTGGCGGCGGTGGGCTACGCGCTGCTCCGCACCCGGGTGGGCCGGGCGACGCGCGCGGTCTCCGACAACCCCGCCCTCGCGGCGGCCTCGGGCATCGACGTGGACAAGGTGGTGCGCCTGGTCTGGACCGTGGCCACCGGCCTGGCCGGCCTCTCCGGCATCCTCTACGCGCTGGTGACCAACGGCATCAAGTGGGACTCCGGGATGCAGATCCTCCTGCTGCTCTTCGCCGCGGTCACCCTGGGCGGTCTCGGCACCGCCTTCGGTGCCCTCCTCGGCGCGCTCATCATCGGCATGGTCGTCGAGCTCTCGCCGGTCTTCGGCATGCCGGGCGACTTCAAGTACGCGACCGCGATGCTCATCCTCATCCTGCTCCTGCTGGTGCGGCCCCAGGGCCTGCTCGGCAAGGCTGAGCGGGTCGGGTAGAAGGGGAACCCCATGACCATGGATGCAGAAGCCGCCACGCTGGCGGAGGCGCCGCCGGACGAGTCCGGGTCCGCCAAGCTCCGTCGGGGCGTCGTCATCGCGCTGGGCATGATCGGCGGGCTGGTCCTGCTGTGGCTGGTCGGGCAGTTCGTTCCCGGGGAGGCAGGCTCCATCGCCCGGGCGATGATGCGCGAGGCGATCTCGCCGCAGACCGCCGCGGTGGCGATCGCCGTCATCGGGCTCAACGTGCACTTCGGCTTCACCGGGCTGCTCAACATCGGCCAGGCCGGCTTCATGCTGCTGGGCGCCTACGGGTTCGCGATCTCGGTGCGGTACGACGTGCCTCTGGTCCCGGCGGTCCTCATCGGCCTGATGGCCGCGGTCGTCTTCGCCCTGATCCTCGGGCTGCCGACCCTGAAGCTGCGCGGTGACTACCTCGCCATCGTGACCATCTCGGCGGCGGAGATCATCCGCTACGTCGGTCGCTCGGCGCTGCTGACGGACTTCACCGGCGCCGCCCAGGGGATCCAGGGCAAGACCTACCGCGACCCGTTCACCGACCTGTCGTTCTTCGGCTCCGGTGACGCCAGCATCGGCTTCCTGAGCTACCAGATGACGGGTGTCAACGGGTGGTGGGTCAGGTTCGTGGCCTGGACCCTGGTGGGGCTGTGCGTGCTGGCGATCTACCTGCTGGTCCGCAGCCCCTGGGGGAGGCTGCTCCGCGGGATCCGTGAGGACGAGATGGCGATCCTCAGCCTGGGCAAGAACGCCTTCGCGGTGAAGATGCAGGCCCTGGTGATCGGCGGCGTGCTCGGCGCGCTGGGCGGGATCATCTACGTCCTGCCGTCGTCGGTGCAGCCGGACTCGATGGGCCGCGCCCTGACCTTCTTCGCCTGGACCGCCCTGCTGCTGGGCGGCGCCGCGACGATCTTCGGGCCCGTCCTCGGGTCGATCCTGTTCTTCGTGGTCCGCATCTTCATCAAGGGCACCGCCGACGTGCTGGTCCCCAACAGCCTGATGAACAGCCAGCAGACCGAGCAGTTCTCCTGGATCGTGGTCGGCGTCGCGCTGATGCTGCTGGTGATCTTCCGACCACAAGGGATCCTCGGCGACAAGAGGGAGTTGCGGTTCAATGTCTGAGACGACCGCCGGGACCACCCGGTTCGACAGTGCGGACCCGGAGCAGCGCCGCGCGCTGATGGCCCAGGTCGAGGCCGCGCCGGGGTCGGCCAAGCCGGACCCGATCCTCAAGGTCGACCGGATCGTGCGGAGCTTCGGCGGGATGACCGCCGTGGACGTGGACCACCTCGAGGTGCAGCGTGGGGTGATCACCGCCCTGATCGGCCCCAACGGGGCCGGCAAGACCACGTTCTTCAACCTGATCACCGGGTTCGACAAGCCCTCCTCGGCCCGCAACGGCGCCCACTGGTCCTTCGACGGGGCGACCCTGGACAAGACGTCGCCGGCCAAGGTCGCCCAGGCCGGCATGGTGCGGACCTTCCAGCTCACCAAGGCCCTGAACCGGATGACGGTGCTGGACAACATGATGCTGGGGGCCACCGGCCAGGCGGGGGAGAACCTGCTCAAGGCGTGGCTCTCCCCGTTGTGGCGCAAGCAGGAGAACGAGGTCGAGTCCAAGGCCAAGGACCTCCTCCAGCGGTTCAAGCTGCTGGACAAGAAGGACGACTACGCCGGCAGTCTCTCGGGCGGGCAGCGCAAGCTGCTGGAGATGGCTCGGGCGCTGATGACGGACCCGAAGATGATCATGCTCGACGAGCCGATGGCCGGGGTGAACCCGGCCCTGACCCAGTCACTGCTCGGGCACATCCAGAGCCTTCGCGACGAGGGGATGACGGTCCTGTTCGTCGAGCACGACATGCACATGGTCCGGCACATCTCCGACTGGGTGGTGGTGATGGCCGAGGGCCGGATCGTCGCCGAGGGGGCGGCCGGCGAGGTGATGAGCAACCCGGCCGTGATCGACGCCTACCTGGGAGCGCACCACGACACCGACCTCGGTGACGACTCGCTGCTCACGGACGCGACCATGTCTCAGATCGCCCGGGAGGTCGAGCACGAGGAGACCCGGCAGGACCAGGAGAACGCCCCCGGGACGGCGCCGCGGCCCGGCTCCGGGACCACGACGGGAGAGGGCCGATGAGCCAGTCCGCACAGGGATCACCACAGGGAGCAGCACAGGGTCCGGCGCAGGGCGCGGTCCCGGTGGTCGAGGCCCAGGACATCGTCGCGGGCTACCTGCCCGGGGTCAACATCCTCAACGGCTGCAGCCTGACCGCCTACCCGGGCGAGATGATCGGCATCATCGGCCCCAACGGGGCCGGCAAGTCGACGCTCCTCAAGGCGATGTTCGGCCTGGTCAACGTGCACGAGGGCACTGTGCGCCTGCACGGGGAGGACATCACCAACGCGCGGACCAACCGCCTGGTGGAGATGGGGGTCGGGTTCGTCCCGCAGACCAACAACGTCTTCCCCAGCCTGACCATCGAGGAGAACCTCCGGATGGGGCTGTACCTGCGCCCCAAGAAGGTGGGTGAGCGTCTGCGGGCCATGTGGGACCTCTTCCCGGTGCTGCACGACCGACGCAACCAGAGTGCGGGAGCGCTGTCGGGCGGCGAGCGCCAGTCCCTGGCGATGGCCCGGGCCCTGATGATGGAGCCCTCGGTGCTGCTGCTCGACGAGCCGTCGGCCGGTCTCTCCCCGGTACGCCAGGACGAGACGTTCCTGCGGACCCGGATGATCAACAAGACCGGCGTGTGCGTGGTGATGGTCGAGCAGAACGCCCGTCGCTGCCTGCAGATCTGCGACCGCGGCTACGTCCTCGACCAGGGTCGGGACGCCCACACCGGCACCGGCCGGGACCTGGCCAACGATCCCAAGGTGATCGAGCTCTACCTGGGCACCCTGGCCGCTGACGTGGAGAAGGACGGGGCGCCGAGCGACCCCACCCAGTCGCCCGCCTGAGCCACCCGCACAGCGGCACCGACCCAGCAAGCGGAAGACTGCAACAACACGAAGACCGTGACACGAGGAAGGCCCCGGACCAGCTTGTCCGGGGCCTTCTCGTCGTGCTGCGTCCGAGGACGGTCAGATCTTGCCCTCGACCGTGCCGGTGCGCTCGTTCTTGTTGTCACCGTTGAACGAGTAGATCCCGACGAACGCGGACGACGGGTCGTTGTCCTTGTTGATCGGCCCGATGCCCGAAGGACCGGTGTACTTGATCTCCTCGCCGGCGTCCAGGAGCTCGACGCAGTCGGCGTACGTGGTGCACTCCTCGCCGTCGGTGGCGCCGGAGACGGCCGGCAGGTTCTTCTGGATGGTGGTCGGGGTGGTGTCCCCGCCCTTGACGGCGGCCAGGGCGGCCAGCATCACGGCGTCGTAGGACTCGGCGCCGTAGGCGAAGTCGGTCAGGGTCTCGTTCTCGGCCTGGTCGTACCAGGCGACGAGCTTGTCCTTGAACTCCTGCGCGGTGTCGCCACCGGGGATCGTGCCCTGCGCGCCCTCGAGCGTGCCCGCCTCGAAGTCCTTGGTGTAGTCGGCGGTGTTGCCGTCGGTCATGTAGATCTTCGACATGTCCCAGCCCTGCTGCGCGAGCTCGGGCACGATCGCCTTGGTCTCGTCGAAGGCCAGGATGACGATCGCGTCGGGCGAGGAGTTGAGTGCAGCCGTCACCTCGGAGGAGAAGGTGGTCTGGCCGGCGGGGAACTCGTCGCCGTCGCCCTTGCCGCCGTAGACGACCTCGCCGCCCGCGTCGGTGAAGGTCTGCTCGACCGCGTTCCGCAGGCCGGTGCCGTAGGTGTCGTTGAACACCAGGAAGGCCAGTCGCTGGTGGCCGTCCTGAGCGATCAGGTTGCCCAGCGCGTTGCCCTGGATGGTGTCCGGCGGGGCGGTGCGGAAGTAGAAGTCGGAGTAGCCCGACAGGTCGAGCGCGGTGTTGGCCGGCGAGATCTGGACGATCTTGTTGTCGGTCAGGGTGTCCACGAAGTTGAGGGACACGCTCGAGGACGCGGCGCCGACGACCACGGACGGCTTCTCGGCCACCATGGTCTGGGCTGCTGCGGTCGAGATCGACATGTCGGTGGAGTCACCGGAGTCCTCGACGAAGTGGCAGGCGTCCGCGCCGCCGACGCCGCCGGCCTCGTTGATCTCCGAGACGGCCAGGCCGACGCCCGCGATCTCCGGCGGGCCGAGGTAGGCCAGGTTGCCGGTCAGCGGCAGGATCCCACCCACCTTGAACGTGTCCGCGCTGGTGGTGTCACCCGAGCACTCGTCGTTGGTGTACGTGACGGTCTCCGACGTGGGGGACTCGCTGGACTCGCTGCCCGCGTCCGTGTCGCCGTCGTCGCTGTCACTGCCGCAGGCCGTCAGGGCCAGCGAGAGCGTTGCCGCGCCCGCCATCACCTTGAGCCAGGAGGCTGTTGTGGATCGATTCACGTCGTGAACCTTTCGTTCGAAAGAAGTGGTCTTCCCCCGGCGCTTGGCCGCGGGTAGGGCTCAGCCCTGTCAAGGTAGGGCTCAGAGAGTGTGACGTGACTCGCACGACCCGGGTCGTTGCCGAACCGTTACGTCCGCATCCGCTATGCGGACCGGGCCCCGGGGTCGGGTTCCCTCTGCCGGTGGCGGACCCGAGCCGGTATGGTGCTCTGCGGCGCACGGGGGACAAGGCGCCTGGCAGTCATCGTGTCCGGAGGTGACCCACATGGGTCGAGTGAACGTGACGATCCGTCCTGCGCAGACCGACGACGTCGAGCAGCTCGTGGTGCTGTGGACCGACTCGTTGCGCCGCGGGTCGGCGGAGCAGCGACGCTCGGACGTGCTGCAGATCCTGGCGGCCGCGGCGTCCACCCCCGACGAGCGTGTCCTGGTGGCCGAGGTGGACGGCACGGTCGCCGGGGTGGTGCACCTGCAGGTGACCACGCTCTCTCCCGTCAACCGGGAGCCGGTCGTCTACGCGGTGGCGCCGCACGTGCACCCGCAGCACCGCCGCCACGGGGTGGGCACCGCGCTCATGGAGGCGGCGGTGGTCTTCGCCGAGGAGCGGCAGGTCGCGCTGGTGGGCGCCGCCGTGGTCACCGCCTCCAGGGAGGCCAACCGGTTCTTCGCCCGGCTCTCCCTGGGCGCCCGGGCGACGCTGCGGATCGCCTCGACCCAGAGCGTGCGCCACCGGCTGACGGTGCTGCGCCCGGAGCGTGCCGGGCCGCACGGGAGTCGTCAGCGGGACCGGATCCTGGCAGCCCGCCGCGTCCGCCGGGCCGAGCGGGTCTCCTGACCCCTCGTCCCCGGATCAGGGACGGCGGTCGGCCGGGATCAGCGCGCAGGTGATCCGCGACGTGCACAGCCGGCGCCCCTGCTCGTCGGTGATCACGATCTCGTAGCAGGTCGAGGTCCGGCCCAGGTGGATCGCGGTGGCCACTCCCGTGACCGTCCCGGAGGTGGCGGACCGGTGGTGGGTGGCGTTGATGTCCACCCCCACCGGGATCCGGTCGGGGTGGGCGTGGACCGCGGAGGCCATCGAGCCGAGGGACTCGGCGAGCACCACCGAGGCGCCGCCGTGCAGCAGGCCGAAGGGCTGGGTGTTGCCCTCGACCGGCATCGTGGCCACCGCGCGCTCGGCGGAGATCTCCAGCACCTCGATGCCCATCTTCTCGCCCAGGTCGCCCCTGCGCTCGGTCATCATCGCCAGCAGGGCGTCGGGGGCGGGCGTGGGGGAGGGGGCGGGCGAGGTGGTCTCGGTGTGGTCGCTCATGGCGACATTCTGTCCGACGCGGCGCCGTCGGCGACGGCGGATAGGGTCGAGTCGTGACTGCGACGCCCTCCCGACCCCGGCTCCTCCTGCTCGACGGCCACTCGCTGGCCTACCGCGCCTTCTTCGCGCTGCCGGTGGAGAACTTCTCCACCACCACCGGCCAGCCGACCAACGCGGTCTACGGGTTCACCTCGATGCTCATCAACGTCCTGCGCGACGAGGAGCCCACCCACGTGGCGGTGGCCTTCGACCGCTCCCGGCAGACGTTCCGGCTCGCGGAGTACGCGGAGTACAAGGCCAAGCGCAACAAGACGCCCGACGAGTTCAAGAGCCAGCTGCCGCTGATCCAGGAGGTCCTGGACGCGCTGCACATCATCCACCTCGAGGTCGACGGCTTCGAGGCCGACGACATCATCGCCACGCTGGCCACCCAGGCGGTCGCCCAGGACATGGAGGTGCTGATCCTCACCGGTGACCGCGACTCCCTCCAGCTGGTGGGGGAGACCTCCACGGTGCTCTACCCGATGCGCGGCGTCTCCGAGCTGGCCCGGATGACCCCCGACGCGGTGGAGACCAAGTACGGCGTGCCGCCGCACCGCTACCCCGAGCTCGCCGCACTGGTGGGGGAGGACTCCGACAACCTGCCGGGCGTCCCGGGCGTGGGCCCCAAGACCGCGGCCAAGTGGATCGCCCAGTACGACGGCCTCGACAACGTGATCGCCCGGGCGGACGAGATCAAGGGCAAGGCCGGCGACAACCTGCGCGCGCACCTCGGCGACGTGCTGCGCAACCGCCGGCTCAACGCCCTGGTCTGCGACCTCGCCCTCGACTACCAGCCCGACGACCTGCTGCGCCGACCCTGGGACCGCCAGGAGGTGCACACCCTCTTCGACGGCCTGGAGTTCCGGGTGCTGCGCGACCGGCTCTTCGAGTCCCTCACCTCGGAGGAGGAGGTCGAGGGGCCGGGCTTCGAGGTCACCGGCGAGGTGCTCGCACCCGGCGCCCTGGCGCCCTGGCTGACCCAGCACGCCGCCGGCACGGTCGGCCTCTACGTCCGGGGCACCTGGGGTGCCGGCACCGGGCGGGTGGAGGGCCTGGCCCTGGCCACCGAGGGCGACCACGCGGCGTACGTCTCGGTCGAGGAGCTGACGCCCGAGGACGAGCAGGCGCTGGCTGCCTGGCTCGCCGACCCGGCGCGCTCCAAGGTGATGCACGACGCCAAGGGGCCGATGCTGGCGCTGGCCGCGCACGGCTGGGAGCTCGCGGGCCTGCTCAGCGACACCGCGCTGGCCGCCTACCTGGTCCGCCCCGACCAGCGCTCCTACGACCTGGCCGACCTGACCCTGCGCTACCTGCGCCGCGAGCTGCGCGAAGAGGTCGACGACGGCCAGGGCGCACTGTTCGACCAGGACGAGGCGGTCGCGGAGGTCGCGATGCTGCGCGCCCGGGCCGTGGTCGACCTGGCCGAGGCCCTCGACTCCGCGGTCGACGAGCACGGCGGGACCGAGCTGCTGGCGCAGGTCGAGCTGCCCCTGGTGCACATCCTGGCCCGGATGGAGCGCACCGGCATCGGCGTCGACCTCGACCGGCTCCAGGAGCTGGAGTCGGAGTTCGGCGGCGAGGTGAAGAAGGCAGCCGAGGAGGCGTTCTCGGTCATCGGCAAGGAGATCAACCTCGGCTCGCCCAAGCAGCTGCAGGTGGTGCTCTTCGACGAGCTGAACATGCCCAAGACCAAGAAGACCAAGACGGGCTACACCACCGACGCCGACGCGCTCCAGCAGCTCTTCGTCAAGACCGAGCACCCGTTCCTGCTCGCCCTGCTGCGGCACCGCGACGTGAGCCGGCTGCGCCAGACCGTCGAGGGGCTGCTCAAGACCGTCCAGCCGGACGGTCGCATCCACACCACGTTCAACCAGATCATCGCCGCGACCGGACGGCTCTCCAGCACCGACCCGAACCTGCAGAACATCCCGGTGCGCACCGAGGAGGGTCGTCGGATCCGGGAGGCGTTCGTGGTCGGTCCGGGCTACGAGCGGCTGATGACCGCCGACTACAGCCAGATCGAGATGCGGATCATGGCCCACCTCTCCGAGGACGAGCTCTTGATCGAGGCGTTCCGTTCGGGCCAGGACTTCCACTCCATCACCGCCAGCCGGGTCTTCGGGGTCCCGGCCGAGCAGGTCGACGGCGGCATGCGGGCCAAGATCAAGGCGATGAACTACGGACTCGCCTACGGGCTCTCGGCCTACGGCCTGGCCCAGCAGCTGCGGATCGAGCCGTCGGAGGCGCGGGTGCTGATGGACGACTACTTCGAGACCTTCGGCGGCGTGCGCGACTACCTGGGCGGGATCGTGGACGAGGCGCGACGCTCGGGGTTCACCGAGACGATCATGGGTCGGCGTCGCTACCTGCCGGACCTGACCAGCGACAACCGGCAGCGACGCGACATGGCCGAGCGGATGGCGCTGAACGCCCCGATCCAGGGCTCGGCCGCCGACCTGGTCAAGGTCGCCATGCGCGGCGTCGACTCCGCGCTCGCGGACCGGGGGCTGCGCTCGCGGATGCTCCTGCAGGTGCACGACGAGCTGGTGCTCGAGGTGGCGCCCGGAGAGGACGAGCAGCTCGAGCAGCTGGTCCGCGAGGAGATGGGCCGGGCGGCCGAGCTGGCGGTGCCGCTCGACGTCTCCGTCGGCACGGGTCGCAGCTGGCACGAGGCGGCGCACTGACGTCGCGGGGTGTGCCCGTCCGGCTCAGTCCGCCGCTCGGGCGGCAGGTTGATGTGCCGGTCGGTCAGCCGACGGTGGTGGACTCCGGCTGCCGGGCGTCCCGACGCAGCAGCCGGTAGGCCAGACCGACCAGCACGACGAGCAGGACGCCGTCGACCAGCAGGACCCAGTTGCGCAGGGTCTCCAGGCTCGACGTCGTCAGCCCGCCGGCGACGAGCACGACCAGGGCGATCCAGACCAGCGAGGCCGAGCGCTCACCCTGGCGGGCCAGGATCGAGTAGACCAGCAGCTGGATCATCGCCAGCGTGGTGCCCAGCAGGGCGAAGACCCACAGCTGGCCGCCGATCTCGGCGTACTTGGTCGGCTCGGCCAACGGGGAGACGACCCAGGCGCCGACGGCGCAGACGAGCCCGAGCGCCGTGATCAGGCTCAGGCTCCGGACCAGCGCGCGGGTCCGCTCGGCGGCCGAGGCCATCGCGGGGAAGGCGACCACCACGACGAACTGCGGCAGGAACATCATCGCCTTGGTGACCACCAGGCCGCCGGCGTAGAGGCCGGAGTCGTGGGCGCCCAGGACGTTGCGCGCCACGATCAGGTCGACGTTCGACAGGGCCAGGAAGGCCAGCAGCACCTGGGAGTTGTGCAGCGTCTCGCGGGCGATCGCGCGGCCTGCGTGCGTACCCGTGTGCTGGTGCGGCACCCGGTCGTGGCGCAGCGCGTAGACGCCCACCAGCACCGGCGTGATCGCGGCCAGGGCCACGGCCAGGATGGCCACGAACTCACTGGGGGCAACCGCGAGCATCACTCCGGCCACGAGCAGCCGGGGCACGCCGCTGGCCACGTAGAGCATGCCCAGCGGGAGCCAGCGCCGCTCGCCCTGGAGGATGCCGGCGTAGCCGCCCACCAGGGTCATCGGCACGATGGCGACACCGGCGAGCGCCGCCAGGGCCATGTCGTCGAGCGCGAGCACGCGGTTGATCACGGGGGTCAGCAGGAGCAGCAGGGCGCCCAGGCCGAAGGCCATCCGGTAGGTGATCCGCAGGATCCCGGCCTCGATCTGGGCCACGTGCTCCGGGTCTGAGGAGATCCGTCTCGCCGCGGTCGCCTGCAGCCCCAGGGAGGCGACACTGAGCACGAGCAGCAGGCCCATCATCACCGCGACGCCGCTGTACTCGGCGACGCCGAGCAGCGCGAGCGCCACGAAGTTGAAGCCGAACGAACCCACGTTCATGATGCCCATCGCGATCGCGATGCCAGCGCCGCTGCGCATCAGGGTCGAGACCCGCCCCATCAGTCCAGTCACCCCGCGACTGTAGAGGGTGGGCCGCAAAAGCCGGGGGACCGCCCGGAGGAGCGCTTCTTCCGAACTGCTGGTCAGGGGTCGGGCTTGTTGCTTTAATGAGCCGGTGCCAGCGCCCGAGCCTCCTCCGTCACGCGCCGAGGCAGTGCCCCTCGAGGGAGGGCCCAGGCACCTGTCGGCCCTGACCGGGCTCCGCGGACTGGCCGCGCTCTCGGTGGTCCAGCTCCACGTGGCGGCCAGGACGGAGTACGAGTGGTTCGGGGTGCACGCCTTCGGACCCATCGCCCTGTTCGTGCTCTCGGGCTTCCTGCTGTACCGCCCGTTCGCCCGGTGGCTGCTCGGCCGCGGCACCCAACCGGAGCTCTGGTCCTACTCGGTGCGCCGCGGCGCCCGCATCTTCCCCGCCTTCTGGGTGGTGCTGCTGGTGTGGATGCTCCTGCACGAGCCCGCCGTCCCCACCGGCGCGGCGGACTGGATCAAGACCCTGACCCTCGTCTCCAGCCTGGAGTTCTTCGGGCTCACACCGGGGCTGGAACAGACCTGGAGCATGGGCACCGAGCTGACCTGGTACGTCGCGGTCCCGGTGATCGCGCTCCTCATCCACGCGCTGGTGGGTGAGCGCGGCGGGAGGACCTCGTTCCGGGTCCAGGCGCTGCTGCTGGTCTCCTCCCTCCCGATCGCCCACCTCTTCCGGGCCTACGCCCGGGAGCAGGAGTGGCAGGACGCTCCCATGTGGCTGCCGTCCTACCTGTACTGCTTCTGTCTCGGCGCGCTGGTCGGCCTGGCCCTGGAGGCCGAGCGGGAGGGGATCATCACCCTGACCAGGACCCGCCGGGTGCTGGGGATGCCCGGGCTCCTGCTCACCGCCACGGTGCTGATGCTCGTCCTGACCTGCTCGCCCCTGGCCGGACCGCCCGGCCTGGTGACGCTCACCTTCCAGGAGCAGGTTCTCCGCAACCTCTTCGCCTGCGGCCTCGCGCTCGTGCTGCTGGCCGCCGGGCTCTTCTCGCCTCCGGGAGCCCTGCTCATGCGGCTGCTGAGCACGCGCTGGATGCAGGCGACCGGACGCTGGTCCTACGGCATCTACCTCTGGCACGTGCCCCTGATCGTGCTGCTGTGGCAGGAGGTCACCTTCCCTTCCGGCGTGCTGGGCCTGGTTACCTGGCTGGTGGTCGTGGGCTCCGTCTCCTGCGCCCTGGGGGCGGCCACCTGGGTGTGGGTCGAGAAGCCCGCGATCGCCTGGTCCCACAGCCAGTCCCTGCCCACGCCCGCTCCGGAGGCCGTCGTCGCCTCCGATGTCCCCGTGACAGCCCCCGCCACAGCCTCCGAATCCCCCGCCGAAGCCCTCGTCGAAGCCCCCGCCGAAGCCATGGCCGCCGCTCCAGCCGGGCCCGTCGACGCGGCCTCGCTGGATCCCGTCCCGCGGGACCCGGCCCCGTCGGACGCTGAGCCGGTCGAGGTCGTGCCCGCACCCGCCGCGCGGATCGGCAAGCACCGCGCACACTAGTCATCCGCCCACCAGGACCGCGTCCGCGGGACCGCCGCTGACCCTGGGCATGCCGTCAGGGACGAACGACGAGGAAACGAAGGAACATGGTCCAGCTCGAGGAGCCGCTCTCGCCCGCTCGGGAGGAGCGCGCAACCCCCGGTGATCCGGGCCCGGGACGGCGGGGCGTCCCTCGGTCGCGTTTCCCGGTCGTCGTGCGCATCGGCGTGGTGATGATCGCGATCCAGCTGGTCATCCGCGGCTGGGCGGCCTCCGGGTCGTACTACTTCCAGGACGACTTCCACCACCTGCACCTGGCCCGGAGCCTCGGCCTGAGCCGGGACTACCTGGTCCGCGACTACGGTGGCCACCTCGAGGTCGGGCAGTACTTCCTGATCTGGCTGCTCTCCCACGCGGTCGACGACACCTTCCTGGTGCCGACCATCTCGGTGCTGGTGCTCCAGGGGATCGCCTCGCTCCTGCTCCTCGTCGTGCTGCGCACGTTGTTCGGCACGTCTCCCGCCGTCCTGGTGCCGTTCGCGGTCTACCTGTTCACCCCCTTGGGCCTGGGCTGGTCGGCCTGGTGGGCGGCTGCACTCCAGACGCTGCCGCTCCAGAGCTTCATGCTGCTGGCGATCCTTGGACTGGCGAAGGCCCAGCAGTCCGGCTCCCGGCGCTGGGCGGTGGTCTCGGTGCTCGCGCACGCCCTCGGCCTGGTCTTCTGGGAGAAGGCGGTCTTCATCCTGCCGACCCTGCTGGCCGTGCAGGTGCTGGTGATCTCCCGCGGGGGCCTGCGGGACCGGCTGGTGGACCTGCGCCGCGCCTGGCGGCTCTGGGCCGGGCACGTCGCGGTCTTCGCCGTCTACCTGGTCATCTACACCTCCATCGCCTCCTCGGTGCTCGGTGAGGGCGACTCGGAGCCGGACCTGAGCCTGCTGGCCGACCAGACCGTCTTCCGGATGCTGATCCCCGGTCTGTTCGGCGGCCCGTGGCACGCCGACGGGGCCGAGCTCACCCTCTATCCGCTGGCCAGCGGGTTCGAGGCCACGGCGGCGCTGATCGCGCTGCTGGCGCTGGTCTGGGTGAGCGTGGCCGTGACCGGTCGGCTGGCCTTGCTCGGGTGGGCCCTTCCGGTCGGCTACGTGGTGGCCGACCTGACGCTGCTCGCCCTGGGCCGCGCGGACTGGCTCACGCTCCTGGCCCGCGACCCCCGCTACGTCGCCGACGCGCTGCCCCTGGTGGCCATCGGGTTCGCGGCCGCCTTCCGCGGGCTCTTCGACGACTCGACGCGTCCGGCGGCCCAGAGGCTGCGCCCCCGGCTGGAGCTTGCCGGGACCCTCAGGGTGGTCGTGGTGATCCTGATCAGCTGCTACGTCACCACCCGCGGCATGGTGCCGGCGGTGCAGCACGAGTACCCGAAGACGTTCGTGCAGAGCCTGCTGGGACAGCTCGAGCAGGATCCGACCAAGGACGTGCTGAACACGCCCGCGCCGACCGACATCGGGGCGCGGGTCGACCTGGCGGGGCTCCTGGACGCGGTGGGCGCGGACGTCGAGGTTGGGCGGCCGACGGTCGCCCCGCACCTGGTGGACTCGCTGGGGCAGCTGCGTCCCCTCGCGATCCTGCCGGGCGCCCCGGTGGTGCCCGGCCCCGAGCCGGGCTGCGGCTGGCGCCTCGACGACAGCCAGGCGACGCCGTTGGGTGCGGTGCCGGCCGGGGACGGCATCGTCCGGGTGGCCCGTCTGCGGTACCAGGCCTCGATGGAGACGGTCCTGACGTTGCAGCACGGCGACGCGAGCAGCTCGCTGACGGTCCAGCCAGGGACCGGCGACGCCTACTTCCCACTGGGTGACGAGGCCGGATCGCTCCTCGCCCAGCTCGACGGGGGAGTGGGTCTCTGCGTCCTGGAGTGGACCGCCGGCCCTGCCTGGGTGGCCGACTGAGACCTTCGCCCGCAGCGTGTCGACGCGTGACATACTCGACCGGCCCTGGGACCGCGAGACGAAAGGTGGGTCCTGTCAGCATGTCCCGCAACGACGCACCCGCCGACGCCTCGGTGGTCCAGCAGGCCCGCGACGTGGTGGGTCTCTACGGTGACCCGCACTCCGCCTGGGGGATCGCCCTGGAGCTGGTCTTCGACGAGCCGCTCGACCTCGTCGGGGTCGAGGAGCGTCTGACCCGGCTGTGCGCGGAGTTCCCCCAGCTGGGCGCTCCACCGGCCCTCGACGAGGTGGCGGCCGAGGCATGGGCGGCACGGCGCGAGGACGCCGCCTCGCGCGAGTTCGGGGAGGACGGACGTCTCGTCCGGCTGCTGGTGTCGCCGGACCGGACCGAGCTGTTCATCGCCGCGCACCACGGGGTCACCGACGGACTGGGCATGCTGGCGATCGCCGAGGCCGTCGCGCAGCGCGACCTGCGGTCCGAGGCACGCGGCGTCGCGGACCGGGCGTCGTCCCGCTCGTTCCTCACCTCGAGCGTGCTCCGGCTGTGGGAGGCGCTGATGCATCCTCCGGCCCGGTTCGCCGGGGTCCCTGGGCGGCACGGCTCCGTCGAGGAGCCCGACCGGATGGACGTGCTCCCGGTGACCCGGACCCGTGCGGACACGGCCAGGATGTGCAGCGTCGTGGCGACCGTCTTCGGCCGCTGGCGGCCACGCGGGCGGGTCGGACGAGGCCGGGTCATCCTGGTCCTCGGGGTGTCGCGGCGCCGAGCCGGCGAGCTGGCGGCCAACCGGCAGACCGGCTACCTCCGGGTCCCGCTCGCCCCGGGCGCCCCGGAGCAGGAGGTCCGCGCGCTGCTGGCCGATCTGCACCCCGAGCCGGACTTCCCCGAGACCCGCGCCGGTGGGGTGGGGCCGCTCGTCACCCGGCTGTTGCGCAACCGGCTCGGCAACACGGCCACGCTGAGCAACCTCGGCATCCTGCACGGCGAGGGTCTCCGGCACGCCGGGATCTTCCCGGCGCTCAGCGGACCGCAGGCGGTGGGCGTCGGCGTGGTCTCCACCGCGCAGACGACCACGCTCACCCTGCGCACCCGCCGGGCGGAGTTCACCGAGGAGCAGCACCGCGAGCTGCTCCGACTGATCGTCGAAGAGCTCGCGGCGCGGTCCTGAACGAGGACGGGTCGTACGGGCCCGACTCAGTAAGGGTCGTACGGGGAGTCGTGCCCCAGCACCCGCGCGATCGGCCGCAGCCGCAGCCGCAGCAGCACCTTGAGGAAGACGTTGCGGATCCACCAGGGCATCTCGGCGAGGATCCGGAGCCGGTCCGCCGGGGTGGGCCTGCCCACCCGGAAGAGCGCCTGGGAGTCGCTGCGCCGCTCGTAGACGATCCGGTCGGAGAGGAGCACGTGGCGCAGGATGCCGAGCGTGACCCCGATCGAGGAGAAGCAGTCGTGGATCACGATGCCACCCCCCTCGGGGAGGTGGGTGCTCCAGCGCAGGTCGTCGGAGAGGGTCCAGTAGTCGTGCTTGCCGTCGATGTAGAGCAGGTCGAACGGCCGGTCCCAGGTGGGCCGCAGCGAGGTGCTGTAGTCCGCGACCAGCTCGACCACCTGTCCGAGGTCGTTCGCGGCGATGTTGCGCTCGAACTTCTCCCGCGTGGAGAGACCGCCGAACAGCTTGCCCTCCACGAACGGGTCGACCGCCAGCACGGTGCCGTCCTTGTCGCGCAGCGCCTCGCCCAGGATCACCGTGGATCGACCCTGGTGGCTGCCGATCTCGAGCACGGTGGCGCCGGGACCCAGGGCACGGGCCTCGTCCCACAGGATCCGGGCCTGTCCCCGCTTGAGCCAGCCAGGGACGTCCTGCGCTCGACCCCACGCCCGTTCGAAGTCGGGGTCGGCGGACGTGTCGACGTCGCCGGGGGCTGGCGGGCGCTCTGCGTAGGACATTCTCGGGACCTGTCGATGAAGTGGTGCTCGGCGGATAGAGTGCCCCGCACGTTACTTGAGAGTCGGCTGGTCCGAAACGAGGTTCACTGTGTGGTTCAGTCGACGAGACCTTCTTGACGACGCGCACGAAAGACGTTGGCCCAACGTCCTCGTGTGGATCGTCCTGGTCGGGTTCTCGTTCCGGCAGTACGCGGGTGAGACCACCTTCGACACCAAGCTCGACCTGACCGTCGCTCCCGGCGCGTTCCTTGAGCGCACGATGACGGCCTGGAACCCGATGAGCGCCTTCGGCGAGCTGCAGAACCAGGCCTACGGCTACCTCTTCCCGCAGGGCACGTTCTTCCTGCTGGGCGAGCTCGCCCGGGTGCCGGACTGGGTGGTCCAGCGCCTGTGGTCCGGGCTGCTGCTCGTGGTCGCCTACGAGGGTGCCCGCCAGCTCTTCCGCGCCATCGACTCCTCGCGCAACCGTCCCTGGCTGCCGATGGTCGCGGGGCTGGCGTACGCCTTCTCTCCCCGCCTCCTCGGTCTCTCCGGCGTCCTGACCGGCGAGATCCACCCGTCCGCGGTGCTGCCCTGGGTGGTGCTGCCGTTGATCCTGGTCCTCCAGGGACGCCTCACCCCGCTGCACGGCTCGGTCTGGTCCGGGGTGGCCGTGCTGATGATGGGCGGGGTCAACGCCACCGAGGTGCTGCTCGCACTGCCGCTGCCCGCCCTGGTGATCGCCACCAGCCTGCGCTCTCCCGAGGGACGGCGGATGGCGGTGTGGTGGCCGCTCGCGGTGATCGCAGCCACCCTGTGGTGGGTCTTCGGGCTCCTGACCCAGGGCAGGTACATCCCGCCCTTCCTCGACTACATCGAGACCGCGAGCGCCACCACCCAGCCGTTGGGCTGGGCCAACGTCACCCGCGGCGCCGACCACTGGCTCTCCTTCATCTGGGTCGGCGGACGTCCCTGGTGGGAGGGCTCCTACCAGCTGGCGACCGACGCGCTGCTGGTCCTGCTCACCGGGATGGTGGCCGCGATCAGCCTCCTGGGGCTGTTCCACCGCAACATGCCCTACCGGCTGCCCTTCGCCCTCAGCGCACTGGCCGGGCTCGTGCTGCTCACCCTGGGCCACGTCGACAGCTTCGGCAGCCCGCTGTCCGGGGGGTTCCGGGACCTGCTGGACGGCGCCCTGTCGCCCTTCCGCAACATCCACAAGCTCGATCCCGTCGTCCGGCTGCCGCTGGCGCTCGGCTTCGCGCACGCCGCGGGGCTGCTCGCGACGCGCCTTCGGGCAGGGCTCAAGGCGCGCCAGGAGTCGGGCGGCCGGCTGGGCCTGGTGCCGCGCCGGGTGGTGCGGCCGGTGGTGCTCGTCGCCGCGCTCCTGCTCCTCGCGGCCTCCGCCCAGCCGCTCTTCACCGGTGACCTGCGTCGTCCGGGGTGGAAGGAGATCCCGCGCGCCTGGGTCGAGGCCGCCCAGTACCTCGGCCGCCATGACGACGGACGGCGCACCCTGGTGCTGCCCGGGGCCGGGTTCGGCCAGCAGACCTGGGGCTGGACCATCGACGAGCCCATGCAGGCGCTGGCCGAGTCGCCCTGGGTCTCGCGCAGCCAGGTGCCGCTGGCTCCCGGCCAGACGATCCGCTACCTCGACGCGATCGAGGAGCGGATCCAGGACGGGCTCGGCTCCCCGGTGCTGGCCGACGCGCTGGCCCGGGCCGGGATCAAGCACGTGCTGGTCCGCCGCGACCTCGACCTGTGGGCGACCGAGGCCCCGAGCCCGGCCCGCGTCGACCTGGCCCTGAGCCGGAGCCCCGGGATCGACAAGGTCGCCTCGTTCGGCAGCACCTCGTTCGGCTCCCAGTCGATGATCGACGTCTTCGAGGTGAAGCGGAACATCCCGCTGCTCGAGGCGGTCGACGTCACCTCCGTCAAGACGCTGGCCGGCGGCCCCGAGGACGTGGTCACCGCGATGGAGGCGGGACTGCTCAGGGCCGGCGAGGTCACGGTCAACTCCGCCGAACCCGGCTGGGAGGCCGAGCCCGACGTCGTCGCGGACGGCTTCCGGCGCAGGGAGCGCCAGTTCGGCCGCCTGGTCGACGCGACCGGGCACGTGATGACGCAGGACGAGGAGTACCGCTCCTCGCGTGCCGTGCACGACTACCCCGGCGTGGCCGAGGAGCAGCGGGTGCACGCCCGCTACACCTCGCTGCGCACGGTGACGGCCTCCAGCTCCTCGGGGTACGTCGACAACCTGGGCGCCATCCAGGCGCAGATGGCCCCGTACGCCGCGCTCGACGGGTCGCCCGAGACCTACTGGCGCTCCGCCGCGCTGGAGGACCCCGTCGGGCAGTGGCTGGAGATCGAGTTCCTCGAGAAGCGCCCGCTGACCCAGATGCGGGTGCTCGCCTCCGTCGACGGGGTGAGCGGCGTGCCGATCCGCCGGCTGCGGGTGGACGCCGGGGGCAAGAGCTACCCGGCCGAGGTGGACCCGATCACGGGCGAGGTGCGGGTCCAGCTGGACGGGACGCCAGTCGATCGCGTCCGACTCACCGTCACCGACGTCCTGGGGGAGCCCCGCTACGCCGTCGTGGCGCTGCGCGACGTCACGTTCGAGGGGGTCGAGATCGCCCGCACCCTCGTGCTGCCCGACCAGGGTGCCAGCGGCAGCTCCGCCTTCGTCTTCCGTGCCCGGCCGCACCGTCGGGCCTGCGTGGACGTGGGACTGGGGCCCCAGTGCGACGCCGGCTCCGGACGCGCCAGCGAGGAGGAGTTCGGCCTCGACCGCACCTTCCGCACGGCCAGCGGCGGCCGCTACCGCGTCTCAGCCACGGTGGTCGCCCGGAGCGCTCCGGCCACCGGCGACCTCCTGCACCCCTTCGAGAACCGGCTCTCGGCGTCCGCGTCCTCGACGCTGGCGCTCGATCCGTCGGTGGCCGGGCAGCGGGCTGTCGACGACAACCCGATGACCCCGTGGATCGCCGCCCGCGGGGACGCGTCGCCCTCGCTGGACCTTCGGTGGGGATCGCCGCGGACCATCTCCCGGCTGCAGGTCGAGAGCTCGCACATCGACTCCTCCGCGCCTCGGACCGCGGTGATCGAGAGCGAGGACGGCGAACGCCGAGAGGTGCGGCTGGGCCCGGACTCCCTGGGCTACTTCGAGCCGATGCGGGCCAGCGCGGTCACCATCACCTTCCCCATGCCCAGGAAGAGCCCGACCGGTGCCGACCTCCCGCCCCTGGGCATCGGGGAGCTCCACCTCGAAGGCCTGGAGAGGCTCAAGACCCCGTGGAACCCGCAGCAGCAGACGGGCGCGGTGTGCGGATTCGGCCCGGACCTCGTGCTGGACGGCCGGCGCTACCCGACCCGGGTGACCGGCACCCTGGGTGACGTGGCCGGCGGGACCGACCTCGAGCTGGAGCTGTGCGGCCGCCGAGCGGTCCGGATCGGGGAGGGAACCCACCAGCTCACGGTCACCTCCACGCCCCAGTTCGCGGTCACCTCGCTCACCCTCGAGCCGGTGGCCGGGTCGCCGGTCGAGGAGGAGGTGCGCGGTCGCGAGGTCGGCATCGAGCGGTGGGACGCCAACCACCGGGCGGTCACGGTGGGTCCGGGCCCCGAGAGCGTGCTGCGGATCCCGGAGAACGTGAACGCCGGCTGGCAGGCCACCCTCGACGGAGAGGTCCTGGAGCCGCTCCGGCTCGACGGCTGGCAGCAGGGCTTCAAGCTCGACGCCGGCGAGGGCGGCCTCGTGCAGCTCGAGTTCATCCCCGATCGCACCTACGCCACCCAGCTCGGGATCGGCGCCCTGACGGCGCTGGGCCTGCTCGCCCTCGCCATTGGCCTGGAGCTGCGACGTGGCCGAGGAGGCCGGGGGAGCCGCAGGCTCTCCGTGGTGCCGCAGCGCCGGTGGTTGGGCCAGATGGACACCGTCACCTTCCTGGCTCTGGGCCTGGGCGCCTTCCTCCTCGGCGGCGCCCCCCTGCTCAGCGGCGTCGCGTTGGGCTTCCTGCTTCGCCGGCGTCGCCGGGCCCTGTCGCTGGTGCCGGCGGGGATGGTCGCCCTCGCCGCGGGGATGCAGTCGTTCTCGTCCTGGCAGGAGGGGACCGTCAACGTGGCGGCCGCGGACTGGGTCGCCGCCGCGGCGATCGGCGTGTTCACCCTGGGGCTGCTTCGGCCCCCCGGCACCCGGAGGTCCTCGTGACGCACTGGATCCGGCAGGCATTCGCCAGCCGCCCCGCCCTGCTTGCGATGCTGGTGCTGGTCGGTCACACGGTCTGGCTCCGAAGCGTGCTGGTGGAGGGCTACTTCACCCAGCACGACTTCGTCCTCCTGGCCCGGCTGAACGGCGAGGCCCTCTCCGGTGCTCTGCTCACCGAACCGCTGGCAGGGGAGCTCTCCCCGGTGGGGATGCTGCTGGCCTGGGCCGTCGAACGGGCCGCCCCGCTGAGCTGGGCGGGGCCGACGTACGCGGTGCTGGCGCTCCACGTGCTGGGGGCCCTGCTGCTGTGGCTGGTGCTCTCCCGGCTGCTCGAGGAGCGCTGGCTGCGGTTGCCGCTCTTCGTCGCCGCGGTCCTCACGCCACTGACCCTGGGCCCGATCGTGTGGTGGTCGCTCGCGCTGCTCCACCTGCCGGTGCAGATCCTCTTCCTGGCCGCGGTGCTCGCCCTGCTCCTCCGCGTCCAGGAGGGGTGGCGGCACGGACCCTGGATCGCCGGGACGGCGATGACGCTGCTGCTGCTCGGCAACGACCGCACCCTGCTCCTTCCCTGGGTCGTGCTGCTGGTGCTGGCCGGGGTCCTTGGCGGGGACCAGGAGGGCTGGCGCGCACGCGTGCGCGCCGCCTGGAGCGCCTCGCCCGCCCTGTGGGGCTGGATGGCCGTGGCGTGCGTGGTCCGGGCATTCGTCTCCGTGCGTGAGCACGGCACCGCCCTGGTGTCCCCGGAGGCATGGCGGAGCGCCCTGGACGCCCTGCTGCAGTCCGGCCTGCCTGCCGTGGCCGGCGGACCCTGGTCCGGCGAGGTGGTCGAGACCCACCTGACGGCGGCGGGTCCGGCCGTCCTGGTCGGCGGCCTTCTCCTGCTCCTGCTGCTCGATGCTCTGCGTCGCTCCGGCAGGCCACAGGGCGTGGTCGCGGGCCTGGGTGCCCTGCTGCTCCTCGCCTCGGGCCTGGTGCTGTCCGCCTCCTCCGCCGGGGCGAGCGCATCAGGACGGTTCCTGACGGACGCCGCCGTGGTCGCGGTGGTGCTGCTGGCGGTCGCGCTGCGTGGTACGCCGGTTCCCCGGGCGCTGGTCCGGCGGTCCGGGCCGAGCCCCGCGTTCCTCGCGGTCGCCGTCGCGGTCGCCGTCCTGGCCTCTGCCGCGATCACCCGCGAGGCGCTGCTCCCCACCCTGACCGGCGACGACGACCGGCTCTACCTGGCCAACCTGGCCGAGGGCGTGGCCTCCAACCCACAGGCGGTGCTGCTCGATGGACCGGTCCCGGCGGGGGTGATGGGGCCTGACCTGGGGGAGGAGGCCCGGCTCTCGGTCGTGGCCTCGGCGCTGCGGGACCGCCCGTCGTTCGGGAGCGCGAGCGAGTTCCTCTCCCTGGTCACCGAGCAGGGATACGTCTGGGGCATCGACGTCTACGCCCCCGTGCGGTCCGTGCGTGGCCCGAACCGGGACTGCGGGTATCCGGTCACCGCCCAGCGGCGCGAGATCGCGATGCGCCGACCCGTGGAGGACGGCGCGCACGTGCTCCGTGTCGACTACTTCCTCGACGGCGACACCTACGCGGTCCTCGACGTCGCGGGCGAGCGGACGACCCTGCCGGTCCGCAGCGGCCTGCACTCGCTCTACGTTCCCGTGACCCGTGGCTACTCCAGCGTGAGCATCGCGCTGGAGTCGCGGGAGCACACCCTGTGCGTCACCGGTCTCGCGGCGGGGGTGCCCGTGCCCGCCCAGCTCCCGTCGTCGTGAGGAACGCCCGGTGGGTCGACGCCCTGGTGCCTGGCCTGGTGGCGCTGGTGGTGCTCGGTCCGCTGCTGGCTCCGGGCTTCGTGCTGGTGGGGGACATGGTCTTCGTCCCCGAGCAGCCGTGGAAGGACGCCTGGACGGGCGGGGACGGGGGAGTGCCTCGGGCGGTGCCGAGCGACGCGTGGGTCTCCCTGCTCGGCCAGGTCGTGCCGGGAGACCTGCTCCAGAAGCTGGTGCTGGTGGGGATCGTCCTGGGGGCCGGCCTGGGCGTCGCCCACCTGCTGCGTGACCTGCCGGCGCTGGCCCGCGCCGGGGGGATGCTGCTCTACTGCTGGAACCCCTTCCTCCACGAGCGCCTGGGGATCGGGCACTGGGCGCTGCTCGTCGGCTACGCAGCGCTGCCGTGGGTGGCGGCGGGTGCGCTCCGCCTGCGCGAGACCGCGTGGCGCTCCGGCGCGGTGTGCCTGATCGCCGGACTCGCCGTCGCCGGCTGGGCCAGCCCCACCGGCGGAGTGCTCACCGTGCTGGTCGCGCTGGCGCTGGTCCAGGGGTGGCGCACTCGACTGCTGGTCGGCCTGCTGGGCGCCTGGGTCAACCTGCCGTGGATCCTCCCGGCGCTGCTCAACGGCGCCGACCAGCTGCCTCCCGACGCGTTCGGGGTCGAGGCGTTCGCCTCCCGCGCCGACACGCCGTGGGGAGTCCTGGTCTCGGTGGCCACCTTCGGTGGCATCTGGAAGGAGGCCGTCGTCCCGGACGACCGGGGCACGCCGCTGCTCGCCGGGGTCGGCGTGGCGGTGGTCCTGCTCTCGGTGCTGGGACTCTGGCTGGCCCGGCGACGGCCCGTGCTGCCTCTCCCGGCGGCGTTGCTGCTGGGCGTGGGTCCGGTCCTGCTGGCCTCCCTCTCGGCCTTCGAGGCGACCCGCCCGCTGCTGGAGTGGGTGGTGGTGCACGTGCCGGGCGGTGGCCTGCTGCGCGACTCCCAGAAGCTCGTCATGCCGTGGGTGCTGGTGGGCGCGACCGGGTTCGCGTCGCTGCTCGCCTCCCTGCACGGACGGCTGGCGCGCTTCGGTGACCACGCGCGCTGGTGGCTGGGCACGGTGGTGCTGCTGCCCGCCGTCGCCCTGCCGTCCCTGGCCGCCGGCCTCAGTGGGTTCCTGACCACCAGCGACTTCCCCGACGAGTGGGCGCAGATCCGCGGGGTGATGGAGGACGAGGGTGTGGACGAGGAGCGGGTGCTGGTCCTGCCGTTCTCCACGTACCGCCGGTTCGACTGGACCCCGCGCACCATCCTGGACCCGGCGCCGCGGTTCTTCCCCGGCAGCATGGTGACCGAGGACGCGCTGGCGGTGGAGTCCGGCACCGTGGGCGGAGAGTCCGCCCTGGCCTCCCGGGTCCGGTCGGCCGAGGGCGCCGAGGAGCTTGCCGAGGTGCTGGCCCGGGCCGGCGTGGAGTGGGTGCTGGTGCACGAGACGCCGGAGGAGGTGGTCCTGCCGGCCGGCGCCGTGCCCGTGGTGGAGGGCGAGCAGCTCTCCCTGTACCGCCTGCCCGGAGCCGCGGAGGCGACGGGCGGGACGACGGTGGGGGACTCCTCGCGCGCCGCCTGGTACGCCGGGATCGACCTGGCCGTCCTGCTCTCCACCGTGGCCGGGCTGGGCGTCGCGGCGAGAGTGTCCAGAAAGCGGGCGTGTTCTTGCCCGCAGGAGGCTACCGATGCGTATAGTTGACAGCCACTGCACTTCTGGGTCTGGGAGGACTTACACATGCTGACTTGGCTGCTGTCGATCGCTGCGGGCGTAGTCCCCGCGGTCCTCGCCGTGTTCATCGGGGTGTCTGCCCTGACCGGAGTGGACGCGGGCTCGGACGAGCCGACCGACCCGGGCAGCGGCCAGTACGCCGACGGCTGAGTCCGGATCGCAAGCTCGGTGAGGTTCGCCTCGCCGAGCTCCTGACGCCAGACGAAGGGCGGATCCCCCAGGGGATCCGTCCTTTTGTCATGCCCTCGTCCAGTCGCCACGGGCGTGGCACCGGCACGGACCGCGCGGGTGGGTCATCGCCGGACGGGTCAGCGCGCTGAGGTCGCTCCCACTGTTGCACGGTCGTGGAGGCAGGACTCGACCACGGCGGTGGTGGCCTCCCAGGTGAACTGCTCGCTGCGCAGCCGTGCCTTGGTGCCCATGCTCTGCCGGAGCTCGTGGTCCTGGAGGAGTCGGCGGGTGCAGTGCGTGAAGTCGTCCTCGTCCTGGGCGAGCAGCCCGGTGACGCCGTCGAGGATCGACTCCTGCACCCCGCCGGCCGACCGGTAGGCGATCGACGGGACGCCCACGTGGGCGGCCTCCACGATGGAGAGGCCCCAGCCCTCCTTGAGCGAGGGCAGGAGGTGCACCCAGGCGCGGGAGAGCTCGGCGAACTTCACCGAGTCGTCCACGTGCCCGAGGAACCGGACTCGGTCGACCAGTCCCAGCTCGGCCGTCATCGCGGTCAGCTCGTCGTGCCACCAGCCGCTGCCCATGATGGTCAGGGTGGCGTCCGGGATCTCGTCGCGCAGCTCGTGCAGCGTCCGGAGGGCGTGCTCCAGCTGCTTGTGCGGGACCAGGCGGCTCAGCGCGACCAGGCTGGGGTGCTCGTCCTTCGGTGGGGTGACGAACTCGGGCACCGGGGGCATGCCGTTGTAGGCGACCCGGATGTGGCTCGCGTCCACGCCCAGCTCGACCAGCTCGGCGGCGGTGATCTGGCTCACCGCGACGTACGGCGCGCGGCGGTTGACCAAGGGCGCGACCCGCGACTCCATGAACCAGCCGATGCGGGCCAGCACCTTGCCGACCACGGGCCACTGCTCACGGTGCACGTGGTGGACGAGGACCACGACCCGCGCCCGGGTGAAGAGACGGGCCAGGAACGGCATTCCGTTCTGCACCTCCACCACGCTGTCCACCCGACCCAGTCGCCCGGTGGCGAGATAGAGCGCCGCCCACAGGTAGACCGACAGGTGCAGTCCGCGACGGACGTAGCGCACGCCCTCGACGGTCTCCTCGGCGCGCGAGCCGGGGTAGCGGGCGGTGAACGTCGTCACCCGGTGGCCCGACGCGGCGAGTCGCTCTGCGACCTGGCGCAGGTAGGTCTCGGAACCGCCGCCCTCCGGGTGCCACTGGTCGCGCCAGTTCAGGAACACGACGTGCGTGTCCGTACCCTCCCGCGCTGCCATGGCCTCGTCCGTTCGCTCTGCCGTTCGTTCCGTGTACACCACCTGGTCTCCCTCCCCGTTGCTGATTACCGGAGGGTAGCATCCGCGATGTGACCCACTCCACACCTTCGCCGAGCACGAAAACCACCCAGCGGGAGAAGGACGACTGGCGGCGCTCCGTGCGGCTGTTCCGGTCCTTCCTGACCGAGCAGACGGACCCCGAGGGGTTCTACGGGCTCATCGCGGGGGACACGGTGGCGCTGATGGAGCAGCACACCGACCTGGCGGGCCGGACGATCGCCGACTTCGGCGGCGGCGGGGGGTTCTACTCCCGTGCGTTCGCCGAGCGGGGAGCGCGCTCGGTGGTGATCGACCTCGACCTGAGTGAGATCACGGCCCACGGGGACCGCCACCCGTGGTCCGTCGCGGCCCGCGCGGAGCAGGCGCCCCTTGCCGACGAGTCGGTGGACATCGCCTTCTCCAGCAACCTGCTCGAGCACGTCCCGGACCTGGCCGCAGTGGCCGACCAGATCGTCCGGGTGGTGCGCCCCGGCGGCCTGGTGGTGCTCTCCTACACCGCGTGGTACGGCCCCTGGGGTGGTCACGAGACCTCGCCGTGGCACTACCTGGGCGGGCACCGGGCGGCCCGGCGCTACCAGCGTCGCCACGGCAAGCCTCCCAAGAACGTCTTCGGAGAGAGCATGTACGCCGCCACGGTCAAGCAGGGACTGGACTGGGCCCGCAGCCGGCCCGACCTCGAGCTGCTGGAGGAGCGTCCGCGCTACTTCCCGCCGGCGGGTCGGCACCTGCTCAAGGTCCCGGGTGCCCGCGAGGTGCTGACCTGGAACCTGTGGCAGGTGCTGCGCAAACCCGCCTGAGGCGGGCGCAGGTCCGCACCGCGGCACGCGTCGGCGTCCTGACATGCGGAACTTTGTGGCGCAGGCCACTAGAACCCGTACTCACTGGTAGCGTGCCGCACGTCTCATCGAGCTGTTGTCTGTGGAGGGAGCACGCAAGTGCGAGGAAAGTTGGGCCCGATCCTGTCGGGTGTGGGCGGATTCCTGCTGGTAGTGGGTCTGCTGCTCAAGTTCTACGCGTACCCGAACCTGGCGGTCGCGCCCGTGGAGCAGGACACGGTCTCGCAGCTGAGCGGAGCCGGGGCCACGGTCTTCGACATCCCGAGCCTCTCCGAGATCCAGGTCGACCTGACCACCACGGCCAAGACCACCGGAGACGTGAAGGCCTCGCAGGACGCGGGTGACGACATCCGGGTCTGGGAGAACGCGACCTCCACGAAGTCCGACGACGACGTCGTCCGCTCGCGCAGCATCGAGCGGGTCGCCTTCGACGCGCACACCGGCGAGGCCGTGGAGTGCGAGAAGTGCGGCACCTACTCCGAGACCGTCCAGGGGCAGCCGGAGGCGGTGGACTTCGAGGGTCAGATCTTCAAGTTCCCCTTCCAGACCGAGAAGAAGACCTACCAGTGGTGGGACAGCACGCTGCTGCGTGCGTTCCCCGCGGAGTACGTCCGCGAGGAGAAGCTCGAGGGGCTCGACACCTACGTCTTCGAGCAGGTCATCGAGCCCGAGGTCTGGACCCAGATGGAGGTCCCGCCGGACGTCGTGGGCGAGGAGGGCGAGGACTCGATCGAGGCCGACCGCTCCTACTCCAACACCCGCACCTTCTGGGTGGAGCCGGAGACCGGCGTCGTCATCAAGCGCCAGGAGCAGCAGGGCGCGACCCTGCAGATCGACGGCGAGGACCGGGCCACCCTGACCGAGGTCACCACGACCTTCACCGACGACACCATCGCGAACAACGTCGACGAGTACGGCGCCAAGGTGACCCAGCTCAAGATGATCCGCAGCACGCTGCCGCTGGTGCTGGGCATCCTCGGCGCGCTGCTGCTGGTGCTGGGCTTCGTGCTGCACCGCCGCTCGCAGGGCTCGTCCCGGACCGAGAGCCCGGCCCAGGCCAAGGCCAAGGCGAACGCCTGACCGCTCGACCCGTCATGACGACGGCCCGCCCGGATCATCCGGGCGGGCCGTCGGCTTTTTCCGCCCTTGTGGGCGGACCGGTGTCAGGAGCGCAGGTCCGCCACGAACAGCGCGGTGCCGGGGGTGAGCAGGCCCCGGGTGCGCGACCAGCCGCCCCACACCCGGTCGTGGCCGGCGGGCCACTCGGGCTCCAGGAGACGGGTGAGCGCGAAGCCGCGGTCGGCCAGCAGGGCGACCCAGTCGCCAAGGGTGCGGTGGTGCTCGACGTACCGCACCTCGTCGGTCTCGGGGTCGACCTCGACGTAGGGCGTGCGGTCCCAGTACGACTGGGTCGCGGTGAGGCCACCTTCGCCGGGGTCGTCCGGGAAGGACCACCGCGTGGGGTGGGTGATGGAGAACGCGAGACGGCCGCCCGGCCGCAGCACCCGGACGACCTCGTCGAGGGCCGTCCCGATCTCGCTGACGAACTGCAGGGCCCCGAACGAGGAGAAGACCACGTCGAACGAGCCTGCGGCGAACGGCAGCGCGGTGGCGGTGCCCAGCACGGAGGGCACGCTCACGCCGGACTCGGCGTCCAGGCGTCGGCCGTGCTGCAGCTGCCGGTGCGAGAGGTCGAGACCGATGCTGCGCCCTCCCTGGGTGCGCACCCAACGCGAGCACTGGCCGGCGCCGCTGCCCACCTCGAGCACGTCCTTGCCCCGGACCTCGCCGAGCGCCCCGGCCTCCGCCTCGGTCAGTCCCTCGGGTCCCCAGACGAATCCCGCGTCGCCCAGGAAGCTGCCGTGGGTGGACTGGTACTCGTCGGCGTAGCGGTCCCAGTCCGCGCCGTTGGCGCGTCGGGACTCCTGCTCGCCGACGTCGCGGCGTTCGACCGCCACCGACTGCGGTTCGTGGTCAGGAGCGGCCGGAGTCGAGGTGGGCACGCCCCGAGGCTACCTCCCCGCCCGGGGCCGGTGTCCGGTGCCGGAGACGTCGGTTGGACGCTGGCCGCGAGCCGCGCGTAGACTGAACAATTGCGCCGGAGACCTGCTTGGGTCCCGTACGGAGCGGATCCTCGCTCGTCCTCCTCCGGAGGGCGATCAAGGGCCTCGGGCGTGTCCGCACGACTCCCATCCACTCCAAGGAACCTACTCCCTTATGACGAGCACCATCTCCGCTCTTCCGGACTACGACGCCCCCCAGGTGGCGATCAACGACATCGGGTCCGAAGAGGACTTCCTCGCCGCGATCGACGCGACCATCAAGTACTTCAACGACGGCGACATCGTCGACGGCACCATCGTCAAGGTGGACCGTGACGAGGTGCTCCTCGACATCGGCTACAAGACCGAGGGCGTCATCCCCTCGCGCGAGCTGTCGATCAAGCACGACGTCGACCCGTCCGAGGTCGTCGCCGTGGGCGACAAGGTCGAGGCCCTGGTGCTCCAGAAGGAGGACAAGGAAGGCCGCCTGATCCTGTCCAAGAAGCGCGCACAGTACGAGCGCGCCTGGGGCACGATCGAGCAGGTCAAGGAGGAGGACGGCGTCGTCGAGGGCACCGTCATCGAGGTCGTCAAGGGCGGCCTGATCCTCGACATCGGTCTGCGCGGCTTCCTGCCCGCCTCGCTGGTGGAGATGCGTCGCGTGCGCGACCTGCAGCCCTACGTCGGCCAGACCCTCGAGGCCAAGATCATCGAGCTCGACAAGAACCGCAACAACGTGGTCCTGTCGCGCCGTGCCTGGCTCGAGCAGACCCAGTCCGAGGTTCGCCACGGCTTCCTGACCCAGCTGCAGAAGGGTCAGATCCGCAAGGGCGTCGTCTCCTCGATCGTCAACTTCGGTGCGTTCGTGGACCTGGGCGGCGTGGACGGCCTCGTGCACGTCTCCGAGCTGTCCTGGAAGCACATCGACCACCCCTCCGAGGTCGTCACCGTGGGCGACGAGGTCACCGTCGAGGTCCTGGACGTCGACATGGACCGCGAGCGTGTCTCCCTGTCGCTCAAGGCGACGCAGGAGGACCCGTGGCAGCACTTCGCCCGGACCCACCAGATCGGCCAGATCGTGCCGGGCAAGGTCACCAAGCTGGTGCCCTTCGGCTCCTTCGTCCGCGTCGAGGAGGGCATCGAGGGCCTGGTCCACATCTCCGAGCTGGCCGAGCGCCACGTGGAGATCCCGGAGCAGGTCGTCCAGGTCAACGACGACGTCATGGTCAAGATCATCGACATCGACCTGGAGCGTCGCCGGATCTCGCTGTCGCTCAAGCAGGCCAACGAGACCGCGACCGCGGCGGACGTCGAGGAGTTCGACCCGACCCTCTACGGCATGGCTGCCACCTACGACGAGCAGGGCAACTACATCTACCCCGAGGGCTTCGACCCCGAGACGGGTGAGTGGCTCGAGGGCTTCGACGAGCAGCGCGCGACCTGGGAGGAGCAGTACGCCAAGGCGCACGCTCGCTGGGAGGCTCACGTCAAGCAGCAGGCCGAGGCCAAGCAGGCCGAGGCCGAGGCCGGCGAGGCCACCTCGTACAGCTCCGGTGGCGAGGTCGCCGCGGCGCAGGAGACCGGCGGCTCGCTGGCTTCCGACGAGGCCCTGCAGGCGCTCCGCGAGAAGCTCACCGGTGGCGGTGCCTGAGTCAGGCTCCCGCTGAGCGCGGGCGGCGCCTGACGGCGCCGCTCCGGTCACTCGTTGACAGTCCCGTCCACCCTTCGGGGTGGGCGGGACTGTCTGCGTTCCCCGGGCTTCCCAGTGCGGCAGAAGGCACGTGGGTGGACGGTTGACGCCGCCGGTGATGACCAGGCCCTCCCATGGAGAGGCACGGTGGCCACGGGGGTGGATCCTGCCGCCGCAGCCCCTGGTAATCTCGCGCACCATGGCCGCCGAGACCTCCTCCCCGCTCGGTTGGCAGCGGTACACGTTCTCCATCGTGGGTGTGCAGAAGTCCGGGACCTCGACCCTGTCGGCGCTCTTCAACGCGCACGTCAACATCGCCAAGGCCCCGCGCAAGGAGATCCACTACTTCGACAAGGACCACGTCGACTGGAGCGCGACGGACCACGCCGACTACGGGGTGCCACGCCGTCGCCGGGTCCACCAGCACATGGGCGACGCCACCCCGCGGTACCTGGCATGGCCCGGGGCGCTGGAGCGGATGCAGCGCTACGACCCGGGCATGCTCCTGATGGCGATCTTCCGTGACCCGCTGGACCGGCTCTTCTCGCACTGGACGATGCTTCGCCTGCGGCACGGCGAGGCGGGGCCGGACTGGGCGGAGTTCACGGCCTGGCGGCCCGACGGCATGCCGGACCGGGTCCCGGCCGACCTGCGGGGCAAGGCCGACCCAGAGCGCTTCCAGCGCGCCTCCGGGGTGCTGCGGGGCTACTACGGCAGCCAGGTGCGACGAGGACTGTCGCTCTTCGGTCGCGAGCAGTGGCTCTTCATGGACTTCACCTCGTTCCTCGCCGACCACCGGCGACACCTGGACCAGGGCACCGACTTCCTGGGCCTGCCGAGGTTCGAGACCCATCCCGAGCTGCGTCACCTGATGAAGGCGACGGGCGAGATCTCCGGCACGCCGCCCACCGGGGACGAGCTGCTCGAGCTGGCCCGGCTCTACCAGCCCGAGGTGGCCGAGTACGCAGCGCTCACCGGCCTGCCCGTGGACCACTGGACCACGGTGCGGCTGCTCGACGGCCGGATGGACGCCGACGAGCTGGCGGCCCGGTACGCCGCGAAGGCGGGGCTCACGCCCTCGGGCCGCCGCTGAGCCGGATCAGGCGGAGCCCCGTACGCTCGTCGAGTCCCAGCAGTCAGCAGGAGGGTGGAGGAGCACGGTGCGAGTCGGACTGACCGGAGGCGTGGCGTCGGGGAAGAGCACGGTCTCGACGATTCTCGCCGAGCTCGGGGCCGTCGTGATCGACGCCGACCAGCTCGCTCGTGAGGTGGTCGCCCCCGGGTCGGACGGGCTCCGGCTGGTGGTCGAGGAGTTCGGCCCCGCGGTGCTGACCCCCGACGGAGAGCTCGACCGGCCGGCACTGGGCGCCCTGGTCTTCGCCGACACCGAGCGGCGTCGGGCGCTCGAGGCGATCATCCACCCCCGGGTCCGCCAGCGGGCCGCCGAGCTGGAGGCCGCCGCGTCCCCGGACGCGGTGGTCGTCCACGACATCCCGCTGCTGGTCGAGACAGGCCAGGCGGATGCCTTCGACGCGGTCCTCGTGGTCGACGTCCCGGTCGAGCTGCAGCTGGACCGGATGGTCGAGCTGCGTGGAGCCACCCGCGAGGAGGCGCAGGCTCGGATCGACGCGCAGGCCTCCCGCGAGCAGCGGCTCGCCGCGGCGACGTACGTCATCGACAACACCGGCGACCTGGACGCGCTGCGTGCGCGGGTGACGGCGGTCCTGGCGCAGCTGCGCGACCCCTCCGGCGTCGAGCAGGGGGCTGCGGGAGGCGGGCGGTGATCGGCTCCCTGCGATCGATGGCGGTCACGGTGGGTCTCGCCGTGGCCCTGACCGGGTGCGGGCTCGTCGGCGACCGCGGCGGGTCGGGCGACGCAGCCCCCGCGACCTCGACCCGGGACCGGGGCACCGCCTCGTCCGGGCCGGGGGAGGCCCGGACGGACGAGCCCCTGCCCTGGGGTCCCACGGTGGCAGAGCTGGAGCAGGCGCGTGCCCTGGTCAGGGGATGGACGCCCGAGCAGCTGGCCGGTCAGGTCATCGTCGGCCGCTACCACTCCACCGACCCTCAGGTGGCCGCGGAGATGGTCTCCGACCTCCACCTCGCCGGCGTCTCGGTCACCTCCGGCAACGTGCTGGACGCCGACCAGGTGCGCGCGACCACCCGGGCGGTCACCGAGGCGCACGCGGCGTCCGGGCGCACGTTCCCGCCGGTGATCGGGGTGGACGAGGAAGGCGGGTCGGTGGCCCACCTGCGGGGGATCGCGAGCACCTTCCCGGCGTTCCGGGCGGCCGGTGACGTCATCGACGAGGACCGGGCGACCTCGGGCCGCCAGGGGCGCGCCCTGGTACGGAAGGCCTACCGGGCCTCGGGCCTGGAGCTGCGCTCCTTCGGCTTCACCTGGGTCTTCGCTCCGGTCGCCGACGTCACCATCGGCACCGCGGATCCGACCATCGGCAGCCGCTCCCCGTCCTCGGACCCGCGGACGGCAGGCATCGCCTCGGCGGCCGCGGTTCGCGGGTACAACGCCTCGGGCATCGTGTCGACCACCAAGCACTACCCCGGCCACGGCAGCGCCACCGCGGACTCGCACCTGGAGCTGCCCACCCTGGACACGCCGCTGGCGGAGCTGACCGCACGCGACCTGCTGCCCTTCAAGACCAGCATCCGGGCGGGCGCACCCTCGGTGATGATGAGCCACCTGGAGGTGACGGCGCTGGAGGCGGGCCTGCCGGCCACCCTGGCACCGCGGGTCTATGCCCACCTGCGCGACGAGATGGGCTTCGGTGGCGTCGCCATCACCGACTCGCTCGGAATGGGCGCAGTCGCCGAGCTGGAGCTGCCCGCCGTACGCGCCCTGGAGGCGGGGGCCGACCTGCTGCTGATGCCGGTGGACACCCGCCGGACCCACGCGCACGTGGTGGAGGCGATCAAGGAGGGTCGGCTCTCCCGGGAGCGCGTCGAGGACGCCGCCAGCCGGGTGGTGGCGCTCCAGCAGTGGCAGCAGCGCACGGCCGGCGAGGTCGAGGTCCCGATCGACGCCACGGAACAGGCACAGGCGGCAGCCTCCGAGCTGGAGGCTGCCGCCTGGTGAGGACGCCGGGGTGAGGACCCTGCGGGGGTGCTACGCCGCTCAGGCAGCGAGGTCCGGGTCGCCGAGCCGGCGCAGCTTCTGCAGCGCCTCCCGCTCGAGCTGACGCACCCGCTCGGCCGAGATGCCGTGGCGTGCGCCGATGTCGGCGAGCTTGTGCTGGCGACCGTCGACCAGCCCGTACCGGGCGCGGACGATGTCGGCCGAGCGCTCGTCGAGCTGGCCCACGAGGCTGTTCAGCCGGTCGCGGGACTCCACGTCGAGCACGCTCAGGTCGGGGCTGGGGGCGGTCTCCTGGGCCATCAGGTCGCCCAGGGAGGTGTCGCCGTCCTCGTCGATCGGGGTGTCCAGGGAGACGTGGTCGCGGCCCCAGGCAAGCAGGTCGAGGACCCGCTCGAACTCCATCCCGAGCTCGTCGGCGATCTCCTGCGGGTCTGGCTCGCGGCCCAGTTGGCGCTCGAGCGTGCGGCGGGCGCTGCCGACCTGGTTGAGCTCCTCGACCACGTGCACCGGCAGCCGCACGACGCGGGCCTGCTGGGCGATGCCGCGGGTGATCGCCTGACGGACCCACCAGGTGGCGTACGTCGAGAACTTGTAGCCCTTGGTGTAGTCGAACTTCTCCACGGCTCGGATCAGGCCGGTGTTGCCCTCCTGGATCAGGTCCAGCATGGGCATCTGGGCCCGGCCGTACTTGCGGGCGATGGAGACCACGAGCCGCAGGTTCGCGGTGATGAACGTGTCCACCGCCTTGCGTCCCTCCTCGGCGAGCCACTCCAGCTCCTCCTCGGTGGCCCGCATCGGGGCGCCGCCCTTACGGCGGCCGACGCGCCCCTCGCGCAGGAGCGCCTCGGCCATGAGACCGGCCTCGATGGTCTTGGAGAGCTCGACCTCGCGGGCGGCGTCCAGCAGCGGGGTGCGGGCGATCTCGTCGAGGTAGAGCCCGACGCTGTCCCGCCCCTCGATCTCCCGGGTCGTGCCGGGGGTGCGTGCTGCCGTACGAGTTGTCATCTGACGCCTCCTGCTCCGTGACCGCCGTGCATCGGTCACATCGTGGTCAACGACCCGGGGGAGCCGCTCATTCCCCGGAACCCTGCGGGCCGCCTACTTGTGTGCCTCTCACAAGCAACGACGTACCAGACCGGGCGAGAGTTGCCGCTCAGGCCAACTCTCAGGGACTTCTCAGGGGTGGCGCGCCCCGGCTGGGTCGTCGCCGCACGGGTACCCCCGACCTCCGAGGCGCATGCACGGCGGAGCCCGGCGTCAGGAACCGACCGCGGAACGCGGTGCCACCTCCGCCAGGCCCATCCGGTCCAGGATCCAGGCCAGGGAGAACGCGCGGTCGTGCCAGGCCTTGTAACGACCCGAGACGCCGCCGTGCCCGGCGGACATCTCGGTGCGCAGCAGGAAGTCGCGCCGGCCGGTCGCGGTCGCGCGCAGCCGGGCCACCCACTTGGCCGGCTCCACGAACAGCACCCGGGTGTCGTTCAGCGACGTCTCGGCCAGCACCGGCGGGTAGTCGACGGCCGCCACGTTGTCGTACGGCGCGTACCCGGCGATCCGGGCGTAGGCCTCCGGGTCGCCCTCGGGGTTGCCCCACTCGTCGTACTCCCCGACGGTCAACGGCAGGCTCGCGTCGAGCATCGTGGTGAGGGTGTCGACGAACGGGACGGCCGCGACCACACCGGCGAAGAGCTCGGGTGCCTCGTTGAGCGCCGCGCCCACGAGCAGGCCGCCGGCGCTGCCGCCCTCGGCGACGAGGGTGTCGGGGGAGGACCAGCCGCTCTCGACCAGGTGGCGGGCGGCGTCGACGAAGTCGTGGAAGGAGTTCTCCTTGTGCTCGAGCTTGCCCAGGTCGTACCACCGGCGCCCCATCTCGCCGCCGCCCCGCACGTGGGCGATGGCGAACGCGGCGCCCCGGTCCAGCAGGGAGAGCCGCGAGGGGGAGAAGTAGGGGTCGATGGAGGCCTCGTACGCGCCGTACCCGTAGAGCAGGGTGGGCAGCGGGCCCGTCTCCCGGGCCCCGCGGCGGCAGACCAGGCTGACCGGGACCAGCTCGCCGTCCCGGGCCGGGGCCCAGATCCGGTGCTCCTCGTACTGCTCGGGGTCGTAGCCGCCGAGCACCGGCATACGGCGCAGCAGGGTGAGCTCTCGGGTGCGTACGTCGTAGTCGTAGACCGAGGAGGGGACCGTCAGCGAGGTGTAGCCGAGCCGGACCACCGGCTGGTCGAAGGACGGGTTGGCGCCCGAGCCGATGGTGTAGACCTCCTGGTCGAACTCGACCAGGTAGTCCTCGCCGGGGCCCTCGGGACCGAGCTCGATGATGCGCAGCTGGGTCAGCCCCTGGCTGCGCTGGTGCACGACGAGGTGCCCGGCGAACGCGTCGACGTCCTCCAGCCGGACCGCGGGGTCGTGCGGCACCAGCGGCTCCCAGTCGGCGGGGTCCGTGGGGGTCGGCGCGGCCGTCGCCAGCTCGAAGTCCGGGCCCGACCCGTTGTGCAGCACCAGGAAGACCTCGCGTCCGCCGACGACCGCGGGCTCGAGGCTGTACTCCAGGCCCTCCCGGCGCGGGGACCAGACGACGAAGCCGCGCTCGGGGCTGCGGGCGTCCTTCACCTGCCACTCGGTCGTCGTCTTCGAGCCGCTGACCACGAAGAGGAACCGGTCGTCGCGGCTGCGGCCGACGCCGACCCAGAACCGGGCGTCCTCCTCGTGGAAGACGAGCTCGTCCTCGTCCTGCGCAGTGCCCAGGCGGTGGCGCCACACCTTGTCGGAGCGCCAAGCCTCGTCGACGGTCGTGTAGTAGAAGCCGGTGCCGTCCGGGTCCCAGGTCACCCCGCCGAGAACCCCCTCGACCACGTCGTCGAGCAGCCGGTCGCCCTCGAGCTCCTTGACCCGTACGGTGTAGCGCTCGTCGCCCTCGGTGTCGACGGCCCAGGCGAGGAGGCGGCCGTCCAGGCTGAGTGCGGAGCCGCCCAGCGAGAAGAACTCGTGACCCTCCGCCAAGGCGTCCAGGTCCAGCAGGACCTCCTCGCCCGGGAGGGCGGGCTGATCGGGGCTGGCCTTGCCGTCCGGCTGCGGAGGCGTCCAGTCGTCCTCGTCCTGGACCGGCACCCGGCAGGTCGCGCCGTACTCCCGGCCCTCGAAGGAGCGCGAGTAGAACCACCAGCCGCGCTTGCGCGTGGGCACCGAGAGGTCCGTCTCCTGGGTGCGGGACTTGATCTCCTCGAAGATCCGCTCCCGGAGCGGGGCCAGGTGCGCGGTCCGCTGCTCGGTCCAGGCGTTCTCGGCCTCCAGGTGGGCCAGGACCTCGGGCGACTCCTTGTCGCGCAGCCAGTCGTAGTCGTCGGTCCGTTCCACCCCGTGCCACGTGTGGGTGACGGGGCGGCGGGGCGCCACCGGGGGAGCGGAGAGGGGGCCGGCGGGGGTCTGGGTCATGGGCCGAGGGTAGCCAGCCGGTACGACGGGGCCGACGGCCCGGCGGGTCACTCCGCGGGGACCGGGCCGGGCGTCAGCAGCGGGTCGTCCTCGCGGAAGGAGCGGACCGGGCCGGGCGGCGTCGTCGCCGTCTCGAACCGGACGGTCACCACCCCGCGGCCTGACCCCCAGACCCAGCCGGGCCCCAGATCGGCGTGCACGACGTCCATGCCCGGGCGCCAGCCGGTCCCGCGCCGGGGTGGCTCCACCATCTCGGTGGGCTCCGTGGACTCGGTGCCGTCCTCCACCGGAGTCTCGGGCTCCTCCGGCTCGTCACCGAAGAGACCGTCCTGGATCCAGTCCGCCAGGCCGGAGACCCCCACCCCGAGCAGGCGGACGCCGCCGGAGGTGTCCAGGTCGCCCAGCAGGCGGCGGGCCAGCCGGCCGATCACCTGGGGGGAGTCGGTGGGCCCTGGGAGGGTCGTGGAACGGCTGAGCGTGGTGAAGTCGTGCAACCGCACCTTCAAGGTGACGGTGCGTCCCGACAGGCCCTGCTTGGCCAGCCGAGCCGCCACCGCGGAGGCCTGGCGGGTGATCAGCCCCTCCATCAGCCTGCGGTCGGTCAGGTCGGTGTCGTAGGTGTCCTCCATGCTCACCGACTTGGTCTCGCGCTCGGCGACCACCGGGCGGTCGTCGCGGCCGCGCGCGAGCGCGTACAGGCCGGTACCCAGGGCCCGGCCCAGGAGCCGCACCAGCTCGTCCTCGCTCACGGCCTCCAGCTGCGCCACCGTGTGGATCCCGGCCCGGCGCAACCGCTCGGTGGTGGCCGGCCCGACGCCGGGGATGACGCTGGCCGGCAGGGGGCGCAGCAGCTCCTGCTCGGTGCCCGGCGGGACTACGGTCAGGCCGTCCGGCTTGTCCAGCTCGCTGGCCACCTTGGCGATGAACTTCGAGGAGCCGATCCCCACCGAGGCGGTGAGGCCGCCGGTCACCTCGCGCACCTCGGCCCGCAGCCGCTCCGCGGTCGCCGTCACGGCGTCGATCCCGAGGTCGTCGAGGCCGGCCGCCTCCAGGTCGACGAACGCCTCGTCCAGGGAGAGCGGCTCGACCAGCGGCGAGACCGACCGCAGGACGCCCATCACCGCGGCGCTCGCCTGCCGGTAGGCGTGGAACCGCCCGGAGAGGAAGGCGGCGTGCGGGCACCGCGCGCGGGCCTCGCGCGTCGACATCGCCGAGCGGACCCCGAACACGCGGGCCTCGTAGGAGGCGGTGGAGACCACGCCGCGGCCGCCGACCCCGCCGACGATCACGGGCTTGCCGCGCAGCGAGGGCTTGTCGCGCTGCTCGACGGAGGCGAAGAAGGCGTCCAGGTCCAGGTGGAGCACCGAGGCGGTGCGGCGCATCAGCTCTCCTCCGGTCGGGCCATGGCGCCCATTGTGTCGCCCTGGGGCTGGGGATCGTGCTGGGGCTCGCGTCGTGTGGGGGGCTCGGTCCCTGCCGCCCCGGCCCCCGACGCGTGCACAGGCACAGGACGCGTGAGGTTCTCCCCAGGCCGGGCCGGCGCTCAACCATGTGGACGCCGCGCACCCGGCACGGTCGGGGCATGGAGAGACCGATGAACCTGACCGCCCGATCCGCCGAGGACCTGCTCGCCTGCGTCCCCCTGGTGCTGGGATTCGTCCCCCAGGAGTCGGTGGTGATGCTCGGGCTGGGGTCGGGTGCCGTCCCGCACGCCCGGGTCGACCTGGGGAGTCCCGACGAGCTCGACGGGGCCGTCCGGGCCCTTGTCGGGCCCGCCGTCCGGCACCGGCTGCGCCGGGTCTCCCTGTTCGTCTTCACCGACCTGGACCGGGCACTCGGTCCGTCCCGCAGGCTGCTGCGGGCCTTCGGTGCGCGAGGGATCGAGGTCGTCTCGCTGGTGGCCTACGACGGCCGGGTGTGGTGCTGGGCGGACCCGCCGGTGACTGGCACCACCCGCCACCCGTTCGAGGTGCTGACCCACCCGTTCGTCACCGAGGCGGTGGTCGCCGGCCGGGTGGTCATGGCCTCGCGCGAGGAGCTGGCCCGGTCCCTCGACCCGCTGCCTGTCCGGGTGGCGGCCGTCTCCGCGGCGCTGGCCCGGACCCGACGACCTGCGCCGGGCTGGGTGCGCGAGACCACCGCGGCGCTGGTGCGGCAGCAGGCCGCGCCGAACGCGGCGCAGACCGCCACGCTGGTCCTCGCGACGGCGACGGCTGCGTTGCGCGACGAGGCGTGGGGCGAGGTCTCGCGGGCCGAGGCGCCCTCGCACGTCGACGTGTGGCGCACCGTCCTGCGCTCCTGCCCGCCCGGGCACGCGGCCGGGCCGGCCGCGGTGCTCGCCTTCCTGGCCTGGCGGGCGGGGGAGGGGGCGCTGGCCTGGTGCGCGGTGGAGGTCGCGCACCGCGGCCCGGGCACCTGCTCGCTCACGGAGCTGGTCGTCGAGCTCCTCGAGCAGGCGATCTCCCCGGACGCGTGGCCGCCTCCGGCTCCGGAGTCCTCCGAGGTCCGCGTCCTGAGGGGAAGACGCCCGGCGCGATGAGCGAGCGGGACGGGTCCACGTGGCTATCGTGTGCCCATGGGAGAAGAGGTGGAGGCACAGGAGTTCTCTCGGGCGGACCGCACGCGGCACCGGGAGAAGGTCCGGCGAGGACTCGACGTCTTCGCCCGGATGCTGCGCGAGTCGCGGTTCGACACCGACGACCCGATGACCGGCCTCGAGGTCGAGTTCAACCTGATCGACGCCGAGGGTGACCCGGCGCTGCGGAGCATGGAGGCGCTCGCCGCCATCGCCGACCCCGCGTTCCAGACCGAGCTCGGCCAGTTCAACGTGGAGATCAACTGCCAGCCCGCCCGGCTGCGCGAGCGTGGGCTGGAGGCCTTCGAGACCGGGTTGCGCAACAGCCTCAACGACGCCGAGGGCAAGTCCTCGACGGTGGGCGCGCACCTGGTGATGATCGGGATCCTGCCCACCCTGACCGACGCGCACATGACGCCGGAGTCGCTCAGCCCGAACCCGCGCTACCACCTGCTCAGCGAGCAGATCCTCGACGCGCGCGGGGAGGACATCACCGTCGAGATCTCCGGGGTCGAGCAGCTGGAGAGCACCACGGACTCGATCGTCCCCGAGGCGGCGTGCACCAGCACCCAGCTGCACGTCCAGACCTCGCCCGACGAGTTCGCCGCGTACTGGAACGCCAGCCAGGTGATCGCGGGCGTGCAGCTCGCGGTGGGGGCCAACTCGCCGTACCTGCTGGGGCGCGAGCTGTGGCGCGAGACCCGGATCCCGCTGTTCGAGCAGGCCACCGACACCCGCAGCGAGGAGCTCAAGGCCCAGGGGGTCCGCCCGCGTGTCTGGTTCGGCGAGCGCTGGATCACCTCCGTCTTCGACCTCTTCGAGGAGAACGTCCGGTACTTCCCGGCCCTGCTGCCGGTGACCGAGGACGAGGACCCGCTGCAGGTGCTCGAGGACGGCGGCACCCCCTCGTTGCACGAGCTCCGGCTGCACAACGGGACGATCTACCGCTGGAACCGGCCGGTCTACGACGTGACGCCCGAGGGGCCGCACCTGCGCGTGGAGAACCGGCTGCTGGCCGCCGGCCCCACGGTGGCGGACACGATCGCCAACGCCGCGTTCTACTTCGGCCTGGTCCGGGCGCTGGCCACCGACGACCGGCCGCTGTGGTCCCAGATGTCGTTCAGCGCTGCGGAGGAGAACTTCTACGTCGCGGCCCGGCACGGCATCTCCGCCCAGGTCTACTGGCCGGGGCTGGGACAGGTGAGCGCCTCGGAGCTGGTGCTGCGCCGGTTGCTGCCGCTCGCAGACCAGGGCCTGGCCGAGAGCGGGGTGGAGCGGGCCGAGCGGGACCGCTTCCTGGGGATGATCGAGCAGCGGTGCCTGAAGCGCACGAACGGCGCCGAGTGGTTCGTCACCCAGGTGCGCGCGCGCGGGGAGCGGAACCGGGAGGACGCGCTGCGGTCCACCCTGCTGGAGTACGTCGAGCGGATGCACAGCAACGAGCCGGTGCACACCTGGTCCTGAGGGTGTCGCCGCCCGCCCGCCCGCCCGACCGGAGCAGGTGACGGTCAGCGCTGGCGCAGTCTGCGCCAGCGTCGCTCCGCCCCGCTGGGGTGGTGGCGCCACCCGTGCCGGGTGAGCACCGCGAACGAGGGGGCCAGGCCCACCTCCTGCCACGCCGCCACGGCGGCGGCCTGCCACCGGAGGTCGGACGAGGTGGGTTCGAGGTCGCCCGAGCGGGTCAGCCACAGCATCGGTGCCTCGACCTTCGGCACGACGCGGTGGGCCAGGGCGACGGCAGCCTCGAGCCGGGTGTCGTGGTCCAGGCGATGCTCCTCGGGCTGGAAGCTGCACACAGCCCCCGGCTCCTCCGCGCCCGGGAGGCCGGCCCACACGACCGGGGCCAGGCGCCCGCGCGGGGACGCCTGCTTGAGGGCGAGCACCGCGCGGCGCAGCCCTTGCTCGACCTCGGACGAGGGCGCGGACGAGGAGACGCGCGGAGGAGCAGCCGCCGGCACGGACGGGGGAGGCAGCGGGTGCGGGCAGGGCGCTTGCGGTGGCACCCGACCAGACTGCCGCAGCCGTCGCCGCGCCCGGCGCGACCGTCCACAGGCTGCCCAAGCGGGCAGGCATTGGGTACGGTGCCACCTGGAAGGGCGCCGGACGGCGTTCGGGGCAAGCCCGGAAGGGCGGAGGGAGACACACTGATGGCAACCGTGGTCGTGGGTTACGTCGCCAAGCCGGAGGGGGACGCGGCTCTGGCCAAGGCCATCGAGGAGGCGAAGCTCCGCGGAGCGAAGCTCGTCGTGGTCAACTCCCACCGGGGCGGCGCCGAGTACGACGGGGAGGCTGCCCTGCGCACCAGCCGCGAGATCGGATCGGTCCAGGCGCGCCTCGACGAGTCGGGTGTCGAGTACGACGTGCGCCAGATGGTTCGCGGTTTCGAGCCGTCGGAGGACCTGATCAGCCTCGCCGAGGCCAACGACGCGGACCTGATCGTGATCGGGCTGCGCAAGCGGACCCCCGTCGGCAAGCTGATCCTGGGCAGCAACGCGCAGCGGATCCTGCTGGACGCGCCCTGCCCCGTGATGGCGGTCAAGGCCTGAACCGCACACCTGCCCGGGTCGCCACCGCGACCTGAGCGGGCTGCGCGATGATGTGTCCATGGGATTCCACATCGCCAACGAGCCGCAGGCCGACAGCGTGCTGGACGAGCACCCCTTCGCGGTGCTCGTCGGGATGGCCTTGGACCAGCAGTACGGGATGGAGCACGCCTTCCGCGGCGGTGCGAAGCTGCTGGACCGGCTCGGTGACCTCGACCCGGCCCGGATCGCGGCGATGGACCCCGAGGAGTTCAAGGCGATCTGCGCCCAGACCCCGGCGATCCACCGGTTCCCGGGCTCGATGGCCGGAAAGCTGCAGGGCATCGCGGTCATCGTGGAGGAGCAGTACGGCGGAGACGTCACCCGCTTGTGGAACGAGGCGGAGGACGGCAAGGACCTGCTCAAGCGGGTGATGGCCCTGCCCGGCTTCGGCAAGCAGAAGGCGCAGATCTTCGTGGCGCTCCTCGCCAAGCAGATGGGCGTGCGCCCCTCGGGGTGGCAGGACGTGGCCGGCGACTACGCCTTGGAGGGCTATCGCTCGGTCGCCGACGTGGTCGACGCCGACAGCCTGCTGAAGGTGCGTGAGTACAAGCAGGCCGCCAAGGCTGCCGCGAAGGCCGGCAAGGGCTGATGACCGGTCCTGGGCGACGTGTCGCAGTGGCCCGCGCCGGGCCCGAGTCCGGGGGATGGCACGAGCTTCACCAGGGCCGTGGCAGAATGTGACTCGCGGCCTTGACGTAACCGGGCCTTGCCGCGCCCCTTTTTCAGTGACGAGAGGTGTTCGTGTCTTCGAACGCACGCAAGCTGCTCCCCGCCGAGGTGCTGTCGCACCCCGCAGTCGTCTCCCTCATCGACTCCGGGTCGACGAGTGGAACGGTGACTCCTGACCAGGTCCGGCAGGCCAGCGACGCGGCCTCCGTCGAGCCACGCCACCTCAAGGCCCTGCTGACCCATCTGAGCGCCCAGGGCATCACGGTGGACATCAGTGCGGCTCCGGTCTCCCGCGCAGCAGCGGCGGGCTCCCCGCGCAAGGCCACGACCGCCCGCGCGGCCAAGAAGGCCACCGGCGAGCCCGCGGCCAAGAAGGCAGCGGCTCCCGCGAAGAAGGCCGCGGCGAAGAAGGCGGTCCCCTCCGTCGAGGCCGCCCTGGGCCCGGACGGCAAGAAGATCCTGCCGGACATCCCCGACGAGCAGTTCGAGAAGGACGTCGCGGTCGATCCCACGATCAAGGAGGACGAGAAGGAGGCCACCTTCGTCGTCTCCTCCGCCGACGACACCGACGAGCCCGAGCAGCAGGTCATGGTCGCCGGCGCGACCGCCGACCCGGTCAAGGACTACCTCAAGCAGATCGGCAAGGTCCCCCTCCTCAACGCGGAGATGGAGGTCGAGCTGGCCAAGCGCATCGAGGCCGGCCTCTTCTCCGAGGAGAAGCTCGCCAAGGGCGGGAAGCTCAGCGCCAAGACGCAGGAGGAGTACGAGTGGATCGCGGAGGACGGTAAGCGCGCCAAGAACCACCTGCTGGAGGCCAACCTCCGCCTCGTCGTCTCGCTGGCCAAGCGCTACACGGGCCGCGGCATGCTCTTCCTGGACCTGATCCAGGAGGGCAACCTCGGTCTCATCCGTGCGGTCGAGAAGTTCGACTACACCAAGGGCTACAAGTTCTCCACCTACGCCACCTGGTGGATCCGCCAGGCGATCACCCGGGCGATGGCCGACCAGGCCCGCACGATCCGCATCCCCGTGCACATGGTCGAGGTCATCAACAAGCTCGCCCGGGTGCAGCGCCAGATGCTCCAGGACCTGGGCCGCGAGCCCACGCCGGAGGAGCTGGCCAAGGAGCTCGACATGACCCCGGAGAAGGTCATCGAGGTCCAGAAGTACGGGCGCGAGCCGATCTCGCTGCACACGCCCCTGGGTGAGGACGGCGACTCGGAGTTCGGCGACCTGATCGAGGACTCCGAGGCCATCGTGCCCGCGGACGCGGTCTCGTTCACCCTGCTGCAGGAGCAGCTGCACGCCGTGCTCGACACGCTCTCCGAGCGCGAGGCGGGCGTGGTGAGCATGCGGTTCGGTCTCACCGACGGTCAGCCGAAGACGCTCGACGAGATCGGCAAGGTCTACGGTGTCACGCGTGAGCGGATCCGGCAGATCGAGTCGAAGACCATGTCGAAGCTGCGGCACCCCAGCCGCTCGCAGGTCCTGCGCGACTACCTGGACTGAGAGTGTGCCTGCTCGTCAGGTGAAACCGCAGGTCAGAGGCGGTTTTACCTGACGAGGAGTGAGATTCTGTCGCCGCACAGCGCTCCTAGTCCAGATATTGAAGGTAGGTTCGGGGCATGCCCCCGAGCCCCAAGCGCCTCGACTTGCCCAGCCTGCTCTCCTCCTGGGAGGTGGGCCTACGCGCTGAGCGCAAGTCCCCACAGACGGTGAAGTCCTACACCACCGGGGTGACGCAGTACCTCGCCTACTGCGCCGCGCACGGGCGTCCCGCCGTGCTGGACCGCCGCACGTTGGCGCTGTTCGTTGACGACCTGCTCTCGAAGGGGTTGCAGGCGTCAACCGCTACCTCACGCCAACTGGGCGTGCGCCGCTTCTCCGCTTGGCTGGTGGAAGAAGGGGAGCTGGACGCTGACCCGCTTCTGGGCGTCAAGTCTCCCAAGATCGATACCAAGGTCATCGAGCCTCTCGTCGAGGAGCAGATCAAGGCGCTGATTAAGGCGTGCGCGGGTAAGGACCTCCGGGAGCGTCGCGACGAGGCCATCGTCCGGTTCATGGCGGAGACGGGTGCGCGAGCGGGGGAGGTCGTGGGGCTCGCGGTTCATGACGTGGACGTGAGGAACGGCACCGCCATCATCCGACGAGGGAAGGGGGGTAAGGGCCGGACCGTCCCGTTCGGGCCTCAGACGGGACTCGCGCTGGATCGCTATCTTCGGACGAGACGTGGGCACTCGTTGTCCGATCGTACGGACGCGCTGTGGCTGGGGGACCGTGGCAAAGGCTTCTCGTATGACGCCCTGCACAAGTCCTTGGCACACCGTGCCGCGCTGGCTGGGATTGAGGGCTTTCGTCCTCACCTCCTGCGCCACACCGCGGCGCATCGATGGCTCGCCGCCGGGGGATCCGAAGGTGGCCTCATGGCGGTTGCTGGGTGGACCCGGCCAGACATGCTGCTGCGCTACACCAAGGCCCAAGCGTCAGCACGTGCTGCCCAGGAGGCCCGGGCCCTCGGCCTCGGGGACTTCTGAGTCGTTCGACGGCTCGGACCCGTCAAGGCCCGGTAGATACCGGGTCTTAGCGTGGTTTCCGTACCACGTGTTACCACCCGGATACACGTGGACTCCATCAGAACGGCAAGGGGCTGCGCTGTGCCCCGGTGAGCCGCATAACGCCCGTAGGATGTCCTTACGCAGAACCACCACTCCCGCTGGCGGACCCGACCAAGGGGTGGTGAACACCTGGCGCAGCCGGGTGTACTGACAGACAGCTTGCGCTGATGCCTTGCACAATCGCGCTGACGACCGGATTCGGGTGGGTCGCTTCCAGCGGATGTGTGCACGTTAACCACACACGTGCGAGGTATCCGTCATGCCCCCAACCCCCGCGAGCGAGAGGGCTATCGCTGCCCGTGCCGCCGCCGAGATGTCCTGGGCCAACACCAGCGACAGGTCCCGACGCACGGCACCGGCCCGTGCCGCCCTGTGGCAGAAGTTCCTCGATGAGGTGGACGGCGATCAGATTCGCGCCCGACACCTGTGGAAGGCCCACTTCGCCAGCTTGGCGTTGAAGTCCGCCCAGGCCCGTCGCCGTGCCCGTGAGGCAACCGCTGTCTCTCAGGCCACCGAGGCCGAGCTGCGCGCCCTCGGCGACGGGAACGCGAGCACGGGCCAATGAACTCCCCCTGTGAGGCACGTCCGATGAGATCGCTGCGTCAGGTGGGCGGGGACGATCGCGCCCATGACCCCGAGCCCGTAACCCTCGGCCATGCACATCAGGTCTTCACTCGGTGGCTTGGTGCGGACTACGACCTTGACGTGCTAGACGCCGTACTGGCCTGCGCTGCTGTGGAACGGCTCGGCGGCGACCCCGCGTGGCTGCTCGTCGTGTCTGGTTCGGGTGCTGCGAAGACCGAGACGGTGGCACCGCTGGCCCTCGCTGGTGCCCACGTCACCTCCACCATCAGCAGCGAGGGCGCGTTGTTGTCGGGCACCAGCAAGAAGGAGCGGACGGCCACCGCGACCGGGGGCTTGCTGCGCAAGATCGGCCCTAGTGGCGTGCTCGTCATCAAGGACGTCACCAGCATCCTGTCCATGAACCGGGACGCTCGTGGTGCGGTGCTGGCGGCGCTCCGCGAGGTGTACGACGGCAAGTGGGAACGCAACCTTGGCTCCGATGGGGGGCAGTCACTGGCATGGCTTGGCCGCCTCGTGGTCATCGGTGCCGTAACCACGGCCTGGGACCGCGCCCACGAAGTCGTTTCGTCCATGGGTGACCGTTTCGTGTTGATCCGGCTCGACTCCTCCAAGGGCAGAGTGGCGTCCGGTCGGCAGGCCATCGCCAACACCGGCGATGAGGAAAGGATGCGACTGCAACTGGGCCAGGCCGTTGCCGGGGTGCTAGCTGGGGTGGACACCACCGTCGACCTGGCTCCCACCTCCGAGGAGGCCACCCTGATCCTGGCGTTGGCCAACGTGGTGACCTTGGCGAGGACCGGCGTTGAGCATGACTACCGAGGCGACGTGGTTGACGCCCACGCTCCGGAGATGCCTACGAGGTTCGCCAAGCAGCTCACGCAGGTGCTGCGCGGTGGCATCGCCCTGGGCATCGACAGGGGGCACATGCTGAAGATTGTGGCCCGTTGCGCAGCCGACTCGATGCCGCCGTTGCGGCTAGCCGTGCTCGTGGACCTACACGCCAACCCCGGCTCGACAACGCAGGAGGTGCGGAGGCGGATCGACAAGCCCCGGGCCACGGTGGACCGCACGTTGCAGGCGCTCCACATGCTCGGGCTGGCCACCCTGCAGGAGTTGGAGCAGGGGCCGACGCGGACTGTGTGGCGGTACTCCTTGGCGCGAGACGTGGACATCGACGCGCTTACGCGCTTGACGATGTCCCAGAAATGTCAGGAGGAGGACACACCTCTTTCACACACAAACAGCACGTGTAGTGACAAATCTGGGACAACCCTTGAGGCGACGTGCACGGAGTGCACCGAGCCGCTTTGGCCCGCCCTTGCTTCGGCCGGCGACACCACCCACCCCAACTGCGGGTGGGAGGCCACCCATGCCCCGTAGGAACTGGAACCGCAACCGAGTCCGATGCCGCCCCGGGCCCCGTTCCACCTCGTCCCACGCATCCGTGGAACAACAACACTTGGCAGCCAGCCCAAGCCGAGCCCAGGCAAGGAAGCCCCGTCGTGGCTGACCACGACTACACCCCACAGCTACCTCAACGCCCTAGAAACCGCGTGGCTCACAGCCGACAGCACCGTGCTGCCGTGCCCTCATTGCGCCGTCACCACGAGCATGCTGCCCATGACCGGCACAGCTTGGGGCCTCGACGTGCACCACGCGGACCACTGCCCGAGTAACGAAGACAACCGACCGGGCTATGCAGACCCTTCACCTAGGAACGGCGAGTCGCCCGATCGGCGGTGGAACGGAGGTCCGAAGTGAACGTGGATCCGTTCCCGGCACGAGATGCTGGAGCGCACGACGGAGGGGCGTTGGCGTCACGGGAGACCTCGACGTGCGGGTCAGTCTCCCGGGAGCGACCCGTACCCCCCTTGGCACCCGCCCCCATCGCGCGCCCGTGATGGTGATCCAGCCTTCTCCGCCAGTCGAATCATGGAGAGACACGCATCCGCTGTTTGTAGCGGGCCGCGTTTCGCCGCGTTGCCTAGTTCTTCCAGCCTTGTCACGACCATTTCGTCACTGAGTCCCGACACCCACCGGCGCATCGTGGCGGCGTCGGGCTTCGCTGGGTGCAGGAGCAACGTGTCTATTAGGTCGTCCCTACCGGTGTGGGCCTGCATGCGGATCAGGTGCCGCTGGTGAGCGGGAACCGCGCCTCCGGCACGGATAACCTCACGAGGATCCTTCGTCCCCTTGCTGAGGTCCACTTGCGGGGGCAGCGGTGGCTCGGCTTCTGCCTCACCCGTGACGAGAATGGGGATGGCAACCGTGCGCACCCAGGTGGCGAGCATTCCAACTTCCTTGGCGATGACCTTCCATTCACCTGTGTGGGGTCGCTGAATTGCTACCTGAGGCCAAATACTCAGAGGGACTTGTCTGTACTTTGGACCGGTCGCCAACACCGTTCCTACGTCCAAGGGAGCATTCTCCGCCCCCACCACGATGTCGGGATCGCCGAGCGGCCACGTGTGTACGCGGCCGAGTCTCACGGCCGCGACGGCAGGAGTGCGATGCTTGGCGAGGTTCGTGTGATGGGCAAGCACCCGCATCGGATGCTCATCAGTGTCCCTCCGGCGATACGGCTGTAGGGCACGCATCCGTCTCACGAGCTCCGAGCCATCACGAAGCGGCGGCAATTGCCTGCGTTTCTTAGCGTTCAGCCACTCGGTGAAGGCCTTGGCCGTCGTCGTCGCGGGCATTTCGATTCGCGGGGCCTCATCGGGCGTCAGATCCCGACCGAGCGCGAATTGGACCTCGGCGTAGAGAGCATGTTCGACGGCTGCCCGCAACTGTGTCAGAACGTCCGCCGCATACCGGCTCACAGCGGGTGGCAGTGGCGCGATATCCGCGACAGTGACGTGGCACAGGTCCTGCTCGAACACGCTGGAGAGCGTCAAGGGCCCCGGCGGTTGCAGGTATTGGTAGAGCACGTCGCACATTGCCTCGGCGAGGGCATCCGCATGCGCCAGCGTGAAAGCGACGTGCAGTTGATGGTCGGGGAGCCAGGCAGGTCCCGAGAGATGCGTAACCACATGGGCAGGCTACGGCCCAACACGGATTGCCACCGTGAAGTCCGGTGCATACCGGATCTTGATCGACCAAGGCCAGAAGCCCGATCATGGTCTTGTCGCCCAGGACCGTCACCAATGCCAAGACCGAGGAGCCCGTCAGGGCCAAGGTCGAGGAGCTGAGGTGGGCAAGGCGACCGACGTTCCACCCGAAGGCCATGCACCACGGGCACCCGCCCGTGTGTGAGCCGCCCTAGGCCAGCCCTGCCCCTCAGCGGTTCGCAGGGTCCGTCCCGGTGGATGTTGCTCCCCTTCGAGCACGCTGCGCTACGCGCCGTGCAGACGGAGCAATCCTGATGTCTACTTCCTCGCCGCTGCGAGAGCAGCGCGCCGCCGTACTCACCGAAGCCAAGACCATCGTCGCCAGGGCCACGAAGGCCAACCGCGACCTGACCACACACGAGGCAGACACCCTCGACGGCCTCATGGGCCGCGTCACCAACATCGATAAGCAGATCAAGGGCAAGGCCCTCGTGGACAGCGTGCTACGCCTCGGCACCGCCGAGGACGACCCTGACGCCAGGGGTGTCTTCAACGAGACTGCCAAGGCCGGGATCGTCCACGCGGTCAAGTCCCGCACCACGTATCGCACCGAGGTGGATCGCAAGGCCCTGACCTCGGGAACCCTGCTGCCGACAGTTGGCAGGGGAGTGGAGCCGGGGCTGTGGCCCAATATCTTCCCGATTGCCTCCCTGTTCCGGCAGGAGCCCGCCGCTGGCCCGACCACGCGGTACTACCGCTTCGACGGTGCCGAAGCAGACATCGTGGCCGAGGGCGCGCTGAAGCCGGACGCGGGTCTTTCCATCACGCCAGTCGATGTGGCGCTGGCCAAGATCGCGGTGCTCACCTCGTTCAGCGATGAGATGAGCGAGGACGCGCCGTACCTCGTGGCGCATCTCGCGGCGGAACTGTCCAACGCGGTGGTGACCCGTGAGAACCAGGCCATTCTCGACACGTTCAACGCCGTGTCCGGGCTACTTACTGGCACGGGCGCAGCTGGCAATGTTGTTGACCTCGTGGCCGATGCCGTGGCGGGCCAGGAGGCGATCAGCGGTGTCACGCCGTCCGCGATCATTGCCCACCCCGCCACCATTGCGACGATCCGCAAGGCAAGGGCGGACGGTTCCACGGGCGGCTACACAGTGGACCCGCTGTCGGCGTCACCCACTGCGCTGCACGGCGTCCAGCTCATCAGCACCCCAGCGACCGCTACGGGTGTTGTGTGGGTCGTCGGCGGGCAGGGCGTCGTGATCTACCGACGCGGACCCATCACGGTGGAAATCGACCACGGCAAGGACGGGTGGGAGCACAACACCCGCACCATGCGCGCGGAGCAGCGCATGGCAACCGCCGTCGTACGCCCCAGTTCGATCACGAGGCTCACGCTGACATAGGCAGCAGCGTGACGGCTGCCAAGGGGCGGTATCCGGGTGTAGGCCCCACCGCCGTCTGAACGCAGCCAACTGTCACCCGGTGCTAGCCCGCCCTGGAGGTAACGCTCCTTCAAGTCCAGGCGCAGGTGATGGGGAGTGATGCACCCCGCACCGGGTGGCAGCCAGCACCCCGGCCCCTATGAGCAGCGGCTGGGGTGCCGTCTGTTGTACGACCGGGTGCAGGATCGCAACTGGAAGCACATTCCCGGACCGCCTCCCCTAGGGTGCCTGCATGGACGCTGGCGCAGTCGGAGTGCTGACGGGAAGTATCGGCGTAGTCGGCACTCTGCTCGGCGTGGTCTTCACCCAGTGGCGTGCCGATGTGCGTGAACGGATTCGGCTCGCCGTCGAGGAGCGCCGCGAAGAGCAGCGCCTGGCTCACGACACCGAGCGCGAGCATGATGCCCGACTCTTCGATCACCGCCGCAGCGCCTACCTCGCAGTGATCGAGCAACTCCACCGCTGGAGCGCGATCGCGGTTGACGTTCGGGCAGGTGAGCGGCCCGAGCCACCTGAGGACGCAATGGAGGAGTTCTGGCGCGTCGTCAGCGAGGTTGACCTGTACGGCAGCACTGACGCCGCCCAGAAGGCGCGCGACCTCTACTACGTGCTGCGCACCCAGGTGTATGAGACACGCAACCCCGACGTCGAAGACGACGACCTGGACATAGAGGTGTCGGACTTTCAGAACGACTTCGTGGAGGCGGCTCGCGCGGATCTCGGCCTTCCAGCACGCTGGCCGAATAAGGCGAATCTGACCCTCAACGGTGAGACCATCGGCCGGATCTGGCGCTGACGCTACGAGGTGTGAGACGCCGTCGGGCCACGTTGGACTAGCACCGTGGATTAGTCCACAATATTGCGATGCACAGCGCTCAGATCTTTGCCACCCTCCACGCGGAGTCGCACAGCGCACAGTCGGCTCTAATGCGCGACTACCTGGACTGACGGCGCGCGGACGACCCGGTGATCCGCACCCGGCGGCCGTCGCGTGCGGCGCTGGTGGCCCTCACGGCCGGCCTGCTGGTGCTCGTGGGCTGCCTGGCCATGCTCTGGGAAGGGTCGTCCGGCGCCGGATCGTCCTCGGACGACGACCCGGACGCGCGTGTGCGGGAGCTGTTGCAGCCCTGGTACGCCGCGCTGCGCGACCACGAGCAGGCTCCCGTGCGCGCCGTGGTGGTCGGCGACTCCATCTCCGAGGGGGTCCTGCTGCCGAACCCGGTCTACCCCCGACGGATGGTCGGGCTGCTGGAGGACGAGCTGCGGCGTCGGCTCGACGCGCCGGAGGGCGGTGCCGGGTACTTTCCGGCGTTCTACGCCGACCCCCTCACGGCCGACGACACGGTCCGGGCCGGTACGCCTCCCCAGGAGGTCGTCTACGGCGACTGGGGCCTGGGTGGGCGTGCCCTGGTGATGCCGCAGACCTCCTCGCTGACCTATCCGGCCCAGCCCGGGCGCCGGATCCGGGTCGGCTACGGGGGCATCGAGGCGTTGGCGGGCGAGGCCGTCGTCCTGGTCGACGGCGTGGACGTCACGGCCGCGGGCCGGCTCAGCGACGGCACCCCCTCGGGGCCGACCATCAGCTCGGCCTCGACCGAGCGTCGTGCCGGCCTCTGGTGGGAGTCGGCGGACCTGGGGCCGGGCGACCATGTGGTCCAGGTGGTCAGCACCTCGCCGGCGGGGGCGTTCATCCACACCGGGGTGGAGTTCCTGGACCCCGACGGCACCTCCGGCATCCACGTCTACGACGCGGCGCACTCCGGTGCCACCGCGGAGAGCTTCGCCCGGGAGGAGATGGAGAACGGGCACTGGGCCGAGGTCGCGGCGCTGGACCCGCAGCTGGTCCTCGTCAACCTCGGGAGCAACCCGGAGCCCGCGTACCGGCAGAGCCTGGAGCGGGTGGTGCGCCTGGCCCTGGCGGCGGCACCGCACGCCGTCGTCCTCGTGGTCGACGGCTACGAGCCGGGCACCTGGGACAGTGCCGCGTGGGCAGTGGTCAAGCAGGCTCGACGCGACGCCGTGGCGCTGGATCCGGACCGGGTGGGGCTGCTCGACCTGGCCTCTCGCTGGCCGGTGCTGGCCAAGGACGGGTCCACCAACGAGGGGCTGATGCTCGAGTCGCCCGGGCCCTTGCACCTGACCGAGGCCGGGAACGCCCGGATGGCCCAGGAGCTGGCCGAGGTCCTGACGCCGCCCGAGTGATCTGCCGGCAGTGGCAGGGACGGGTCAGCCGACCCCGGTGTGCACGAGCACGGCGCCGGCCGCCCAGATCAGGGCCGCGGCGAGGGCGGCCGCGAGCTCCAGGCCGACGCTGAGCGCCACGGCGCGCAGCGCGTGGCCGGTCGAGGCCGTGGCCCGCCCCGGGCCGACGCGCCGGAGCTCGGCGAGCAGGACGCCGGCCACGAACCCCACGAGCAGGCCGACGACGGGGATGACGAAGAAGCCCACGACGCCCAGCACCCCTCCGGCCCACAGGGTGGAGGTCGGCACCCCGGCCGTGCGCAGCCGACGGCCGGGGACGGCGTACTTGGCCACCAGGCCCGCGGCGACCAGCAGGAACCCGAGCGCCAGCACGCCCCAGGCCAGGCCGGTGCCGACGTACCAGGCCCAGCCGGCGATGGCGACCAGGACCAGGACGGTGCCGGGGAGCACCGGGACGACGATCCCGACCAGCCCCACCGCGATCGCCAGGCCGGCGAGCAGCGTCGCGAGGATCACCGGAGCACGCCCTGGGAGAGCCTGGCAGCGGGGGAGTGGGCCTTGCTGCAGGCAGAGACGGACGCGGCCCCGGACCAGGTGGTCCGGGGCCGCGTGGTGCCTGAGGGGCTCAGGCCTCGGACCTCGGGGTCGCGCCGAGCTTGTGCGTCTCGTCGACAACGGTGACGGCGACCTCACGGAGCTTGTCGCCGTGCTCGCGAGCGTGGTGAGCGCAGAAGAGCAGCTCACCGCCGTTCTGGAGCTCCACCCGGAGGTAGGCCTGTGCTCCACAACGGTCGCAACGGTCCGCCGCCGTGAGGGCGGCTGTGGGGGCAACTGCAGTAGTCACATCGGCCTCATTTCTCTCCATCAGGTGTCAGGCCCAACGTACCGCCTGGGGAAAAGATTCCGTGGCAGCGGTTCGACCAGCGTCCTTCATCCAACCATGCGCCCTCCTACCCGGTTCGGGATATGCCCAACCCTCGGCGAGTGTCGGGTCTTGTCCGGCCGTGTCCAGGCGAGCCCTGCGCGGTCCGGCAGCCCGGCGCGGGTAGATTCACTCCTCGTGGCAGCACCGACGGACACCTCGTACAACGCAGCGCACCTCCTGGTCCTGGAGGGGCTCGACGCGGTGCGGAAGCGACCCGGCATGTACATCGGGTCCACCGACACCAAGGGCCTGATGCACTGCCTGTGGGAGGTGATCGACAACGGCGTCGACGAGGCGCTGGCCGGGGCTGCGTCGCGGGTAGAGGTGACCCTGCACACCGACGGCTCGGCCGAGGTGATCGACGACGGCCGCGGCATCCCCACGGACAAGGAGCCCAAGACCGGGCTCCCCGGCGTCGAGGTGGTCGCCACCAAGCTGCACGCGGGCGGCAAGTTCGGCGGCGGCTCCTACGTGGCCACCGGCGGTCTGCACGGCGTCGGGCTCTCGGTGGTCAACGCGCTCTCGGCACGCATGGACATCGACGTCGACAGGTCTCCGGCCCAGCAGGGCATCAGCTTCCGGCGCGGCACCCCCGGGGTCTTCGACTCCGAGGCGCCCGATGCCGGCTTCACCGCCCAGTCCGGACTGAGCCGCAAGGGGCGGCGCGTGGCCAAGGGGCGCAGCGGCACCCGGGTCCGGTTCTGGCCGGACCGGCAGATCTTCACCCAGGAGGCGCGCTTCGTCTTCGACGAGCTGGTCACGCGGGCCCGGCAGACCTCCTACATCGTCCCCGGCCTCGAGCTGGTCATCACCGACCTGCGGGGCGAGGAGCCGCGCACGGAGACCTTCAAGCACGACGGCGGCATCTCCGAGTTCACCGAGTTCCTGTCCTCGGGCGAGCCGGTGACCGACGTCCTGCGGCTCCAGGGGACCGGCAGCTTCAAGGAGACCGTGCCGCTGCTCGACGAGCAGGGCCACATGACCCCCCAGGAGATCGAGCGCGAGCTCGGCGTCGACGTGGCCCTGCGCTGGAGCATGGACTACGACACCACCGTGCGCTCCTACGTCAACGTGATCGCCACCCCCAAGGGCGGCACCCACGTGAGCGGCTTCGAGCAGGCGGTCACCAAGACGTTCAACGACGTGATGCGTCAGGCCAAGGTGCTCAAGGTCGGCGACCAGGACGTGATCAAGGACGACGTCCTGGAGGGCCTGACCGCCGTCGTCACGGTCCGGCTGGCCGAGCCCCAGTTCGAGGGGCAGACCAAGGAGATCCTCGGCACGCCGGCGGCGCGCTCCATCGTCCGCAAGGTGGTCTCCGCGGAGCTGAAGAAGTTCCTCACCTCCGCCAAGCGCGGGGAGAAGGCCCAGGCCAAGCTGGTCATGGAGAAGGTGGGCAACGCCTCCAAGACCCGGATCGCGGCCCGGCAGCACAAGGAGACCCAGCGCCGGAAGAACGCGCTGGAGTCCTCCGCGCTCCCGGCCAAGCTGGTGGACTGCCGCACCACCGACAACGAGCGATCCGAGCTCTTCATCGTCGAGGGCGACTCGGCGCTGGGCACGGCCAAGCTGGCCCGCGACTCCGAGTTCCAGGCGTTGCTGCCGATCCGGGGCAAGATCCTCAACGTGCAGAAGGCCTCGGTGGGCGACATGCTCAAGAACACCGAGTGCGCCGCGATCATCCAGGTGGTGGGCGCCGGCTCGGGGAGGACCTTCGACCTCGACGCCGCGCGCTACGGGCGGATCATCTTCATGGCCGACGCCGACTCCGACGGTGCGCACATCCGGTGCCTGCTGGCGACCCTGTTCTTCAAGTACATGCCGGACATGCTGACCGCGGGTCGCGTCTACACGGCGGTCCCGCCGCTGCACCGGATCGAGCTGACCAACCCCAAGAAGGGGATGGAGAAGTACGTCTACACGTACTCCGACGACGAGCTGCAGCGGAAGCTGGCGGAGCTGAAGAAGAAGAACGTGCGCTGGAAGGACCCGGTGCAGCGCTACAAGGGCCTCGGCGAGATGGACGCCGACCAGCTCGAGGAGACCACGATGGACCCCCGCCGGCGCACCCTGCGTCGGCTCACCGTCGACGACGCGGCGGACGCTGCCACGGTCTTCGAGCTGCTCATGGGCTCGGAGGTGGCACCGCGCAAGGAGTTCATCGTCCAGGGCGCCTACGAGGTCGACCTGGAGACCCTCGACGCCTGAGTCGGGGCCCTGGGTCAGTCGACCTGCTCGAGCAGCCCGCTGTCGACGTCGTAGACGAACCCGCCCACCTTGACGGTGTCCGGGATCAGCGGGTGCGAGCGGACCTTGCGCACGTCCTCGCGCAGCCGGGCCACCTGGTCGTCGATCACGCCGAAGGACTGCCAGGACGCGTCGGTGCCCGTGGCGGCGCCGATCTTCTCGCGCAGCTCGGTCTCGGTGTTGGCGGTCATCGCGCAGCGGGTGTGCGGCACCACCAGCACCCGCTCCACGCCGAGCAGGTGGACGCCGAGCACCAGCGCCTCCAGGGCCTGCGGGGTCACTCGCCCGCCCGGGTTGCGGAAGATCTTGGCGTCGCCGTGCTTGAGCCCGAGCATCGCCAGCGGGTCGATCCGGGAGTCCATGCAGGTCACGATGGCCACGCCCGCGTGTGCCTTGCCGTCGAAGCCACCCAGGGTGAACTCGTCGGCGAACGCGCGGTTGGCGGAGATCAGGTCGTCGAAGTCAGCCATGAGGGAAACCTAACGCAGTGGGGTCGGCGCTCCGCACGGAGGTTGCGGATCGGAAGAGCACCAGCGCCAGCACCGCCGCGACCAGGGCGCAGCCGGCCGCGCCGAGGAAGACGGTCTGCTCCTGGGCGATGCCCGCCTCCTTGAGCAGCAGGGTGAACTCGGGGCAGCGCGAGCTGCCGCCGCAGACCTCGCGCACCGGGGGGACGTCGCCCTGCTCGGCGTAGTAGCGGCGCAGGCCGACCGTGGTCAGCGCCGAGATGCCGACCAGCATCCCGACCATCCTGGCCACTACCACCAGGGCGCTGCTGAGCCCGTGCACACCGGCATCGGTGAAGGCCAGGACGGCGGCGTTGACCGGTGCCAGCGCGAGGCCGAAGCCGAGGCCGCCCAGGACCAGCGGAAGAGTGGCGTGCCACTGCTCGAGCGCGTCGATCCCCCAGGTGGAGAGCCAGACGAAGGCGACGGCCGCCAGCGCCATCCCGACCGCGGTGACCGGGCCCGGCCCCCAGCGGCGCAGGAGGTAGCCGCCGGCGACGGCGCCGATCGGGAGCGCGACCAGGAAGCGCACCAGCACCAGGGCGGCCAGCAGCTGGGAGTCGCCGTAGACGGTGGTGCGGGCGAAGAGCGGGATGTCGATCAGCGCGGCGATCAGCGCCGCGCCGACGAAGAAGCTCACCACCAGCGCGCCCCAGGCGGGGGTACGGCGCAGCGCGCCGCGGGGCACGATCGGGTCCTCGGCCCGGCGTACGTGCCACAGCAGGCCCAGCGCCCCGAGCAAGGCTCCCAGCAGGTACCAGAGGCCCTGGTCGGAGAAGACCTCGACCTTCGGGTCCGCGGTGGCGAAGGCCAGCACCACCCCGCCGAGCGCCACCGCGAGGAGCAGGGAGCCGATGAGGTCGGCCTCCGCGAACGCCCGGCCCCAGGCGCGCAGGTCGACCAGGGGGCGCGCCGCGGTCAGCAGCCGCAGCACCAGCAGCGCCGCCGCGACCATCGTGAGCACGCCGACCGGGGTCAGCCACCGGCTGCCGGTCACGAAGGGCACGAAGGCCTCGCCCCAGGTGACGTCGCGCAGGATCGGCGGGGGACGCAGGAACGTGAGCGTGCCCGCGGCCAGGACGAGCAGCAGCAGGGCCCCGCCCACCAGGTCGGGGCGGGGCAGCTGCTGACGGCCGCGCTCCAGCAGGACACGGGACCGCTCGTCCAGCAGCTCGGGGGAGCGGCGGGCCAGCGCGCGGATGGCGGCCGCCAGGAGCAGGCCGACGGCGGTGTTCAGGGCGAAGATCGCCCGCCAGTCGGCGAAGGCCAGCACCACCGCGCCCAGCAGGGGACCGAGCACGGAGCCGATCTCCTGGACCGCCGAGACCACGCCCAGGGGCACCCCCCGGCGCTCCTCGGGGTAGAGGTCGGCGACCAGGGCCAGGGTGGCCGGGACCAGGCCGCCGCCGCCCACCCCCTGGAGGAACCGGCCCACGACCATCGAGGGCATGTCGTAGGCCAGCGTGGTCACCAGCGAGCCCACGGCGAAGAGCACCAGCGAGAGCGCCAGCACCGGCACCCGTCCGCGCAGGTCAGCGATCCGGCCGATCAACGGGAGCATGGCGACGTAGCCGAGCAGGAACCCGGAGACGATCGGCGCGGCCCGCTGGAGCTGGTCGATGGGGATCCCGGCGCTGCCCATCATGTCGGGCAGGGCGAGGACGACCACGTAGGTGTCCGCTGCGGCGAAGGCGACCGCGGCCGCCGCGAGCCAGAGCAGCGACTTCTGCGCGCGGTCCGCCGAGCGGGTCACGGAGCGGTGATCTGCTGGGTCGTGCCGTAGTCGGTGAGGTCCACGGTGTACGTCATCTCGTCGCTGTCGGCGTAGAAGACGCCGCTGAGCTCAGCGCGCCGGAGCTCGCCGTCCTCGGTGACCAGGAACTCCACGTCGAAGCTGTCACCGGCGCTGCTGGGGATGACGTTCTCCATCACCGCGCCGTCGACCGTGCCCGCGTAGCGGGTGAGCACCTCGGCGTTGTCCACGCCGCCGCGCTCCTGCTCGACCGCCTCGGGGTCCTGGACCTCCTGGAGCAGCGTGGCGAAGCCCTGGTCCGGGCTGATCAGCAGGGCGGGGTCCGGGGCGCCGTACTCGGCCGGGTCGACGTCGGACCAGCCTGGAGTCAGCGGGATCTGCGCCCAGACGGTCCCGTCGACCGCGACCACGGGCACGGTGAAGTCGTTGCCGGCGAGCCGGACCCGGAGGTCGCCCTCGAAGGCCGGCGCGTCGGTGGCGACGCCCTCGGCGCTGGTGATCCCGGTGACCCCGTCGGGCAGGTCGTCGGTGGCCAGGCGCAGCTGGAGGCCGGAGGTCTCCAGCAGGGTGTCGCTCGCCTGGGCGAGCACCTCCTCGACGTCCTGGTCGGACAGGTCGTCCTCGGAGCTGCAGCCGGTCAGGACGCCGAGCCCCAGCAGGGCGGCACCCAGCCCCTTGGCGAGCTGGGCGCGGCGCGTCGTGGAGGTGGGGGCAGGGGTCGGCATGCGGTCAGGGTGGCACACGGCCGAAGCGCGCTCAGGCATCGGCGCCCACTCCCGGCTGCCGGGCCACCGGGGCGGCCACGGCGACCACCGGGATGCTCCCGGGCGTCCCGGAGCCGTCGCGTCGGCCGTCGGCCGGGGGCAGCTCCACCGGAGCTCCGCTGGCGGCGGCGGCCCGGGCGGGAGCGGGGCCGGCCCAGGCGAGGACCAGGGCGTCCTCGCCCCTCAGGAACCGGTGGCAGCGCACCCCGCCGGTCGCCCGGCCCTTGGCCGGGTACTCGGTGAACGGGGTGACCTTGACCGAGCCGGGCTCGGTGCCCGGGAGCGCGGTCGAGGAGCCGGAGGCGGTGACCACCACCGCGTCCTCGCCCTCGAGCGCGCCGAACCACACGACCTCCGCCCCGGCGTTCAGCCGGATGCCCGCGATCCCGCCGCCGGCCCGTCCCTGGGGTCGGACCCCGTCGGCGCCGAAGTGCAGCAGCTGGGCGTCGGAGGTGATGAAGCACAGCTCCTCGGTGCCGGTGGCGAGCTGCAGGGCGCCGACCACCTCGTCGCCGTCCTTGAGGGAGATGACCTCCCACTCGTCGCGGTTGAGGACCTCGGGGTTGACCCGCTTCACCACTCCGTGCCGGGTGCCCAGGGCGAGCCCGGGACCGTCGTCGGTCAGGGTGGTGAGCGCGAGCGGGCGCTCGTCGGCCTCGAGCTGGAGCACCTCGGCGAGCGGGAGCCCGCCCTGCAGGTTGGGGTCGTTGGCCGAGGGCGGCAGGACCGGCATGTCCAGCACCTGGGTCCGCAGCACGCGCCCCCGCGAGGTCAGCACCCCGATCTCACCGCGCGCGGTGGTGCGCACGGCGGAGACCACCGCGTCGTGGTTGGCCCGGCCGCCGCCCTGCCCCGGGATCTCGGCGTCCTGCGAGCGGGCCAGCAGGCCGCTGGAGGAGAGGAAGGCGAAGCACGGGTCGTCGGGGATCTCCACCGAGGCGCTCGCGGCGCTCACCGACGTACCGGCGGAGGCCAGCAGCACCGTCCGTCGGGGGGTGCCGAAGGTCTTGGCGACCTCGGCCAGCTCGTCGGAGACCACCTCGCGCAGGCGCTGCTCGTCGTTGAGGATCGCGTCCAGCGCCTCGATCTGCTCCTGCAGCTCGGTCTTCTCCTTGTCGAGCTCGAGCGTGGAGAACTTCGTGAGCCGGCGCAGCGGCATGTCCAGGATGTACTCGGCCTGGATGGTGGTGAGGTCGAAGACCGACATCAGCCGCTCCTTGGCCGCGGCGGCGTTGTCGCTGGTGCGGATCAGCTGGATCACCTCGTCGATGTCGAGGATGGCCAGCAGCAGGCCCTCCACCAGGTGCAGCCGGTCGGCGGCCTTGCCGCGCCGGTAGGCCGACCGTCGGCGGACGACGTCGAGCCGGTGGGCCAGGTAGACCTCGAGCATCTCCTTGAGCCCCAGCGTGCGGGGCTGGCCGTCGACCAGGGCGACGGCGTTGATGCCGAAGGACTCCTCCAGGGGGGTGAGCTTGTAGAGCTGCTCGAGCAGGGCCTCGGGGACGAAGCCGTTCTTGACCTCGATCACCAGCCGCAGCCCGTTGGTCCGGTCGGTGAGGTCCTTGATGTCGGAGATGCCCTGGATCTTCTTGGACTGGACCAGGACCTTGATCCGCTCCACGACCCGCTCGGTGCCGACGCCGTAGGGCATCTCGGTGACCACGATCCCCTTCCTGCGCGGGGTGACCGACTCGATCCGGGCGGTGGCCCGCATCTTGAAGCTCCCGCGCCCGGTGGCGTAGGCGTCGCGCACCCCGTCGAGCCCGACGATCTTGCCGCCGGTGGGCAGGTCGGGGCCCGGGATGAAGCGCATCAGGTCGTCCAGGTCGGCCTTGGGCTTCTTGATCAGGTGCCGCAGCGCCTGCACCACCTCGACCAGGTTGTGCGGGGCGATGTTGGTGGCCATGCCGACGGCGATGCCCGTGGCCCCGTTGACCAGCAGGTGCGGGATCGCCGCGGGCAGCACCGACGGCTCCAGCTCGCGGGAGTCGTAGTTGGGCTTGAAGTCGACGGTGTCCTCGTCGAGGGAGCCGGTCATCGCGACCGCGGCCGGGGCCATGCGGCACTCGGTGTAGCGCATGGCGGCGGGGGAGTCGTCGGGCGAGCCGAAGTTGCCGTGCCCGTCGACCATCGGCAGCCGCATCGACCACGGCTGGGCCTGCCGCACCAGCGCGTCGTAGATGGCGCTGTCACCGTGCGGGTGCAGCTTGCCCATGACCTCGCCGACCACCCGGGCGCTCTTCACGTGCCCCCGGTCGGGGCGCAGGGACATGTCGTCCATCGTGTAGAGGATCCGCCGCTGCACGGGCTTGAGGCCGTCCCGGGCGTCGGGCAGCGCGCGGGAGTAGATCACCGAGTAGGCGTACTCCAGGAACGAGGTCTTGATCTCGTCGCCGACGTCGATGTCGAGGATGTGCTCCTCGAAGTCGTCGGGAAGTGGGGACTTGGTGCCACGGCGTGCCATGGCGGCATTCTCCCGCCAGGGTCCCGGCTCGCGACGGGAGGGCACGCCGATCTGCCCCGACCGGTTAGATTCTGCGTGTGACCGACGAGCAGCCCGTAGCCACCACGCACGAGCCCCCTCACCACTGGGAGGCCGACGTGCTGCTGCGGGACGGGCGGACCGCGCACATCCGGCCGATCCGCGCCAGCGACGCCGACCTGCTGGTGGAGTTCTACAGCCGGGTCTCGGACGAGTCGAAGTACTACCGGTTCTTCGCGCCCATGCCGAAGCTCTCGGACCGCGACGTGGCGCGCTTCACCCAGGTGGACTACCGCGACCGGGTCGCCTTCGTGCTCCTGGTGGGCGGCCAGATGATCGCGGTCGGCCGCTACGACTCGGTGACCCCCGGTGAGGCGGAGGTGGCCTTCCTGGTGGAGGACAAGCACCAGGGCCGGGGCATCGGCCAGCTGCTGCTGGAGCACCTGGCCCAGGCCGGCCGCGAGTGCGGGATCGAGCGGTTCGTGGCCGAGGTGCTGCCCGACAACCACCCGATGATCCGCACCTTCAAGGACGCCGGCTACCAGGTGGCCAGCCAGTACGACGACGGCGTGGTCAGCCTCGAGTTCTCGATCGACCCGACCGACACCGCCATCGGGGTGATGGAGCAGCGTGAGCACCGCGCCGAGTCCGCCTCCATCGAGAAGTTCTTCAACCCGCGCTCGATCGCGGTCATCGGTGCCAGTCGTCGCCAGGAGACGATCGGTCAGGCGCTGGTCCGCAACCTGGTCCTGGGCGACTTCACCGGGCGGGTCTACGCGGTCAACCCGACCGCGGACGCCGTCTCCGGACTGCCGACGTACAAGTCGGTCACCGAGATCCCCGACGACGTGGACGTCGCGATCGTGGCGGTCCCCGCCGAAGCCGTGCAGGACGTCGTCCTGGACTGCGCCGCCAAGGGCGTGCACGGGCTGGTGGTGATCTCCTCGGGCTTCGCCGAGACCGGCGAGGAAGGGCGGATCCGGCAGCGGCAGCTGGTGGGGCTCTCGCGCTCCTACGGCCTGCGGCTGATCGGCCCCAACTGCCTGGGCGTGATCAACACCGCCCCGGAGGTCTCCCTCAACGCCTCGCTCTCCTCGGTGATGCCGCCGCGCGGCCGCGCCGGGTTCTTCTGCCAGTCCGGAGCGCTGGGCTCGGCGATCCTGGAGAAGGTCAACAACCGGGGCCTGGGGCTGACCACCTTCGTCAGCGCCGGCAACCGCGCCGACGTCTCGGGCAACGACCTGCTCCAGTACTGGGAGGAGGACGAGTCCACCGAGGTGGTCCTGCTCTACCTGGAGTCGATCGGAAACCCCCGCAAGTTCTCCCGGATCGCGCGCCGGGTCTCCCGGCGCAAGCCGATCATCGCGGTCCGCTCCGGCCGCACCACCCAGGGTGTGCCGATGGGGCACGCGGTCCGGCGGATCGCCGCGCCCTCGCAGTCGGTCGACGCGATGTTCCGGCAGGCGGGCGTGATCCAGGTCGACGCCCTGGAGGAGATGTTCGACGTCGCCCAGCTGCTGGCCCACCAGCCGTTGCCGCGAGGTCGCCGGGTCGCGGTCGTGGGCAACTCCGACGCGCTGGGGCTGCTGGCCGCCGACGCGGCCGCGGGCGCCGGCCTGGTGGTCAACAAGCAGGTCGCCCTGGGCGCCGAGGCCGGGGCCGAGGACTTCGAGGACGCGCTGGACGCGGCCATCGACGACCCCGACGTCGACGCCGTCGCCGCGATCTACATCCCGCCGCTCAACGTCTCCGGCGAGGACGTGGCCAACGTGCTGGCCGCCATCGGGGAGCAGTCGGACAAGCCCCTGGTCACCACCTTCCTGGGAGCCGAGGGCGTGCCCGAGCTGCTGCGCGTGCCCGACGCCGCCGGCTCCACCGCCGGTCGCGGCTCGGTCCCCTCCTACCCGGCCGTGGAGGCCGCGGTCCGGGCGCTGGCCCGGGTGGTGGAGTACGCGATGTGGCTGCGCAGCCCCGACACCCCGCCCTCGGACGCCGAGCTGGTCGACCGGCCGGCTGCGAAGAAGCTGGTCAGCCAGCTGCTGATCAAGCACCCCGACGGCCACGACCTCGGGGACGAGGACCTGCACACCCTGCTGGGGGCGTACGGCATCGACCTGTGGCGCACCTACCCGGTCGCGGACCTGCCGGAGGCGCTCGAGGCGGGGGAGGAGCTCGGCTGGGACGTCGTGCTCAAGGCGACCGCGGTGCACCTGCGGGACCGGCCGGACCTGGCCCACGTGTGGCGCAACATCGACTCCGCCGCGGAGATGGAGGACGCCTGGCACACGCTCCGGGAGGTGATCAGCGACCCGGGGTCGGCCGGCTTCGTGGTTCAGCGCAACGCCCCGCCCGGCGTGCCGGTGGCCGTCGCCAGCATCGAGGACCCGCTCTTCGGGCCCGTGGTCTCCTTCGGGATCGGCGGCCCGATGACCGAGCTCCTGCAGGACCGGGCCTTCCGGATCCCGCCGCTGGCCGAGCACGACGCCCAGGACATGGTCCGGGAGATCAAGGCCTCGCCGCTCCTCTTCGGCTACCGCGGCAGCGAGATCGTGGACGTCGAGGAGGTCGAGCGGATCGTGCGCCGGGTGGCCCAGCTGCAGCACGACCTCCCGCAGGTGCGCTCGCTGTCGCTGCCCCTGGTGCTCGCCGGCCGGGACGGCTGCTCGGTGCTGGGCGCGTCCTGCCGGATCGAGCCGGTCGCGGACCCGCGGTCGGACTGGTTCGTGCGCCGGCTCTCGATGATGCCCGGAGACACCCTGCCGGACTGAGTCCGGCGCCCACTAGGATCGCCGCGTGCTGGTCTGCGACGCTCACCGCTTCCTCTTCGTGCACGTGCAGAAGACCGGCGGTGTCAGCGTGGAGCACCTGCTGCGTCCGCAGCTGCCCGAGGTCCGCACCCTCGACGGGTTGAGCCGGCACGCCCGGCTCGACCGGATCCTGCGCGCCGAGCCGGGCCTGGCCGACTACTGGACCGTCGGGTTCGTGCGCAACCCGTGGGCCCGGCTGCTCTCCTGGTACGGGATGGTGCAGCGCTTCCGCAGGCTGGCCGACAAGGGATCGCCGAAGGCGCAGGGGTTCCTCACCGGCGGAGGGTTCATGGCCGGGGTGGCCCGGAACTACCCGGACTTCGAGGCCTTCGTGCTCAAGGGCCCCGACGACTGGAAGCGGCTGCGCACCCCCCAGGTCGCCTACCTGCGTACGCCCACCCGGCAGGCGGACTTCGTCGGCCGGACGGAGAGCTTCGACGACGACGTACGCCGGGTGATGCTGCACCTGGGCCTGGACGCGCCCGCGGCCATCCCGCGCAACAACGCCGCCCCGCCGCGGGACTACCGCACCGAGTTCACCCCGCTGATGCGCGACCGGGTCGCGGAGGTCTTCGCGGACGACCTCGAGGCGTTCGGGTATGTCTTCTGAGCGGCATGACAGACTGCCTCCCATGCGGAGCAGGACCCCTGGTCACACCACGGACGAGAAGGACCACGGTCGCCGGTTGCGGCAGGCGATCGAGCGGACCGGCTACTACCCGGAGGTGGTCAGCGACGGCGTCTTCGCCGCCCTCGGCGGCGAGCGGGTCTCGGCCTTCTACGTCCACCACGAGCCGACCTTCGAGCGCGACGAGGTGCGCCGCCATCTCACCGTGGTGGTGCTGACCCCCACGAGGCTGCTGCTGGCGCACACCGACGAGCACCCCGGCGACGACCTGCTCCCGGAGCCGCACACCTCGACGTCCACCGAGGCGATCACGCTCTCCTCGATCCGTTCGGTGGTCGTCACCCGAATGGTCACCAACCCCAGCTCCGGGCCCGCCCCGGCGGCCGAGGCGGTGCTCACCATCGGGTGGGGCGGGGTCTCCCGGATCGACCTGGAGCCCGCCAGCTGCGCCGACCCCCAGTGCGACGCCGACCACGGCTACACCGGGGTGCTGGCCGGCGACGACTTCTCCCTGCGGGTCTCCGCGGCCGCCGAGGGCCGGGACGCGGTCACCGGGCTGCTGGAGTTCGCCGAGGAGCTCTCCGCGCGGACCCGGGGCGCATGACGCCCGAGGGGTTCCTCGCTCCCGAGTACGGCTCGCGCACGCTCAGCGACGTGGTGCCCGCGGTCGCCAGGTCCCTGGGCGCGCCCCTGGGCGGTTCCCCGGGCGAGGGCGGCGTCGCGCTGGTCCTGCCGCCCGCCCCGGCGTACGTCGTCTTCCTGGTCGACGGTCTCGGCGCGGAGCTGCTCCGGCGCTACGAGCACGCGGCGCCCTTCCTCGCCTCGCTCGTCGGCCGTGACTCCGTCGGATCGGCGACCGTGCCCTCCACCACGGCCACCAGCCTCACCTCGTTCGGCACCGGCCTGCCGCCCGGTGCGCACGGCCTGGTCGGCTACACCTCGCGGATCCCGGGGACCGACCGACTTCTCAACGGCCTCACCTGGGACTCCGGGGTCGACCCGCGGGAGTGGCAGCCCCACCCCACCGCGTTCGCCCGGATGAGCGCCGCCGGAGTCTCGGTGACCGTGGTGAACAAGCGCGACTTCGTCACCAGCGGCCTGACCCAGGCCGCCCACCGGGGCGCCGAGTACGTCGGCGCCGACCGGGTGGGAGAGCGGATCGCCGCGGTCCAGGCCGCGTCGGCGGTCCGACCCTCGCTCACCTACGTCTACGACGCCGACCTGGACTGGACCGGCCACAAGTTCGGGGTGGCCTCGACCCAGTGGCTCCAGCAGCTGGCGATGGTCGACGCCGAGGCGGAGCAGATGCGCGAGGCCCTGCCGGGACACGTGCGGATGCTGGTGATCGCCGACCACGGGATGGTCGACAGCCCGCCGGCGTCGCGGATCGACCTGGACGACCGCCTGGAGCTCCGCTCGGGGGTGACCCTGCTCGGCGGCGAGGCACGGTTCCGGCACGTCTACTGCGCCCGCGGGGCGGTGGAGGACGTCGCTGCCACCTGGCGGGAGGTCCTGGGGGATCGTGCGCAGGTGCTGACCCGCGACGAGGTGGTCGCGTCGGGCTGGCTGGGGGCGATCCAGCCGTCCGTGCTACCGCGGATCGGCGACGTCGTAGCCGCCTGCCGAGGGGACGCCGCGATCATCTCCACTGCCGACTTCCCGTACGAGAACCAGATGGTCGGGCTGCACGGCTCCCTGACCCCCGACGAGATGCGGATCCCGCTGCTGCTGGTCTGAGGGCTGGGCGTGCCGCCGCGCTCAGCTCGGTGGCGGCGACTGGTCCTGGCCCGCCTCCTGAGCAGGCGCACCGGACCGGCCGGCCTTGCCGCGTTCGCCACGCTTGAGGCGGGGCAGGAAGAACGCGGGGACCAGGATCAGCGCGGTCAGCGCGAAGGCGACCCAGAAGGCCGAGCCGTAGGCGTCCGCGAGCTCGGGCCCGACGACCTGGCGCGCCCGCGGCGACAGCGAGCTGATCTTGTCGGCGCCGCCGCCCTGGCTGCTGACGCCTTCTGCGCCCATGCGGTCGGCGAACTGCCGCGTGAGCACCGTGACCAGCAGGGCGCTGCCCAGCGAGGCGCCGACCTGCTGGATCGCCGAGAGCGTGGGCGAGGCCCGGGAGACGCGGTCCTTGCTCAGGTGCTGGTAGGCCGAGGAGATGGTCGGCATCATGATCGCCCCCAGACCCATGCCGCGGACGAAGAGTGCGCAGCTGAGCCAGACGTAGGAGGTGTCGATGTCGAGCTGGGTGAACGGCAGGGTCCCGAGCATGGCCAGCGCCACGCCCACCGGCACGACGTACCCGGCGCCGAGGCGGTCGGTGAGCCGCCCGGCGACGACCATCGAGATGATCGCACCGAGCCCCTGCGGGACCAGGAGCAGGCCGGCGTCCAGGGCGCCCTCGCCGCGCACCGTCTGGTAGTAGAGGGGCAGCAGGAGCATGCCGCCGAACAGCCCGATGGCGGTCAGGAAGAGCGCGAGCGCCCCGCTGGCGAAGAGCCGGTCGCCGAGCAGCCGCACGTCGATGATCGAGCGGGCTCCGGCGGCCAGGCTGTGCCAGGTGTAGAGGCCCAGGCCGACCACTCCGCCGGCGAGCGGCCAGAGCACCGTGGGCTCCCCGAAGCCGCCCTTGGAGCTCGCCTCGGAGAGCCCGTAGAGCAGGCTGGCGAGGCTCAGGGACAGCAGGGCCAGCCCCAGCGTGTCGAGCCGTCCCGGGTCGTAGAGATCGCGCTCGCCCGGCAGACGCCACAGGGCGAGCGCCACGGCGAGCACGCCGACCGGCACGTTGACCAGGAAGATCCAGTGCCAGCTGCCGTACTCCACGAGCAGTCCACCGAGCACGGGTCCCAGGATCGGCCCGATCAGCATCGGGACCCCCAGGATCGTCATCGCCCGTCCCATGTTGGCCGGTCCCGCCGCCCGCGCGAGCATCGCCTGACCGGCCGGCAGCAGCATGCCCCCGCCGAGCCCTTGGAGGATGCGGAAGGCGATGAGCGACTCGATCGACCACGCCGTGGCGCAGAGCGCGGAGCCCAACGCGAACAGCGTCACCGCGGTCACCCAGGTCCGCTTGGAGCCGAAGCGGTCCATCGCCCAGCCGGTGATCGGGATGACGATGGCGACGGACAGCAGGTAGCCGGTGACCACCCACTGGGTGTCGGGGAGGGAGGCGTCCAGGTCCCGGCTCAGCGAGTCGAGGGCGACGTTGACGATGGTGCTGTCCAGCACCGGCATGAGCATGCCGGCGATGAGCACGCCCCCGATCTCGATCACCCGACGGTCGAGCTTCTGCGGCTCCTCGGTCGTGCCTGCGGTCATCGACTGCTCCCGCGCTCAGGCGGGCGACGGGCCGGGCTCGCCTCCCACGTCGGACTGGTCTCCCTGGAACGTAGGCGTGCCCCAGCCGAGCGGATAAGGCCGGAGGTCCCGGGCTGCTCGGGCCCGAGTCCTCCTGCCGGGCCGCGCCCGACGCCGGGAGCCGGCCGCGTGCGGGTGGGGGGCGATCAGCCGAACGGCAGCGGCTCCGGGGCCAGGCTGACCGCCTTGGCCCGGGCCGCGGTGAGCCTGCGCCGGTGGTGCTGGCGGCAGAGCACCTCGTAGGCGACGTCCGCCGGGGGCTCGTCGGCGGCCTCGACGTCACCGACCACCACGACCTCGCCCTCGACGACCATCACGCCGTTCTCGGTCCGCGCGTTGTGGGTGGCCCGCTTGCCGCACCAGCACAGGGCCTCGACCTGCAGGACGTTCATCCGGTCGGCGAGCTCCACCAGGCGCGCGGAGCCCGGGAAGAGCACCGTGCGGAAGTCGGTGAGGATGCCGAAGGCGAAGACGTCGATCTGCAGCTCGTCGACCACCTTGGCCAGCTGGTCGACCTGCTCGGGGGTGTAGAACTGGGCCTCGTCGCAGATCAGGTAGTCGATCCGTCCGCCCTGGGTGAGCACCTGGACGACGTACTTCCAGAAGTCGAAGTCCGGGGCGACCTCGAGGGCCTCGTGGGTCAGCCCCAGGCGGCTGGAGAGCACGGCCTGACCGCCGCGGTCGTGGGCGGTGAAGATGCGCCCCACCCGTCCGCGGGTGGCGTGGTTGTGGTTCGTCTGGAGCGCCAGGGTGCTCTTGCCAGAGTCCATGGTCCCGGTGAAGAAGTGCAGTTCCGCCACGGGGCACGATCCTGCCACGCAGACCCGGCACCGGCGCCACCGGTCCCACCCGGGTGCCGCCGCCCGGTTGCGGCCGGGAGTAGCGTCGCGGCATGGAATTCAGGTACCTGGGAAATAGCGGGCTCAAGATCTCCGAGATCACCTACGGCAACTGGCTGACCCACGGGTCCCAGGTCGAGAACGACGTGGCGCGCGAGTGCGTCCGTGCCGCGCTGGACGTGGGGATCACCACCTTCGACACCGCCGACGTCTACGCCAACACCGCGGCGGAGACCGTGCTGGGCGAGGCGCTGAAGGGGGAGCGGCGCCAGTCGCTGGAGATCTTCACCAAGGTCTACTGGCCCACCGGCCCCAAGGGGCACAACGACACCGGGCTCTCGCGCAAGCACATCATGGAGTCGATCGACGGGTCCCTGGAGCGACTGCAGACCGACTACGTCGACCTCTACCAGGCGCACCGGTACGACACCGAGACGCCGTTGGAGGAGACCATGCAGGCCTTCGCCGACATCGTCCGGGCCGGCAAGGCGCTCTACATCGGGGTGAGCGAGTGGACCGCCGACCAGCTGCGCGCCGGCGCCGCGCTGGCCAAGGAGCTGGGGTTCCAGCTGATCTCCAGCCAGCCGCAGTACTCGATGCTGTGGCGGGTCATCGAGGACGAGGTGGTCCCGGCCAGCCGCGAGCTGGGCATCTCCCAGATCGTCTGGTCGCCGATCGCCCAGGGCGTGCTCACCGGGAAGTACCAGCCTGGTCAGGCGCCGCCGGCCGGCTCGCGGGCCACCGACGAGAAGGGCGGGGCCCAGATGATCCAGCGGTTCATGGACGACCGGACCCTGACCGCCGTCCAGGGGCTGCGCCCGATCGCGGAGTCCCTCGACCTGACCATGTCCCAGCTCGCGGTCGCCTGGGTGCTGCAGAACGACAACGTGGCCTCGGCACTCGTCGGCGCCTCGCGCCCCGAGCAGGTGCACGAGAACGTCGCGGCGGCCGGGGTCACCCTGCCGGCGGAGGCGATGACGGCGATCGACGAGGCCCTCGGCGACGTCGTCGTCCGTGACCCCGCGATGACGGCGGAGAACGCGCCGAAGGGCCGCGCGGTGTGAGCCCGCTCGTCTCGGCCGGGGAGCTGGCGACCCTGCTCGGGGCGGTGACGGTCCTCGACGTCCGCTACCGCACCGGGGCCCCGCCGGACGAGACCGGCCTGGCTGCCTTCCGGGCGGGCCACGTGCCCGGAGCGGCGTACGTCGACCTGGACAGCGAGCTCGCTGCCCCGCCCGGCCAGGGCGGTCGTCACCCGCTGCCCGACCCGGGCCTCTTCCAGGACGCGATGAGGCGGGCCGGGGTGAGCGACGGCCGGCCGGTGGTGGTCCTCGACGACTGGCAGGGGCGGGCGGCGGCCCGCGCCTGGTGGCTGCTGCGGCTGCACGGACACCGGGACGTGCAGGTGCTCGACGGGGGACTGGCCGCCTGGCGCGCCCGCGGCGGGGCTCTGGTCACCGGTGGCGAGGAGCCCCCGGAGCCCGGCGACTTCACGGTCGCCGGCGGCTCCGACGGCATGCCGCACGTCGAGGCCGAGGAGCTCTCCGGCGTCGACGTCCTGATCGACGCGCGGGCGCCGGAGCGCTATCGGGGCGAGGTGGAGCCCATCGACCCGGTGGCGGGGCACGTGCCCGGCGCCGTCAACGTGCCCACCGAGACCAACCTCGACGTCTCCGGACGGTTCCGGCCGTCCGAGCAGCTCGCCGCGCTGTACGGGGTGGTGGGGGCGGTCCCGGGTGCGCGGGTCAGCGTCTACTGCGGGTCCGGGGTCACCGCGGCCCACGACGTGCTCGCCCTCGAGGTGGCCGGCGTCTCCGCGGCGCTCTACCCCGGCAGCTGGAGCGAGTGGGTCACCGACCCGACGCGTCCTGTCGAGCGATGACCTCGACCCCGTCGCCCACCGACACGGTGCCGGTGGTCTCCGGGATCAGGTGGACGGCGAACAGGGTCTTCCCCTCGTGGCGCCGGTGCCGGGCCAGGGTGCGCAGCGGCTCCTTGCCGGTGCGCAGGGTGGCGGGGTCGATGGTCGTGATCACGCAGCGGTCCGTGGGCTTGGCCCGGCGGAGCACGACGTCGCCCACGCGGACGCGCAGCCAGTGGTCCTCGGTGAAGGGCTCGTCCCCGTCCACCACCAGGTTGGGCCGGAACCGGTCCATCGGCAGGGGCGCGGGCGGCTCTTCTCCGCGCGCCCGAGCCTCTTCGCGCACCCACTGGTCGAGTCGCGCCAGCGAGGCCTCGGAGGCCACGGTGAGCGGGTAGCCGTCGGCGTAGGCCGTGTGGTCGCCGGGCTCGGAGTGGAGCGGGTTCAGCCGGCGGCGGGTCGGGTCGTCGCACCAGACCAGACGCAGGTCGTCGCGGCCCAGGGCCGCACGCAGCCACGCGTGGGCCTCCGGACCGGCAGCCACCCCGGTGAGCTCGTGCGCGAACAGGCCGACCCGGACCCGGGAACCCGTCGGGTGGGCCAGGTGCAGGTCGGGCAGGGCAGGGTGCCGCAGCCGTAGGTCCGAGGCCAGCTCCGGGTCGGTGCCGGGGGTGTCCGCGACGACGCCCAGGAGCGCGTGCAGCTCGCGCGCGGTCACGACGGTGCCGTCGGCGTCCACCACGACCCAGTCGCGGTCGCCCGCGAGGCCCCGGAGCTGGAGCTGGGCGCTGGCCACCGGGCGGACGGCCGTGCTCTTGACGGGATGGACCCGCAGCGAGGTGATCCGCACGGTCGGCGCGGCCTCAGTCGCCGGTGCCTCCCCCGAACATGATCTCGTCCCAGCTCGGCACCGAGGCGCGGCCCCGGTTCTTCCGCACCGGGCGACGCGGAGCAGCGTCCTTGCTGGGCTTCTCCTCCTGGGCCGGCTCGGGAGACTCGTCCTGGTCGCGCTGCTGGCCCTGGTCGCGCTGGGAGGCGGTCCGGTCCGCCGGAGCCGCCTGGTCGTCGGGGCGTGCGTCGAGGAACGCCTCGACCGGCAGAGCCTCGCTGAGGTCGGCGGTCTCCTCCTCGGGCCGTGCCGGCTCGGTGCGGCCGCCGGCCAGCATCTCGATCGCGTCCTCACCGAGCGGCAGCTCCTCGGCCGGGACCGCGGAGAGGCGCCGCCGGGGAGTGCCGGCAGGGGCGACCGGCTCCTCGGCGCGCGCAGGCCGGGGTGCGAGCTCGCCGACCAGCCAGCGGGCGTCGTCGTCCTCCACGGTCACGTAGTTGCCGGGGATGTCGAAGGTGAAGGTCGCGGTGCCGGTCCGGCCGGGGGAGGAGAAGACCCCGGTGAGCGTCCAGCGGCCGTCCTCGCGCCGGTACGCGTCCCAGTCGACCGAGCCGGGGTCGACGTTCTGGCCGCGCAGGTGAGCGGTGACCGTCTCCTCCAGGGTGCGGCCGCCACCGAGCGACCCGGAGCCCTCCGAGGAGCGACGGCGGACCGAGGAGCGCTGGGCCCGCTCGGCCACGTGCGCGCGCTCGGCGAGCACGGGCGCGGCGTACGGCATGATCTTCTCCACCGTGCTCTGCGCGGCCTCGGCCACGGACTGGGGGCTCTCGCCGGCACGGATGCGGGCCTGGATGTCTCGCGGGCGGATGGCGCTTTCCATTCGAATCTCCAACTGGCCGGGGCGTGGGTCCTCACCGCGCAGAGCGGACCGGAGGGCGGCGTCGACAGCGAGGGTGTGCTCGACACCTGCGTCGTCGACCAGGAGCAACCGCGTGCGGTCACCGCTGAGTCCGACGAGCTTGAGGTGTGCCATCGCCGCTCTGCTCCTGCCCCTGTCAGGCCCCGGACGTGCCGGGGCAGCTCTTCCGGTGTGCCGAGCCTACGCCAGCGCGCACCCGCGCCGGGCGACCACGCGCCCATCGGGTCCGGCGCGCGGCCGCGCGCCTGCTTGCGGCTAGCGTGGGTCCGTGACCATGACCGGGGCGAGCGCGACCGTCTTCGTGGTCCTGGACCTCGTCGGGATCTTCGTCTTCGCCATCTCCGGAGCGCTGCTGGGAGTGCGCAAGGGCCTCGACGTCTTCGGGGTGCTGGTGCTCTCCGGGGCGACCGGCCTGGGCGGCGGCTTCCTGCGCGACGTCCTGATCGGTGCCGCCCCGCCAGCCACCTTGACCGACTGGCGCTACCTCCTGGTCCCCGTCGTGGCGGGCCTCGTCGTCTTCGTCTTCCACCCGACGATCGGGCGCCTGGAGCGGCCGATCAACGTCTTCGACGCCTTCGGCCTGGCGCTCTTCTGCGTCACCGGGGCCGTGAAGGCGCTCGAGTACGGCCTGGGGCCCGTGCCCGCGGCGCTGATGGGAATGGTCACGGCCATCGGCGGGGGAGTGACCCGCGACGTGCTCGCGGGACGCGTCCCGATCGTCTTCCGCGGCGAGCTCTACGCGACGCCCGCGCTGGCCGGCGCCGCGGTGGCGGTGGTGGCGACCCGGCTCGACCAGGGCTGGTGGCTGGTGGTCCCCTTGGCCGCCGGCACCTGCCTGGTCTGGCGGTTGCTGGCGATCTGGCGGTCGTGGCAGGCACCGATGCCGCGCGGGTCCGCCAGCGTCTAGTAGGCCAGCGTCGAGTAGGCCGGCGTCTAGTCGCCCAGCACCCGGCGCAGGTAGGCGTTGGTGAACAGCCGGTCGGGATCCAGCCGGTCGCGCAGGACGAGGAACTCCTCGAACCGGGGATGCAGCAGCGCGAGCCGGTCGGCGTCCAGCGAGTGCAGCTTCCCCCAGTGCGGCCGGCCACCGTGGGCGAGCACCACCTCCTCCATGGCGCGGAAGTACTCGGTGTGGTCCACGCTGCGGGGCACGTGGAAGGCCAGGTAGCAGACCCCCTGGCCGTACGCCGTGGACAGGGGGACGTCGTCGGCCGGCGCCGAGCGGATCTCGACCGGGAACCCGATCCGCCAGTCGTGGGCGTCGATCACCCGGCGCGCTTCCCGCAGAGCCGCCAGACCCGCCTCCCGGGGCACGGCGTACTCCATCTCGCGGAAGCGCACGGTCCGGGTGGAGACGAAGACCCGGTGCGCCACGTCGGAGTAGGTCCGGGCCGAGAGCGCCCGGGAGGCCACCCGGTTGATCGACGGGACCGACGCGGGCCAGTGCGCTCCCGCGGCGGCCAGCACGCCGAAGAGCCGGTTGGAGAGCAGGTCGTCGTCGAGCCGGTGCTGCCAGCCGGGCAGCGGCTCGGCGGCGGAGACCGGGTCGGCCAGCCGGGTGTTGGCCTTGAGCAGGGCGCCGTCGGTGTGCGGGAACCAGTGCACGTCGACGTGGTCGTGGCGCTCGACGAGCTCGTCGTGGGTGGCCAGCAGCTCGTCCCAGCGCACCGGCCGCTCCTCGGCCCGCAGCAGGAACAGCGGCTCGACCCGGAACGTCAGCGTGGTGAGCACCCCGAGCGCACCGAGGCCGATCCTGGCCAGGTCCAGCAGTGCCGGCTCCTGGTCGCTGTCCAGCACCTCGCCGGTGCCGGTGACCAGCTCGAGCCCGGCGAGCTGCGCGGCCAGCCCGGCGGCGTGCCCGCCGCTGCCGTGGGTGCCGGTCGAGACGGCGCCGGCCAGGGTCTGCTCGGCGATGTCGCCCATGTTGTGCAGCGAGAGGCCGAGCAGCTCCAGCGTGCGGTTGAGCTCCTTGAGCGGGGTGCCGGCCAGGGCCGTGACGGTGCCGGCGTCCCGGTCCAGGGAGACGACGCCGCGCAGCCGGTCGGGCCGCAGCAGGGTGTGCTCGGGGGCGGCGATGCCGGTGAAGCTGTGGCCGGTGCCGACCATCTTGACCGGCGTGCGCCTCGCTCGCGCTCGCTCGACGGCGGTGACGATCTCCGACGTCTGCTCGGGGACGAGCACCTGCGTGGGGCGGGTGCGCTCGAGCCCGGCCCAGTTCGTCCATCCGGCCGTCGCGGTCATGGCGGTCAGGCTAGTGGGCTCAGGCGTGGGGGTGCGGCTGGCGCGGCGGCGCGGCGGTGCGCCCGGTGAGCAGCGCCGCCACCGTGCCGGCGGCGCCGGCGACGACCGCCACCAGGAACGCCGCGGAGACGGAGTAGTGGTCGACCACGAACCCGGCGATCGCGGAGCCCGGCGCCACCCCGGCGGTCAGCCCCGTGTGCAGGATGGAGAGCGACTCGGTCAGCCGGTCCTTCGGGGCGGCCTGCTCGGCCATCGAGAGGGTGGCGATCAGCGTGGGGGCGATCGCCAGGCCGCCGACCAGCATGACCAGCGCCATCGCCGGCACGGAGCCGACCGCGGCGACGACCGCCGTGGGCACCATGGTCAGGGTGAGCGCGAGCATCCCCAGCCGCACGCGGAAGACAGGCGGGCGGCGCCAGGCCACCGCGCCCGTGACCAGTCCGGCGACCAGGCTGCCCACCGCCCAGCAGGCCAGCAGCAGGCCGGCGGCGGCGGGGACCCGCTGCTCGTCGGCGAAGGCGATGATCACCACCTCGGCGGCCCCGAAGACCGTGCCCTGGGCGAGACTCACGACGGCCAGCGGGCCGATCACCGACCAGGGCATGGGGGAGTGCGTCAGCGCCCGCCGGCGCCCTCGCGGGGGCGGCTGGGTCGAGCGCTGCCCGGCGTACGCCGCGGTCCCCACCACGCCCACGGCCAGCGCCACCGAGAGCCCCGCCACCGGGTGCCAGAGGCTGGCCAGGGTGGTGATCAGCACCGGTCCGACGGCGAAGACCACCTCGTCCAGCACCGACTCGAGCGCGAACGCGGTCTGCACCTCGTGCGGTCGGTGCAGCTGGTGGGACCACCGGGCGCGCACGCTCGCCCCGACCTGGGGCAGGGAGGCGCCGGCCAGGGCGGCGAACACGTAGGTCAGCGTCCGCGGCCACTCCTGCTCGACCGACAGCATCATCAACGACAGCGCGACCCCGAAGCCGGAGACGGCCGCGGAGAGGACGACGGCCTGACCCAGGCTGTCCAGGAGGCGGCCCTGCAGCATCGCCGCGGCGGCCTGCGCGAGGACGTAGGCCGCCGACACGGTGCCGGCCACCCCGTAGGAGCCGGTCTCGGCCTGGACCAGGAGCACGATGCCCACCCCGACCATCGAGATCGGCAGTCGTGCCACCAGGGCCGCCACGGAGAACCGCAGGGCTCCCGGGTGGCGCAGGACGCGGCGGTAGGAATCCATCATCGTCTCGCAGCCTAGGCCTGCCTACGATGGCGGACATGAGCCAGGTTTCCCCCCCGGATGTCGCCCCCTTCGACGCCCTGCTGCTGCTCTCCTTCGGCGGCCCCGAGAAGCCCGAGGACGTGGTGCCGTTCCTGGAGAACGTCACCCGCGGCCGCGGGATCCCCCGCGAGCGGCTCGAGGAGGTGGGTCAGCACTACTTCCTCTTCGGCGGGCGCTCGCCGATCAACGACCAGAACCGGGCGCTGCTCTCCGCGCTGGCCGAGGACCTGGCGGGGGCCGGGATCGACCTGCCGGTCTACTGGGGCAACCGGAACTGGGACCCCTACCTGGCGGACACGCTGCGCCAGATGGCGGCCGACGGGGTGACCCGGGCGGCCGTGCTGCCCACCTCGGCGTACTCCTCGTACTCCTCGTGCCGCCAGTACCGGGAGAACCTCGCCGACGCGGTGGCCGAGGTGCCGGGCGCCCCCCGGCTCGACCGGCTCCGCCAGTACTTCAACCACCCCGGGTTCGTCGAGCCGGTGGTGGACGCCACCCTCGCCTCACTGGCCGAGCTCGACGACACCGACCGTGACGGCGTCGAGCTGGTCTTCGTCACCCACTCGATCCCCACCGAGATGGCCCGGACGTCCGGTCCCGAGGGCAACGCCTACGTCCAGCAGCACCGCAGCGTGATGGCCGAGGTCGTCGACCGGGTCCGGCAGGAGACCGGGACCCGGCCCCCGCACGAGCTCGTCTACTGCTCCCGCTCCGGCGCCCCGCACGTGCCGTGGCTCGAGCCCGACGTCAACGACCACCTGGAGGCCCTGGCCGCCCGGGGGGTGAAGGCGGTGGTGATGATCCCCATCGGCTTCGTCTCCGACCACATGGAGGTCATCTACGACCTCGACACCGAGGCGATGGCGACCGCGGAGCGCCTGGGCCTGCGCGCGGTCCGGGCGGCCACGCCGGGGGTCGACCCGCGGTTCGTCGCGATGGTGCGCGACCTGCTGGTCGAGCGGGCCGCGGTGGAGCGGGGTGAGGAGCCGGAGCGCGCAGCCGTCGGCTCCCTGGGCCCCTGGCGCGACCTCTGCGCACCGGGGTGCTGCCCGAACCCCCGCGGGCCGCGGCCGGCGCTGTGCGGGATGCCGGAGTGAGCGCGACCCCCGGCGAGCTGCGCGAGGTCGCGGTCCGGGTCGCGGCGGAGGCCGCGGCACTGGTGCGCCGGACCCGTGCCGAGGGCGTGGCGGTCGCTGCCACCAAGTCCAGCGGGGTCGACGTGGTCACCGAGATCGACCGGGCGAGCGAGGCGCTGGTCCGCACCCGGCTGGGGGAGCTGCGGCCCGGGGACGCGGTCCTCGGCGAGGAGGAGGGCGAGCGGGCCGGCAGCACCGGCGTGCGCTGGGTCGTGGACCCGGTCGACGGCACGGTCAACCTGCTCTACGGAATCCCCGAGTACGCCGTCTCGATCGCGGCCGAGGTCGACGGCCAGGTGGTCGCCGGCGCCGTCGTCGACGTCGTCCGGGACGTGGTCTACGCCGCGGCGCTGGGGCAGGGCGCGACCCGGGACGGGGTCCCGCTGCGGGTGCGGCCGGCGGCGCCGGTGGCGGAGCGGCTGGTGCTCACGGGGTTCGGCTACCTGCCCGAGGTCCGCGCCCACCAGGGCGCCTGCGTGGCGCGACTGCTGCCCCTGGTGCGCGACGTACGACGGATGGGCTCCTGCGCCCTGGACCTGTGCCACGTCGCGGAGGGGATCGCCGACGCCTACGTCGAGGAGGGTCCCCAGCCGTGGGACTGGGCCGCGGGGTCCCTGGTGGTCTCCGAGGCCGGCGGCAGGTTCGCCCGGTTGCCGGGCACCGGGCCGGCCGGGAGTCCGGGTACCGACCCGCGCGAGGTGCTGGTGGCCGGACCCGCCGAAGGGTGGGACGAGCTGGTCGATCTTCTGGTCCACACCGGCTTCCTGAACCACGCGAATGCCTCCGGATCCAGGGGCTGATGGCGGGAATAGCTGCGGACTGAGGACCGTTGCGCCGAACACGCGCGTGGCTACCGTGGGACACGGGCCGGGCCAGTAGAGATCCGGCCCCCTCGATGGGGCACAATCAGCGCGCGCAGAGCACTAGAACGAGGGCTGTCAGCCCGCGGGTTCGGGATTGGAAGAGGGCAGATGGCGACCGACTACGACGCACCACGCAAGACCGAGGAAGACCAGAGCGAAGAGAGCATCGAAGAGCTCAAGGCGCGGCGTCACGACAAGAACTCCGGGAAGGTCGACGAGGACGAGACGGAGGCGGCTGAGTCCTTCGAGCTGCCCGGCGCGGACCTCTCCCACGAGGAGCTTGCCGTCGAGGTCAAGCCCAAGCAGGAGGACGAGTTCACCTGCATGAGCTGCTTCCTGGTGCACCACCGCAGCCAGCTGGCGGACGAGAAGAAGATGATCTGCCGCGACTGCATCTGAGCACCGCGTCCCGCGCGCGGCGGCACCAGCCGCCGGCGGGACTCGGCAGCAGGACGAGACGACGAAGGCCGCGACCCGGGGGTCGCGGCCTTCTGCCGTCTGCGGGGCCTGAGCGCGTTCGGGGCTCGGTCAGCGACCGGGCTCAGGACGGGAGCTCAGGACTGGGGAACCTGTGCGGCGTCCTTGTGCTGGCCGTCCTTCTTCAGCTCGGGCGGCAGGTGCCCGGTCGACTTGGCGTAGTAGTTCGCCGCCTTGCGGGTGGCGAGCATCCGGGCCAGGCCGATGGCGGTGCCGCTCACGGCGGCCCATGCGACGGCCTCCCACAGGTCGACGTCGGGGTCCGCCGGGTTGGCGGGCGGGTTCTTGCCCGTGGCGGCGCGCCACGAGGTGTTCAGCGCCTTCTTGGCCACGGCCGCCGCGGCGATCGCGGAGCCGAGGGAGAAGACGGTCCAGAACTTGCTCGATGCCATGGGTCCTCCTGGGGGTCTCCCAGAACCCTACCCAGCGGTGGGATCAGGCATGCGGGACGGCCGCGGCGGCTCGCTCCAGGGCCGCGACCAGGTGCTGCGGGTGCCGGGTGTGGATCAACCAGTACGGCGTGGGGTCGGCCGGGTCGGTGAGCTCGACCCGCACCGCGGTCTTGAGGTAGGGGCGCAGCAGCAGGAACGCCCGGGCATCGGCCTCCGGGCCGGCGACGGCGCGGGCCCGGTCTGCGTCCAGAGCCTCGGCCCGGCCCAGGTGGGTCACGCTGATGTGGGCCTTCCCGGCGGTCAGCACCCCGTCGGCCACGGTGACCCGGGCCGCGAGCGAGGAGAAGAGGCCGACCATCGCCGCCAGGGCGACCGCGGTGACTGCGCCGGAGGTGGCGAACCCGGCCGGGGTGGCAGGCACCGCGACGACGACGGCGAGCCAGAGACTGGCGATCAGCATGGTTCCCTGCACCCACCACCGCAGCGGCACGCGCAGACGCTCGTCGTACTCCACGGGGCCAGCCTAGGCGGCGCCGACGAACACCGAGGCGACGGGGGACCCCGGTAGTCTCCTGCGCCGTGACCGACGCCCCCTCGCCCGTGCCGCTCGACGTCCCCGTGCTGCGACTGGACCCGGACCTGCCCCTGCCCGCCTATGCGCACCCCGGCGACGCCGGCGCCGACCTGTGCTCCACCGTCGACCTCGTGCTCGCCCCCGGCGAGCGGGCCCTGGTGCCGACCGGGATCGCCCTGGCGCTGCCGCCCGGGCACGTGGCACTGATCCACCCGCGCTCGGGCCTCGCCGCCCGGCACGGGGTCTCGATCGTGAACACGCCCGGCACCGTGGACGCCGGGTACCGTGGGGAGATCAAGGTGCTCCTGGTCAACCACGACCCGGGCGAGCCGGTCGAGCTGCGACGCGGTGACCGGATAGCCCAGCTGGTGGTGCAGCGCTTCGAGCACGCCAGGTTCGTCGAGGTCGATGAACTCCCCGGGTCCAGTCGTGGCGCGGGGGGTTACGGTTCTACCGGTGGCTTCGGGACGAGCGTCCCCGGCGGGCCCACCGCACAGGGCTGAGAGCGATCGACCAGGAGGCACCCCGATGAAGTTCCGCCGCAAGTCCGAGCAGACCCCGAGTCCCGCGGACGAGGTGCCGGCAGAGACGACGGCTCCCCAGGAGCAGTCCGAGGCAGGGCCCACGGGTCCGTACGACGCCGAGGGCCTCGACGACGGGGTGGAGCGGATCGACATCGGCGCCCTGCTCGTCGCCCCCGCGCCCGGCCTCGAGCTCAGGCTCCAGGTCAACGAGGAGAGCGGCGAGGTCGCCAGCGCCCTGCTGGCCGGCCCGGAGGGCGCCATGGAGCTCCAGGTCTTCTCCGCCCCCCGCAACGGCGACCTGTGGGGCGAGGTCCGGCCGCAGATCGCCGCGGACGTCGTCCGCCGCGGTGGCACGGCGACCGAGCGGGAGGGCCGCTGGGGCACCGAGCTGGAGTGCCGGATGCCGGTCCAGCGCCCTGACGGCACCCAGGCGGTCCAGCCGTCCCGGGTGATCGGGATCAACGGCTCGCGCTGGCTGCTCCGCGCCTCGCTGCTGGGCCGTCCGGCGTTCGAGGACGAGGCGGCGCAGGTCTGGGAGGACGCCCTGGCCTCGGTGGCGGTGCGTCGCGGCGACCAGGCCATGCCGGTCGGCCGCCCGATCGGGTTCACGCTTCCTCCGGACGCGCGACGGGCCACCTGACATGGACGTCCGGGACCGGCTGCGCCGAGGACTCTCCCGATGGGCCGACAGCGGTGACCAGCAGGCCCGGGACCTGCGTGCGGCCCACGGCGGCCAGGGGGCCCAGACGATCCTGGACGCCCCGGAGCGGGTGCCGGTGGTGCTGCGCGGCAGCCTGCGCACCGTCACCCTGCGACCGCGCGGTGGCGTACCGGCACTCGAGGCCGATCTGGGCGACGGCACCGACGTGCTCACCCTGGTCTGGCTCGGCCGGCGACGCATCATCGGCATCGAGCCGGGCCGTTCGCTCACCGTCACGGGCCGCATCGGCGTGCACGAGGGGCGCCGGATCATGTACAACCCGCGCTACGAGCTGATGCCGTGACGGCGGCGGAGCACCCGGGCTCCACGCCCGGGACCGAGACGGTCGAGGCGGTGGTCCGGCGTCAGCTGGCCCAGGCGCTCGGCGGGCGTCGAGGCATGGTCGAGGCCGCCGTCCCGACGATCCTGTTCACCGCGACCTGGCTGCTGGCCAAGGACCTGCGTACCGCGCTCGTGGTGAGCATCTCCGCGGCGGTGCTGCTGCTGCTCGTGCGCGTGGTCCAGCGCTCGACCGTGCAGTTCTGCGTGAACGCGCTCTTCGGCATCGGCATCGGCTGGTTCTTCGTCAACCGGGCGGCCGCGGCGGGCGGCTCGGAGCAGGACCAGGCGCTGGCCTACTTCCTGCCCGGGATCCTCTACAACGGCGGCTACGCGATCGTGCTCGCCCTCACCTGCCTGGTCGGGTGGCCGCTGGTGGGCTTCATGGTCGGCAGCGTCACCGGCGATCCCACCGCCTGGCACGCCGACCGCCAGGTGGTGCGGCTGAGCTCGTTGCTGACCTGGGTGCTCGCCGTCCCGTGCATCCTGCGGGTGGCCGTGCAGGCGCCCATCTGGCTGGCCGGCAACTCCGGGGCCTGGGACCCCGACACCGCGATCGCGGCCCTGGGCCTGCTCAAGATCGGCCTGGGCTGGCCGCTTCAGCTCGCGGCCCTGGGCACCATGGTCTGGCTGCTGGCGCGCGACCACACGCCGGTCACCCCGGCCGCTGATGGCCCGACCGACCAGTCCTGACCTGCCCTCACCTCCCCAGTCCTGACCTGACCCGCCTGGGTCCGGTGGCTCAGCGACTGGTGGTGAGTCTTCAGTGCTGGTGCGGGGCCAGGGTGCGCTCGAGCTCGACCTCGGCGTCGGCGCTCACCACGAACAGCAGTTCGTCGCCGGACTCCAGCGGCTGCTCGTCGCTGGGCGGGTAGACCTGGCCGTCGCGCAGGATCGTGACCAGCACGCAGTTCTCCGGGAACGGCACCAGGCCGGCCGGCTTGCCCACGTAGGGGGAGTCGTCGGGCAGCGTCATCTCCACCAGGTTGGCGTTGCTCTGCCGGAAGGTGAACAGGCGCACCAGGTCTCCGACCGAGACCGCCTCCTCGACCAGCGCGGACATGATCCGCGGGGTGGAGACGTTGACGTCGACGCCCCAGGCCTCGGTGAAGAGCCACTCGTTGTCGGGGTGGTTGACCCGGCCCACGGTCCGGGGGACCCCGAACTCGGTCTTGGCCAGCAGCGAGGTGACCAGGTTGGCCTTGTCGTCCCCGGTGGCCGCGATCACCACGTCGCAGCGGTCCAGGCGTGCCTCCTCCAACGAGGAGAGCTCGCACGAGTCGGCGAGCAGCCACTCCGCGTGCGGCACCCGCTCCTGCCGGACGGCGTCGGGGTTGCGGTCGATGAGCAGGACCTGGTGCCCGTTCTCGATCAGCTCGCGGGCGATCGAGCGGCCGACCGCTCCGGCCCCGGCAATGGCCACGCGCATCGGTCAGTCCTCCTCGGGCCCACGGTTGAGGACGCGGTAGGCCTCCGCGGCGTTCTCCTCGCGGATGACCAGGTGCAGCACGTCGCCCTCCTGGATGACGCTCTCGCGCTTGGGCAGCGTGCCCTCGCCCAGGCGGTCGATCCAGGCGATCCGGCTCTGTGTCTGCTCCTGGAAGTGCACGGTCCGGTGCCCGATCCAGGCGGGGGGCACCGGCACCTGGTCCAGCCGGATGGTGCCCGAGGGGTCGCGGAAGGTCGGCTCGGCGCCGGCCGGCAGGATCCGGCGCAGGACCTGGTCCGAGGTCCACTTGACGGTGGCGACCGTGGTGATGCCCAGGCGCTGGTAGACCTCGGCGCGGCCGGGGTCGTAGATCCGGGCGACCACCTGCTGGATGCCGAAGGTCTCGCGCGCGACGCGGGCGGCGATGATGTTGGAGTTGTCACCGCTGGAGACGGCCGCGAACGCGTCCGCCCGGCGGATGCCCGCCTTCTCCAGGACGGCCTGGTCGAAGCCGTAGCCGGTGACCTTGTCGCCGTTGAACGACGGGCCGAGACGACGGAACGAGTCGGGCTCGCTGTCGATGACCGAGACCGTGTGGTTACGGTCCTCGAGGCTGCGGGCGAGGGTCGAGCCGACCCGGCCGCAACCCATGATGACGACATGCACGGGGAAACCGTATCCCAGTCGGGACGCCGCGGGTCGGCGTCCGTCGGTGGAGGGGACTAGCCTTCGGGACGTGGGTGTCGGCGATGTCTCGAAGCGGATCCTGCTGGGACGCAAGCTGCGCAGCTCCCAGCTCGGAGAGTCCCTGTTGCGCAAGCGGGTGGCGCTGCCGATCTTCGCCGGCGACGCGCTCTCCTCCGTCGCCTATGCCCCCGACGAGATCTTCATCATGCTCTCCCTGGCCGGGGCCTCGGCGTACGCCTGGTCGTGGAAGGTGGGGCTCGCGGTCGCGGTGGTGATGCTGGTGGTGGTCACCTCGTACCGGCAGACCGTGTACGCCTACCCGGGCGGCGGGGGCGACTACGAGGTCGCCTCGGCGAACCTGGGGCGCAACGCGGGCGTCACCGTGGCGAGCGCCCTGCTCGTCGACTACGTCCTGACCGTGGCCGTCTCGATCAGCGCGGGCGCGCACTACGCGTCCTCGGCGCTGGCGTTCCTGGACGGGCACGAGGTGCTCTTCGCCAGCCTGATGGTGGTGCTGCTGGCGGCGCTCAACCTCCGTGGTGTCCGGGAGTCGGCCGCCTGGTTCGCGCTGCCGACGTACCTGTTCATCGTCGCCGTCCTCGGCATGTGCGGCTACGGGCTGCTGCGCTGGTCGCGCGGGGACCTGCCGCAGGTGGAGAGCGCCTCCTTCGAGATCACCGCTGCGCCCGGCTTCGAGGGCCCGCTCACCACGGTGGCGCTGCTGCTCCTGCTGGCGCGCGCGTTCTCCTCCGGGTGCGCGGCGCTCACCGGGGTGGAGGCGGTCTCCAACGGGGTCCCGGCGTTCCGTCGGCCCAAGAGCCGCAACGCCGCGAGCACCCTGCTCCTGCTCGGGCTGATCTCGGTCAGCATGATGATGTCGGTCATCGTGCTGGCCCGGCAGATGGGCCTGAAGTACGTCGACCCGCTCGAGCTTCAGCGACTCACGATGCCCGACGGCACTCCCGTCACGGGCTACGACCAGCACTCGGTGATCGCCCAGCTCGCGCAGGGGGTCTTCAGCGACTTTCCGCCGGGCTTCTACTTCGTGGTCACGGTGACCGCCCTGATCCTGGTCTTCGCCGCCAACACCGCCTTCAACGGCTTCCCGGTGCTGGGCTCGATCCTGGCCGAGGACGGCTACATGCCCAAGGCGCTGGGCGCCCGGGGCGACCGGCTCGCCTACAGCAACGGCATCGTCTTCCTGGCCGCGGTCTCGATCGCCCTCGTGGTCGCCTTCGACGCCCGGACCACCCAGCTCATCCAGCTCTACATCGTCGGCGTCTTCGTCTCCTTCACCCTGGGGCAGCTCGGCATGGTCCGGCACTGGACCCGGGAGCTGTCGGTCACCCGGGTCGCCGCGGACCGGGTGCGGATGCACCGGTCCCGGGTGATCGCCGCCGTCGGACTGGTGCTCACCGGTGCGGTGCTGGTGGTGGTGCTGGTGACCAAGTTCCTGCCGGGCGCCTGGATCGCGGTGCTGGCCATGGCCTGCTTCTTCGTGCTGATGCGGGGCATCCGGCGCCACTACGACCGGGTCGAGTCCGAGCTGGCCGCGGACGAGCAGGACCGGGTGCTGCCCACCCGGGTGCACGCGATCGTCCTGGTCTCCCGGCTGCACAAGCCCACCCTGCGGGCCCTGGCCTATGCCAAGGCGACCCGGCCCAACGTGCTGGAGGCGGTCTACGTCGACGTCGACGCCGCGGCCACCGAGCAGCTGCTGAAAGACTGGGACGAGCGCCGGCTGGACGTGCCGCTGAAGGTGTTGCACTCGCCGTACCGGGAGGTTGCCCGCCCGATCGTGGAGTACGCCCAGGAGATCCGCCGCGCCAACCCGCGCGGCGTGGTCGCGGTCTACATCCCGGAGTACGTGGTGGGCCGGTGGTGGGAGCAGCTGCTGCACAACCAGAGCGCGCTGAGGCTCAAGGGCCGGCTGCTCTTCTCGCCGGGGATCATGGTCACCTCGGTACCGTTCCAGCTGCCGTCCTCGCAGAGCCGGCGTGCGCGGGCCACCGAGAGCCGGGTCAAGGCCGGCGACCTGCGGCGTGGGCGGGTCGAGGAGCAGGAACAGACGGACGGACAGGTCGGAGGGATGCACTGGTGAGCCGGCAGGTACGGACACGACGGCCGCGCGGTAGGTCGCGCGTGGGGGAGCGGTTCGAGGCCGAGGTGGGGCCGGTGGCCCACGGCGGTCACTGCATCGTCCGGGTCGCTGCCGATCAGGCCGACCCCGAGGCGACCCGCGTGGTCTTCACCCGGCACACGATCCCGGGGGAGCGGGTGGTCGTGCAGATCACCGAGGGCAGCGACGGCGACCGGTTCTGGCGCGGGGACGCGGTGCAGGTGCTCCGGGCCTCGCCCGAGCGGGTGCAGCCGCCGTGCCCGTTCGCCGGACCCGACCTGTGCGGAGGCTGCGACTTCCAGCACGTCGCGCTGCCGCACCAGCGCGAGCTCAAGGCGGAGGTGGTCCGCGAGCAGCTGGTGCGGCTGGCCCGGATGTCCCCGGAGGATCCCCTGGTGACCGGGCTCGTGGTCGAGCAGGTGCCCGGTGACGTCGACGGGCTGCGCTGGCGTACCCGGACCCGCTTCGTCCCGCTGCCCGGCGGCGGGCGGGGGATGCGCAAGCACCGCTCGCACGAGGTGGTCGAGGTCGACGACTGCCGGATCGAGGCGCTGGGAGAGGCGCCCGCGCACGTCGTGCGCGGTCACGAGTTCGACGTGGCACCGGGCGGCTTCTGGCAGGTGCACCCCGGGGCCCCCGAGGCGCTCGTCTCGGCGGTGCTGGACCTGCTGGACCCGCAGCCGGGGGAGTCGGTGCTGGACCTGTATGCCGGTGTCGGGCTGTTCGCCCGGTTCCTGGCCGAGCGTGTGGGCCTCGAGGCGCGCGTGGTCGCCGTGGAGGGTGACCGCGAGGCCGCCCGGCGGGCGCGCGGCAACCTGCACGGCACCGCGAAGGTGCGGGTGAGCGCCGGCGACGTGGCCTCGGTGCTGCGCGAGGAGTACGACGAGCCGTTCGACCTCGTCGTCCTCGACCCGCCCCGCGAGGGCGCCCGCAAGGCGGTCGTCGATCAGGTCGTCGACCGGGCTCCCCGGGCGGTCGCGTACGTGGCCTGCGACCCGGCCGCACTGGCGCGCGACCTGGCGTTCTTCGCCGAGGCCGGCTACCGCACCACGTCGATCCGGGCCTTCGACCTCTTCCCGATGACGCACCACGTCGAGTGCGTCGCGCTCCTGGAGAAGACGGGCTGACCGTGGCGCTCGGTCAGCGTCCGACGTAACCCATGTGGAACTCGTTGTAGCGGTCACCCCGCACGCCTGTCCGGGCAGCGAGCGCGTCCAGGTCGGCGCGTTCGTCGGCAGAGAGAGCGACGGCGGTCGCTCCGGAGTTCTCCGCGATCCGCTCGGTGCGACGAGTCCCGGGGATCGGCACGACCGAGGGGCGTTGCGCGAGCAGCCAGGCGAGGGCGATCTGCCCGGGCGTGACGTCCTTCGTCGCTGCGAGTGCCTGGACCTGGTCGACGAGGGCCTGGTTGGCGGCGAGGTTCTCCTCGGCGAACCTGGGAATGGTCGTGCGGATGTCGCCGTCGCTGAAGCCGCTCGAGGAGCGGACGGTCCCGGTGAGGAATCCCTTCCCCAGGGGGCTGAACGGGACAAGCCCGATCCCGAGCTCGTCGAGGGTTCGCATCACCTCGCCCTCGGGGTCGCGGGTCCACAGGGAGTACTCGCTCTGGAGGGCGGTGACGGGGAACGCCTCGTGGGCGCGGCGGATCGTGCCGGCCGCGGCCTCCGACATCCCGAAGTGGCGTACCTTGCCCTCGGCGACGAGGTCGCCGACTGTGCCGGCGACCTCCTCGATCGGGACGGCGGGGTCGACCCGGTGCTGGTAGAAGAGGTCGATCACCTCGGACCGCAGCCGCGTGAGCGACTCCTCCGCCACCCGGCGGATGCGCTCGGGGCGGCTGTCCAGCCCGACGATCTGTCCGTCGCGGACGTCCCAGCCGAACTTGGTGGCGATCACCACCTGATCACGCAGTGGCGCCAGCGCCTCACCCACGAGCTCCTCGTTGTGGCCGGCGCCGTAGACCTCGGCGGTGTCGAAGAAGGTCACGCCCGTCTCGACGGCCGAGCGCAGCACCCCGATCATGTCCTCGCGCGAGCCGGGGTTGGGGCCGTAGCTCTGCGACATCCCCATGCAGCCGAGACCGATCGCCGAGACCTCCAGGCCCCGGCCGAGTGTTCGCGTGTGCATGTCAGTCCTCCGGAGCCGGGAATGTGGACGAGGTCACTCAGTCACCATGACCTCGACGGGTCGCGGTTGTCCATGGCGACCCAGTCGGCGGGGACGTCCTGGAGGGCTATGCGGTTGTGCTCGACCTCACGGACGTCGTGACGCAGGGCACGATTTACGATCACCCCGTCAATCGCAACCGCAGGAGGCTTCCCCGGTCTCTGATTCTCGGGGCGGTTCGTCGCTTCGAGCAGATCAGGACCCATGAGACCCATCAATCCCCCCTCCGCACCACCTGCACATCCCCCCTCGACGACCGGCGGCGAACGGCTTCGGCTGCTCCGCCTGGCGGTCGTGGCGCCGGTCGTGGCGCTCGTCCTCTCCATGCTGTCCGTCTCGCCGGCGCACGCCGCAGGCACGATGACCGCCACCGGCTCCTCCCTGCAGTGGGGGTACGCCTACCCCGGCGACTCCAGCCTGGGCACGTCGGCGGGCTGGGAGGCGCCGACGGTAGGACAGGCGACCACCTTCACCGGCCTGCCCTACAGCAACCAGCAGAGGCTGCGCGTCCCGGCCACCGTCGTGCAGCGGATCTGGAAGGTCGACGGCACCCAGGTCTCGACCGCGGCGTCGTACACGCCCTCCGCGGCCGACCGGGGCAAGGCCCTCTCGTTGGAGGTGCGCTACGCCTACGCCGGCCACGACGACTTCTGGTGGCGCCCCGGCCCGTGGACGGTGCGGAACCCACCGCTGCGGGGAAGGACGGGCCAGCGCATCTCCTTCACCGGTGAGACGAAGGTCGGCCGGACCGTCACCTACCCGGCCCTGCACATCGCGCCGACGCCGACGACCTTCTCGGTGAGGTGGGATGCGCTCGACTACAACGTCCCGGGGTACACGCCCCGCGTGACGCTCCTCGCCAACCAGACGGTCCCGTACGGCCGGAGCACGTCGTTGACGATTCCTCCGAGCGCCGCGGGACAGATCCTGCGCGCCTGCGTGGTGGCCACCCTCAGCGGCCACGAGGACTACGACCGGTGCTGGCAGCCCACCCAGACGGTCGCGCCGGGCGACATGACGATCACCCACAACGTCACGGGCAACCTCGACGGCGGCAGCCGGACGCTGACCGTGACCGGGGCCGACGCCTACCCGGACGCCAACGTCCAGATCGAGTGGACCGCCGACGGTCAGGTTGTCCCCGCCCGAGCCACGTCGCAGACCAGCTCGACCCTGGACTACTCCGTCTCGTTGCGTGGCAAGGAGGTCAAGGCGACCTACACCGTCACCGCCCCCGGCTACCAGACGGTGACCCGGACGCTGACCCAGCCGTTCCTCGACCTCTACCCCGTGCCGGAGTCCCTGCGCGTCGAGCAGGTGCTCCCGCACGACGGCGCCGACCGTGACCTGGCCGGCCGGGTGTTCACGATCGCCGTGCTCGGCCCGCTGACCGGCTGGGACGTCGTACAGCGGTGGACCATCGACGGCACGGTGGTCTCCACGGGGCCCACCTACACGTCCACCCTGGCGGACGCCGGCAAGCAGCTGGTCCACGACGTGGTCGTCTCACAGCCGGGCTACCGGACCTTCACGTACCGGAAGGTCTTCACCGTCGCCGGGCCGGCGGCACCGACGGTCACGGGACAGGTCGACGGCGAGTGGATCGCAGGCCGCACGGTCACGAGCACGGCGGACACGTCGTTCTGGGCCTACAGCAACCTGAACCCCCCGTCCTTCGAGTGGCAGGTCGACGGAGTCACCGTTCCGGGCGCCGAGCAGCGTACGTTCCGGCTGACCTCCGACATGGTCGGTCGCACCGTCCGCGTCCGTGCGCACTACAGCAACATGACGGACTCGCGGACGACGACCTCGCCGTGGACCACGATCGAGCCGGTCCTGCTGCCCGTCGCCACCTCCTGGAACGTCAGCGCCCCCGGGAACGCGCGGGCGGGCGAGCCGGTCGAGATCACGATCAGCGGCGTAGGTCAGACGGCGTCGGTCGACGTGACCTGGCGCGCCGGCTCGGCCACCGGGGACGTCCTGGCCTCCGGGACCAGCCCGCGCTTCACTCCTCCGGCCCGCCTTGGCGGGACCCGGCTGCACGCCACGGTGACGATCAGCGCCCCGGATGCCCGGACCCGGGTGGACACCTTCGCCTGGGACCTGCCGCTCCTCGACCTCCCGGCGATCACTCCCTCCACGACCGGCGAGCCGGTGGTGGGCGGAACGGTCGGTGTCAGCCTCGACGGTCTCGAGCCGGACTTCTCGGTCGCCTACACCTGGTACGCCGACGGGGATCCGATCAGCGGTGCTTCCGGTGCCGACCTGCCGGTCACCGAGGCGATGCGCGACGCGGTGCTCAGCGTGCGGTACGTCGTGTCGGCGACGGGCTACCAGTCGTCGACCGGGACCCACATAGTCGGTCGGGTGCCGTTCGCCGGCCTGGTCGCGCCGTTCGCCCGGCTGGCCGCCTCGTCACCGGACCCGGAGGTCGGGCGTGAGCTGACGGCCGAGGCGGGCTCGGAGACCGCCGGCACCACCGTCACCTGGGAGTGGCGTCGCGACTCGGAGGTGGTCTCCACCTCGGCGACCTACACCCCGGAGATCGCCGACGCCGGTCAGCGGCTCACCGTGGTCGCGACGCTCTCGGCGCCCCGCCACGAGCCGGTCACCCTGGACTTCGAGGTGGCCGTGCCGCTGGTCGAGATCACGGGAGCCTCCGTCGCTCTGGTCGGGAAGGCCGTGGTCGGGCAGGAGCTGCGTGCCGACGTCGCCGGGACTCCCGCCGACACCTCGGTGAGCTACACCTGGAAGCGGAACGCGAGCGTGGTCGGCTCGGGGCCGACGTACGCCGTGACGTCCAGCGACATCGGCTTCGCCCTCACGGTCGAGGCCACCGTCTCCGGTCGGGGCTATGCCCCGGTCACCTTGATGGTCACCAGCGCCACCGTGGCCGCACCGGCGAGCGAGGGCCCGGAAGAGGGTGCCGTGCAGGGTGAAGCCCCCGGGAGCGGTGAGACCGGGGACAGCGCCCAGGTCGGCGGCCCCGGCGCGAGCTCCGGGGTCCGGGCGACGGCGGTGCTGGCGAAGAAGTCGGTGAAGTCGAGGAAGAAGCAGACCGTCCGGGTCCGCGACCTGGTGTCCGGCCAGCGGGTGACGGTGAAGGCTGGCGGCAAGAAGATCGCCGCCTTCACGCTCACGGCCAAGAAGCTGCGGGTCACCAAGCGTGCCAAGGTCAACGGTGCCAAGGTCGTGGTCAAGCGGGCCAGGTCAGGCGAGGTCACGGTGACCTTCAAGGTCGGGACCGTGGTCAAGGTCAAGGCCGGCGGACGGACCGCGAAGGCCCGGAAGAAGGCGAAGGCCCAGGCGGCGAAGCGGAACACCACGAAGGTCCTGGTGACCGGGACGGGTGGTCTGAAGGCGCGGCTGTCGTTCCGGATCAGGTGACGGCAGGGCTGCGTCAGCCCGGCTGAGTGCAGGAAGGGGCCCCCGCTCGTGGCGGGGGCCCCTTCTCGCTCGAAAAGTCACTGGATGTCGTGTATCTTGATGTCGAGACATATTCGAACTGCTTCCACCGCGTCTGGTTAGGTCAGCCTTGCTTCCCCTCATCGGGAGAGCGGCGGCAAGATGGGACGCTGTGACAACCTCAATTCCCGGTAGGAGATGCGACTGATGGTCAGTCAGGACAGCTTCGGTGCCAAGGGCACCCTGGACGTGGACGGCAAGTCCTACGAGATCTTCCGACTCGGCGCGGTCGAGGGCGAGGGGCTCGACGTCGACTCGCTTCCGTTCAGCCTCAAGGTGCTGCTGGAGAACCTCCTGCGCACCGAGGACGGTGCCGACATCACCGCCGACGACATCAAGGCCCTCGCGGGCTGGGACGCCGACGCCCACCCGGACAAGGAGATCCAGTTCACGCCCGCCCGCGTGATCATGCAGGACTTCACCGGCGTGCCGTGCGTGGTCGACCTGGCGACGATGCGCGAGGCGATGGCTGAGCTGGGCGGCGACGCCTCCAAGATCAACCCGCTCGCGCCCGCCGAGATGGTCATCGACCACTCGGTGATCGCCGACGTCTTCGGCACCCCCGAGGCGTTCGAGCGGAACGTCGAGATCGAGTACGAGCGCAACCGCGAGCGCTACCAGTTCCTGCGGTGGGGCCAGGGCGCCTTCGACGACTTCAAGGTCGTCCCGCCGGGCACCGGCATCGTGCACCAGGTCAACATCGAGCACCTCGCGCGCACCGTCTTCACCCGTGAGGTCGACGGCGTGCTCCAGGCCTACCCCGACACCTGCGTCGGCACCGACTCCCACACCACGATGGTCAACGGCATCGGCGTGGTCGGCTGGGGCGTCGGCGGCATCGAGGCCGAGGCGGCGATGCTGGGCCAGCCGGTCTCCATGCTCATCCCGCGCGTGGTCGGCTTCAAGCTCTCCGGCGACCTGCCGGAGGGCTCGACGGCCACCGACCTGGTGCTGACCATCACCGAGATGCTGCGCAAGCACGGCGTGGTCGGCAAGTTCGTCGAGTTCTACGGCCCCGGCGTCTCCGCGCTGCCGCTGGCCAACCGCGCCACGATCGGCAACATGAGCCCCGAGTTCGGCTCGACCATCGCGGTCTTCCCGATCGACGAGGAGACGGTCAAGTACCTCAAGCTGACCGGCCGTTCCGACGAGCAGCTCGCGCTGGTCGAGGCCTACGCCAAGGAGCAGGGCCTCTGGCACGACCCGTCGGCCGAGCCGCGCTACTCCGAGCGGCTCGAGCTGGACCTGGCCACGGTCGTCCCGTCGATCGCCGGCCCCAAGCGCCCGCAGGACCGGATCCAGGTCACCGACGCCAAGGAGTCCTTCCGCGGCGCCCTGGCCGACTACGTCGACGAGGGCGCACAGAAGACCGACGGGTACGACGAGGAGGTCGAGGAGTCCTTCCCGGCCTCCGACCCGCCCACCCACAACGGGAACGGCTCGCCGGCGCCGACCGACCACCTCTCGGCAGCCCCGAAGGACGGCGGACGGCCCAGCAGCCCGGTCGAGGTCACCCTCGAGGACGGCACGAAGTTCACGCTCGACCACGGTGCCGTGGCCATCGCGGCCATCACCTCGTGCACCAACACCTCCAACCCGTCGGTGATGATCGGGGCGGCGCTGCTGGCGAAGAAGGCGGTCGAGAAGGGCCTGCAGCGCAAGCCGTGGGTCAAGACCACGCTCGCGCCCGGCTCCAAGGTGGTCTCGGACTACTACGAGAAGTCCGGCCTCACGCCGTACCTCGACAAGCTCGGCTTCAACCTGGTCGGCTACGGCTGCACCACCTGCATCGGCAACTCGGGCCCGCTGATCCCCGAGGTCTCCGCCGCGGTCAACGAGAAGGACCTCTCGGTCGTCTCGGTGCTCTCGGGCAACCGGAACTTCGAGGGCCGGATCAACCCGGACGTGAAGATGAACTACCTCGCCTCCCCGCCGCTGGTCGTCGCCTACGCGCTGGCCGGCTCGATGGACGTGGACCTGTTCAACGACCCGCTGGGCCAGGACACCGAGGGCAACGACGTCTTCCTCAAGGACATCTGGCCCTCGCCGTCCGAGGTCGAGGAGACGATCGCCCAGGCGGTGACCTCCGAGATGTTCGGTGACTCCTACGCCGACGTCTTCGCCGGCGACGAGCAGTGGCGCTCGCTGCCCACCCCGGAGGGCGACACCTTCGCGTGGGACCCCGAGTCCACCTACGTGCGCCGTCCTCCGTACTTCGACGGGATGCCCGCCGAGCCGGAGCAGGTCACCGACATCGAGGGTGCCCGGGTGCTGCTCAAGCTCGGCGACTCCGTCACCACCGACCACATCAGCCCTGCCGGTGCGATCAAGAAGGACTCCCCGGCCGGCCGGTACCTGGCCGAGCACGGCGTGGAGCAGCGGGACTTCAACTCCTACGGCTCGCGCCGCGGCAACCACGAGGTGATGATCCGCGGCACCTTCGCCAACATCCGGCTGCGCAACCAGCTGGCTCCCGGCACCGAGGGCGGCGTGACGCGTGACTTCACCCGCGACGGTGAGGTGACCTCGGTCTACGAGGCCTCGGAGAACTACATCGCCGCGGGCACCCCGCTGGTCGTCCTGGCCGGCAAGGAGTACGGCTCCGGCTCGTCGCGCGACTGGGCTGCGAAGGGCACCTCGCTGCTCGGCGTCAAGGCCGTCATCGCGGAGTCCTACGAGCGGATCCACCGGTCGAACCTGATCGGCATGGGCGTCATCCCGCTCCAGTTCCCCGAGGGCGAGACCGCTGAGTCGCTGGGCCTGACCGGCGAGGAGACCTTCTCCATCACCGGCATCACCGCGCTCAACGACGGCACCACGCCGCGCACGGTCACGGTCAAGGCCGACGACAAGGAGTTCGAGGCGGTCGTCCGCATCGACACCCCCGGTGAGGCGAACTACTACCGCAACGGCGGCATCATGCAGTACGTGCTGCGCAACCTGCTGCGCGGCTGACCAGCCGACGCACAGACGCCGACGAGGCCGGTCCGGGAGCTCCCGGACCGGCCTCGTCGCATGCTGGGAGGGAGTGCTCGCCGTACGCTCAGCGCAGCAGGGGAGCCCGCTCGTCGGCCGCCTCCTCCGCGGCTGGGGCGAGTGCCCGGGCCAGCAGCACCGCCTGGGCGCGCAGGTCGGGGATGGCGCCGACCTCCCACTCCAGTCCCTTGCGGGCGGCACCGAGCCAGAACAGCTCGTCCAGCACGTGGCCGTGCTGGTCGACCGGATGGCCGGGAGCGACGAGGTCGGCACCCAGTCCGAGCCGGTGCGGCCGGAGCAGCCCGCGTTCCAGCATCGCGTCGACCAGGGGGTTCCACCCGGACGTCGGGACCGGACGCGGTCCGGTGCAGCTGACCACCAGGTCGAACTCGGCGGGATCGACCTGGTCGAGGGTGCGCACCACCAGGATCCCGGCTGCCTGGAGCCGCTCGACGTGGTGGGCCGCCGCGGGCGACATCCGGTGCCGGCGCCGGTCCCAGGCGTGGGCGTAGGTGGTGGCGAACCGAGCCTGGTCGCCCGGCGCGAGACCGGTCCACAGCTGGTTCGCGAACCCCCGCACCGCGTCCACGGCGTCCCGCCAGTCGGAGCCGTCGGTCGGCTCGACCACGTGGGCGCTGGGCAGGGCCCCGCGTCGGGAGGCGGCGACGATCTCGGCCCGGGGGAGCAGGTGCTCGAGCTCGATCGCGAGGTCGACCATCGTCAGCCCGGTGCCCAGCAGCAGCACCCGACGTACGCCCGCCAGGTCCTGGCGCCACTCCTGGGCCCAGGGGTCGGCCACGAACCGGGGCCCCTGCGCCAGGCGCGGGTGTGCGTGTGGAGGCGGGTTGCCCAGCGCCAGCACCACCCGGTCGGCGGCCAGGGAGTGACCGGAGCCGAGGTCGAGCGCCCATCTGCGCCCGTCCTGTCGCAGGTCGACGGCCTCGTCGCGCAACCGGCGCAGGGAAGACCCGGCAGGAACCTCGACCTCGTCGAGCAGGGCGGCGAGGTAGTCGCCGTAGACCTTGCGGGCCGGGAAGGACCGGGCGCCCAGGTCGAGGCCTCGCGCGGCGCACCAGCGGATCAGGTGTCCCGGGTCGCCGTCGACTGCACTGAGCCGCTCAGCGAAGTTGTTCACCGTGTGCCGCGGGTACGCGCTGCGGTAGGCGAGCCCCGGTCCGACCTGCTGGTCGCGCTCGACGAGGTGCACGTCGACCGGAGCCTGCGCGGTGGTCGCGCGGAGCAGGTGGAGCACGGCGATCACGGCGGCGGCCCCTCCGCCGACGACCACCACCTGGAGCGGCTGCGGTCGGGTTGCTGTGCGTACGAGGGTCATGCGGCGCTCCCAGACAGATCAGTGATGTTAGCCAATCAAGTTACTATACATTGAGGGAGGTCGGGGTCATCGCTACCGTGGCGTCCATGTCGCGCGACGGGGGAGCGAGGACCAACGTGCGTGGTCTGCAGTTCGACCCCTCGGCGCTCGTCGACGGCAACCTGACCCCTGACATCCTCTGGGGCAGGGACTGCTTGGCCTTCAACATCCAGGCCGATCTCTGCGACCAGGCGGTCGCGGCGATCGGTCGGATCCAGCGGGCCTTCGACGCGCGGATGCCGCACCAGCACGTCATCCCGGAGCATGCGCTCCACCTCTCGGTGTTGAACCTGGTCCACGTGCGCGGCCCCCATCCTCCCCGGAGGAAGGCGGCGCTCTGGGCGGAGAAGGAGTCGACGTGGCTCCCGGCCATCGACGCGGAGGCGGCAGTCACGCCTCCCTTCGAGCTTGTCCTGGAACGGATCGTGCCTTCTCCGTCCGGGCTCCTGGTCGCTGCCGTCGACAGTGCCGAGCTCGTGGACCTGCGCCGCCGACTGGCGGTGGCCCTCGGCCTGGAGGTGCGACCACTGCCGGAGCTGTGCCACGTGACCGTCGTGCGGTACGGGACCGATCTCCCGTCACAGCGAGACGTGCACGCGTTCGCGGAGCAGGAGCGCCTCAGGGTGGCCATCCGGGTCGCACGCCTCCGGACCGTCCGCGAGGTCGTCTATCCGTCACTGCGGCGCGAGACGATCCGCTGTCACAGGCTGGGCGGGTCGGTCGACGACCGCTCGTCGGGGCAGGCCGACACGGAAGGTGTCTGAGGTCATCTCCTCGACCTGCTCGGGAGTCATCGCCGCGAGCGCGCTGCTGTGCGACTGCCGCCTCGCTGGATCGGTCGATCGGCTCATCGCTACCGTGGCGTCCATGTCTCTTCCCACGCACCGCGCCCTCACCCGAGTCCTGTCCGAGATCGCGGGTGGTCGCTGATGCTGGTGGCGTTCTCCGTCGCGCCGAGCGGCACCGGACGTGACGACGGGTCGGTCTCCGAGGCGGTCGCCGCGGCGGTCCGAGTCGTCCGGGAGTCCGGCCTGCCGAACCGGACCGACGCGATGTTCACCACGATCGAGGGTCCGGACTGGGACACCGTGATGGACGTGGTGAAGCGGGCCACCGAGGCCGTCGCCCCCTTCGGGTCCCGGGTCTCCCTCGTGCTCAAGGCCGACATCCGGCCGGGCTACGAGGGTGAGCTCGACGGGAAGGTGGAGCGGGTCGAGGCCGGCCTGCGGCGAGCCGAGGGCGCGCCGGACTGACGACCTGCCCGTCCGTCCGCCCCGCCGTGCGGCCGTGCGTGGGGTGCTCCGGTGGGCGCGGCTGTCAGGCTGGGTCGCATGGAGACGATCACCAAGGCCTACCGCACCGGGGGTGCGGACACCGTGCTCGACCTGACCGCCGACTGCGCCGACTTCGTCCGTCCGCTGGGTGACGGGCTGCTGCACGTCTTCGTCCCGCACGCCACGGCCGGGCTCGCGATCCTGGAGACCGGCAGCGGCTCGGACGACGACCTGCTCGCGGCCCTGGGCGACCTGCTGCCCGCCGACGACCGCTGGCGGCACCGGCACGGCTCGCCGGGCCACGGCCGCTCGCACGTGATGCCCGCCTTCGTCCCGCCGTACGCGAGCGTGCCGGTCGACGACGGTGTCCTCGGGCTGGGTACCTGGCAGAGCATCTGCCTGGTCGACCTCAACGTGGACAACCACGAGCGGTTCGTCCGGATGGACTTCCTGCCGGGGTGATGCCAGAGACCCGACGGCCGTTCGCATCGAACACCTGTTCGACGTAGCATCGGAGGGTGCCTACCTACGTCGCCCCGCCCGGCTGGCCCCGCGAGGTCCGTCCGCCGGACGCGCCGGACTGGGAGCGGACCGCGATCAACTGGCTCTTCGACATCAGCCCGCCGGAGTACCGCGCGCACATGGTGCTGCGACGGCACGTGGTGGTGCTGGCGCGGTTCGCCGTGCTCCAGGTGGAGGCCCAGCAAGCGGCCTGCCGGCGTGGGCTCAGCGAGGCCCGGGCAGAGCTGCGGGACGTGGCGGACCTGGACACGGTCGAGGCGGCGGTGCAGACCTGGCAGGCCGAGGAGGCGCGGCTCCTGGCGCTGCGCCGGGCGGTGGGGCTGGTGGAGGAGGCGCTGCGCGGCCGTCGCTTCGTGGCCCGGCTGTAGCCTCCCGGCCCATGAGCGACTCCGGACTGCCGAGGAACCCGCCGACCCGGTTCGGCTCCGTGATCGTGGTCGACCGGGTGGGTCGGCTCCTGCTCCAGGAGCGCGACGAGCACGCCCGGATCGACCCGGAGCGGTGGGGGCTCTGCGGCGGACACCTGGAGCCGGGGGAGGAGCCGCTGCCGGGCGCGCTGCGCGAGCTGGAGGAGGAGGCCGGGCTGGTGCCCGACCCGGGCCTGGTCCGGCACGTGGGGACGTTCGAGGTCTTCCACCAGGTCAACGACGGCCTGGACCGGATGGACGTGTTCGCGGTGCCGATGAGCATCACCGACGCGGACGTCGTCTGCCGGGAGGGTCGGCGCATCGTCTTCGTCCCGCCGTCCGAGGCGCTGGCGCTGCCCCTCACGGTCGGGGCGGCCCAGGTGCTGCCGCTCTTCCTCGACTCGCCGCTCTACGCCACGATGACCCCATGACCGACGCCTCCCGCTCCCTCACCGTCCATCCCGTCCCCGGCGAGGGCGCCGAGGACGTCGTCGTCGCCCGGGACGGAACCGTGCTGACCGGGACCGCGGACGGGTCCATCTGGCGGCTGCGTCCCGACGGGTCCCGGATCGACCTGGTCGCCCGGACAGGCGGCCGGCCGCTGGGCCTGGAGCTCTTCGACGACGGCGACCTGCTGGTCTGCGACGCCCGGCGGGGCCTCCTGCTGGTGGGTCCGGGCGGTGGGATCGAGGAGCTGGTCACCGAGGTGGACGGTCAGCCCATGCGGTTCTGCAACAACGCCGCGATCGCGGCCGACGGCACCGTCTGGTTCAGCGACTCCTCCCGGCTCTACGGGGTCGACCGGTGGAAGGACGACTTCGTCCAGGACACCCGCACCGGACGGCTGCTGCGCCGCGACGTGGACGGCACGGTCACGGTCGCCCTCGACGGGCTGGCCTTCGCCAACGGGGTGGCGCTCTCGCGGGGCGAGGAGTTCGTCGCGGTGGCCGAGACCGGGGGACGCACGGTGGTACGGCTCTGGCTCACCGGCGACCGGGCGGGTCGGCGGGACCTGCTCTGCGACGACCTGCCGGGCTACCCGGACAACATCTCCCGCGGCAGCGACGGCCTCATCTGGGTCACCCTGGCCAGCCCGCGCGACCCCATGGTCGAGTCGCTGAAGCGGGCGCCGATGGCGCTGCGCAAGGCGGTCACCCGGATTCCCGAGCGGCTCCAGCCCATGCCGCAGCGCACGATCCGGGTGCGGGCCTACGACGACGACGGGCGGCTGGTGCACGACCTCGACGTGGACCACCCCGGCTACCACATGGTGACCGGGGTCCGCGAGCACGGTGGGCAGGTGTGGATGGGGAGCCTGCACGAGCCGGCCGTGGCCGTCCTCGACCTCTCCTCCTGGTCCGGGACGTGACGAGGGGCGGAGACCTCGGTCTCCGCCCCTCCTCACGGCCTCACGGCCATCGGCTCAGCGCAGCGTCACCACCTTGACCTTCGCCTTGCTGGGCGCGTAGTTCGCGGTCGGGGAGTACGACGCGCGGATGCGCACCTTCTTGCCCTTCGCCGGAGCGCGGACCACGACCTTGGCCTCGCCGGTCGCGGAGACCGGGACCGTCTTGGTCAGGGTGCGGCCACCGCCACGGACCCGCACCTCGGCGGTGCCCGTGGAGGCCTCGCCCGGGACGGTGCCGGCGACCCGGACCTTCACGGTGAGCTTCTTGCCCTTCCGCACCTTGCCGGGAGCCGAGACCTCGGTCGAGGTCGCCCGCGGGCTGACCCGGTAGGAGACCCGAGCGACCGTCGAGCCGGCGGTGTCGGCGCTGCCGAGGTACTGCGCGGTGAGGGTGTAGGTCCCGACCCCGAGCGTGGCCGGCAGGGTGTGCGAGGCGACGCCGCCCTGCCCGACGGGCAGCGTGACCACGTCGGTCCCGACGCCCAGCTCGACCTCGCCACCGGCCGCCCCGCCGACGGTGACCGAGACGGTCGCGGGAGCGCCGTACTCGGTGGCCGGGGCGCTCAGGGCCACGGCGAGCGTCGGAGTGTTGCGCGCCAGCGTGAGCACGACGGCAGCCGACTGCGAGCCCTGGGTGGTGGCCGAGGGCAGGAACCGCGCCGAGAGGCGGTGCTCCCCGGCGCCGAAGCCCGGCAGAGCCAGGCGAGCCACGCCGTCCGTGGTCGTCGCCGTGCCCAGCACCGTGTCACCGTCGAGGAACTCCACGGGGCCCGCGGCGTCGCCGCCGTCGACCTTCGCCTCGAGCGTCACCGGCTCCCGCAGGCCCGGCGCCGCCGGGGAGAGCGAGAGGGCGGTGGTGCTGGCGTCCAGCACCTGGGTGGCACCGGTGGCCACCCGGCCGGTCGCGGCACCGGTGGCGGTGAGGGCGAGCTCACCGCGCGACGCCGTCTGGGGCACGGCGAGCAGCGCCACGGCACGACCCGAGGCGTCGGCCTCGGCGGTCACCGCGTCGGTGCCGGGAGCGGTGAAGGTCACCGTCTCGCCGCGGCGGAAACCGGCGGCTGCCATCACCGACTCGCTGCCCGGCGCCACCACGCCGGGTGCCTCCACCTCTCCACCGGCCAGGACCGTGGCCAGCTCGGCGCAGGCTGCGCCGGGCGTGCCGAACGACGCGGAGGGTGCCGGCGCGACCTGGTCCGCTGCTGGCGCAAGGATGCCGTCGTCCTCGGCGACCTGGGTGAAGGCGATGGCCTGCTTGCCCATCACTGCCCCGGAGGTGTTGATCACGCTCGCCTTGACCGAGGTGCTCACCGAGGAGCTGGGGGCGGTGTCGCCCTGCAGCGGCACGGTGACCGGCTTGCAGGTCTCCCCGGGGGCGAAGGTGACCTTCTCCATCGCGATCCCGGCGCGGCTGGTGGTGCTGCCGAGCAGGGAGACGTAGCCCGTGACCGACGTCTTGGCCGGGGAGCTCAGGTGCGCGGCGAACTCGACCGTGCTGGGGGCGTCGCCCTCCATGTGGTGCGGCGCGTAGAGGTCGAGCACGGGCCAGGTGCGCACCCGGGGGGTGCCCACGCTCGAGGTCTCGAACGCGAGGTCGGAGAGGTAGGCCCCGCCGACCGGCGCGTCCTCGGCCGGGGTGAACCGCACCTCGCGCAGGTCGGTGACGGACAGGCCCGCGTCCGCGAGCGTGTCGAGGTCGACGTTGACCTGCTGGAGCACCACCTTCTTCAGCGTCGACGTCGCGGCGCTGGAGGTGGAAGTGGGCAGCCGGGTCAGCGCGTACGGGTTGAGCTCGGAGACGGGCTCGCTCCAGGTGGCGCCGGTGCCGTCCACGACGGTCAGGACGAGGTCGGTGCCGACCTCGACGCTCTCCGACGCAGCCACCTTGACCGAGAGGCGCTCGTGCCGCGAGGCGTCGCGCAGGGCCGGCGGCACGGAGACCCGCACCTCGTCGCCCGCGGTCCACTCCATCCGGGTGACCGGGGTGGCGGGGACGTTGCCGCCGTTGGACGCGGGGGTCCAGTGCGGGGCCTGGGCGCTGCCCAGGGTGGTGGCGCACGGAGCCAGGTCCTGGGCCGTGGTCCGGCCGCTGAGGCTGGCGCACGGGGTCAGCGAGACCGAGCCGAACCGCCGCACCAGCGGGGAGGCGGACTCGAACGTGGCGATGGTGGAGCGGGCGCTGGCCGGGGCGGTGGCCACGGTGCGGACATCGGCGCCGTCCAGGGAGGCCGGCACCTGTCCCGAGCCGTCGAACATCGGCAGGAAGCGCCTCTCCCCGCCCATGGTCAGGCGGAACCACGCCGACATGTACGCCGAGCCCTGCTCGTACTGCTCCGCGGGGGAGAGACGCAGCGACGTCTCGGCCACCGACGGGTCGGTGCCGCAGGTCGGCTCTACGCGGCGGGCCGCGGTGCCCCAGTCGTCGGAGACGCTGTAGGCGTAGAGGCCGGGGGTCCACACGGTGTTGTAGAAGTTGTGGTTGGCACCCATCACCCAGACGCCGCTGCGCAGCACGTCGTCGTCGAAGGCGTAGCGGCTGTCGTCCAGCATGTGCTGGCCCTGCTGGTTGGACACGTCGCCGTCGCAGTAGGGGAGGATCACCTGCATCGGCACGTCCGGGACGGTCATCCGCCCGAAGTCGACGGGTGCCAGGGGCAGGATCGACTTGATCGCCCACGGATCTGCGAGCCCCTGGTTGAGGACAGCCGCGGAGGTCACGCCCTCGCCGCCACGCGAATGGCCCATCAGGCCGATCGAGTCCAGGTCGAAGCGACCGACGAAGTCGGCGGGCGTGACCCGGTCCAGCGCCGGAGCGCCGGTGACGAAGCCCTCGGCACGCACTGCGTAGGAGGCCGTCCCGTCGCGCAGCGCCTGCGCGAGGTCGACGTCGCGCTCGGTCCAGGCGTCGCGGTAGACGACCTGCTGGCCCTTGTTGGCCCGGTCGAGCATCTCGAGCGTGTCGAGGATGAGCTGGCCACGGGCCTGGGCGCCCTGGTCGGCGGCCAGCTGGTTGTCGTTGGAGTTGATCGCGTTGGCCGAGATGGAGACCACGGAGTAGCCGTGGCTGGCCAGGATCCGGGCCGTCCCGTCGTACCCGGCGTAGCTGGGGATCGACTTGCGGGCCTCCTGGGTCGGGTCCGTGCTCGGGCTCACCGCGCAGGGCCACCGGTCCGGGTTGCTGGGCCCGGTGCCGTAGCAGGAGGTGTGCCGCCCGTGGAGCAGGATCACCGTCGGCCGCTCGCCGCCGGTGCTGGGGAGGTAGACCTTGCCCTCGAGCTCTCCGCGCACCCCCCCGATGGCGGCCAGGTCGATGGCCTGGTCGCCGAACTTGTAAATGGACTCGGTCCACTCGTAGTCGCCCTCGGCCAGCGGGTCCGCAGGCAGGGGCGGCGCTGCGGAGGCGGCGGCAGGGACCTCGACCGTCTGCACGCCGCGGGCGTCGGCCGGGGTCGACTCACTGGTCCAGCCGGCGTCGACCTCCTTGGCCTCGAGCACCGCGGGGTCGGTGGTGAACGCCGTCAGGGAGAGGCCGTCAGCAGACTCGGTGGCGATGCCCACGCTGCTGCCGTCCACCTCGACGGTGGGGGCGTCGGAGCGCACCGGCAGCGGCTCGTCGAGCTCGACGCTGACTAGGTAGCCGCCAGGGGCCTGGGTCACCGACCAGCCGTCGCCGCTGGCTACCTCTGCGGGGTCAGGGGCGGCCGAGGCCACCCCTGAGAAGACGGGGAGCAGGGCGCCCGCCAAGGCCATGGCGGCGAGGCCGGTCACCACGCCGCGGGGATTTCGTCGTGTCACGTGCACTCCTGTGGATCGATCGCTTCCGTCTGCCTGGCCCGAGCGGCGGAGGGAGCGGGGAGGGGGGAGGTGCGAACGTACGAATCCGATGTGACGCGAGTGTTTCGTCAACCGGCCCTCCTGGTTAACGTCGGACCAGCGTGCGAGCCGAGCCCGCTCGAAGCAGCAGGAGGAGAGATGAGCGAGATCCTGACCCCGGCCCAGGTCGGCGCCGCTGGCCTGGCCGACTGGCGACAGCTGTTCCACGCGCTGCAGACCCGGTACGCCACCGGCGACTTCGCGACCGGCCTGGCGTTGCTGACCGAGATCGGCCGGGCCGCGGAGGAGGCCGACCACCATCCCGACCTCGACCTGCGCTACGGGCACCTCAACGTCCGGCTGTACAGCCACGACGCGGGGGGCGTGACCCGTCGCGACCTCCGGCTGGCCCAGCGGATCAGCGAGCTGGCCGCCGCCCGCGGCGTGGTGGCCGTCCCGCAGCTGCTCTCCGCGGCCGAGGTGGCGCTCGACACGCCCGACCGCACACGGGTCGAGCCCTTCTGGCGAGCGGTCCTGGCGGAGCCGCAGCCGCACGAGGGCGAGGTCCGCGACGACTCCGGTGACCTCCCGCGGCTGTGGTTCCAGGCCAGCGGCGACGAGGAGCCCCGGCAGCGGTTCCACCTCGACGTGATGGTCCCCTCCGACCAGGCCCGGGCCCGGATCGAGGCCGCCCTGGCGGCGGGGGGCGTGCTGGTCGACGACGAGATGGCTCCGACCTTCACGGTGCTGGCCGACCCGGACGGAAACCGGGTGTGCGTGTGCACCATGGAGGGTCGCGACGGCTGACGGCCTCGCTGGGGCCGTCCCCTAGACTCGATCCTCGGACCGGTGGTCTCCACGCACACCGACCCGGACCACCGCAGCACCCCCGTCAGGAAGCGAAGGACCATGGGCCACCTGGAGTCGATCTCCGCACCGCGTGATCTCCGTGGTCTCGACGACGAGCAGCTCGGCGAGCTGGCCACGGAGATCCGGGACTTCCTCGTCGCGACCTGCGCCCGCACCGGCGGGCACCTGGGACCCAACCTCGGCGTCGTCGAGCTGACCCTGGCGATCCACCGGGTCTTCGACAGCCCGCACGACCGCGTGGTCTTCGACACCGGTCACCAGACCTACGTGCACAAGCTCCTCACCGGCCGCGCCGCGGGCTTCGACCGGCTGCGCCAGGAGGGCGGGGTCAGCGGCTACCCGAGCCGGGCGGAGTCCGAGCACGACATCGTGGAGAACTCGCACGCCTCGACCGCCCTGAGCTACGCCGACGGCCTGGCCAAGGCGTACCGGATCCGCGGCGAGGACCGGCACGTGGTGGCCGTGATCGGCGACGGCGCCCTGACCGGTGGCATGGCCTGGGAGGCGCTGAACAACATCGCGATCGCCCAGGACAGCCGGCTGGTGATCGTGGTCAACGACAACGAGCGCTCCTACACGCCCACCATCGGCGGTCTGGCGACCGCGTTGACCAGCCTGCGCACCAACCCCCGCTACGAGCAGATCCTCGACCTGGTCAAGCGCCGTCTGACCGCGGTCAAGGGCGTGGGGCCCGCGGCGTACGACGCGCTGCACGCGATGAAGAAGGGGATGAAGGACGCCCTGGCACCCCAGGGGCTCTTCGAGGACCTCGGCCTGAAGTACGTCGGCCCGATCGACGGGCACGACCGAGCGGCGGTGGAGCAGGCGCTGACCCAGGCCAAGCGGTTCAACGGCCCCGTCATCGTGCACGCCCTGACCAAGAAGGGCTACGGCTACCAGGCCGCGATGGCGCACGAGGCCGACCAGTTCCACGCGCCCCGCCCGTTCGACGTGGAGACGGGGGAGGAGCACCCGACCGGACGCATCTGGACCGACCACTTCGGCGAGGAGATGGTCCGCATCGGCGAGCGCCGCGACGACGTGGTCGCGCTCACCGCCGCGATGATGCACCCCGTCGGGCTCGACCACTTCCAGCGTCGCTTCCCCCAGCGGACCTTCGACGTGGGGATCGCCGAGCAGCACGCGGTCACCTCGGCCGCCGGCCTGGCGATGGGCGGGCTGCACCCGGTCTTCGCCGTGTACGCCACCTTCCTCAACCGCGCCTTCGACCAGGTCCTGATGGACGTCGCGCTGCACAAGTGCGGGGTCACGTTCGCCCTCGACCGCAGCGGGGTCACCGGCGACGACGGCGCCAGCCACAACGGCATGTGGGACATGTCGATCCTCCAGGTGGTCCCCGGGCTCCGGCTCGCCGCCCCGCGCGACGCCGCCCGGCTGCGTGAGCTGCTCAACGAGGCGATCGACGTCGACGACGCCCCCACCGTGGTGCGCTTCCCCAAGGGTCCGCCGCCCGAGGACCTCGAGGCGATCGGCAAGGTCGGCGACGCCGACCTGATGGTCCGCACGGGCGACCAGGACGTGCTGGTGGTGGCCGTGGGGTCGATGGTCGCGGTCGCGATGGACGTCGCCGAGCGCCTCGAAGCCCAGGGCATCGGGGTCACCGTCGTCGACCCCCGCTGGGTCAAGCCGGTGGACCCCGCGATCGTCGCCCTGGCCCGCGAGCACCGCCTGGTGGTCAGCGTGGAGGACAACGGGGTCGTCGGCGGCTGCGGCTCCGTGCTGCTCCAGACGCTGAACGAGCAGGGCGTGGACACGCCGGTGCGCCTGCACGGCATCCCGCAGGACTTCCTGGACCACGCCAAGCGCGGCGTGATCCTCTCCCGGATCGGGCTCGACGCCCAGTCGCTGGCCCGCTCCATCGTGGAGGAGATCACCGCCGCCGACGAGGGCTCCGAGCTGGTCGAGGCCGACCAGGCTCCCTGACCGGGACCCAGCACGCCCAGCAGCGCCCGGCCGGGGGGGACATCGGCCCATCGACCTACCGGTGCGTAACCCCTAGCGTCGAAGCGTGGGAGTGATGCGCCGCAAGAGCGTGGAGCAGTCGATCGCGGAGACCGACGAGCCCGAGCACCGGTTGAAGAAGAACCTGGGCGCCCTGGACCTGATGATCTTCGGGGTCGGCGTGATCATCGGCGCGGGGATCTTCGTGGTCACCGGCACGGTCGCCAAGACCAACAGCGGGCCGGCGATCACGCTCTCCTTCCTGATCGCCGGGCTGGCCTGCGGCCTCGCTGCCCTGTGCTACGCCGAGTTCGCCGCCACGGTGCCGGTCGCCGGAAGCGCCTACACGTTCAGCTACGCCACCTTCGGCGAGCTCGTGGCCTGGATCATCGGCTGGGACCTGGCGCTGGAGTTCACCATCGGGGCGGCCGCCCTGGCCACGAGCTTCTCCGGCTACTACCAGGAGGTCGTGGACGGCAGCTTCCTGGAGGTGCCGACCGGGATCGCCTCCGCAGCCGACGGGTTCGTCGACCTTCCCGCCGTGGTGATCTCCGTGCTGGTGACGGTCGTGCTGATCGTCGGGATCAAGTTCTCCAGCCGGGTCAACCAGGCGGTGGTGGCGATCAAGCTGCTGGTGATCGCCATGGTGCTGATCTTCGGCTTCTCCCACATCGACACCGCGAACTACGTCCCGTTCATCCCGGAGTCGAAGCCGGCCCCCGCCGGCAGCGGCGGCTTCCTCGACAGCACGCTGATCAGCACCCTGACCGGCGCGGAGCCGGCGGTCTACGGGCTGGCGGGAGTGATCGCCGGGGCGTCGATCGTCTTCTTCGCCTTCCTCGGCTTCGACATCGTCGCGACGACCGCGGAGGAGACGCGCAACCCGCAGCGCGACATCCCCCGCGGGATCATCGGCTCCCTGGTGATCGTGACCGTGCTCTACATCGCCGTGAGCCTGGTGGTGACCGGCATGCAGCCCTACGAGCAGATCGACGAGAACGACGCGGCCCCGCTCGCCACGGCCTTCGACGCCGTCGGGATGGAGTGGATGGGCCGGCTGATCGCGATCGGAGCCTGCATCGGGCTGATCGTGGTGGTGATGATCCTGATGCTCGGGCAGACCCGGGTCGGCTTCGCGATGGCCCGCGACGGGCTCCTGCCCAAGCCGTTGGCCAAGGTGCACCCGGTATTCGGCACGCCGTACGTCTTCACCGCGATCACCGGGCTCGCGGTAGCGGCGATCAGCGGGTTCGTCGAGCTCGACACCCTGGTCAACCTGGTCAGCATCGGCGCGCTCTTCGCATTCGTGCTGGTCAGCCTGGGGGTCCTGCTGCTGCGCCGGCAGCGACCGGACCTGCCCCGGGCCTTCCGCACGCCGCTGGTCTACGTGGTGAGCCCGGTCTCGGCCCTGCTGTGCGCCTACCTGATGCTCAACCTGACCGGGGCCACCTGGGTCCGGTTCCTCGCCTGGATGGCCCTGGGACTGGTGGTGTACTTCCTCTACGGGCGCCGCCACTCCCGACTGGCGGGCACCTGAGGGGGAGCGCCGCCCCGCCCGACCGCGACCCGCGTGCTGCTACCAGGCCTCGCTCATCGGCAGCTGCAGGGCGTCGCCGGACGTCAGGTCCAGATCGGTGACCGCGGCCCGGCAGGTGCCCGTCGCGACCTCACAGCTCAGGAGGTCGGCCTGCTCGGCCTCCAGGTCCTTCAGCCCAAGGGCGACGTAGGTGTCCCCGTCCAGCCAGCGGTACCCCGCGACGAAGGCGTACTCCCCGAGGTCGAAGGGCTGCCGCTCTCCGGTCGTGGTGTCGAAGACCCTGTTCTCGTCCGCGGTCTCCGACACCAGGTAGCGCCCGTCGGGGGAGAGGATGCCGTCCCAGGCGTCCAGCTCGGTGCCGGAGGTCAGGTCCGGTCCCACGACGTACGCCTCCTCCTTGGCGGCCGGCGTGCCGCCGGTGCGCTGGTAGTGGAAGACACCGTCCTTGACGTCCTCCACCACGACCTGCGTCCCCGGGGCCACGGCGAGCGGCTGCAGCGCGTTGTCCCCGCTGAACGGCTCCCAGGCGGTCGCGCCGCCGGCGGTCCGCAGGTAGACCGTGTACCCGTCCACTGCGGCCACCGCCGCGGTCATGTCGTGCTCGCGCTCCAGCGGGGTGACCGTCCCGTCGGTCACGGGCAGCCGGGTGACTCCCGGGCCCTCGGACAGGTCCATCACGGCGTACGACGGCTCGCCCTCGTCGGCGTCGACCCAGGCGACGACGTCGCCGTCGGACTCGAAGTGTGCGGCGTCGGGGGTCTCCATCCGGCCCACCGGCAGCACCAGGTCCCGGTCGTCCAGGACCACGTGCACGTCACCCTCGGCGTCGGAGAAGACGAAGCCAGACTCGCCCTGGACGAGCGCCACCGGCTGCCGGCCGAGCTCCACCTCGGGCCCGTCCGGCGAGGTGTGCAGGACGGAGCCGCTCACCCACGCCACCGGGTCCTCGCTGTCCGCCGGGCGTTCGGCGACCAGGCCGTCGGTGCCGCTCCCGCCGAGCACTGCCGGGGCCGCCAGTGCGGCAGCCACGCAGAGCACGGCTGCGCCGGCGCCACCGGTCCAGCGGCGACGACGGACCCGCCGGTCGCCCGCGGCCATGATCGCCGAGGCGTCGAGGGTGGGCGGGTCGAGCCGCTCGGCCCGTTCGCTCATCAGGTCGTGCAGGTCGGTGGTCATCGCGTCGCCTCCGTCAGCTCGTCGTCCAGGAAGGTGGCGTCCAGGCCGCGGTCGCCCACGGCCGCACGCAGCTTGGCGAGCCCGGCGGAGACCTGGCTCTTCACGGTGCCGGGCGCGCACCCCATGACCTCGGCGGTCTGGGCCTCGCTCAGGTCGTCGTAGAACCGGCACACGAGCGCGGCCCGCTGCCGCGGCGGCAGGTCGAGCAGCGCCCGCCAGAGCCAGTCGCGCTCGGCCACCTGCCCCTCGTGCCCGGGACGCCCCAGGTCCGGGGCCTCGGTACCGGGTCGCTCGGCGGTCCAGCCCTTGCGCCGGTACCAGCCGATCGCCGTGGTGGTGATCGCCTTGCGCGTGTAGGCCTCGGCCCGTCGGGGGTCCCGCAGCCGTGGCCAGGCGACGTACGTCTTGGTGAGCGCCTCCTGGAGCAGGTCCTGGGCCAGACCCCGGTCGCCGACCATCAGGTAGGCCGTGCGGTGCAGGGCGGCGGACCTGGCGGCCACGAACTCGGTGAACGCCTCGGAGTCACGTCGCGCCATCTGGTCTCCCGGGTCTCGCTGTTGCTCTCACGCCTTGTACGACGCTCCCAGGCGCCCGTTCGGTTCGGTCTCCGGGCAGGAGTCTTCCGGAAGCCCTGGCACCTGTCGCAGGAACGACGAGGGCGCCCGACCCGCAGGTCGGACGCCCTCGTGCACGTCGCCGGCTCACGCCGGCGAGCGACGGCTCAGTGGAACCGCTTGCCGTTGACCTTCTCGGCGACGCCGGAGGAGTCGAGCAGCATGGTCAGGCCACCGTTCCAGAACGAGAAGCCGGCGCCGGTGATCATCGCCAGGTCCAGGTCCTCGGGAGCCGCGACGACACCCTCGTCCAGCATCAGGCGTGCCTCCTCGGCGAGCCCGGAGAGGGCCGCCTCGCGCAGCTCGTCCTTGCTCAGCACGACCGGGTTCTCCGGCTGCTCCTGCAGGGCCTTGATCTCCGGGTCGATGGAGAGGTCCGGCAGGTAGAACGAGGTCTTCTTCTCCGCCACGACCCGCTCGAGGAGCGGGGAGACGTAGAACCGGTCGGGGAACGCCTTGACCAGGGTCTCGTTGTTGTGCAGCGCGATCGCCGGGCCGACGAGGCCGAGCAGCATGAACGGCGGCATCGGCGCGATCCCGGCGAACGCGGCGTCCGCGGTCTCGATCGGGGTACCGGCGTCGACCGCCTTGGCGACCTCGCCCAGGAACCGGCCGAGCAGCCGGTTCACGATGAACGAGGGGCTGTCCTTGACCAGGATGCAGGTCTTCTTCAGGCCCTTGCCGGTGGCGAAGGCGGTGGCCAGGGTCTCGTCGTCGGTGGCGTCGCCCTTGACGATCTCGAGCAGCGGCATGATCGCGACCGGGTTGAAGAAGTGGAAGCCCACGACCCGCTCCGGGTGCTGCAGCTCGGAGGCCATCTCGGTGATCGACAGCGAGGAGGTGTTGGTGGCCAGCACGCACTCGGGCGAGACGACCTTCTCCACGTCGGCGAAGACCGACTTCTTGACCGACATCTCCTCGAAGACGGCCTCGATCACGAAGTCGGCACCGGCGAACGCGGTCTCCTTGTCCGCCGACCCGGAGACCAGCGACTTGAGGCGGTTCGCCTTGTCCTGGCTGATCCGGCCCTTGCCGAGCAGCTTGTCGATCTCGGCGGTGACGTAGGCGACACCCTTCTGGGCGCGCTCCTCGTCGAGGTCGGTCAGGACCACCGGGACCTCGAGGCGCCGGGCGAAGAGCAGGGCCATCTGCGAGGCCATCAGGCCCGCGCCGACGATGCCGACCTTGGTCACCTTGCGGGCCAGGGACTTGTCCGGCGCACCGGCGGGGCGCTTGGCCCGCTTCTGCACCAGGTCGAAGGAGTAGAGGCTGGCCAGCAGCTCCGGGGTCTTGGACATGTCCTCCAGACCCTGGTCCTCGGCCGCGAAGCCCTCGTCGCGGGTCGAGGTGCGGGCGGCCTCGAGCAGCTCGACGACCCGCTTGCCGGCCGGCGAGGCACCGCCGGTCTTCGCCAGCACGATGCCGCGGGCCCGCTCGACGGCGGCGTCCCAGCCGGCCCCGCGGTCGACCTCGGGCCGCTCGACGGTGACCTTGCCGGTCAGCACGTCGGCCGCCCACAGCAGCGACTGCTCCAGGTAGTCGGCGCCGGAGAAGACCGCGTCGGCGATGCCGAGGTCGTAGGCCTTCTTGCCGCCGATGACCTTGCCGTTGTTGAGCGGGTTCTCCACCATCACGGTGACCGCCGCGTCCGCGCCGACCAGGTTCGGGAGCAGCCAGGCGCCGCCCCAGCCGGGGACCAGGCCGAGCATGACCTCGGGCAGGCCGAGCGCGGGAGCCGAGTCCATCACGGTGCGGTAGGTGCAGTGCAGCGCGACCTCGAGGCCACCGCCCAGCGCCAGGCCGTTGATGAAGCCGAACGAGGGCTTGCCGCCCTCGCCCAGCTTGCGGAAGACGCCGTGGCCGAGCTCGGCGATCAGCCGGACGCCGTCCGGGCCGCCGCCGGAGATGCCGGACAGGTCGGCGCCGGCGGCGAGGATGAACGGCTTGCCCGTGACCGCCAGCGCGGTGATCTCGTCGTCGGCCAGGGCAGCGTCGATCGCCTCGTTCAGGGAGATCAGGCCCTTGAACCCGAAGGTGTTGGGCCGGGTGTGGTCCAGCCCGTTGTCCAGGGTGATCAGGCCCAGGACACCGGCGTCACCCGGCAGGGTGACCTTGCGCAGCTTGGCCTGCGTCACGACCTCGTTCTCGGGGGCGAGGGACGCGGCCTTCTCGATCAGGGTGCTCAGGTCGGACATCAGGCCTTCTCTCCGTTCCAGTGCGGGTTCTCCCAGACGATGGTCCCGCCCATGCCGATGCCGACGCACATGGTCGTGATGCCGTAGCGGACCTCGGGGCGCTCCTCGAACTGTCGAGCGAGCTGGTTCATCAGGCGCACGCCGGAGGAGGCGAGCGGGTGACCCATGGCGATGGCGCCGCCGTACGGGTTGACGCGCGGGTCGTCGTCGGCGATGCCGTAGTGGTCCAGGAGCGCGAGCACCTGCACCGCGAACGCCTCGTTGATCTCGAAGGCGTCGATGTCGTCGATGGTGAGACCGGCCTGCTTGAGCGCCTTCTCGGTCGACGGGATCGGGCCGGCACCCATGACCTCGGGCTCGACACCCACGAACGAGTAGGAGACCAGGCGCATCTTGACCGGCAGGCCGAGCTCCTTGGCGGTCTCCTCGTCGGCGAGGATCGCCGCGGTGGCACCGTCGTTGATGCCCGAGGCGTTGCCGGCGGTCACGTTGCCGTGCGCGCGGAACGGGGTCTTCAGACCGGCGAGAGTCTCCATGCTCGTCTGCGGCCGCGGTGCCTCGTCGGTCAGGGCCAGGCCCCAGCCCTCCTCGGCGGAGCGGGTGGCCACCGGCACCAGGTCGGGCTGGATCTTGCCGGCGGCGTACGCCGCGGCGGTCCGCTGCTGGCTGCGCACGGCGTACGCGTCGGCGCGCTCCTTGGTGATCGCGGGGTAGCGGTCGTGCAGGTTCTCGGCCGTCTTGCCCATCACGAGCGCGTCGGGGTCGACGATCTTCTCGGAGATGATCCGCGGGTTGGGGTCCACGCCCTCGCCCATCGGGTGGCGGCCCATGTGCTCGACACCGCCGGCGATGACCACGTCGTAGGAACCGAAGGCGATGCCGCCCGCCGTGGTGGTCACGGCGGTCATCGCGCCCGCGCACATCCGGTCGATCGAGTAGCCGGGGGTGGTGTTCGGCAGCCCGGCCAGCAGGGCGGCGGTGCGGCCCATGGTCAGGCCCTGGTCGCCGATCTGCGTGGTGGCGGCGATGGCCACCTCGTCCACCCGCTCCGGGGGGAGCGAGGGGTTGCGCCGCATGAGCTCGCGGATGCACTTGATGACGAGGTCGTCGGCGCGGGTCTCGGCGAACTGGCCCTTGGCCTTGCCGAACGGCGTGCGCACGCCGTCGACGAAGACGACCTCTCGCAACTGTCGGGGCACGGAGTCTCCTAATGGTGCCTAAAGGGGTCGGTGACCCGGCGTGGGCCGGGCCCGCCTAGGTTACCTCTCAGTAACAATCCCGGGGGGGTTCGGGGGTGTGCCCGTCGTCACCTCCGGGCCGTGCGCGGGCGCAGCATAGGCTGGGCGCATGCCTGACGCCCCGAACCGACTGGTGCACATCGTCGACGACGTCCCGGAGCTGGAGGGCGTCGACGAGCTGACCATGGTCCTGGTGCTCACCGGGTTCCTCGACGCCGGCCAGTCCGCCGAGCTGGGTGCCCAGCACCTGCGCGAGCTGGGCGAGGGGCCGGTGGTGGCCACCTTCGACGTCGACCAGCTGCACGACTACCGGGCGCGCCGCCCCCCGATCGCCTTCGTGCAGGACCACTACGAGGGCTTCGAGGCCCCTCGGCTGTCCGTGCGGCTGCTGCGTGACACCGGCGGCACCCCGTTCCTGCTGCTCACCGGTCCGGAGCCGGACATCCGCTGGGAGGCGTTCGCGCTGGCCGTCCGCGAGGTCGTCGAGCGGCTGGGGGTGACCCGCGTGGTCTCCCTGGGCTCGGTGCCCATGGCGGTGCCGCACACCCGACCCATCGCGGTGACCCACCACGCCAACGACTCCTCCCTGCTCACCGGGCGCAGCCCGTGGCGCGGCGAGCTCCGGGTCCCCTCCAGCGCCCAGGCGCTGCTCGAGGTCCGGCTGGGGGAGTGGGGCCACCCCGCGCTGGGGTACGTCGCGCACGTGCCGCACTACCTGGCCCAGATGGCCTACCCGACCGCGTCGCTCTCGCTCCTGGAGAACCTCGAGATCGGGGGCCGGCTGACGATCGACCTGACGACCCTGCGCTCGGCCGCCGAGGAGTGCGAGCAGGAGGTCGCCCGTTACCTGACCAGCCACGCGGAGGTCCAGGACGTCGTGACCGCTCTGGAGCAGCAGTACGACTCGTTCCAGCGGGCCGAGGAGTCGGGCGCCTCGCTGCTGGCCAGCGACGAGCCGCTGCCCACCGGAGAGGACCTGGGGCGTCAGTTCGAGCAGTTCCTGGCGGGCCTGGACCGCCCCGACAACGAGCAGGGGCAGGGCTAGTGCCGGGATCGGCGGCCGAGCTGCTGGAGCTGCTGGACCTCGAGCGCCTGGATCTCGACCTCTTCCGCGGGCGGCAGCCGGACACCCGCCGTCAGCGCGTCTTCGGGGGCCAGGTGGCGGCCCAGGCGCTGCTGGCCGCCTCTCGTAGCGTGGAGGAGCCGTTCGCGCTGCACTCGCTGCACTCCTACTTCCTGCGGCCCGGCGACACCTCGGTGCCGATCATCTACGACGTGGAGCGGATCCGCGACGGACGCACCTTCGACGCGCGCCGGGTCGTGGCGCGCCAGCACGGACGCCCCATCTACTACCAGACCTGCAGCTTCCAGCTGCCCGAGGACGGCTTCGTCCACCAGGACGCGATGCCGGCGGTCCCGCCGCCGGCAGACGCGCTCCCGCTGGCCGAGCTGATCCGCCGACGAGGCGAGGAGGAGGCCGCGGAGTGGCGCCGGGAGTGGGCGGCGCTGGACGTGCGCTACGTCGGCAACTCGCGCCACGGCCTGGAGGAGGACCCCGCGCACCCTGCCCGCGCGCGAGCCTGGGTCCGGGTCGACGGCGAGCTCCCCGACGACCGGTCGATCCAGCTGGCCGCGCTGCTCTACGGCACCGACCTGACCCTGCTGGGGGTGACGCTGGTGCCGCACGGGGTGGACATCGGGTCGCCGACCCTCCAGCCGGCCTCGCTGGACCACACCGTGTGGTTCCACCGGCCGATGCGGGCGGACCGGTGGTGGCTCTACGACCAGTACTCACCGTCGGCCTCCGGTGGGCGCGGGCTCGCGCTGGCCAACGTCTTCACCGAGGAGGGCTCTCTCGTCGCCACGGTGGCCCAGGAGGGGCTCATCCGCCGTCGGCGATGAGCGCATATACCATTACACGGGTGTAATTCACGTGATCTGCCTGACAGACACGCCGGACGCGTGATTATCTGTGAGTGCTTCCGTGACTTCTGAGCGCTTGTGTGGCATCCGACCCTTCGTGGGACAGGACTGACCACCGGGGCGCGACGAGGTGCCCGCGGAGCGTCCTGCGACTGACGAGGTGGACCCCGCCGTGCCCCTGACCCACCCCTGGCCGCGCGCCCGCGCCACCACCGCCGCGCTCGGACTGGCCGCCCTGGCGCTGTGCACCACGGCGTTGACCGCGCCCGCCCAGTCGTCGGCGGCACGCAAGTCGCTGCCAGTGCCGACCACGTCCTTCCAGGTGCCGTTCACCTGCGCGCAGGACTGGTCGGCGGGCACCCGGGCCCGGCACTCGCCGAGCGTCCACTCGGTCGACTTCAACCGCGCCAAGGACGAGGGCAAGGCGGTCGTGGCCGCCGCGGCCGGGCGGGTGACCAAGGCCGACCAGACGAGCACGCGGGGCTACGGCAGGCACGTGGTGATCGACCACGGCAACGGCGAGAGCACGACGTACGCCCACCTGAAGAACGTCTTCGTCGCGGCGGGATCCTCCGTCGACCAGGGAACCCTGATCGGGGCGGTGGGCAAGACCGGGAACACCACCGGCGCCCACCTGCACTTCGAGCAGAAGGTCGGCCGCGACGTCGTGCCCGCGCACTTCCGCGGGGTCAAGCTGGGGTACGGAGCGGTGACGTCGGGCAACTGCGTCGACGTCCCGATGGCCGGCAACCTGGCGGGGACGAGGGGTGCCGAGGTGGCGGTCTTCCGTCGTACCCGGCGCGGTGACTTCGTCGTACGCCAGGCCGACGGGGCCACCCCGGCGATCCGGTTCGGCTCCGGCACCGACGAGCCGGTGCTCGGCGACTGGGACGGCGACGGGCTGGTCCAGCCCGGCACCTGGAACCCGCGCGGGCGCATGTTCAAGCTCAGCGGCCCCGCCGGGACGACCTCGTTCCGGTTCGGGGCCCGGGGCGACCGTCCCGTGGCCGGGGACTGGGACGGCAACGGCGCGTGGGACGTCGGTGTCTTCCGGCCCCGTTCTGCGACCTTCCTGCTGCGCGCCGCGTCCGGCGCGGTCGCCTCGGTCCCGATGGGAGATGCCGACGACGTGCCGGTCACCGGCGACTGGGACGGCGACGGGCGCACCGACGTGGGCGTCTACGACAAGGCGACGCTGACCTTCACCCTGCGGACCGTCGACCCGGCCGGCGTCGCCGCGTTGGCGACGGTGCCGTTCGGCTACCCCGGCGACCTGCCGGTCACCGGCGACTGGGACGGCAACGGCACCACCGACCTGGGCACGTGGACCCCGTCCACCGCTGTCTTCAACCTGGCCCAGGCCCCGGTGGCCACGGCGGCCAGGACGGTCGCCACGCTCCAGTTCGGCGTCCCGCGCTGACCCGGCGGGGGGCCGGGCTCAGAGCGCCGTGGCCCGCCCGACCAGGTGCGTGGACCGGTCCTCGGGACTGGTGAGCGAGAACGACCAGGCGGACCGGTCGCCCTCGAGCCCGAACGCCACCCGTCCGGGGAGGAAGACCGGCTTGCGGAAGGAGACCTCGACCCGCACGCCGTCCGGCAGGCGGTTCTCGATCGCCGCCAGGCAGCGGGCCTTGGTCCACATGCCGTGGGCGATCTGCCGCTTGAACCCGAGCGCTCGTGCCGTGAGCGGGTAGAGGTGGATCGGGTTCAAGTCGCCCGAGACGCTGCCGTAGCGCCGCCCCAGGTCGCCGGGCAGGTCCCAGGTGGTCCTGCCCTCGGGGACCAGCGGCAGGTCGAGGCCGCGAGGGGCGTCCTCGGTCCCGCGGCCCCGGCGCAGGTAGGTCGAGGTGGACTCCCAGACGATCTCGTCGCCCGAGCTGATCGTGGAGACGAAGTCGAGCAGCGTCCCCTTGGGGTGAGGGCGCGGCTCGCGCACCGAGGTGGTCGCCCCCAACGCCTCGGTCAGCGCGATCGGGCGGTGCGAGGTGACGGTGTTCTCCAGGTGCACGGTCCCGATCGCCGGCCAGGGGAACGCCGCGCTGCTCATGATCTGCATCTGGAGGTCGAAGGTCAGCAGGTGCGGGTAGGTGACCGGCACGGTGTCGCGCCGCGGGAAACCGCACACCCGGGCGTAGGCGGCGACGTGCCGGGGATCGATCTCGGTCACCGGCCCGGTGCGGGCGATGCCGGTGAACTCCGAGGCCGGTGCCTTCCGTACCCCGGGCAGCTGGTTGACCCCGGGGACGGCGGGCAGGGCCGCGCGGGCGAGCGCGAGCGCGCCGGCCACCTCAGGCCCCCAGCATCATCTGGCCGCAGACGCGGACCACGTTGCCGTTGACCGCGGTCGAGGCGGGCGAGGCGAACCAGGCGATGGTCTCGGCCACGTCGACCGGGAGCCCGCCCTGGCTCATGGCGTTGAGTCGCTGGCCGACCTCGCGGGTGGCGAACGGCACCGCGGCCGTCATCTGGGTGACGATGAACCCCGGCGCCACCGCGTTGACGGTGATGCCGTCGGAGAGCTCGTCGGCCAGGCTGTCGACCAGTCCGATGACGCCCGCCTTGGACGCGGCGTAGTTCGTCTGGCCGACGTTGCCGGCGATGCCGGCGATCGAGGCGACGCCGATGATCCGGCCGTTGGCGCCGACGACGCCCTGGTCCAGCAGCTCGCGGGTGATCAGCTCGGGCGCGAGCAGGTTGACCGAGATCACGCTGTCCCAGCGCGCCTCGTCCATGTTCGCCAGCTTCTTGTCCCGGGTGATGCCCGCGTTGTGCACCACCACGTCCACCCCGCCGTGCTGCTCGCGCAGGTGGTGGGCGATCCGCTGCGGCGCGTCGGAGTGGGTGATGTCCAGGCTGAGGTGGTCGCCGTCCAGCTCGGCCATCAGGGACTGCAGCTCGCTCGCCGCCTGCGGCACGTCGACCCCGACGACGGTGGCCCCGTCGCGGTGCAGCACCCGGGCGATCTGCTCGCCGATGCCCCGGCTGGCGCCGGTGACCAGGGCCACCTTGCCCGCCAGCGGCTTCTCCCAGTCGGTGACCGCGACCGCGTCCTGGCGACCGCGCGCGCCGATCCGGACGACCTGGCCGGAGACGTAGGCGGACTTGGGGGAGAGGAGGAAGGCGAGCGTGGAGTCGGTCGCGTCCTCGGCGCCCTCGCTCACGTAGACGAGCTGGGAGGTGCCGCCGCGGCCGATCTCCTTGCCCAGCGACCGGGTGAAGCCCTCCAGCGCCCGCTGGGTCATCCGCGCCGCGCCGGTCAGCTGCTCGGGGGGCGTCCCGAGCACGACGACCCGGGGGCAGGGGTCGAGGCGGCGCAGGAGGGGGGTGAAGAAGTCGCGCAGTGCCACCAGCTCCTCGGGACGCTCGAGGCCGGTGGCGTCGAAGACCAGACCCTTGTATGTCGTGCGCCCGGTGCCGTCCGTCTGCTCGGGATCCTCGGTGACCGCCGCGATGCCGAGGCTGTCCAGCGTCTTGGACAGGCGGTCGGCCATCCGGCCCCGGCCGCCGACCAGCACGGTGCCGTCGACCAGCGGCGAGCCCTCGCTCCACCGCTCGAGCCGCGCGGGGCTGGGCAGCCCCAGGTTCTTCACGAGTAGCTTGCCGACGGGCGTGGAGACGAAGCCCTGGTAGCGGTCGGTCATGGGGAGGCCTTTCGGTCGGTGGATCACGAGCACGACCCGGGTGTGCAGGACTAGGGTGCCCGACATGTAACTCCTGGTGTAACTCGGCGTCCATATTTCGTGACGTTGCCCTCATCGGGTTCCGAGAAGGGCTCGCGCACGCCAGGATTGACCGCCCGTGGTCGGGTACGACGTACCCGCACCGGGCCCCGCAGACATGCCGGCCCACCACCCGGCCCACCAGCCAGTCACCCCGCAGGAGCTCAAGATGCAGGCCCAGACCCGCCGCGTCGCCGTCATCGGCGGCAACCGGATCCCGTTCGCGCGTTCCAACACCGTCTACGCCGACGTCTCGAACCAGGAGATGCTCACCGCCGCCATCGACGGGCTGGTGACCCGCTTCGGCCTCGAGGGTGAGGTGCTGGGCGAGGTCGTCGCCGGCGCCGTGCTCAAGCACGCCCGTGACTTCAACCTGACCCGCGAGTGCGTCCTCGGCTCGAAGCTCAGCCCGGCCACCCCCGCCACCGACATCCAGCAGGCGTGCGGCACCGGTCTCCAGGCCGTGATCCAGGTGGCCAACAAGATCGCGCTGGGCCAGATCGACGTCGGCATCGCCGGCGGCTCCGACACCACCTCCGACGCGCCCGTGGCGATCAGCGACAAGCTCCGCAAGAAGCTGATGAAGGTCAACGCCGCGAAGGACACCAAGGGCAAGCTGCTCGCCCTGGGCCAGATCCGCCCCGGCGACATCGGCCTGGAGATCCCGCAGAACGGGGAGCCGCGCACCGGCAAGTCGATGGGCGAGCACGCCGCCCTGACCGCCCTGGAGTGGCGGGTCGGGCGCCAGGAGCAGGACGAGCTGGCCGCGCGCTCGCACCAGAACCTGGCCCGCTCCTACGACGAGGGCTTCCAGGACGACCTGGTCACCCCGTTCCGCGGCGTCGAGCGCGACACGAACATGCGCCCCGACTCGACCGCTGAGAAGCTCGCCACCCTCAAGCCGGTCTTCGGTCGGGGGGAGGCCGCGACCATGACGGCCGGCAACTCCACCCCGCTCAGCGACGGCGCGTCCGCGGTGCTGCTCGCCTCGGAGGAGTGGGCGAAGGAGCGCGGGCTGCCCGTGCTGGCCTACCTCACCGCCCACGAGACCGCGGCGGTCGACTACGTGCACGGCCACGAGGGCCTGCTGATGGCGCCGGCGTACGCCGTGGCCCGGATGCTCCAGCGCGAGGGCCTCACCCTCCAGGACTTCGACTACTACGAGATCCACGAGGCGTTCGCCTCCCAGGTGCTCTCCACCCTGAAGGCCTGGGAGGACCCGGTCTTCTGCAAGGAGCGCCTCGGCCTGGACGTGCCGCTGGGCGCCATCGACCGGGACAAGCTCAACGTCAACGGCTCCTCGCTCGCTGCGGCGCACCCGTTCGCCGCCACCGGCGGGCGCATCGTCCCGGTGCTGGCCAAGCTGCTCGCCCAGCAGGGCTCGGGCCGCGGCCTGATCTCCATCTGCGCCGCCGGTGGGCAGGGCGTGGTGGCGATCCTGGAGAAGCCGGCGGAGTAGTCGACGCATGCTGCGGACCCCGGATGGGCACCCGGGGTCCGTGGTCGACATCTCCAGCAAGGCCCGCAGGGCGGGCGACAGTGCCGAGGACAGCCCCTGGCTCGACGTTCTCATCCGCGTCGGGCTGGTCGCCTACGGCATCACCCACCTCCTGATCGGCTGGGTGGCGCTCCAGCTCGCCTGGGGCAGCTCCTCCTCGGGGAAGGCCTCGAGCGAGGGCGCCTTCCAGCAGCTGACCTCCAGCGGACTCGGCACCGCGGTGCTGTGGGGCGTCGCCGTCGGCCTGGTCCTGCTGGTGCTCTGGCGGCTCCTGGAGGCCGCCTTCGGGCACGAGGACAAGGACGGCACGGAGCGCTGGGTCGCGGCCGGCGGCTCCCTGCTCAAGGCCGCTCTGTACGGAGCCCTGGCCTTCACCGCCTTCCGCACGCTGCTGAGCAGTGGCGGCGGCGGTGGTGGCAAGCCGTTCACCGCGCAGGTGATGTCCTGGCCCGCCGGCCAGTGGCTGGTCGTGTTCGGTGGGCTCTGCGTGATCGGCTACGGCGGTCTGCAGATCTACCGCGGCGTCTCCAAGAAGTTCCTCGAGCACCTCGACCAGTCCGGCCGGATCGGCGAGATCGGCCGCGCCTACAAGTGGTTCGGCATCGCCGGCTACGTCTCCAAGGGCGTCGCGGTCGGGATCGTCGGCGTGCTGATCGTGCACGCCGGCTGGACGCACGAGGGCAAGGACCAGGGACTCGACGACGCGCTCGCCGAGGTGCTGCAGCAGCCCTTCGGCCCGTGGCTGCTCAGCGTGATCGCCCTGGGTATCGCCTGCTACGGCCTGTTCAGCTTCGCGCGGGCGAAGCACCTCGACCGCTGAGCGGACGCCTCGGGCTGTTAGCATCCGGCCTGCACGACATCCTTTAACGAACCGTCCCGTGAGGCGGAGAAGGAGGTCCAGGTCGCCCATGCCTGCCCCCGCACCAGGACGTACCGTCCTCGATCCCCGAGACATCGGCCGGGCTCTGACCCGCATCTCGCACGAGATCCTCGAGCGCAACAAGGGCGCCGACGGCCTCATCCTCCTCGGCCTGCACACCCGCGGCGTCCCGCTGGCACGGCGGATCGCCGAGGGGATCGCGGCCGTGGAGGGCACGCCCGTCGCGGTCGGCGAGCTCGACGTGACGATGTACCGCGACGACCTGCGCTCCCAGCCCACCCGCCGCGCGCACAAGACTCAGCTCCCGGCCTCCGGCATCGACGGCAAGGTCGTCGTGCTGGTCGACGACGTGCTCTTCTCCGGGCGCACCATCCGCGCTGCCCTGGACGCGCTGAGCGACCTGGGTCGCCCCGCGGCGGTGCGGCTCGCCGTCCTGGTCGACCGGGGTCACCGCGAGCTGCCGATCCGGGCCGACCACGTGGGCAAGAACCTGCCCAGCGCCCGCTCCGAGCGGGTCAGCGTGCGGCTCGCCGAGACCGACGGGGTGGACGAGGTGACGATCGCGTGAAGCACCTGCTCTCCATCGACGACCTCTCCGTCGACCAGATCGGCGCGATCTTCGAGACCGCCGCCGAGATGCACGACGTCCAGACCCGGGATGTCAAGAAGCTCCCCGCCCTGCGCGGGCGCACGGTGGTCAACATGTTCTTCGAGGACTCCACCCGCACGCGCTCCTCGTTCGAGATCGCGGGCAAGTGGCTCTCGGCGGACGTGATCAACGTCAGCGCCAAGGGGTCCAGCGCCTCCAAGGGCGAGAGCCTGCGCGACACCGTGCTGACCGTCTGCGCGATGGGTGTCGACGGCCTGGTCATCCGGCACCCGGCCAGCGGCGCCGCCCACCAGGTGAGCCAGTGGGTCGACGCCGCCGTGGTCAACGCCGGCGACGGGATGCACGAGCACCCCACCCAGGCGCTGCTCGACGCCTACACCCTGCAGCGCCACCTGGGCTCGCTGGCGGGCCGCCACGTGGCGATCGTCGGCGACCTGACGCACAGCAGGGTCTTCCGCTCCAACGTCCTGTGCCTGACCAAGCTCGGCGCCCGGGTGACGGTCGTGGCGCCGCCGACGCTGATGCCGTCCGGGATCGACCCCTGGTCGCGCGACGTCGGCTTCGAGACCTCCTACGACCTGGACGCCGTGCTGCCCGAGGCCGACGCGGTGATGATGCTGCGGGTCCAGCGCGAGCGCATGTCCGGCGCGTTCTTCCCGACCGCCCGGGAGTACACGGTCGGCTACGGGCTGACCCGCAACCGGCTCGCGCTGATCGGGCCGGACGTGCCGATCTGCCACCCCGGTCCGATGAACCGCGGCCTGGAGATCGCCGCCGACGCCGCGGACGCCGCCCAGTCGGTCGTCCTGGAGCAGGTCTCCAGCGGTCTGGCGGTCCGCATGTCCGTGCTCTACCACCTGCTGGCCGGAGAGGAAGCCTGATGGCGCTCGTGATCAAGGGGGCCTCGCTGCTCGGCGAGACCCCGGCAGACCTGCTCGTCGTCGACGGCGTGATCGCCGAGGTCGGTGCGGTGGACCCGGCAGGCCACGAGGTGCTCGACGCCGACGGCCTGGTCGCGCTGCCGGGCCTCGTCGACCTGCACACCCACCTGCGTGAACCGGGGCGGGAGGACGCCGAGACGATCCTGACCGGCTCGCAGGCCGCGGCCCTCGGCGGCTACACCGCCGTGCTGGCGATGGCCAACACCTCGCCGGTCACCGACACCGCCGAGGCGGCCGAGCGCGTCTGGCAGCTCGGACGCGAGGTGGGCCTGGTCGAGGTGCAGCCCGTGGGCGCGGTCACCCGCGGCCTGGGCGGGGAGGAGCTCGCCGAGCTCGGGCTGATGGCCCGGTCCCGGGCGCGCGTCCGGGTCTTCTCCGACGACGGTCGCTGCGTGCACGACGCCCGGGTGATGCGCCGGGCCCTGGAGTACGTCAAGGCGTTCGGCGGGGTGGTCTCCCAGCACTCCCAGGACCCCACGCTCGCCGGCCCGACCGCCTGCTGCCACGAGGGCGAGCTCTCCGGCCGCCTCGGTCTGCCCGGCTGGCCCGGCATCGCCGAGGAGGTGATCGTCGCGCGCGACGTGATGCTCGCCCGGCACACCGGCTCGCGGGTGCACGTCGCGCACGTCTCCACCGCCGGCTCGGTCGAGGTGCTGCGCTGGGCGAAGGCCCAGGGGATCGACGTCACCGCCGAGGTCACGCCGCACCACCTGCTGCTGACCGCCGACCTGCTCACCGGCTACGACCCGACGTACAAGGTCAACCCGCCGCTGCGTCCCGAGGAGGACGTCGCCGCGCTGCGCGAGGCGCTGGCCGACGGCACGATCGACGCGGTGGCCACCGACCACGCCCCGCACGCCCGCCACGACAAGGAGCACGCCTTCGTCGACGCCGCCTTCGGTATGCTCGGGCTGGAGACCGCACTCGGCGTGGTGCGCACCGCGATGCCCGAGCTCTCGTGGAGCGACGTCGCCCGGGTCATGTCGACCACGCCCGCGCGGATCGCCGGCCTCGGGTCCCAGGGGCAGGGGCTGGTCCCCGGGGCTCCCGGGCACGTGGTGCTGGTCGACCCCGACGCCGCCGTCACCGTCGACCGGGACGCCTCGGCCTCGCTCTCGCGCAACAATCCCTGGCACGGCCGGGAGCTCTCCTCCCGCGTGGTGCACACCGTGTACGGCGGTCGGGTGACCGTCCGGGACGGAGCACTGGCGGACTGATCTGCACGGGCTGACCCCCGCCGCCCGGCGGGTCTAGTGTCGGCCCATGGAGATCACCACCGTCGACCGGCTGGCCGACCTCGACGACTGCCACCACCCGGGGAACTACGCCCGGGGTCTCTCCTGATGCCCCCACCCCGGCTGCTGCACACGGTGCTCGACGCGGTCGAGATCAGACGGGAGGCCGAGTTCTGGCGCGAGCTGCTCGGTCTGGTCTACCGCCCGGGCGACGACGTCCCGGCCGACGGGACCCCCGACCAGGCCGACTGGTTGGTGCTCACCGCCGAGGACGGCACCCGGATGCTCGCGTTCCAGCGCGTCGAGGCGCTGCCGCGCCCGACGTGGCCGGAGCCCGGTGTCTCGCAGCAGCTCCACCTGGACCTGACGGTGCCCGACGTCGAGGGGCTCGCCGAGCAGCACGAGCGTGCGCTGTCGCTGGGCGCCACGGTCCTGCTGGACCGCACCGACGACCCTGACGAACCGCTGCGGGTGTACGCGGACCCCGAGGGGCATCCGTTCTGCATCTTCGTGGCCTGAGCCGGCGTAGGGGCGGGCGAGAGGCGCGCCACGGAGCGGTACCCGCCCCGGGTGCGGGCCGTCCCACTGATAGGGTCGGCCCCCTGTTCGAACATCCTTTAACGGTCCGTCCTGTGAGGCGGAGAAGGAGGTGCGGCATGGCTCTGCCTGCCCCTGCGCTCATGGTCCTCGAGGACGGGCGCACCTTTCGCGGTGAGTCCTTCGGAGCCGAAGGCGAGACCTTCGGCGAGATCGTCTTCTCGACCGGCATGTCCGGCTACCAGGAGACGCTGACCGACCCCAGCTACCACCGCCAGGTCGTCGTGATGACGGCCCCGCACGTCGGCAACACCGGCATGAACGACGAGGACCCCGAGTCCCGTCGCATCTGGGTCTCCGGCTACGTCGTGCGCGACCCCGCCCGGGTGCCCTCCAACTGGCGCAGCACGCGGACCCTGGACGACGCGCTGCGCGAGCAGGGTGTCGTCGGGATCTCCGGTGTGGACACCCGCGCCCTGACCCGGCACCTGCGCGAGCGCGGCGCGATGCGGGTGGGCATCTCCACCACCGAGACCGACGCCGAGGCGCTGCTGGCCCGGGTCCGCGAGTCCGGTGAGATGACCGGTGCCAACCTCAGCGAGGCGGTCACGGTGAGCGAGCCGTACGTCGTCCCCGCAGTGGGGGAGAAGCGGTTCACCGTCGCCGCCCTCGACCTGGGGATCAAGGCGAACACCCCGCGGATGATGAGCGAGCGCGGCATCGAGGTGCACGTCCTGCCCGCCACCTCCTCGCTCGAGCAGGTGCTCGCCGTCGCGCCCGACGGCCTCTTCTTCTCCAACGGCCCGGGCGACCCGGCCGCCACCACCGCCCAGGTCGAGCTGCTCCAGGGGGCGCTGGCCCAGGACCTCCCGTACTTCGGGATCTGCTTCGGCAACCAGCTCTTCGGTCGTGCCCTGGGCTTCGACACCTACAAGCTCAAGTACGGCCACCGCGGCATCAACCAGCCCGTGATGGACCGCACCACCGGCAAGGTCGAGGTCACCGCGCACAACCACGGCTTCGCGGTCGACGCGCCCCTGGAGGGGGAGACCCACACGCCGTACGGCGTCGCCTCGGTCTCCCACGTCTGCCTCAACGACGACGTGGTCGAGGGCCTGGAGCTGCGCGACGACGACGGGGCGCTGAGGAGCTTCTCCGTCCAGTACCACCCGGAGGCCGCGGCCGGTCCGCACGATGCTGCCTACCTCTTCGACCGTTTCTGCGACCTCATGGAGGCGAAGGCCTGATGCCCAAGCGCGACGACATCAAGTCCGTGCTGGTGATCGGCTCCGGGCCGATCATCATCGGGCAGGCCTGCGAGTTCGACTACTCCGGCACGCAGGCGTGCCGGGTGCTCAAGGAGGAGGGCCTGCGGGTCGTCCTGGTCAACTCCAACCCGGCCACGATCATGACCGACCCGGAGTTCGCCGACGCCACCTACATCGAGCCGATCACCCCCGAGTACGTCGAGAAGGTGATCGCCAAGGAGCGGCCCGACGCGCTGCTCGCGACCCTCGGCGGGCAGACCGCCCTCAACTGCGCCATGCAGCTCGACGCCGCCGGGGTGCTGGAGAAGTACGACGTCGAGCTGATCGGCGCCAGCATCGAGGCGATCAACCGCGGCGAGAACCGCGAGACGTTCAAGAAGATCGTCGAGGAGCTCGGCGGCGAGTCCGCCCGGTCGGTGGTCTGCCACACGATCGAGGACCTGCTGGCCGGTGCCGACGAGCTCGGCTACCCGCTCGTCGTCCGTCCGTCCTTCACCATGGGCGGGACCGGCTCCGGATTCGCCTACGACGAGGCCGACCTGCGCCGCATCGGCGGCGCGGGCCTGGCGGCGTCCCCGACCACCGAGGTGCTCCTGGAGGAGTCGATCCTCGGGTGGAAGGAGTACGAGCTCGAGGTCATGCGCGACACCGCCGACAACGTGGTGATCATCTGCTCGATCGAGAACCTCGACCCGATGGGCGTGCACACCGGTGACTCGATCACCGTGGCCCCGGCGCTGACCCTCACCGACCGCGAGTACCAGAAGATGCGCGACATGGCGATCGGCATCATCCGCGCGGTCGGCGTCGACACCGGCGGCTGCAACATCCAGTACGCCGTCAACCCCGCCGACGGCCGGCTGATCGTGATCGAGATGAACCCCCGGGTCTCCCGCTCGAGCGCGCTGGCCTCCAAGGCGACCGGCTTCCCGATCGCGAAGATCGCGGCCAAGGTGGCCATCGGCTACACGCTGGACGAGATCCCCAACGACATCACCACCCGCCCCGACGGGCAGAGCACCCCGGCCGCCTTCGAGCCCACCCTCGACTACGTCGTGGTGAAGGTGCCCCGGTTCGCGTTCGAGAAGTTCCCCGGCGCCGACCAGACCCTGACCACGCACATGAAGAGCGTCGGCGAGGCGATGGCGATCGGGCGCAACTTCACCGAGTCGCTGCAGAAGGCGTTGCGCAGCCTGGAGAGCAAGCAGGCGATCTTCGACTTCGCCGCCCCGCCCGGCGACCTCGAGGCACTGCTGGAGAAGTCCCGGGTGCCCACCGACGGCCGCCTGCGGACGGTGATGGACTCGATCCTGGCCGGGGCCACCCCCGAGCAGGTCTTCGAGCACACCCGGATCGACCCGTGGTTCGTCGACCAGCTCTTCCTGCTCCGCGAGGTCGCGGAGCGGATCGGCGCCGCCGACCAGCTCGACGAGGCCACGCTGCGGCTGGCCAAGCGGCACGGCTTCAGCGATGCCCAGGTCGCCGGCATCCGGAGCATGACCGAGGAGGAGGTGCGCGCGGTCCGGCACGCCTTCGGTCTGCGCCCGGTCTACAAGACGGTCGACACCTGCGCCGCGGAGTTCGCCGCGGCCACGCCGTACCACTACTCCTCCTACGACGAGGAGACCGAGGTCGCGCCGCGGGAGCGGTCGGCAGTGATCATCCTCGGCTCCGGCCCGAATCGGATCGGTCAGGGCATCGAGTTCGACTACTCCTGCGTGCACGCCTCGCTGGCGCTCAGCGAGGCCGGCTACGAGACCGTGATGGTCAACTGCAACCCGGAGACGGTCTCCACCGACTACGACACCTCCGACCGGCTCTACTTCGAGCCGCTCACGCTGGAGGACGTGCTGGAGATCGTGCACGCCGAGCAGCAGGCCGGCCCCGTCGTCGGGGTCATCTGCCAGCTCGGCGGCCAGACCCCGCTGGGCCTGGCCCAGGGGCTGGCCGACGCCGGGGTGCCGATCGTCGGCACCCCGCCGGAGGCGATCCACCTCGCCGAGGAGCGCGGCGCGTTCGGCCAGGTGCTGGCCGACGCCGGACTGCCCGCGCCGAAGTTCGGGATGGCGACCTCCTACGAGGACGCCAAGGAGATCGCGGAGGGGATCGGCTACCCCGTGCTGGTCCGTCCCTCCTACGTGCTCGGCGGACGCGGCATGGAGATCGTGTACGACGACCCGTCGCTGCGCGGCTACATCGAGCGGGCCACCGAGATCAGCCCGGAGCACCCGGTGCTGGTCGACCGGTTCATCGACGACGCGGTGGAGATCGACGTGGACGCCCTGTTCGACGGCGAGGAGCTCTTCCTCGGCGGCGTGATGGAGCACATCGAGGAGGCCGGCATCCACTCCGGCGACTCCTCCTGCGCGCTGCCCCCGATCACCCTGGGCACCTACGAGATCAAGCGGATCCGCCAGGCCACCGAGGCGATCGCCCGGGGCGTCGGCGTCCGCGGCCTGCTCAACATCCAGTTCGCGCTGAGCTCCGACGTGCTCTACGTGCTGGAGGCGAACCCGCGCGCCTCGCGCACGGTCCCGTTCGTCTCCAAGGCGACCGCGACCCCGCTGGCCAAGGCCGCGGCCCGGGTGATGCTGGGCGAGTCGATCGCCGACCTGCGCTCCGCCGGCCTGCTGCCGGAGACCGGCGACGGCGGCACCCTGCCGGCGGACGCGCCGATCGCCGTCAAGGAGGCGGTCCTGCCGTTCAACCGGTTCCGGACCGCCGAGGGGGCGAACGTCGACACGCTCCTGGGGCCGGAGATGAAGTCGACCGGCGAGGTGATGGGCTTCGACCACGACTTCGGCAAGGCGTTCGCCAAGTCCCAGACCGCGGCGTACGGGTCGCTCCCGCTCGCGGGCCGGGTCTTCGTCTCAGTGGCCAACCGGGACAAGCGCAACATGATCTTCCCGATCAAGGTGCTGGCGGAGAAGGGCTACGAGATCCTCGCGACCCAGGGCACCGCCGAGGTGCTCCGGCGCAACGGCGTCACCGTCACCACCGTGCGCAAGCACCACGAGGGCGAAGGACCCGAGGGGGAGCCGACCACGGTCGGGATGATCCGGAACGGGCAGATCGACCTGGTGGTCAACACCCCGTACTCGACGGGCGAGGCCGGGCGCTCGGACGGCTACGAGATCCGGACGGCGGCGGTGCTGGCGAACATCCCGTGCATCACCACGGTGCAGGGGCTGGGTGCGGCGGTGCAGGGCATCGAGGCGCTGCACCGCGGCGACATCGGGGTCCGGAGCCTGCAGGAGTGGAACGCCGCCAGCGGGTCGCGCTGATGTACGACCAGCTCTTCGACCGGGTGCTGACCCGGGTCGACCCCGAGCGCGCCCACGAGGTGGCGTTCGCCGCGATCCGGGCCGGCCGCCCGGTCACCCGCCGGCTGCCCCGAGCCACGGGCACGCCGGTCGAGGCGATGGGGCTGCGGTTCCCGCACCCCCTGGGGCTGGCCGCCGGCTTCGACAAGAACGCTCGTGGCATCGACGCCCTGGCGGCGCTGGGGTTCGGGCACGTGGAGGTCGGCACGGTCACCGGCGAGCCGCAGCCGGGCAACCCCAGGCCCCGCCTGTTCCGGCTGCCCGCCGACCGGGCCGTGGTCAACCGGATGGGCTTCAACAACGAGGGGGCCGAGACGGTCGCCGCTCGCCTGGCCCGGCGGTCGGCGAGGCGCGAGGCCGCGCCGCCACTGGTCCTCGGGGTCAACATCGGGAAGACCAAGGTCGTCCCGGAGGAGCACGCGGTCGAGGACTACCGCAAGAGCACCGGCCTGCTGGCGCCGTACGCCGACTACCTGGTCGTCAACGTCTCCTCGCCGAACACCCCCGGCCTGCGCGACCTGCAGGCGGTGGAGAAGCTGGAGCCGCTGCTGCGCGCGGTCCGGTCCCGCGCCGACGAGGCAGTGCCGGACCGCCGGGTGCCGCTGCTGGTCAAGATCGCGCCCGACCTCAGCGACGACGACGTCCTCGCAGTCGCGGACCTGGCGCTCGCCATCGGGCTCGACGGGATCATCGCGACCAACACCACCATCTCCCGCGAGCACCTGGCCTCCGACCGGACCCGGGTCGAGGAGATCGGCGCGGGCGGCCTCTCCGGCGCCCCGCTGCGGAGCCGCGCCCTGGAGGTGACCCGGCTGCTGCGTGAGCGCGTCGGGCCTGACCTCACCCTGATCGGGGTCGGCGGCATCAGCGACGCCGCGGACGCGCGCGCCCGGCTGGCCGCCGGCGCCACGCTCGTGCAGGCCTACACGGGGTTCGTCTACGGCGGACCCCGGTGGCCGGCCCGGGTCGTGCGCGGACTGGCCGGAGGCTGACCGCGGTGCCCGTCCACGTCGACGCGGAGGTCATCGCCACCAGGCGTGCGGGCGCCTACCGGGTGCTGTCGCTGGCCGCCCCCGGGGTCGCGGACGGGTTCCGGCCCGGCATGTTCGTCGCCGTCACGGTGGGCACCGGGTCACTGGGCCGGCGCTCGCTGTGGATCCACCGGGTCCGCGAGAGCGGCACCCACGGGGCGTGCCTCGACGTGGTGGTCGAGCCTCGCGGGCAGGGCGGGACCTGGCTGGCCGGGCGTCGGCTCGGTGACCGGGTGCCGCTGACCGGCCCGTTGGGGCGGCCGTTCGCCCTGCCTCGCGAGCCTGTGGCCTGCCTGCTGGTCGGCGAGGGGGTCGCCGCAGCCTCCCTGTTCACCCTCGCCGAGCGGCTGCGTGAGCGCGCCTGCCCGGTGACCATGCTGGTCGCCGCCGACGACGAGGCGCACCTGGTCTCGACGCTGGAGGCCCGGCGGCTGGCCCGGGCGGTGACGGTGGCGACCGCGGACGGGTCCGTCGGGACCCGCGGCAGCGCCGAGGGCGTGCTGGGGGCGGTGCTGACGAGCAGCGGTGCCCAGGTGACCTATGCAGCCGGCTCGCCCGCCCTGCTGCGCGCGGTGGCCGAGGCGGCTCGGGTGCGCGAGCTCAGCGCCCAGGTCGCGCTGGCGCCGCCGATGCCCTGCGGCACCGGGCTCTGCGGTGCCTGCCTGGTCCCGGTCCAGGACTCGGTGGGGGCCGCCCACTGGGTCCGGGCCTGCGTCGAGGGGCCGGCGATGCGCGCGGACCGGGTCCGGTGGGACGCCGCACCGCAGGCGGGCGGTGCACCGTGGCCGCACTGACCTTCGACCCGCCGCTGATGGTCGCGGCGGGCTGCGGCGGCACCGGTCGCGAGCTGGCGCCGTACGTCGACCTGGAGCGGCTCACCCTGGTCACGCGCAGCCTGACCCTGGCTCCGCGGTCGTCGGGGCCGCCTCCGCTGCTGGAGGAGTCTCCCGGCGGCCTGGTGCTCCGCACGCCGCTGTGGAACCCCGGGCTGGCCGAGTTCCTCGCCACCGAGCTGCCGTGGCTGGTGCGTGCCGGCGTCCGGGTCTTCGTCTCGGTGGTCGCGGCGTCGCTGGGGGAGTACGCCGAGCTCGCCCGCCGGGTGGGTCGTGCGCCGGGGGTGGCTGGGGTGGAGGTCAACCTCTCCGTGCCCGACCCGGCCGGCACCGGGCTCTTCGACGCCCGGGAGCCCTTCCACGCCGGCTCCGTGGTCGGAGCGGTGCGCCGCGAGGTGCCCGGCGACCTCCCGGTCCTGGCCAAGCTGCGTCCCGACGTCTCGCGGGTGGTGGAGACCGCGCGCGCGGTGGTCGACGCCGGAGCCATCGCGGTCGTGGTCGGCAACGCCCTCCCGGCCGCCCTGGCCGACGGGCGGCCGGCCGGGCTCAGCGGTCCCGCGGTCCGCCCGGTGGCTCTGCGGTGCGTCCGCGACGTCGCGCAGGTGCTGCCCCGCACGCCGGTGGTGGGCGCCGGCGGGGTGACCGAGGCGGGCCACGTCCGGAGCTACCTCGCCGCCGGCGCTGTCGCGGTCCAGGTCGGCACTGCGATGCTGGCTGACCCCACCACGTACACCCGCATCCGTTCCGACCTCGAGGAGTCCCCATGACAGTCCAGTCCTTCGGAGCCCGCCTGCACGAGTCGATGCTCAGCCGGGGCCGGCTCTGCGTCGGGATCGACCCGCACGCGGCGCTGCTGGCCTCGTGGGGCCTGTCCGACGACGTCGCCGGCCTGGAGCGGTTCGCGCTGACCGCGGTGGAGGCGATCGCGCCGGTGGCGGGCGTGGTGAAGCCGCAGAGCGCCTTCTTCGAGCGCTTCGGCAGCCGGGGGATCGCGGTGCTGGAACGGGTGCTCTCCGAGTCCCGGGAGGCCGGTGCGCTGGTCCTGCTGGACGTGAAGCGAGGCGACATCGGCTCCACCACCCAGGCCTACGCCGACGCCTACCTCGACCCGGCCTCGCCCCTGGCCGCGGACGCGATCACCGCCAGCCCCTTCCTCGGCTTCGGGTCCCTGACCCCGATGGTGGAGACCGCCCGTCGGCACGGTGCCGGTCTCTTCGTGCTGGCCCGCACCTCCAACCCCGAGGGTGTCCAGGTGCAGTCCGCGGCGTCGGGCGGGCGCAGCGTGGCGGGCTTCGTGCTGGACCAGCTGCGCGAGCTCAACCACGGCGCGGAGCCGATGGGCGACTTCGGCCCGGTGGTGGGGGCGACCCTGGCCGAGGTCGAGGAGGACCTCGACGTCAACGGTCCGATCCTGGCTCCCGGCTTCGGCGCGCAGGGCGGGACCATCACCGACCTGCGGCGGATCTTCGGCGCGGCGGCTCCGCGCGTCCTGCCCAGCTCCTCGCGCGAGGTGCTCTCGGCGGGCCCGGACACCGGCGCGCTCCGCGACGCCGTGCTGCGCGGCAACGACGCGGTCGCGGCCCTGGGGGAGTGAGCCCCGCCGGGACCGGGTGGCGGACGTCACCGGCTCCGGGTCGGCCCTCGATTGCCGCTCGCGGCGCCTCGTGACTAGATTGACCAGATCCCCGACCTGCCCCCGACACGACGAGGAACTCTCCGTGGCCCTGCCCCCCCTCACCCCCGAACAGCGCCAGGCGGCGCTCGACAAGGCGGCCGCCTCCCGCAGGGAGCGAGCGGAGGTGAAGAACCGGCTCAAGAACTCCGGGGCCTCGATCCTCGAGGTGATCCACGAGGGCCAGGAGAACGAGGTCATCGGCAAGATGCGGGTCGTCGACCTGCTGCAGTCGATGCCGGGCCTGGGCAAGGTGCGCGCCCGCCAGATGATGGAGCGCCTCGGCATCGCCGAGAGCCGCCGGGTCCGGGGGCTGGGCACCAAGCAGGTGGCCGCCCTGGAGCGCGAGTTCACCTCCGAGGGATGAGCGTGACGTACGCCGCCGAGGGTCGGCACGCACCCGCCCGCCACTCCCGCCTCGTGGTCCTGGCCGGTCCGACGGCCGTGGGCAAGGGCACCGTGGCCGCCGCGGTCCGCACCGAGCACCCGGAGGTCTGGATCTCCGTCTCGGCGACGACCCGCGCGCCCCGGCCCGGTGAGGTCGACGGGGTGCACTACCACTTCGTCTCCGAGGAGGAGTTCGACCGGCTCGTCGCCGAGGACCAGCTGCTGGAGTGGGCGTGCGTGCACGGCGCCGCCCGTTACGGCACTCCGCGCGGTCCGGTCGAGCAGGCGCTGGCCGCCGGCCGGCCGGCGATGCTGGAGATCGACCTGCAGGGCGCCCGCCAGGTGCGTGAGTCGATGCCGGAGGCTCTCTTCGTCTTCCTCAAGCCTCCGTCCTGGGACGAGCTGGTCCGTCGGCTGGTCGGCCGAGGCACCGAGACCGAGGCCGAACGGGAGCGCCGACTGGCCACCGCACGGGGCGAGCTGGCGGCGGAGAGCGAGTTCGACGTCACCATCGTGAACACGGAAGTTCACGATGCGGTCGAGGAGTTGGTAAAGTTGATGAAGTTCGGTTCCGAGTCCTGATTCTTCGAGTTCCTTTTGTGAGGCCCACGCGTGTCTGCCCCTAACATCGCCGCAGAGGGCGTGACCAACCCCTCGATCGACGACCTGCTCACCAAGACCGACAGCAAGTACCAGCTGGTCCTCTACAGCGCCAAGCGCGCTCGGCAGATCAACGCCTACTACTCGCAGCTCGGCGAGGGCCTGCTGGAGTACGTCGGCCCGCTGGTCGACACCCACGTCCAGGAGAAGCCGCTCTCGATCGCGCTGCGCGAGATCAACGAGGACCTGCTGACCTGCGAGGACGCCGACCCGGCTGAGCTGGCGGCGGAGGAGGCGGCTCGCGCCGCCGGTGCGCAGGCCGAGCCCAGCGCCCCCGTGGAGTGACTCCACCCCCCGAGGTCGCTGACCACGACGACGAGGCCGCCCCGCTCGCGCGGGAGCGGCCCCGTGTCGTTCGGCCCCGTGTCGTTCTCGGCGTGAGCGGTGGCATCGCGGCGTACAAGGCCTGCGAGCTGCTCCGTCGTCTGACCGAGTCCGGTCACGACGTGACCGTCGTGCCCACCGCGTCGGCGCTGGAGTTCGTCGGCGCGCCCACCTGGGCGGCGCTGTCCGGCAAGCCGGTGGCCGCGAGCGTCTGGAGCCAGGTGCACGAGGTGCCGCACGTGCGGCTGGGCCAGCAGGCCGACCTCGTGCTGGTCGCGCCCGCCACCGCCGACCTGCTGGCCAAGGCCGCGCACGGCCTGGCGGACGACCTGCTGACCAACACCCTGCTCACCGCGAGGTGCCCGGTGGTGCTGGCCCCTGCCATGCACACCGAGATGTGGGAGCACCCGGCGACGCAGGCCAACGTGGCCACGCTGCGCGCCCGCGGCACCCTGGTGCTCGAGCCCGCCGAGGGCCGGCTCACCGGCAAGGACACCGGCAAGGGCCGGCTGCCCGACCCCGGGGAGATCTTCGAGGTCGCTCGCCAGGTGCTGGCTCGCCCCGAGGGCGGGGCCGACCTCGCCGGTCGCCACGTGGTGGTCTCCGCCGGCGGGACCAAGGAGTTCCTCGACCCGGTCCGGTTCCTGGGCAACCGGTCCTCGGGCCTGCAGGGCTACGCCCTGGCTCGGGCGGCCCTGTCCCGGGGTGCCTCGGTGACGCTGGTCAGTGCGAACGTCGATCTGCCTGCCCCGGCCGGTGCCCGCGTCGAGCGCGTCGAGACGACCGAGGAGCTCCGTACGGCGATGCTGGCGGCCGTCCAGGGCGCGGACGCGGTCGTGATGGCCGCGGCGCCCGCCGACTTCCGGCCGGCGGTCCGCAGCGCCGACAAGATCAAGAAGGCGGCGGACGGCTCGGCGCCGGCCCTGACGCTGGAGCAGAACCCCGACATCCTGCACGAGCTCGCCACGAACCGCTCCCGCCCGGACGCGGTGATCGTGGGGTTCGCAGCCGAGACCGGCGACTCGACGGGCTCGGTGCTCGAGCTCGGCCGGGCCAAGCTCGCCCGGAAGGGCTGCGACCTCCTGGTCGTCAACGACGTCAGCGGCGGCGCTGTCTTCGGCAGTGGGGAGAACGAGGTGGTGATCCTCGGGACCGACGGAAGCAGCCGCAGCGTCCCGCGGGCCGCCAAGGCCGACATCGCCCACAGCATCTGGGACGAGGTCGTCGCCCGATTCGCCCTGTGAGACATCTGTCTTGCATGCTGGCGGAGTTCTAGTCTTGCCGCACCGCTACGTCTCAAGGGAGAGAGTGACATCGTGTCTGGACGACTTTTCACGTCCGAGTCGGTGACCGAAGGTCATCCGGACAAGATCGCTGACCAGATCAGCGACTCAGTGCTCGACTACCTGCTCGAGCACGACCCGGCGAGCCGGGTCGCGGTGGAGACGCTGCTGACCACGGGCCTGGTGGTGGTGGCCGGAGAGGTGACGACCAAGGCGTACGCCCCGGTCGCGCAGCTGGTCCGGGAGAAGGTGCTCGAGATCGGCTACGACAGCTCCGACAAGGGCTTCGACGGTCGCTCCTGCGGGGTGCAGGTCGCCATCGGCGCCCAGTCCCCGGACATCGCCCAGGGCGTGGACGACGCCTACGAGGAGCGGCACGACCACTCCGAGGACGAGCTGGACCGTCAGGGTGCCGGCGACCAGGGCCTGATGTTCGGCTACGCCTGCGACGACACCCCGGAGCTGATGCCGCTCCCGATCACGATCGCCCAGCGGCTCTCCGAGCGCCTCTCGCAGGTGCGCAAGGACGGCACCCTCCCGCACCTGCGCCCGGACGGGAAGACCCAGGTCACCATCGAGTACGACGCGGAGAACCGGCCCGTGCGGGTCGACACCGTGGTGCTCTCCACCCAGCACTCCGAGGACACGGACCTGGCCAAGCTCGAGGGCGAGATCCAGGAGCACGTGATCGACCCGGTGCTGGCCGGCTTCGACATCCCCTCCGAGGGCTACCGGATGCTGGTCAACCCCACCGGCCGCTTCGTCATCGGCGGCCCGATGGGTGACGCCGGGCTGACCGGTCGCAAGATCATCATCGACACCTACGGCGGCATGGCCCGGCACGGCGGCGGCGCCTTCTCCGGCAAGGACCCGTCGAAGGTGGACCGCTCGGCGGCGTACGCGATGCGCTGGGTCGCCAAGAACGTGGTGGCGGCCGGTCTGGCCCGGCGGTGCGAGGCGCAGGTCGCGTACGCGATCGGCAAGGCCGCCCCTGTCGGGCTCTTCATCGAGACCTTCGGCACCGGCGTCGTGGAGGACCAGAAGATCCAGGAGGCGGTGCTCGAGGTCTTCGACCTGCGCCCCGCCGCGATCATCCGCGACCTGGACCTGCTCAAGCCGAAGTACGCCCAGACCGCGGCGTACGGGCACTTCGGTCGGGAGCTCCCGGGGTTCACCTGGGAGGTCACCGACCGCGCCGACGCGCTGCGGAAGGCCGCCGGCCTCTGAGCGGGCGGCAGGACGCCGCCCATCCCGGCGACCCCGTCGGTGGCGGCTGATAGACATTCGCGCATGAGCGATCACGAGACCGGGCAGCCGGAGATGCTGCCCGGTCTTCGTGCGACGGTGGCCGAGGCCCGGGCCCGCGGCCGCGCGGAGCGGCGACGCCGCGACGACGAGGCGGCGCCGGCCGAGGTCGATCCGGTCGCCCAGGTCCTGGTCGACGTGCCGTTGGCCCACCTCGACCGGCCGTTCGACTACTCCGTGCCGGCGGCGATGGCCGCGACCGCGGTGCCGGGCGCCCGGGTCAAGGTGCGGTTCGCCGGGCAGGACGTCGACGGCTTCGTGGTGGCGCGCGTGCCGACCTCCCAGCACCCCGGGCGGCTGGCCCCGCTGCGCCGGGTGGTCAGCCCCGAGCCGGTGCTCACCCCGGCGGTGGCAGAGCTCACCGCGCGCCTGGCCCACCGGTACGCCGGGGCCCGCGCCGACGTGCTGCGTCTGGCCGTGCCCCCGCGGCACGCCGCGACGGAGAAGGCGCCCGAGCCGGAGCGGCTGCCCGTGCGGCCGGCGGATCTGGGCGAGGCCAGGCTGGCCTGGGCCGAGCAGGGAGCCGAGCCGGGGGCCGGGGAGGCATTCCTGCGCGCCCTGACCCAGGGCCGGCCGGCGCGAGCGGTCTGGCAGCCGGCCGCGGGCACCGACTGGCCGCGGCTGGTCGCGGAGGCCGCGCTCGCCACGGTGAGCGGAGGGCGTGGGGTGCTGATCTGCGTTCCCGACCACCGGGACGTCGCCCGGGTCTCCGAGCAGCTCACCGCGGTGCTGGGGGAGGACCAGCACGCGGTGCTCACCGCCGAGGGCGGGCCCGCGCGTCGGTACGCCGCCTTCCTCGCGGTCGCCCGCGGACGGCACCGGGTGGTGGTGGGCACCCGCTCCGCCGCCTTCGCTCCGGTCCAGGACCTCGGCCTGGTGGTGATCTGGGACGACGGCGACGACCTGTACGCCGAGCCGCGCGCGCCCTACCCGCACACGCGGGAGGTGCTGCTGACCCGCGCCGAGCTGGAGGGCACCGCTGCCCTGGTCGGCGGGTTCGCCCGGACCTGCGAGGCCGAGTACCTGCTCCGGACCGGGTGGGCGCGCGCGCTGGCTCCCGACCGGCGCAGCATCCGTGCCGCCGCGCGGGTCGACGTGACTCCCGCGGAGGACCGGGGGATCCCTGCCCGGATCCCGGGCGCCGCCCGCGCGATGCTGCGCCGCGCGCTGGAGAGCGGCCCCGTGCTGGTCCAGGTGCCGCGAGCCGGCTGGGCCCCGTCGCTGGCGTGCGAGCGGTGCCGGACCCCTGCCCGCTGCCGCGGGTGTCAAGGACCCCTCGAGCTGACCGCCAGCACCGAGCCTCCGCGGTGCCGCTGGTGCGGCACTCCGGATCCCCGGTGGGCGTGTCCCGAGTGCGGGAGCGCCGGGCTGCGCGCGCCCGTCGTGGGCCGGGACCGGACCGCCGAGGAGCTCGGGCGCAGCCTGCCCGGTGCCACCATCCGCAGCTCCGGGGGCGACCGCGTGCTGCAGCAGGTCGGGACGCGGCCGGAGGTCGTGGTGGCCACGCCCGGCGCCGAGCCGGTGGCCGAGGGCGGGTACGCCGGCGTGCTGCTGCTGGACACCTGGATGGCGCTGGGCCGGGCGGAGCTGCGTACCGAGGAGGAGGCGCTGCGGCGGTTCATGACCGCGGCCGGGCTGGTCCGTCCCGGTGGTCACGTCGTGGCGGTCGGAGATCCGGCACATCCCGTGCTGCAGGCGCTGGTGCGGTGGGACCCGGCCGGGTTCGCCGCCCGTGAGCTGGAGGCCCGCGCCTCGGCGCACCTGCCGCCGGCCGTGCGGCTCGCCACCGTCACCGGAGAGCCCGGCGCCGTCGACGACGCCCTCACGCTGCTCGCGCTGCCGGAGGTGGCCGAGGTGCTCGGGCCCGTGCCCGTGGCCGCGAAGGAGCGGACCCCCGGGGCGGGGGGCCCGGGCGGGCGGCCCGCCGAGCCGGAGGAGATCAGGCTGGTCCTGCGGGTGCCCCGCTCCTCGGGGACGGCGCTGTCGGAGTCTCTGGGGGAGCTGCAGCGGATCAGGTCCGCCCGCAAGCTCCAGGCCGTGCGGGTCCAGGTCGACCCGCTCGAGCTCTGAGCAGCGACGCCGGGAGCAGGCGGGTCACCCCGGGCGCCTCACCCGCGTCACTTCACCCATTGCATGCTCGCCTCCCGAGCCGCCTCCACCCGCGAGCCGGCCTGCCGTCGCGCCATCCGGCGCAGCACGAGCGGCGTGAGCAGCGCGCCGAGCACGGCCCACGCGCCGAGCACGCCGACGGTCTCCAGGGTCCGCCAGCTCTCGGTGAGCTCCAGCGCGGCGGCGCTGTCGGGCAGGAAGGCCGAGCGCAGGCCCAAGGCGATCCAGTAGACCGGGAACACCTGCGCCACGACCTGGATCCACTCCCACAGGGCCTGCACCGGGTAGAAGATGCCGGAGATGCCGATCAGCAGCAGGACGGGCAACATCCCCCAGGTGCCCAGCTTCTGCGCGCTCGGCACCAGGCCGCCCAGGATCATGCCGAGCGGCATCGTCGCGGCCATCCCCAGCAGCACCACCCAGGCCAGGGTCAGCCAGCCGGTCGGTGCGTCCATCAGGCCGTCGAAGAGCAGGAGGCTGGGCAGCAGGATGACGACCAGCTGGGGCACCAGCCCGAGCGCGTGCAGGAGCAGCTGACCGGAGAAGTAGCCCTGGACCCCGTGCGGCACCGCCTTGTGCCGCAGCAGGGTGCCGTCCTCCTTCTCCATGGCCAGGGAGCCAGCGGGTCCGATCACCGTGCCGAAGCAGAGCAGGGCGCCCAGCAGGCTCGGGAGCAGCACCGTGGGCAGCAGCAGGTCGGTCCCCTCCACCGGCTCGTTCCGGTTCAGGTACAGGTAGCCCAGGGACAGCACCGCGGTGAACAGGTAGTACCCCTGGTCCTGGGTGCTGCGCAGGCTCTGCATGAACTCCGTCCAGCCCCGGCGCAGCCCGAGGCGGTAGCCGTACCACGATGAGCTCATCGGGTCGCCTCCGCGAAGAGCCGGGCGGCCGCGTCCTGCTGGCCGGTCTCGTGGCCGCGGACCAGCGAGAGGTAGGCGTCCTCCAGGCTGGCCCGGCGTACCTCGAGGTCGTGCAGCCCGTCGCCGTGCTGCTCGAGCAGACGGCGTACGAGGCCGGTCGCGTCCTGCGTGGTCTCGCTGTGGCTCGCGCCGTCCGCGACCCAGCGGACCTCGGCCTCGCCCAGGACCCGCCGGGCGAGTCCCGCGACCGTGTCGTCGGCGACGATCCGCCCACCGGCCAGCACCAGCACCCGGGTCGCCAGCTTCTCGGCCTCGGCCAGGTCGTGGGTGGTGAGCACGATGGTGGTGCCGTCGGCTCGGGCCAGGCGGGTGATCAGGTCGTGGAAGTCGCGGCGGGCCTGCGGGTCGAAGCCGGTGGTGGGCTCGTCGAGGAAGAGCAGCTCGGGACGGCCGACGATGGCCGCGGCGACGTCGAGGCGGCGTCGCTGCCCGCCGGAGAGCGAGGCGAGCTTGCGGTCGGCGTGCTCGCTGAGACCGACGGTCTCCAGCAGCAGCTCGGTGTCGTGCGGACGGGTACGTCCGGGCTCCGAGTACGGCGCGTAGAAGCCGCCGAGGTGGGCCAGCAGGCGGCGCGGGGTCCACCGCGGGTGGTCGCGCCAGGACTGGAGCACCACCCCGGTCCGGGCCCGCCAGTCCTCGGGAGCGGTGGCAGGGTCCTCGCCGAGCACCTGCACCGACCCGGCCGAGCGGATCCGGAAGCCCTCCAGGATCTCGATCGTGGTGGTCTTGCCCGCCCCGTTCGGCCCGAGCAGGCAGACCACCTCGCCGGCCTCGACCCGGAAGTCGACCCCGTCCAGCACGTCGTGGTCCCCGTAGCGCATCCGCAGGTCGCGGACGTCGACAACCGTGGTCATGGCACCCTCCCAAGCGCAGACGTGCGAGCAGTCTCGCACCGATGACCCGGCGTCCCCGGTCCGGTTCGTAGACTGTCTGCTTCCACCACCCGAGGAGCACGCTTTCCGTGGCAGTCCAGCCCATCCGCCTGTTCGGCGACCCGGTCCTGCGCAAGCCGGCGCTCGAGGTCGACGACTTCGACAAGGAGATCCGGACCCTGGTCCGGGACCTGACCGACACGATGCTGGCCGCCCCGGGCGCGGGCCTCGCGGCGCCGCAGATCGGCGTCGGCCTGCGGGTCTTCACCTGGAACGTCGGCGGTGAGGTGGGCCACCTGGTCAACCCCACCCTGAGCCTGTCGGAGGAGGTGCAGGACGGACCGGAGGGCTGCCTCTCGCTGCCCGACCTGACCTTCGACTGCCGGCGCGCGCTGCGGGTGGTCGCCTCCGGCTTCGACATGCACGGTGAGCCCCTGCGGATCGAGGGCTCCGAGCTGCTCGCCCGCGCGCTGCAGCACGAGACCGACCACCTGGACGGCGTGCTCTTCATCGACCGGCTGGACGCCGAGGCGCGCAAGGCCGCGATGAAGGCGATCCGGGAGTCGGAGTGGTTCGGGCTCGAGCAGCCCGTCGTCAAGGTCTCTCCCCACCGCACGAACGGATTCGGTTTCTGAGCATGCGCATCGTCTTCGCCGGTACCCCCGAGGTCGCCGTCCCCGCCCTGGACGCCCTGGTCGCCTCCGACCACGAGGTGGTCGGCGTCGTCACCCGGCCCGACGCCCCCGCCGGCCGCGGCCGCAAGCTGGTGGCGAGCCCGGTCGCGCAGCGCGCCGAGGAGCTCGGGTTGCCGGTGCTCAAGCCGGCCCACCCGCGCGACCCCGAGTTCCAGGAGGAGCTGCGGGCGCTGCGCCCCGACTGCTGCCCGGTGGTGGCCTACGGCGCCCTGCTGCCGCAGTCCGCGCTCGACCTGGTGCCCCACGGCTGGGTCAACCTGCACTTCTCCGTGCTGCCCTCCTGGCGCGGCGCCGCTCCGGTGCAGCACGCGATCTGGGCCGGTGACGAGGTCACCGGCGCGACGACCTTCCGGATCGTCAAGGAGCTGGACGCCGGTCCGACGTTCGGCGTGATGACCGAACGGATCCGCGAGCACGACACTGCGGGCGACCTCCTGGCCCGGCTCGCCGAGGGCGGTGCCGGCCTCCTGGTCCAGACCCTGGACGGGATCGAGAGCGGCGAGCTCGAGGCCCGCGAGCAGCAGGCCGAGGGCGTCTCCTTCGCCCCCAAGATCACCGTGGAGGACGCCCGGGTCGACTGGAGCGAGCCGGCCGTGGCGGTCGACCGCCGGATCCGCGCCTGCACCCCCGGCCCGGGTGCCTGGAGCACGCACGAAGGTGAGCGGGTCAAGATCGGGCCGGTGCGCCTGACCGAGGGGCGGGAGCGGCTCGCGCCCGGCGAGGTCGAGGTCACCAAGAAGGCGCTCTTCGTCGGCACGGCCACCGACCCGGTGCAGCTGGACCGGGTCAAGCCGTTCGGCAAGAAGGAGATGGCTGCCGCGGACTGGGCCCGCGGTGCGCGGCTCGACTCCGGGTTCCGTCTGGGCGATCCTGTCTGACATGACCTCTGCGGACGTGCCCGGGACCGACGCCGGGCGACCGGCGCGTCCCGAGGACGTCGAGGAGATCTGCGCGTCGCTGCCGGAGACCGAGCTCGGCGTCTCCTGGGGCGACGTGCCGACCTGGAAGGTCCCGCGCGGGGACAAGGGGCGGGGCTTCGTGCTCTACCGCCGTCCGCACCACACCGCCGTCCACCCCGAGACCGGGGAGATGTACGACGACCTCCTGGTCGTCGTCACCGCGGACGCGGGGGAGAAGGCCGCGCTGGTCGACGATCCCGCCACCCCGTTCTTCACCATCGACCACTTCAGGAGCACCAACGCCGTGCTGGTCCAGCAGTCCAGGCTCGCCGAGCTCACCCTCGCAGAACTGCGCGAGATCCTGACCGAGGCCTGGGCGTGCCGGGCCCCGCGGCGCCTCGTCACCGCCCTGCGCGCCGGGGAGCGACTCGATGGCTGACCCCCGTCAGAGCCGCGGGCGCCGTCCCGGGGGTCGTCCGCCGCGCGCTCGCAAGAGCGCCGACCCGTCCCGTCGCGCGGCGCTGGAGGTCCTCACGGCCGTGCGCGTCGACGACGCCTACACCAACCTGGTGCTGCCCTCGGTGCTGCGGACCCACGGCCTCACCGGCCGCGACGCCGCCTTCACCACCGAGCTCGTCTCCGGCACGTTGCGTCGCCGTGCCACCTATGACGCGGTGATCGCCGCGTGCCTGGACCGGCCGCTGGCCAAGGTGCAGGCGAAGGTGCTCGACGCGCTCCGCCTCGGGGCGCACCAGCTGCTCTCGATGCGGGTGCCGTCCCACGCGGCGATCAGCAGCACCGTGGACCTGGTCCGGGACGCGGTCGGCCAGGGGGCCGCGGGCTTCGCCAACGCCGTCCTGCGCCGGGTCTGCGAGGAGGACCTCGCCGGCTGGGTGCGCCGGGTCGCCCCTGACCCGGTGCGCGATCCGCACGGGTTCTCCGCCGTCGCGCACTCCCACCCCCGCTGGGTGGTCGACGCCCTGGGTGAGGCGCTGGCCCGCAGCCCGCGCACCGAGGTCGCGACCACCACCGCCGACGAGCTGCAGGCGCTGCTGGCTGCCGACAACGAGGCGCCCGCCGTCTGCCTGGTGGCCCGGCCGGGCCGGGTCGACCGCGCGGAGCTGCCGGGCACCCCGACGCTGTTCTCGCCGTACGGCGTGGTGCTCGACGGCGGTGACCCCGGCGAGGTGCCGGCGGTGGCCCAGGGCCGCGCCGGGGTCCAGGACGAGGGGTCGCAGCTGGTCGCCCTCGCCCTCGCCCGGGTGGGCCTCGAGCCCGGCCCGGAGGTTGCGGAGGAGCGCTGGCTCGACCTGTGCGCCGGACCTGGCGGGAAGTCCGCCCTGCTCGCGGCGCTGGCGGCGACCCGGGACGGCAGCGCCCCGGGCGCCCGGCTGCTCTCCGTCGAGCGTCAGCCGCACCGGGCGCGGCTGGTCCGTCGGGCCCTCGACGGTGCGGACGGCTCGCTCGGGGTGGTCACCGCCGACGGGACCCAGCCCGCCTGGCCGGCGGGCTCCTTCGACCGGGTCCAGGTCGACGTGCCGTGCACCGGTCTGGGGGCGCTGCGCCGCCGGCCGGAGTCGCGCTGGCGGCGCAGCCCCGAGGACCTGGAGGCGCTGGTCCCGCTGCAGCGCGCGCTGCTCGACCGGGCCGTGGACGCCGTGCGTCCCGGCGGTGTGGTGCTCTACTCCACCTGCTCCCCGGTGCTCGCCGAGACCGCGGACGTGGTCTCGGCGGTGCTGGCCGAGCGCGACGACGTCCGGCTGGGTGACCTGAGCCTGGTGCTGCCGGAGGTGCCCGACGCGGCGGGCCCGCTGCCGGGGACGATGCAGCTGTGGCCGCACCGGCACCGCACGGACGCGATGTTCATGGCGCTGCTCGAGCGCACGAGCTGACGCCGGCCGGAGCGCCGGGCCGCTAGCCTGCTGTCCGTGCCCTCCGGAAAGTCCGCCACCCCGGCCGTCGAGATCGAGGTCGACGACCGCACGGTGCGGGTGAGCAACCCCGACCGGGTCTACTTCCCGGCGAGCGGTGCCACCAAGCTCGACCTGGTGGAGTACTACCTGAGTGTGGGCCCGGGGATCGTCAACGCGCTCGAGGAGCGGCCGTGCATGCTGCACCGCTTCCCCAAGGGGCTGGCGGGGGAGAAGGTGCACCAGAAGCGGCTGCCCCCGGGCGCGCCGCCCTGGGTGGAGACGGTCGAGCTCTTCTTCCCGCGGTGGAAGCGGACCGCCGACGAGCTCTGCGTCACCGAGCTGGCCCAGGTGATCTGGGCGGTGCAGATGTCCACGGTGGAGTTCCACCCGTGGAACAGTCGTCGCGCGGACACCGAGAAGCCGGACGAGTGGCGGATCGACCTGGACCCCGGACCGGCGTCGGACTGGGCCCAGGTGCGCCGGGTGGCGCACGTGGCCCACGAGGTGCTCGACGAGCTGGGTGCCACGGGCTTCCCGAAGACCAGCGGGGGCCGCGGGATGCACGTCTACGTGCGGATCAGCCCCGACCACGGTTTCGCCGACGTACGCCGGGCCGCCCTCGCCTTCGCCCGCGAGGTCGAGCGGCGCGCCCCCGAGGACGTGACGACCGCCTGGTGGCGCAAGGACCGCGACCCGGGCGCGCTGTTCGTGGACTACAACCAGAACGCGCGCGACCACACCATCGCCGCGGCGTACTCGGTGCGCGGGGTGCCCGAGGCGCGGGTCTCCGCGCCGATCGGATGGGACGAGGTCGACGACGCGGAGCCGGACGACTTCACGATCTTCACCGTGCCCGCGAGGTTCGCCGAGATCGGCGACCTGCACGCCTCCATCGACGAGCACGTCTTCGACCTCGCACCCCTCCTGGAGTGGGCCGACCGGGACGAGTCGGAGGGCGCGGAGCCGCCCGCGGAGCCGGACTGAGCCGCACCTACGATGTGCGGGTGGGAATCCAGATCACACCGAGCATCCTGAACGCCGACCTCGCCGCGCTGGGAGCGGAGGTGGCCCGGATCGGCAGCGCCGACTGGGTGCACGTGGACGTGATGGACAACCACTTCGTGCCCAACCTGACCCTCGGCCTGCCGGTGGTCGAGAGCCTGGCCAAGCACACCGACCTTCCGCTCGACGCGCACCTGATGATCGAGGACCCGGACCGGTGGGCGCCGGCGTACGCCGAGGCCGGCTGCAGCTCGGTCACCTTCCACGTCGAGGCGGCCAAGGCCCCGGTGCGGCTGGCCCGCGAGATCCGGGCGCAGGGCGCCCGGGCCAGCATGGCGCTCAAGCCGGCCACCCCGGTCGAGCCCTACGAGGCGCTCCTGCCCGAGCTCGACATGTTGCTGATCATGACCGTCGAGCCCGGCTTCGGTGGGCAGAAGTTCCTCGACCTGTGCCTGCCCAAGATCAGGACCGCCCGCGCGCTGATGGCCAAGCACGGGGTGCAGACCTGGCTCCAGGTCGACGGGGGAGTCAGCCTGGAGACCATCGAGCGCTGCGCCGAGGCCGGCGCCGACGTCTTCGTGGCCGGCTCGGCCGTCTACTCCGCCGAGGACCCGGACGCGATGGTCCGCGACCTCAAGGCGAAGGCGGAGGCGGCCTCCGCCCTCTGAGGCCCGGGTCCCTGCAGCGCGGTCAGCGCGCGGGGATCTCCCGGAAGGTCGCGGCGCCGTCGGTGGAGACGTAGAGCCGGTCGTCCCAGGTCGTCACCCACACCACGCCACCGCCCTCGGGGCTCGCCCCGACGCCCACGGCCGAAGGCCAGCCGTGCTCGGTGGGCAGCAGCGGCGGGTCGAAAGTGGGAACCAGCTCTGTGTACGACGACCAGTCGCCCCCCAGGCTGACCCAAAGGCCGTGATGCCGCGGCGAAGGGTCGCCACGTCGGTCGTCGGAGAAGTTACTGAGCAGGACCAGCAGACGCCCGCCGGGCAGGACCGCCTCGCCGCTGACGTACGCCATCTCCCCGTCGAACCTCGGCACGTCGAAGCGCCGCCACGTCGCGCCGCGGTCGGTCGACCGGGCGACGGCCTGGAACGGGAAGAGCGTGGCCCCGTCGCCCCCGCCGACCACCGCGCGCACCCGGTCCACCGTCGTGTGCGCGGGTGACTGGAGCAGGCCCTCGAGCTCGGCGAGGTCGGGACGCGGCCCGGGGGGAGTGGGGACCGGGAACCACTCGTAGCCCGTCCGCTCGCTCAGCCGCGCGTACTGCGCCGTGGCGAAGCCGTCGGTGCTGGAGGCCACGGCCCGCTCGGCCGGCCGGTCCGGCCGTCCCCACCACGTGTCGACCGCGAACCCGCCCTCGCCGCGGACCACCCACACGCCGTTGAGGGACGACCGCGGGTCGTCCACCACCTGCCGGGGGGACCGGGGTGTCGGCCGGGCAGGAGGAGTCGGCGTCCGGTCGCCCGGGGGTGGGGTGTCCTCTGCCTCGGACGGTGCCGGCTGGGGAGTGCTCAATGCCGACCGCGTGCCGGAGGACGCGGCCCCGGCCTCGGTCCCGGCGCTGATCCGCGTGGAGCAGCCGGCCAGCAGCGTCGCGGTCAGCACAGCCGAGATCAGCGCGACCGGGACCAGGCGCGCGGCGGGCGGAGAGGACAGGGTGGTCATCGACCACGGCCGACGTGGTCGCATGGAGCGGAGACTAGGGCGGCCCGTGTCCCGCTGTCATCACCCGTCGAGACAAGAGCCCGGGCTCCTCGGGTCGCCCGCCCCTGACCCGCATCTGGACACCCGCGGTGCCCCCGTGACCTGTGTGGCAGAGTTGGGCCTGCAAGAGCAAAAGAGCTCGCGTGCTCTGGGGGCGGTGAAACTCCGCACCGGCGGTGACTGGAAGAAGCTTGCTTCGACCGGAAGTCCGCGACCCGGCCACCACCAGTGGTCGGTTGACCAGGTGAAATTCCTGGACCGACGGTCAAAGTCCGGATGAGAAGACGCACGCAGATCTCCGTAGGTCCGGTCGTCCCCGTGGCGACTGCTCCTCCGAGATCGCGCCCCCAGGAGTCCGCGACGGACCCGGGAGAGCGATGACAGCCACACACGCCGAGCAGCAGGCGATGCTGCGCGCGCTGGCGCTCGCCGCGAGCCCGGGAGTCCCGCTCGGTCCCAACCCGCGGGTGGGCTGCGTGCTTCTCGACGACGGACAGGTCGTGGCCGAGGGCTTCCACCGCGGCGCCGGCACGCCCCACGCGGAGGCCGACGCACTGGCCCGTGCCGGCGCGGCGGCGCGTGGGGCCACTGCGGTGGTCACTCTCGAGCCCTGCAACCACACCGGTCGCACCGGACCCTGCGCCCAGGCCCTGGTCGAGGCCGGCGTCCGCCGGGTGGTCTTCGCCCAGTCCGACCCCAACCCGCAGGCCAGCGGCGGGGCCGAGACCCTGCGCGCGGCCGGGGTCGAGGTGCTCGCCGGGGTGCTGGCGCAGGAGGCCCGCGCGGTCAACGAGGTGTGGACCTTCGCCTGGGAGCACGGTCGCCCGTTCGTCACCTGGAAGTTCGCCACCACCCTGGACGGCCGCAGTGCCGCCGCCGACGGCACGAGCCGCTGGGTCAGCTCCGCGGCCTCCCGGCTCGACACGCACCGGTTGCGGGCGCTGAGCGACACCGTTCTGGTCGGCACCCGCACCGTCCAGGTCGATGACCCGAGGCTGACGGTGCGCGACGAGCACGACCGGCCGGTCCCCGAGCAGCCGCTGCGGGCCGTGATGGGCCTGCGCGACCTGCCCGAGGACCGCCGGGTCTTCGACGACTCCGCCCGCACGGTGCGGCTGCTGACCCGCGACCCCGCCGAGGCGCTCACCGAGCTCTTCGCGCTCGAGCGCCGGCACGTCTTCCTGGAGGGCGGGCCCACCCTGGCCGCCGCCTTCCTCACCGCCGGCCTGGTGGACGAGGTGGTCGCCTACGTCGCCCCGATGCTGCTGGGCTCCGGCCGCGCCGCCGTCGCCGACCTGGGCGTCACCACCCTCGCCGACGCGTTGCGCCTCGACGTCACCGACGTCGCCGTGCTCGGGGAGGGCCCCGAGCGCAACGTCCGCCTGACCATGGCGCCCCCACGATCCCCACGAGAGGACCTCTGAGATGTTCACCGGAATCGTCGAGGAGCTCGGCACCGTGCACGCCGTGCTCGACCAGGGCGACGCCCTGCGACTCACCATCCGGGCCGCCACGGTGCTGGACGACGTCCACCTGGGTGACTCGATCGCGGTCAACGGCTGCTGCCTGACCGTGAGCGAGACCGGCTCCTCTGGCGAGCAGGGGACGGTCGACCTGTGGACCGCCGACCTGATGCAGGAGACCCTGCAGCGCACCAGCCTGGCCGGCGTCGGGCCGGGTGACCGGGTGAACCTCGAGCGCGCGGTCACCGCCGACAAGCGGCTCGGCGGGCACATCGTCCAGGGCCACGTCGACGGCGTGGGCGAGGTGCTCATCCGCACGCCCAGCGAGCACTGGGAGGTCGTGGAGATCTCGATGCCGCCCGAGCTGGGCCCGTTCCTGGTGGAGAAGGGGTCGATCACCGTCGACGGCGTCAGCCTCACCCTGGTCGACGTCGGCGAGGCCAGCTTCACCGTCAGCCTGATCCCCGAGACCCTGGCCCGGACCACCCTGGGCTTCCGGCAGCCCGGGGACCGGGTCAACCTGGAGACCGACGTGATCGCCAAGCACGTGGCCAAGCTCGTCCGCGCCTACCTGCCGGGGGAGCGCGCATGATGACGCTGCTGGAGTGGCTGACCTCGGGCACCATCGCGGTGCCCGGCGGCAGCCTGAGCGCGCCCGAGGTGATCGGCAACGTCTTCGGGCTGATGAGCGCCGTCCTGGGGATGCGGCGGTACGTCTGGGCCTGGCCGGTGGGCCTGGTCGGCAACGTCCTGCTCTTCGGGGTCTTCGCCACCGGCGAGCTGAGCAACGTCGTCTCCGAGCCGTTGTGGGGGCAGGCGGGGCGACAGGTCTTCTTCGCCGCCGTCAGCCTCTACGGCTGGGTCCGCTGGAGCCGGGCCCGCCGGGCCGGTGGCGCCGCGGACGGCGGGGCGATCACGCCTCGCTGGGCCACCTGGGGCGAGCGCGGCCAGCTGCTCGTCGCCGGCCTCGTCGGGTACGCCGTGGCGTACTGGGCGCTGACCCGGCTCGGCTCCTGGGGCCCGGCGACGGAGGCATGGATCCTCGCCGGCTCGATGCTGGCGACCTGGGGGATGGCCCGCGGGTGGGTGGAGTTCTGGCTGGTCTGGGTGCTGGTCGACGTCGTCGGGGTCACCACCCTGATGCAGGCCGGCTACTACCCGACCGCCGTCATGTACCTGGTCTACGCCGCCTTCGTGGTGCTCGGCTTCGTCGTCTGGTGGCGGGCCGCCCGGCGGGCGGACCAGCAAGAGGAGTCCCCGGAAGGGGACCGTTCGCTGCCGGCATCGGCAGCAGGAGAAGGAGTGCGCGCGTGAGCATCCGACTGGACAGCGTCGAGCGGGCCGTGGCCGACATCGCCGCCGGCAAGGCGGTGGTGGTCGTCGACGACGAGGACCGCGAGAACGAGGGCGACATCATCTTCGCCGCCAGCAAGGCGACCCCGGAGCTGATGGCCTTCACCATCCGGCACTCCAGCGGGGTGATCTGCGTGCCGATGCCCGCCGACATGCTGGACCGGCTGGAGATCCCGCTGATGACGCCGCACAACAAGGACAAGCTCCGTACGGCGTACACGATCTCGGTGGACGCCCGGGACGGCGTCTCCACCGGGATCTCGGCGGCCGACCGCTCCCACACCGCGCGCGTGCTGGCCGACTCCGCCACCGAGCCGTGGGAGCTGACCAGGCCCGGTCACGTGTTCCCGCTGCGCTACCGCGAGGGCGGGGTGCTGGTCCGCCGCGGGCACACCGAGGCGGCGGTCGACCTGGCCCGCCTGGCCGGCCTGACCCCGGCCGGCGTGCTGGTGGAGGTGGTCAACGACGACGGCACCATGAAGCGCGGTCCCGAGCTGCGCGAGTTCGCCGACGAGCACGGTCTGGCGATGATCTCCATCGAGGACCTCGTCCGCTACCGCCGGCGGCACGAGATTCACGTCGACCGGGTCGCGGTGACCCGGCTGCCGACCCGGCACGGCGACTTCACCGCGTACGGCTACCGGATCACCATCGACGACTCCGAGCACGTGGCGCTCGTGCACGGCGACATCACCGGGGACGAGCCGGTGCTCACCCGGGTCCACTCCGAGTGCCTGACCGGTGACGTCCTGGGCAGCTACCGCTGCGACTGCGGTCCGCAGCTCGAGGAGGCGATGGCCCGGATCGTCGAGGAGGGCCGCGGGGTCGTGGTCTACCTGCGCGGTCACGAGGGCCGCGGGATCGGGCTGGTGGCCAAGCTCCAGGCGTACGCCCTGCAGGACGAGGGCCGCGACACCGTCGACGCCAACCTCGACCTCGGCCTGCCGGCGGACGGCCGGCACTACGGCGCCGCCACCCAGGTGCTGCGCGACCTCGGCGTGAGCGCGGTCCGGCTGCTCACCAACAACCCGGAGAAGACCCGGAGCCTGGAGGACTTCGGGATCCGGGTCACCGAGCGGGTGCCGCTGACCCCGCACCCCAACGACCACAACCTGGCCTACCTGATGACCAAGCGCGACCGGATGGGCCACCACCTTCCCGACCTGGAGGAGCAGTCATGAGCGGCGCCGGAGCACCCACCCACGAGCCGGTCGACGGCCGCGACCTGAAGGTCGCGGTGGTGGCCGCGAGCTGGCACACCCAGGTCATGGACGGCCTGCTGGCCGGGGCGCGCCGGGCGCTGGCCGACTCCCGGGTGGAGGCGCCGCTGGAGGTCCGGGTGCCGGGGACCTTCGAGCTGCCCGTCGTCGCGGCGGCGCTGGCCGCCCAGGGGTACGACGCCGTGGTGGCGCTCGGGGTGGTCATCCGGGGAGGCACGCCGCACTTCGAGTACGTCTGCTCGGCCGCCACCGACGGGCTCTCCCGGGTCGCGCTGGACCACGGCGTCGCGGTCGGCTTCGGCGTCCTGACGTGCGACACCGAGGAGCAGGCGCTGGACCGGGCCGGCCTGCCGGGCTCCTCGGAGGACAAGGGGCTGGAGGCGGCGTCTGCCGCCCTGCTCACGGCACGCACGCTCAAGGACCTGCGCGCAAGGCCGGGGGAGGGCACCGTGGGTGAGTCCCGGCCTACCGCCTAGTCTTGTCGCCGTGAAGACGTTCGAAGGTCTCTGGGACGAGCTCAACGAGCTGGCCCGGACCCGCCCCGAGGGATCCGGAACCGTGCGCGCACTGGACGCCGGGGTCCATACGATCGGCAAGAAGCTGGTCGAGGAGGCCGCGGAGTCCTGGATGGCCGCCGAGCACGAGGGCAAGGAGCGGACGGCGGAGGAGATCAGCCAGCTGATCTACCACGCGCAGGTCCTCATGCTCGCCAGCGGCATCACGCTCGACGACGTCTACGCACACCTGTGAGGCAGGACCGATGACCGAGACCACCCCCGGGCGGCTGCTGCGCGTCGCGGTGCCCAACAAGGGCGCGCTGTCGCAGTCCGCCTCGGAGATCCTGCGCGAGTCCGGCTACCGGCAGCGCAGCGACTCCAAGGAGCTCGCCCTCTCCGACCCCGAGAACGGCGTGGAGTTCTTCTACCTGCGACCCCGTGACATCGCGCTGTACGTCGGTGAGGGCACCCTGGACGTCGGCATCACCGGCCGCGACCTGCTGCTGGACTCCGGTGCCCAGGCGCAGGAGACGCTGGCGCTCGGCTTCGGCCGCTCGCGCTTCCACTTCGCCGGCCCGGCCGGGCGCTACACCGACCTGGCCGACCTGGCAGGCAAGCGGATCGCCACCTCCTACGTGGGGATCGTCCAGCGGTTCCTGGACGAGCACGGCATCGAGGCGACCGTGCTGCGCCTGGACGGGGCCGTGGAGACCAGCATCCAGCTGGGCGTGGCGGACGTCATCGCCGACGTGGTGGAGACCGGCTCGACGTTGCGCGCCGCCGGCCTGGCCACCTTCGGCGAGGTGATCCTGCGCTCGGAGGCGTTGATGATCACCCGTCTCGGCGAGCCGCCGGCTGGCCTGGAGGTCTTCCGGCGTCGGATCGAGGGGGTCCTGGTCGCACGCAGCTACGTGATGATGGACTACGACATCCGCACCGAGCAGGTGAGCGACGCGGTCGCCCTCACCCCGGGCATCGAGAGCCCCACCGTCTCGCCTCTGCACCGTGAGGGCTGGGTCGCCGTCCGGGCGATGGTGCCGCGCGAGGGGAGCCAGCGCCTGATGGACCAGCTCTACGACCTGGGTGCCCGCGGCATCCTGCTCACCGACGTCCATGCCTGCCGGCTCTGACCCGACGCTGCCCAGGACCTGGCGCCCGCTGGGGGTCAGGCTGGCGGCGACGGCCTGCGGCGTGCTCCTCGTCGTGGTGTGCACGTTCGCCTGGTTCGGCTTCGACGAGTCGATCCGCGCCAAGTTCACGCTCTTCCAGAAGAGCACGATCTTCGTGCTGGCCGCGATGGTGCTCTCGGTGGGCCACGCGCTCGCCCGGTCCCGCGTGGTCGCGCGCGAGGACGGGCTGCTGGTGGTCAACGGCTACCGCCGCCGTCACTTCACGTGGCCCGAGGTGATCGCGGTCCGGATGCCGCAGGGTGCCCCTTGGGCCTCGCTCGACCTCAGCGACGGCACGTCGGTCGCGGTGATGGGGATCCAGGGCTCCGACGGTGCCCGCGCCACCGCGGCGGTGCGCGAGCTCCGCGGCTATCTCGACCGCTGAGCCGGGCGCCCCGGGCTCACCCGGCCGTACCGATCCGGGCGAGCGCGTCCTGGAACGTCGGCACGTCGAAGCTCCATCCGGCACGCTCCAGCACCTGCGAGGTGCAGTGGCGACCGGTGAGCGCCAGCGCGGGGTCCGAGCCGAGCACCCGGGCGCCGACCCGGACGGCGAACGCCGGGGCCGGGAGCCCGACCGGGCGGCGGTAGCGGGCGCGCAGCGCGGCCATCATCTCCGCGTTGCGCAGCGGGCGGTCCGAGGAGGCCACCAGGGGCCCGGAGGGGATGCGGACCCCGGGCACCAGGTCCAGGCAGGCCGCGACCACCCGCAGCCAGTCGTCGACGTGGATCCAGCTGATCCACTGGCGCCCCGAGCCGAGGCGGCCGCCCAGGCCCGCCCGGGTCACGCCGGAGAGCCGGGTCAGCAGCGGCGAGCCGGGCTGCAGGACCAACGAGGTACGCAGCAGCACCCGGTGTGACGTGTGCGCGCCGTCGCTCGCGGCCTCCCAGGGGCGCGCCACGCCGGTCATCTGCGGCAGGCCGGGCTCCGGCAGCGGGGTGGACTCGGTGATCCGCCGCTCCCCGCCGTCGGACCAGATCGCCGTGGTGGAGGCCTGCACCCAGTGGGCCAGCGGCTCGGCACCGAGCCGGCTGGCCTGGACCAGCGCGAGCGTGGGCTGCACCCGGGAGTCGAGCAGGAGGCGGGCGTGCGCGTGGGTGGGGGAGCGGTCCACCAGCTCGCCGGCCAGGTTGACCACGGCCGTGCGGCTGGGGTCCGCGAGCTCCTCGGCCCAGTCCCCGACGGTCCGGCCGTCCCAGCGCACCTGGCGGTGGCCGAGGTCGGGACTCGGGCGCCGGGTGAGCACGACCACCTCGTGGCCTTGCTGGGCGAGGTGGTCGGCGAGGGGCCGCCCGAGGCTTCCGGAGCCGCCGGCGATCACGCACTTGAGTGGCTCGAGTCGCTTGAGCGGCTCGTGCGGTCCAACGGTGGCCGCGGTCTCGTCCATGGGCGGAGGCTAGTGCCGGAGGGGCTCGGCGGGGGTCGATCCGCTCAGCCGGTGGTCAGGGTCAGATCCGCCCGGCGCCGGGTCTCGTCCCGGGCGAAGTGGATGTCCTCCTGGTCGGCCCAGGTCAGCCAGTATGGCGCGAAGGCCTCACCGTCGCGGGCGATCCCGCGTGCCAGCCGGAGCTCGCGCGGCGCCTCCACCCACACGCACAGGCTCCGGTACGGCGCCGTCAGCCGCGCGCCTGCGCCGACGCCTTCGACCACCACGAGCGGAACCGGTGGCACCGGCGTCCACTCGGCGAACCTGCCCGCGTGCCAGTCGTAGCGCCGGTAGCCCGAGGCCCTGCCCGCCGACAGCGGAGCCAGGACGTGTCCCACGAGCGACGAGATCATCCGGGTGAGACCGCCGTCCCAGCCGTCCAGCAGGTCGTCGAGCTGCACCACCACCGCGTCGCCCGGCGGGACCGCGGCTGCCAGGTCCGCTGCCAGCGTGCTCTTGCCCGATCCCGACGGGCCGTCCACGCAGACGATCCGGGTGCCGGTGGCGAGCGCCGGACGGGCGCCGGCGAGCGCGAGCACGCGCCCGGGGGTGTCCGCCGTGACCGGCTCCAGGGCGAGGGGCCTCAGAACGCCTCGCCCAGGCCGCGGTAGCTGGAGACGCTGCCGGTGATCTCCCGACCGGAGAGCAGGTGCACGAGCGGGACGTGCTCGAAGAGCTCGCCGGACTTCGCGTGCCGGAACCAGACCAGGTCGCCGATGGCCAGCGTGTCGGCCGGATGGCCGACCAGCGGGGTCTGTACCTCTCCCGCGCCCTCCAGGGGGGTCAGGCTGAGTCCGGGCGGGCACCAGGGGAGCGGCTGCCGGTCGGGCCCCGGCGGCCCCGAGGCGACCAGGCCGCCCCCGTGCACGGTGACCGTGCCGGGCGCGGGACGACGGGTGACCGGCACCGCGAAGAAGGCCGCGGGCCGGGGCCGGAAGGAGCGGTAGTGGTCGAAGAGTCCGGGGACGAGCAGCCCGGAGCCGGCCGCCACCTCGGTGACGTGCGGGTCCTGCGCGCTGGTCTCGATCGAGCCCGAGCCCCCGGCGTTGAAGAACGCCAACGGGCCGTGGGCAGCGAGCGCCTCGACCACCGCGGCACGGCGCGCCCCCAGCTGGCGCACCGAGGCCTGCTTCATCCGGCGTACCACCGTGGAGCGGGCTCGTTGGCCCGGGACGTCGTCGGGGACCCCGGCGACCTGCCCCTCGTAGGTCATCACGCCGACCAGGCGGAAGCCGTCGCGTCGGGCGACCTCGGCGGCCAGGGCCGAGACCGCGGCGGCGTCGTGGAGCGGCGAGCGCTTGGGCCCCACCCGGCGCCCCGCGACGTCGAGACCGGCGTCGACGTCGAGCGCCACCCGGACCTGGACGGCCTTGGAGGCGCGCACGGAGTCGACGACGTCGAGGTGGGCCGGGTCGTCGATCATCAGGCAGACCGCCGCGGCGGTCGACGGGGAGGCGACCAGCTCGGCCAGGGCGGCCCGGTCGACGGTGGGGTAGGCCACGACGACGTCGTCGCTGATCCCCTGACGGTGCAGCCACAGGGCCTCGCGCAGGGTGTAGGCCAGCACGCCCTGGAACCCGGGGTGGTCGAGCGCGCGGGAGATCAGCGCCGGGACGCGCAGCGACTTCGACGCGACCCGGATCGGCACGCCGCCGGCACGGGCGGCGAGGTCGGCCGCGTTGGCGTCGAAGGCGTCGAGGTCCACGACCGCCAGCGGCGTCGGCGGCTGCTCGGGCAGTGCCCGTACGGCGTCGCGCAGCCGTGTCCAGAGCCGGTAGCGGTCCACCAGCCCGTCGGGCATCAGGTGATCCCGCGCTTGCGCAGGAGCGCCTCGATGTCGGCCAGGTCGTCGTCGACGGGAGGCTGGGCCTTGCCGCGACCGGCGGGCGGGACGGCACCAGCCGTCCGGGAGGGCGGGAGCTGCTTGTCTCCTGCCCCCTGGCGTCCGGCCAGGAAGCCCGCGACGAAGAAGAGCGCCACCGAGAGGCCCGCGAGCCCGATGCCGCTCCACACGACCGGGCTGAGCACCAGGTGGGTGGCCCAGTCGGAGACCGAGCCCGCGATCTCGGTGAACATCTCCAGCGTGCCGGTCAGCCAGGCCGCCGCGGGCAGCAGCGTGAAGGCCGCGCCGCGGGTGGCGGAGGCCGCGCCTCGGTTGCGCGCAGCCCACCAGGTGTAGATCACGCCGAGCACCGTCAACGTGAGCGCCAGTGCGCCCCAGGTCACCTCGTCCATCTGCCCAGAATCCCACACCGTTGTCTAGGCTTCCTCCCATCATGGCCGACTCTCCGCGCTTCGACGGCGCCCGCATCCTGCAGACCGGCTTCTCCGGCGACACCGGCGAGGCCGACCCGGCGCTCGCAGCCGCGCTCGCCGCCCACGACGGGAGCGCGGCGACCTTCGCCCCGGTGGTCGCGGCCCTGGCCGGCGCGCGGCTCCTGGTCCCGGTGGTGGCGGTGCTGGGGGAGGTGGAGGTCGACGAGGCGGGACTGGCCCACGACAAGTCCAGCGACATGGCGGCCGTCCTGCTCACCGGCGCCGACGGTCGTACGGCGCTCCTCGCCTTCACCTCCACCGAGAACCTCGCCCGCTGGAACCCCGAGGCCCGTCCGGTTCCGGTGACCGCCGAGACCGCGGCGCTCAGTGCGGTGCAGGAAGGCGCGGCCGCCCTCGTGGTCGACGTCGCCGGACCCCATCCGCTGGCCCTCGAGGGGCAGGAGCTGGAGGCGTTCGCCGCCGGCTGGCAGCTGGTCCAGGTCGACGACCGCTGGGGCTGGCTCCGGCCCGCCGACGACTCCGGCGACTCGTGACCACCCGATTCGCGCCGTGGGGAATGCTCCGGTAGCATTCCAGTGTTGACCGATGTGTCCGGCATTCGCCGGTCGCATCACAAGCGGAGGCTTGCAAGACGTCTCCCACCCGCACCGGCCGCACGAGGTCGTCGGGTCCGGTCACGGAACGGTCCCACGGGTCCGATTCCGGAGTGTTTCCCAGGTGCTGGGGGATGCGTCTGACTGGCTTCCGCTTGGAACGAGCGGGGGCCATCGTCCATTTCGGAGACGTTGTCCCGCATCAGACCACTGGAGGACTCATCAGCACAGAGCTGCGTATCAACGACCGGATCCGGGTTCCCGAGGTCCGTCTCGTTGGACCGAACGGCGAGACGGTCGGCATCGTTCCGACCGACCAGGCACTGAAGCTTGCCCAGGAGGCGGACCTCGACCTCGTCGAGATCGCGCCCCAGGGCCGCCCGCCCGTCTGCAAGCTCATGGACTACGGGAAGTTCAAGTACGAGAACGCCCAGAAGGCCCGTGAGGCACGGCGGAACCAGACGAACGTGATCATCAAGGAGATGAAGCTTCGTCCCAAGATCGACGCGCACGACTACGAGACGAAGAAGGGCCACGTGGTCCGCTTCCTCCGTGCCGGCGACAAGGTCAAGATCACGATCATGTTCCGCGGCCGCGAGCAGCACCGCCCCGAGCTGGGTTTCCGTCTGCTGCAGAAGCTGGCGGAGGACGTCCAGGAGCTCGGCTTCGTCGAGTCGTCGCCCAAGCAGGACGGGCGCAACATGATCATGGTGCTCGGGCCGAACAAGAAGAAGGCCGACGCCAAGGTCGAGATGCAGGCGGAGAAGGAGACCAAGGCCGCCGAGCGGGCCGCCGCCGAGGCCGAGGAGCGCGCCGCGTTCGCACCCGAGGCAGGTCGCAAGGTCGCGCAGAAGAAGGAGCGCGGCCGCTCGGAGAACCTCGACCCCGAGATCGAGGCCTGACCCACCACGTACTGCGGCGGCCCGACGGTCGTCGTACGCACCACGAGAAGAGAGAGCATCGACATGCCCAAGAACAAGAGCCACTCCGGTGCCGGCAAGCGCTTCCGCGTGACCGGTTCGGGCAAGATCCTGCGCGAGAAGGCGGGCAAGCGCCACAACCTGGAGAAGAAGGCCTCCAAGGTCACGCGCCGGATGACCGGCACCACCGAGGTCGCCAAGGCCGACGTCCCGCGTGCCAAGAAGATGCTGGGTCTCTGATCCCTCTTCGCCCCCTCACACTTCCTCCCGGCCCACTGGTCGGGAGGGCAGACAGCTACAAGGAGTAAGAAATGGCACGCGTCAAGCGGGCAGTCAACGCCCAGAAGAAGCGCCGGGTCGTCCTGGAGCGCGCCTCCGGTTACCGCGGTCAGCGCTCGCGCCTGTACCGCAAGGCCAAGGAGCAGGTCACCCACTCGCTGGTCTACAGCTACAACGACCGCCGCAAGAACAAGGGCAACTTCCGCAAGCTCTGGATCCAGCGGATCAACGCCGCGGCCCGAGCCAACGGCATGACGTACAACCGCTTCATCCAGGGTCTCAACCTGGCCGGCGTCGAGGTCGACCGGAAGATCCTCGCGGAGCTCGCCGTCAACGACGCCCCGGCGTTCGCCGCTCTCGTCGAGACGGCCAAGGCCGCCCTCCCCGAGGACGTCAACGCCCCCAAGGCCTCCTGACTCCTCTCGTGGACGCTCCTCTGTCCGCGGGCAACGCCCGCGTGAAAGAGGCGAGGAAGCTCAGCCGCCGCTCGGTACGTACCGAGCGGCGGCTTTTCCTTGCCGACGGCCCGAAGGCGGTCGAGGGCGCGCTGGAGCAGCCGGACCGCGTGCTCGAGGTCTTCGTCACCGCGGCGGCCGCCGAGCAGCACGCCGAGCTCCTCGCGCCCGCGCCGCGGGTGACGGTGGTCGAGGACCGCGCACTGGCGGGGCTGTCGGACTCCGTGACCCCCGCCGGGCTCGTGGCGGTCTGCCGCTTCCTGGACGTCCCCCTGGACCGGGCGCTCGCGGAGCTGCCGGACGGTCCTCGCCTGGTCACGATCTGCCTGGACGTCCGGGACCCCGGGAACGCCGGCACGGTCATCCGCACCAGCGACGCGGCCGGGGCGGACCTGGTCGTGCTCGCCGGGCACTCGGTCGACGCCTACAACCCCAAGACCGTCCGCGCGACGGTGGGCAGCCTGTTCCACCTCCCCGTCGTGGTCGCTCCCGACCTCGACGAGGTGCTCGCCACCTTGCAGGCGGCCGGCCTCACCGTGCTCGCCGCCGACGGGGGCGGCACCGACGACCTCTTCACCACCGACCTGTCCGGGCCCACGGCCTGGCTCTTCGGCAACGAGGCGCACGGGCTGCCCGACGAGGTCGCCGCCCTGGCCGACCGCCGGGTCTCCATCCCGATCCACGGACGGGCCGAGAGCCTCAACCTGGCCACCGCGGCGGCCGTCTGCCTCTACGCCAGCGCCGCCGCGCAGCGACCCTCCGCGTGAGCGAGGAGCACGGTCGCTACATTGCGCGGATGAGCGACGACGTCTTGGACCTCTTGCCGGACGGTGTGGTGCTCGCCGACGCCGAGGGGACCGTGCTCGCGGTCAACCGGAGCGCGGCCGCCCTGCTGGGCTGTGCCGACGGGGTGGGGCGACCCCTGGCCCAGGTGCTCACCCTGGTCGACCAGAGCGGCCGCGACTGGGTCAGCACGAACTGCCCCTTCGCGGGGCTCGGCACCCGGACCGGGGTGCCCGAGCAGTCCTGGATCCTGCCGAACGGGAACGAGGTGCTGGTCAACGCGCGGCTGACCCGTCCGCACCCGCACGCCCCCGTGGAGCACGTCGCCGTCTGCCTGCGCAGTGGCCGTGGCCGGGCCAGGCTGGACCGTGAGCGCTCGGACCTCGTGGCCACCGTGGCGCACGAGCTGCGCTCCCCGCTGACCGGCGTCAAGGGATTCGTCCAGGCGATGCTCAACCGGTGGGACCTGCTCAGCGACGAGCAGAAGAAGCTGATGCTCACCACGGTGAACGCGGACGCCGACCGGCTGGCGCGGCTGATCGCCGAGCTGCTGGACGTGGCCCGGATCGACACCGGGCGGCTCAGCCTCTACCCCCGCGAGGTGGACGGCGCGATGCTGGTGCGCCGGGTGGTCGGCTCCGTCCAGGCCGCGACGTCGCGGCCGCTGGAGCTCGAGGTCGACGAGGGCCCGGGGGAGATCTTCGCCGACCCCGACAAGTTCACCCAGGTGGTCACCAACCTGGTGGAGAACGCCGTACGGCACGGCGAGGGGACGGTCCGCGTGACTCTGGGGCGGGTCAGCGACGCCGCGGGACGACCCGGCGCCTCGCTGGTGGTCACCGACGAGGGGGAGGGGATCCCCGAGGACCTGCGCCGCCGGGTGCTGACCAAGTTCTGGACCTCCGGTGCCGCCGGCGGCTCGGGTCTCGGCATGTACATCGCCCACGGGCTCACCCGCGCGCACGGCGGGCAGCTCAGCATCGACGACCGGCCCGGCGGCGGGGCCCGGATCACCGTGGAGTGGCCGGTCGAGGACCGGCGTCCGGACTGATCCGGCCCGGCTGCTCCCACCGGACTGGTCGCGGGGACCGGTCCCCGCGGCACCTACACCGAACCTTCACGAGTTGCTGGCACCTCCTGCGCCCTCCCGCTCCTAGGGTCGTGCCATGGCGACCCCCGGACCCGCGAGCAGAGCCCGTCGACTGGTGCTGGTGGTCGAGGACGACCCTGCGATCAACCAGGCCGTTACCGACAGGTTGGCGGCCGAGGGGTACGAGGTGCTCCGCGCTTTCGACGGCCCTTCCGCCGTCGAGCTGGCGCTGAGCCGCCCGCCCGACGTCGTCGTCCTCGACGTGATGCTCCCCGGGTACGACGGGCACGAGGTCTGCCGCCGTCTCCAGGCGCAGCGCCCGGTCCCGGTGCTGATGCTCACCGCCCGCGACGACGAGGCCGACGTCCTGGTCGGGCTCGGGGTGGGTGCCGACGACTACCTGACCAAGCCGTTCCGGATGCGTGAGCTCGTCGCCCGGGTGGCGGCGCTGCTGCGCCGGGTCGAGCGCGCGGCCGAGCTCGTCCGGGGTCAGGACGGTGCCGCGCTCCTGCTCGGGGACCTGCAGGTGGAGCCGGCCACGCGGCGCGTCGTGGTCGCCGGCGCGGAGGTCCACCTGACTCCCACGGAGTTCGACCTGCTGGTCTGCCTGGCCGAGGAGCCGGGTCGGGTGCTGAGCCGGGACCAGCTGCTGGCGCGGGTCTGGGACTGGCCGGGGGCCTCGGGGACCCGCACGGTCGACAGCCACGTGAAGGCGCTGCGGGCGAAGATCGGGGTCCACCGCATCCGCACGGTGCACGGCGTCGGCTACGCGCTCGAGCGCGGGACGCTCTCGTGAGCACGCCGACCCTGTCGCCGTGGAGGTCGATCCGGACCCGGCTCGGGGTCCTGGTCGGGCTCTCGGTGCTGGTGGCGGCGCTGGTGGCCGCGTTCGGCCGCGAGAACGGCGTCCCGCCCTGGCTGAGCCTTCCGGTGACCGTGCTGCTCGCGCTGTCGGTGGCCCAGCTGCTAGCGGCCGGGATGCTGGCGCCGCTGCGTGAGATGACCGTGGCGGCCCAGCGGCTGGCCCAGGGCGACCACGGCATCCGGGTGGTGGCTCCCCACGGCGACGAGGTCGGTCAGCTGGCCTCGGCGTTCAACGCGATGGCCGACGACCTGGCTCGGGTGGACGCCGAACGGCGGGACCTGGTGGCCACGGTCTCCCACGAGCTGCGCACGCCCGTGGCCGCACTCCAGGCCCAGCTGGAGAACCTGGTGGACGGGGTCGTCCCCGCGGACGAGAGGCACCTCCAGGGTGCCTTGGACAGCACGGTGCGGCTCGGGGGCCTGCTGGCGGACCTGCTGGCGCTCTCCCGCCTGGAGGCCGGCGTCGTCGACCTGGACCCGGTGCCCGTCGGGCTCGCGGCCCTGGTGCACGAGTGCGCCGACCAGCTGCGTGGGTCCGGGCGCCCCGTCCGGGTGGAGGTGGACGTCCCGACCGACCTGACGGTCTGGGTCGACCCGGCACGCGTGCGGCAGCTGCTGGTGAACGTCCTGGACAACGCCGCCCGGCACTCCCCGGAAGGGGCCTCGGTGACGGTGCTCGCCGGTGCCGGTGCCGACATCGCGTCTCAGCAGGTCGCGGCGGGGGCACCGCCGGCCGAGCCGGGGTGGTGGCTGGAGGTCAGGGATCTGGGCCCGGGTGTGCCGCCGGCCGACCGGGAGCGCGTGTTCGAGCGCTTCGGCACCGATCCCGCTGGTGGCGGGACGGGACTCGGACTGGCGATCTCGCGCTGGGTGGCCAGGCTGCACGGCGGCACCCTGCGGTTCCACGAGCCGACGCAGGGGAGGGGCGCGAGGTTGCGGCTGGAGCTCCCGGCGCGTCCGCCCAGTCGTACGGCGCAGGTGCCCGAGGCCCAGCCCCCCAGCCCGTCGTCCCCCGTGACGTCAACCGTTGCCCCTACCTCGTGGCGTCCCGCTGGGTCGACGTCTGGGTCGACGTCTGGGTCGACGGGCGTGCCGGTCTCGGCCCTGGACCAGCTCTTCGGTCGCGTCTGGCCCGAGAACGCCCCCGCCGCGGACCTGCGCCCGGTGGCCGGCGCGCTCGCCGTGGGCGTCCTGGCCGGGGCCCTGATGACCTTCTCCGGGCCGGGCCTGTCGTGGGCCGTGGTGCTGATGCTCGCCGGCGTCTGCGCCTGGCTGTCCTCGCCCGTCAGGACGAGACCGTTCACCCTGACCTGCAGCCTGCTGGCCGCCGGCCTGGTCGCGATGCTGGCCGTCCGGGCGGCGGACGGACTGGCCGTGCTGGGGGTGCTGGCCGCGGCGGGAGTGTTCCTCTCCGGGGTCACCCGAGCGCGGACGTTCCGAGGGTTCCTGCTCTCGGGGATGGCCTGGCCCGCCGCCGGCCTGCGCGGTCTGCCGTGGTTCGGCCGCACCCTGCGCCTCGTCGGCGCGCGCGGTCGCGGACCCGTCCTGGCCCGCACCGTGCTCCTCTCGCTCCTGGGCGCCGCGGTCTTCGGGCTCCTCTTCGCCAGTGCCGACCGGACCTTCGCCCGGTGGATGGACGCGCTGGTCCCGGACGCCGACTTCGACGACGCGGTCGTCCGTGGCTTCGTCACGCTGACGGTCTTCGCGATGACGCTCGCCGCGGCCTACCTCGCGCGCAACCCCGCTCGGGTCGACCCGACGAGCACCGCGGGCCCGGTCGCCAGGTCGCAGTGGGAGTGGCTCGCCCCGCTGCTCGTCGTCGACCTGGTCTTCGCGGTCTTCGTCCTGGCCCAGGCTCGCGTCGTCCTGGGGGGACACGACTACGTACGTCGTACCGCGGGGCTCAGCTACGCCGACTACGCCCACCAGGGCTTCGGCCAGCTCGTCGTGGCGACCGCGCTCACCCTGGTGGTGATCTGGGCCGCGGCCCGCCGCGTCTCCCCGCGTGCCTCCGACCGTCTGCTCTTCCGCGCCGCCGCCGGCCTGCTCGGGGTCCTGGCCCTGGCGGTCGTCGGCGCCGCCGTGTCCCGGATGGCCGTGTACCAGGACGCCTACGGCTTCACCACGCTCCGGCTGGTGGTCACCGTCTTCGAGGCCTGGCTCGGGCTGGTGGTCCTCGCGGTGCTGGTGCTCGGAGTCCTGGGCGTGGCGACCTGGGTGCCCCGACTCGCGCTGCTCACCGGTGCGTCCACGCTGCTCGGCCTGCTGGTGCTCAACCCGGACGCCTGGGTGGCCGGACGCAACATCGACCGCTACCAGGAGAGCGGATGGCTGGACACCGACTACCTGGCACACCTGTCCGACGACGCCGTGCCGGTGCTGGTGGAGCGGCTCCCCGCCGACCTGGCGCGCTGCGTGCTCCTGTTGCACCAGGAGCGAGCGGGGTCGCCGGAGGGGGGAAGGGACGGCGGCGGGTGGCGCTGGGACCCGGCCTGGACCTGGGGCGACGATCGCGCCGAGCGCGCACTCTCCTCGCTGACGGCTGACGGGCAGCCCGATCCCGTGCGCTGTCAGTCGGTCCTGCCGGCACCAGGGCCGTGACAACTGCATCCGAGCGCTGCGGCGTGGTGCCGGGTGCGGGCCGGGGAGCGGCCGAGAGGCCCGGCGCTCCTGAACGGCTGTCGTAGGATCGACAGCAGGGCATGCAGCCGCCGACCCGGGCGTCCGGAGCTCGTCGCGGTTCCCGACCCGGTCGGCACCGCCGGGTCGTGGCGCACGGTCGCTCGACCGGTCCGGGGAGCAGCCCTCCCGTAGCCCACCCCTAGACTCTGCGGCGTCCCGATCGCCGCTGGAAAGGGAGCCATGTCCGGCCCCAACACCGACTACGACCCTGTCGAGGTCACCCCGCTCAAGGCCGACCAGGTCGAGGCGATGCGCGAGGCCGCCCTGGCCGCGATCGCCGCCGCCGGCGACCTCGACGCCCTCAAGCAGGCCAGGCTCGAGCACGCGGGCGACCGCTCGCCGTTGGCCCTGGCCAACCGCGAGATCGGCGCTCTGCCGCCGCAGGCGCGCAAGGAGGCCGGGCAGCGGGTGGGGCAGGCCAGGGGAGCGGTCGCGAAGGCCCTCGCGGCTCGTGAGGCGGTCCTGGAGGCCGAGCACGAGGAGCAGATGCTCGTCACCGAGACGGTCGACGTCACGTTGCCGACGGACCGCCGACGTCGGGGTTCGCGGCACCCGCTGACCATGCAGTCCGAGCTGATCGCCGACATCTTCGTGGCGATGGGCTGGGAGATCGCCGAAGGTCCGCTGGTGGAGGCCGAGTGGCTCAACTTCGACGCCCTCAACCTGGGCCCCGACCACCCGGCCCGCACGATGCAGGACACCTTCTGGGCGAGCCCGGCCGACCACCACGTGGTGCTGCGCACCCAGACGTCGCCGGTGCAGGCGCGCACGATGCTGACCCGCAAGCCGCCGATCTACGTGGCCTGCCCGGGGCGCGTGTTCCGCACCGACGAGTACGACGCCACCCACAGCCCGATGTTCCACCAGGTCGAGGGCCTCGTGGTGGACGAGGGCATCTCCATGGCACACCTCAAGGGCACCCTGGACCACTTCGCCGCGCGGCTCTTCGGTGAGGGGATCGGCACCCGGTTCCGGCCGTCGTACTTCCCGTTCACCGAGCCCTCCGCGGAGGTCGACCTGCGGTGCTTCGTGTGCCGCGGGGAGAACGCCCAGGAGTGCCGCACCTGCCGGGGCGAGGGCTGGATCGAGTGGGGCGGCTGCGGCGTGGTGAACCCGCGCGTGCTCGTGGCCTGCGGGGTCGACCCGGAGGTCTACTCCGGCTTCGCGTTCGGCATGGGCATCGACCGGTCGTTCATGTTCCGCCACGGGCTGGAGGACCTGCGCCCGCTCTTCGAGGGTGACGTGCGCTTCAGCTCCGCCTTCGGCACCGAGATCTGAGGAGAAGACACGATGAAGGCCCCGATCTCATGGATCAAGGAGTACGTCTCGGTCCCGGCGGACGTCTCGACCGAGGAGCTCACCCACCGGCTCACCCTCACCGGCCTGAAGCTGGAGGCGATCGACAGCCCCGGCGCGCAGATCACCGGTCCGCTGGTGGTCGGTCGGGTGCTCACCATGGAGCCCGAGCCGCAGAAGAACGGCAAGACGATCAACTGGTGCACCGTCGACGTGGGCGAGGCCAACGGCACCGGTGAGCCCCAGGGCATCGTCTGCGGGGCGCACAACTTCGCCCCGGGCGACCTGGTGGTCGTGATCCTGCCCGGTGGTGTGCTGCCCGGGAACTTCGCCATCTCCGCGCGCAAGACCTACGGACACCTGTCGGCCGGGATGATCTGCTCGGCCCGAGAGCTCGGGCTGGGGGAGGAGCACGACGGCATCATCGTGCTCCCCGCCGACGCCGGCGAGCCAGGCCAGGACGTACGCCCCGTGCTCGGCCTCGACGAGGAGGTCGTCGAGCTCGAGGTCAACCCGGACCGGGCCTACGCCCTCTCCCTGCGGGGGATCGCGCGCGAGGTCCTCGTCTCCGTCGACGGCGCCTCGGACTTCCGCGACCCCGCGCTGCGGGACACCCCGCCGGCCAACGACGCGGGCTACCCCGTCGTGCTCGAGGACCGTGCGGGCTGCCCGGTCTTCGTCGCCCGCAAGGTGACCGGGTTCGACCCCGCCGCTGCCACGCCCACCTGGATGGTGGACCGGCTGACGGCCGCCGGGATGCGCTCGGTCTCGCTGGCCGTCGACATCACCAACTACGTCATGCTCGAGACCGGTCGACCGATCCACGGCTACGACGCGGACAAGCTCCAGGGACCGGTCGTGGTCCGTCGCGCGACCCCGGGGGAGACGCTGCGCACGCTCGACGGCGTGCAGCGCACCCTGGACCCGGAGGACCTGGTCGTCACCGACGACTCCGGCATCATCGGCCTGGGTGGCGTGATGGGCGGCGAGACCACCGAGATCTCGGAGAGCACCACCTCGATCCTGGTCGAGTCGGCCCACTGGGACGCCGTGTCGATGTTCCGCACCGGCAAGCGGCACCGCATCACCTCCGAGGCCGGCAAGCGCAACGAGCGCGGGGTCGACCCGACGATCTGCGAGGCGGCGGCCGACCGGGTCGTGGAGCTGCTCGTCGAGCTCGGCGGGGCGAGCGCCGACCCTGGCGTCACCGTCGTCGGTGAGCCCCCGGCCATGCCCGTCATCACCGTGGCGGCGGACCGGGCGGCCAAGGTGTCGGGCATGGAGATCTCCGAGGAGACCGTGGTCGAGACGCTGCGAGCCGTCGGCTGCGAGGTCTCCGGGTCCGGGACCCTCACCGTGGTGCCGCCCCCGTGGCGGCCCGACCTGGTCGATCCTCAGGACACCACCGAGGAGGTCATCCGCCTGGTCGGCTACGACCGGGTCCCGTCGGTGCTGCCGACGCCGCCGGCGGGCCGCGGGCTGACCCGTGCCCAGCAGCTGCGCCGCCGGTTCTCCCGCGCCGCCGCGGCCGAGGGCTTCGTGGAGGTGGTGACCTTCCCGTTCGTCGGCGAGACCGACTTCGACGCGCTCGGCCTTCCCGCCGACGACGAGCGCCGCCGGGCGCTGGTGCTGGAGAACCCGCTCAGCAACGAGGCCCCGATGATGACCACCACGCTGCTGCCGGGGCTGCTCAAGGCCGCCGGACGCAACGTGGGGCTGGGAGCCTCGTCCTTCGGGATCTACGAGACCACCACGATCACGGTGCCCACCGGTGGGGCCGCTCCGATCCTCGGGGTCGACCGCCGGCCGACCGCCGAGGAGCTGGCCGCGCTGGACGAGGCGTTGCCCGCCCAGCCCCAGCACCTCGGGCTGGTCGCCGTCGGGGACGCCGAGACCGGCGGCTGGTGGGGCACCGGACGCCCCGTCGACTGGGCCGATGCGGTGGACGCCGTCCGGGCGCTCGCCGACTCCGTGGGTCTGAGGGTCACCGCCCGTGCCGTGGAGGTGGCGCCGTGGCACCCCGGGCGCTGCGCCGAGCTCGCGGTCGACGACCAGGTGATCGGGCATGCGGGCGAGCTGCACCCGAAGGTCTGTGCCGCGTACGGCCTGCCCCGGGGGACCGTGGCGGCGGAGGTCGACCTCGACCGCCTGGCCGAGCACGCCGTCCACCTGCGGACCGCCCCGGTCTTCTCCACCTACCCGCTGGCCAAGGAGGACGTCGCGCTGGTCGTGGACGCGTCCGTGCCGACCGCGGACGTGGAGGCGGCACTGCGCGAGGGCGCCGGCGAGCTGCTGGAGTCGATCAGGCTCTTCGACGTCTACACCGGTGACCCGGTGGAGGCCGGACGCCGTTCGCTGGCGTTCGCGCTCCGCTTCCGGGCGCCCGACCGTACGCTCAAGGAGGGTGAGTCGGCCCGGGCCCGGGACGCCGCGGTGGCGAAGGCCGCGGAGCTGACGGGGGCGGTGCAGCGCTGAGGAGGACGGGACAGCGCTGAAGGGCGCGGTGCACGACAGGGCTGCCCACCTGGGACTGGGCGGTGCGCCCATGGCGAGGAGGGTCGCACGTTCCTAGCGTGAGGGGTGTCACATCGGCGGGACGGCCACCCAGGCCGTCCCCACATCTCTCGGAGTTCCCATGAGGCAGCCCAGACGCACCATGCTCAGCACCGCCCTGTCCCTCGTCGCCGGCTTCGCCCTGCTCGTCGCCCCGGCCGGCCCCGCCGGGGCCGCGAGTCCTTACGAGCGCGGCCCAGACCCCTCACAGTCCAGCATCGAGGCGCGGCGCGGTCCCTTCGCCGTCTCCTCGACCTCGGTCTCGGACCTGTCGACGCCGGGCTTCGGCTCCGCGACGATCAACTACCCGACCTCCACCAGCCAGGGCACGTACGGCGTGGTGGCCATTTCTCCGGGCTACACGGCCTCGGAGTCGACCATCGCCTGGCTCGGGCCGAGGCTCGCCTCGCAGGGCTTCGTCGTGATCACCTTCAACACCCAGAGCCGGCTCGACCAGCCGGGGGCGCGGGGCGACCAGCTGCTCGCGGCGCTCGACTACGTGGTGCGCAGCAGCAGCGCCACCGTCCGGCAGCGGGTCGACCCCAACCGGCTGGCGGTGATCGGGCACTCGATGGGCGGCGGCGGCACCCTGGAGGCGGCCAAGGACCGGCCCTCGTTGAAGGCGACCGTCGGGCTGACCCCGTGGAACCTGGACAAGACCTGGCCGGAGATCAGGACGCCCAGCCTGGTCATCGGGGCGGAGAACGACTCCGTCGCCCCGGTCTCCTCGCACTCCATCCCGTTCTACGGCTCCATCCCGTCGAGCACCGCGAAGGCGTACCTGGAGCTCAACAACGCCAGCCACTTCGCGCCGAACTCCGAGAACACCACCATCGCAGCCAACACGATCAGCTGGCTGAAGCTCTACGTGGACGAGGACGCCCGGTACCGGCAGTTCATCTGCCCCGGCCCGCGGCCCTCGACCACGGGTGAGGTGTCGGACTACCGCAACACCTGCGCCTCCTGACGGTGGCGCGCTGAACGGCTGGGCCGGCCCAACCTCCCGGGTCGGCCCAGCCGTCGGGACGACGGCGTGCGACTGCGGCGCGGAGGCCAGTTCCGTCCTGCGGCCCGGAGTTCTGGGATTCTCCTGTCCCTGACGAGGGCCTCCGGCACCATCGGCGCATGGCGTTGACCCGATCCGTGGCCCTGCGTGCCGGCAGGCGCGCCATCGCGGCCCTGGCCTGTCTCCTCGCGGCAGCGGCCGGCGTGCCCTCCCTGGCGTCGGCCGCGGTGGAGACGCCGGGCCCGGTTCCTGTGCGGATCGCCGTTCTCGGAGACTCCATCACGGACGGCTCGTCGGGTGACTACACCTGGCGCTACTTCCTGGAGCGGCACCTGCGGGCGGTCGGCAGCGACGTCGACCTGGTGGGGCCTCGCGACGACCTCTTCGACATGGAGTCCTTCGGCCGGGGCCACGCCTACGCCGATCCCGACTTCGACCGGGACCACGGAGCGGAGTGGGGCGACTCGATGGCCTGGCAGTTCAACCCTGTCGCCCCGGTCATGGAGGAGCACCAGCCAGACGTCCTGGTCAACGCGATCGGCTCGAGCGACCTCCGGTTCTGGCTGCTCTCCCCGGAGCGCGTCCTGGAGCTCGTCGAGGAGCGCGTCGCCGTGGCGCGCTCGGTCGACCCGGACATCGACGTGGTCCTGGTCCAGGTGTTCGCCGAGGAGGACCAGGTGCCGAACGGACGGGCGTACAACGCTCTGCTGGGGGCGCGGGCCGCCGAGCTCTCCACGCTCCGGTCCCGCGTCGTGGTGGCTCTGGCCGACCCGACCTATCGCACCAGCAGCCAGACAGACGCGGCGGACACCTGGGACGACATCCACCGGACACCTCCGGCCAGGTGAAGTACGCCGCCTCCGTCGCGGACGCGCTGGCCGAGCTCGGCGTCGGCGCCCCCTACCCACGCCCGCTGGCGGTCCCGCCGGAGGGGCTGCGGCATGCGCCGGAGCTTCAGGCCGCGGTCGGGGAGGAGTCGGCCACCCTGTGGTGGTCCGCTCCGCCGGGCGCCACCGCGCACGACGTGTGGATGGAGGATCTCTCCGCCCGGAGCGCACCTCGGCTCGCGTTGTCTCAGGTACGTGGCACCACGGTCCAGGTGCAGGGCCTGACGCCCGGCAGCACCTACGCGCTGCGGGTGCTGCCTCGCAAGCACCTCCAGGCGGCCCTGCCCGACATGCAGAGCAACGCCGTGGTGCTCACCGTGCCGGGCGGTCCGCCAGCCCCGCAGCCCACCCTGGGTCCGACCCCTTCTCTCACCCCGTCACCCACCCCAGGGCTCGTGTCGGCGGCGACCCCGCCCGTCCCGCCCCGGGGCCTCGACGTCCGCCCTGCCCGCGGCGCGCTGCGCGTGTCCTGGTCCCCGGTGCCGGGGGCGGCGTCGTACCTGGTGCTGGTCCGCGACCGGGATGCGCGGACCGGGTGGCGCTCCCTCCCCACCTCGGCGACGGCGCTGCGGATCGAGGGCCTGCGTGCGGGCGCCCGGCACGCGGTCCGGGTGCAGGCGCTGGGCGAGGCGGGCATCAGTGCGCCGACCTCCGCGGTCAGGGGGATCCCGACCGCACCCACCCCGCCGCGGCCCCGGCGGCTGCGGATCGTGGGCGACGGGCAGGCGCCGGAGCTGCGGTGGCGCCGGGTGGGAGGGGCGACCCACTACCGCGTCTCCTACCGGTCCGCCCGTCCCGGCGCCCCGTGGCGCACGCTGCCGGAGGTGCCTCAGCGGGTGACGCGTCTCGTTCTGACTCCGCTGACGCGTGGGCATCACCTGATCCGGGTACGGTCGTTTCACGATCTGGTGCGCGGCGGAGCCGACACCGTGGTGCACCGGACGATGTGACCCACGATGCTGCATGACAATGCGCTCTCATGTATGCTTATGCACATGAGCTCGAAGAAGCGGGTGGCAGTCGCCGGTGCCAGTGGGTACGCGGGCGGTGAGGTCCTGCGGTTGCTCCTGGCTCACCCGGACGTCGAGATCGGCGCGCTGACCGGCGGGTCCAACGCCGGGGAGTCGCTGGGCACGCTGGCTCCGCACCTGGTGCCGCTGGCCGACCGTGTTCTCGAGCCCACCACGCCGGAGACCCTGGCCGGGCACGACGCGGTCTTCCTCGGTCTGCCGCACGGGAAGTCGGCGGAGATCGCCGAGGCCCTGGGCGGAGACACGGTGGTGATCGACTGCGGCGCGGACTTCCGGCTCACCGACCCCGAGGCCTGGGAGCGGTTCTACGGCTCCCCGCACGCCGGGTCCTGGCCCTACGGGATGCCGGAGCTGCCGGGACAGCGCGAGCTGCTGCGCGGCACGCGACGGGTCGCGGTCCCCGGGTGCTACCCGACCGTGTCGACCTTGACGATCGCGCCGGCCCTGGCCGCTGGTCTGGTCGAGCCCGACGTGGCGGTGGTCGCGGCCAGCGGCACCTCGGGTGCCGGCAAGGCCGCGAAGACCAACCTGCTGGGCAGCGAGGTGATGGGCAACATCTCGGCGTACGGCGTGGGCGGCACCCATCGGCACACCCCGGAGATCATCCAGAACCTCAGCGGGCTGACCGACGAGGACGTCCGGGTCTCCTTCACCCCGGTCCTGGTGCCCACGCCGCGCGGCATCCTCGCGACGGTCTCGGCGCCGCTGGCCCGTGAGGTCACCGCCGACGAGGCGTACGAGGTCTACGCGAAGGCGTTCGCCGACGAGCCGTTCCTGCACCTGCTCCCGAGTGGTCACTGGCCCCAGACCAAGTCGGTGATCGGCTCCAACAGCATCCACGTGCAGGTCTCCGTCGACACCAGAGCGCGACGACTCGTGGCGGTCGGCGCGGTGGACAACCTGACCAAGGGCACCGCGGGGGCCGCCGTCCAATGCCTCAACCTCGCCTTCGGGCTCGAGGAGACCACCGGACTTTCCACGATCGGACTCGCACCATGACCACGACACATCCCAGCGGCTTCCTTGCCTCCGGCGTCACCGCCGGACTGAAGACCAGCGGCGGCCAGGACCTCGCCCTGGTCGTCAACAACGGTCCGACCTTCGACTCCGCCACCGTCTTCACCAGCAACCGGTGCAAGGCCAACCCCGTGCTCTGGAGCCAGGAGGTGGTCAAGGACGGCGTCGTCCGGGCCGTCGTCCTGAACTCCGGCGGCGCCAACTGCTACACCGGGCCCGAGGGCTTCCAGACCACGCACGCGGTCGCCGAGCGCGTGGCGGACCACCTGGGCATCGGCGCGATCGACGTGGTGGTCTGCTCCACCGGGCTGATCGGCCTGGCCAACCCCCGCGAGCTCCTGCTCGACGGGGTGGACGCGGCGCACGGCGCGCTCAGCGACTCGGGAGGCGCCGACGCCGCCGCAGCGATCATGACCACCGACACGGTCAGCAAGACCGTGGTGGTCGAGGGCGCCGGCTGGTCGATCGGCGGCATGGCCAAGGGCGCCGGCATGCTGGCTCCTCAGCTGGCCACGATGCTGGTCGTGCTGACCACCGACGCCGTGGTGCCCGCCGAGGACCTCGACACCGCGCTGCGGGCGGCCACCCGGGTCTCCTTCGACCGGCTCGACTCCGACGGGTGCATGTCCACCAACGACACGGTGACGATCATGGCCAGCGGGGCCTCGGGGATCACCCCGACGTTGGCCGACTTCACCGACGCGCTCGTGCAGGCCTGCACCGACCTGGCCATGCAGCTGCTGAAGGACGCCGAGGGCGCCGACCACGAGATCGCCATCACCGTGCTCAACGCCGCCAGCGAGGACGACGCGGTCGAGGTGGGCCGCAGCATCGCCCGCAGCAACCTGTTCAAGGCGGCCGTCTTCGGCAAGGACCCGAACTGGGGCCGGGTCCTGGCGAGCATCGGCACCACGTCGGCCGCCTTCGACCCCGCCGACCTCGACGTCGCCATGAATGGCGTGTGGGTCTGTCGCTCATCCACCCCGGCCGAGGACCCCGCCAAGGTGGACCTCTCGGGCCGCGAGGTGAGCGTCACGGTCGACCTGAAGTCCGGGGAGCACCGGGCCACGGTCTGGACCAACGACCTGACCCACGCGTACGTCCACGAGAACAGCGCGTACAGCTCATGACCGGCCGGCCGAAGAACGCACCCGACCCCGCCAAGGCCGCGACGTTGGCGGAGGCCCTGCCGTGGCTCAAGCGCTACCACGGACGCACGATCGTGGTGAAGTACGGCGGCAACGCGATGATCGACGACGACCTGAAGAAGGCCTTCGCCGAGGACATCGCCTTCCTCCGGTTCGCCGGCTTCAAGCCGGTCGTCGTGCACGGCGGCGGCCCGCAGATCTCGGCGATGCTCGACCGCCTGGGCATCGAGTCGGAGTTCCGCGGCGGGCTGCGGGTGACCACGCCCGAGGCCATGGACGTGGTCCGGATGGTCCTGGTCGGCCAGGTCCAGCGCGAGCTGGTGGGGCTGATCAACCAGCACGGTCCCCTGGCCGTCGGGCTCTCCGGCGAGGACGCCGGGCTCTTCACCGCGACCCCGGCCAGCACCGTGGTGGACGGCGAGGAGGTGGATCTGGGCCTGGTGGGCGAGGTCGCCTCCGTGCGCCCCGAGGCCGTGCAGGACCTGGTCGAGGCCGGCCGGATCCCGGTCATCTCCAGCGTCGCTCCGGACGACGACGGTCTGGTCCACAACGTCAACGCCGACACCGCCGCGGCCGCGCTGGCCGTGGCGCTCGGCGCGGAGAAGCTGCTGGTGCTCACCGACGTGGAGGGCCTCTACCGCGACTGGCCCGGCAGCGACGACGTGATCCAGGAGATCTCGCCGGAGGAGCTGGCGGCGCTCATGCCGTCGCTGGCCAGCGGCATGGTCCCGAAGATGCAGGCCTGCCTGAGCGCGGTCGAGGGCGGCGTGCAGCGGGCGACCGTGGTCGACGGGCGGGAGCCGCACGCGGTCCTGCTCGAGATCTTCACCGACGAGGGCGTCGGCACCCAGGTGCTGCCCGGGGTGGAGACCAAGCTTCGCAAGGCGTACTCGAGCGCAGGGGAGAAGAAGTCATGACCTGGCAGGAGCGTTACGGCTCGGCGTTGATGAACACCTTCGGCACCCCGGCCCTCACCCTGATGCGGGGCGAGGGCGCGCGGGTCTGGGACGCGGACGGCCGCGCCTACCTCGACCTCGTCGGCGGGATCGCGGTCAACTCCCTGGGCCACGCCCATCCGGCGATCGTCCGGGCGGTCAGCGAGCAGGTCGCGACCCTGGGCCACGTCTCCAACCTCTTCACCTCGGAGCCGCAGATCCAGCTCGCCGAGCGCCTCGACGGGCTGCTGGGACACGGCTCGAAGGTCTTCTTCTCCAACTCGGGTGCCGAGGCCAACGAGGCGGCGTTCAAGCTGACCCGGCTGACCGGTCGCACCCACGTGGTGGCCGCCGAGGGCTCCTTCCACGGCCGGACGATGGGGGCTCTGGCGCTCACCTCGAAGCAGGCCTACCGCGCTCCCTTCGAGCCGTTGCCCGGCCACGTGACCTGGGTGCCGTACGGCGACGTGGAGGCGCTCGCCGCCGCGGTCACCGACGAGACCGCGGCCGTGGTCCTCGAGCCCGTGCAGGGCGAGGCTGGCGTGCTCGTGCCGCCGACCGACTACCTGACCGAGGCCCGCCGGATCACCAAGGAGCGCGGAGCGCTGCTGTGGCTCGACGAGGTGCAGACCGGGATCGGCCGCACGGGGGAGTGGTTCGCCCACCAGTCGGTTCCCGGGCTCGTCCCGGACGTGGTGACGCTGGCCAAGGGTCTGGGTGGTGGGGTGCCGATCGGAGCCACGCTGGCGACCGGAGCGGCCGCCGAGCTCTTCGCCCCCGGCAATCACGGCACCACCTTCGGGGGGAACCCGATGGCGTGCGCGGCCGCGCTGGCTGTCCTGGACACCATCGAGGCCGACGGCCTGCTCGAGCAGGTGACGCGGGTCGGCAAGCGGCTCCGCGAGGAGCTCTCGGACCTCCCGGAGGTCACCGCAGTGCGTGGTCCCGGGCTGATGGTGGGTGTGGACCTGGCTTCGCTGGATGCCCCCGCCGTGGTCGCGGCCGGCCGGGCCGAGGGCTTCCTGCTCAACGCCACGGGTCCGGGCACGCTGCGCTTCGTCCCCCCGCTGATCCTCACCGAGGACGACGTGTCCGAGCTGGTGGGTGCCTGGCCGGCGATCGTCGGTCGGGCCGCCGAGTCCGGCGGCGCCGCGTGATCCGGCACCTCCTGGCCGACGACGACCTCTCCCCGGCCGAGCAGGCCGAGGTGCTGGCGCTGGCCGCTGAGATCAAGCGCGACCCGTTCTCCCGGCGTCCCCTGGCGGGGCCGTCGACGGTGGCGATGATCTTCGACAAGCAGACGCTGCGGACCCAGGCCTCCTTCTCCGCCGGCATCGCCGAGCTGGGCGGCTTCCCGCTGGTGGTCGACGGTGCCCTGGCCGGGGTCGGCGTCCGGGAGTCCGTTCCCGACGTCGCCCGGGTGCTGGGCCGTCAGGCCGCCGCGATCGTGTGGCGCACCGGGGCCCAGTCCCGGCTGGAGGAGATGGCCGAGCACGCGGGCGTCCCGGTGGTCAACGCGCTGACCGATGACTACCACCCCTGCCAGCTGCTCGCCGACCTGCTCACCGTCTCCGAGCACCGGGGCCCGCTGCGCGGTCTGGTGGTCGCCTTCGTGGGTGACGGGGCGTGCAACATGGGCAGCTCGTGGCTGCTGGCCGGAGCGACCGCTGGCATGCACGTGCGGATCGGGGCTCCCGCGGAGTTCCAGCCGAGCACCGGCGTGGTCGAGCGGGCGGCCGCGATCGCCGTGACCACCGGCGGCTCGGTCGCCGTGCTGGACGACCCGGTCAAGGCGGTCTCGGGCGCCGACGTCGTGGTGACCGACACCTGGGTCTCGATGGGCCGAGAGGCGGAGTCGGGCGACCGGCTCGCCGCTCTGGCGCCGTTCTCCCTCACCGCCGAGCTCCTCGCACACGCCGAGCCGGACGCGATCGTCATGCATTGCCTGCCTGCCTATCGTGGGCAGGAGATCGCCGCCGAGGTCCTCGACGGCCCGCGCAGCGTGGTCTGGGACGAGGCCGAGAACCGTCGGCACGCCCAGAAGGCCGTCCTGACCTGGCTGCTGGAGGCCCGGACATGACCGAGCACCCGCACAACCCCATGACCCGCAGCGCGAGGCTGCAGGTGATCATCGACCTGGTCAGCCATCACGAGGTGCGCTCCCAGACCGAGCTTGCCGAGCTGCTGGCGGCTCGGGGGCTGCACGTCACCCAGGCCACGCTCTCGCGCGACCTGGTCGAGCTGGACGCGGTCAAGGTGCGCGGGTCCGGCGGCGCCCTGGTCTACGCGGTCCCGGCCGAGGGCGGGGACCGGGCGCCGGTCGCGCCGGAGACCAGCCGCGCCTCGCAGCAGCGGCTGGCCAGGCTCTGCTCGGAGCTGCTGGTCAGCGCCGAGTCCAGCGCCAACATGGTCATCCTGCGCACGCCTCCGGGGGCGGCCCAGTTCCTGGCCTCGGCGTTCGACCGGGCCGAGCTGGGTGATGTGCTGGGCACCATCGCCGGGGACGACACGGTGCTGGTGATCAGCCGCGACCCCGGCGGCGGCGAGGAGCTGGCCCGACGATTCCTGGCGCTGGCGAACAGCTCGCCAGCGCCCTGACCCCAGCAGCCTCCTCCCGCTTCCCCCACGTCCCAAGACAAGGAACATCGCTGTGAGCAAGGTCCTCACCTCCCTCCCCGTCGGCGAGCGCGTCGGCATCGCCTTCTCCGGAGGGCTCGACACCTCCGTCGCCGTCGCCTGGATGCGCGCCAAGGGCGCCGTGCCCTGCACGTACACCGCCGACCTGGGTCAGTACGACGAGCCAGACATCTCCGGCGTCCCCGATCGCGCCACCGAGTACGGCGCCGAGATCGCCCGTGCGGTCGACTGCCGCGGTCCGCTGGTCGAGGAGGGCCTGGCTGCGCTGGCCTGCGGCGCGTTCCACATCCGCTCCGGCGGTCGCGCCTACTTCAACACCACCCCGCTGGGTCGCGCCGTGACGGGCACCATGCTGGTCAGGGCGATGCACGAGGACGGCGTGGACATCTGGGGCGACGGCTCGACCTTCAAGGGCAACGACATCGAGCGGTTCTACCGCTACGGGCTGCTGGCCAACCCGGACCTGCGGATCTACAAGCCGTGGCTGGACGCCGACTTCGTCCACGAGCTCGGCGGCCGGGCGGAGATGAGCCAGTGGCTCACCGAGCACGGGCTGCCGTACCGCGACAGCAAGGAGAAGGCGTACTCCACCGACGCCAACATCTGGGGTGCGACGCACGAGGCGAAGACCCTGGAGCACCTCGACGTCTCCCTGGAGACCGTCGAGCCGATCATGGGTGTGAAGTTCTGGGACCCGTCGGTGCGGATCGACACCGAGGACGTGACGCTCCGGTTCGAGGGCGGTCGTCCGGTCGCGATCAACGGCACCCGGTACGACGACCCGGTCGCCCTGGTGCACGAGGCCAACCTGATCGGCGGCCGCCACGGGCTGGGGATGTCCGACCAGATCGAGAACCGGATCATCGAGGCCAAGTCCCGCGGCATCTACGAGGCGCCCGCCATGGCGCTGCTCTGGATCGCCTACGAGCGGCTGCTCAACGCCGTGCACAACGAGGACACCATCGCGAACTACCACGCCGAGGGCCGGCGGCTGGGCCGGCTGCTCTACGAGGGCCGCTGGCTGGACCCGCAGGCGCTGATGCTGCGTGAGGCCATCCAGCGCTGGGTCGCCTCCCTGGTCACCGGCGAGGTGACGGTGCGTCTGCGCCGGGGTGAGGACTACTCGATCCTGCGCACCGAAGGTCCGGCGTTCTCCTACCACCCCGACAAGCTGTCGATGGAGCGCACCGACAACGCGGCGTTCGGCCCGACCGACCGGATCGGTCAGCTGACGATGCGCAACCTGGACATCGCGGACTCGCGGGCCAAGCTCGAGCTCTACGCCGCGCAGCCGCTCGACGAGGGCCAGGTGCTGGTCGAGAACGGTCACCTGCTCGGCTCGATCGAGCGGGGTGCGTCGACGCGGATCGCGAAGAACCCGCAGGCCGAGAACGACCCCACCGAGCTGGCGCTGGACCACGCGGCGATGGAGTCCGGGACCGACTGACGTCGGCCCGGAGGGAGAGGATGAGGCACGTGACGTCATCGGGTGGCACCAACACCGGAAAGCTGTGGGGCGGACGGTTCGCAGGGGGTCCGTCCCCGGAGCTGGAGGAGCTCTCGCGCTCGACCCAGTTCGACTGGCGCCTGGCGCCCTACGACCTGGCCGGCTCTCGGGCCCACGCGAACGCGCTGCACGCCGCGGGGCTGCTGAGCGACCAGGACCACGCGGCGCTGAAGGCTGGTCTGGACCGGCTGGGGCAGCGGTTCGCGGACGGGTCCCTGGCGCCCGATCCCAGCGACGAGGACGTCCACGGCGCGCTCGAGCGGTTGCTGCTCGAGGAGGTCGGCCCGGACGTGGGTGGCCGGCTGCGGGCCGGCCGCAGCCGCAACGACCAGATCGCCACGCTGTTCAAGGTCTTCCTGCGTGACCACGCGCGGATCCTGGCGAACCAGGTGCTCGACCTGGTCGAGGTGCTCTCCGGCCAGGCGCAGGACCACCTCGACGTGATCATGCCGGGCCGCACGCACCTGCAGCACGCCCAGCCGGTCCTGCTCTCCCACCACCTGCTCGCCCACGCGTGGGCACTGCTGCGCGACGTCGACCGGCTGCGCGACTGGGACGCCCGCGTCGCCGCCGACTCGCCGTACGGCTCCGGCGCGCTGGCCGGCAGCACCCTGGGGCTGGACCCCGAGGCGGTGGCTGCCGAGCTGGGCTTCACCGGGTCGACGGCCAACTCGCTGGACGGGACGGCGTCGCGTGACTTCGTCGCGGAGTTCGCGTTCGTCACCGCGATGATCGGGGTCGACGTGAGCCGGCTGGCCGAGGAGGTCATCCTGTGGTCGACCCGGGAGTTCAGCTTCGTGACGCTCCACGACTCCTGGTCCACCGGGTCGAGCATCATGCCGCAGAAGAAGAACCCCGACATCGCCGAGCTCGCGCGGGGCAAGGCGGGCCGGCTCGTCGGCAACCTCGCCGGTCTGCTGGCGACCCTCAAGGCCCTGCCGCTGGCCTACAACCGGGACCTCCAGGAGGACAAGGAGCCGGTCTTCGACTCGGTCGACACCCTCGAGGTGCTGCTCCCCGCGTTCACCGGGATGGTCGCCACGTTGACGTTCAACACCGCCCGGATGGCCGAGCTGGCACCCCAGGGCTTCTCGCTGGCCACCGACATCGCCGAGTGGCTCGTGCGTGAAGGGACGCCGTTCCGCGTCGCCCACGAGGTGGCGGGCGCCTGCGTCCGCGAGTGCGAGGAGCAGGGGATCGAGCTGCACGAGCTCACCGACGAGCAGTTCGCCAAGATCTCACCTGACCTGACCCCTCGGGTCCGTGAGGTGCTGACCGTCGAGGGGTCCGTGGCTGCCCGGCGAGGTCGGGGCGGTACGGCGCCCGAGCGGGTCCGCGAGCAGCTCACCGAGGTGGGGGAGCGGCTCCGGGAGAGTCGTGCCCGACTGGGCTGAGGCCCTCGAGGTCCTGGCGGCCGGGGCGCTGCACGCGGCGCCCCGGCTGCTCGGCAGCACCGTCTCCCTGCGTGGGGTGACGGTACGGATCACCGAGGTCGAGGCGTACGAAGGCGCTCGCGACCCGGGATCGCACGCGTTCCGCGGGCGTACGCCGCGCAACGCCACCATGTTCGGGCCTCCCGGCCACCTGTACTGCTACCGGATCTACGGGCTGCACACCTGCGCCAACGTCGTCTGCGGCACCGACGGCACCGCGTCCGCGGTCCTGCTCCGGGCGGGACAGGTGGTCGACGGCGCCGAGCTCGCCCGGTCGCGCCGCGAGTCCCCAGGCCGGGAGCTCCCCGAGGAGCACCTCGCCCGGGGACCGGCCAACCTCGTCCGGGTCCTCGGTCTGGAGACCGAGGACGACGGACTGTCACTGGCCGGACACCTCGGGCTGGCCCCGCCGTTGCCTGCTGCCTCCGTCGTCGCGGGCCCCCGGGTGGGGTTGCGCGGGGGAGCGGAGCTGCCCTGGCGGTACTCGATCGCCGGCGACCGGACTGTCTCCGCCTACCGCCCGGCAGTCGCCAGGCCTCGGCCGACGCTGGACTGAACAGGCTCTCAGGGCCTCTGACCTGCGGGTATGCGTGGAGGCCCACCCTGAGTTGGTGGTTGTGGAGTCCCTGGGTTAATGTTTCTCCTGTCGCCGCGAGCGGCTCTCCGCCACTGGCCTTCTTGGCCGAAGCAGGGGGGCAAGTCGTGGGTGGCCACTCGGATCGCCCCGGTTTGACTGGGGTGGTCCAGCCAAGTAAAGTTGGCGAGGTTGCGCCGAGAAAAGGTCCGGAAGGGCTGGCCTCGGGTGCGTCTGATCCTTGAGAACTCAACAGTGTGTCATAGTCGACGAATTAGTTTGTTATGCCCCGTCAACATGATGTGGTTTGTCGTGTTGGTGGTTTCTTTGGTTGACAATAGTTTCTGACGATTTATCGTTAGTGTGTTGTCCGTCAGGGGATGTGGCTCTCTTTTTCTCGCATGCTTAGGTGTGTGGGGTTTGTTTTTCAATGGAGAGTTTGATCCTGGCTCAGGACGAACGCTGGCGGCGTGCTTAACACATGCAAGTCGAGCGGTAAGGCCCTTTCGGGGGTACACGAGCGGCGAACGGGTGAGTAACACGTGAGTAATCTGCCCTTCACTTCGGGATAACCACCGGAAACGGTGGCTAATACCGGATATGACCTGTCCCTGCATGGGGGTGGGTGGAAAGTTCTGGCGGTGAAGGATGTGCTCGCGGCCTATCAGCTTGTTGGTGAGGTAATGGCTCACCAAGGCTTCGACGGGTAGCCGGCCTGAGAGGGTGACCGGCCACACTGGGACTGAGACACGGCCCAGACTCCTACGGGAGGCAGCAGTGGGGAATATTGGACAATGGGCGAAAGCCTGATCCAGCAACGCCGCGTGAGGGATGACTGCCTTCGGGTTGTAAACCTCTTTCAGTACCGACGAAGCGAGAGTGACGGTAGGTACAGAAGAAGCACCGGCCAACTACGTGCCAGCAGCCGCGGTAATACGTAGGGTGCGAGCGTTGTCCGGAATTATTGGGCGTAAAGGGCTCGTAGGCGGTTTGTCGCGTCGGGAGTGAAAACTCAGGGCTTAACTCTGAGCTTGCTTCCGATACGGGCAGACTAGAGGTATGCAGGGGAGAACGGAATTCCTGGTGTAGCGGTGAAATGCGCAGATATCAGGAGGAACACCGGTGGCGAAGGCGGTTCTCTGGGCATTACCTGACGCTGAGGAGCGAAAGTGTGGGGAGCGAACAGGATTAGATACCCTGGTAGTCCACACCGTAAACGTTGGGCGCTAGGTGTGGGGTCCATTCCACGGATTCCGTGCCGCAGCTAACGCATTAAGCGCCCCGCCTGGGGAGTACGGCCGCAAGGCTAAAACTCAAAGGAATTGACGGGGGCCCGCACAAGCGGCGGAGCATGCGGATTAATTCGATGCAACGCGAAGAACCTTACCTGGGTTTGACATATGCCGGAAAGCTCTAGAGATAGAGCCCCTTTTAGTCGGTATACAGGTGGTGCATGGCTGTCGTCAGCTCGTGTCGTGAGATGTTGGGTTAAGTCCCGCAACGAGCGCAACCCTCGTCCTATGTTGCCAGCACGTTATGGTGGGGACTCATAGGAGACTGCCGGGGTCAACTCGGAGGAAGGTGGGGATGACGTCAAGTCATCATGCCCCTTATGTCCAGGGCTTCACGCATGCTACAATGGCCGGTACAAAGGGCTGCGATCCCGTAAGGGGGAGCGAATCCCAAAAAGCCGGTCTCAGTTCGGATTGGGGTCTGCAACTCGACCCCATGAAGTCGGAGTCGCTAGTAATCGCAGATCAGCAACGCTGCGGTGAATACGTTCCCGGGCCTTGTACACACCGCCCGTCACGTCACGAAAGTCGGCAACACCCGAAGCCGGTGGCCCAACCCTTGTGGAGGGAGCTGTCGAAGGTGGGGCTGGCGATTGGGACGAAGTCGTAACAAGGTAGCCGTACCGGAAGGTGCGGCTGGATCACCTCCTTTCTAAGGAGCACACGCCCCGACCCTCACCGTTCGTGTGGGGGCGCATGGTGGTGTTCACTAGTGGAATCGTCGATGAATGGTCTGGTGCAGGGTTGTTCTGCTCCTCAGTACTGCTGCTGTCTTCTGCCTTTGGGTGGGGGTGGTGGTGTGGAACCTGGGGTGGGGAGTCCGGTGGTTGGGTCGTGACACACTGTTGGGTCCTGAGGGATCAGGGCTGCTGGTCTGGGCGTGTGCCGTTGGGTGCGGGTCTGGGGTGGTGGGTTGGTTCTTCTTGTCCTCCCTTTGTCTGCTGGTCCCGGTTCGGGGTTGGTGGGGGTTGGTGGGGTTGTTTGAGATCTGGATAGTGGACGCGAGCATCTGATGCCCGCATGCGTGCCCTGGTGGGGTGTGCTGGTTCGTTCCCTTGTTGAGGGGGTGGGTTGGTGTGCTGTGTTGGGGTGTGTGGTGTGGGTGTCTGTGTGATTTTTTGTGCTGCCTGCCTTTGATTGGGGTGGGTGGCAGTGGTCTTTGTAGTTGAGTTGTTTTGACGTTGTTGAGACAAGCTATGAAGGGCACATGGTGGATGCCTTGGCACCAAGAGCCGATGAAGGACGTAGGAGCCTGCGATAAGCCCCGGGGAGTTGGCAACCAAGCTGTGATCCGGGGGTGTCCGAATGGGGAAACCCAGCTGGAGTCATGTCCAGTTACCCTCACCTGAACACATAGGGTGAGTGGAGGGAACGAGGGGAAGTGAAACATCTCAGTACCCTCAGGAAGAGAAAACAACAGTGATTCCGAGAGTAGTGGCGAGCGAAATCGGATGAGGCCAAACCATGCCTGTGTGATACCCGGCAGGGGTTGCAGGTGTGGGGTTGTGGGGCCGTTCTATCAGATCTGCCGGTCTGGTACAGAGTAAGAAATCTTCAGTGAAGTCGAAGCCGGTTGGGAAGCCGGGCCGTAGAGGGTGATAGCCCCGTAGACGTAAGCTGCAGACTCTGGAGCGTGACCCCAAGTAACACGGAACCCCTGAAATTCCGTGTGAATCTGGCGGGACCACCCGTTAAGCCTAAATACTCCTTGGTGACCGATAGCGGACAAGTACCGTGAGGGAAAGGTGAAAAGTACCCCTGGCGGGGAGTGAAATAGTACCTGAAACCGTGTGCCTACAATCCGTCGGAGCGATCCCTTGTGGGTTGTGACGGCGTGCCTTTTGAAGAATGAGCCTGCGAGTTTGCGTTGTGTTGCGAGGTTAACCCGTGTGGGGAAGCCGTAGCGAAAGCGAGTCCGAATAGGGCGTTTCAGTAGCGCGATCAAGACCCGAAGCGGAGTGATCTATCCATGGGCAGGTTGAAGCGCGGGTAAGACCGCGTGGAGGACCGAACCCACTTAGGTTGAAAACTGAGGGGATGACCTGTGGATAGGGGTGAAAGGCCAATCAAACTCCGTGATAGCTGGTTCTCCCCGAAATGCATTTAGGTGCAGCGTCGCGTGTTTCTTGCCGGAGGTAGAGCACTGGATAGCTAATGGGCCCTACAAGGTTACTGACGTTAACCAAACTCCGAATGCCGGTAAGTGAGAGCGCGGCAGTGAGACTGCGGGGGATAAGCTCCGTAGTCGAGAGGGAAACAGCCCAGACCATCAGCTAAGGCCCCTAAGCGGTGACTAAGTGGAAAAGGATGTGGAGTCGCATTGACAACCAGGAGGTTGGCTTGGAAGCAGCCACCCTTGAAAGAGTGCGTAATAGCTCACTGGTCAAGTGATTCCGCGCCGACAATGTAGCGGGGCTCAAGTCATCCGCCGAAGCTATGGCATTCATACGTTAGCTAAGCCGCATCTTCGGGTGTTGGTTCAGGTGTGTGGATGGGTAGGGGAGCGTCGTGTGGGCAGTGAAGCAGCAGAGTGATCTAGTTGTGGAGCCTACACGAGTGAGAATGCAGGCATGAGTAGCGAATGAAGAGCGAGAAACTCTTCCGCCGAATGATCAAGGGTTCCAGGGTCAAGCTAATCTGCCCTGGGTAAGTCGGGACCTAAGGCGAGGCCGACAGGCGTAGTCGATGGACAACGGGTTGATATTCCCGTACCGGCAAAGTAGCGCCCATGACGAACCTGGTGATGCTAACCATCCGAAACCATGTTGACCGGACCCTTCGGGGCGAGGCGATGTGGCAGAGCGTGGGACCCGAGCTGGTAGTAGTCAAGCGATGGGGTGACGCAGGAAGGTAGTCCAACCGTGGCGATGGTAGTCCACGGCTAAGGGTGTAGGACGAGCGGACAGGCAAATCCGCCGCTCATGTGTCTGAGACCTGATGGGGACCCCGTATGGGGGAAGTGGATGATCCTATGCTGTCGAGAAAAACCTCTAGCGAGCTATGCGCCGCCCGTACCCCAAACCGACTCAGGTGATCAGGTAGAGAATACCAAGGCGATCGAGACAACCATGGTTAAGGAACTCGGCAAAATGCCCCCGTAACTTCGGGAGAAGGGGGGCCGGATCCGTGAACCACTTTTCGTGGGGAAGCGGTGATGGCCGCAGAGACCAGGCCCAAGCGACTGTTTACTAAAAACACAGGTCCGTGCGAAGTTGTAAGACGATGTATACGGACTGACTCCTGCCCGGTGCTGGAAGGTTAAGGGGACCGGTTAGAGGAGCAATCCTCGAAGCTGAGAACTTAAGCCCCAGTAAACGGCGGTGGTAACTATAACCATCCTAAGGTAGCGAAATTCCTTGTCGGGTAAGTTCCGACCTGCACGAATGGAGTAACGACTTGGGCGCTGTCTCAACCATGGACTCGGCGAAATTGCACTACGAGTAAAGATGCTCGTTACGCGCGGCAGGACGGAAAGACCCCGGGACCTTTACTATAGTTTGGTATTGGTGTTTGGTTCGGCTTGTGTAGGATAGGTGGGAGACTGTGAACCGGCCACGCCAGTGGTCGGGGAGTCATCGTTGAAATACCACTCTGGTCGTACTAGATGTCTAACCTAGGTCCGTAATCCGGATCAGGGACAGTGCCTGATGGGTAGTTTAACTGGGGCGGTTGCCTCCTAAAATGTAACGGAGGCGCTCAAAGGTTCCCTCAGCCTGGTTGGCAATCAGGTGGCGAGTGTAAGTGCACAAGGGAGCTTGACTGTGAGACAGACATGTCGAGCAGGGACGAAAGTCGGAACTAGTGATCCGGCGCCAGCATGTGGAAGCGGCGTCGCTCAACGGATAAAAGGTACCCCGGGGATAACAGGCTGATCTTCCCCAAGAGTCCATATCGACGGGATGGTTTGGCACCTCGATGTCGGCTCGTCGCATCCTGGGGCTGGAGCAGGTCCCAAGGGTTGGGCTGTTCGCCCATTAAAGCGGCACGCGAGCTGGGTTTAGAACGTCGTGAGACAGTTCGGTCCCTATCCGCCGCGCGCGCAGGAAACTTGAGAAAGGCTGTCCCTAGTACGAGAGGACCGGGATGGACGAACCTCTGGTGTGCCAGTTGTCCCGCCAGGGGCACGGCTGGTTGGCTACGTTCGGAAGTGATAACCGCTGAATGCATCTAAGCGGGAAGCACGTTTCAAGATGAGGTTTCCCACCACGTAAGTGGGTAAGGCCCCCAGCAGAACACTGGGTTGATAGGCCGGAGGTGTACAGCAGTAATGCCTAGCCGACCGGTACTAATAGGCCGAGGGCTTGTCCCAACACCGTACAAAACCACTCAACGGTGACAAGCACCACTGCGCACAACAAAAGAGCACAAGCTGCCCGCGTCCACTAACCAGTTCCCAACCAACAAACCACCACGAACTGTGGGGGCGATGGTTTCTGCGAACACACAACACAACAATGAGCTTGGCCCCACCCAGCACCCAACCCACACACACGTGGGCTGGTGATGCGGGTGGGAGACCACAAGAGTTACGGCGGCCATAGCGAAAGGGAAACACCCGGTCCCATCCCGAACCCGGAAGTTAAGCCTTTCAGCGCCGATGGTACTGCAACCGAGAGGTTGTGGGAGAGTAGGACGCCGCCGGACAACACTTAGAAGAGGGACCACCCCATGGGCGGTCCCTCTTCGCATTTCACCACCAAGCGGGGCTCGTCAGGTCACGTGAGCGGGACGGTCTGCTGGTCGTCCCAGTACCCCTGGCTCCCTTCGGGAACGTGCCTACTCCGGGACGGCGCGCATGAACACCCCGAAGCTCGGCTTCGGCTGGAAGGACGTCGCCTTCTCCGGGAGGAGGCGGCCGGCGGTCGTAGCGTGTTCGAGCTGCTCGAGGTGGGGCGCCGGGAGGAGGACCGCGAGCGCCGTGGAGCGTTGGACCTCGACCAGGGCCTCCTCCACCGAGTGGCGATAGCCCACCGTGAGGGTCCCGCGTACAGCGAGACGCGCGAGGACATCTTCGTGCAGGTGGGCCACGTCCGGCCCTCCGGTGCAGTCATGCTCCACCGTGTGCCATCTTCGACCGTCCGTGAGGACCCAGGTGCCGGGTCCCAGCACGGCCACGGCGTGCTCGCGGTCGCGCGGGACGACCTTGCCGCCCGCAGCCTCCGCAGCGGCACACACCTCGTCCAGGGAGACGCCGGAGAGGATCCGGTGGATGGGACCGAGGAAGAGCGGGGTGTCGTCGTGGTCCACGACCATGGCGAGACCGTGGTCCCACCCGGTCCCAGGGTGCTGCTGCTGGAGGCGCAGATACGCCTCGAAGCGGTGGTGGCCGTCCGCCAGCAGGAGCCGGTCCAACGAGTCGCGCCCGAGCAGGGCGACCTGGTCCGGATCGGTGATCCGCCACTGCCGGTGGTGCTGGCCGGTGCGGTCGGTGAGCTCGTGGTCCGGTGCGCCCGAGGCGATCGTCGACAGCAGCGCGCGGCTCTGCGCGGTACCGCGGTGCACCAGCAGGATCGGAGCGGGGTTGAGCGCGAGCTCGCTCATCCGGCGGGCCAGGTCGTCGGCCTGGTCGGGGTGGATCGCCTCGTGGGGCAGGACCGCACGGTCGCTCAGCGACGTCCCTCGCGTGGAGAGATCAAGGGCACCGACGAGACCGCGCACGGTGATTCCCTGCACGGTGTACTCGTGCAGGTGGAGCGCCGGCTCGGGGTCTCGCGCCAGCCGTCCCTGCTGCTCCCACTCGGCCAGACGTCGCAGGGCCTGGCGGTAGGGTCGGCTCATGGGACGCAGAGCGCCCGGGTCGGCGACCTGGTCGGGGGCGAGCCGGAGGGCCCGGAACGGATGCAGGCGAGCAGGTCGGGCAGGCGACTGAGGAACCGCGATGTCCCCGATCGTGCCCGCCTCATCAGTCACGACTGAATCGTAGGCATCCCACGCAACAGGCACCCGCGAATCGGCTGTGTGCCCGATCTTCGCCTGACCCGACCGGAAGGATCCCGCGCGATGCTGCAAGAAGCCCCTCGGCCCCTGCTGGAAGCCCACGACCTGGTGATGTTCGACCTGGACGGGGTCGTCTACATCGGCGAGGAGGCGGTAGCGGGAGTCCCCGCACGGCTGGTGCGGTTGCAGGAGTCCGGCGTACGGGTCGCGTTCGTCACCAACAACGCCTCGCGCACGCCCGAGGAGGTCGCCGCCCGGTTGCAGTCGATGCAGGTCCAGGCGAGCCCGCAGGACGTGGTGACGTCGGCGCAAGCGGCGTCGTCGGTCCTGGTGGAGCGATTCGGTACCGGGGCCGGGGTGCTGGTCCTCGGCGGTCCGGGACTCTGGGAAGCCACCCGCGCTGCCGGTCTCGTGCCTCTGGACCCGTCGAGCACGCCGGACCAGGCCTCCGCGCTGGTCACCGGCTACGGGCCCGACGTGCTCTGGCGCGAGGTGATGCGGGTCGCGGTCGCGGTCCGCGACGGTCTCCCGTGGGTCGCCAGCAACACGGACATGACCATCCCCACGGCGTTCGGGGTGGCACCGGGCCACGGTGTCCAGGTGCGGATGCTCGAGGAGTTCACCGGTGTCAGCCCGGTGGTGGCCGGCAAACCGGCGGCTCCGCTGCTGGAGGAGACGGTGGCTCGGGTGGGCGGGACGAGCCCGCTGATGGTGGGGGACCGGTTGGACACCGACATCGCCGGCGCGCGTGCGCTGGGGCTCCCCTCGCTGCTGGTCCTCACCGGGGTGACGGGGCTCTCGGAGCTCGTCTCGGCGACGGCCGAGCACCGTCCGACGTTCGTGGCACCGACCCTGGAGGGGCTCTTCGAGCCGCACCCGGTACCCACGGCGGAGGGCGAGGGATTCGGGCTCGGCGGCTGGCACGGCCAGGTACGGGCCGGGGCGCTGACCATGGAGGGTGCAGGCAGCGAGGCGGACTGGTGGCGCACCGTCGCCGTCACGGCCTGGCAGCACGCGGACGCGACCGGCGAGGTGGCGGAGACCACGGGCCTGTGTCCGCCCTCCCCGTGACGTCGGTGCCGACCGGTAACCTCAGGTCCATGAGCGAGAACACCGTGGGTGAAGGGCCGTCCGGTCCTGGCGAGACGCCGACGACGGAGCGTCGTCCGGCGGCCACCGAGAGGGTGGGCGTCCCCGCGGTGGATGCGGTGCTCGAGGAGATCGAGTCCGTGGGCGACCTGCCCGTCGCGGACCAGGTCGCCGTCTACGAGCGTGCCCACGAGCAGCTGCGACGCGCCCTGGAGACCCCTGCTGCCGGTCCGGCGGACGTCGCGCGCGCCGTGGCCGGGGCCTGAGGTCCCCGTGCCGCCGCGTCGCCTTCGACTGGACCAGGAGCTCGTACGCCGAGGCCTGGCCCGTTCCCGCGAGCACGCCAGCGCACTGGTCGGCGAGGGCCGGGTCAAGGTCGCCGGGGTCGTCGCCTCCAAGCCGGCCACCGGGGTGACCACGGACGTCGCACTGCTGGTGACGCAGGACCCGGACCGGCCGGACTACGCCTCCCGGGGAGGACACAAGCTGGCCGGCGCGCTCGAGGCGTTCGCTCCGCACGGCCTCACGGCGGAGGGGAAGCGGTGCCTGGATGCCGGCGCCTCCACCGGTGGCTTCACCGACGTCCTGCTCCGGGCCGGTGCCAGGCAGGTGCTGGCGGTCGACGTCGGCTACGGCCAGCTCGTCTGGGCCCTGCGGCAGGACCCCCGGGTCGAGGTGCACGACCGCACCAACATCCGCGACCTCGATCTCGACCTGGTGGGCGAGCCGGTCGACCTGGTGGTCGGCGACCTCTCGTTCATCTCCCTGACGCTGGTGCTGGACGCGCTGCTCTCGGTGACCTCGCCCGACGGTGAGCTGGCGCTGATGGTCAAGCCCCAGTTCGAGGTCGGCAAGGACCGCGTCGGCCGGGGAGGGGTCGTCCGCGACCTGGCCCTCCGGGCCGAGGCGGTGGAGAAGGTGGCCGCCGAGGCGGCCGCCCGGGGCTGGGGTGCGGTGGCCGTGACCACCAGCCCGCTGCCCGGTCCCTCGGGGAACGTGGAGTTCTTCCTGCTGCTGCGCCGCGGGCCAGCGCAGATCGGACCGTCCGAGATCCGTGCCGAGGTCGAGCGGAGCGCCTCGCTGGGAGCGCCCGGTGAGAAGGAGTGAGCGTGGCTGATGAGACCGCACCTGAGACGCGCAGGGTGCTCCTGCTGACCCACACGGGACGCCGCGAGGCCAGGGACGTCGCCTGCGAGCTCGTGGAGGCGCTGACCCGGCACGGCATCATCGTCCGGCTGCTCGCCGACGAGGCCTCGGAGCTGCTGATGGACCCAGCCTCGTTCACACCGCCGCTCGAGCTCGTCGACGAGGGCGAGGAACGGCCGGGGGAGGGCTGCGAGCTCGCCCTGGTGCTCGGCGGCGACGGCACGATCCTGCGGGCCGCGGAGCTCACCTACGAGACCGGGACCCCGTTGCTCGGGGTCAACCTGGGGCACGTCGGGTTCCTCGCCGAGGCGGAGGTCGACGACGTCTCCTCGACCATCGACGCGGTCGTGCAGCGCAGGTACACCACCGAGGAGCGGCTCACCCTCGCGGTGAGCATCTTCGCCGACAAGGAGCTGGTGGCCACCACGTTCGCTCTCAACGAGGCGAGCGTGGAGAAGGCAGCCCGCGAGCGGATGATCGAGGTGGTCGTCGAGGTCGACGGACGTCCGCTCTCCCGGTGGGGCTGTGACGGCGTCGTCTGTGCCACGCCCACCGGGTCCACGGCGTACAACTTCAGCGCGGGCGGACCCGTGGTGTGGCCCGGCGTCGAGGCGCTGCTGATGGTGCCGATCTCCGCGCACGCGCTCTTCGCCCGGCCGATGGTCGTGGCACCCTCCTCGGTGATGGCCGTCGAGGTGCTCAGCGAGACCGAGGCCGCGGGCGTGCTGTGGTGCGACGGTCGGCGCACGGTCGACCTGGCGCCCGGGGCGCGGATCGAGATCCGGCGCGGGGACCGTCCGGTCCGCCTCGCCCGACTGCACGAGGCGCCGTTCACCGACCGCCTGGTCGCGAAGTTCGGCCTCTCGGTGGAGGGGTGGCGTGGCTCGGCGGACCGGCGGCGCCGCCAGCTGGCGCACCAGTCGGAGGACTCCGGGGATACCGGGGACTCAGGGGACATGGAGAGGGACCAGGATGCTTGAGGAGATCAGGATCCGGTCGCTGGGCGTCATCGAGTCCTCCACGCTGGAGCTCGGGCCCGGCCTCACGGTGATCACCGGTGAGACCGGCGCCGGCAAGACCATGGTCGTCACGGCCCTGGGCCTGCTGCTGGGCGGGCGCGCCGACAGTGGCGCGGTCCGCACCGGGGCCGCGACCGCCCGCGTCGAGGGCGTCGTCGACGTCCGGACGCTCGAGGCGTTCGCCGACGAGGTGCTGGAGGCCGGGGGAGAGGTGGAGGACGGGCGGGTGGTGCTGGCCCGCAACATCTCCGCCGAAGGCCGATCCCGCGCCTGGGTCGGCGGTGCCGGGGTCCCGGCCGCCAAGCTCGCCTCGGTCGCGGAGCCGTTGGTCGCCGTGCACGGGCAGTCGGACCAGCACCGGCTGCTGCGCCCTGCTGCGCAGCGCGAGGCGCTCGACCGCTTCGGCGGAGAGCCGGTAGCCGCGCTGCTCGGTCGCTACCGTGCGGTGCACGACGAGCTGCACACCGTCGAACGGCGCCTCCACGAGGTCGTCTCCTCAGCCCGGGAGCGGGCGCGGGAGGCGGCTCAGCTGCGGCACGCCCTGGAGGAGATCGAGTCGGTCTCGCCGGAGTCCGGGGAGGACGTCGCCCTCGCCGCGGAGGAGACCAGGCTCGGCTTCGCCGACACCCTGCGTACCGCCGCGGAGACGGCCCGTGAGTCCCTCTCCAGCGACCAGGGGTCCCCGGACGCGCTGGCCACCGTCTCGGCCGCGCGTGCGGCCCTGGAGGGGGTGCGGGAGCACGACGCCGAGGCCGGGCAGCTCGCCGACCGCCTCGCCGAGCTCTCCTACCTGCTCTCGGACCTCGCCGCCGACGTGGCGTCGTACGCCTCTCGCCTGGAGACCGACCCGCTGCGCCTGGCCTCGGTCAGCGAGCGGCGTGCCGCGCTGCTCGGGCTCACCCGCAAGTACGGCGAGAGCATCGACGAGGTGCTGGAGTGGTCCCGTGTCTCGGCGATGCGCCTGGTCGAGCTCGAGGACACCGACGACACCATCAGCGCACTGCGTGCCGAGCAGGTCGAGCTGCGGCGCAAGCTCGCCGCGATCGCCTCGGAGCTCTCCGCCGCGCGTCAGGAGGCCGCCGCGCGGCTCGGGCAGAAGGTCACCGAGGAGCTGACGCTGCTCGCCATGCCGCACGCCACGCTGGAGATCCAGGTCTCGCAGCAGGAGGTGGGTGCCGACGACCGCGCGGCTGCTGAGGCGGGCGGCCGCGACGCGGCGGGGACGCCGGACGGGGCCGTCGCCCCGGGGGCGCCGCTCGAGGTCGACGGGCGACTGCTGCGCTACACCACCACCGGGGTCGACGAGGTCGAGCTGTTGCTGGCGGCCAACGCGGGCATGCGGGCACGTCCCCTGGACAAGGGCGCCTCGGGCGGCGAGCTCTCCCGGGTGATGCTGGCCGTCGAGGTCGCCCTGGCGGGTACCACCACGGTCCCCACCTTCGTCTTCGACGAGGTGGACGCCGGCGTGGGTGGCCGGGCGGCGATCGAGATCGGCCGACGGCTGGCGCAGCTGGCCCGCAACGCCCAGGTCCTGGTGGTCACCCACCTGCCGCAGGTCGCGGCCTTCGCCGACCGGCACATCGTGGTGGCGAAGTCGAGCGACGGGTCGGTCACCACCTCCGGGCTGACCTCGCTGAGCGCCTCGGAGCGTGAGCGCGAGCTGTCCCGGATGCTGGCCGGCCTGGACGACTCCGACACCGCGCTGGCGCACGCTCGCGAGCTGCTGGAGACCGCCCGGGGTGCGACGCGCTGAGGCGAGCGTGGTCCCCGGGTGGGCGGGGCCGTCCTGACACCATGGTTCGGCCATGAAGTTTGCGACCAGGAACCGTCCCACACCCGCCCTCCCGGGCGTCGCGGGCACCGTCCGCGCCGACCGGCGTACCCGACGGCTGCTGCCCCGGCTCCGTCCCGGCGACCTTGCCCTGATCGACCACGTCGACCTCGACCGAGCGACCGCGCAGGCCCTCGTCGACGCCGAGGTCGGAGCGGTGCTCAACGCCTCCGCGATGATCTCCGGTCGCTACCCCAACCTGGGTCCGGCGGTGCTGGCCGCGGCGGGCATCCCCATGGTCGACCTCCTCGGCCCCGAGCTGTTCGTCCGGGTCAAGGACGGAGCCGCTGCCCGACTGGTCGACGACGCGCTGGTGCTGGGCGAGGAGACGGTCCTCACCGGCCGGCTCCTGGACGCCGACGCGATCGCCGAGCAGCTCGACGACGCACGCCAGGGCCTGGCCCACCAGCTGGAGAGCTTCACCCACAACAGCAGCGAGTTCCTCCGCCGCGAGCAGGACCTGCTCCTGCACGGGCAGGGGGTGCCGCTGCCCAGCACCAGCTTCACCGACCGCGCAGTGGTCGTGGTGGCGCCCGGCGCCGACCACGAGGCCGAGCTCCGGCTGGTCCGGCGCTTCGTCAAGGAGATGCGGCCGGTGCTCGTGGGGATCGACTCGGGCGCGGACGTCCTGCTCGCCCAGGGCATGGAGCCCGACGTGGTGGTCGTCTCCGCCGCCGAGGAGCAGCGCCCCTCGGCCAAGGCGCTGCGCGCCGCCACGGACGTGGTGGTCCGGGTCGATCGGGGCGCCTCGAGCGCGGTGACCGAGTCGTTCTCCAAGCTGGGCCTGCGGCCGCTGCGCTTCGAGTCCTCGGCCACCGCCGAGGACGCCGCCCTGATCCTCGCCGACGCGGGGCACGCCTCGCTGATCGTCGGGGTCGGGATGCACGCGACCCTCACCGACTTCCTGGACCGGCAGAACGCCGGCATCGCCAGCACCTACCTGACCCGGCTCAAGCTGGGACCCAAGCTGGTGGACGCCACCGCCGTCCCCACGCTCTACTCCGGTCGGGTCCGACCGCGTGACCTCTTCACCGTCGGGCTGGTCGGCCTCCTCGCCCTCTTCGCCGCCATCGGGACCACCCCCGTGGGGCAGGAGTGGGCCGAGGCCTTCGCCTCGTCCACCGGTGACCTCGTCGACTACCTGCAGGGAATCTTCTCGTGATCTCGTTCCGCACCCATCTGCTCACCCTGGTCTCAGTCTTCCTGGCGCTCGCGATCGGCGTCGTCCTCGGGGGCGGCCCGCTCAGCGAGGTGGGTCGCTCGGGAGACCAGGAGCCCACCTCCGCGACCTCCGACGCCGGCGCGCGCGCCGAGGCGGGGGAGGCGTTCGCGGCCGGCGCTGCGGCCCCGCTGTACGGCGGCAGGCTGGCCGAGCGCCAGGTGGCCGTGCTGACCCTGCCCGGGGCCGACCCCGAGGTCGTCACCGCCCTGGGCGAGCAGGTGGCCCTGGCCGGCGGCACGATCAGCGTGCAGCAGGCGGTCTCGGAGTCCCTGCTCAACCCGACGGAGAAGTCGCTGGTCGACACCCTGGGCAGCCAGCTGGTCGAGCAGCTGCCCGCGGGCAGCGTCGCCGCCGAGGCCACGACGTACGACCGGATGGGCCAACTGCTGGGGCTCACCCTGGCCTCCACCGACGTGGCGGGCAGCCAGACCAACGCCCAGACCCAGGCGGTGCTGGACGGACTGGTGGGCGCCGAGCTGCTGCCCGATGCCCCGGCGCGCGAGCGCCGCGCTCCGCTGGTGCTGGTGGTCCTCGGCGACGAGGTCGACGGTGAGGGTGGCGACACGGTCCTGGGCGGGCTGCTGCGCGGCCTGGCCGCGGCTGCGGTCGGCGTGGTGGTGGCGGGGGAGTCCGCGGACGCCGACAGCCAGCTGGCGCGCCTCCGGGAGGGTGACGACCTGGCGGCGCTGACCTCCGTGGACGGGGTCGACCGGGCCCCCGGGCAGGTGGCCGCCGGACTCGCCCTGATCCGCAGCCTGACCACCCGGGGCGGAGCCTTCGGTGCGTCGGGTGCGGACGGCGCGCTCCCTCTCGGGTAGCATTGAAGCCCGTGAAGAACCCGACGCCCACCAAGCACGTATTCGTCACCGGAGGCGTCGTCTCCTCGCTCGGCAAGGGGCTCACCGCCTCCAGCCTGGGGAGCCTGCTGAAGTCTCGCGGTCTACGGGTCACCATGCAGAAGCTGGACCCGTACCTCAACGTCGACCCGGGCACCATGAACCCGTTCCAGCACGGTGAGGTGTTCGTCACCCAGGACGGCGCGGAGACCGATCTCGACATCGGCCACTACGAGCGCTTCCTCGACACCGACCTGTCGGCGATCGCCAACGTGACCACCGGACAGGTCTACTCCAGCGTGATCGCCAAGGAGCGCCGCGGTGACTACCTGGGCGACACCGTCCAGGTGATCCCGCACATCACCAACGAGATCAAGGACCGGATCCTGGCCATGGGCGGCCCGGACGTCGACCTGGTGATCACCGAGGTCGGCGGCACCGTGGGTGACATCGAGTCGCTGCCGTTCCTGGAGGCGGCCCGGCAGGTGCGGCACGAGATCGGCCGCGAGAACTGCTTCTTCATCCACGTCTCCCTGGTGCCGTACATCGGCCCGTCGGGCGAGCTGAAGACCAAGCCGACCCAGCACTCCGTCGCCGAGCTGCGCTCCATCGGTATCCAGCCCGACGCGATCGTCTGCCGCGCCGACCGGGACCTGCCCGAGGGCATCAAGCGCAAGATCGCGCTGATGTGCGACGTGGAGGACGAGGCGGTCATCACCTGCGCCGACGCGCCCTCGATCTACGACATCCCCAAGGTGCTGCACCGCGAGGGCCTGGACGCCTACCTGGTGCGCCGCCTCGACCTGCCCTTCCGGGACGTGGACTGGACCCTGTGGGACGACCTGCTGCGCCGGGTGCACCACCCCCAGGAGGAGGTCACGGTCGCGCTGGTCGGCAAGTACATCGACCTGCCCGACGCCTACCTGTCGGTGGCCGAGGCGCTGCGCGCCGGCGGCTTCGCCCACGAGGCGAAGGTGAATCTGCGCTGGATCCCCAGCGACGAGTGCGAGACCCCCGCCGGTGCGGCGCGCCACCTGGCCGACGTGGACGCGGTCTGCGTGCCGGGCGGCTTCGGCATCCGCGGCCTCGAGGGCAAGCTCGGCGCCCTGACCTACGCCCGCACCCACCGGATCCCGACGCTGGGCCTGTGCCTGGGCCTGCAGTCGATGGTGATCGAGTACGCCCGCAACGAGGCCGGCCTGACCCGCGCGGACTCCACCGAGTTCGACCCGGACTCCCCGGAGCCGGTGGTCGCCACGATGGAGGAGCAGAAGTCCTTCGTCGAGGGCGCCGGCGACCTGGGCGGCACCATGCGCCTGGGTTCCTACCCGGCCGAGCTCGTGCCCGGCTCCGTGGTCGCGGAGGCCTACGGGCAGACCCGGGTCGAGGAGCGGCACCGTCACCGCTACGAGGTCAACAACGCCTACCGCGCGAAGCTGGAGAAGGCGGGCCTGGTGGTCTCGGGCACGAACCCGGACCTGGACCTGGTCGAGTTCGTGGAGCTGCCGCGGGAGGTGCACCCGTACTACGTGGCCACCCAGGCCCACCCCGAGCTGAAGTCGCGGCCGACCCGGCCGCACCCGCTCTTCGCCGGCCTGGTGGGTGCCGCACTGACCCGCCAGAAGGAGCTCCTCATCCCTCTGGCGGACGACGAGATGCAGGGCGCGTGAGCGAAGAGCTCGCGGACCGGCCACTGACCTGGCCCGTGCTGTCCAGCCGGGAGGTGCACCGCGACAACTGGGTCGTGGTGGTCACCGAGGACGTGGTCACCCGTCCCGGGCATCCGGAGGAGACCTTCTCCCGGCTCGCGGTGCACCACCCGGGCGCCGTGGTGGTGCTGGCCGTCGACGACCAGGAGCGGGTCTTCTGCCTGCGTCAGTACCGGCACACCGCCCGGCACGAGTTCGTCGAGCTGCCGGCCGGGCTGCGCGACGCCGACGGGGAGCCCGCGCTCGAGACCGCGAAGCGCGAGCTGCGCGAGGAGGCGGAGCTGGCGGCCACCGAGTGGACGCACCTGCTCAGCACCTTCCCCTCGGCCGGCATCACCGACGAGGTGCACGAGATCTTCCTGGCCCGCGGGCTCTCGCACGCCTCGCGGGGCGACTTCGAGCTCGAGCACGAGGAGGCGGAGATGGAGCCCTTCTGGGTGCCGTTCGACGACCTCCTGGCCGCCGTGCTGGACGGTCGCGTCCGCGAGGGGCCGCTCGTGCAGGCGGTGCTGGCCTACCAGGTCCGTCGCCCCGAGCTCCACGGGTCGGTGGACGATGGGCTCCGGTGACCTGACCCCCGCCATCCGCAGCTACCTGGACCACCTCGGGGTCGAGCGCGGCCTGGCCGCCAACACCCTCTCGTCGTACCGGCGCGACCTGCGGCGGTACGCCGAGTTCCTCGGCCACGAGGGCATCGAGCGGCTCGACCAGATCACGCACGAGACGGTGGCCTCTTTCCTGGTCCGGCTCCGCGAGGGGGACCAGGACCACCCCCCGCTCAGTGCCACCTCGGCAGCCCGGACGGTCGTCGCAGTCCGCGGGTTCCACAAGTTCGCGGTGCGTGACGGGCTGGCCTCCTCGGACCCAGCCTCCGCGGTCCGCCCGCCGACCCCCACCAAGCGGCTGCCCAAGGCGCTGCCGCTCTCGGCCGTCGAGTCGCTGCTGGACGCCGCCGGGGCCGCCGGCACCCCGCTGGCCCTGCGGGACCGCGCGCTGCTGGAGCTGCTCTACGGCACCGGGGCCCGGATCTCCGAGGCGGTCGGCCTCGACGTCGACGACGTCGACCGGGTCGAGGGCACCGTGCTGCTGCGCGGCAAGGGCAGCAAGGAGCGCCTGGTGCCGGTCGGCTCGTACGCGCTGGAGGCGGTCTCGGCGTACCTGACCCGGGGGCGTCCCACCCTGAGCGAGGGCTCCTCCCCGGGACCGGGCGGCGCGCTCTTCCTCAACTCCCGCGGCGGCCGGCTCTCCCGGCAGAGCGCCTGGGCCGTGCTGGTCAAGGCCGCCGAGCGGGCCGGGGTCACCCAGGACGTCTCGCCGCACACCCTGCGGCACTCGTTCGCGACCCACCTGCTCGATGGCGGCGCCGACGTCCGCGTGGTCCAGGAGCTGCTCGGGCACGCCTCGGTGACCACCACCCAGATCTACACCCTGGTCACGGTCGACAACCTGCGCGAGGTCTTCGCGACCGCACACCCGCGGGCGAGGGCATGATGGCCGGCGCCTGGTGGGAGCACCCGCAGAACCCCGACGAGCTGTACGACGCCTTCACGGCCTGGGCGGAGCGCGGCGGGACGCCGCTCTACCCGCACCAGGAGGAGGCGGTGCTGGAGCTGTTCTCGGGGAGCAACGTCGTGCTCGCCACCCCCACCGGCTCGGGGAAGTCGCTGGTGGCGCTGGCCGCGCACCTGGCGGCCCTCTCCGAGGACCGGGTCTCCTTCTACACCGCCCCGATCAAGGCGCTGGTGAGCGAGAAGTTCTTCGCGCTCTGCGAGGTGCTCGGCGCCGACAACGTCGGCATGCTCACCGGTGACGGCGCCGTCAACCCGGATGCCCCGGTGATCTGCTGCACCGCGGAGGTGCTGGCCAACATCGCGCTGCGCGAGGGCGCGAGCGCCGATGTCGGGCTCGTGGTGATGGACGAGTTCCACTACTACGGCGAGCACGACCGGGGCTGGGCCTGGCAGGTGCCGCTGCTGGAGCTGCCGCGCGCCCAGTTCCTGCTGATGTCGGCGACCCTGGGCGACGTCACCCCGATCGCCGAGGACCTGTCGCGCCGGACCGGGCGCGAGACCGCGGTGGTCGACGACGCGGAGCGGCCGGTGCCGCTGAGCTTCAGCTGGGCGCTGACCCCGCTGGACGAGACGCTGCAGGAGCTGGTGGACACCCACCAGACGCCGGTCTACGTCGTCCACTTCACCCAGGCGGCAGCGGTGGAGCACGCCACCCAGGTGGTCAAGCAGCTGAAGAAGACGGACCGGGCCGAGGAGCTGCGCGAGCGGCTGGCCGGCTTCCGCTTCGGTGCCGGCTTCGGCAAGACGCTGGCCCAGCTGCTGCGCCAGGGCATCGGCGTGCACCACGCCGGGATGCTGCCGAAGTACCGCCGGCTCGTCGAGCAGCTCGCCCAGGCAGGGCTGCTCCGGGTGATCTGCGGCACCGACACCCTGGGTGTGGGGATCAACGTGCCGATCCGGACGGTGCTGTTCACCGCGCTGGCCAAGTTCGACGGCCGCAAGCAGCGGATCCTGCGCAGCCGCGAGTTCCTGCAGATCGCCGGGCGCGCCGGCCGGGCCGGGTTCGACACCCAGGGCTACGTCGTCGTGCAGGCGCCCGAGCACGTCATCGAGAACGAGCGGGCCAAGGCCAAGGCCGAGGCGAAGAACGCCGCGATGAGCGAGGAGAAGCGGGCCAAGCGGCGCAGCAAGGCGCAGCTGCGCAAGCCGCCCGAGGGCTCGGTGGTGTGGACGGAGCAGACGTTCGAGAAGCTCGTCGCCTCCCGTCCCGAGCCGCTCGCCTCGCGGATGAAGGTCGACAACGCGATGCTGCTCAACGTGGTGGCCCGCGAGGAGGACGCCTTCCCGGTGATGCGGCGCCTCATGCAGGACAACCACGAGGACCGGCGCAGCCAGTTGCGGCTCTCCCGCCGGGCGCTGCGGCTGGCCCGCAGCCTGGTGCGCACCGGGGTGCTGACCCGGCTCGACGAGCTCGACGGGTTCGGGCGGCGCTACGTGCTGACCGTCGACCTGCCCGAGGACTTCGCGCTCAACCAGCCGCTCTCGCACTTCGCGCTGGCCGCGCTGGACGTCCTCGACCCGGAGGCGCCGACGTACACGCTGGACGTGGTCTCGGTGGTCGAGGCGGTGCTGGAGGCACCCCGGCAGGTGCTCTTCGCCCAGCAGCACGTGGCCCGGGGCGAGGCGATCGCGGAGATGAAGGCCGACGGCCTCGAGTACGACGAGCGGATGGAGCGGCTCGAGCAGATCACCTGGCCCCAGCCGCTGGCCGAGCTGCTGGAGGCCACCTACGAGCTCTACCGCCAGAGCCACCCGTGGCTCCCCGAGGACGGCCTCTCCCCGAAGTCGGTGCTCCGCGACATGTACGAGCAGGGGATGGGGTTCACCGACTTCGTCAGCCGCTACCAGCTGGCCCGCTCGGAGGGCCTGGTGCTGCGCTACCTCACCGACGCCTACCGGGCACTGCGCCAGACGGTGCCCGAGGCGCACCGCACCCCCGAGCTGGAGGAGCTGGTGGAGTGGCTGGGGGAGACGGTGCGCCAGACCGACTCCTCGCTGCTGGACGAGTGGGAGGCCCTCAACGACCCGAACCACGTGCCGAGCCAGGTCGCCCACCACGAACCGCCGACCCACCCGCGACCGCTGAGCAAGCAGGACAAGGCGCTGCGGGTGATGGTCCGCAACGCCATGTTCGCCAAGGTCCGCTGGGTGGCCAGGGACGAGCTCGACGCGCTGGTGCGCGCCGAGCGTCAAGCCGCCGACCGGATCGACCCGCCGCGCGAGGTGGTGATGACCCGCTCCGCCTGGGACGCGGCGCTCGAGGAGTACTACGCCGAGCACGACGTGGTCGGCATCGACGCGGACGCCCGCGGGCCGTCGTACGTCGAGGTGGGCGAGGAGGAGGTCGGGGAGCCGGTCGGAGCACCCGAGGAGACGGTGGCGCGGCTACGCCGCGTCACCCAGACGCTCGCCGACCCCGAGGGTCACCACGACTGGGTGATCGAGGCGGTGCTCGACTGCGACGCCACCGACGAGGCGGGCGAGCTGGTCCTCCAGACCGTCGCGATGCGCAGGCTCGGCGGATGACCGGGTTCTCCACAGGCATGTGCACAGGCGCGCGCAGGCTGTGCAGGCAGGCGCGGTCGGGTGCACAGATCCGGGTGCGGCCCTGGGGAGTTGGGGAGTCGCCTTGTGACCCGGGAACGGCGGGGACTAGGGTCGCGCGCAGCATCGAGATGTCGCCGAGTCGACAAACGGGCCGACGAACAGGTCGACACCCGGCTCGTCGACCGACGGACGGTCGATACACAGGCAGGAGCGGCGGATGAGCACAGAAGGTTCCCTTCCGGGGCCCACCACCAGCACTCCCGGCCCGATGCCCCCACGCCTGACCACCCAGCCTTCCCTGCCCCACTTCCCCGGAGACGAGACCTCTGTGAGCGAACCGATCCCGTTCCCCGCCTCGGAGGGCGCCGGCCTCTCCGAGCAGGTCCTCGGCCCGACCGGCCGGCCCGTGCCGGTCTTCCCGGAGCCGCAGCCGGTGACCCAGCACGGCCCCGCCCGGGTCATCTCGATGTGCAACCAGAAGGGTGGGGTCGGCAAGACCACCACCGCCATCAACCTCGGGGCCTCGCTGGCCGAGTTCGGCCGCCGGGTCCTGCTCGTGGACTTCGACCCCCAGGGCTCCCTGTCGGTGGGTCTCGGGCTCAACCCGCACGAGATGGACCTGACGGTCTACAACCTCCTGATGCAGCGCGACGTCACCCTCGACGAGGTGGTCGTCGCCTCCGGCGTGCCCGGGATGGACCTGCTGCCCTCCAACATCGACCTCTCCGCCGCCGAGGTGCAGCTGGTGCACGAGGTCGCCCGCGAGCAGACGCTCCAGCGGGTGCTCGCGCCGGCTCTCGAGCACTACGACGTCATCCTGATCGACTGCCAGCCCTCGCTCGGCCTGCTGACCGTCAACGCCCTCACCGCCTCCGACGGGGTGATCGTGCCGCTGGAGTGCGAGTACTTCGCGCTGCGCGGCGTCGCCCTGCTCAAGACCACGATCGACAAGGTCCGCGAGCGGCTCAACCCCAAGCTCGAGATCGACGGCGTGCTCGGCACCATGTTCGACGGCCGCACCCTGCACAGCCGTGAGGTCATGCAGCGCCTGGTGCAGGCCTGGGGCGACAAGGTCTTCCACACGGTGATCCGCCGCACGGTGAAGTTCTCCGACTCGACCGTCGCGGGGGAGCCCATCACCAGCTACGCGTCGAGCTCGGCCGGTGCCGACTCCTACCGGACGCTCGCCAAGGAGGTGCTGGCCCGGTGGCTCGACGGGTGAGCCTGCCGGCCGCCGACGAGCTCTTCCGCCCCACCGCGAAGAGCACGGTCGCCGGCCCCGACGAGTCGGCTCCCCGCCCCCCGGCCGAGGAGGCCGCCCGTCCGCCTGCGCGCAAGACCCCGGCACCGCGGCGTCCGAGCGGTCGGGTGCGGCACGACGAGAAGATGACGGTCTACGTCACCTCCGACGAGCTCCTCGACCTCGAGCACGCCCGGCTCACCCTGCGGCGGCACCACGGGATGGCCGTCGACCGTGGCCGGATCGTCCGCGAAGCCGTCGCGATGGTGCTCGCCGACCTGGAGGCCCACGGCGAGGACAGCGCCCTGGTCCGGAGGTTGTCCGAGCAGTGACGACCCCGCCGTCGTACGCGGGCTCCGAGCCGGGCCAGGAGGCTCCCGCGTTCGCGGTCCGGCTGGACAACTTCGAGGGTCCCTTCGACCTGCTGCTCTCGCTGATCGCCAAGCACAAGCTCGACGTCACCGAGGTCTCGCTCTCCCAGGTCACCGACGAGTTCATCGCCTTCGTCAAGGCGGGCGGGCCGGTCTGGGACCTGGAGCAGACCACGTCGTTCCTGCTGGTCGCCTCCACCCTGCTCGACCTGAAGGCCGCGCGGCTGCTCCCGCAGGGCGACGTGGAGGACGAGGAGGACCTGGCGCTGCTGGAGGCCCGCGACCTGCTCTTCGCCCGGTTGCTGCAGTACCGGGCGTTCAAGCAGGTGGCCTCGGTCCTGGAGCGCCGGCTGACGGCCGAGGGCCTGCGGCACGCCCGAGCCGTCGGGATGGAGGAGCGGTTCGCCACCCTGCTGCCGGAGGTGCTGATCGGCATCGGCCTGGACCAGTTCGCCGCGCTCGCCGCGCGTGCCCTCGAGCCCAAGGTGGTGCCGGAGGTCTCGCTGGAGCACATCCACGCGGCGAAGGTCAGCGTCCGTGAGCAGGCGCGACTGGTGGCAGGCCGGCTGCGCCAGCACCAGACGATGACGTTCCGGGCGCTGTGCCGCGACTCGCCCGACACCCTCACCACCGTCGCCCGGTTCCTGTCGCTGCTCGAGCTCTTCCGGGAGGGCGCCGTGGCGTTCGACCAGGTGAGCCCCCTGGGCGAGCTCACGGTCCGGTGGACCGGGGGAGAGGATGAGGTGGACGTGGTCACGGTCGACGAGTTCGACGGCGCTCCGCAGCCGGAGGAGACTGAGGTCGGCGGCGCGGAGGCACACACGAGCGCGGCAGACGCGGCAGACAAGTCGGAAGAGGACGCATGACCCACCCAGAGGACGGACAGGTCCCCCCGGAGGGGGCCGGCGCCGCCCAGCAGCCCGACCAGCAGGAGACGCTCGCCGTCCCCCTGGTCTCCCTGCGCCCGGCGCTGGAGGCGGTGCTGATGGTCGCCGACCAGCCGCTGGACCGGATGACCCTGGCCACCGCGGTCGGGCACCCCGTGGAGGAGGTGGACGCCGCGCTGCACGCGCTCGCCGCGGAGTACACCGAGCAGGGGCGGGGCTTCGAGCTGCGGCACGTGGCCGGGGGATGGCGGTTCTACACCCGCGAGGAGTACGCCTTCGTGGTCGAGGCCTTCGTGCTCGAGGGACAGCAGGCCCGGCTGACCCAGGCGGCGCTGGAGACGCTGGCGGTGGTGGCGTACAAGCAGCCGATCTCCCGGGCCCGGGTCTCGGCCATCCGGGGCGTCAACGTCGACGGGGTGATGCGGACGCTGCTCTCCCGCGGCCTGGTCGAGGAGGCCGGCCGGGACGAGACGACCGGCGCTCATCTCTACGGGACCACCAGCTACTTCCTGGAGCGGATCGGCGTCACCAGCCTGGACGACCTGCCCGAGCTGGCGCCGTACCTGCCGGACATGGACGACTTCGACGACGAGCTGGCGGCCGCGGCGGGTCAGTCGGCGCTCCCGTCCGAGCCACAGGCTGCCGAGGTGCAGGAGAGCACCGAGACCACCGCCGCCGAGGCGGCACACCACTCCCCGCACAGCGGCGCGGGGACCGAGCCTGATGCCGGGACGGAGATCGGATGAGCGAGCACGAGGAGCTGCCGGGCGGCGTCCCGGACGAGGACGGGCTGGTGCGGCTGCAGAAGCTGCTCGCCCAGTCCGGCGTCGCGTCGCGGCGCAAGTGCGAGGAGCTGATGCTGGCCGGGCTCGTCGAGGTGGACGGGGAGGTCGTCAGCCGCCTCGGCACGAAGGTCGACCCGAAGACCGCGGTGATCCGGGTCGACGGCGTGCGCCTGCCGCCGCAGTCGGCCCACGTCTACCTGGTGCTCAACAAGCCCCGGGGCGTGGTCTCGACGATGTCCGACCCGGAGGGCCGTCGGAACCTCGGCGACGTGGTCGCGGACCGGCCCGAGCGCCTCTTCCACGTCGGCCGTCTGGACACCGACACCTCGGGACTGCTGCTGCTGACCAACGACGGCGACTTCGCGCACCGGATGGCCCACCCCTCCTACGAGGTGGAGAAGACCTACGTCGCGGAGGTCGACGGCGAGGTGTCCCGGGCCACCCTGCGCCAGCTGCGCGAAGGCGTGGAGCTCGAGGACGGACCCGTGCAGGTGAGCCGGGTCAAGGTCGTGGAGACGGGCCGCGGAGCCGCCCAGGGGCGCTCCATCGTCGAGCTGGTGATCCACGAGGGCCGCAACCGGATCGTCCGCCGGTTGCTCGACCACGTGGGCCACCCGGTGCGTCGGCTCACCCGGACCCGGTTCGGTCCGGTCGAGCTGGGCAGGCTGCCGGTGGGGGAGATGCGGGAGCTGACCCGCACGGAGCTCGGGACGTTGCTGGACCGTGTGCAGCTGTAGGGATGCGTCGAACTAGGCTGACGGCGCCCGGATCCCTGGACGAGGAGAGTGTGACGTGAGCGTGCGTGCCGTGCGCGGAGCCACCCAGCTGGACGAGGACACCCCGGAGCACATGCGTGCCCGGGTGGCCGAGATGGTCCAGGAGGTGATGGCCGCCAACGCGCTGGACGTCGACGACTTCATCTCGATCCTCTTCACCGCGACCAGCGACCTGGTCGCGGAGTTCCCGGCGTACGCCGCCCGTCAGCTCGGCTTCTCCGACGTGCCGCTCATGTGCGCCCGGGAGCTGGAGATCGCCGGCTCGCTGCCCCGCGTGGTGCGGCTGATGGCGCACGTGGAGACCGACCTGGCACGAGCCGACGTCACCCACATCTACCTGCACGGGGCCGCGGCGCTGCGCCGCGACCTGGCCAAGGTGCGCGAGGTCCCGGGCGGCGAGACCCGGTGACCCTGTCCGGTCCGGTCGAGGTGGTCGGTGCCGGCCTGCTCGGGACGTCCATCGCCCTGGCCTGTCGCCGGGCGGGGCTCGAGGTGCTGCTCTCCGACACCTCCGTGGTGAACCTGCGCACGGCCTCGGGCCTGGGCGCCGGACGCCCGCGGCGCCCCGAGGACCGGCCACAGCTGGTCGTGGTCGCCGTGCCGCCGGACCTGCTCGGCGAGACCATCGCCGAGGCGCTGAGCCGCACCGATGCCGTGGTGACCGACGTGGGCAGCATCAAGTCACGTCCCCTGGCCGAGGTGCGCGCGCGCGTCGACCCTGCGACGTCCGCGCGGTACGTCGGCAGTCACCCCATGGCCGGCAGCGAGCGCTCGGGCCCCCTGGCCGCCACCGCCACCCTGTTCGACGGGCGACCCTGGGCCGTGGTGCGGCATCCGGGCAGTGACCCGGCAGCGGTGGACCTGGTCGCCGACCTGGCCCAGGTGTGCGGCGCGGTGGTCGTCGAGCTGGGCCCGGAGGAGCACGACCGGGCCGTGGCCCGCACCTCCCACCTGCCGCACCTGGCGGCCGTCCTGGTGGCGGGCCGCCTGCGCGACGCCCCGGGTCGCGACCTGGCGCTGTCGGGCCAGGGGGTCCGCGACGTGACCCGGATCGCGGCCAGCGACCCCCGGTTGTGGGAGCAGATCGTCTCGGCCAACTCCGAGGCGGTGCTCGAGGTCCTGGGCGAGGTCCGCGAGCAGCTGGACGCGCTCCTGGACGCCGTCCGGGCGGGGGAGCGGGAGACGTTGCGTGCGGTGCTGACCCGCGGCGTCGAGGGCACCCGGGCCATCCCGGGCAAGCACGGAGGGCCGGCGGTCCCGGTCACGTCGTGCTTCGTGGCGGTCTCCGACACCCCGGGCGTGCTGGCGCGGCTCTTCGCCGACGCAGGCGAGAGCGGGGTCAACATCGAGGACGTGCGGATCGACCACGACCCGGGTCGGGCCGGCGGTCTGGTCGAGCTGGTGGTGGAGGAGCGGCGCGAGGCCCAGCTGCGTGAGTCTCTGGAATCCCGGGGCTGGGTCACCCACCGGTAGGCTGCGGGGTCAGCACCATCCGTCCCCAGCAAGGAGCATCTCCGCGGTGAGCACGTCGCACGCACCCGTCCCCGGCCTCGTCATCGCGATCGACGGGCCCTCCGGATCGGGGAAGTCGAGCACCTCGCGCGGGGTGGCCTCCCAGCTGGGCCTGCGCTACCTGGACACCGGCGCGATGTTCCGTGCGATCACCTGGTGGATGCTCGACCACGGGGTCGACGTCCACGACGCGGGTGCGGTGGCGGTGAGCGCGGGGGAGCCGCAGGTGGTCTCCGGGACCGACCCGGCAGCCCCCTCCATCACGGTGGACGGGGTCGACGTCTCGGTGGCGATCCGCAGCGACGAGGTCAACGCCGCCGTCAGCCCGGTCAGCGCGGTGCCCGAGGTGCGGGCCCGGCTGCTGGAGCTGCAGCGGCAGGTGATCGGCGAGGGAGGCATCGTCGTCGAGGGCCGCGACATCGGCTCCGTGGTCGCCCCCGACGCGGACGTGAAGGTCTTCCTGACCGCCGACCCGGCGGCCCGGGCCGCCCGGCGGGCCCTCGAGGAGGGCGGCTCCGACGTGGCCGCCACCGAGGCCTCCCTGCTCGCGCGGGACGCGATCGACTCGACCCGCAAGACCGCCCCGCTGGTGCAGGCCGACGGGGCGGTGCAGCTCGACACCACCGGTTACACGCTGGCGGAGGTCGTGGACCAGGTGGTCGCGCTCGCCCAGGCGGTGGGGAACCCGCGATGACCTCCGCCGAGCTGCCCCCCAGCAGCGAGCGGCATCCTCCGACCCGGCTGCTGGCCCTCGGGCGTCCGGTCGCCCGGCGCCTGGTCTCCGCCTGGTACGACGTGCGGATCTCCGGCGCACCCCAGGTGCCGTCCGACGGCCCGGTGATCCTGGCCGCCAACCACATCGGCTGGCTCGACGGCCCGTTGCTGGCGGCGCTCGCGCCGCGGCCTGTGCACGCGCTGACCAAGACCGAGATGTTCCACGGCGCTGCGGGGAAGCTGTTGTGCCGCGCCGGCCAGATCCCCCTGGACCGGTTCCGCACCGACATGTCTGCCGTCCGGCAGTCGCTGCGCGTGCTGCGCGACGGCGGGACGCTGGGGATCTTCCCCGAGGGCAAGCGCGGACCGGGCGACCTGCGCCGGTTCCACCACGGCGCGGCGTACCTGGCGCTGGTCACCGGCGCCCCGGTGGTGCCGGTGACCTTCTTCGGCACCCGCCTGCCAGGGGGGTCGTCTGACTCCGTCCCACCCCGGGGTGCCAGGATCGACCTTGTGCACGGTGAGAGCTGGCAGGTTGACCAGCAGCCCTGGCCGAGGACGAAGGAACAAGTGCTCCACGCCTCGGCGTTGCTGCTTCAGCACATGCGCCGCGAGCTGGACCGTGCCCGCGCCCTGACGGGGCGCGACCTGCCGGGACCACTCCCGGCCGGGCAGACCGAGAAGGACCCGGACACCGGGTTCGTGAAGCGAGGAACACCATGACCGAGACGTCCGAGGCCTCGGCCTCCCTGGGACCCGTGCCGATCCTGGCCGTCGTCGGCCGGCCCAACGTCGGGAAGTCGACGCTGGTCAACCGGATCATCGGCCGCCGCGAGGCGGTCGTGGAGGACCGCCCGGGGGTGACCCGGGACCGGGTCTCCTACGACGCGAACTGGAACGGCCGCTCCTTCACCGTCGTCGACACCGGCGGCTGGGACCCTGACGCCCGGGGCCTGGCCGAGCAGATCGCCGGACAGGCCGAGGTGGCCGTCACCCTGGCCGACGCGGTGCTGTTCGTCGTCGACGCGACGGTGGGCATCACCGACGCCGACGAGGCCGTCGTCAAGGTGCTGCGCAAGTCCGGCAAGCCGGTCGTCCTGGCCGCCAACAAGGTCGACGACCAGCGGACCGAGGCCGAGGCGTACGGCCTGTGGAACCTGGGCCTGGGCGAGCCGTTCGCGGTCTCTGCGCTGCACGGCCGGGGGAGCGGCGACATGCTCGACGCGATCCTGGCTGCGCTGCCCGAGCCGCCCCCCGAGCGGTTCGACGAGGTCGGCGGACCCCGCCGGATCGCCATCGTCGGCCGTCCGAACGTCGGCAAGTCCAGTCTGCTCAACCGGCTCGCCGGTGAGGACCGGGTGGTGGTCGACAACGTCGCCGGCACGACCGTGGACCCCGTGGACGAGCTGATCGAGCTGGGTGGCCGCGCCTGGCGGTTCATCGACACCGCCGGCATCCGCAAGCGGGTCAAGACCGCTTCGGGCCACGAGTACTACGCCTCCCTGCGGACCAACAACGCGATCGACCGTGCCGAGGTCGCCGTGCTGGTCGTCGACGGTGGGCAGTCGATCTCCGAGCAGGACATGCGGATCATCCAGACCATCCGCGAGGCCGGCCGTGCGCTCGTCATCGCCTTCAACAAGTGGGACCTGGTCGACGAGGAGCGCCGTTACTACCTGGAGCGGGAGATCGAGCGCGACCTGGTGCAGGTGCGCTGGGCGCCGCGGATCAACATCACCGCGCGCACCGGATGGCACGTGGACCGCCTCGTGCCGGCCCTGGACAAGGCGCTGGAGGGCTGGGAGACCCGGATCGGCACCGGTGCCCTCAACAACTTCCTGGGCCGCCTGGTCGCCGAGCAGCCGCACCCCGTGCGCAGCGGCAAGCAGCCGAAGATCCTCTTCGGCACGCAGGCGGGCACCGCGCCGCCGACGTTCGTCCTTTTCACCAGCGGCAAGCTCGACGCCTCCTACGAGCGCTTCATCGAGCGCCGGCTGCGCGAGGAGTTCGGCTTCGTCGGTACGCCGATCGTGCTGCAGCAGCGCCCCCGCGAGAAGCGCAAGCGCTGAGGTCTGGCCGGCCGCTCAGGGCGTGACGCCGTGGGCGGCCAGCCAGTCGCTCGGGTCGACCGGCACCCCGGCGGGATTCCGGACCTCCAGGTGGAGGTGCGGGCCCGTCGAGTTGCCGGTGGAGCCGACCAGGCCGACGGTCTCGGCGACCTCGACGGTCTCTCCGGGCGCCACCAGCGCGGTGAGCTGGTGGCAGTACCAGATCTGGGTGCCGTCGGGCAGCCCGAAGACGGTTCGCAGCCCGTATGCCCCGGCGTCGCCGACCGAGAGCACCTCGGCCTCTGCCACGGCGTGCAGGGGCGTGCCGGAGGCGGCGCCGAAGTCCTGACCCGTGTGGTCGCGCGCCCACAGGTCGCCGGCGGCGCCGAACGACGCGGAGAGGCGGTAGGACGCGAGCGGCAGCACCACGGAGACCGCGGACGGGTCGCCGGAGTACCCGAGCTCGGTGAGCGTGGCGGACCGGTCCGCGAGCACGCGGGACCAGGCGGCGGCCTGGCGCTCGAGCGTGGCCAGGGCCCGTCGGCGTGCCGCCACCCGACGGTCGAGCAGCCGCGCGGTCGCCCGGTCGGCGACGGGCGCCGTCACCGGGACGAGGCGGCTCCCGGCGCGGGACGGGCCCAACCCGTCGTGAGCTGACGAGTCCTGGGGCGCCGACAGGACCGGCCCGTCGGTTGCCGGCGGAAGCGCGTCGAGCACGTCGAGCACCGGCGCGGCCTCCGCCGGGTCGTGCGAAGCGCTGGGCGCAGGAGTGCCGAGGACCGGCGCGCGGGGGGCAGGTGCGTCGTCGGCGTACGCGGCGTGCGCTGCCTCGGTGGCAGTGACCGAGCGCACCGTGAGAGCCCCCAGGGCTACGACGCTCACGGCCAGGGCGACGCCTGCCGCTCCGGCCAGGAGACGCAGGGGGCGGTGCCGTCGCGCGGCTCGGTGGCTCGGCACGCGGGCGGGCACGCGACTGGGCACGGTGTTCGGGGGCATGAGCGTTTCCTCGGGGCTTCGGGTCGCTCTCATGGTGGGCGGCGCCGTCCCCAGGTTCTGCGGAACGGCCGCAGATGACCCGGAGGGGCTATTCCGTCGCGCGCGTCCGGGTGGCCGGGCGCGGACCTTCGGCCTCTGGCGCCCTGGGCGGGAGGCCGATGCGACGAGGGGCAGATGCCTGGGGTAGTGTTCACTCCGGTCTTCCCCGCGAAGACCATCGGGCTGTAGCGCAGCTTGGTAGCGCACTTGACTGGGGGTCAAGGGGTCGCAGGTTCAAATCCTGTCAGCCCGACCGATGTGATGTCTCAGGACATCTGCAAGGCCCGAACTCACGGACGTGGGTTCGGGCCTTCGTCATGTTCGCGGGTGATCGCCGTGCTTCACCGGGACGAGTCTCGACATACCGACGGCCGTGGGTGGTTCTGGCCGGGTCCGCATCCGAGAGAGCGGTCACGGGCTGTCTCGGTCCTCCTCGCCGCGCGCACGGCGCAGGTCTCGTCCGCGTTGCACGTCGCCGGCCTCCTTCTCCTCGGCCTTCTCTATGTTGCGGGTGTCGCGTGGCGGGAGCTGCAGGTTCTCCTCAGCCGCGATGCCGGCCTGGAGCTGCCGACCTCGTTCGACCTCGGCGTCGAACTCGGCTCCGAAGAGCAGTGAGAGATTGGTGAGCCAGAGCCAGAGCAGGAAGATGATGACGCCGGCGAGGGATCCGTACGTCTTGTTGTAGCTGGCGAAGTTGGCCACGTAGAAGCCGAACGCGACGGAGGCCACGACCCACACCACGATGGCGATGAAGGCACCCATGCTCATCCACTTGAACTTGGGTTGTTTCACGTTCGGGGTGGCGTAGTAGAGCAGGGCGACGATGAGGACGACGAAGGCCAGCATGACCGGCCACTTCGCGATGTTCCACACGGTGATCGCCCACGACCCGACCCCGATGGCGTTGCCCACCGCCGAGGCCGCTGGGCCGGTGAGGACCAGGGCGAGGGCGACCACCGCGGTCAGGAGGATGACGATGAGGGTCAGGAGGAGCATCGTGGGCCGGAGCTTCCAGAAGGGACGGCCCTCCCTGATCTCGTAGATGCGGTTCATGGCGCGGCCGAACGCACCGACGTACCCGGACGCCGACCACAACGCGGTGGCGAGTCCGATCAGGAACGCCACCCCGACGCCGGGGGTGTTGCTCAGCTCGGTCAGCGGACCCTCGAGGGTGTCGGCCACCGAGGACGCGCCGACGTCGGTCAGGATCTGCATCAGGGTGTCGACGGTCTTCTTGCCCTGACCGAGGAGCCCCACCAGGGACAGCAGCGCGATCGCGGCGGGGAACAGGGCCAGGACCCCGTAGTAGGTGAGTGCGGCGGCGAGATCCGTGCACTGGTCGTCGGAGAACTCGCGCATGGTCTTGCGCGCCACGTAGAGCCAGGAGGGCTTCTTCAGGTCGGTGGGGGAGTCGGGCTTCGACGCGTCGTCGGGGTCGGGCGCTCCGCCGCTGTGCGTGCGTGGGCTCTCGGTCATGGCGGATGCCTTCCGTGAGGGTTGCGATGTCGCGCTTCACGTGGTCCCCGAGTGTGGGCAGAGGTTCCCGTCCTCGTCAGGAGGGGGCGGTGTCCAGGGGCACCACCAGCACGGTGGACTCCGCGCGCTCGAGCACCGCGATGGCGACCGAGCCGTACAGGAACTGCTGGGGTGAGCGGTGGGTGCGGTGTCCGACGACGATGACGTCGCCGGGCATGGCCTCGTTCGTGAGCACCGTGTCGACGAGCCCTTGGCGGAGGATGACGTGTGCGTCGACGTCGGGGAAGTCCTCGGCCAGCCCGGCGACGAGCTCCGCCACCACGACCCCGAGGTCCGCGACCTCCTCGTCGCTGATCGACCGGTCGAGGGACCGGTTGACCGCCGCCACGACGTCCCAGTAGCAGTGGACCACCAGCAGAGGCGCTCGGCGCAGGGAGGCGAAGCCGTAGGCATAGCGGAGGGTCTGCCGGGATCCCTCGCTCCCGTCGACCCCGACGACCACCCGGCGGACCGTGGGATCTGCGTCGTGGTCCCGCACGACGGCGACGGGGCACGCAGCGTGCCGCGCCACGGAGGCGCTCACCGATCCCAGCAGCAGACTCCGCACCGGACCCCGTCCCCGCGAACCCAGGACCACGAGTCCCACGTGCCGCGCGACGTCGAGCAGTGCGACGCGGGGGTCCCCCAGCATGGGCGCCCGGACGACGGGCAGCTCCCCGTCCGCGCTCCGCACGGCCGACTCGGCGGCGTCGAGCACCTGCGTCGCCTCCGCCCCCAGGGCTGCCTCGTCCTCGCGGGAGAGCACGTGACCGGCTTCCGGGCGTTCCGTCCAGACCGCACCCCCGTAGGCGTCGGCCGCCGGCGCCGCGTGCACCAGGACCAGGGGCAGGCGAGCGGTCCGGGCGTGCTCGACGGCCCAGGCGGTCGCCCGGGCGGCACCGTCCGATCCGTCGACGGCGACCGCGACGGCGTCGGGGGGAAGACGTGGTGGCTCCATTCCCGCAGCGTGCCCGACAGGCCGCGGATCCTCCATGGTCGAAGGTCCCGAGATCGCCGTCGGTTCGTCGCGGGACCGCGGAGGGATTTGCCTCGACTTGGGTCTGTGCAGGGACGCCGCTGAGCCCTAGTGTCCTGGAGCACAGGGGAGTCGGCTCGCTCGGGGTCCGTCCCTGTCTCTCGGAAGGAACGATCCTCGTGCGAACCACGACTGCCGGGCTGAGCCTGGCTCTGATGGCGGGGGTGGGCATCCTCGCCCTCCCGTCGGCTGCGGCCCCACCGGCTGCAACCTCCGGCAACGCGGGCGAACCCCGCGCGGCCAACCCCGATCACGTGCTGCCCAACCCGAAGGCGGAGAAGCAGGAAGGCCTGCGCCAGCAGGCCTGGGCCGACGTGCTGAGCGGGGAGGCGACTCCCCGCACGATCAACGGCAGCTCGGTGCTGAAGGTGGGCCAGGAGCCCGCGGCAGCTGCCCAGGTCAATGCCCGCGGAGTGACCGCGGCCGAGACCCAGGACCAGTACGTCGAGCTCTCCAACGAGCGCACCGACAAGGTCTTCGTCTTCCTGGTGGAGTTCGGCAACCAGCGGCACCCCGACTACCCCGACCGGGACACCGCGCCCGGCACGGAGGGACCGGCGCGCTTCGACGGGCCGCTGTTCAACGAGATCCCGCAGCCGGGACCCGACGACAACTCCACCCAGTGGCGGAAGAAGTACACGAAGAAGTACTTCAAGGACCTCTACTTCGGTGAGGGCGAGGGCGTGGAGTCGCTCAAGACCTACTACGAGCGTCAGTCCTCGGGGCGCTACACGGTCGAGGGCATGGTCACCGACTACACGGTCGTGCCCTACAACCAGGCGCGCTACGGGCGCAGCAACGGCTTTCCGTGCGGCGGAAACGTCTGCAGCAACACCTGGAACCTGGTCGCCGACGGACTGACCCAGTGGGTCGCGGACCAGAAGGCGGCCGGCAGGACCGACGCCCAGATCCGTCGGACGGTGGCGCAGTACGACATCCGCGACCGCTACGACTACGACGGCGACGGCAACTTCGACGAGCCGGACGGCTACATCGACCGGTTCCAGATCCTGCACGCCGGCGGCGACCAGGCCGACGGCGACCCGATCTACGGTGAGGACGCCATCTGGAGCCACCGGTGGAAGGCGTTCCAGAACGGTGACGGCGTCTTCGGCCCCGAGGGCAACCTGGACGGCGGGACGCAGATCGGCAACACCGGGATCTGGGTGGCCGACTACACCATCCAGCCGGAGAACGGCGGCATCTCGGTCGTCGCCCACGAGTACGGCCACGACCTGGGCCTTCCGGACCACTACGACACCGCCGCCTCCGGCGACAACCCGGTGAACTGGTGGACCCTGATGGCTCAGAGCCGGGTCTCCGCACCCGGCGACCAGGGCATCGGCACCCGCGCCGCCGACCTCGGTGTCTGGGACAAGCTGCAGCTCGGCTGGCTCGACTACGAGACCGTGGTGGCCGGCCAGAACCGGACCATCGACCTCGGGCCGCACGAGTACAACTCGAACAAGGCCCAGGGCGTCGCCGTGGTGCTCCCCGACAAGCAGACCGTCACCCAGCTGCCGATCTCGCCCCAGGGCACCCAGCAGTGGTGGAGCGGCCAGGGCGACAACTTCGAGTCCTCGATGTCCCGGGCCGACCTGGCGGTGCCCGCGGGCGGCGCGACGTTGACCTTCAAGACGCAGTTCAACATCGAGGAGGACTACGACTACGCCTACTTCGAGGTGGAGTCACCTGCCGGCAGCGGCACCTGGACGCAGCTGCCGACCGCGTCGCTCGACGCGGACCCCGACGCGGACGCCGACGAGATCGGGATCGACGGGGTGAGCGCCGGCTACGTGCCGGTCAGCTACGACCTCACGCCGTACGCCGGTCAGACGATCGGCTTCCGGGCCCGCTACCTCACCGACGGCGGGGCACAGGGTCAGGACCCGGGGCTGCCGTGGTCGGGCATCTTCGTCGACGACATCCAGGTGACCGCGGGCGGCCAGACTCTCTTCGCCGACGGCGCGGAGTCCTCGCCCAACGGGTGGACGCTGGACGGGTTCACCTCGGTGGGCAACACCATCACCGCGGCGACCGACCGGTTCTACCTGGCGAGCAACCGGGCGTACGTCTCCTACGACAAGTACCTCCAGACCGGTCCGTACAACTTCAGCTTCCCGGACCGGCCGGACTTCGTGGAGAAGTTCCCCTACCAGAACGGCCTGCTCGTCAACTACTGGGACGCCTCGTACAGGAACAACAACACCAGCGAGCACCCCGGTGAGGGCCTGGTCCTGCCGGTGGACGCCAACCCGCAGGTGCACTACAACCTGCAGGGTCAGGCGTGGCGCGGACGGATCCAGACGTACGACGCCCCGTTCGGGCTGGAGCGCTCGGACTCGTTCTACCTCACCGCCGGCGGTCGCCGGAGCTACGTGCGGGGAGCAGCAGCCAACCCGCTGTTCGACGACTCCGACCCGCTGCGGTACTACCAGCCCTTCGCGGACGCGGGTCAGCCGCGGACCGGCGTGAAGGTCGCGGGCGTGGGGGTGAAGATCCGGGTGCTCAAGCAGGACGGCACCTCCATGCGGATCCGGGTGCAGTGACCCGCGCGGCGTCGTAGCCGCACCGCAGGAGACGGCGAGGGCCGGGGGCAACACGCCTCCGGCCCTCGTCGCGTCCGCGGGTCCCGGAGCCGTCGGGACCACCTCAGCCGCGGTGAGTACGCCGTTCGCCGGCCGCCGTCACGAACGCCACCACGAGCCCGGCGAGCACGAACCCGAGCCCGGGACGAGCAAGCACGGTCCAAGCGCCCAGCAGGGCGCCGACCAGCAGCAGTACCACCGCCAGGAACCGCCGCAACGCGCCCGCCGTGTGGTCGGCACCGGACAACGGCTGGGAGGCCAGCGCCGTGAGGGTGCTGGTCACCACGACGGTGTTGACGTCCTTGACCGCGACCCGCCGCGCGACCGCCGCCTGCATCCCCATCGCGGTGGCCGCCACGGTGGTCGCGCTCACCTGCGCCGGCCGCGGGACCGGGTCCAGCGTCACCACGACGGCTCCGAGCACCAGCAACGTCCCGGCCACCGCGGCGAGCAACCACGTGGTGCGTCGAGGCCAGGCCCCGACCTCGTCGCGCAGTGCTCGGCCGGCCAGCGCCGCTCCGACGGTGAAGCCGGCCACGGCCAGCGACGGACCCAGCACGGCGAGGGCGGTCCCGGGCGCCAGGCCGATGCCGAGCAGCAGCACGTTCCCGGTCATGTTGCCGGTGAAGGTCCCACCCAGCCCGAAGTAGGCGACCCCGTCGCTGATCCCGGTGGAGAAGGTCAGGCTCAGCATCAGCCAGGTGTGTGCGGCCTGCGGTGACCGGTCCGGGCGGGACGCGACGGGCTCCGAGCTGCTCATCGCCGCTCCCGTCCCTGGCTGGGTCAGATCAGGTCAGATCAGGGGCCCCCGGTCGCCGAAGTCGGACCGGCGGACCGTCGCGTGGACGCCCTTGACCACGTCTACCACCTGGGAGATGCGGAAGTCAGTGGCCGCGCTCAGGTAGGCGTACGCCTGGGGCGCCGACATCCCGTAGCGCGCCTGGAGGATGGACAGGGCGGCCCGGACGCACTGCTGCACGGCGACGTCGAGGTCCTCGTCGAGCCCCGTGGGCACGAGCCACTCCTGGGTGGCGGCGAGCGGGCCGACCAGCTCGCCGAACATCTCGACCGCCTGCTCGCGGGCGACCACGTCGAGGGTGAGGCTGACACGCAGGCTGGCCTCGAACGCGGTGAGACTGACCTCGCCGTCGCCCTGGGCGAAGTGCGGGTCGCCGACGTACGCCAGCGCCCCCGGGACCTGGACGGGCAGGAAGAGGGTGCTGCCGGCGGTCAGGAGCCGGATGTCCAGGTTGCCGCCGTGGGCGCCGGGCGGGACGCTGTGCGGGCGCTGCGAGCCGGGCACCGCGACGCCCATGATCCCCAGGAACGGGGCGAGCGGGAACCGGGCCGGGCCCAGCACCCCCAGGCCGTCGACGACCTCGCAGAACTCGCTGTGCACCGGGACCCCGTCGAGCGGGAAGGTCCCCGGCAGGGCCCCGCGGCCGTGCCGGTTCGAGATCACCCCGTAGGGGACCCGGGGCACGGTCTCGGTCACGGTGATCGCCAGCAGGTCGCCGACCTCGGCACCACGCACCGCGATCGGGCCGGAGACCACGTGCGGTCCGTCCACCCCGGGAGTGCGGGGGAGGTCGCTCGCCGCCAGGGCCACCGCGTCCTCGAGCACCTCGCTCACGCCGTACGCCGCGAAGAACCGCTCCGGGTCCCGTCCCTGGTCCTCCAGGATGCCCTCGTGGGAGACGGTGTCGACGGTCACCTCCGTCCCCGGGTCGACGGTGAGCACCGGGGCGTCGTCTGCGCAGGGCAGCCGACCCCACAGGACCGTCCCGGTCTCCGCGGGGAGGTACGTGGCCGAGCGGATCGGCCCGCACCCGGGCTGCAGCACGTCGGGCGTCGAGACGCGCACGGGGATGGGAGGCAGGGGCATGCGAGCGATCCAACACAGGATCCGGACGCCGGACCAGCCATCCGCGCAGCGTTCACGTGAACGTAACGCACGAGGGGTCCCGAGCGGGCCGGGACCAAGGCCCGTCGACCTCGGGGCCGCAGGGGGTGATCCTGGCCTGAGACCCGCCTACCCCTGGGGAAACACCCGTGACCGAAGCCGCGCACGACCCGACCGTCTCCGTCCTCGGCAAGGAGGAGGTGCGGCTCCTGGACGCCTGGTGGCGAGCGGCGAACTACCTCTCGGTGGGGCAGATCTACCTCCTCGACAACCCCCTGCTGCGCCGCCCGCTGGAGCCCGACGACATCAAGCCCAGGCTGCTGGGCCACTGGGGGACCACGCCGGGGCTGACCCTGCTGTGGACCCACCTCAACCGGCTCATCCGCACCCGGGACGTGAACGCGATCTTCCTCGCCGGCCCCGGGCACGGTGGTCCTGCGGTGCTGGCGAGCAGCTGGCTGGAGGGCACCTACTCCGAGGTCTATCCCCAGGTCGGACCGGACGCCGACGGCCTGCGCCGGTTCTTCCGCCAGTTCTCCTTCCCCGGCGGGGTCCCCAGCCACGTGGCCCCCGAGACCCCGGGCTCGATCCACGAGGGCGGGGAGCTGGGCTACGTGCTCTCCCACGCGTACGGCGCGGCCATGGACAACCCGGACCTGGTGGTCGCCGCCGTGGTCGGCGACGGGGAGTTCGAGACGGGTCCGCTGGCCACCTCCTGGCACGGCAACAAGTTCGTCGACCCGGTGCACGACGGGGCCGTGCTCCCGGTCCTGCACCTCAACGGCTGGAAGATCGCCAACCCCACGGTGCCGGCGCGGATCTCGCGGCCCGAGCTGCTGAGCCTGCTCGAGGGCTACGGGCACGAGGTCATCACCGTGGAGGGCGACGACCCCGCGGACGTGCACCGCCAGCTGGCCGCGGCGCTCGAGGTCGCGCACGACCGGATCCTCGACATCTGGCGGCTGGCACGGGAGGAGGGCGACCTCGAGCGGCGGCCCTGGCCGATGATCCTGCTCGTCACCCCCAAGGGCTGGACCGGTCCCCGGGAGGTGGACGGCGTCCAGGTCGAGGGGACGTGGCGCTCCCACCAGGTGCCGCTGGCCGAGACCCGGCAGAACGCGGCCCACCGGCTGCTGCTGGAGGAGTGGCTCAGCTCCTACCGCCCCGAGGAGCTCTTCACCGAGGAGGGTCGGCTGGTTCCCGAGCTACGGGCGCTGGCACCGCGCGGCACCCGCCGGATGAGCGACAACCCGCACGCCAACGGCGGGTTGCTGCGGCGACCCCTGCACCTGCCGGACTTCCGCACGCACGCGGTCGAGGTCCGGGCTCCCGGCGCGTCGGTCCACGAGGCCACCCGCGTCTTCGGGGAGTACCTGGTCGACGTGGTCCACCAGAACCCGGACAACTTCCGGATCTTCGCGCCCGACGAGACCGCCTCCAACCGGCTCGGGGCCGTCTACCAGGTCACCGACAAGGTCTTCGAGGGCGACCTGCTGCCCCTCGACCAGCACCTGGGCCGCTCGGGCCGGGTGGTGGAGATGCTCTCCGAGCACCAGTGCCAGGGCTGGCTCGAGGGGTACCTGCTGACGGGCCGGCACGGGTTCTTCAACTGCTACGAGGCGTTCATCCACATCGTCGACTCGATGGTCAACCAGCACGCGAAGTGGCTCAAGACGACGCGTTCGATCGAGTGGCGTCCGCCGATCGCCTCGCTCAACTACCTGCTCACCTCGCACGTGTGGCGCCAGGACCACAACGGGTTCTCCCACCAGGACCCGGGATTCATCGACCACGTGGTGAACAAGAAGTCCGAGGTCGTCCGCATCTACCTCCCGCCGGACACCAACACGCTGCTCTCCACCATGCGGCACTGCCTGGACAGCTCGCACTACGTGAACGTGGTGGTCACGGGCAAGCAGCCGACCTTCGACTGGCTCACCGGGGACGAGTCGGACCTGCACTGCGCCCGGGGTCTGGGCATCTGGGAGTGGGCCTCGCACGAGAGCGAGGACCCCGAGGTCGTCCTCGCCAGCGCCGGCGACGTGCCGACCGTCGAGGCGCTGGCCGCCGCCAGCATCCTGCGCGAGCACCTGCCGCAGCTGCGCGTCCGGTTCGTCAACGTGGTGGACCTGATGCGCTTGCAGGACCCGACCGAGCACCCGCACGGCGTCACCGACCCCACCTTCGACAGCGTCTTCACCGCCGACCGCCCGGTGGTCTTCGCCTACCACGGCTACCCCTGGCTCATCCACCGGCTGATCTACCGGCGCACCAACCACCGGAACTTCCACGTGCGGGGCTACAAGGAGGAGGGCACCACCACCACGCCCTTCGACATGGTGATGCTCAACGACCTGGACCGGTTCCACCTGGTCGTGGACGTGATCGACCGGGTGCCCGGGCTGGGACAGCGCGCCGCCTCCCTGCGCCAGCTGATGGTCGACACCCGGCGCCAGGCCCGCGAGTGGACCCGCCGGCACGGGGAGGACATGCCGTCGGTGCGGGACTGGGCCTGGCACCCCGGAGCCGCCCCGGGCCCTGCGGGGTCGCCGAGCACGACCGCCGAGCCGCGCGCCCTGGACGATGAGCACTGACCCGGCGCAGCCGCCCACCACGAGGAGCGCCGACGTCGCCGGCTGGCACAGCCAGGACGCCGGGGACGTCGCTGTCGAGCTCGAGGTGGACCCCGCGGTCGGGCTGAGCGAGGCGGAGGCGGCCCGACGGCTCGACGAGCGGGGACCCAACGCGCTGCGCGAGACACCTCCCGTGCCGCTGTGGCGCAAGGTCGTCGGGCTGCTCGTCGAGCCGATGACGCTCGTGCTGATCCTCGCGGCGGTCGTCAGTGCGGTCGTCTCCCGGGAGCTCGAGACGCCGATCGTGATCCTCGTGGTGGTGGTGGTCAACGCCGTGCTCAACCTCGCCCAGGAACGGCGGGCCCAGCACAGCCTCCAGGCCCTCCAGGACCTCACCGTGGTGCGCGCGCGGGTACGCCGCGACGGACGGCTCCAGGTGGTCGACGCGGCTGACCTGGTGCCCGGCGACGTCGTCCTGCTCGAGGCCGGTGACGTCGTACCCGCCGACGGACGCCTGGTCGAGACGGCCGGGATGGAGGTCCAGGAGGCCGCCCTGACGGGGGAGTCCAGCCCGGTCACCAAGCGGGCGGAGGCGAAGGCCGCCCGCGACGCCGGACTCGGGGACCGGCCGGGAACGGCGTACATGACCACGGCGGTGACACGAGGTCGCGGCGTGCTGGTGGTCTGCGCCACCGGCCCGCGGACCGAGATCGGCCGGGTGGCAGACCTGCTGGAGTCGGCGGGACAGGAGACGACGCCGCTGCAGCGGCAGATCGCCGGCCTGGCCCGGACCCTGAGCATCATCGCGGGCGTCGTGGTCGGGGTGGTCTTCCTCGCCGGCCTGGCCCGCGGGGCGCCGCTGGAGGAGCTGGGCCTGAGCGCCGTGGCGCTCGCCGTGGCCACCATCCCCGAGGGACTCACCGCGGTGGTGGCCTTCACGCTGGCGATGGGCGCCAACCGGCTGGCGCGCCGCGGAGCGATCCTCAAGGACCTGTCCTCGGTGGAGACCCTGGGCGCGACCCGGCACGTGGCCACGGACAAGACGGGCACGCTCACCCTCAACGAGATGACCGCCCGAGAGCTCTACGTCGACCTGCGCGGCTTCCAGGTCTCCGGGCACGGGTACGCCGCGGACGGGGAGATCTCCGCCGAAGGGCCGGAGCCGGCCCCGGACCTGCGCGAGGCCCTGCTGGCGATGGCTCTGGCCAGCGACGCGGTGGTCGACGACGCCGTGCTGGTGGGGGACCCGACGGAGGGGGCCCTGGTGGTGCTGGCCGCCAAGGGCGGGCTGGATGTGGCGGCAGCCCGGCGGGACGTGCCACGAGCCGCGGAGGTCCCCTTCGACTCCGACCGCAAGTACATGGCCACCGTGCACGCCGTGGACGCGGTGGACCCCGCCTCGCCGACGGCGCGCTGGGCCGCCGGCTCGGAGGACGGGTGGGACGGTCCCGGTGCCGCCCGGATGTACGTCAAGGGGGCCCCCGACGTCCTGCTCGCCCGCTCCCGCGAGGTGGACGCTCCCGGCGGGGCACGAGCGCTGGACGACCGGCTCCGGGAGGAGGTCGGACGGGTCGTCGACGACCTGGGGGAGCGGGGGTTGCGGGTGCTGGCGGTCGCGGCCCGCGGCCTCGACGACGACGAGCTGGCCCGGGCGCGGGAGTCGTCGCCGGCAGAGCTCGACCAGGCGGTGCAGGGACTGACCTTCCTGGGCTGCGTGGGGATCGTGGACCCACCCCGGCCCGAGGCGCGCGACGCGATCGCCGACGCGCACCGGGCCGGGATCAGCGTGCACATGATCACCGGGGACCACGTCGTGACCGCCTCGGCGATCGCCCGGGACCTCGGACTGGAGGGGGAGGCGCTCTCCGGGGCCGACCTGGACCGGCTCGACGACCAGGAGCTGACGGCTCGGGCGCAGCACGTCGCCGTCCTGGCGCGGGTGAGTCCCGAGCACAAGATCCGGATGGTGGATGCCCTGCGCGCCGACGGCTCCGTGGTCGCGATGACCGGGGACGGGGTCAACGACGCCCCGGCGCTGAAGCAGGCCGACATCGGGATCGCGATGGGGATCACCGGCACGGAGGTCTCCAAGGGCGCTGCCCGGATGATCCTGACCGACGACAACTTCGCCACCATCATCGCGGCCGTGCGGGAGGGGCGGGGCATCTACGCCAACGTGGTGAAGTTCGTCCGCTTCCAGATCGCCACGGCCTGGGGCTTCGTGCTGGTCTTCCTCGGGGCCGCCTCGTTCGGCATCGCCTCGGGTGCGCCGTTCACCCCCCTGCAGGTGCTGTGGGTCAACATCATCATGGACGGACCGCCGGCGATGACGCTCGGCTTCGACCGGCCCGACGAAGGGGTCATGCGACGACCGCCGCGACGGGTCGGCGAGCCGATCCTGACCCGCACCCGGATGGCGCGGATCATGCTGGCTGCGGTGGTGATGGCCGTCGGCACCCTCGGCGTCCTGCTGCTGGGTCCCGACGAGGCGGTCGCGGGAGAGCCGACCGTCACGGGCACGCTCGCGTTCACCACGTTCGTGCTGTTCCAGGTCTTCAACCTGCTCAACGTCCGGGACGCCACGAAGTCGGTGTTCAGCCGCTACACGGCCACCAACGCGAGACTGTGGGCAGCGCTGGTGGTGATCGTGGTGCTCCAGGTCGCGGTGGTCCACCTCGAAGCCGGTCGGGGACCGTTCGACACCACCGACCTGACGCTCGCCCAGTGGGGGATCGCGGTCGCGGTCGCGTCCTCGGTGCTGTGGGTCGAGGAGCTGCGCAAGCTCGTGCTCAGGACCAGGACCAGGGCCCGGGGGCGGTCCAGCGGGCCGCAGTCCTGAGACGTGGGCCGCCGAGCGGTCACATCTGGAAGACCAGGCGGGCCGGTACCTTGCCGGCGAGCACCTCGTCGAAGCAGGCGTTGACGTCCTCGAGCCGCCGGGCCGCGGTGATCACCCGAGTCAGGCCGCGGGCGTGCAGGTCGAAGACGTCGGCCAGGTCGTTGCGGGTGCCCACCAGGGAGCCCAGCACCGACCTGCCGCGCAGCACCGTCTCGAAGACCGGGAGCTCGAGCCGGTTGTCCGCCGGGATGCCGACCAGGACCATCCGGCCGCGGGGGTTGAGCGCCGCGTGGGCGGCCCGCATGGCGTGCGTCGAGGGCACGGTGACCAGGGCTACGTCGACGCCGCCGAGCGCGGCCAGCGCCGCCTGCTGGTCCCCGCGCGCGTCGACCACGTGGTCGGCTCCGAGATCGGCGGCGAGCTGGAGCTTGGCGTCGTACATGTCGACCGCCACGGTCCGCGCGCCGAAGACCCGGGCGTACTGGAGACCGAGGTGCCCGAGTCCTCCGACGCCGACCACCATCACCGTCTCGTCGGGTTGCGGCTCGGCGACCTTGAGCGCCTTGTAGGTCGTCACCCCGGCGCAGGTCAGCGGCGAGGCGTCCATCGAGGTGACGCCGTGCGGCACGGGGACGACGTGGTTGGCGTAGGCAACCGCATACTCCGCGTAGCTGCCGTCCATGGTGTAGCCGGTGTACTCCGGTGCCGTGCAGTAGGTCTCCCAGCCGTCGATGCAGTAGCGGCACATCCCGCACGCGTGCCCGAGCCAGGGCAGCGCCACCCGCTGTCCGAGCCGGACCGGTGGCTCGTGATCGCCGAGGGGAGGCCCCACGGAGACCACGACGCCGACCCCCTCGTGCCCGGGGATCAGCGGGATCTTGGGCTTCACCGGCCACTCGCCCCGGGCCGCGTGGATGTCGGTGTGGCACAGGCCGCAGGTCTCGATACGGACCAGCACCTGACCGGGGCCGGGCTCGGGCACCGGGACGTCGCGGATCTGCAGTGGCGCCCCCAGCGCCGGGACGACCGCTGCTTTCACGACCTGCTCCTCGCGGCCCGGTCGGCTCGGGCCGCGGAGAGGATCGCGAGCAGCACCAGCAGCGCGCCCACCACGAAGAGCGCCCCGGCCAGCAGCAGCAGGGTGCCGAGCACGACCTGGAGAGCGGGCAGCTTGGTGCCCACCGAGACCCGCGCGGCCACCCCGGGGGCCGCATCCGCATTCATCACCACGGCGGTCCACTCGCCGTCCTCGGGGGTCCAGGTCAGCGTGGTGTCCTGCCCTCCGCTGGCGCTGGCCGCCCAGAAGTCCTGCAGACCTGGTGCCTCCGCGGGTGCACTGCCGGGTGTCTCCCGCGGGCTGGTGCGGTAGACGGGGTCTCCGTCGCGCAGGTCCACCAGGACGACGTGCCCGACGCCGCTGAGGTAGTCACGGACGGCCGAGGTCGGGCCGATGCCGATGAAGACCTGCTCGCTGCTCCGCGGGTCGGCCCGCAGCCGGACGTCTCCCAGGAGCTGGTCGGGCACCACGTCGGTGGCGGACTCGGTGTGCAGGTCGAGCCGCTCGGAGGCGATGGCGTACGAGTCGGTGCTCAGGGCCAGCGACGGGGTCATGAAGAACCCGTCGGCGTCGCGTTCTTCCTGGTCCAGCACAGCCCCGAGCAGGCCCACGACCAGCAGGCCCAGGGCGCTGAACACCAGCACGGACCCCACCACCAGCGTGGTCACCCGCCCGCCGGACCAGACCGACCGCCCGTGGCCCGGCCCCTCAGGCAGCGCCGCGTCCCGGGTGGTCTCCGCGAGCGGCTCCTGGCCACCCTGGTCGAGCTGGAAGGGAGGATAGCGGTCCGTCATCAGGGCGGTGTACGCCGAGACCCGCAGCCACCAGCGGTCCAGGCCCAGGACGAGGTCGAAGAGCCGCGGGGGGTAGCGCCGGGTGCAGAGCAGGGCCACCCCCGCGAACAGGACCAGCAGGCCGATCAGCCCCAGGGAACCGGCGAGGCCCACCCCGTCGCTCCCGCTCACCGCGTAGCCACCGCCGCCGAGCAGGAGTCCGAGCACGAGGTAGTGCGGGATGGCCAGCAGCCACCACTTGACCAGCACCAGCCCGCGGGAGAGACGCGGCGGGTAGTCGACGCTCAGGTGGGCGGGGTAGTCGGGGACGTCCTGCAGGCTGAACGGCGGGTATCGGTCGGTGCCCAGCGCGTTGTAGGAGTAGAAGGAGACCCGCCAGGTCCAGCGCATGACTCCGACGTTGAAGTCGAAGAGCACCCGCGGGTAGTGCGCGGTGATCAGGATGCTGAAGAAGGCCAGCACGGTGCACACCGCGGCGGCGCACCACAGGAACGCCAGGACGACCAGGTGCGGCACCAGCAGGAGCCACTTGACCAGCCAGAGTCCTCGGCTGAGGTTCGGGTCGAGGGTCGCCTCGACCCGGACCGGATACGGGGTGGACTCGGCCACGGTGGACATCGGTCTCCTCGTCCCTGCGGTGAAGGGGTCACCACCACCGTGCGCGGGTCGCCGCCGGCCGCGTCAGAGCACTCCGTCCCTGGTCCCGGGGGACCATTGGGCTGTCTCGCCGGTCGGGCGTAAGGGCAGCCTCAGTCGTGAGTGCGGCGCCCCGTCGCCACCAGGTACTCCCAGTCCATGGTCCCCTCAGGGGTCAGGTGCTCGCCGGCGAGGCCGGCCAGCGCGTCGTCGAGAGCCTGCACCCGCTCCGGTTCGTCGGCGATCGACCGGTAGGCGGCCACCGTCGGGCCGTAGCGCTCCTTGAAGAAGTCGCGGAACGCCTCCGCCCGGTCGAAGGTGTCCACCCCCAGCCGGTCGCGGCGTACGGCGTCCCACTCGACCGCGTCGCCCAGGAGGTGGCGCAGGTGGGTCTCGTCCCCCCAGCGCACAGGAGGCGTCGCCCCCGGTGGCGGAGCGGGGGCGAAAGGCCTCATCGTGGCGAACATCTGCCCGATGAAGCCCTCGGGCGTCCACGAGATCAGCCCGACCCGTCCACCGGGGCGCAGGACCCGCAGCAGCTCCGACGCGCTGCGCTCGTGGAAGGGCGCGAACATCACGCCGACGCAGGACAGGACGACGTCGAACGACGCGTCCGGGTACGGCAGGTCCTCGGCGTCGCCCTCGTCCCAGGCGAGCTCGAGGCCGTCCGCAGCGGCCAGGCGACGCCCCACCTCGAGCAGCTCCGGCGTGAGGTCGCTGGCCACGACCTCCGCGCCCGCCCGTGCCGCCGGCAGGGAGGCGTTCCCCGAGCCCGCGGCGACGTCGAGGACGCGCTCCCCGGGTCGGATCCCGACGGCGTCGACCAGGGTCTGTCCGAGGCTCCCGATCACCTCGGCGGCCACCGAGGGGTAGTCGCCGAGTGCCCACATCGCCCGGTGCCGCTGCTTCAGCTCCTGGGTCGCGGCGGGTGTCGAGCTCGTCGAGGTGTGTGAGTCCGTTGACATGGTGGTGCCTCCGTCCGGTGGGTCGACGCCGACCTCCGGCGTCGTCCCGACCAGCCTGCGCGGGGACACCGCGCGGCTCCAGTTCCAGATCTGAACCGCGTCCGCTGGCACAGGGCCCCGTCGACGGGCGGCCCCCGGGCGGGTTCAGGGGTCTACTGTGAGGAGCGGGGAGAGCGCCCACGCAGCGGGAGGCATCATGACGTCCTACGGCCAGTTCTGCCCGGTCGCCAAGGCGATGGAGATCCTCGACGAGCGGTGGACCCTGCTGGTGGTGCGCGAGCTGCTCGCGGGGAGCACGCGGTTCAACGAGCTGCGCCGGGGCAACCCCAAGATGTCCTCGGCGCTGCTGGCCACCCGGCTGCGCACCCTCGAACGGGTCGGTGTCGTCGACCGGCTGGTGGACGAGCACGGCCGCGGCAGCTACCGGCTGACCTCGTGCGGCGAGGAGCTGCGCCCGGTCGTCGAGGGGCTCGGCGCGTGGGGGATGCGGTGGATCGGCCAGCTCGGCGCCGAGGACCTCGACCCGCACCTGCTCATGTGGGACGTCAAGCGCACAGTGACGGCCTCCCGGTGGCCGCCTGGACGGACGGTGGTGGAGTTCCGGTTCCACGACGTGCCCGCGCGGGCGGCCCGCTGGTGGCTGTGCGTGGGGTCGGGCGAGGTCGACGCGTGCGACGTCGACCCGGGCTTCGACGTCGACCTGGTCGTGCTCACGTCACTGCGGACGATGGTCGAGCTGTGGCGGGGCGACCGTGCCTGGCGGGACGCCGAGCGGGCGGACGAGCTCACCGTGCAAGGGCCTCCCGCGCTGGCGCGGGGCCTCAAGGATCTGCTCGGCACGATGCCCCTGGGGGCGGTACCGCGCCCCGTCTGAGTCACCTCGGCGACGGTGGGGTCCGTGCGACGAGGCAGCCCGGGCGGGGACCGGTCACTCCGCGGGCGGCACCATCTCCGCCCGGACGCCGAGCAGCCGGATCGGCCGGTCGTCGTCCAGGTCGGCCAGCAGGGCCAGCGCGGTCCGCGCGATCGTCTCGGCGTCGTACGTGGGCTCGGTGAGCTTGCGCATCCTGGTGGTGGTGAAGAACGGCACGAACCGGACCTTGAGCCCGACCCGGGCGCACGCGCGGCCCTCGGCCCGGATGTCCGCGACGACCTGGCCGGCCAGGACCCGGATCGCGGCGGCGACCTCCTCGGGTGTGACCAGGTCCTGCTGGTAGGTCGTCTCGCGGCCGTGCGCCCGGGGGACCCAGGGGGTGTCGTCCACGACGGACCTGCCCCGCCCCTGGCCCACCTGGAGGTAGTGGGGTCCCATCCGTGGGCCGAACTCGGCCACCAGCAGGTCCACCGGGGCCTGCGCCAGCTCCCGCACGGTGGTGATGCCCAGCGCGGCCAGGCGCGACCCGATCCGTGGGCCCACCCCCCAGAGCGCGGTGGGAGGTCGGTCTCCCATCACCTCGAACCAGTTCTCCTCGACCAGCCGGAAGGTGCCGCGGGGCTTGCCGAAGTCGGTGGCGATCTTGGCCCGCAGCAGGGTGTCGCCGATCCCCACCGAGCAGTGCAGCCCGGTCGCTCTCAGCACCCCCGCCTGGAGCTCGCGGGCGGTGGCCTCGGGGTCGCTCGTGCGGAGCCCGACGAACGCCTCGTCCCAGCCGAGCACCTCCACCACGGCACCGGGGTAGGACCGCAGGGTCTCCATCACCACGTCCGAGGCCGCCTCGTAGACCGGCCGGTCGACGGGCAGGAAGACCGCCTCGGGGCAGCGTTTGCGTGCGGTGCGCAGCGGCATGCCGGAGCGGATGCCGTGCTCGCGGGCCTCGTAGGAGGCGGTCGAGACCACGGCGCGTTCCGTGGGGTCACCGCGTCCGCCCACCACCAGGGGGAGCCCGGCCAGCTCCGGTCGCCGGAGCAGCTCGACCGCGGCCAGGAACTGGTCCATGTCGACGTGCAGCACCCACGCGACGGGAGCCTCCGGCGGCGGTTCCTGGTCGGCCCCGCCGGCAGACCTCGGGTCGAGCATCGGGACCTCCTGGCGAGCCGTTGTCGGCACGTTAGCGCGTGCGTTCAGGGACGTCTCGCGGCTGAGCTGTGTGGCCTGAGGTGGCCGTGGGTACGCGGTGGCCATGGACGCGACCCTCCGACTCCGGGTCGACGGCACCGAGCACACGGTGGCGGTCGACGTGCGGACCACCTTGCTGGACGCTCTGCGTGAACGCGTGGGCGTGACCTCGCCCAAGAAGGGCTGCGACCACGGGCAGTGCGGCTCCTGCACGGTGCTCCTCGACGGACGCCGCCACCTGACGTGCCTCACGCTGGCCGTGGCCCACGACGGGGCCGAGGTGGTCACCGCCGAGGGGCTGGGGCGACTGGCAGCGCGGGCGGACTCGATGCCGGGGAGCGTGGCTGTCGAGCAGGCGCTGCACCCCGTGCAACGGGCGTTCCTGGACCGCGACGGTCTCCAGTGCGGGTACTGCACGCCAGGGCAGATCTGCTCCGCGGTCGGCATGCTGGAGGAGGCGGGACAGGGACACCCCAGTCACGTCACCGAGGACCTGGCCGCCGACGTCGAGCTGACCGACGACGAGATCCGCGAGCGGATGAGCGGCAACCTGTGCCGGTGCGGCGCCTACCGAGGAATCCTCGACGCCGTCCGGGACGTCGCCCGGCCCCAGGAGCCGACCACGGAGCCGACCACGGGGGCGGGCGCATGAAGCCCTTCGACTACGTCCGCGCCGAGAGTCCCGAGGAGGCCGTCGCGCTGGTGGCGGGTGACCCGGGGGCGAGGTTCCTCGCCGGCGGGACGAACCTGGTCGACCACCTCAAGCTCCGGGTCGCGACCCCGGAGCGGCTGGTCGACGTGAGCCGGCTGCCGCTGGACCGGGTGGAGGCCTACGACGACGAGCACGGCCGCGGCCTGCGGATCGGCGCGAACGTGCGGAACAGTGACCTGGCCGCCCACCCGGAGGTCCGGACGTCATACCCTGCGGTCTCCCGGGCGCTGCTCTCGGGCGCCTCGGGCCAGCTGCGGCACCAGGCGACCACGGGCGGCAACCTGCTCCAGCGCACCCGGTGCGTCTACTTCCAGGACGTGACCACGCCGTGCAACAAGCGCGAGCCCGGAAGCGGCTGCTCCGCGATCGGCGGGTACGGGCGCTACCAGGCGGTGCTGGGTGCGAGCGAGTCCTGCGTGGCCACCCACCCCTCGGACCTCGCGGTCGCCCTTGCCGCTCTCGACGCCACCGTCGTGGTGCTGGGTCCAGAGGGCGAGCGTCGGCTTCCCCTCGGTGAGCTGCACCGGCTGCCGGGGGACCAGCCGGAGCTCGACACGACCCTGGCGCACGGCGAGCTGATCATCGCGGTCGAGCTGCCCGAGCAGGCCGTCGCCGTGCGCTCGACCTACCTCAAGGCGCGGGACCGGGCGTCGTACGCGTTCGCGCTCGCCTCCGTGGCGGCCGGCCTGGTGGTCGAGGACGGGGTGGTCCGGGAGGTCCGGCTGGCCTGGGGCGGGGTGGCCCACAAGCCCTGGCGGGCCGCGCGGGCCGAGGCCGCGCTCCTCGGGCGGACGCTCGACGAGGAGACCGTGCGCGAGGCGGCCGAGCAGGAGCTGGCAGCCGCCCGGGTGGCGGAGGAGTCGGCCTTCAAGGTGCCCCTGGTGCGCAACCTGACCATCCACACGCTCCTGAGCCTGGCCGGGGAGGACCGATGACACAGACGCAGGATCCCCCCGAGCAGCGCCCTGAGCCGCTGGTTCCGCGCGCGGTCGGCACCCCGCTCGAGCGGGTCGACGGCGTGGAGAAGGTCACCGGACGAGCTCAGTACGCCGCGGAGCACGCACCCGAGGACCTGCTGCACGCCTGGCTGGTCCAGTCGACCGTGGCGAAGGGCCGCGTCCGCGCGCTGGCCGCCGGGCCGGCGCTCGCGCATCCGGGGGTGGTCTCGGTGCTCGACCACACCAACGCCCCCCGGCTCGCGGACACCGAGAACGCCGAGCTCGCCATCCTCCAGGACCCGGGGGTGCACTTCCGCGGCCAGATCGTCGGCGTCGTGCTGGCCGAGAGCAGCGAGGCGGCGCGCGAGGGCGCTGCCCTGGTGGAGGTGACCTACGACGTGGAGGCCCACGAGGCCGAGCTGCGCGAGGACAACGCCACCCACCGGCCCGAGTCGGTCAACCCCGACATGGAGACCGACACCGACGAAGGCGACGTGGACGCGGCGATCGCCGCGGCCCCGGTCGTCGTCTCGCAGACCTACCGCACCGCCTACGAGCACAACAACCCGCTGGAGCCGCACGCCACGCTGGCCTCGTGGCGGGAGGCCGGCGAGGGTGCCGAGGTGCTCTCGCTGGTGGACTCGACCCAGGGGGTGCACGGGGTGGTCCAGGCACTCGCCCCGATGCTGGGGCTCGAGGCAGACCAGGTGCGGGTCCAGGCGCCGTACGTGGGCGGCGGGTTCGGCAGCAAGGGCGAGGCGCACGCGCACGTGATGGCCGCGGCCCTCGCCGCCCGGACGACGCAGGGGCGTCCGGTGCGCCTGGCGGTCACCCGCCAGCAGATGTTCGCCCTGACGGGATACCGGACCGCGACCATCTCGCACCTGCGGCTCGCAGCCGACCGGGACGGCCGGCTGACCGCGATCGAGCACCGGGTGCAGGAGCAGACCTCCACGCTGCGGGAGTACGCCGAGCAGACCGCCTCGCCCACCCGGATGATGTACGCCGCGGCGAACCGCCGCACCAGCCACCGGCTCGCGGTCCTCGACGTCGCGGTGCCGTCCTGGATGCGGGCGCCCGGCGAGATGCCGGGGATGTACGCCCACGAGGTGGCGATGGACGAGCTCGCCGTGGCCTGCGGACTCGACCCGGTCGAGCTGCGCGTGCGCAACGAGCCCGAGCTGGACCCGGAGACCGGCAAGCCGTTCAACGACCGGCGGCTGACCGACTGCCTGCGTCGCGGCGCCGACCGCTTCGGCTGGTCCCAGCGTCCCGCCGGCCCCCGGGCGACCCGGGACGGCGACTGGTGGGTGGGGACCGGGGTCGCCTCGGCGACCTACCCGGCGGGCCGGATGCCGGGCAACGCGGCCCGGGTGCGGGCGCTGGGGGAGGGGCGTTACGGGGTCTCCATCGGTGCCGTGGACATCGGCACCGGGGCGCGCACCGTGCTCACCCAGATCGCCGCGGACTCCCTCGGCGTCCCGCCGGACTGCATCGACCTGGCGATCGCCGACACCCGGCTCCCGGCCGCGTCGGTGGCCGGTGGCTCCTCCGGGACGAGCTCGTGGGGGACCGCGATCGTGGCGGCCGCGCAGCGGTTCCGCCAGGAGCACGGCGCCGCACCGGCGGCGGGCGCGGAGACGACCGCGGCCGCGGCGGACAACCCGAAGGGCGAGAAGTACGCGTTCCACTCCTTCGGAGCCGTCTTCGCCGAGGCCCGGGTGCACCGCTGGACCGGGGAGATCCGGGTGCCCCGGCTGCTGGGGGTCTACTCGGTGGGGCGGGTGATCAACCCGACGACCGCGCGTTCCCAGCTGCTCGGGGGACTGGTGATGGGGCTCTCCGCGGCCCTGCACGAGGAGTCCTACCGGGACCCGCGGTTCGGGCACGTGGTCACCCAGGACCTGGCCGCCTACCACGTGGCCTCCCACGCGGACGTGCTCGGCATCGAGGCCGAGTGGCTGGAGGAGTCCGACGAGGCCTTCAACCCGATGGGGTCACGGGGGATCGGGGAGATCGGCATCGTCGGGACCGCGGCGGCCGTCGCCAACGCGACGTACCACGCCACCGGGGTCCGGGTCCGGTCCATCCCGGTGACGCCGGACCAGTTCCTGGGCTGACCCCCGTGCCCCTTCGCGGGTGGGCTCGGGGCAAGACCCCAACGTCACGCGGCGACGGGTCGAAGGCCTCTGTGCCCGCCCGGATGGCGCTCCTAGCGTCAGTGTCGTCGGGCCCTGCGAGGGGCCCGGGTCCTCGCGACCACACCCCGACCGTAGGAGCACGACGTGGCAACTCTGACCGTATGGAAGTTCGACACCCCCGACGGGGCGCAGCAGGCCGAGGACGCCCTGGCGGACCTGGCGAAGAAGGAGCTCATCCAGGTCCTCGACGCGGCCACGGTGTCGTGGCCCGAGGGCAAGAAGAAGCCCAGGACGCGACAGGCCAACAGCCTGCTGGCCCCCGCCACCCTGGGCGGCATGTTCTGGGGTCTGCTGTTCGGGGTGATCTTCTTCATCCCGCTGATCGGGCTGGTGGTCGGCGCGGCCTCGGGTGCGCTGGTCGGCGCCCTGACCGACGTCGGGATCGACGACGACTTCATCAAGGAGATCCGGGCGAAGGTCACCCCGGGCACCTCCGCGCTCTTCGTGATGACCTCGGGCGCGGTGCTCGACCGGGTGCACGAGTCGTTGAAGGAGCAGGGCATCCACGGCGAGCTGATCGAGACCAACCTGTCGTCCGAGCAGGAGGCGAAGCTGCGGGAGATGCTCGAGGACGAGGGCGACGGCGAGCGCGAGGGCGCCACCCAGGAGACGCACGGCTGACTCGGAGGGGGCGCCGGGGGCAGCCCGGCGGACGATCGGGGACGGCACGGGACGCCCGTGCCGTCCCCCCTGCCCGTCCCCGAGAGGTCCCGGCGCCCGATCGCTGCCTGCGTGTGCGTCGGGACCCTGCATGCGCACCAGCAGTCAGACGGCGAGTCCCCACCGGTAGCCCAGGAACGCCAGCAGCACGCCGCCGACCAGCACGCCGAAACCGTAGGCCACGGCCGTGCCGTAGTGCCGTTGCCGGATCAGCTCGACAGTCTCGTAGCTGGCGGTGCTGAACGTCCCGTAGCCCCCGAGGTATCCCGTGGAGACGACCGCGCCGACGTCGGTCGCGACCCAGTAGTTGGCGACGAGTCCGGTCACCGCACCGAGCATCAGGGAGCTGGACAAGTTGATGATCGCCGTCGACCAGGCGAAGGGCGACGTGAAGTGCTGCCGGAGCAGTCCGTCCAGAACGAGCCTTGTGACGGCACCCGCTCCCCCCGCCAGGACTACGAGCATGAAGAGCCAGAACGTCATGGCGAGGTGGTCTCCGCCCTGCTGCCGGGTCGTCCAGAGCCAATATGGGCGGCCACGATCCCCAGGAACGCGGCACAGGCGCCCAGAACGACAGTGCCGAGCGCGTAGAGGATGGCGTCCGCGGGACGCGAGTCGTTCAGGAGGACCGCCGTGTCGGCGGTCAACCGGCCGTACGTGGAGAGTCCCCCGCAGAAGCCGGCGCCAATCAGGAGCTTGTAGCGGCCGACCACCCGGGGCGCGGGGGCGGTGCGGGCGAGGAGCTCGTACAGGAAGCCGAGGATGAAGCTGGAGAGCACGTTGACTACGGGCACCATCAGCTGGAGGCCGTCGACGTCGGGGATCCACAGTTCGAACCCCTCGCGGGCCGCCACCCCGACGAAACCGCCGACCATCACCAGGCCGATGGCGGGCAGGTGCAGGTAGTCCGGCCGCCGGTGCAGCCGCGGTGGCTCGTGGTCGGCGGGGCCGTGGTCGATCGGCGCGCCTCGTCGCCCCGGGCTGGAGGAGAAGCCGTCGGCAGTCATGCCGCCGAGCGTAGCTCCGGGCCTCCCGGCACGACAGGGCACACAGGCGCCCAGCGCGGCGGATGGGTAGCCGAGATGAACAGGGTCGTTTGACCATGGGCACGGCGGGGGAGAGGCCGCAGGATCGGAGGTGGGCCAGGACCCGCCGACGTGCGGACACCGGTCTGAGGTGCGCCGGGGCGGCGTGCAGGAGCGGCACCGGGGACAGCTCCTCCACACGGCCGATCGACCACGGGGCTCGCCGGCGCGCGGGCCGAGCGAAGGGATGCGGGATGTGGGTGACCAGAGAGGTCTCCGACCGTCTCGAGGCGGTGACGTGGCGCGCGCTTTGCCGGGGACCCGCCCAGATCTTCTTCCAGCGCAGTCCGTGGACCGGTCTGCTGATCATGGCGGCGTTCCTGGTGGCCGACTGGCAGATGGCGGTCCTGGCCGCGATCGGCACCGTCGTCTCCACCCTCTCCGGGTGCGTGCTGCGGTTCAGCGCGGACAACGTCGCGCTGGGCATGCAGGGGTTCAACGGGTGCCTGCTGGGTGCGGCGATGTTCGCGGCGCTGGGCACCCAGGGCTGGGCGTACCTGCTGACGGCGGTGGGCTCCGTGGTGGCTGCGCTGCTGACCGCGTTCTTCGCCTGGCTCCTCGCCTCGGACGGGCTCAAGGCCTACAACCTGCCCTACACCACGGCGCCGTTCTGCACGGCAGCCTCGATCATGTACGCAGCCTCGACGAGCGTGCACCTGGACTCCACCGCCAAGCACGTCACCGACGGCACGGGGGAGGCGTTCTGGCGCTCGATCCTGAGCAACGTCTCCGAGGTGGTGCTGGTCAACAGCGCCTGGGGCGGCGCGCTGATCCTGATCGGGCTGTTCATCTCCTCCTGGAAGGTCGGGCTCGCGGCGCTGATGGGCAGCGTGATCGGCACCCTGTGCGCCTTCGCCATGGGCGAGACCAACGCCACCCTCGACGCCGGCCTGGCCGGGTACGCCGGTGTGCTGACCGCCATCGCGCTGGCCGTGACCTTCCACCACTCCAGCACGGCGTCGTGGCTCTACGCCGCCTTCGGTGCGGTCGTCACCGCGGTCGTCACCCTCCTGATGAACGACGCGACGACGTTCCCTCACTACACCTGGCCCTACATCCTCCCCACCTGGGTGCTGCTGGTGGTGGGCGCCTCCTTCTCCTTCCTCAAGCGGACCTAGCCGGGGCCTCGTGCGCCCGCGACGCGGTATCGACCGGACCCGGCGGGGGAGTGATGGCACGTGCAGCTCACGGTGACCGGCCTGCGGGTGTCCGGCCAACAGTCCGCGGAGGCCCGGTCCGCGGAGACCCCGCTGGCACCCCTGCGGCTCGCCACGGGGGAGTGCGTCCTGATGGCCGGGGCGCCGGGGCCGGGGCACACGGCGCTGGCGCTGACGGTCTCCGGCCGTCACCCCGAACCCACCGGCACCGTTGAGCTGGTCGACGAGGACGGGACCACCACTACCTCGGTGGGGCGCCTTCGCCGGGTCACCGCGCTCGTCGACGCGCCGGGCGCGCTCCAGGGCACCGACGTCCCCCGGGTCCTGGACGTGGTGGCAGCAGCGCTGGCGCAGGCCCGCCGCCCCTCGCATGCCGGGGCCAGCGTCCGGTGGCTCGCAGCACGAGGGCTCGAGGACAGACGGCACGACCGGCTCGACGCCCTGTACGGCCCGGACCGCACAGGAATGCTGACCCTGCTGGCCGCGGAACGCCCCGAGGTGCGGTTCCTGGTGCTGGCGCTCCCGGACCGGCACGGCGGGGACCCGGCCCACTGGTGGTCCCTTGCCCAGACCCTCGGTCACCTCGGCTTCGGGGTGCTGGTCGCCTGCCTGTGGACCACCGCACGCGAGCTGGGCGCGGAGCCGGCGCCGTACCGCCCGGACGCCGTGCCGTCGTTGGCGGTGGCACTGCGGCTGAGACCGTCCTCACCGGGCCCCGGGTTCCTCGGGCAGTTGCCCAGGCACGCACTGGACGAGGCGCCGAGTCGTCGGCTGCCCCCGGCTCAGTGACCCTTGTAGCGCCCGGTGGGGGTGACGATGGTGCCGGCGGAGCCGTCGAGCATCGCGGCTGCGTCGTCCAGGCTGCCGATCGCGGCGAAGCCGCCGGTCAGCTCGACGAACCGTGAGGCAGCCTCGACCTTCGGGCCCATGGAGCCGGCGGGCATCCCGAGAGCTCGCAGGCTGGGGGGCGAGGCACGCCGGACCGGGACCTGGTCCGGGGTGCCCCAGTGCTGCATCACGGCAGGTACGTCGGTGAGCACGAGCAGGGCGTCGGCGTCGAGAGCCTCGGCGAGGACGGCGCTGGCGAGGTCCTTGTCGATGACCGCCTCCACACCCACGAGCTCGCCCTTGTCGTCGCGCACCACGGGCACCCCGCCCCCGCCCGCGCAGACGACGATCGCCCCGCTCTCCAGCAGCAGCCGGATCAGCCGGGTCTCGACGATCCGCTGGGGCCTGGGGGAGCCGACCACGCGGCGCCAGGCGTTCCCGTCCCGGGCCATGTCCCAGCCCCTCGCCACGCTCAGGTTGTGGGCGGTCTCCTCGTCGTAGGTCTCACCGACGAACTTGGTCGGGTTCTCGAACGCGGGGTCGTTGGCCTCGACCAGGGTCTGGTTGATGATCGCGGCGACCGGCTTGAACGAGATCTCGTTCTGCAGGGCCTGGAGCAGCCAGTAGCCGATCATCCCCTGGGTCTGGGCACCGAGCACGTCGAACGGGTAGGGCGAGGAGAGCCGGGGGTCCGAGGCGCTCTGCAGGGCCAGCACGCCCACCTGCGGTCCGTTGCCGTGGGTGATCACGAGCTCGTGGTGCTCGGCCAGCGGCGCCAACGAGGTCACCGCCCGCCGTACGTTGGCCTCCTGGACGTCGGCGTCGGGCTTCTGCCCTCGCTGGAGCAGGGCGTTGCCGCCCAGGGCGACCACGATCCGCATCTCAGCCTCCGAGGGTGGCGACCAGGACCGCCTTGATCGTGTGCATCCGGTTCTCGGCCTGGTCGAAGACGATCGAGTGCCTGGACTCGAAGACCTCGTCGGTGACCTCGAGGGCGTCCATGCCGGTGCGCTGGTAGATCTCCTCGCCCACCTTGGTGTGCCGGTCGTGGAACCCCGGCAGGCAGTGCATGAACTTCACGTGTGGGTTGCCGGTGGCCTCCAGGACCCCCATCGCCACCTGGTAGTCCCGGAGCAGCTCGATCCGCTCGGCCCACACGTCGGCCGGCTCGCCCATCGAGACCCACACGTCGGTGTAGATGAAGTCGGCCCCCCGGACCCCCTCCGCCACGTCCTCGGTCTGGGTGATCCGGGCGCCGGTCTCCTCGGCCAGCGAGGATGCCGCCCCGACGATTTCGGGGGCGTTCCACAGCTCGCTGGGCGCGACGATCCGCACGTCCATCCCCATCATCGCGCCCGTGACCAGCAACGAGTTGCCCATGTTGTTCCGGGCGTCGCCCAGGTAGGCGAAGGCGATGTCGCGGTCCTGCTTGGCGCAGTGCTCGCGCATGGTCATCATGTCGCAGAGCATCTGGGTGGGGTGCCACTCGTCGGTCAGCCCGTTCCACACCGGCACCCCGGCGTACTCGCCGAGGACCTCCACGTTGTTCTGGCTGGACCCCCGGTACTCGATGCCGTCGTAGAGACGGCCCAGGACCCGGGCGGTGTCCTCCATCGACTCCTTGTGCCCGATCTGGGAGCCGGTCGGGTCCAGGTAGGTCACCGAGGCACCCTGGTCGTGGGCGGCCACCTCGAAGGAGCACCGGGTACGGGTCGAGGTCTTCTCGAAGATCAGCGCGATGTTCTTGCGCACCAGCCGGGGCTGCTCGGAGCCGGCGTACTTGGCCTGCTTGAGCTCGGCGGACAGGTCGAGCAGGAACCGCCACTCCTGCGGGGTGAAGTCCAGCTCCTTGAGGAAGTTGCGGTGACGCAGGTTGAAGGCCATCTCAGATCCCCTCGCGGTCCAGCGGGCACGACATGCACCGGGGACCGCCGCGGCCACGGCCGAGCTCGGCGCCCGGGATCGTGATCACCTCGATGCCCTTGCGTCGCAGGTAGGTGTTGGTGGTGACGTTGCGCTCGTAGGCGACCACCACGCCGGGCCGCAGCGCGAGCACGTTGCAGCCGTCGTCCCACTGCTCGCGCTCGGCGGCCCGGACGTCCTGGGTCGGGGTCAGCACCCGGATGTCGTCCAGGCCGAGGGCCTGCGCGATCGCCTTGTGCATGTCCTCCGGCGGGTGGGGGGTGACGGCGAGCTCGTCCTCCTCCTCGCCCTGCTCGATGGTGAACGAGGGGAGCATGCCCAGGCCGGCGTACTTGGTGAACGTGTGGTCGTCGACCATCGTCATCACGGTGTCCAGGTGCATGAACGCCCGGGACATAGGCATCTGGAGCGCCACCACGGTGCGTGCGCTGCCCGCCTTGAAGAGCTTGCGTGCCAGCCGCTCAACGCCCTGGGGGGTGGTGCGCTCGCTCATCCCGACCAGGACCGCGCCCCGGCCGATCACCAGGATGTCGCCGCCCTCGGTGGTCGCCTGACCGTTGATCGACCCCTCGCCCCAGAGGCGGAAGTCCTCCCCCTTGAACAGGGGGTGGAAGCGGTAGATGGCCTCGTAGTGGACGGTCTCCCTCATCCGCGCCCGCTTGCGCATCGAGTTGATCGAGACCCCGTCGTAGACCCAGGCCGAGGTGTCCCGGGTGAAGAGGTGGTTGGGCAGCGGCGGGAGGAGGATGTCCTCGTCGTGCAGAGCCTGGATCACCACGGACGACGGCGTGTCGGTGCGCTCCAGCAGCTCCGCCTTGGTCATCCCGCCGATCAGCACCTCGGTCAGCTCGTCGTCGGGCATCAGGTCGAACAGGTCGCGGATGAGCGGGGTCGCGACAGGCCCGTAGACCAGCTCGTTGACCGTGCCGTCCAGGACGTGGGCGCGGGCGTCCTCGATGGCGAGGGTCTCCCTCAGCAGATCGGCGAGCAGGTGCACCTGGATCCCCTCCTCACGGAGGGCACCGGCGAACGCGTCGTGCTCGTGCTGGGCCCGTCTGACCCACAGCACGTCGTCGAACAGGAACTCGTCCTTGTTGCTCGGCGTGAGCCGCTTGAGCTCGAGTCCCGGTCGGTGCAGGATCACCCGCTTGAGCAGACCCACCTCGGATTGAACCTGGAACGCCATCGGGCTCCTCCTTCTGATCGTGTCGTCCCAGGCAACCGCGTGCACCGCCCCGGCATGAGGGCCGGAGGTCACCTCCTCCCAGGGACCTACGACAGGTCTCGGCTGCCGCGGGTCGGTGCTTCGCTGACCAGGACGTCGCTGCAGAGAGGCCTGCCCATGTCGACCAACGATCGGCCCACCCACCCGGAGCCGGACAGCTCAGAGCCCGACCCGTTCTCCCCCGACGCGGACCAGCCGAAGTCCTTCCGGTTCCCCAGCGCCCTGACCGTGCTGTTCGCAGTCACGGTCCTGGTCTGGCTCCTGGCCTTCGTCATCCCCACCGGCACGTACCAGACCGACGGCGACACCGGGCGTCCGGTGCCCGGGACCTACGAGCGGGTCGACGCGGGTCTCTCCTTCGGGGACCGGCTGATGCAGTTGTTCCTGGCCCCGGTCAACGGGCTGTACGGCGTGCTCAACGGGGACGGCTTCGTCGGTCCCTACGAGAGCGGCGAGCTCTACGGTGCTGCCGGCGTGTTCCTGTTCGTGCTGGCCATCGGTGTCTTCATCACCCTGGCGATGCAGACCGGCGCGATCGACAACGGTGTCGCCCGGGTCGCGCTGCGCATGCGGTCGCGGGGCTGGCTGCTGATCGCGGTCCTGATGGTCCTGTTCTCCATCGGCGGCACCACCGAGGGGATGGCCGAGGAGACCCTGGGCTTCTACACGCTGGTGATCCCGCTGATGCTCGCGCTGGGCTACGACCGGATGGTCGCGACGGGGACGATCATGGTCGGTGCCGGGGTGGGAGTCCTCGCCTCCACCGTCAACCCGTTCGCCACGGGTGTCGCCTCGGACTCGGCAGACATCTCCATCGGCGACGGCATCGGCTTCCGGCTGCTCATGTACGTCCTGCTCGTCCCCATCGCCATCTGGTGGGTGCTGCGCTACGCCAAGCGAACCAGGGCGGACTCCACGAAGTCGTTGGTGGGCCCCGTCGAGGGCGACGACGAGCTGATCGCCCAGGGCGTGCGTGACGTCCAGCGACTCTCGGGCCGTGACCGACTCGTGCTCACGCTGGTGGGTCTGACCTTCGTCTTCATGATCTTCGCGATCGTGCCGTGGGCGCAGATCATCAACGGTCCCGAGGCAGACAGCTACGTCTGGCAGCTGGACTGGTACTTCCCCGAGCTGGCTGCGCTCTTCATCGTGATGTCGCTGGTGGTAGGCGTGGTCGGCGGGCTGGGGGAGAAGGGCGTCACCGACGGCGTCGTCCGGGGCGCCGGCGACTTCATCGGGGTCGGTCTGGTCATCGTCCTGGCGCGCGGCGTCACCGTGATCATGAACAACTCCGAGATCACCGACACGGTCCTGCACTCCATGGAGCGCGCGGTCTCCGACACCTCCTCGTGGGTCTTCGGCGGGCTGATGTTCCTGGTCAACGTGCCGCTGGCGTTCCTGGTCCCCTCGACGTCGGGGCACGCGGCGCTGGCGATGCCGATCCTCGCGCCCCTGGCGGACTTCGCGGGAGTCTCCCGGGCCATGGTGGTCACCGCCTTCCAGTCCGCCTCCGGCGTGGTCAACCTGATCACCCCCACGTCCGCGGTGGTGATGGGCGGGCTGGCCCTGGCCAAGGTCCGCTACGACCAGTACCTGCGGTTCGTGATGCCGCTGGTCGGGATCCTGTTCGTCGCCTCCCTGGTCCTGGTGTCCATCGGCGCCGCGATCTCCTGAGGTCGGTCCTGGTCTCCCGACCTCGGGCAGGCAGGCCCTAGGTCCTCCCTCGGACCGGTCCCTCGGCCCTCCTGGGCAGGGGGCCGGACGACGAGGCTGGAGACATGACCGTCTACCAGCACCCGCAGGCATCCCGCACCGTCGGACCCGGGTTCCTGGAGCGAAGGCGTCGCACCGGTCTGGTGCTCAGCATCCTGCTGCTCCTCGCGCTCGGCGTGGGCGTGGGTGCGGCGGTCGGGGCGGCCCTGGCGGAGATCCTGACCACCGTGCTCTCGCACGTGAAGACCGACATCTGAGCGGAACGGCCGGAGCCTCAGGCGTCCGCCTTCCCACCGCCTCGTCGCGAGGCGCCTGAGCGCACAGGGGCCGCCGCCGAGCCCGCGGGGGCGGGCAGGGGCACCCACCACACGACGCTGGTGCCGTGCCCCAGCGCCGAGATCACGTCGAGGTGACCACCGCGCAGCTCCGCACGCCGACGCAGGTTCTCCAGCCCGCTGCGGACACCGGCCCCGTCCATGCCCTTGCCGTCGTCGGTGACCCGGACGGAGATCCCGTCGACCACGCTGACCTCGACGGCGCACAGCTGCGCACCGGCGTGCCGGTTGGTGTTCGTCAGGGTCTCGGTCACCACGGCGAGCACGTCGTCGATCAGCTCGTCGGTGACCAGGGCTCGGACCGGTCCGCGGAAACGGAGCGTGGGGTGGAGCTTCATGGTCCGCCCGGCCCGCTCGACCACCTCGTGCAGCATCTTGCGGGGGTCGGTCGCGTCGTGCACCGAGCCGAGCGCGAAGATGCTGCGACGGATGTCGCGGATGGTCTCCTCGATGTCGTCCACCGTGCGCTCGAGCCGTTGTCGCATCTCCTCCGGGTCGTGACCCAGCGCGATCGTCTGGAGCTCGAGGCCCACGGCGTACAGGTGCTGGATGACCAGGTCGTGCAGGTCGCGGGCGATCCGGTCGCGCTCGTCCACCACGACCGACCGCTCCCGCTCCCGCAGCGACGCCGCGACCTGCAGGGCGGAGGATGCGCGCTGCGCGAGCAACGCCGGCAACGAGACGTCCTGAAGCACCTCGGTGGGGTCGACGTCGCGTCGCCAGGCCAGACAGATCACGCCGGCCCGGCCGTCCGGCAGGGCCAGTGGCACCAGGACGCCCCGGCCGGTCGGGTCGGCCCCGAGCGACTGAGCCACGTCCGCGCTGCGCGGGTGACGCGTGAGGTCCTCGACGGTGAGGGGACGCCCGGTCGCCGCGACGCAGTGCTCCAGAGAACGTGTCAGGTCGACCGCGGCAAGGACCCTCGGGTCCACCTGACGACCGGCGACGGCCTGGATCCGGAGGCTGTCGGCGTCCGCCCCGGTGGCCACCCACGCCAGGTCGGCCCCCGCGATCTGGACGGCGAGGTCGGCCACCATCTGCGGGGCCAGCTCGTCCCCGTCCGGGTGCAGGATCGCGGTGCCAAGGTCCGCCGCGGCCCCCAGCCAGCGCTCCCGCCGGCCGGCCTCCTCGCGCAGGTGGGCATGGTCGATGGCGATGCCTGCCGCCGCGGCGAGCGCCGTCACGACCTCTTCGTCGGTCCGGCTGAAGCCGTGGGGGGCCACGCTCTCCTCGACCACCAGCGCACCGAAGACACGGTCGTGCAGCCGGACCGGAACGGTGAGGCCGGGTCCTGCGGCCGTCCCGCCCGCGCGCGGCGCGGGGACGGCAGGGGCGTGCTCGTCGTGCCAGTGCCGCGGGTGCTGGTCCAGCAGCATGCTCAGCACGCCGGGACCCTCCGGGAACCGGCTCTGACCGTGGAACGGGTCCTGACCGGACGGGTGCACGTCACCGGGCACGTCACCTGGCACGTCACCTGGCACGTCACCGGTCACATCACCCGGCACGTCGACCTGGTACGTGACGAGCACGCGTAGCTGGTCCGCCTGGTCCTGGTGCGGAACGCCCAGGGCGGCTCGCCGCCCGCCGCCCAGGCGGGCGGCGGCCTCGACGATCCTGGCCAGCACCTCGTCCAGGGAGAGGTCCGTGGCGAGGGTGGCGACCATCTGCAGGAGCAGGCTCCATCGCCGTTCGTCGTGTCCGACGAGGTGGTCCTCGGACGCCTTCTTCATGAGGTCCTCGAATGAAGGGTCGCCGCTGACAGGCGGAGGCACGCTCCCCCCGTCGAGTCCGCCCGAGAACTCTCGCATGCTCACTCCTTGGCAGCGAATGTGATCTACGTTACCAATGGCTCACAGGTCCCACCAGAGCATGGACCGCTCTTCGGGATCGGGCGTCGCGAGGTCTTCAGCGCGAGGGGTGATGGTCCTGACGCGTCGCGATGATCGCCGCCTGGGTCCTCGTCTCCACCCCCAGCTTCCCCAGCATGATGGAGACGTAGTTCTTGGTCGTCTTCTCCGCCAGTCCGAGGTGCTCGGCGATCTGCCGGTTGGTCAGTCCCTGACCGACCAGCTCGAGCACCTGGTGCTCCTTGGGAGTCAGGTGCTTGGTCAGCGGGTCCTTCGGCGGGCCGTGACGCAGACGCTCGAGGACGTGGGACGTCGCCACGGGATCGAGCATCGAGTGTCCGCCGGCCACGCGGCGGACGCTGTCGACGAAGTCGGCGGCCTTCACCTCCTTGAGGACGTAGCCCGCCGCGCCGGCCATGATGGCGGCGAAGAGCGCTTCGTCCTCGTCGTAGGAGGTGAGCATGAGGACCGCGATGGTCGGGTCGATCGACCTGACCTGTCGGCAGACGTCCACCCCCGACCCGTCCGGCAGCCGCACGTCGAGGATCGCGACGTCCGGGCGCAGTGCCGGGATTCGACGGGCCGCCTCGGCCGCGCTGCTGGACTCGCCGACCACCACGATGTCGCCCTGCCGTTCCAGCAGACTGCGGATGCCGTGGCGGAGCAGCTCGTGGTCATCGAGCAGAAAGACCGTGACCGGAGCCCTGGGGCTCTCCTCTGGTGTGCTTGACCCATCCCACATGGCCCGAGCGTAAGGCTGGGTGCGCGGGTGTGTCGTGGTCCCGGGACCCGCGCCACAAGTGACGAACGCCCCTTGCGCTCGGGGTGCGTCCGTACTAGCTGGCCTCTCCCCGGTAGCATCCGGCCAGGTGAGCCCAGATCCTGTCGCCCTGCCTGACGCCGTTCCCACTCCCACCTTCTCGGTGGTGCGTACGGCGGACGTGGCGCTCAAGGCGCTGCTGCTGATGATGCTGGCGATCACGCTGATCAGCCCCGAGTGGGCCAACCTCGAGGGCAAGGGCGCCGAAGCCCGGGCCGTCGCCTACCCGCTGCTCGCCTTCGCCATCCCGCTGATCTGGTGGAACAACTGGCGCGACCGCGCCGCCTACCCGTGGGTCCCGTCGCTGCTGGTCACCGTGACCTGCTTCTCCGACGTGCTCGGCAACCGCCTCGACCTCTACGACAAGATCGTCTGGTTCGACGACTGGATGCACTTCATCAACCTCGCCCTGCTGGCGGCCGCGGTGGTGCTGCTGACGCTGCACCGCACCACGGGCCTGGCGCTCGTCGTGGAGCGCGCGCTCTCCTTCGGCGCTACCGGAGCAATCGTCTGGGAGATCGGGGAGTACTTCGCCTTCCTCTCCGGGTCCAGCGAGCGAGCCTTCGCCTATGCCGACACCCTCAGCGACCTGGGTCTCGGCGTGCTCGGCGCCGTGGTCGGCGGGGTCGTGGTGCACCGGCTCTGGGCGGCCGGCGCCCTGCAGGACACCGCGCCCCAGCTCGAGCTGGACGGCTCCGGTGACCTGCTCCGGCCCGTGGCCGGCCCGCAGCGCACCCCCGTCCGTTGACCTTCGCGCACAGCCTCCCCAACCGCCTGCGGGAAGACCTACCGGACGGTAGGGTCCCGGCGTGATCACCGGTCGTCGTCTGCTCAACCGTGCCGTCCACCGGGTCCACCGGTTCGTCGAGTGGTACGGGGCTACGGCCCCGGGCACCGACCTCGGTGACGAGTTCGGGTCCCTGGGCCTGGGCAGCTGTGTCGCCTTCCCGCACGCCTCGCTGATGGGGACCCGTTCCATCCACCTGGGTGCCGGCACCCTCGTGGGCCGAGGATGCACCCTGTCGGTGGGCTACAGCCCCGAGGACGCCAACCTCCCGGAGCGGGGCCTGGTGATCGGGGACCGGTGCGTCGTCGGCGCGCGGTCCACGATCACCGCGCACGAGTCGATCGAGCTCGGCGACGACGTGTGGTTGGGCCAGGACGTCTTCATCTCCGACGCCTCGCACGGCTACCAGGACCCCGAGACCCCGATCGGCATGCAGCTCGGCGAGCACCAGCCGGTCTCCGTCGGGTCGGGCACCTGGATCGGGCACGGGGCGATCATCCTGCCCGGGGCCCAGGTGGGTCGCAACGTCGTGGTGGGGGCCGGGTCGGTGGTCCGGGGCGCGGTGCCCGACCACAGCGTCGTGGTGGGAGTCCCGGGTCGGGTCGTGCGCCGGCTGGACCCAGGCGTGGGCTGGGTCTCGACCACCGGGTCCCGGGACGTGCGGCCGGCGATGGACGCTCGAGAGGTCGCGCGGGTCCTCGACACCCTGCCCGAGGCGCACCCGGCGCGCCGGCAGCTCGCCGACCGGGTCCGGCTGCGGCCCGTCGGCTCGTGACCTAGGGTCCGATCCGTCGGGGCAGGGCTCCCAGGTCGAGCTCGGTGAGCGGGTCCGGGACGGGGCCGAAGACCCGGTTGCAGTCCGCACCGGCGCAGTCGACCAAGAGGTCGCGCCGTCGCCGGAGCTCGTCCCGGGTCCCCGCGTAGAAGGGGTCTTCGACCCGGTTGGTGAGCTCGAACGGGTCCACGAGCCGGTCGATCAGCACCTCGTCCCGGCCCTCGGCCCCGACGGCGTACAGGTAGCGGTGCGTGCGGACGCCGCGCACCTCCCAGCCGTCGCCTGCGGTCCGACCGGTCTGCACCAGCGTGGTGTCCCGCCAGGGACCGGTCTCCCCGCGCAGCAGCGGAGCGAGCGAGAGGCCGTCCAAGGAGGCGTCCGGGGTCAGCCCCGCCAGGTCGACGAAGGTGGCGGGCAGGTCGACCAGGGAGACCGGAGCCGCCGACGACCCGTGCCTGACCCCGCCGCCGGCGACGAGCAGGGGGATCTGGAGCGCCTCCTCGAGGAGCACGTTCTTGCCGATCAGGTGGTGCTCACCGAGGAGGAAGCCGTTGTCGGAGGTGAAGAACAGGTAGGTGTCCTCCCAGACTCCTTCCTCCTTCAACGCGGTCACCAGGTCGGCCACCGAGCGGTCCACCGCCTGGAGGCTGCGCAGCCGGGCCCGGTGCTCGGCTCGGACGGCGGCGAGCCGACGGGGATGGGGGCGGGCCATCACCTGCGTGCCCTCGGCGTCCTGCTCCATGGAGAAGCTCGGCTTGCCGATGGAGACGGGCTCCGCCTCGGTGAACGAGTCGCGGTCCTCCGGAGCCGACAGCGGCGGCATCCGCTCGCCCGAGTCGCTGAACCGGTAGTGCGGTGCCAGGTGCCAGGAGAGGAGCAGGAACGGGCGGTCGCCGGCCGCGAGCTCGCGGGCCGTCCGGGTGGTCTGCTCCGAGATGACGTCGCTGACGTAGGCGTCGCGGTAGCGCTGCTCCCGGTCGCCGTCGGCCAGGCTGAAGTCCTGGTAGCTGTACACGCCCCGGGTGAGCGCGTGCCACCGGTCCCAGCCCTCCTGCGGACCGTCGGCGGGGCCGTACTTGTTGAGGTACTTGCCGACGAAGGCCGTGGCGTACCCGCCCTCGCGGAACCAGGTGGCCAGCGTGGAGGAGGGGTCCAGGGCGTCGAAGCCGCCGTGCTGGCCGTTGTTGTGGCGCACCCCGTTGTTCTGGGCGTACTGGCCGGTGAGGATCTCGGCCCTGGCGGGGCAGCACAGCGGGTGGGGGGAGACCGCGTCCACGAAATCCATGCCGTCGTCCTGCAGGGCGGCCCGGGTCAACGGCATCTCGTCGAGCTCGTAGTCGTTCTGGTCGTCGGTCATCACCAGGACGATGTTCGGAGGGTCCTCGACGCGCTCCGAGACAGCCGCCGGGAGTGCGTCGCGGGAGGCCGGCAGGCCGGCGACGAGGAGTGTGGCCGTGAGCAGCACGGCCACACGTCTCCAGCTGGGCATGAGGGAGATCTGGTTCCTTCTCGGGACGGGCTCGGAGCCGACGGGTCCGGGCCGCGGTCGGCGAAGCATCCAGCCTACGGGCTGACCGGTACAGTGTCGCTCACCGTTGTGCCCAGCCAGAAGGATTGCCTCGCCACACATGGACGGCCCTCAAAGTAGCCCTCCCGGAACAGTCACTCCCGGAACACCGACTCACACGCGGCGCCCCTGCCGCACGACCCGAGGGTCACGACGATGACGCCGTGGATCCTCCTCGGCGTCTCGCTGCTGCTGATGGTGGCCTGCGGGCTCTTCGTCGCCGCGGAGTTCTCCCTGGTCACCGTGGACCGCAGCGAGGTCGAGCGACTCGTCGAGCACGGTGACGCGGGTGCCGCGGGTGTGCAGGCGGCCCTGCGGAGCCTCTCGACCCAGCTCTCCGGCGCCCAGGTGGGCATCACCATCACCAACCTCGCCATCGGCTTCCTGGCCGAGCCGGCGGTGGCGCAGCTGATCGACGGACCGCTGCTCTCCGCCGGGGTACCGGAGTCCTGGGTGACTCCGCTCGCGGTCGCCCTCGGCCTGGTGCTCTCCACCTTCTTCACCATGCTGGTGGGAGAGCTGGTCCCCAAGAACCTCGCGATCGCGGTCCCGATGGCGACCGCGCGGGCGACCCAGGGCTTCATGCGGGGGTTCACCACGGTGATGGCCTGGCCCATCCGGGGTCTCAACGGGTCGGCGAACGCGATCGTGCGCCGTCTCGGGGTGGAGCCCCAGGAGGAGCTGCGCTCGGCGCGCAGCAGCCAGGAGCTCTCCTCGCTGGTGCAGCGCTCCGCGGACGAGGGGACCCTCGACGCGGAGACCGCCGAGCTGATGGAGCGCTCCGTGGAGTTCGGCACCCGCACGGCCGCGGAGATCATGACGCCCCGGGTGCGGACCAGCACCCTGGAGGCGGGCGACCGGGCGCTGGCGGTGATCGAGCTGGCCCGCCAGACCGGACACTCCCGCTTCCCGGTGCTCGACGCCGAGGACGCCGTGGTGGGGACCGTGCACGTCAAGCACGCGGTCGCCCTGCCCGTGCACGAGCGCCCGACCACGCGGATCAAGCACATCATGGTCAAGCCGATCGTGGTCCCGGACTCGCTCCGCCTCGACCCCCTGCTGGCCCTGCTGCGCCAGGACGGGTTCCAGATGGCGGTGGTCCTCGACGAGTACGGCGGCCAGGCCGGCATCGTCACGCTCGAGGACGTCGTGGAGGAGATCGTCGGCGACATCTCCGACGAGCACGACCGCCTGGGGGACCGGGCCCGACAGCGGCGGGACGGCACCTGGTCGCTCTCCGGGCTCCTGCGTCCCGACGAGGTCGAGGACGCGACCGGGATCGAGCTGCCCGAGCACGAAGACTACGACACCATCGCCGGTCTCGTCGTCCGCGAGCTGGGCCGGGTGCCCGCCGTGGGGGACACCGTGCAGGTCGTCGTCCCCGTCCGTGACGAGTCGGGGGAGCGGCACCAGAGCCCGGTGCGACTGAGCGTGGAGCGGATGGAGGGCCTGCGGGTGGACCGGGTGGTCCTGACCCCGGAGACCTTCGCGCCGGACGCGGAACCGACCCGACAGACCCCTCGCACCGAGGGAGGCGGAGCCTGATGAGTGACCTCGTGGCCGTCCTGGTGGCGGTACTGCTGCTGGCGCTCAACGCCTTCTTCGTGGGGGCCGAGTTCGCGCTGATCTCGGCCCGCCGCAGCCAGATCGAGCCTCTCGCCGAGGCCGGCTCGGCCATGGCCCGGACCACCCTGCGGGCGATGGAGCAGATCTCGGTGGTGATGGCCGGGGCACAGCTGGGCATCACCATCTGCTCGCTGGGCCTCGGCGCCGTCGGCGAGCCGGCCGTGGCACACCTGATGGAGCCCGTCTTCGAGCGGGTGGGCGTCCCGCACGAGCTGGTCCACCCGATCTCGTTCGCGATCGCCCTGACCATCGTGGTGTACCTGCACGTCGTGCTCGGCGAGATGGTGCCGAAGAACCTCGCCATCGCCGGTCCCGAGCGGTCGGCGCTCCTGCTCGGCCCGCCGATGATGGTGGTGGTGGCGCTGCTGCGGCCGGTGATCCTGGTCATCAACGCGTGTGCCAACACGATCCTGCGACTGCTGCGGATCGAGCCGCGGGACGAGGTCGCCTCCACCTACACCCGCGAGCAGGTGGCCGCCCTGGTCGAGGAGTCGCGCGGGGAGGGCCTGATCGAGGCCCACGAGTACGACCGGCTGGCGGGGGCGCTGGGCTTCACCGAGAAGTCCGTGCGCTCGGTCCTCATGCCGGCCCGGACGCTGACCACGGTGCCACGCGGCACCACGGTCGCCACCGTCGAGGAGGTCTGTGCCGCCACCGGGTACTCGCGGTTCCCGGTCGCCCGCGCCGACGGCGAGCTGGTGGGCTACCTGCACATCAAGGACGTCCTGGAGACCGACGAGGAGCGACGCCAGCGGGTGGTCGACGACAAGTGGATCCGCCCGTTCGCGACGGTCCGGCCCGAGGACCCGCTGCACACCGCCCTGGAGTCCCTGCAACGGCGCGGGGCCCACATGGGCCGGGTCATCGCGGAGGACGGCTCGCTGCTCGGGCTGGTCACCCTCGAGGACGTGCTCGAGGAGCTGGTCGGCGAGATCCGCGACGCGGCGCACCACGACGAGCCGGTGTGACCGGCGACGATCGAACGCGTCGGTAGGCTTGCTGCGTGCCCGAGGACAGGACGAGAGAGTGACCCACCAGCGCGAGCGCAGCGTGCGCGTGTGGACCGTCCCCAACCTCCTGAGCGTGCTGCGGCTGCTCAGCATCCCGGTCTTCCTCTGGCTCGTGCTGGTGCCCGAGGCGGACGGCTGGGCGCTGGCCCTGCTGATGCTCTCCGGGGTCAGCGACTACCTGGACGGCTACCTGGCCCGGGTGCTCGACCAGTACTCGCCGATCGGCGAGGTGCTGGACCCGCTGGCCGACCGGCTCTACATCCTCGCCGTGGTGGTCGGCCTGGCGATGCGCGACATCATCCCCTGGTGGGTGGCGCTCGCCCTGCCGCTGCGCGACGTGCTCCTGTGGGCGCTCGTCCCGCTGCTGCGTACCCGCGGCTACACCGCGCTGCCCGTGCACTTCCTCGGCAAGGCCGCGACGTTCAACCTGCTCTACGCCTTCCCGCTGCTCCTGCTCGGCGGCGGGGACGGCGTGGTCTCGACGCTGGCGAACGTCTTCGGCTGGGCCTTCGCCCTGTGGGGGATCGGGCTCTACTGGTGGGCCGGGCTGCTCTACGCCTGGCAGGTGCGCACGCTGCTGCTCACCACCCCACCGGTGCCTCGGGCGGAGCGGGCCGGATGACCAAGGACGAGGTGACCGAGGACGGGGTGACCAAGGGCGAGGCGCCCGGGCGCGCTCCGGGCAGGACGGGCGCTGGGTCGGGGCAGGAGCTTCCGCCGCACGTCACGCTGCCGCTGCTCTCCCTCATCACCTCGCAGTCCATGGACGAGGACTACCAGCACGTCGCACAGCGCCGTGGGGGAGGGCAGGTCCCCCGGACGGAGCGTCCGACCCGGGACCGGGTGGTCACCGCCCTGGTGGTCGCGGTCTTCGGTGCGCTGGTCGCAGTCGCCGGCGTGCAGACCTCCCGCAACGCGGACGTCGACGCGCTGGGCCGCGCGAGCCTGGTCTCCCAGATCCAGGCCGGCAAGACCGAGGTGCGCGACCTCCAGGACCGGGCCGGCGAGCTCAAGGCGAGCAACGCCGACCACGAGCAGGACCTGAGGGTGCTGCGCGAGCGCGAGAGCAACCTGAGCCAGCAGGTGAGCCGGATGGCGATCCGCACCGGCTACCTCCCGGTGCGCGGTCCGGGGCTGCGGATCACCGTCGACTCCGCCCCCGGGGCCGTGGACTCCGACGTCGTCCAGGACGACGACCTGCTCTTCCTCGTCGACGGGCTGTGGGCAGCCGGGGCCGAGGCGATCGCGATCAACGGCCAGCGGCTGACCACGCTGTCCTCGATCCAGAACTCCGGCAAGGCCATCCACGTCAACGTCCGGCCGCTCTCGCCGCCGTACGTGATCACCGCGATCGGCGATCCGGACACCCTCGAGGCACGGTTGCTGCGGACGACGCACGGATCGGTCTTCTACAGCCTGGCGCGTTCGTTGGAGTTCAGGTTCGAGATCGAGCAGGATGACAGACTCGAGCTGCCCGCGGCGCGCACGCGGCGGCTGCTCCACGCCACCGACGGGGTCGACTCGACCTCACGTCAGAAGGAGATGGCACCGTGATCGCCGCACTCGGGCTGCTGCTCGGCATCCTGGCCGGTCTGTTGTTCCAGCCCGACATCCCGATCGGGCTCGAGCGGTACATGCCGATCGCCGTGGTGGCCGCGCTCGACGCCGTCTTCGGCGCCCTCCGCGCCTACCTGGACGGCATCTTCGACGACAAGGTCTTCGTGGTCTCGTTCCTGAGCAACGTCGTGCTCGCGGCGGCCATCGTCTACGTCGGCGACCGTCTGGGCGTGGGCAACCAGCTCCAGACCGGAGTGATCGTCGTCCTCGGGATCCGGATCTTCTCCAACTCCGCGGCCATCCGCCGCCACATCTTCCACGCCTGAGACCATGCCTGCGCCCAAGAAGAAGCCACCCGAGTCGAAGCCGCCGAAGCAGGCGAAGCCGCCGACACCGGAGCCACAGGAGCCCTCGAAGCCCGGGTCGCCGAAGTTCGAGTCACCCAAGCCCGAACCCTCGAAGTCCGAGTCACCCAAGCCCGAGCCCTCGAAGTCCGAGTCACCCAAGTCGGAGTCACGGAAGTCTGGGTCATCGAAGTCGGAGGCCTCCGCACCCCAGACCACGACGTCAGGGCCTCGGAAGTCGGGGTCGCAGAAGTCCGATGCGCAGCAGCCCCCGGAGCCGGAGCCCCCGGAGCCGGAGCCCCCGGAGCCGGAGTCGGCGTCGCCGGGACCCGAGCCCGAGGAACCCGAGTCAGAGACCCCTGAGCAGGCGTTGAGCCCGACGCAGCGGGCATGGCACGCGCTGCGCAACCCGTCGCGCTCCCAGGCGGTCGTGGCGGTGCTCCTGGCGATCCTGGGGTTCGCTGCGGTGACCCAGGTGCGCAGCATCGAGGCCGACGACACCTACGAGGGCCGGCGCGAGGAGGACCTGATCGAGATCCTCAACGGCGTGACCGGAACCACGGACCGGGCGCGCCGCGAGATCGCCCAGCTGGAGCAGACCCGCCGCAACCTGGAGACCGACTCCAACGCCCGCCGCGCCGCCATCGAGCAGGCGGAGGAGCGGCTGGAGACCCTCAACATCCTGGCCGGGCTCGTCCCGGTGAGCGGGCCCGGCGTCCGGGTCACGATCACGGAGGCGGAGACGCCGGTCCGGGTGGACCGCCTGCTCGACCTGGTCCAGGAGCTGCGGACCGCAGGAGCCGAGGCGATCGAGATCAACGACGAGGTGCGTCTGGTCGCACAGAGCTCGTTCCAGGAGGTCGACGGTCGCCTCGAGGTCGATGGCGTCGCACTGGACCCGCCGTACGTCGTCGAGGCGATCGGGGAGCCGAACACGCTCGAGGGCGGCGTCGGGTTCCCGAGCGGCCCGGTGGCGGCCCTGCGCGGCGAGGACGGGGCTGACGTGGTGATCGAGCGCCCCGCCGAGGTGGTGATCGAGTCCGTGCGCGACCTGGCCCGGACCGACTTCGCCGAGCCCGCGCAGGGGCAGTAGCCTCAGGCCAGCCGTCAGGACCGGTCCGGCTCGGACCACGGACCCAGAGGAGACCTGATGTACCCCGAGGACCTGAAGTACAGCGCCGAGCACGAGTGGGTGCGTCTCGCCGACACCCCCGACACGGTGCGGGTGGGCATCACCCACTTCGCCCAGGACGCCCTGGGGGACATCGTCTACGTCTCCTTGCCCGAGCTGGGCGAGGTGCTCACCGCGGGCGACGCGTGCGGCGAGCTGGAGTCGACCAAGTCGGTCAGCGACGTCTACGCGCCGGTCAGCGGCGAGGTGGTCGGGCGGAACGAGTCGCTGGAGTCGACGCCCGAGCTGGTCAACAACGACCCCTACGCCGGCGGCTGGCTCTACGAGGTGGCCCTCTCGGACCCCTCCGAGCTGGACGGGCTCCTGGATTCGGCCACCTACCAGCAGGGTCTGGACGCCGGATGAGCACGCTCGGTTGCATCTGCTGGTAGTTTCATAGGAACCTTCAGCCTCAGCCGGGCCTTGAAGGTTCGGCGTCACCAGGGGATCCGGACACGGAAAAGCGGAGGACACATGCCGTTCTGCACGGCCTGCGGGAAGCCCAATCCTGACGACGCGCGATTCTGCGCCCAGTGCGGGTCCAGACTCGTCGCCGAGACGTCGGGGGAGCCCGAGGGGGCCCCGGCGCACGAAGCGAGCGACTCGACCGCCACGATCGCGATCGCGAACGAGCGCGCCGAGAGCTCCGACCGGGCGCTGAGCCCGGTCGACGCAGCGGCCGTCGACGCACTGCCCGCCGGCTCGGCCCTGCTGGTCGTCCAGCGCGGCCCGGGTGCGGGGAGCCGGTTCCTCCTGGACACCGACCTGGTCGCCGCCGGCCGGCACCCGGAGTCGGAGATCTTCCTCGACGACGTCACCGTCTCCCGTCGGCACGCGGAGTTCCGCCGTGAGGGCGGCGTGTTCCGGGTCAGCGACGTCGGCAGCCTCAACGGCACCTACGTCAACCGGGACCGCATCGACCAGGTGGAGCTCAGCGACGGCGACGAGGTCCAGATCGGGAAGTACCGGCTGGTCTTCTTCGCCGGGCACGTGGCCGGCTGAGCGAGCGACGCGTGGTCTCGCAAGCCTCCTCCGCGCCCTCCGGGGCGCCGAGGGCGAGGATGAACATCGGGCAGGTGCTCGATCTCCTCCGCCCGGACTTCCCGGGGATCACCATCCCCAAGATCCGGTTCCTCGAGGACAAAGGGCTGATCAAGCCCGAGCGGACGCCCGCCGGCTATCGCAAGTTCTCTCCCGACGACGTCGACCGGCTGCGCTACGTCCTGCGCATGCAGCGGGACCACTACCTGCCGCTCAAGGTCATCGGGGAGCACCTCGACGCCATCGACCGCGGACTGGAGCCGCCGCCCATCGAGGCGGTCGTGCCGACGGTGCCGCAGGTGGCGCTGGCCAGCGACGGGCTGCCTTCGCCTGAGTCGTTCGCGCGCCGGTCCGACGTACGGCTCTCACGCCGCGAGCTGCTGAAGATCGCCGAGGTCAGCGAGGAGCTCCTCGCCCAGCTGGAGCAGTTCGGCCTGATCACCCCGCGGCCGGGCACGGGTCACTACGACACCGACGCCCTGGTCATCGCCAAGACGGCGCGCGAGCTCGCCGACTTCGGCTTCGAGCCCCGGCACCTGCGCGCGTTCAAGACCGCCGCCGACCGCGAGGTCGGGCTGGTCGAGCAGGTGGTGGCGCCGCTCAAGCGCGGCCGCGACGCCTCGGCCAGGGCGCGGGCGGACGAGGCCGTGAGCGAGATCGCCGCCCTGTCGGTCCGGCTGCACGCGACGCTGGTCAAGAACGGCCTGCAGGGCAGCTGACCGACCTCGGGTGCGCGTCCCGCACCCGCTGACCCCGAGCAGAGTAGGCTGACGACGTGCGCGAGGTAGACGTCATCGGAGTCCGGGTGGAGATGCCCTCCAACCAGCCCATCGTGCTGTTGCGCGAGGTCGCAGGGGACCGTTACCTGCCGATCTGGATCGGTGCGGTGGAGGCGACTGCGATCGCTTTCGCCCAGCAGGGGGTGGTGCCCCCACGGCCGTTGACCCACGACCTGATGAAGGACGTGCTCGACGCCACCGGAGCGCCGCTGAGCGAGGTGCAGATCACCGAGGTCCGCGACGGTGTCTTCTACGCGCTGCTCGTCTTCGGCTCCGGCGCCCAGGTCAGCGCCCGCCCCTCGGACTCGATCGCGCTGGCGCTGCGCACGGGCACGAGGATCGTGGTGGACGAGGACGTGCTGGACGAGGCCGGACTGGCCGTCCCTGCGGAGCAGGAGGACGAGGTCGAGCGGTTCCGGGAGTTCCTGGACCAGGTCACCCCGGAGGACTTCGAGGCGTGACGCACGCCTCGACCATCAGCCTCCGGTGAAGGTTGAGGGTTGCACCTCCCCGCGTGGCGCGTTGACCCCCTCCCTGGCGAGGCTTACGGTGAACTGTCTCCGTTGTAACTCCAACGTTGTGGTTGCCCAGCAATCCGCCTCGTCCTTCCCCCTAGGGAGTTACGCTGACGCGGAGTAGACGACGGAGGGTCCCCAGTGGGCGTTGACGAGAATCACCAGGAGCGGGTCGCCCGACTCGAGGCGGAACGCGCCGCCGAAGCGGCCGACGAGCAGGGTCTGCTGTTCACCGACGACGTGTCCCCGCTGCCCAGCGACGCCGGCTACCGCGGTCCCACGGCGTGCAACGCCGCCGGGATCACCTATCGGCAGCTGGACTACTGGGCGCGTACCGGCCTGGTCGAGCCGACCGTCCGCGGCGCCTCGGGCTCCGGGTCGCAGCGGCTCTACTCGTTCCGCGACATCCTGCTGCTCAAGGTGGTCAAGCGACTCCTGGACGCGGGCATCTCGCTGCAGCAGATCCGCACCGCCGTGCACCACCTGCGCGAGCGCGGGACCGACGACCTGACCAGGGTCACGCTGATGAGCGACGGTGCCTCCGTCTACGAGTGCACCAGCAACGACGAGGTGATCGACCTGCTCCAGGGCGGTCAGGGCGTCTTCGGCATCGCCATCGGGGGAGTGTGGCGCGAGATCGAGGGCACCCTCTCCGAGCTTCCCAGCGAGAAGCTGACGACGGAGCAGGGGCCCGTGGCCGGCGACGAGCTGGCGGCACGCCGCGCCGCTCGCAAGATCGGCTGAGCGCGCCTCGTCCGTCGCGACGGTGGTAGATTCGACCGCGCTGACGATCCCGCGCGGGAGAGTCCTGGTGGCACCTCCACCAGCGCCGAAGGGGCAATTCCTCCCCGGAACCTCTCAGGCACCAAGGACCGCGCGGTGCAGGCGGCTCTGAAGCGTGCGGGGCACCGTGGGTGACAGAGGGGGAGGACGACCTGTGATCGTCCGACCCCCGGAGCGTGCCATGTCTGACCTGCCCCGTCCCCTCGACCTTGCCTCCGCGGCCTTCGTCGACCGTCACATCGGTCCGCGGGCCGACGAGGTCCAGACCATGCTGGCGGCCGTCGGGCACGACTCGCTGGACTCGCTGATGGACGCCGCCATCCCACCGGCCATCCGGGCCGAGCGGCCGTTGAACCTGCCCGCTCCGGTCAGCGAGGCACGGGCGGGTGCGGAGCTGCGCGAGCTGGCGGCCGCGAACCAGGTCGCCGAGGCGATGATCGGGCTGGGCTACCACGGCACCATCACCCCGGCGGTGATCCGGCGCAACGTCCTCGAGGACCCGGCCTGGTACACCGCCTACACGCCGTACCAGCCGGAGATCTCCCAGGGCCGGCTCGAGGCGCTGCTCAACTTCCAGACGGTCGTCGGTGACCTGACCGGTCTACCGACGGCCAACGCCTCGCTGCTGGACGAGGGCACCGCGGCGGCCGAGGCGATGACGCTGGTACAGCGGGCGAACCGGAAGGCGACCGGACCGTTCGTGGTCGACCAGGACGCACTGCCCCAGACCATCGCGGTGGTGCGCACACGCGCCGAGGCGATGGGCATCGAGGTCGTGGTGGCCGACCTGGACGAGGGACTGCCGGAGGGCCCGGTGAGCGGACTGCTCGTCCAGTACCCGGCGGCCTCGGGCAGGATCCACGACCCCCGGCCGCTGATCGAGGCCGCGCACGCGCAGGGCGGGCTCGCCGTGGTCGCCGCCGACCTGCTGGCGCTCACCCTGCTCGAGTCGCCGGGCGCGATGGGGGCCGACGTGGTGGTCGGCTCATCCCAGCGGTTCGGCGTCCCGCTCTTCTACGGCGGACCGCACGCCGGCTTCATGTCCGTGGGCCAGGGGCTCGAGCGGCACCTGCCCGGTCGACTGGTCGGGGTCTCGGTGGACGCGGAGGGCAGGCCGGCGTACCGGCTCGCTCTGCAGACCCGGGAGCAGCACATCCGTCGGGACAAGGCGACCTCCAACATCTGCACGGCCCAGGTCCTGCTGGCCGTGGTCGCCGCCATGTACGCCGTCTACCACGGTCCCGAGGGACTGCGGGCGATCGCGCGTCGCGTGCACGCGCACGCGGCGTCCATCGCGGGCGCCCTGAGCCGGGCGGGCATCGAGGTGGAGCACGCCGAGTTCTTCGACACCCTCTCGGTCCGGGTGCCGGGCCGGGCCGCCGAGGTCGTCGCGTCGGCGCGGACCCTCGGCCTGCACCTGCGGCGGGTCGACGAGGACCGGGTGGGAATCTCCACGTCCGAGACCACCACCGGCGAGACGGTGCGAACGGTGCTGGGGGCGTTCGGCCTGGAGGCCGCCGGCGACGACACGGCACCCGACGAGAAGCTTCCGGAGAACCTGCGGCGACAGACGCCCTACCTGACCCACGAGGTCTTCTCCACCCACCGCAGCGAGACCCAGATGCTGCGCTACCTGCGCCGGCTCTCCGCCCGCGACTACGCGCTGGACCGGGGGATGATCCCGCTCGGCTCGTGCACGATGAAGCTCAACGCGACCGCGGAGATGGAGCCGATCAGCCTGCCGGGCTTCGCCGACCTGCACCCCTTCGCGCCCGCGGAGGACGCGGCCGGCTACCACGCGCTGGTCGCCGACCTGGAGGGCTGGCTGGCCGAGGTGACCGGCTACGACGAGGTGTCGGTCCAGCCCAACGCCGGGTCGCAGGGCGAGCTGGCGGGACTGCTGGCGATCCGCGGATTCCACGAGGCCAACCGTGAGGAGGGGGCGCCGACGCGCGACGTGTGCCTGATCCCGTCGTCGGCGCACGGCACGAACGCCGCGTCGGCTGTGATGGCCGGCATGCGGGTGGTCGTGGTGAAGGCCCGTGAGGACGGGTCGGTGGACCTCGACGACCTGCGTGCCAAATGCGAGCAGCACGCCGAGACCCTCGCCGCCATCATGGTCACGTACCCCTCCACCCACGGCGCGTACGAGGACAGCATCAGCGAGCTGTGCGAGGTGGTCCACGCCCACGGAGGGCAGGTCTACGTCGACGGGGCCAACCTCAACGCGCTCCTGGGCTACGCGCGGCCCGGGGAGTTCGGTGGCGACGTCTCCCACCTCAACCTGCACAAGACGTTCTGCATCCCGCACGGCGGTGGCGGGCCCGGGGTCGGCCCGGTCGCGGTCCGCTCGCACCTGGCGCCCTTCCTGCCCTCGCACCCTGCCCACCCGGTGCCGGGACGGCGCGAGGGCATCGGCCCGATCAGCGCCGCGCCGTACGGCTCGGCCGGCATCCTGCCGATCTCCTGGGCGTACGTGCGGATGATGGGCGCCGAGGGACTCACCCGGGCCACCGCGCACGCGGTCCTTGCCGCCAACTACGTGGCGACCCGGCTGGAGAAGTACTTCCCCGTGCTCTACCGGGGCCACTCCGGGCTGGTCGCCCACGAGTGCATCCTCGACCTGCGGCCCCTGACCAAGGAGACCGGGGTGAGCGCCGAGGACGTGGCCAAGCGGCTGGTGGACTACGGGTTCCACGCGCCGACGCTGTCGTTCCCGGTGGCGGGCACCCTGATGGTCGAGCCGACCGAGTCCGAGGACCTGGGCGAGATCGACCGGTTCGTGGAGGCGATGATCGCCATCCGGCACGAGATCGACCGGGTCTCGGCGGGCGAGTGGAGCCCCGAGGAGTCCCCCCTGCGCCGCGCCCCGCACACCGCGGCGTCGCTGGTGGGGGAGTGGGACCGCGGCTACTCCCGCGACCTCGCGGTCTTCCCGAGCGGACCCGACCCGGACAAGTACTGGCCGCCCGTGGCCCGCATCGACCAGGCGTACGGCGACCGCAACCTGGTCTGCTCGTGCCCACCCCCGGAGGCCTTCGCCGAATGATCGAACGTCGTCAGTCCTGCCTCGACCTCGCCCAGTCCGAGGGCCGGCTCTCCTCGGTGCTGGGGGCCGTCTTCGACCGGTACGGCGTGGTCTGGGCGGGTGCCTCCGGGGAGGGGGCGGGACTGGACGGCCAGTATCGGATCGGGTCGATCACCAAGACCATGACCGCGGTCCTGGTGATGCAGGCGCGTGACGCCGGACTGGTCGACCTGGACGAGCCGGTCTCCCGGCACCTGGGACCCGTGGGGTACGGCGAGGCCACGCCCCGCCAGCTGCTCAGCCACACCGCGGGGCTCCAGAACGAGCCCTGCGGACCGTGGTGGGAGCGCAACCGCGGCGGAGACTTCGCCGCGCTCGCCGCCGCCAACGACGGCTCGGGCCGGGTGGCGCGGCCCGGGGAGATGTTCCACTACTCCAACCTGGGCTACGCACTGCTGGGCGAGGTGCTGGTGCGGGTCACCGGCACCTCCTGGCGACAGCTGGTGGTGGAGCGCCTGCTGATCCCGCTGGGCATGACCCAGACCTCGTACCTCCCCCGGCCGTCGGCCCAACCGGGATGGAGCGTCGACCACTTCACCGGGGAGCGTCGGCTGGAGCCGCTGGCCAACACCGGCGCGATGGCGCCCGCCGGGCAGCTCTGGTCGACCATCGCCGACCTGGTGCTGTGGGGGCAGTTCCTCTCCGGCGCCCGGCCGGACATGCTCGATCCCTCCTCGCTGGCGGAGATGACCACTCCGGTGACCGAGGACTTCGGGCTCGGGATCCGGCTGCTCCCCGGTACCGGTGGTCTGCTGGTGGGGCACTCCGGCTCGATGCCGGGGTACCTCGCCGCGCTGTTCGTGGACCCCGGCTCCGGGATCGGCGGGACCGTGCTGGCGAACGCCACGACCGGCGTCGACCAGACGCAGCTGGTGCTCGACCTGATCGACGGGGACTTCGTCGACGAGCTGCCCGTGCCGTGGGTTCCGACCGCTGAGCTGCCGCCGGAGGTGGCGGGCATCCCGGGGCTCTGGTTCTGGGGCAACAGCGCCACCGAGGTGCGGTGGCACAACCAGGTGCTGGAGGTCAGGCCGATGACCCCGCCCGGGGCGCCCTCGCGCTTCGCCCTGGTCGACGGGGTGCTCGTCGGCACCGAGGGATACCACCGCGGCGAGACCCTGCACGTGTCCCGGGACGCGACTGGTGCGGTGACGTGCCTGGAGGCGTCCACGTTCGTGTACACCCGGGTCCCGTACGGGACCGAGACCGCGGCGGGCCGTACGCCTCGCCTCTGACGGTCAGAGGGCCTGGGAGACGCTCGACATGTTGAAGTCCGGGATGCGCAGGGCCGGCATCGCCGTCCGGCTGAAGTAGTCCTCACCCCACTCCCGGCTGAACGCCGGCACGGTGTCGCCGGCGTCGGTGACCCGTCGGAGCAGGTCCAGCGGGCTCTCGTTGAAGCGGAAGTTGTTGACCGCCCCGGTGATCTCGCCCCCCTCCACCAGGTAGACGCCGTCCCGGGTGAGCCCGGTGAGCAGAAGCGTCTGCGGATCGACCTCGCGGATGTACCACAGACAGGTCAGCAGGAGTCCTCGCTCGACGTGGGCGACCAGGTCGGCCGAGTCGCCGCGGGTGCCTCCCTCGACCTCGAGCACCAGGTTGTCGATGGCAGGGGTGACCGGCTGTCCGGTCAGGCCGGCGGAGTGCCGGGTCTGCAGCAGAGCGGTGAGGCGACCGTCGTCCAGCCAGGCGGTCCGGCCCAGGGGCAGTCCGTTGTCGAAGACCGAGGAGGTGTTGCCCGAGGCGCCGGCCACCACGAAGGGGGTGCACTCCAGCCCGGGGTAGGCGGGGTCGGAGAAGAGGGTGGTCCCGGGCGCGACCATCTGCTCCCCGAGCCTGGTGCCGCCCGCCCTGCCGCTGAAGACGGACTGACCGTCGTGGGCGACCCGCGCTCCGGCGCTCCAGTAGGTGTCGATCATCAGGTCGGCCACCGCGGTCGGCGGCAGCACGGTGTCGTACCGCCCCGCGGGAAGGTCGACCCGGCGCTGCGCCCAGCCCAGCCGGGTGGCGAGCTCGGCATCGAGGGCGAGCGGATCGATCCCGGCGAAGTCGCGGGTGGCGCCGCCGACCCAGGCGCTCCGGGCGAGGTCGTCGGTCTTGCCGGTGACCCCGTAGTGCCCGGTGGGCTGTACGTGGCGCAGTCGCAGACCGGTGGTGCTGCCCAGGTAGGTGGTGGTCATCTCGTGGAAGACGAAGCCGTAGAGCAACCGCTGCTGCGCGCCGGCGCGCAGGAACGCCTCGCCGAGAGCCGGGGCGAAGGAGCCGAAGACGGCGATGTCCGTGCCGACCGGTGGCTCGGCCCAGTCGGGCGAGGCCTCGTCGGCCGCCAGCGGCGCAGCATCCTCCGCCGGCTCCGAGGCGCGGGCCGCCGCGTCGGCCTGGGCGACCAGGGCCTCGACCTGTGCCCGCGTGGTCGCCGAGGAGGACGCGGAACGGGTCGCCGTCCCGCCGGCCGAGCGCACGAACGAGATCACCGTGACCTGGACGCCGTGCATCACGCCGTTGGTGGTCAGCGTGTTGGTCGCCCAGCGCAGGTTCGCGCTGGTGCGGTCCTCCAGGATCACCAGGCAGTCGTCCGCCGTGGAGGAGGAGAGGGCGAGCTCCACGAGCTCCTGGGGGGAGGGATTGTCGATCACGCGCCTGCCTCGTCGTCGGTGTTGAGGATGCGGACGTCCCGGAACAGTGCGCTGGGACAGCCGTGACTGACGGCCGCTACCTGCCCCGGCTGGGCCTTCCCGCAGTTGAAGGCACCGCCGAGCACCCAGGTCTGCGGACCGCCCACCGCTTCCATGGACCCCCAGAACTCGGTGGTGGTCGCCTGGTAGGCGACGTCGCGCACCTGGCCACCCAAGCGCCCGTTCTCGATGGTGAAGAACCGCTGACCGGTGAACTGGAAGTTGAACCGCTGCATGTCGATCGACCAGCTCTTGTCGCCGACCACGTAGAGCCCGCGCTCCACCTGGGAGATCAGCTCCTCGGTGCTGGGACCGTCCTGTGCCGGTTGGAGCGACACGTTGGCCATCCGCTGGACGGGGACGTGTCCGGGGGAGTCGGCGTACGCGCAGCCGTTGGACCTTCCGCCGTTGAGCTCGGGCCGGGCCGCGGCCATCGCCCGGTCGAGCTGGTAGCCCACGAGGATCCCGTCCCGCACGATGTCCCAGGCCTGGGTCGCCACGCCCTCGTCGTCGTAGCCGGTCGTGGCCAGGCCGTGCTCGACGGTCCGGTCGCCGGTGACGTGCATGGCGGGGGAGCCGTAGACGAGGGAGCCCAGCTGGTCGTAGGTGGCGAACGAGGTGCCGGCGTAGCTCGCCTCGTAGCCCAGCGCCCGGTCCAGCTCGGTGGCGTGGCCCACCGACTCGTGGATGGTCAGCCACAGGTTGGACGGGTCGATGACCAGGTCGTACGTCCCGGCCTGCACGCTGGGGGCCCGCAGCTTCTCGGCGAGCAGGTCCGGCACTTCGGCGAGCTCGGCGTCCCAGTCCCACCCGGTGCCCGTCACGTACTCCCAGCCCCGGCCCACGGGCGGCGCCAGGGAGGCCATCGAGTCGAAGGTGCCGGCGCGCTCGTCGGAGCCCATCGCCTCGAAGCCCGGCTGGACCCGGATCCGCTGCTGGGTGGTCCGGGTGCCGGCGAGGTCCGCGTAGTACTTGTTCTCCTGGACCTGCTGCAGGCTCGCGGCCGCGTGGTCGACGACCGGGTGCCGGGTCAGCCGTGCGGTCCAGTCGATCAGCATCGCCGCCTTCTCGCCGGTCGGCACGGCGAACGGGTTCACGTCGTAGGCGGAGACCCAGGTGGCATCGGCGTGCACCGGCTCCGGCGCCAGCACGACCGGTTCGGTGGTCATGCTGGCGGCCAGCTCGGCGACGGCGAGGGCCTGGTCGGCCACCCGTCGTACCTCCTCGGCGCTGAGCGCCACGCCGCTCGCGAACCCCCAGGCACCTCGGTGGAGCACTCGGACCGCGAAGCCGAGGTCCGCCACGTCGCTGACTCCCTGGAGGGCGGAGTCGCGCACCGCCAGGTGCTGGTAGAGGTTGCGCTCCAGCCTGAAGTCGGCGTGCGATGCACCCCGCTCGGCGGCACGCTCCAGGGCGACACGTGCCAGCTCGTCGAGCGGGAGGCTGAGGAAGGAGGGATCGACTTCCCGATGGTCCATGGGGACGAACCTACTGGGTCCGGGGTCCGAGCCGCCCGGAGCAGGGCCCGCGCTTCCCGGATCCGCTCAGGTGGCGGCGGGTCCCCGGTCGCCGGGCCGGACACCGATGGCGTCGGCGACCCCGCGTTCGAGCACCGCCGTGGCGCCGAAGAGCACAGCGGGGGAGCCGCCGCGTCCGGACAGGTACCACCTCGTGCCCAGCGGCACCGGCGAGCTCGGCCGGAAGACCCACATCGCCGTCACCCCGGAGAACTCGTCGGTCCGTGAGATGCCGAACCCGCGACGTCCGACGGCGTCCTGCACGTCTGGCGTGTGCTCGACGCCGGGGATCTTGGTGAGCGCCTGGAACAGGTGGCCGGAGAGGTCCGGCGGGACCAGTCCCTCGGAGATCATGTCGCCGATCCGCTCGAAGGCGTACTGGTCCGAGGACACCGGCGAGCCGAGGTGCTGCTGGCTGGCGATCTCCTTGATCAGCGCGTCGGGGTCGGCGGGCAGTGACGAGAGCCATCGGTACGTCGGGCGCTCGGGGCCGGCGGGTGCGACGTACCCGCCGCTGGTGACCGGCCAGTCCTGGCCGTCCTCGCGGATCAGGCCCAGCTCGTCGGTCGAGCCGGCCTGCGAGAGCCAGATCTCCCGCTCGTGCGGCTCGCCGAGGGTCACCGCACCCCCGAGGGTGCCTTCGTTGCTGATCACCGTGCTCCGGACGTAGACGAACTGGTCCTCCGCCACCGTCGGCGTAGCGGTGCCGAGGGCGATCGAGGTGAGTCCGTCCAGTGCGCGTACGGCGTCCGGCTCGGCACGTACCGGCAGCGCCGTGGGTCCCTGTGCCGGCGTGGACGGCTGCAGGGCCAGGGCGCCCACCCCGACGACCGCGGCGAGGCACGCGGCGACCAGGGCGGCCGGGCCCACCCGGCCGAGCAGGTCGCGGGCTCGCGCGCGAGCGGGCCGATGGATGGCCGGCTCGTGAATGACGGGCTCGTGAATGACGGGCTGGTGAATGACGTGCTGGTGAATGACGCTGAGCAGCTCTGACTCGAGCCGGGCGCGGGACTGGTCGTCGAGCGGCTGCGGGTCGGGCGGAGGGGCGAGCTCGAGCAGCTCGCGGACCAGCTGGTCGTGCGCGCGGTCGGTGGTGTGCATGGGAGCTCCTAGGAGAGGGGGCGAACCGCGCTGGCGGACCGGGGCAACGGGCGGGGGGAGGGAGGCGGCTGGCTCGTGGCCAGGGCTCGGAGCCGGGCTCGCGCCCGCGAGAGACGTGAGCGCACGGTGCCCTCGGCGACGCCGAGGGCACGAGCCGCGTCGCGGGTGCTCACCCCCGACCACACGCACAGGGCCAGCACCTCGATCTCGGGGTCCCGCAGGCCGTCGAGTGCCGCGCGGGTGCGGGCCAGCAGCTCCGCGTCGTCGAGCCGCGAGGAGACGCTGTCGGCGATGTCGGGCACGGTGCTGTCCAGACGGTGGCCCTGCCGGGTGACGAGACGCTGCTGACGGGAGCGTCCGCGGGTCGCGTTGAGCGACTGCCGGGCAGCGATGGCCAGCAGCCAGGGAACCAGAGGGGCGTCCGTGTCGCTGATCGAGGACCGGTTCTTCCAGGCCGCCAGGAAGGTCTCGCCGACCACGTCCTCGGCGAGTCCGCGGTCGCCGCACAAGCCGGCAGCCAGGCGGTGCACCCGCTGGGCGTGGTCGCGGAACAGCGACGCGTACGCCTCGGGGTCGCCGGCGCGCAGCCGTCGTCGCAGGAGCCGCACGGGAGCGGCCTCGTCTGGGTTCACATGGATGACTGTCCGGCAGGGACCCGCCGTTGCAGTGACCCGGATCACGTCTCCCGGCGGCGTCACTCGCCCTGGCACTGAGGCAGGCTCACTCAGGCTGGGGGGCAGGCGAGGGGGGTGGCTGCCAGCCCTCCTCGTCACGGATCGCCCGCGTGATCCGGCGGCTGGCCTCACGCAGCTGCCGGGTCTGCGCGTGCGTCAGCGGGTCCAGCACGAGGCGGCGGACGGTGTCCACGTGGCCCGGGGTGGCCTGGTCGAGCTTCTGCGCGCCCAGGTCGGTGAGCGTGGCCAAGGTGTAGCGCCCGTCGGAGGGGTCCGGGGCCCGGTGCAGCCACTTCCTCGACTCCAGCCGGGTGGCCGCGCGCGAGAGCCGGGAGAGGGAGCTGTTCGCGTAGCCGGCGAGCACGCTCATCCGCAGGGTGCGCTCCGGTGCGCCGGCGAGCGCGTACAGGACCCCGTACTCGAAGTGCGTGAGTCCGGCGTCGCGCTGCAGCTGGCTGTCCAGCGCCGCGGGCAGCCACTCGAGCACGGTGGCCAGGGCGGACCAGGTCTCGAGGTCCTCGCCGCTGAGCTCGTCGGGGTTGCTCGGTGGCGCTGCGGGGGTGCTGCGTTCGGGGTCCGGCATGGCAGCAGGGTACGGGAGAGGCGGCCTGAAGGCCGCCGGACTGACTTGACCAGTCAAGTCATGACACCTACGGTTCACTTGACTGAGCAAGTGATTCGTGCCGACGAACGGTACGTCGAACGGTGATGGAGAGACATGGATCTGCAGCTGTCGGGCAAGCGCGCCTTCGTGAGCGGCTCAACCCAGGGGATCGGTCTGGCGATCGCTCGGGCACTCCTGGCCGAGGGGGCGGCGGTCGTGATCAACGGGCGCGACGGCGACCGGCTTCGCGCCGCGGTGGAGGGCCTGCGGGACGACGTGCCGGGCGCGGTCGTCTCGGGCCTGGTGGCCGACTTCGCCCGGGCCGAGGAGGTGCGTCGGCTGCTCGACTCGCTGGGCGAGGTCGACATCCTGGTCAACAACGTGGGCCTGTTCGAGCTCAAGGCCTTCGAGGACCTCTCCGACGAGGACTGGCAGCGCTACGTCGAGGTCAACCTGATGAGCGGCGTCCGACTCTGCCGGCAGGTGCTCCCAGGGATGCTGTCCAGAGGGTGGGGCCGGGTGGTCTTCGTCGGCACCGAGTCCGCGGTGAACGTGCCCGCCGACATGCTGCACTACGGCGCCACGAAGGCGGCGGCGCTGGCGCTGAGCAACGGCCTGGCCAAGCTCACCCGGGGCATCGACGTCACGGTCAACACGATCCTCGGAGGGCCGACGTACTCCGACGGGGTCGCGACGGTGGTCGAGCAGGTCTCCCAGGCGCAGGGCGCGCCGGTCGAGGCGGTGAAGGCCGCCATCATCGGGGGCAACCAGACCTCCCTGCTGGAGCGGTTCATCGAACCCTCGGAGATCGCCAACCTCGCGCTCTACCTGGCGAGCCCTCTCTCGTCGGCGACTAACGGTGCGGCGCTGCGCGCAGACGGCGGCGCGCTGACGGGGACTCTCTGAGGGGTGCTCCGAGGTCACCGGCGACCGGGAGTGCGCCACGGGTAGGGTCGCGCCATGACCTCACCGGCCTGGCTCGGCATCGGGGCTCAGCGCTCCGGGACCACGTGGCTCACCGACCTCCTGTGCCAGCACCCGTCGGTCGGACTGGGGAACAACGGCAAGAAGGAGCAGCACCTGCTGCACAAGGTCGGCGACGGCGTCGAGCCGCTCTCCGCCTACACCTCGCTGTTCCCCGACGACGGCATCGCGCGGGGGGAGTGGACGCCGCAGTACCTGCGGCACTCCTCGGCGCCGTTCACCGCGGCGCGGGTCCTGGGCCCGGACGCCCCGGTGCTGGCCATCCTGCGGGACCCGGTGGAACGGTTCCTCTCGGCCATGCGGCTGGCCGCGACGCGGGCCAAGTCGCCCTGGCCCTACCCGGTGCCGATCACGGTGCAGACCTTCAGCGGCTTCTACGCCGACCAGCTGGCCATGTGGGCCAACGCGGTGGGCAGGGACCGGATGCTCGTGCTGGTCTACGAGGAGGTACGACGCGACCCCCAGGCCGCGGCGGACCGGGTGTGGGCGGCGCTGGGTCGCACCCGGGTCCGGCTCCAGGACGTGGACCGGCCCTCGCGGTCGAGCAGTCACGCCTCCTGGACGCCGCCGGAGGGGCTGGTCGAGTCGCTGCGGGTGCTCTACCGGCCCCAGGTCGAGCGTCTGGCCACCGACTGGGACCTGGATGTCTCGTCCTGGCAGACCGTGCGCGCCTGACCCGAGAAGGCCGCCCAAGCGTGCCGGCTAGCGGACGACCGTCGCCAGGGTGGACCCGGTGCGTCCCTTGAGCACCCTCAGCTGGGCAGGGATCCGTTCCCGCATCTCCGAGACGTGGCTGACGACTCCGACGACCCGGCCCCCGTCGCGGAGCTCGTCCAGGATGTCCAGCACGTCGTCGAGGGTCTCAGCGTCCAGGGAGCCGAAGCCCTCGTCGACGAAGAGCGTGTCCAGGTCCGCTCCGCCGGCCTCCTCGGTGATCACGTCGGCCAGACCGAGTGCCAGGGCGAGCGAGACCACGAACGTCTCGCCACCTGAAAGGGTCGCCGGGTCCCGGCTCTCGCCCGACCAGTCGTCCCGGACCAGCAGCCCCAGGCCCGCGCGGGTCTCGCGGTTGCCGCGGCGGCCGGTGTGCTCGAGGGTGTAGCGCTGGTCGCTCATCCCCGCCAGGCGGAGGTTCGCGGCCGCGACCACCTGGGAGAGGCGATAGCCCAGGACGTAGGCCGAGAGGCGCATCTGCCCGCGGTTGTCCGCCGAGCGGCCCTCCACGAACGAGGCCAGGTCGGCCACGAGCCGGTGCTCCTCGCGCAGCGGCCGCCATGCCTCCAGCAACCGGTCCAGCTCCTCGGCGAGCACCGTCAGGCGCCCGGCACACGCCCGGTCCGACTCCCACCCGGCACGGACCAGGTGGGAGTGCTCGCGGGCGCGCTCGTACCGCCCACGCAAGGTTCCGAGGTCCGGGGGTACGACGTCGGCGACGGCGGCGACCTCGGGCTCGGCGAGCACTGCGTCCCACCGAGACTCCTCGTCCCGGTGACGCTCCGCCTCGGCCCGCAGGCGTGCCGTCTGCTCGGGTGTCAGGTGTGCCTCGCGCGCCGTCTCCCGGTCGTCGAACCCGTGCTCGGCAAGGCAGCGCGCCAGCGCCGCCTCCTGCTCGCTCGCACGCCGGTCGGCCTCGACGACGCGTGCCTCCAGGGTCAGGACCCCGGTGGTCAGCCGGGCGAGCTCCTGGAGGTGGTCGACGAGGGCCTGCACGGTCTCCAGGCCGGTGCCGGCCAGCAGCTCCTCGCGCTCCCGGACCGCCTGGGACAGCTCGGTGCGGAGCCCCGCCGCGCGCTCGTCGAGCCGGGCGTGGGCGGAGACCGCCTCGCCGAGCCGCTCCCGCGCGGTCCTCAGCTGCTCCTCCAGCGCCTCGACCGCCTGCTTCAGCTCCCCGGCACGATGCTGCGCCGCCGTGGCCTCTCCCAGGGCGTGCCGCGCCTGCGCCACCTGCTCGACCAACGCCTGCTCGCCGGCGCTCCCCGCGCGGGCGCGGGTCACCTCCACCTGGGTGCGCAGCTGGTGCACCCGGTCATCGTGGACCAGCTGGGTGGCCTTCGCGTCGTCCACGGCACGCAGGGCGGCACGCTCCGCCTCGGCGTCCGGAGCCTCGGGTCCCGGCACGGCCGGACTGGGATGGCTGCACGAGCCGCAGACGGGGCAGGAGCCGCCCACGGCCAACCCGCCGGCGATCTCCGCCGCCATGCCCTGGAGCCGGGCCTCGCGCAGGTCGAGCCAGTGCTCGGTCAGCGCCTGGGTCCTGGCGGTGCTCGCCAGCTGGTCGCGCTGTGCGGTGGCGAGCTCGGCACAGAGGACCGTGAGCTGGCCGGTGGCCTCCAGCTGTCTCTCCAGTCGGGCAAGCTCCGCTCGGCGGGGTTCGACGGTCGAGGCCAGGGCGGTGCAGGAGCTCTGCTCCGCGCGTAGCTGGGACAGCTCGTCGGGGAGCGAGGCGGCCTGTTCCTCCAGCTGCCGGACCTGCTCGCCGGCGGTGAGGAGCGCGCGCTCGACCTCGTCGGCAGACCCGGTCAGGGAGGTCACGAGCGCGTCGTGCTCGCGTCGGGGTGCCAGGTCGTCGAGACGGGCCTGCACCACCTCGGCGACGGGCTGCCAGGACGGGTCCGCACTGAGGTCGGGCAGGGTCAGTGCCGCCCCGGTCGCGGGGAGTGCCAGTGCCGTGGCGAGCTGCTCGGCGGCCGCGGTCAGACGCACGCGCGCCGCGCTGGCCTCCCAGCTCGCCTGCTCCACGACCTGGAGGAGCGGAATCACCGCGGCGGCACGGCCGGCGCTGGCGAGCTGCTCGGTGCGTCGGACCTGGTCCTGCGCCCTCGACCGCAGCCGCTCCCGGCCGGCGAGCGCCTCGGCCCGCCGAGCGAGAACCTGGTGGGTCCGGGTGGCCGTCTCGACCTCGGCGCGAGCCGCCTCCTCGGCGACCGTGGCCAGGGCGAGCGTCTCGTGCCCCTCGTCCGCCCGGGTCTGGGCGGCCTCCTGGAGCGAAGCGACCCAGGACGACAGGGACCCGTCGGCCGCTGGCCCGTCGATCTCCGCCAGGTCCCACTCCGGCGGGGGCGGTGCGTCCGCGGCCTCGGAGAAGCGGTTGACCTGGGCGACCACTCCGTCGTGCAGCTCGCGGGAGCGCCGGTGCAGGGCCTGGCGGCGGTCGCGGAGCCAGGTCTCCATCCGGGAGAAGCGCCCGGTGCGGAACAGCTGCTGGAGCACCGCCTGGCGCTCGTCCTGCCGGGCGCGCAGGAAGACCTGGAAGCGGCCCTGGGGGAGCATGGCCACCTGGCAGAACTGGGTCATGGTCATGCCGAGCAGGCTGGTCACGAGGTCGCCGGCCTCGTCCAGCCGGGAGGAGAGCAGCACCTGCTCGCCGCCGACGAGCTCGGTGACCGTGACCGAGGCCTGCTGGGTCGTGGTCCCCGTCCCGCGCTTCTTCGGGCGCTGCCACGCGGGCGAGCGCACCAGCCTGAAGCGTCGCCCGGCCACGGTGACGTCGAGCTCGACCCGGGGGGCGAGGTGGGGCGGCGCCTGGTCGGAGCGCAGCCGCTTGGCGACGCTGCGGTCACCGGGCACGTCGCCGTACAGGGCGAAGCAGACGGCGTCCAGGACGCTGGTCTTGCCCGCGCCCGTGGCGCCGGTGAGCAGGAAGAGACCTGAGTCGCTCAGCCCGTCGAAGTCGACCTCGGCGGTCTCGACGAACGGCCCGAACGCGGTGACCGACAGGTGGTGGAGGCGCATCAGGCATCAGCGCCTGAGGAGACGAGGGCGTCGGCCGGGTCGTCGCGGGACGCCTCGCACGCCTCGCGCAGCAGCACCGACTCGTCCGCGGTGGCGGGTGCGCCGCGCAGCTCCTCCACGAACGCCAGGGCGATCTCGTGGTCGCCGAGACCGGCGGTCGGGAGGCGAGGGGTGCCGGGGAGCGGGGCACCCTCGGGCGCGAAGGCGAGGACCAGGGTGTGGGGGAAGCGCTCGCGCAGCCGGTCCATGGCCCGCAGCGGGCGCACAGCGTCGGTGAGCGTGGCCTGCACCCACGACCCCTCGTGCACGGACAGGTCGGGATCGCCCAGCAGCTCGTCGAGGGAGCCGCGCAGCCGCGCGAGCGGTCGGGGCACCGGCGCGGGCACGAACTCGGAGTCGCTGACCCCGGCCGACCCCAGCTCGATCAGCCACGACCCCTTCACGTGCCCGGCCTCGGAGAACGAGTAGGCCAGGGGAGACCCGCTGTAGCGCACGGTCGCGCTGAGCTGCTGGGCTCCGTGCAGGTGCCCCAGCGCGGTGTAGTCGATCCCGTCGAAGAGCGAGGAGGAGACCATCGAGACCCCGCCGACGCTGATGTCACGCTCGGAGTCGGACGGCGCGCAGCCTGCGACGAACGCGTGCGCCAGCACCACCGAGCGCGAGCCGTCGGGTCGCTGGGCCAGGTCGGCGCGCACCCGGCGCATCGCCTCGGCCACGGCGGCCTCGTGGCTGCGTCGCTCGAGGTCCCACGGGACGCGCAGCGCGTCCGGGTCGAGGTACGGCAGCCCGTAGACCAGGACCGGGCCGTGCTCGTCGGCCAGCTCCACCGGCGTGCCGACGGTGGAGGCGTCGGTGCGGATGTGCACGCCCGCGGCGTCGATCAGGCGGGAGCCGAAGCCCAGGCGCAGCGCGGAGTCGTGGTTGCCGCTCGTGACCACCACCCGCGCTCGGGAGGCGGCGAGCCGGGCGAACGCGTCGTCGGCCAGGCGCACGGCGTCCACCGAGGGGAGTGCGCGGTCGTAGACGTCGCCGGAGACCAGGACGAGGTCGACATCGCGGGTCTCGACGACGTCGAGCAGGTGGTCGAGGAACACTCGCTGGTGCTCGAGCATGCCTTCCCGGTGGAAGGAGCGCCCGAGGTGCCAGTCGGAGGTGTGAAGCATGCGCACGGAAGAACCGTAGGTCGTCCCGCCGACAGCACGGGGAACCACGCCGCGCGCACCCGGTCAGGCGCCCCGATCGGCACCCTCAGTCGCTCACGCGTACTGCACGGTCCGCTCGCCCCGGGTGAAGCCGAAGAGGGACAGGCCCGCACGCCGTGCCAGGTCGACCGAGAGGCTGGTCGGCGCGCCCACCGAGACGAGAGAGCCGGTGCCCACCGCCACGGCCTTCTGGACCAGCTCGAAGCCGGCGCGCCCGCTCACGACCAGCGCGGCGCCCGCCGGGTCCTCCCCGGCCAGCAGCCGGGCCCCGGTCACCTTGTCCACCGCGTTGTGCCGGCCCACGTCCTCGCGGACCACCAGGCAGTCACCGGTCGCGGTGAAGAGACCGGCCGCGTGCGAGCCGCCCGTGCGCCCGAAGAGCGTCTGCCTCTCCCGGAGCAGGTCCGGCAAGGCGCGGACCAGGTCCGGCGACGGCAGCTCGCCCTGCCAGCGGGGCGCGTCCGGGGTAGCCAGCGCGAGCTCGACGCTCTCCTTGCCGCAGACCCCGCACGCGGACGTGGCGGTGCCGGGGTGCAGGTGCTGGTGGGCCGGGCCGACCGGGGGCTCGGCAAGCAGGGAGACGGTGACCACGTTGAACTCCTGCTCCGGGGTGAGCGCGCGATCCGTGCAGTAGGCCACCCGCTCCAGTCCGCCAGGCGGGAGCAGGCCCTCGTGCCTGACCCAGCCCGCCGCGAGCTCGAAGTCGTGCCCCGGCGTGCGCATCGTCAGCCAGGCGCGGTCGGGGGCACGACCCGGCCAGCGCAGCCGCAGCTCGAGCGGCTCCTCGGTGATCAGCCGGTCCTCCCGGCCGCGCACCGCCGGCCCCGGCGACACGTCGCCGGGGCCCTGGACCTCGTGCGACTCCTCAGCGGGCGGTGCCAGGTGCTCCTGCACGCGCACGCGGACGCTGGGCCCGGGACGACGAGGCAGGGAGGAGGCCATCGGTCAGCCGTTCCCGAACGAGCGTCGCACGGCGATCCGACGGCCCAGCTCGTCCAGCTGGTCGACCACGTTGCGGCGCACCGTGGCGTCCAGGACCCCGCGGTCCACCAGGTCGTGCGCTCGCCGGGCCCAGTCCTCGTCGAGGTGCGTGAGCGGGAAGAACGACGTCACGGCGGTGCCGAGCACCCATCCCGTGTGCACCTCCTGCACCGTGGGCAGGAGGTCGAGGAACTTGTCGGCGTACGGCGCGGTGAGCTTCTCCTGGCCGGTCCGCCACATGCCCACACCGGCTGCCTCCAGCTCGTAGTTGGCCGCCTCGACCTCCCCGGTGAGCCGGCGCCAGGCCCACTCCTTGGCCTCCGCCGACGGGACGGACGCCCGGGCGCGGGCGTGCTCGACCCGGGAGCGGCCGGTCGGCTCGGCTGCCAGGGCGGCGTCGAGCTCGGCCTCGTCGGCGCAGCCCAGGGCGGCCAGCCGGACCAGCAGAGCCCAGCGCAGGTCGAGGTCGAGCACGAGCCCCTCCGGCAGGTTCCCCGAGAGCCAGGTCCGGAGCAGGTCCTCGTCCCCGGCACTGGCCACGGCCGACTGGAAGGCGGCGAGCTGCAGGGTGCTCCCGGGCTCGGCGGAGGTGGTGCGCTCGCGCATCACGGCGTGCACCCGCGCCGCGCCCGCCGCCGGGTCGTCGCTGAGACCGGCGCCTCGGCTCAGCGCCCACGGCGCGGTGTAGTAGACGGCGGCGTCGTACTCCTCGTGCGGCATGCCGGCCTCGACCAGGTCGAGGACGTCGGCGGGGGAGAGGCGGCCCTGGTGGAAGGTGCTGCGGACGCTGTTCCACACGCCGGCGCGCAGCTCGTCGTCCAGCCGGGGCAGCACCTGCTTGAGGGCGGTGACGCTGTCGGCGTCCAGCAGGGTGACGCCCCAGGTCTCCTCGTACGGGTCGAGCAGCACCGCCGCTCCGCGTCCGGGGGACAGCGTGGGCTCGGCGGGAGTCTCGTCCGCCTCGAGCGTGACCGGGAAGAGCTGCTCGCCGGACTCGTCGAGCACTGCCACGTGGAAGGTGTGGGAGCGGTCCGCCGGGTGCGCCGGCGGCGGCGTCCGGCGCAGGACCCAGCCCGGCGCCATCTCCAGGGTGTCGGGGCCGGGGGTCCGCAGCCAGGAGTCGGTGAAGCCGGAGAGGTCGCCGGCGCCTGCCCGCTCCCAGGAGCCGATCAGGTCGTGCATGGTGGCGTTGCCGAACCGATGGGTCTGCAGGTGGTCGACGACGCCGCCGAAGAAGACCTCGTCGCCCAGACGTCGGTTCAGCATCTTGAGCAGGCTCGACCCCTTGGCGTAGGAGATGCCGTCGAAGTCCTGCAGCGCGGCGGTCGCGTCCACGGCCCCGTTGCCGGCCACCGGGTGGGTGCTGGGACGCTGGTCGGCCACCAGGCCCCACTGGCGGCGGGCGTAGGCGTTGTAGACCCAGGTGTCGGAGTACTCGGTGACGTCGGCGGTCACCCGGTTGCCGAGGTACTCGGCGAACGACTCGTTGAGCCACAGGTCGTCCCACCACTTCGGGGTGGTGATGTTGCCGAACCACTGGTGCGCCATCTCGTGCGCCACGGTGGTGGCCCGCTTGATCCGCTCGCCGCGGGTGACCCGGCTGGAGAAGATCATCGGGTCGCGGTAGGTCACGCAGCCCGGGTTCTCCATCGCGCCGGCGTTGAACTCCGGCACGAACGCCTGGTGGTAGTCGCCGAACGGGTAGCGGATGCCGAAGAGCCGGTGCATCTCGTCGAAGCAGACCCGGGTGAGCCCGAAGAGCTCGTCGGCGTCCCTGTCCAGGTCGGCCGCGAGGCTCTGGCGGGCGCTGAGGCCGAGCGGGATCCCGTCGTGCTCGTCGGTGAGCAGGTGGTAGGGGCCTGCGACCAGCGTGACGAAGTACGTCGACAGGGGAGGGGTGGTCGCCAGCTCCCACTGGCCGGGCTCGACCTGCTCGCCGGGTGCGTTGCCGAAGACCTTCCAGTCCGTGGGCGTGCGCACGTGGAAGGTGTACGGCGCCTTCAGGTCGGGCTGGTCGAAACAGGCGAAGATGCTCGGCGCCGCGTCCATGAACGACATGCCGTAGACGTAGCGCCGTCCGTCGGCCGGGTCCACGAAGTGGTGCAGACCCTCGCCGTCGCGGCGGAAGGCCATCACCGCGTCCACGACCAGCTCGTTGGTGCCGGCGGTGGTGTTCAGCGGGAAGCGGCCGCCGTCCAGCAGGCCGGGATCGAGAACGTCGCCGTTGAGGCGCACCTCGCGCAGCTGCCGGGGCTTGAGGTCGACGAAGGTCGGCCCCCCGCGGCTCTCGAAGATCACGCGGGTCCGGGAGGAGAAGGTCTCCTCGTCGGCTGCGAGGTCGAGGGTGACGTCGTTCGAGGTGACCTGGAGCAGGGCGAACCGCTCCAGGGCCTCAGCGTGCTGGAGGCTGCGGTGGGGGGTCACCCGGATCACAGTAGTCCGGGGCCCCCGACCGCAGTGGGGGAGAACCCCTCAGTCCAGGGAGACCGACTCGATGGTCACCTCGGTCGCGGGGGCGCCGTCGGGACCGCCGTCGGCGGTGCCCTTCTTCGCGACGTCGCGGACCAGCTCGACGCTCTTCTCGTCCAGCTCGCCGAAGACCGTGTAGCTCGGCGGGAGCTGCGTGTCGTCGTAGACGATGAAGAACTGCGAGCCGCCGGTGTCCGGCTGACCGGTGTTGGCCATCGCGAGGACGCCGGCGGGGTACCCGCCCTCCTCCGCCTGCTCCAGCTCGTCCGGCACGGTGTAGCCGGGACCGCCGGTCCCGGTGCCGGTCGGGTCGCCGCACTGGAGCACGAAGATGCCCCCGGTGGTGAGCCGGTGGCACGGGGTGTCGTCGTAGTACCCCTGCTCGGCCAGCGAGGCGAAGCTGCCGACCGTGCAGGGCGCCGTCTCCGCGTCCAGCACGGCGTTCAGCGTCCCGATGCTGGTCTCGACGCTGGCCTGCACCTCACCGCTGACCTCGGCCTGCTCCGGAGGAGCGGTGACCTCGCGCGAGGGCTCCTGGCCGTCGGACTCGTAGGCGCACGCAGCGCCGGTGCCGCCCGACTCCGGGGAGGTGCTCTCGGTGGCCGTGTCACCCGAGTCGTCGCCGCACGCGGCGAGCGCAGGCGTCAGCAGCAGGCCTGCGAACAGCAGCGCGGAGCGGCGGGCCGACGTACGTCGCGGCGTCACGGGAGCCTCACCAGGAAGCCGGCGTCCTCGGGGGAGAGCAGGTCGGCGCCGCGCGCCTTCAGCTTCTTGACGCAGCCCGACTGCAGGCCCATCTTGCGCAGCCCGGTCAGGTCGCCGGCGCCGAACACGTAGGGACCCTCCACGCCGGTGGCCATGATCTGCGTCGGGTCGTCGACGTGGCCGAGCCCGACGACGTGCCCGATCTCGTGGAGCAGGGTGTCGTAGGCCTTCATGTACGGCCAGCCGCCACGGGTGGTGAGGTCGAACGTCGCGCCGCCCTTGGTCACCTTGCCGAGCTTCCCGCGGGAGTCGCGCCCCCAGACCGCCTTCTCGACGCCGCCCCAGGCGTGCGCGTTGGTGAAGTCGAGGGTGGTCTGCTCCGGGCGGACGAAGGCGACGACCATGTCGGTGTCGCGCTGCCAGCGGCCGGCGCCGGGGAGCCCGCCGTAGATCGCCTCGGTGTAGCCCTTGAACTTGAAGCGGAGGCCGGTGGCCGCGGAGATCTCCGCGACGGACTGGTGGATCGCCGCCTCGATGTCAGCAGGCGCCTGGGCGACGTTGACCCGGTAGGTGATGGTCTGGCAGGGGTTCCACCGCAGGCGCTGGTTGGGGTTGAGCGCCGACCAGCTCTGCGCGCTGCCGGCCGGGGCGTAGCCGGGCACGACGGAGATCCGCTGGGTCTTCGACTTCGCACCCGGGCTGCGCTTCTTGCTCTTGGTCACCAGACGGGACTTCATCGAGTAGAGCCACTGGGTCGGCACGGCGAGGGAGAACTCGCCCTTCTTGTTGGTCTTGGTCGAGGCGACCTTCTTCCAGCCGTCCGCGCGCTTCTGCTGGAGCACGACCTTGCGCTTGATCCGACCCTTGTCCTTCACCTTGCCGGAGACGGTCGCCGGGGTGAGGAGCCCGACGGTGCTCACGCTCCAGGTGGCGCGGATCTTGGTCTTGTTCTTCTTGCGCTTCTTCTTCGGACGCGGCGCCACCTGGTCGGCGGTCACGGAGGAGGTGGGCGAGGCGCCGGGCGCTCGCTCGGGGCTGGCGGGGGCCGCGGACGCCGCGGCGGGGGCCAGCAGGCCGGCGAGCAGGGCGAGTGAGGTGACGAGATGACGCACGGGCTGGGAACTCCTGGAGAGAGCAGGGCAGGGTAGGCCTCATGGAACCACACACAGGCCGATGAGCGCCGTACCCGCCGCCTGCGGGTCCCAGAGTCCCTCGTTCTGTCTGTAGCAGACTGCTACAGTCGGTCGGGACAGGTTCTCCCGACCTCGGAGGTGCGGTCGATGGCCACCACGATCCCGACCCGGTTCGACTCCCTCATGTTCGCTGCCGCGCAGACCGCGGGGGAGCGGTCGCACCGTAGCGCCGCCCAGCAGCTCGCCCACTGGGCCAGGCTGGGGCAGGAGCTCGAGGCGTCCGCGGCCCTGTCGCAACGAGACATCGACCGTGTGCTCGCCGGACAGCTGGACTACGACGCTGTCCGCGACATCGAGCAGGCCGCCGTCCGGACCGCCTGGCGCGAGAGCATCGACGAGGACGTCGCGAACCTCGACCTGCGTGCCGACTTCGCGACCCAGGGCCGCACCCGCGTCTCCGAGAGCGATGCGGAGGGCAACGTCACGGTCCACGTGCGCGAGGACGAGCCCGGAGCCGGCGGGGCGACCGCCGCCCGGTGAGCACCCCGATCCTGCACGTCCTGGCAGGGTCCAACGGGGCCGGGAAGTCCACCTTCGCCGAGAAGGTCCTCGTGCCACGGACCCATCTGCCGTTCGTGAACGCCGACGTGATCGCCGCGCGGACGTGGCCCGGCGACCGCGACGAACAGGCCCGCCGCGCCCTGGAGGTCTCGCAGCTGGCCGCGCGGGAGCGCGACCGGTTGATCGCCCGGGGAGCCAGCTTCGTCACCGAGACGGTGTTCAGCCACCCGAGCAAGGTCGAGCTGGTCACTCGTGCCCATGACGCCGGGTACGGCGTGTGGCTGCACGTGATCCTCGTCCCCGAGGACCTGACCGTGGCGCGCGTGGCGGACCGGGTCGCTGCCGGTGGTCACCTGGTGCCGGAGGAGAGGATCAGGGCGCGCTACTCGCGGCTGTGGGCGCTGGTGGCCCGGGCCAGGGACCTGGCGGACCGTGCGGTGGTCTACGACAACTCGAGCCTGGACGCACCTTTCCGGAAGGTCGCGGTCTACGAGTACGGGCAGCCGGTGGGCGAGCCCCGGTGGCCGGGATGGGCACCGGTCGAGCTCATGCGCTGAGCCCAGGGTCTGTACGCGGGGCACCGGTTCCCGACACTCTGGATGCATGCGGACGCTGACCTACGCCATGAACCTCAGCCTGGACGGCTACGTCGCGGCACCCGACGGCGACCTCACCTGGAGCACGCCGAGCGACGAGCTCTTCCAGTTCTGGTCGGACCGGGTGGGGGAGACCGGCCAGGCGCTGTACGGCCGGAGGCTGTGGGAGGGGATGAGCTCGCACTGGCCGACCGCCGACCAGCAACCTGACGCCGCACCCGCGCACGTCGAGTTCTCGCGGCGCTGGCGGGAGATGCCGAAGGTGGTCTTCTCCTCGACGCTCGACTCGGTGGGCTGGAACGCCCGCCTGGTCACCGGGGACGCGATGACCGAGATCCGTCGGCTCAAGGAGGAGGACGGCGACGGCCACCTGGACATCGGCGGTGCGTCGCTCGCCGCGGCGGCCATGCGGGCCGGGCTGATCGACGAGTACACGATCGTCACCCATCCGGTGCTGATCGGGAGCGGGACGCCGTTCTTCACTGCGCTGGAACGCTGGGTGGGCCTGGACCTGGTGGAGAACCGCGCGTTTCCCGACGGCGTGCTCATGACGAGGTACGAGACGAGACGCTGACGGTGTGGGGGACCGGGCCACACCTGGGCGCGTCCGCCCAGGTGGACCCGACCATGCGCCGAGCGGCTACTGCAGGGCGAACTCCAGGGTGGCCTCGTTGCCGAAGACGTCGTAGACCTTGAGGGTGTTCGGGCCCTGCTTCGCGCCCAGGACCCCGGGCCTGACGTCGTCGAGCGCCGGGGAGACGCTGTCCGGCAGGTCGGTCTCGGTCTCGTTCAGCACGACCCGGGCGACGTTGCCGGCGTCGTAGAGCTGGAGCGAGATCGACGTGTAGGCGCCGCCGGTCTGGACCGACCCTTCCTTGATCGTCACCGTGGGCGCGGTGGTGTCGGCCGGCGTGGTCTCCAGCTCGCGGTTGACGAGGCGCCCGCCGTAGGCGTCGGCGTAGTCGTACGCGTAACCGAGAAGCTCGGCCTCGGTCCACTTGCGGTCCAGGAAGAGCAGGTTGAACGGCTTGCCGCTGGCGTACGCCCCGTCAGGGACGACCACGCCCGGGAGCTGGGCGATGTTGATCTCCGAGACCGTGCTGGCCGACACGCTGCCGCCGAAGACCGGACCGACCTCGCGAACCTGCTGGGGGTACATCAAGGCGTCCAGCCTGTGCTTCTTCATCACCGACTCGAAGATCCGCAGGTAGTTGTCGCGGTTGGCCAGGAATCCCGAGAGGTCCGGCTGCTCGTTCGCTCCCTCCAGCATGTTGTTGACGCGGGTGTCGCTCTCGAAGCCGTTGGCGTCCGCCCAGGCGTTGAGCTCCTCGACCGAGTTGACGGCGGCGCTCGGTCCCAGCCGCCGCAGGTAGGCCTGGATCGCGGCGTTGTTGCCGGCGTTCGTCACGCCTCCTGCCCCGCGCAGCTCGTGGAAGCCGGAGCCCGCGAAGGGGTCCTCCACCACGATGGCGCCCTGCCGCTTCAGGTTCTGGACCGCCCGGGCGTAGAGCTGGGCCGTCTCGGGGGAGAGGTCGCTGTTGTTCCCGGTCCGCCACCCCGGCCCGTACAAGCCGATGCGCTTGCCCAGCAGGGCATAGCGGGAGAGCTGGGAGGTGTAGCCGCGCCGTGGCACGACGGCCCCGCGGGTCTTGGTGTCCTCCGGTGTGTAGCCGGCCAGGACGTCGAGCATGATCGCCGCGTCCTCGACGCTCTTGGTCAGGGGCCCCAGGACGTCCCGCGTGAGCCCCGCCAGCGGGAAGTTGCCCGTGTTGGGGATCAGGCCGAAGGTGGGCTTGACGGCGTAGAGGCTCTGGGCGGACGCGGGGTTCTGGATCGACCCGCCCGTCTCCTCGGCGATCCCCGCCACGGCGAAGTCACCGGCCACGGCCGTCGCGGAGCCGGTCGAGGAGCCGCCCGGCGCCCAGGCCCGGTCGAGCACGTTGAACGTCGGGCCGTAGGCGCTGTTGTTGGCGTTGGACCCGCTGCCGGCGAGGATCGGCAGGTTGGTCTTGCCGAGGAAGATCGCACCCGCCTCCCGCAGCCGCCGGACGAGCGGGGCATCGGTCTCCGGGACCAGGGCGATGCCGCCGGCGACGGGCGAGGTCAGCGGCCAACCGGACGTGGTCGGCATGCCCTTGACGTCCAGGGAGTCCTTGATGACGATCGGCACCCCCTCCAACGGACGGACCTTGCGGAAGGGGTTGCGACGTCGCGCGTCCGAAGCAGCCGCGTCGGCGAGCGCGCCGGGGTTGAGCTGGGTGAAGGCGTTGTAGAACGGCTCGTAGGTGTCGATGCGTGCCTGGAACGCCTTCACCAGCTCCACTGAGGTGGTCCGGCGCCACTTCAGGGCGGTGAGGGTCTCCGAGATGGTGAGGGTCGTGGGGTCCTGGCCATGCAGAGCAGGACTCTGCGACAAGGACGAGGGCGAGGCGGAGATCGGCGCACCGACCGCCTCGAGGCCGGATTGCGGTGCGAGCAGGGCGGCTGCGAGTGCGGCCGCGGCGAAGGCGCTTGCTGCGCGACGCCTGGGCAGGGTGAGGGTCATGTCGTTCTCCCGAGTCGTTCGACGATGTCCCGGGCGAACGTATGAGGCACGCATTTCGCCTGTGTTGCTCCGTCGTCACCAGGAGGTCAGGGCGTTCGCACGCCGACAGCCGCCCGATGTGCTGACCTGAGCCATGGCAGGGGAGAGGCTTTCGGCAGGGTGCAGGTCCCGCGCTCAGCCATACGCTCCGAAGGAGCCACCGGGCTGTTGGAGGCCGATGGTCACCGGACGAGCAAGGACGACGACATGTGCACGAGCATCAGGTTCTCCGACGAGAGCAGCAATCTCTACCTGGCACGCAACCTCGACTGGACGGTCGGCTACGGCGAGCGGGTCGTGCTGACTCCCACGGCGTACGAGACCAGGTCACCGTTCGGGGCGGTGCCCCGGATCGAGCACGCCGTGATCGGCATGGGGATCGTGGAGGAGGACACGCCGTTGTACTTCGACTGCGGCAACGACGCGGGTCTGGCGGTGGCGGGGCTGAACTTCCCGGGCTACGCGAGCTACGCCCGGGAGCCGGCGGACGGCGCGACCAACGTCGCCGCCTTCGAGTTCCCGCTCTGGGTGGCCTCCCAGTTCACCAGCGTCGACGAGGTCGAGGGCGCACTCGAGGACGTCGTGGTCGTCGACAGGCCGATCAACGAGAAGTACCCCAGCTCCTTGCTGCACTGGATCATCGGCGACTCGACGCGCGCCATCGTGGTGGAGGCCACCGACCAAGGCGTGCAGGTCTTCGACGACGACGTCGACGTCCTGGCCAACCAGCCGGGTTTCGGGTGGCACCACGAGAACCTGCGCAACTACCTCAACGTCTCGCCCGAGTTTCCCGAGGAGACCGCCCTGGGGCGGGCGCAGCTGCGTCCGTTCGGGTCCGGGTCGCACATGCGCGGCATCCCGGGGGACTACTACTCGCCGTCGCGATTCGTGCGCGCGGCCTACGTCCACGCGCACTACCCGGCCAAGACGACCGAGGAGGAGAACGTCAGCAGGGCGTTCCACACGCTCCAGCAGGTCGCGATGGTGGACGGCAGCGCGGCCATGGGCGACGGCGACTTCGAGAAGACCATCTACACCGGGCTCTACTCGGGACGGACGAAGACGTACTACTGGAACACCTACGACGACCCGGCGATCCAGAGTGTGGCGATGGCCGATCACGCGTCCGACGGGGACAAGCTCGTCGTCTGCTGACGGCGTGAAGGTCACGGTTGGGTCACAAAGATCCAGGGCCGTGGGGTGCATATATCCTTATATCCGCTGCGGTCCTAGGTTGCGACGTGGCGGCGGACCACGCCGTGTCACGACTCTCGGGAGCGCACATGAAGAAGCAGATGAAGGCCGCGATCTCAGGCCTCCTTGCCGCCGCCGCCTTGTCCGGCGGGCTGTTGGCGATGGCACCGGGCGCCCAGGCCGCGGACGTCGCCTGTCGGAGCTACAGCTCTTCGACGAGCACCTGCGTGAACTCACAGCTCGTGATCGCCGGTCAGAGCCACAGCGTCGACTGGTACCTGCCGAACGCCGGCTCCTCTGCGCTGATGGTGCTCAACCACGGTTTCAGCCGGGGTTGCGGCAACCTGCGCGGCACCAGCAAGGCGATTGCCGAGAAGGGCGTCATGGTCCTGTGCGTCAACGGGGACATGACCGCGGGCAACCCGGCGCTCGCCTCCGCCCTGGGCGACCTGATGACGCGGCGCAGCCTGACCCCGCCGGCAGGACGCCCCCTGCCCCGGCGCTACATCGTCGGCGGCCACTCAGCAGGCGGCCACTTCGCCAGCGAGCTGGGCCGTCGTCTCGACGCAAACGGCTACCGGGACTTCGCCGGCGCGATCCTCTTCGACCCCGTCGCAGCCGGAGGATTCACCGCCAACGTGGAGGCCATCTCCGACGGAGCGGCCCGTCCGGTCCTGGCCGTCACTGCTCGCCCCAGCATCACCAACCTCTTCAACAACTCGCGGGAGGCGTTGGTCGGCCTGGACAACCCGTACGTCGGCATCCAGCTCGTCTGGAGCCGGTACACGCTCGGCATGCCCACGGGCGGCAGCTGCCACATCGACGTCGAGGGCGAGAACAGCGATGCGATCGGGGTGATCGGCGCCGGCTGCTCGGCCAACGCCACCCAGACCGCTCGGTTGCGCGAGTTCGGTGCGGCGTGGGCGAAGGACCTGGCCACCGGGACGCGCACCGGGGCCTACTACTGCACTGATGCGAACGTCGTCTCCTCGTGCGGCAGCAAGGTCAGGTCCCTGGTCGACCTGTCACTCCCGCTGGCCGCACCGATCCGCTGATCCGCTGCGGCGCGGACCAGGGGACACCTATGCCAGTCGTACTGTTCGCCCACTACTTCTGTACCGGCCCGTCGGTGCCCGCGCCCGCCGGGTCCACGGGGGAGGGCACCGTGCCGGGGTCGCCGGATGAGGCGGACCACCAGCTCGCTCACGATGGTTCCTCGTGATCACCTGGTGCAGGTGGCGTGAGCGAGACGCGGCTCAGCCGAGCTGCCGCCAGAAGCTGCAGTTCGCCGCTGCCGCCACGTCCTCGGCACGGATCCCGCCGGCACTCTGGAGGTCGAGCGCCAGCACGTCGCCCGCGCCGTCGTACTCGGGCCACCGGGGGAGACCCCTGCCGGAAGGGCGGCCGTGGCGGGCGAAGCTGGTCCAGTACGACACCATCGCGTCGGACAGCTTCTCCTGCTCGGGGTCGAGGCCATCGCCGAACAGGCCGGGGAAGAGGTAGGGGAGCTCGGTCGCGTGCGCCGCGCCGTTCGCCGTGCCGAGCAGCGGGACCAGCGGGTCGGCCGTGCGGTCCTGGAACTGGTAGGCGTACACCCGCGTGCGGTCCTGGGCAGTGTCGTAGGCGTCCACGTGGCTGCACGTCGAGAGCGGGCTGCCGTAGTCGCTGAAGACCGTGGACAGCGCGATGATCGGCGAGGCGTAGGCGTCCAGGGGGTATCGCGCGAGCACGGCGTCCGCAGCCGGGCCGAAGGTCGCGCGGATCGCCCCGACGTACTGGGCCGCGGTCAGCGCAGTGCCGTACTGGAGCGGGATGAAGAGACGGTTCTCGTCGAGCGTGTTTCCGTGCATCAGGTCGACCCGGTTGGCCGTGCCGTCCGCGAGTGCCTGACCCGGCTGCCGGGGGAGCGCGGCGCCTCCGACGGCGAACGCGCCGCTCGTCCATGCGCGCAGCAGAGTCTCCGGGTCGGTGCGTCGCAGGCAGGCGGCGGTGTCCTCGGCGCAGCCGACCGCGGCGCTGTACGTCTCGGCCGCTGCCTGCGAGCTCGCCAGTGTCGCGAAGTCGGCCGTGCACGAGTAGCTCTGGGCGATCGCCCGGCGGAACAGGCCGCGCGCCTGCGGCGAGGCGATGTTGGCGCACACGGACGCGCTGCCGGCTGACTCGCCGAAGACCGTCACGTTGCGCGGGTTGCCGCCGAAGGCGCGGGCGTTGCGCTGCACCCACCGCAGCGCCGCCTGCTGATCGAGCAGGGCAGCGTTGCTCGTCCCGAGGTCGGGGTGGTTGAGGAAGCCGAACGGGCCCAAGCGGTAGTTGATCGTCACCACCACGACATCGCCGCGGGTCGCGAGCTTGCCGGCGTCGTAGCTGGCGCCGTCGCCGGTCAGGAACGAACCCCCGTGGATCCACACCATCACGGGCAGCCCCGCACGCCGCGCCGAGCGGCCGGCAGGCGTGGTGACGTTGAGGTACAGGCAGTCCTCGACGAAGGTGGTGGGATTGCCCGTCCCGTTGCCGAGCTGGGCGCACTGCGAACGAGGCGCCGTCGCGTCGAGCGTGCCGCGCCACGGCTTCACCGGCTGGGGCCGCTCGAACCGCAGGTCACCCACGGGTGGCGCGGCGTAAGGGATGCCCTGGAAGACGCGGAGGCCATCCTCGACGGTGCCACGGACGGGGCCGCCCGAGACCCGCACCGTGGTGCCGTCATCCCCGGGCGGCTTGGGTGCCGCAGGAGCAGCCGGGGCCGCGAGTGGCAGCGCGGCCATGCCGAGGGCCAGGGCGGGGACGGTCAGACGGGCGAAGAATCGACGCGCGAGCGGAAACGACATGACGGACTCCCGAGTTCCAGGTCACGACCCGATGTCCGGCCGCGATCCTGAAACTAGCCACGAACTCTTGCTGAGCGCCATGGCTACAAAGGACGGAAGGCTTGTTCCTTGCGCACAACGGCCGCGAGCGAAGGGTCGAATGACACCGGTGGAGTTCTGGTCCCGGGGGACGAGCCAGAGACCGGATCCCAGCGGACCCTCCACTGATTGACATAATGTAGATTATCGGCGGTAAAATCCGACGAGTACAAACAGATGAGAGAGCTCGTCGCACCCGTGGTTGGTGACGTTTCTGCTGGTCAGGGCCCAAGTTCCTGGGTTATGCATCCACCGCTGTTGGGTGCTCAACTGAGGTGTTTGCCCTGCTCAGTGCGTGTCGTTCGCATCTAATGAGAGATTCCCGCGTACTGTTTGCCGACGTGGAGCTTGTTCCTGGACGGATCCCTGACTATCTACTCGACGACTCCGTCGGGCTACTGCGCGCAGATGATCGCGTCTTCGAAGCGATGCTGGATCGCTGGCGCACGCAGCAGCTGGCGCGCGGCCTGACAACGGCACACATCAAGACGTCGTGCCGGATCGTCACCAGGTTCCAGGAGCACACCAACGAGTACCCGTGGACCTGGCGCCCGCATCACTTCGAGGAGTTCCTTGCCGACCTTCGCTCCGGTGAGCGGCCTCTGAAGATCCCGACGCTGCGGTCCTACACCACGGCCATTCGTGCGTTCACGAGTTATGTCAGCGACACCAGGTACGGGTGGGTGGCGTTCTGCGAACGCGTCTTCAACGACATCCCGGCACAGATCGTCTTCGACTGGAACAGCCCGCGGCACAGCACCGACGACGACGTGCCGACCGGCCGGCGCGCTCTGACCCGCAACGAGATGCAGAGCCTGTTCGACGCCGCCGACGACTTCGTTGACGCCGAGTACGCCAAGGGCAGCAAGCGCTGGCTGCCCGCGCTCCGTGACTCGACGGCGCTGAAGGTCGCCTACGCCTACGGGCTTCGACGCCGCGAGCTGACCAGGCTCGAGTACGTCGACTTCGGCCCCAACCCGAAGGTGCCGGACTACGGGAACTTCGGCGCCGTGCAGGTGCGCTGGGCCAAGGGCATGAAGGGGTCCGGACCGCGGCGCCGCACGGTGCTGACCACTCCGGAGTTCGACTGGGTGGTCGATCTGCTCAAGCACTGGCTCTCCCCCGCGGGCCGAGAACTGTTCGCCACCGCGGACCGCTCCAGGTCCCTATGGCCCTCTGAGCGGGCCGGCGCCACGAGTCTGCGTACCTTCGAGCGCGCCTTTGCGCGGGCCCGTGAGCAGGCTGGCCTGCCCGACGAGCTGACGCTCCACTGCCTGCGCCACTCGTATGTGACGCACCTGATCGAAGCCGACTACGACCCGTTCTTCGTCCAGCAGCAGGTCGGCCACCAGCACTCCTCGACGACCTCGCTGTACACATCGGTCTCCTCGGACTTCAAGCAGAAGACCATCCAGCAGATGATCACCCGGCGCCTACGACTCGACCAGAAGGACGGCGACCACGATGGCTGAACTACGACGAGTGGGCTACCACTGGCGCCTGCGTCAGGTGATGGCCGAACACAACCTCTGGAAGACCACCGAGCTCATCCCGCTGCTCAAGTCCCGCGGCGTCAACCTGTCCAACGCACAGGTGCACCGGCTCGTCACCCAGCCACCCGAACGCATCCCCGCCCGGACGTTCGCGGCCCTGTGCGACATCTTCGACTGCACGCCCAACGACCTGTTCGAGCCCTACGTCGAAATGCGCGCTGCCGCTACCGCGAACGCCCCCAAACGCCCCGAAGACCTCGGCATCAAGCCCGGCAGCCCGATCGCTCGCCGGGTCCGCGTCATTCCAGACGAGCCGGACAGCTGATGGCCCGTCCCAGGAAGCCAGGCGACCCAGCCGCCTGGCCGGATCCCTGCGCGCGCTGCCGCGAGCACTACAAGCCCGTCGCACGCTGTCCAGACGGACGAATCTGTGGCTACTGCTACCAGGCTGCCAAGCGCGAACGCGGCACCTGCGCGTGCGGGCACGAAGGCGTCCTTCCGGGCAGGATCGACGGCCGACCGGCGTGCCGCACATGCTCCGGAGTGACGCTCAACATCGACTGCGCTACCTGCGGCGCCGAAGCCGAGCTCTACCGCGGCGGCCGCTGCATGCACTGCGAGCTCAACGTGGTCGTCGAGAGCCTGCTCGCCGATCCGAACACCGGCAAGATCGCGCCGGAACTGGTGGCCATCAGTGAGGCCATGAAGAACATGAAGCGCGCAAACAGCGGGCTGACCTGGATCAAGCAGGCCCACGTCCGCGGCTTCTTCGAGCAGCTGCGCGGCCACGGCCGGGTCACCCACGAACTCCTCGACTCACTCCCGCCGTCGCGTACGCGGGACTACGTGCGCGGCCTCCTGGTCGAGCATGGTGCGCTCCCCCGCCATGATCTCTACCGCGACCGCTTCGACGAATGGATGCCGGGCGCCGTCGCCCGGCTCGACCATCCCGATGACCGTGACGTCATCACCCGCTTCATACGCTGGCACATCCTCCGCCGGATGAACGAAGAAGGCGCTACAAGCCGCGGCACCTTCCTCCGGTCCAAGCAGACCGTCACCGTCGCGATCGACTTCCTCACCTGGCTCCGCGCCCGTGACGTCTTCCTCGAGGACCTCAGTCAAGGCGACCTCGACGCTTGGCAAGCCGGCGGACCAACTACCCGAGGTATCGCAAGCAGGTTCCTCGGCTGGGCGATCAAGTCCAAGCTCATCGACCCGGACCTCCGACTCACCCCGCATCGCCGCGGCACGAGCCCCAAGCTCGACGCCCAGGCACAGACCAAGGCGATCGACGACCACATCCAGAGCACCGACCTGCCCGTCAGGCACCGCGCCATCGCCATTCTTCTCCTGGTCTTCGGTCAACCACTCGAGCGGCTCCTGGCCTTGACCTGGGACGAGGTGACGATCGCGGATGACTTGGTGACCGTCCGGCTCGGCGGAACCTCTAACATCGAGCTGCATCCACCGCTCGACGAGCCCTTCCGGCGGCTCTGTGGTGAACCCCATAACCACCAGACGGCCGCACATCCCAACAGCAACTGGGTCTTCCCCGGCTACTCCCCCGGCAGGCACCTCGAGCCCGGCTACATCGCGGGTCGGCTGCGCACCACTCTTGGCGTCCGTGCCGCTCGTCTTGGCACGCTCCACGAGCTCACCAAGCTCGCGCCGACCGCGATCATCGCCGAAGTCCTCGGCTACTCCCCCGCCACGATCGAGCTCCACGCGCAGGGCTCAGCAGCCAACTACGCCAGCTACATCAAGGCCAGGCACGACGCCGCTCCGCAGTGACGTTCGGATTTCGCGGCATGGCACCAGCTCGCCGCCCGACGCTCAGCGGCGTTTCAATGCCGCTCAGGCCGATGCAGCGGATGCGGCGCCCGCGATGGCGTCCCGGTACTGCGTCTCCTCGAAGGTGAAGGGTCCGAACTCGGCGTAGTCCCAGTCGGGCCGGTGCGGTTGCCGGAAGTCCGTCCAGGTGACTTGACCATCCATGATGGTGGTCGTCACCTCGAGCGGCCAACAGCCAACTTCGCCGCAGTCACAGCCCAGCAGCCACATGCGGCCCGTGCCGGGCCACTGGCGCTCACTCTGTCCGAGGTAGTACGCCGTCAGGTCTCCGAAGTTGAAGTGCGCGGGAATCAGCCCGGCGTAGCCGCCCGACGGCACCATTCCGTGAGCCGACTCGTAGTCGGCGACAAGCTGCGTCAGCGAAATCCCGTCAACCACGGGGATGAGTTCGACGCTGCCTTCGTTGTCAGCGACGTCGAAACTCAACTCGTTCACGAAGTGAATGTTCGCACGCCGGACGACGCGAGTCGCGGCATGTCGTGCGGATGAGTCAGTGGGACTTCTCGTGACTGTGAGCCCAGGCCATCGCGGTTTGCTCGTCATGCGACGGCGGGGAATCCGCGAGGCAGACGCCACAGCGGGCGAAGAATCGGCCCGCCTCCTCCCAGTGGTGTACGTCGCCCGGCTTGACCCAATCCGGCGACCAATCAATCGTGAAGGCGTACAGAAGCCCAGAGGTCACGCCCTGCATGAGACGCTCGATAGTCTCGTCGCTGAGCCCGAGTTCGAATCCGCCGTTCGTGACCTGCAGCTCGGTTCTCACGTTGCTTTCGAGCAGCGCGACCACCCGCTCAGCGCGTTCATCGACCACGCGATCATCCGTCATCGCCGCATCGTCCCATGACCGCTCGTCGGCGGTGCCACGCGGATCGCGGCATGAGCGTGCACCTCGGCGTTAGTGTTCTCCGGTGCCGGAATGGGAGCCCGATCGGTCCATCTCAGTGCCTGACTGGCTGCACGCTCATGCAGTTGTGGATCACACAACCTTCGGGAGCGGCGTCGTCGCCCAGGTCGGTGAGTACCGGGGCGTGCCGTCCGTCTGGATCGACTTCGACTACGGCGAGCGAAAAGGGCTGGCGCTGGAGTTCGGGCTACCCCACCTGGGACCACACAAGCGCTTTCGGCGGCGAACCCCTCGCCAGAAGGACATGCAGTGCAGTGTCTGCGGCGCCGTCCCGGTGGTGCTGAACGTCGACGGGCAGAAGTTCTGCGAGGCTCATGAGTCCGAGTTTCGGCCCTGAGAGCGCGACCGCGCATCGGCATGTGTGAGTGCGTTTCCGTGTGCGGCCTGGACGATCAGGTCAACTTCGCCAGGCACTCTCTACCTGGCCCCCCGGAGCGGTGCACGAGACTGCAACTCGTCGCACCTCGACATGTCGCTTCGCCAGTTCGGAACGAGCCGGGACGAGCAGCGGTTGCGGACTGCTCAGAGTTGGCAAAGTGCTTGCCATCTCCAAGAAGGCGGCTCCTTAACGTGCCGTCCATCGCGCACATGGAAATGCTGATCCCATCCGGCGCTGCGGGTATCGCCGACGAAGAACGTCGACAGGAAAAGGCGACGCTCAGCCGCGGCATGGTCGATGACTACTTGGCGGGATCTGTCATCGCTCTTCATGATTTCTCCTGCGCCATGCAGCAAGTTCCGCGCCCTGTTGATGCCACACAGGGACGGCCGTGATCTGCGACGGCGTTCCGTCACTCCTCAGGCTCCCGCCGTGACCCGAGAGCACCAGGAGATTGACATAACTATATCTGCCGGGCTGACCGGCGGTCATTCGCGTGCTTCCAGTCCCGGTGCTTACCGGCGGGGAGCACAAAAGGAACTCCTGAGTTCATTCTGAGGACCGCGAAGGTGATTGCGTCCTTTCCAAGGCTTCCCACGGCGTACCGACGAGGAGTACAACGAGATTCCCCTCTTTCTCGGACACGGTGACCGCGGTCGCCGGAAGGGACCCACCGATGCACCTCAATTCTCGGGTAGGAGGGATCGGCGCTGCCTTCGTGACGCTCTCCCTCGCCGCTGCACTTGCACCGTTCGCCTCGTCGGCCTCTCCGGCGGGCTCACCACCAGCAGGCCCACCAGGCGGGAGCGCCGCTGGCTTCCAGGGCGAGGGCTCCCCCTCCCTCGACAAGGACGTCCGCGACGGCCGGGCCGCGCCGACCGCGAAGCAGCGGTCCGCCGTCGACGACCTCGACGCCACCGCTCGGTGGAACAAGCTCGGTACGCCGGCCGTGCTGATGGCCACCGACGAACCTCTCGCGGCCGGGCTGCCTGCCGACCCTGAGGCCGCCGCGCTCGACTTCCTCGCCGGGGCCCGCGACATCCTGGGCCTCACCGCCCGCGGCGCCGCGTCGGTCGAGGTGCTGGCCAGCCGGCCGTTGGGCAAGGACGCCGACGTGGTGATCGTGCGCCAGCAGTTCGGCGACCTGCCAGCCGGGGTCGACGGCATCGCCTCCGTGGGCATGCGCGACGGCAAGGTGCTCTACGTCAGCTCGTCGCTGGCGCGCGACGCGGCGGCACCTGAGCCCGCCACCCTGACGGCGGCCGACGCCGAGCGGCTCGCCGCCCGCGACGCCGGCATCGCCGAGCCCGTCGTGCTGGAGACGACCGAGGTCGCCGTGCCCGTGCCGGGCGCGACGGCCCGTGCCGCCTTCCAGGTGGTGCTCCGCTCCGAGGAGGACGAGTCCACCGGTTTCGCCAGCTACGTCGACGCCCGTACCGGCGAGGTGCTGGTCCGGGAGGACCTCATGGACCACGACTCCGACAACCCCGAGTGGGAGGTGTTCCCGAGCAGCCCGCCGGTGGACTACTCCTCCACCGACGCCCGGGTGACGTGGTGCTGGACGTCACTGGCCGGTTGTGAGGAGACGGTGGGCACGAGCGCCTCGCTGCCGTGGGACGTCGACCCGACGACCAACGAGCCGACTTACACCACCCTGGGCAACAACGCCATCGCGGTCGAGAACCGCAACAGCAACAGCTCGCGGACCGTCGGCACCGAGACGGCGACCCCGTCGCCGACCCGGGAGTACGCCTACCCGTGGACCAACCAGTGGTACGAGCAGGGGTGCAACCCCGCGACGACGTTCGGCTCCCCCGCGAACGCCGACCTCGACGCCGCCCGCGCGAACCTCTTCGCCATGCACAACCGGATGCACGACTGGTCGTACCACCTCGGCTTCGTCGAGAGCACCTGGAACATGCAGAAGGACAACCTCGGCCGGGGTGGTCTCGGCAACGACTACGAGCAGGGCAACGCCCAGGCCGGCGCGATCTCGGGCGGTCCGCCCAGCTTCGCCGCACGCAACAACGCCAACCAGTTCACCCCGCCCGACGGCCAGGCGCCCATCACCAACATGTACATGTGGCAGCCGATCGCCGGCTCCTTCTATGCCCCGTGCGTCGACGGCGACTACGACATGAGCGTCATCGGCCACGAGTACGGCCACGCGATCACCAACCGGATGATCGCCGGCCCCGACGCGGGCGTCTCCTCGCCGCAGGGCATGAGCGAGAGCTGGAGCGACCAGCTCGCCATGGAGTACCTGCACGAGCACGGCTACGCACCGAAGGGCCTCCAGGCCTTCACCATCGGCCAGTACACGACCGGCGACGCCGTGGCCGGCATCCGCAACTACAACATGAGCCGGAGCCCGCTCAACTACAGCAACATCGGCTACGACGTCACCGGCCCGCAGGTGCACGCCGACGGCGAGATCTGGACCGCGACCAACTTCGACATCCGGCAGGCCTTCATCGGCCGGTACGGCGCCGGGGACGCGGCGCTGAACAAGTCGTGCGCCAACGGCCAGACGCCGGTGAGCGGGTGCCCGGGCAACCGGCGCTGGATGCAGCTGGTCTTCGACTCGTTCCTGCTGATGGCCAACAGCCAGGTCAGCCAGGTCGACTCCCGCAACGCGCTGCTGGCCGCGGACCTGCTCCGCTTCAACGGCGCCAACCAGGACATCCTCTGGAACGCCTTCGCCCGCCGCGGCCTCGGCGAGGGTGCCACCAGCGCCGGCTACGCCGACGCGGACCCGACGCCGAGCTTCCGGTCGGCGTACGCCAGCGAGTCCGTGGTCACCTTCGCGCCGCGCGACGAGCGGGGTCGCCTGGTGCGCAACGCCCAGCTCTTCGTGGGCGACTACCAGGCCCGGGCCGTGCCGGTCGCCGACACCGACCCGACGACCGCGCTGCCCGACCGGGTGGAGATGGTGCCCGGCAACTACGAGTTCGTGGCCCGCGCCCCCGGGCACGGTCACGCTCGCATCCCGCTGACGGCCCTGGCCGCCGGCAAGAAGAAGACCCTCAAGCCGCGGATGGACACCAACCTGGCGTCCGCCGCCAACGGCGCGGTCGTCGAGGGCACGGGCAACGATCTGGGCAACCTCGTCGACGACGAGGAGGGCACCCAGTGGGCTGCCCTCGGCGCCCCGGTCGCGGACCAGCACGTCATCGTCGACCTGGCGGGCACCAAGCGCCAGGACGTACGGCGGGTGCAGGTCAGCGCGCACCTGCGTCCGGCTGCCACGGGCGAGCCGAGCCAGAGCCGCTACTCGGCCCTGCGGCAGTTCGAGGTGTGGTCGTGCTCCGTGGCTCGTGGGGTCGACTGTGACGAGCAGGACGAGTTCACCCGGGTGTTCGTCAGCCCGAAGGACGCGTTCCCGGCCACGGCGCCCCGGCCGCGGGCACCGGACCTGATCATCCGGTCGTTCGACATCCGGCGCACCAAGGCGACCCACCTGTGGCTCCAGGTCGTCACCAACCAGTGCACCGGCGGGCCGGACTACGCCGGTGAGCAGGACCAGGACCCGCGCGCGGTCACGGACTGCTCGGAAGGCAGCGACCAGGACCTCAACGTGCGAGCCACGGAGTTCCAGGCCTTCGGCCGCTGATCGGCCGCTGATCGACGGCCCGGGGCCCCGGCACGTTCGCGTGCCGGGGCCTCGGCGTCGGGTCCTGGCGACGGCGCCGACTCACTCTCCGTTGGCGGCAGACGCCCCGTGCAGCGCCTGCACCTGCTCGTGCAGCAGCCCGGGCCAGCGAGCCACGTCCTCCGGCGTGCTCGCCAGCATCAGGTCGCTCCCCCGGACCAGCGAGACCAGCGCCTCAGCGGTGCTCTGGGGGTGGGACGGGTCGTCGGTCCAGGCCAGCACCGTCGTCGGGACGGCGATCCGGGCCACGCCGTCGCGTGGCGGCAGGTCCGTGAGCGCTGCTCCGCGGAACAGGGTGGGCAGCAGCTCCTTCGGGACGTCGGGCACGGTGCGCGGGGCACCGACCGTCGCCGGCGGCGGCACGACGGCGGCACCGACCGCGACGAACGCCTCGAACCCCTCGCGGTCCACCAGATCGGCGGCCTCCAGGTAGTCCTGGGACTTCGCCGCCCGGGTCTCCCAGGCGGTCGGCGGGACCACCAGGGTCAGCGCGGAGAAGCGCTCCGGGGCCCGGGTGATCGCGTGCAGCAGGGTGCCGCAGCCCATGGAGGGGCCGACCCCGTGCACCGCCTCTCCGGGGAACACGTGGTCCAGCAGTCGCAGCAGGTCGTCGGCGAGCGCCTCCCACCGGTAGTCCTCGGGCACCTGGCGCCCGGTGGACCGCCCGTGCCCGCGGGCGTCGTACCGCAGGAGCCGGGTCCCGCTCAGGCCGAGCCCGAGGTCCAGGTCGAGCAGCCGGTCCCGGTACCGGCTCGAGGTGAGGCCGTGCAGCTGGACGACGGGAGCGCCGCCTTCGTCGCTCAGCTCCCAGTCCAGCTCGGCGTGGGGCACGGGAAGTCTGGGCAAGCCGGGGCTCCTGTCCGTCGCGGGAGACCTAGGGTACGGCTCATGCGCCTGACCAACATCGCCCATCTGCGGCTGCCGTTCGGTCGGTTGCGCACCTACGAGCTGACGGTCGCCCCGACCGGTCGCGCCTTGCCGGTCTCCTTCGACCAGCGCCGCCACGTCGCCGCCGGCGACCGCGAGGGCTCGTGGATGGCGCTCTCCTTCCGGCTCCCCTCCCCCCGCCCGGTGCACGAGGTGGAGGCGGCGTGGCGGGCGGTGCTGCTGCGGCACGGGACGCTGCGCTCGGTCTTCTCCCCCGGGCCAGACGGGCCCGAGCTGCAGGCGGTCACGATCGGCGAGGGACGGTGGGTGGAGCACCCGATCGGCGCGGGCCAGGCGGTGAACGACGCGCTGCGCGAGCTGCTGGACACCACCTGCCGCCCCTGCGCCGCACCTTCCCACCGGCTGTGCCTGCTGGAGACGGCGGACGGGCAGACGGTGGTGGTCGCCGCCGACCACGCCCATGTCGACATGTGGTCGATGCTGGTGATCGCCCGGGACCTGCTCAGCGCCCTGGACGCCGTCCGGCTGGGCCACGAGCCGTTCGCCGGCCTGCCCGGCCCTCCCCCGTTCGCGGAGCACACGGCTGCGCTGCGGGCGAAGGAGCCGGCGCCCGAGGAGGTGCGGGAACGCTGGCGCACCACCCTGGAGGAGTCCGGTGGGGTGATGCCGCGGTTCCCGATGTCGCTGGGCGAGGACGACGGGATGCACCGTGAGCGGGTCGAGGTGCGCGACGTGCTGGACGTCGACGAGAGCGCCTCCCTGGGCGCCCGCGCTGCTGAGCTGGGCGTCTCGACGCTGGCGGTGGTCGTGGCCGCGATGACCCGGGTGACCCGGGTGCTGGCGGACGAGCCCTTGCGCGCGGTCTTCCCGGTGCACAGCCGCTACGAGCCCACGTGGCACGACTCGGTGGGCTGGTTCATCACCAACTCGGTGCTGCACAACGACGACCCCGACCCACGAGCGGCGGCTGCCGCGGTCAAGGACGCCGTACGGCTGGGTTCCTGGCCGCTGGAGGACGTGCTCGCCCCCTGGGGCGGGATGCCCGAGGCGCCCGGCATGTTCGCGATCTCCTGGCTGGACCTGCGCCGGCTTCCGGTCCGGGTCGACGCCACCGGGTTGGAGGCGCAGTACGTCGGAGCCTCCATCCTCACCGACGGAGTGATGCTCTGGTTCGTCCTCGACGAGACCGGGCTGCACCTGCGCTGCCGCTATCCCGACACCGACGAGGCGCGCCGCCACGTCGGGCGGTGGCTGGACCTGCTCGTCACCGAGCTGCGCCGGGAGTCCCAGGAGGCCGCGGGCGGCCTGCTGACCGCCGGCGGGCGCACCTTCCGGCTGGCGCGGGCGACCCGCAGGGACGTGCCGGCTCTGGTCGCGCTGCTGGCCGGCGACGAGGTCGGAGCCGGCCGGGAGTCCGACGACCTCGCCCGCTACGAGGCGGCGTACGACCGGATCGCCCGTGACCCCGGGCAGCTGCTGGTCTCGGTACGCGACGAGCAGGCCGCCGTGGTCGCCACGATGCAGCTCTCGGTGATCCCGGGGCTCTCCCGGGAGGGCACCACCAGGCTGCAGGTCGAGGGGGTCCGCGTCGACCCGGCGCTCCGCGGCGCCGGACTCGGGACCGCGATGCTGGAGTGGGCGCACGAGCACGGGCGCGCTCGCGGCGCGACCCTGGCCCAGCTCACCTCCGACGCCCGGCGTGCCGACGCCCACCGGTTCTACGCCCGGCTCGGGTACGTCGAGAGCCACCGTGGCCTGAAGCGGCCGCTCTAGCGGTCCCGGACGACCTAGGCGCCGACGTACTCGGCCAGGTGCTGGCCGGTCAGCGTGGAGCGCTCCGCCACCAGGTCGCTCGGCGTCCCCTCGAAGACGATGCGGCCGCCGTCGTGCCCGGCCCCCGGTCCCAGGTCGATGATCCAGTCGGCGTGCGCCATCACCGCCTGGTGGTGCTCGATCACGATCACCGAGCGTCCGGAGTCGACGAGCCGGTCCAGCAGCCCGAGCAGGTTCTCCACGTCGGCCAGGTGCAGCCCGGTGGTCGGCTCGTCGAGGACGTAGACCTCGCCCTTCTCCCCCATCTGCGTGGCGAGCTTGAGTCGCTGCCGCTCGCCCCCGGACAAGGTGGTGAGCGGCTGACCCAGCTTGACGTAGCCGAGCCCGACGTCGGAGAGCCGCGCCAGGATCTTGTGGGCCGCGGGGACCTTGGCCTCGCCGGTGGCGAAGTGCTGCTCCGCCGCCTCGACCGACATCTCCAGCACCTCGGCGATGTTCCGCCCGCCCAGGGTGTACTCCAGGACGGCCGCCTGGAACCTCCGCCCATCGCACTCCTCGCAGGGCGTCGCCACCGTCTCCATCACGCCCAGCTCGGTGAAGACCACGCCCGCTCCGTTGCAGGTCGAGCAGGCGCCCTCGGAGTTGGCGCTGAACAGCGCCGGCTTCACCCCGTTGGCCTTCGCGAAGGCCTTGCGGATCGGCTCGAGCAGACCGGTGTACGTCGCGGGGTTGCTCCGTCGGGAACCCTTGATCGCGCCCTGGTCGATCACCACCACCCCGTCCCGTCCGGCGACCGAGCCGTGCACCAGGGAGCTCTTGCCCGAGCCGGCCACGCCGGTCAGCACGCACAGCACCCCGAGCGGGATGTCGACGTCGACGTCGCGCAGGTTGTGCGTGCCCGCCCCGCGCACCTCCAGCGCACCGCTGGCACTGCGCACCGACTCCTTGAGCCGAGCCCGGTCGTCCAGGTGGCGCCCGGTCACGGTGTCGCTCCCCCGCAGCCCGTCCACCGAGCCCTCGAAGCAGACGGAGCCGCCGGACGAGCCCGCTCCGGGCCCGAGGTCGACGACGTGGTCGGCGATGCCGATGGTCTCCGGCTTGTGCTCGACCACCAGCACCGTGTTGCCCTTGTCCCTCAGCTGGAGCAGCAGCGTGTTCATCCGCGCGATGTCGTGCGGGTGCAACCCGATGGACGGCTCGTCGAAGACGTAGGTGACGTCCGTCAGGGACGAGCCCAGGTGGCGGATCATCTTGGTGCGCTGGGACTCCCCGCCCGACAGGGTGCCCGCCGGGCGGTCCAGGGAGAGGTAGCCGAGCCCGATGTCGACGAACGAGTCGAGCAGGTGGCGCAGCCCGCCCAGCAGCGGAGCCACCGAGGGCTCGTCCAGCTCCTCGACCCACCGGGCCAGGTCGCTGATCTGCATCTGGCACAGGTCGGCGATGTTCTTCCCCCGGATCCGCGAGCCGCGAGCCGCGGCGTTGAGCCGCGTCCCCTCGCACTCGGGGCACCGCTGGAAGGTGACCGCCCGCTCCACGAAGCGGCGTACGTGCGGCTGCATCGCCTCGGGGTCCTTGGACAGCATCGACTTCTGGATCTTGGGGATGATCCCCTCGAAGGTGACGTTGATCCCGTCGACCTTCAGCTTGGTCGGCTCGGCGTGCAGCATGGTGTCCAGCTGCTTGGCGGTGAACGCGGAGACGGGCTTGTCCATCGGCAGGCCCGCGCCGCGGAAGAGCCGTCCGTACCAGCCGTCCATGGAGTAGCCGGGCACGGTCAGCGCACCCTCCTCCAGCGACTTGGTGTCGTCGTACAGGGCGGTCAGATCGATGTCGGTGACGTTGCCGGTTCCCTCGCACCGCGGGCACATGCCGCCGAGGTAGACCTCGTCCTTGACGATCTTCTTCTCGACCCGGCCGCCCTTCTCCGTGGTCATCACGCCGCCGGCCCGCCGGGTGGGGACGTTGAACGAGAAGGCCGGCGGCGGTCCGACGTACGGCGTGCCCAGGCGGCTGAACAGGATCCGCAGCAGCGCGTTTGCGTCGGTGGCGGTGCCGACCGTGGAGCGCGGGTTGGCACCCATCCGCTCCTGGTCGACGATGATCGCGGTCGTCAACCCGTCCAGCTGGTCGACCTCGGGGCGGGCGAGCGTGGGCATGAAGCCCTGGACGAAGGCGCTGTAGGTCTCGTTGATCATCCGCTGCGACTCCGCCGCGATCGTGGCGAAGACCAGGGAGCTCTTGCCGGACCCGGAGACCCCGGTGAAGACGGTGAGCCTGCGCTTGGGCAGCTCGACGGAGACGCCCTGCAGGTTGTTCTCCCGCGCTCCGACCACCCTGATCAGGTCGTGCTGGTCTGCCGGGTGGGCCTCCCCGGCCCGCGTGCTGGTGGTCATCGGTGCTCCGTCCGTGGTGAGGGCGGCCACACGCTACTCCGAAGTCGGGACCGTTGGCCCGGCCCAGGCACACTGGTGCGATGTTCCACCGCCACCCCTTCCTCAGCCTGCTCTCCGGGGCGTACCTCGTCTTCGTGGGGTGGCTCACCCTGACCCCCGACGCCCTCGGCGAGCGGGAGGTCGGACTCGCCTCCCGGCTGCTGGACGCCCTGCACCGCCGGGGGTACGCGGAGTCGATCGACTACATGCGCCTGGAGTTCCTCGCCAACATCGCACTCTTCGTGCCGGTCGGCATGTTCCTGCTGCTGCTCTTCGGGGCCGGCGGCTGGTGGCTGGCGGGGTTGTCGTCGTTCGGCCTGACCCTCTTCATCGAGACCGCCCAGCGGCAGATCCCGGGCCGGGTGCCGGATCCGCGTGACCTGGTCGCCAACACGCTCGGGGGACTGATCGGGATCGCGCTCACCCTCGTGCTGACCCTGCCCGCGACCTTGCGACGACGACGGCGGCGCCGGGCTCGTCAGCAGGCCGCGAGCGCCTGAGCCACCACCACGGCGGGCGGCGATCAGGAGCGGGGCGCCTCGACAGGCGCCTCGACACGGTGCTCGGCGACCGTGGCCAGCCTGGGCAGGTCGTGCTGCTCGTCCACGATCTCGCCGGTGAACCAGCGCATCCGTGCCGTCCTGCCGTCGACCTCGAGGACGGCCACGTTGTTGTCGAACCACGGCCCCTCCAGGTAGCGCCACTCCAGCGGCGGCGCCGGGACCTGGGCGGAGCGGGAGACCACCCGGCCGAGCGGCCCGGCCACCCCGTAGGACAGGGCCGCCGTGGCGAACCGCATGCTCCGGGGCAGCGGGTTGCGGATCGGCGAGCACACCGCCTGCAGCAGGTGGCTGCGCAGCCCGGTGCCCAGGGGGTGGGCGGCTACCCGGGCCTGGCTGACGTAGCTGTGGTGGACGTCGCCGGAGAGGAACACGACACTGCTGGGCGCCTGTCCGCGCTCGCCACGCGCGACCTCGATCGCCATCCGCGCCACCCGCTGGAACGAGTCCTGGAACGCCGCCCAGTGCTCCAGGTCGACGAGCTGGCGCAGCGACTCGCCCACCCGGCCCAGCGCCCGGCCCCAGGCTCCCTGCGCCAGTGCCTCGGAGAACGCCTCGACGTGGTGCAGGCCGGGGGCGAGCAGGAACGGGACCGAGGTGCCGATCAGCAGGTGCTCGACGTCGCCGCGCATCCGGTGGTCGAGCCACTCCAGCTCGGCGGGGTCCAGCATCGCGCGACCGTCGGGATCCAGGACCCGGGCTGCGCGTGAGTCGACCACCACCAGGCGCGCCTGCGGACCGAGGTCACGCTCATAGCTCCAGCGGTAGGCCTCGGGGTCCCGGTCCACCTCGGCGGCGAAGGCGTCGAGGGCCTCGCTCAGGTCCAGCTCGTCAAGCCCGTCGTGCTTGACCACCTGGAGCCACAGCGGGTCCTCCAGCCGCTCCTGGGGCGAGAGGTTGCCCGCGTGCTGGTAGACCCAGTACGACGCCAGCGCGGCGACGATGCGCCCGTGCCACCACGACGTCGCCTCCATCTTGCGCCGCCAGCTCAGGGAGGTGTTCCAGTCGTCGCGCACGTCGTGGTCGTCGAAGATCATCGCGCTGGGCACCGTCGAGAGCAGCCACCGGTTGACCGGGTCGCTCCACGCCAGCAGGTAGAGGTGGGCGTACTCCTCGAAGTCGCGCAGCTCCTCCCCCGGCGGCTCGTCGAGGTCGCGCCGGGAGGCGATGAACTCCCGCATCTCCTCGGTGGTCTCGTCGGCGTAGACCTGGTCGCCCAGGAAGAGCATCAGGTCCGGTCGCGCCAGGCCGTCCGGCCCGCGCTTCGCGTCCGGGTCGGGCGCGAGGCCGGCCAGGCTCAGTGCATAGGCCCGCAGCGCGTCCACCCCGTGCGCGCGGTTGCCCTCCGCGTCGTGCGGGACCGACGTCCGGCACGACCCGTAGAGGAGTCGTAGCGGCCGGTCGAGGTCCAGCGTGGCCAGCACCGGCGCGGGTGTGCGCGCGCCCGGCTCAGGCCACACCGGGTGACCGTCGAGCCCCACCTCGTACTCGACCTGGCTGCCCGGTTCCAGTCCCTCGAGGTCGACCAGCGCGTAGTGGTGGCCGTGCACGCCGAAGGTGCGGGCCTCGGCCGTGACTCCCCCGCGGTCCACCTTCACCACCGCGGCCCGGTCCGTCTCGACCCAGATGGTTGCCGACGTCTCGTCGACGTAGCGCAGGAGCGGCCCGAGCACCAGTGCCGGGGCCGGGTCGGGCGTCGTGGCCCGGTCGGGGAGTGACATGCCAGCGATTATCGCCACACGTCCACAACTTTGGTCGATCGGCGGACGATAGCGGAGAAGCCCACTACCTTCTGGCGCATGCGTAGATTGATCATTCCTGCCCTGCTCGCGGTCACCGCCATGCTGGCCCTGAGCGGATGCGTCAAGCTCGACGCCGAGCTCGAGGTGCACGAGGACGAGACCGTCAGCGGCACCATGACCCTGGCCATGTCGAAGAAGGCGATCGCCATGGTGGAGGAGATGACCGAGGGCTTCGGCGAGCTCGGGGCGAGCCTCGACGAGGTCACCGGCGAGGAAGGGACCGAGGAGCCCGACGGCAGCGGTACAGCCGATCTGGACCTGCCCGACGACGACCTGACCAAGGGCATGACCGAGGAGATGTTCCCGACCGAGGACCTGCCCGAGGGCGCCGAGGTGGAGGCCTACGAGGACGACAAGTTCCTGGGCCAGACCATGACCTTCACCCGCATCTCCGTCGGCGAGCTCGGCGACCTCGTGGCCGCGACGTCCGACGAGGAGGCCGCGGACTCCCAGCCCGGCAAGGGGTGGAGCCTGACCCGCGAGGGCGACACGTACGTCTTCGAGGGCAACGCCGACTTCTCCGAGGAGGGGGCCGAGGAGGAGGCAGACGCGATGGGCATGGAAGGCCTCTTCGAGGACTCCGAGCTCCGGATCGCGGTCACCTTCCCGGGTTCGGTCGTGGACTCCAACGGCGAGGTCGACGGCAACACCGTGACCTGGCGCCCGGCGTTCGGCGAGACGCTCGAGATGCGCGCCGAGGCCGCGGCATCGGAGGAGTTCCCCGTCTGGCCGGTGGTCGGTGCGGTCTCCGGCGTGCTGCTGCTGGCCGGTCTGGTGCTGGTCGCCGTGCGGGAGCGGCGTCGGCGCGACGGCGGCGCCGGCACGACCTCGACCCTGTCGGCGGACCCGCACCAGCCGGTCTCCTGACGTCATCGCCCCGGGCGTACCCTGCAGGACGAAGACTTGGAGAGCCGCGTCGCCGACACCACAGGTCGGCGACGTGGCTCTATCTCATATCTGAGATAACGTGGAGACATGACGGATTACCTCGGCCGGATCGGCAACCTGATCCGCGACGCGCGCAAGCACCGCGGCATGACCCAGCAGCAGCTCGCCGAGACCCTCGGCACGAGCCAGAGCGCGATCAACCGCATCGAGAAGGGCCACCAGAACCTCTCGCTGGAGATGCTGGCGCGCATCGGCAGCGCCCTGGACAGCGAGATCGTCGCGGTGGGTGCCGGGCCGACGCACCTGAGGGTCACCGGACCCACCACCCTGGCCGGCAAGATCGAGGTCAAGACCTCGAAGAACGCCGGCGTGGCGCTGCTCTGCGCCTCCCTGCTCAACCGCGGCCGCACCACGCTGCGCAAGGTGGCCCGGATCGAGGAGGTCAACCGCCTGCTGGAGGTGCTGGACTCCCTGGGGGTGCAGACGCGGTGGCTCAACGAGGACAACGACCTCGAGATCGTGCCTCCCGCCGCGCTGGACCTCAGCGCGATCGACGAGGAGGCCGCCCGCCGGACCCGCTCGGTCATCATGTTCCTCGGCCCGCTGCTGCACCAGGCGGAGGCCTTCGACCTGCCGTACGCCGGTGGCTGCAACCTCGGCACCCGCACCGTCGAGCCGCACATGTCCGCCCTGCGCCCCTTCGGCCTGGAGGTGAAGGCCAGCGAGGGCGCCTACCACGCCCAGGTCAACCGGGCGGTCGCCCCGGAGCGCCCGATCGTGCTCACCGAGCGCGGCGACACGGTCACCGAGAACGCCGTGATGGCGGCTGCGCTGCACCCGGGACGCACGGTGATCCGCAACGCCTCGTCCAACTACATGGTCCAGGACCTCTGCTTCTACCTGCAGAAGCTCGGCGTCGAGATCGAGGGCGTCGGCAGCACCACCCTGGTCGTGCACGGCGTGGAGCGGATCGACGTCGACGTCGACTACTCCCCCAGCGAGGACCCGATCGAGGCGATGTCGCTGCTCGCGGCCGCGATCGTGACCCGCTCGGAGATCACCATCCAGCGGGTGCCGATCGAGTTCCTGGAGATCGAGCTGGCGCTGCTGGAGGAGATGGGCTTCCAGTACAGCCGCTCCGAGGAGTACGTCGCCAACAACGGCCACACCCGGCTCGTCGACCTCACGACGCGGCACTCCGAGCTGCACGCGCCGCTGGACAAGGTGCACCCGATGCCCTTCCCGGGGCTCAACATCGACAACCTCCCGTTCTTCGCCGTGATCGGCGCGGTCGCCGAGGGCCAGACGCTGCTGCACGACTGGGTCTACGAGAACCGGGCGATCTACCTGACCGAGCTCAACAAGCTCGGCGCCGACGTCAAGCTGCTCGACCCGCACCGGGTGATGATCGAGGGCCCCACCCGCTTCTCCGGCGCCGAGATCGTCTGCCCGCCGGCACTGCGCCCGGCGGTGGTGATCCTGCTGGCGATGCTCGCCTCCAAGGGCACCTCGGTCCTGCGCTCGACGTACGTGATCCACCGCGGGTACGAGGACCTGGCCGAGCGCCTCAACACCCTGGGCGCCAACATCGAGTCGTTCCGCGACATCTGATCGGTCGCCACGACCTCGCCGCCGGGCCCCCGGGGGCGAGGTCGTGGATACTGCCGGGGTGATCGGACGAGCCACGGGCGTGCCCTACCTGGACGACGGCCGGCCCGTCCTGGCCTTCGCCCACCGCGGCGGGGCCTACCACCCCGGGCTTGAGGGCTTGGAGAACACCCGCACCGCCTTCGCCCACGCCGTCGGCCTGGGGTACCGCTACCTGGAGACCGACGTGCACGTGACGTCCGACGGGGCGTTGCTGGCCTTCCACGACGCCGTCCTCGACCGGGTCACGGACCGGACCGGCGCGGTGGCCACCTCCACCCTGGCCGAGGTGCAGGGCGCCCTGATCGGTGAGTCCGAGCGGATCCCGCTGCTGACCGAGCTGCTCGAGTCTTTCCCGCACGCCCGCTTCAACCTCGACATCAAGGCCGACGGCGCGGTGGCCCCGCTCGCGCACCTGATCGCCGAGCACCAGGCCTGGGACCGGGTGATGGTGGGCTCCTTCTCCCCCCGCCGGCTGCGGGCCTTCCGCCGGCTCACCGGCGGCCGGGTGCCCACCTCGGCCCACCCGCTGGAGGTGGTGGCCTACCGGCTGCTGCCCAGCGGCCGGCTGGCGCGCCTGCTGACCCCCGGCCGGCCACGGGCACTCCAGGTGCCCCACACCCGGGGACGGCTCACCGTGGTGACCCCCGGCCTCGTCCGGCGTGCGCACGCCGCGGGCCTGCACGTTCACGTGTGGACGATCGACGACCCCGACGAGGCCCGGGCACTGCTCGACCGTGGGGTGGACGGGCTGATGACGGACCGGACGGACATACTCAGGGACGTCCTGCGAGAGCGCGGGCTGTGGAGGGAGAGCTGATGACGCACGAGGTGGCGCCGGCGACGGCGGACAAGGCACGGCCTGGGTGGCCCGTGGTCGCCTGGAGCCTGTGGGACTGGGGAGCCGCGGCGTTCAACGCCGTGATCACCACCTTCGTCTTCAGCGTCTACATCACCTCCGACGACTTCGGACCCGGCGCGAGCAGCAAGCTGGGCTGGGCGCTGGCGACCGCGGGGCTGCTCATCGCCGTGCTGGCGCCCGTCAGCGGTCAGCGGGCCGATCGCTCGGGTCGGCGCGGCTTCTGGCTCGCGGTCAACACCGGACTGGTCGTGCTGGCCGCGGTGGGCATGTTCTTCGTCCGCCCCTCCCCCGACTACCTGTGGCTCGGGCTCCTGCTGCTCGCCGCCGGCAACGTCTTCTTCGAGCTCGCGCAGGTCAACTACAACGCGATGCTCAACGAGATCTCCACGCCGCAGACCGTCGGCCGCGTCTCGGGCCTGGGCTGGGGGCTGGGCTACATCGGCGGGATCGTGCTGTTGCTGTTCGTCTACTTCGGGTTGATCAGCCCGGACGTCGGTCTCTTCGGGGTCACCGACGAGGACGGGTCCAACGTCCGGGTCGCGATGCTGGTCTGCGCGGTCTGGACGGCCGTCTTCAGCCTGCCCGTGATCCTCACCCTGCGCGACCGTCCCTCCTCGGCCGCCGACGCGGACGAGGCGGGCGAGCGGGTCGGGATCGTCGAGTCCTACCGGCACCTGTTCCGCACCATCCGCGACCTGTGGCGCCACGACCGCAACACCGCGTACTTCCTGGGCGCCTCCGCGGTCTTCCGGGACGGGCTGGCCGGGGTCTTCACCTTCGGCGGCGTGCTGGCTGCCGGAGCCTTCGGATTCTCCGACGGGGACGTGATCATCTTCGGCGTCGCCGCCAATCTGGTGGCGGGGGTCGCCACCATCGCCTTCGGGGCGCTCGACGACCGGCTGGGGCCCAAGCGGGTGATCGTCCTCTCCCTGAGCTGCATGCTGGGAGCCGGCGCGGCGGTCTTCGCCCTGCACGACCAGGGCACCACGATGTTCTGGATCTTCGGGCTCGTGCTGTGCATCTTCGTCGGCCCGGCGCAGTCCGCCTCGCGTACCTTCCTGGCGCGCCTGATCCCGGAGGGCGAGGAGGGTGAGATCTTCGGTCTCTACGCCACCACCGGGCGCGCGGTCAGCTTCATGGCTCCGGCCGCCTGGTCCACCGCCATCATCCTCGGCGCGGCCGTGACCGGGGTGAGTGATCGCGACGACGTCATGCACTGGGGAATCCTCGGCATCCTCGCCGTCCTGGCGATCGGCCTGTGCCTGCTCCTGCCGGTACGGGACGGGCTGAGCAAGGACTCCGCGCTCATGGCGGATGCCACCGACTGAGCCCTGCCACACGTCACCTACGCGTGCAATGCCCCACATTGGGTACGTCGGGTGCGTGGAATGCGACAGCGACGGCTACGGTTGAACAGATAACCACGCCTGACGTGCGTGACCTCCCCGGTCGCGGCACGTTGTGCTGTGTGTCGGAGGCTCGTCGTCGACGAGTGTGGACCAAGACTTTCTGGAGGTGGCTCAATGGCGGAGCGCACATTGCGGGGCGCACGGCTCGGTGGGCAGAGTTTCGAGGACGAGCGCGGGATCGAGTTCGCGGCTCGGCAGCAGGTGGGTTACCGCTGCAAGAGCGGGCACGAGTTCGAGATCACGATGTCGGACGAGGCTGAGATCCCCGCCAACTGGGAGTGCCCCCGGTGTGGCAGCGAGGCCCTGAGCACCGACGGCATCCTGCCCGAGGCGAAGGTCGAGAAGCCGGCGCGTACCCACTGGGACATGCTGCTGGAGCGTCGCTCGGAGAAGGAGCTCGAGGAGATCCTGAAGGAGCGCCTCGAGCTGCTGCGTGGCGGCGAGATCGGTCCGGCCCACCTGCACCGGGCCAACGCCAAGAAGCGCGTGCGCTCGGCCTGACCGCCGGACGCGTCCCGCGATCCCTCAGGGATCCACCACCTCACCCCGGACCACCGGGCCGCCAGGCTCGGACCCGGGGTGTCGTGCGTCCGGGGGCGGTCCGAACCCGGGCCCTGGCCTGCGGGCGCCCTCCCCCGGCCGGCCGAAGCCCAGCGTCCCGGCGACCACCCGGCGCTCCAGCGCCGAGGTGAGCCAGCGACGGGCGATGGGCCGGGTGACCGGCAGGATCAGCAGCAGCCCGAAGACGTCCGAGAGGAACCCCGGGGTCAGCAGCAGCGCTCCGCCGAGGACGATCAACGCACCGTCGGCCAGCTCGCGGGTGGGCATCCGGCCGCTGGCGAGTCTGTCGCTGAGCGATCGCCAGGCCCGTACGCCCTCGCGCCGGATCAACCAGCTGCCCAGCACGCTCATCAGGATCAGCAGCCCGATGGTCCACCAGGCGCCGATCACCTGACCCACCTGGATCAGGACCCACAGCTCGGCCAGCGGTGCGGCCAGCAGGAGGACGGGCAGCCAGAGGGGAAGGCGTCGAGCGGTGCTCATACCTCCATCATGCCGAACGCCGCCCAACCAGGCGCCGCAGCTGGGCGCGACGCTCGGCCAGACCCCACAGGGTGATCCGGCGCAGGGACTCGCTGGCCACCTGGCCGCTCATCTTGGAGTCCCCGCGCTCGCGCTCCACGAACTCGATCGGCACCTCCACGACCCGGAACCCGTGCCTCAGCGTGCGGTGTGCCAGGTCGGTCTGGAAGACGTAGCCCGCGGACTGGACCGAGGAGAGGTCGATCGCCTCGAGCACCTCGCGACGGAAGAGGCGGTAGCCGGCGGTCGCGTCGCGCACGGGCATGCCCAGCAGGATCCGGGCGTAGAGGTTGCCGCCCCGGGAGAGCAGCTCACGGCTCTTGGGCCAGTTGACGATCGAGCCGCCGGGCACCCAGCGCGAGCCGATCACCAGGTCTGCGCCGTCGGCCAGGGCCTCCCGCAGCCGGTGGAGCTGCTCGGGCTGGTGCGAGCCGTCGGCGTCCATCTCGCCGATCACGTCGAAGCCCCGCTCGAGCGCGACGCTGAAGCCGTGCAGGTACGCCGCCCCCAGACCGGCCTTCTCGGTGCGGTGCAGCACCTGGACGTGGTCGTCGTGGGCGGCCAGCTCGTCGGCGATCTTGCCGGTGCCGTCGGGAGACCCGTCGTCGACGACGAGGACGTGCCCGTCGGGCTCCGCCGTACGCAGACGCCCGACGATCCACTCGATGTTGGACGCCTCGTTGTAGGTCGGGATGACCATGATGGTGCGGTCGCTACCAGGACTCGACAGGCTCACGCAGGCTCCCTCGTCTCGGCGGCGTGCCCGGCGAGCATAGGGCATCGCCTCGTCCCCGTCTCGCTCCCAGGACACAGCCGATCAGGGCCAGCAGCACCGCCGCCCGGCCGGGCCACGGACCCATCGCGACGGCCGGGGTGATGCCGTCGTCGAGCACCACGTCCTGGACCAGGACACTGGTCGTGCGAGGCCGCGCCTGGTCGACGACGCTCCCGTCGGGCGCGATCACGCCGCTCACCCCGTTGGTCGCGGCGACGACCACCGACCGCCCGGTCTCCAGCGCCCGGAGCCGGGTGATCTCGTACTGCTGCTGGATCTGGTGGGTGCGGATGAACATCGCGTTGCTCGTCTGGACCGCCAGCACCTGCGCGCCGTTGCCGAGCTGCTCGTGGATCGCGTCGTCGTAGGCGACGTCGAAGCAGATCGCGTCGGCCACCCGCCACGGCCCCACCACGAGCGGGTCGGTCCGGGTGCCGCTGAGCATGTCGCGGCCGATGAGTCGAAGCTTGCCGAAGTTGCCGGTGACCAGGGTGTCACGCCAGGGGATGTACTCCCCGAACGCGACCGGGTGCCGCTTGGTGTAGCGGTCCCCCGGTCCGGTCTGCGGGGACCAGACGATGCCCTGGTTGAGCACGGCGTCCGGCTCCTCGCCGTCGGTCATCGCACCGATCAGGATGGGCGCGTCGATCGTCGCCGAGGCGCGCTCGATCCCGGCGTTGACCTCGGCGTCGCGGAACGGGTCGACCGCCGTCGAGTTCTCCGGCCAGACCACCAGGTCCGGCGCCTCCACCTCTCCCGCCCGCACCTGGGCGGCGAGGTCGATCGTGGCCTCGACGTGGTTGCGGGTCACGTCGCGGTGCACCGCCACGAGGTCGTCACCGGACCCCGGGACGTCCCCCTGCACCACCGCGATCCGCATGGTGGCGTCCTCCTCCACCTGCCACGGCACCACGGTGCCCCACAGGGTGAGCGCGAGCAGGCCTGCGGCCACGGGAGCCGCCTGGCGCAGCGGCGGCCGTTCGCTGACCCACCAGGCCAGGGCGGCCCCGGTGCCGGCCAGCAGCAGGCTCAGCCCCGTGAAGCCCAGCCACGGCAGGGACGCCGCCCACCAGGTGTCGGCCACGGTGTAGGAGAGCCGGCCCCACGGCAGCCCGCCGAACGGCCAGCTGCTGCGGATCGTCTCCACCGCAACCCAGCACAGCGCCGACCAGACCGGCCACCAACGGAGCCGGCCGACCAGGGCGAGCGCACTGCCCAGCGGCGCGACCACCACGGCCTGCGCGGCCGACAGGGCCAGCCACGCGTCCCAGCCGACCGCACGCATCCACCAGAGCAGGACGAAGAAGTGGCCGATGCCGAAGACCAGACCCGGGAGCAGCGCCGCTCGGGCGCGCATGCCGCGCACCGACAGCACCAGCAGGGCCACGGAGACCGGGGCGAGGATCGTCCAGCCGACGGGAGCCGAGGCCAGCGCCAGGAGCACGCCCGCCGTGCCGGCGAGCAGAGTACGGCGCAACACGTCGCCAACCTACCCGGTGGGCCCCCGCGGCACGGGTGCGGAGCAGGGTGACGGAAGGGGCGACAACGCTTCGGACCGACGCGCCAGCCATTGGAGATGACCGTCGAGAAGTTGTCTAAGGGGCTGCCGCCCCTCCCGCGCCCGCCCTCGCGACGGCGGGACCGATCTCCGTGGACCAGGTGATGCGGATGGTGGCGCCCCACCCGTTGACCCGCCCACTCGGACATCGGTCCGCCTCCCACGATCTGCATGAGCGGACACCGCACAGTGCCGCCGATCGGGCCGCGAAGTCAACCCGTCGGCGACACCGGTCCAGCACTCGGTCCGGACTACGTCCCGGGAACGACCACGGTGCCCCGGGCCCGGGTGGCAACCAGCGGCGGGTCGAGCAGTCGGCTCGCCCCGGGGGCCTCCGCCGTCGGCTCTCCGCGCGCCACGACCCGCAGCTCCAGGTCGAGGGTGCGGGACCGGGTGCCCACCCGCGCGAGGCGGCACGAGACCTCGACCACGTCCCCTGCCCGGACCGGGGCGAGGAACTGCACCTCGGCGTACGAGGCGAACAGCCCTTCGTCCCCGTCGGTGCGGATGCACATCTCGGTCGCGACGTCGCCGAAGAGCGCGAGCGAGTAGGCCCCGTCCACGAGGTTGCCGGCGTAGTGGGCGTGGGAGTACGGCACGTAGCGCCGGTGCACCACCAGCTCCCCCACCTCGGGCGCGCTCATGCCGGCTCCCTCTCCGTGCTCCGCTCCCGCATCCTGTGCACCAGGTAGGAGGCGACCTCCCCGGGCGTCGTACCCCGGGAGAACACCCGGTCCACCCCGAGGTCGGCCGCCATCTTCTCGTCGAACCGGGGGCCGCCGACCACGAGCAGCGGACGCCGCTCGCCGGGGAAGGCCTCGCTGAACGCAGCCGACATCTCCCGGGCGTTGAGCAGGTGGGCGTCGCGCTGCGTGACCACCTGCGAGACCAGGACCGCGTCCGCGCCCTCGTGCTGGGCGGCGCTGACCAGGTCGGGGATGGAGACCTGGGCCCCGAGGTTGACCACCTTGACCTCGCGGTAGTACTCCAGCCCCTTCTCCCCCGCGAAGCCCTTGATGTTGAGGATCGCGTCGATGCCCACCGTGTGCGCGTCCGTGCCGATGCAGGCACCTACGACGACCAGCCGACGGCGTAGCAGGCTTCGCAGCTCCGTGTTGACCTCCGCGGGGGTCAGCAGGGCGTAGTCCCGCTCGACGACCTCGACCGTGTCGGTGTCCACCAGGTGGCTCACCCGGCCGTAGACCACGAAGAAGGTGAAGTCGTTCCCCACCGGGCGGGCGTGCACCACCATCGCCGGGTCGAGTCCCATCTTGTTCGCGAGCTGCTCGGCAGCCCCTTCGGCGACCTTCGAGTGCGGCAGGGGCAGCGTGAAGGAGAGCTGCACCATCCCGTCGCCGGTGGTGTCGCCGTACGGTCGGACGATCACGGTGCCTCCTGCAGGATGTCGGTCGCGGGGTTGAGGTAGGTCTCGGACTTCGCGCAGACCCCGTCCAGGCCTCGGCCCCGGTCCGCGGGCCGCTTCATCAGCCCGAAGGTGCCGTCGCCGATGGCGTCGAGCAGCCCGCGCTCGTGCCCGTCGCCGACGATCCGCTCGAGCAGACGGACGGACTCGCCCAGGACCTCACGCCCGCGGCTGGCGATGAATCCGTCCGGCGCCGGGTGGAAGTCCTCGTGCAGCCTGCCGGCGGACTCCATCACGTACCGGACGTTGCGCAGCGCGAGGTCGCGGTCCGAGAGCCACGGGGTGACCACCGCCTCGGTCATCATCCCGACCAGCAGGATGCCCTGCCCGGTCAGGGCGCCGGCCAGGTTGAAGAAGCCGTCGAGCAGGTAGCCGCCGAAGATGTCCCCGGTCATGTGCCGGGTCGGCGGCATCCACTTGAGCGGGGCGTCGGGGAAGAGCTCGCGGGCCAGCAGCGCGTGCGCCAGCTCGAGCCGGAAGGAGTCCGGCACGGCGGGGTCGATCTCGAAGGCGTGGCCGAGCCCCAGCTGCCAGTCCTCGAGCCCGGCCTCGTGCGCGAAGTACTCGTTGAGCAGCTGGCTGGTGGTCACCGTGTGCGCCGCCTCCACCGCGTCCGCGGTGGTGAGGTAGTTGTCCTCCCCGGTGTTGATGATGATCCCCGCGCGGGCGTGCACCTGCCGGCTGAAGCGCTGGTCGACGAAGGTGCGGATCGGGTTGATGTCGCGGAAGAGGATCCCGTACATCGAGTCGTTGAGCATCATGTCGAGCCGCTCCAGCCCGGCCAGCGCGGCGATCTCCGGCATGCACAGCCCGGAGGCGTAGTTGGTCAGCCGCACGTAGCGCCCGAGCTCGCGACTCGTCTCGTCGAGCGCGGCCCGCATCAGCCGGAAGTTCTCCTGCGTCGCGTAGGTGCCCGCGAAGCCCTCGCGGGTCGCCCCCTCCGGCACGTAGTCCAGCAGCGACTGCCCGGTGCTGCGGATCACCGCGATCACGTCGGCGCCCTCCCGCGCGGCCGCCTGGGCCTGCGGGATGTCCTCGTGGATGTCGCCGGTCGCGACGATCAGGTAGATCCAGGGCTTCCGAGGCGCGTCCCCGATCTCCGTGACCAGCTGCTCGCGCTCGGCGCGGCGCTCGTCCAGGCGCCGGATGCCGTGGCCCACCGCCTGCCGAGCTGCCTGCCCGGCCCGGTCGGCGTCGTCGCCGGTGGGCAGCCGGAACCGCACCGAGCCGGCACCGGCCTTCTCGGCCAGTCCCGCCAGGTCGTCGGCCTCGCCACGCAGCAGCGCGTCCCAGACCGGCAGGCTGACACCGTGCGCCAGCCCACCGTCGGCGTCGAGGTCGGCCCGGACGGTGTCGACCAGCCGGTTGACCCACGGGATGCCGTCGGCGTCCGCGCCGCCGAGGCCGGCCAGGCGCAACGTCGCCCGCTCCACCGAGACGGTGGTGTGCCTCCGGGCCAGGTCGACGATCGGTGCGCCCGCCTGGGCCGCGAGCTCGCGGGCGCGGGTGACCAGCTCGGGCGGCAGCGCCAGCCGGGAGGTCGGCGTCTGCGCGGCCATCAGAGCCTGCTCTCGAACAGCGCGCGGACGCCCGCGTGCCGCCGGACGAGCTCGAGCGCCAGGTCCGCGTGACCGGGCACGTAGCCGTTGCCGACCAGCATGGTGACGTCCGCGACCAGGCCCTCGGCGCCCAGCGCCGCAGCGGGGAACGAGGTGGCCATCGAGAAGAAGACCACCGTGCCGCCGTCCGCGGTGGCGAGCACCGCCCCGCCCTCGCAGCCGGGGACGTCGACGCAGACCACGGTGACGTCCGCGGGCCCACCGGCCGCCCCCATCGCGTCGCGCAGGGCGACCGGGTCGCGGGCATCGACCACCAGCACGTCGTCGGCCAGGCCGGACCGGCGCAGCGCCTGCGCCTCCGCCTCGTGCGGGACGACGCCGACCAGCCGGCCGGCACCCGACTCCCTCGCGGCAGCCAGGCTGAGGCTGCCCGACTTCCCGCCGGCGCCGATCACCAGCACCCGAGGAGCGTCGTACGTCGTGACCACCCGGCTGGTCAGCGCGGGCGCGCCGCAGACGTCCAGCACCGCCAGCGCGAGGTCCGCGGGGAGGTCGTCCGGCAGTCGCGCGGCCATCGAGCGGCCGAAGAGGATCGCGTAGCCGTCGCAGGGCACCTGCTCGGACCGACCGTCCCAGCCGGCCAGGCCGTCCTCGACCACCAGCGGGGTGAGAGTCAGGGAGACCAACGTCGCCACCCGGTCCCCCACGCTCAGGCCAAGCGGCGAGAGCGGGCCGACCTCCTCGACCACGCCGACGAGCATCCCGCCGGAGCCGGTCTCGGGGTTCTGCATCTTGCCGCGGGTACGGACGATCTCCAGCACCTCGGCCCGGACGCGCTCGCCGTCCCCACTGTGTCGACGCTCCAGCTGCCGGAACGAGGCAGCGTCCAGGTTGAGCCGCTGCACCCTGACCCGGACCTCGTCGGGCCACAGGGACGGGCGGGTGTCCAGCTGGGCCGCCGCCTGCGGCAGCACCGGCAGCTCGTCCAGCACCCGGTGCAGGCCGAACGGGTCGGCAGTCACCCTCTCGCGCGTCGTCACATGTTCCTCCGTCTCAAGGGTCGTAGACCGCAAATCCTTCGGCGAAATGGTGGACGCGCCGAATGTTGTGCTCGTACTGTTCCAGATCTGTGGTCCACCTCACAAGCGCATCCGCCTTTCCGTCACAAGGAGCCTCATGACTCTCGCCAGCTCCGGCCTCGTGCCGGGCCCCACCGACTCCAGCTCCGCGCAGCCCTACGCCTACGAGCGGGTGGCGCTGGTCGAGCCGGACTGGACCCGGTTCCCCGGGTGGGCCGGGGTGACCCGCGAGGAGTGGGCCTCGGTGCAGTGGCAGCGGGCGCACTGCGTGAAGAACGTCGCGCAGCTGCGGGCCCTGATGGGCGACCTCGTGGACGACCGGTTCTACGACGACCTCGAGCGCGACCAGCGCGAGCAGGCCACCATGTCGATGCTGGTGCCGCCGCAGATGATGAACACGATGCTCCCCCAGCTCGACCCCGGCGGGCCGGGGTCGTGGACGGAGGCGTTCTACGCCGACCCGATCCGGCACTACATGCTGCCCGTCTTCTCCGACCGGCGGACCGACTGGCCCTCGCACCCGCACGCCGCACGCGACTCGCTGCACGAGCACGACATGTGGGCAGCCGAGGGGCTGACCCACCGCTACCCCACCAAGGTGCTCGCCGAGCTGCTGCCGACCTGCCCGCAGTACTGCGGGCACTGCACCCGGATGGACCTGGTCGGCAACTCCACGCCCGTGGTCGAGAAGCTGCGGTTCGTCGCGAAGCCGCAGGACCGGCTGACGGCCATGCTCGACTACCTGCGCGCCACCCCGCAGGTCCGCGACGTGGTGGTCTCCGGCGGCGACGTCGCCAACATGCCCTGGCCGCGGCTGGAGGAGTTCCTGTCCCGGCTGCTGGAGATCGAGAACATCCGCGACATCCGGCTCGCCACCAAGGCGCTGATCGGCCTGCCCCAGCACTGGCTCCAGCCCGACGTGGTCGAGGGCGTGGCGAGGGTGGCCGGACGCGCCCGGGCCCAGGGGGTCTCCCTGGCCATGCACACGCACGCCAACCACGCGAACAGCGTCACCCCCCTGGTGGCCGACGCCGCCCGGGCGATGCTCGACGCCGGGCTGCGCGACGTCCGCAACCAGGGGGTGCTGCTCCAGGGCGTCAACGCCGACCCGCACGCGCTGCTCGACCTCTGCTTCCGGCTGCTCGACGGCGCCCAGGTCACGCCGTACTACTTCTACATGTGCGACATGATCCCGTCCTCGGAGCACTGGCGGGTCTCGGTCGCCCACGCCCAGCACCTCCAGCACCAGATCATGGGCTACCTGCCGGGCTTCGCCACGCCCCGGATCGTCTGCGACGTGCCGTTCGTCGGGAAGCGGTGGGTGCACCAGCTCGCCGACTACGACACCGAGCGGGGCATCTCGTCGTGGACGAAGAACTACCGCACCTCCCTGGAGGCGCAGGAGTCCGACGCACTCTCCCGCACCTACCAGTACTACGACCCGATCCACACCCTGCCGGCCGCCGGGCAGGAGTGGTGGGCCGCACACGCGCAGGTGGACGAGGTCGTCCAGCGGGCCGGGGCTGCGGCCGCCGCGTCCCGCCGTACGGCGTCCCTCCAGGCGCGCTGAGCCCGCCCCGCGCCCGCCCCTGCCCCGGGCGCGATCCCCGCACAGCCGGGGATCGCTGAACTTCGGACCCATCGCACCACCCACGAACCACGGGAAGCGCGTGCCAGGTCCCGTCCACAGCATGGCCACGGAGGCAGGTCTCCACAGGACGCGGGAGCGGCCGCCTCTCTGCGGCGCTTCCCTCCCCATGCTGGGCGCCATGACCACCACGCTCCTCGACCTCGAGGGCCTCGTCTTCCTGCGCCGTGAGGCTCATGACCGGGGCTACACCGACCAGCAGATCGCGCGGCTCGTGAGGTCGGGCGAGTGGTGGCGGGTACGTCGGGGCGCGTACGTCGCCGGCGACGTGTGGGGCTCGCTCGGCGACGCCGACCGCGCGCGTCTGCGGTCCCGAGCGGTGCTGAAGGCAGCCCATCCGAGCACCGTGCTCACCCACGTGTCTGCCGCCCTCGAGTGGGGCGCGCCCGTGTGGGGCTACTCCCTCGACGAGGTGCACACCAGCCGGCCGGAGACCGCCTCGGGGCGCCGAGAGGCGGGGATCGTCCATCACCGCGGCCTCCTGCCACCCGACCACGTGACGCAGGTCAACGGGGTCCGGCTGACCACTCCTCTGCGCTGTGCCCTGGAGCTCTCGGCGCTCGGCTCCGTGGAGCAGGCCCTCGTCTCGGTCAACGCCCTCATGCACGCCCGACTCGTCGAGCCCGGAGCGTTCTCAGCGCTGGCCCGCGAGCTGCGTCACTGGCCTGGGACGCTGGGCGTCAACCTCGTCAGTCGGCTCGCGGACCCGCGGCTGGAGTCCGCCGGTGAGAGCCGGACTGCGTACTTCATCTGGGCACACCACCTACCGCGACCGGTCCCGCAGTACGAGGTCCACGACGGAGCGGGACGCGTGCTGGCTCGCCTGGACTTCGCCTGGCCCGAGCACGGCGTGTTCCTGGAGTTCGACGGGATGTCGAAGTACCGCGAGCACCGCCGTCCGGGTGAGTCGGTGGAGGACTACCTGCTGCGCGAGAAGCGCCGAGAGGAGCTGGTGAGCCAGATGACCGGGTGGACCGGTCTGCGGTTGCGCTGGGCCGACCTCGACCGGCCGCACGAGTTGGCGTCCCGGATCCGACGGGTCCTCGCGCAGCGCGAAGGGTGACTCACCCCGTACTGGGCACGTCCTCTGCGTGGCTGGCACGCGTTGCAGCACGTGCCAACCCCGGGGATCCCCGGCTGTGCGGGGATTCCAGCTAGTCCCCCGCGAGCGGGCGGTTCTCGTACGGGGTGGAGAGCACGATGGTGGTGCGGGTCCTGACGTTGGCGGCCGCCCGCACCTGGCCGAGCAGCTCCTCGAGGTCGGCGGGGGTGCCGACCCGGACCTTGAGGATGTAGGACTCCTCCCCCGCCACCGACCAGCAGGACTCCACCGCCTCGAGCGGGGCCAGCCGGTCGGGGTAGTCGTCGGGCTGGGAGGGATCGAGCGGGGTGATGGAGACGAACGCCGTGAGTGGCCGGCCCAGCTGGGGGTGGTCGATGGTGGCGCCGTAGCCCCGGATCAGGCCGCGGGACTCGAGCCGCTTGACCCGCTGGTGCACCGCGGAGGTGGACAGCCCGGTGGCCTTCCCCAGGTCGGTGAACGACATCCGCCCGTCGGTGGCCAGCAGGCTGAGGATCTTGCGGTCGGTGGGCTCGACCTGTGGAGTGCTCACCCGGAAACCCTAGGGGACCGGGTGCGCCCGCAGACCCGTGTTCACCCGCTGATCGGGCCGGATCACGCCGGCGGCGGCTCTCCTGCCCCACCTAGCGCACCCGGTGCCCCGAGCGGTCGATGTTCCACCGGACCGGAGCACGACCCCGATCCGAAACGCTCCGTTACTCCCGGGACACATGGGGCGCCGGCCCGCGAAACATGGCGTCGCAACACTGCTCGTCGTCCCCAGGGACACCTGCCAGGAAGTCCGGAGGGGCGCCTGGTCCCGAGCCCGTCGACCAGCGGCGGGCGGCTCGACGAGAGGGCGGTACGCCGTGAACTCCAGAACATCCCGCACCATCCTGGGCGCGCTCAGCGCCGTGGCCCTGACCGGAGTCCTGGCCGGCTGTGGCGCCAAGGCCGGCGAGACCGCGGACGCCGCCGAGTCGTGCGTCAAGACCGACGGCGACAGCATCAAGATCGGCTTCCTCAACTCGCTCTCCGGCACCATGGCGATCAGCGAGACCACGGTGTTCAAGTCCCTGTCGATGGCCGCCGACGAGATCAACGCCGACGGCGGCGTGCTGGGCAAGAAGTTGGAGATCGTCAGCGAGGACGGCCAGTCCGAGCCCACCGTCTTCGCCGAGAAGGCGACCAAGCTGATCGACCAGGACTGCGTCGCCGCGGTCTTCGGCGGCTGGACGTCGAGCTCGCGCAAGGCGATGCTCCCGGTCTTCGAGGGCAAGGACTCGCTGCTGTTCTACCCCGTGCAGTACGAGGGCCTGGAGGCCTCCGACAACATCTTCTACACCGGCGCCACCACCAACCAGCAGATCATCCCGGCGCTGGACTACCTCAAGGACGAGAAGGGCATCAAGTCCATCTTCCTGGTGGGCTCCGACTACGTCTTCCCGCGCACCGCCAACGCAATCATCAAGGCGTACGCCGAGGAGCACGGCATCGAGGTGCTCGGCGAGGAGTACCAGCCGCTGGGCTCCACCAGCTTCGGCACCGTGGTGGACAAGGTGAAGTCGGCCGGCGCCGACGCCGTCTTCAACACCCTCAACGGCGACTCCAACGTGGCCTTCTTCAAGGAGTACAAGGGCAAGGGCCTGACCGCCGAGGCGATGCCCGTGGTCTCGGTCTCCATCGCCGAGGAGGAGGTGCCCGGGGTCGGGGTGGAGAACCTGGTCGGCCAGTACACCGCCTGGAACTACTACCAGACCATCGACAGCCCGGTGAACGCTGCGTTCGTGGAGGCGTTCAAGGAGGCCAACGGCGACAAGGCCGTCACCTCCGACCCGATGGAGGCGGCGTACACCTCGCTCCACCTGTGGAAGGGCATGGTCGAGGAGGCCGACTCCTTCGCGGTCGACGAGGTGGTCGAGGCGGCCGGCGGCGTGAGCTTCGACGCCCCCGAGGGCACGGTCACGGTCAACGGCGAGAACCACCACATCGCCAAGACCGCGCTGATCGGCCAGATCCGCAAGGACGGCCTGATCGAGACGGTCTGGAGCTCCGACGGCCCGATCGAGCCCGACCCGTTCCTGGAGGGCTACGACTGGTGGGACGGCCAGTGAGGTCCTGACCAGCGCCGGGTCGCGGAGACGCTCCGCGACCCGGCACCCCGTCCGCCGGAGTGATCCGGCCCCACCCGAGGGAGGCGACGTCTGACATGGACGTGTTCCTGTCCCAGGTCTTCACCGGTCTGTCCGCCGGCGCGGTCCTGCTCCTGATCGCCGTCGGCCTGACGCTCACGTTCGGCCAGATGGGCGTCATCAACATGGCGCACGGCGAGTTCCTGATGGCCGGCGCCTACACCGCCTACGTGATCAACCTGGTGGTCGGCAACGCCGACCTCGGGCTGCTGGTCGCCCTGCCGGTCGGCTTCCTGGTCGGAGGTCTGCTCGGCGTGCTGCTGGAGGCGACCGTGATCCGGTGGATGTACCACCGGCCGCTCGACACCCTCCTGGTCACCTACGGCGTCGGCCTGGTGCTCCAGCAGGTCGCCCGCGACATCTTCGGTGCCCCCGCCAAGGAGGTGCCCTCGCCGGGCTGGCTCGACGGCTCCGTGCCCGTCCTCGGCTACGACTTCCCGCTGGCCCGGCTCTTCCTGCTGCTGCTCGCCGTCTGCTGCCTGCTCGCGGTGATCGCGGTGCTGAAGTACACCGCGCTGGGCCGCCAGGTCCGGGCCACGGTGAGCAACCGCGACCTGGCCGAGACCCTCGGCATCTCCACGCGGCGCTCGGACCGCATCACCTTCTTCCTCGGGTCCGGCCTGGCCGGCATCGCCGGCGTGGCCCTGACCCTGCTCGGATCGACCGGCCCCACCATCGGTTCCTCCTACATCGTGGAGGCATTCCTGGTCGTGGTGGTCGGCGGCATCGGCCAGATCAAGGGCACCGTGATCGCGGCGTTCTCGATCGGCGTGATCCAGTCCTTCCTGGAGTACGCGACGTCCGGGAGCATCGCCAAGGTCGTCGTCTTCCTCGCGATCGTCGTCTTCCTCCAGGTCCGTCCCCAAGGCATCTTCGCGGTGCGGACGAGGAGCCTGGCATGAACCGGCCCACCAAGCTCGCCCCCCTGCTCGGCTGGCTCGCGCTCGCCGTCGCGCTGCTCGTGCTCGCTCCCGCCCTGCTCAGCGACTTCCGCCTCGGTCTGCTGGCGAAGTACTGCTGCTACGCGATCGCCGCGGTCGGCATCGGCCTCGCCTGGGGGCGGGGCGGGATGCTGGTCCTCGGCCAGGGGCTCTACTTCGGCCTCGGCGGCTACGCGATGGCGATGCACCTCAAGCTCACCGACGCCGGCCCGGGCAACGTCCCGGACTTCATGACCCTGTACGCCGGCGGCGAGATGCCGCTGTGGTGGGAGCCGTTCCGCAGCCCCGCGGTCACCGTGCTCGCCATCGTGCTGCTCCCGGTGGTGGTGGCCACGGTGCTGGGTGCCGCCATCTTCAAGCGGCGGGTGAAGGGCGCGTACTTCGCGATCCTCTCCCAGGCCCTGACGGCAGCCTTCGCCATCCTGCTCGTCGGCCAGGTCAAGGCGACCGGTGGCTTCAACGGGCTCAACAACTTCCAGAGCTTCTTCGGGTACTCGCTCTACGACCCGGTCAACAAGCAGATGCTCTACTTCATCGCCGCCGGGGTGCTGCTCGCCTCGATCGCGCTGATGTCCCAGCTCTACCGGAGCCGGTTCGGTGAGCTCCTGGTCGCCACCCGCGACGCCGAGGAGCGGGTGCGGTTCCTGGGGCACGACCCGGCCAACATCAAGCTGGTCGCCTACGTGGTGGCCGCGGTGCTGGCCAGCGTCGGTGGCGCGCTCTTCGTCCCGATCGTGGGGATCATCTCCCCCGAGGAGGTCGGGGTCGGCGCCTCCATCGCGATGGTCGCCGGGGTCGCCCTGGGCGGTCGCGCCTCGCTGATGGGCCCGGCGCTGGGAGCGCTGATGGTCGGGTACGCCGAGACCTCGCTCTCGGAGTCCTTCCCCGGCTCCTGGTCCTACTTCCAGGGCGGCCTGTTCATCGTGGTGGTGCTGCTGCTGCCGGGCGGCCTCGCTCAGCTCTTCTCCCGGCTCGGCGGGCTGCGCCGCCGTAGCGCCCCTCCCCCGTCGAGGCACGCCGAGGACCCCGGGTCCCGCGACGCGACGCCCGACGGCACGACCCAGGAGGTCAACGCATGAGCGCCACCCACCGCGCGGGCGCCCACCACGCGAGCCAAGGCTCCGGCCCCGGCCCACAGCCGGGCACACAGCCGGGCACACAGCCGGGCACCCGTCGCGACTACCTCGAGGTACGCGACATCCGGGTCGAGTTCGACGGGTTCGTCGCGGTCGACGGCGTGGACCTGACCCTCCTCCAGGGCCAGGTGCACTTCCTGATCGGCCCCAACGGAGCGGGCAAGACCACCGTGGTCGACGCCCTGACCGGACTGGTCCACGCCACCGGGCTCGCGTCGTACGACAACCAGAACCTCCTCGGCCTCCCCTCGCACGCGATCGTCCGGCTCGGCATCGGGCGCACCTTCCAGACCGCGACCGTCTTCGAGGAGCTCACCGTCCTGCAGAACCTCGACATCGCCGGTGGCGTGCACCGGCGGGCCCGGGACATGCTGCGCAGTCGCCGCGGAGTGCCCGACTACGTGCACCGCGCCCTGGAGACCGTCGGCCTCACCGAGCTCGCCGACCGCCCGGCCGGGGTGCTCTCGCACGGCCAGAAGCAGTGGCTGGAGATCGGCATGCTGTTGGTCCAGGACGCCAAGGTGATGCTGCTCGACGAGCCGGTCGCCGGCATGTCGGCCGACGAGCGGCACGAGACCGGCGAGCTGCTGCACCGGATCGGGCAGGAGCGGACCATCGTGGTGATCGAGCACGACATGGACTTCGTCCGTGACTTCGCCGACGTGGTCACCGTGATGAGCGCCGGCCGGGTGCTGGCGCACGGCACGGTCGAGGAGATCCGGGCCAACCAAGAGGTGCAGAGGGTCTACCTCGGCCACACCGTGGAAGGGACCGCGTGATGCTGGAGCTCAAGGACGTGGTCGCCGCGTACGGCCGCACGGAGGTGCTGCACGGGGTCTCGCTGAGCATCCCGACCGGCGGCGCCGCCTCGGTGATCGGGCACAACGGCGCGGGCAAGACCACCCTGCTGCGCGCCGCGGTCGGGCTGCTGCCGGTCCGCTCGGGGCAGGTGCTGCTCGACGGCGAGGACGTCACCAGGCTGCGCCCGCACCAGCGGGTACGCCGCGGCGTGGGGTACGTGCCCCAGGGCCAGCAGTCGTTCGGGCAGATGACCACGCTGGAGAACCTCCAGCTCGTCGCCGGGCGGGACAGGTCCGCTCTCGACGAGGTGCTGGACACCTTCCCCGCCCTGACCGGTCTGCTCGCCCGGCGGGCGGGCCTGCTCTCCGGCGGTCAGCGCCAGCAGCTGGCGATCGCCCGGACGCTGCTGACCAGGCCGCGGATGCTCATCCTCGACGAGCCGACCGAGGGCATCCAGCCCAACGTGGTGGCCGAGATCGAGCAGGTGATCATCGACCTGACCGCACGCGGCGACCTGTCGGTGCTGCTGGTCGAGCAGCACGTCGGGTTCGCGATGCGGGCCACCCAGGACTACCACGTGCTCGCCTCGGGCCGGGTCGTCTCCACCGGCACCGCGGGAGCCGCCGCCGTGGACAGCGTCCGGTCCGTGATGGCGGTCTGAGAGAGTTCCCCGCGATGCACCTCACACCCTCAGACACCGAGAAGCTGCTGCTGTCCGTGGCCGGGATGGTCGCCCGCGACCGGCTCGCCCGCGGCGTCCGGCTCAACCATCCGGAGTCCGTGGCCCTGCTGGCCACCTGGGTGATCGAGCGGGCCCGCGAGGGCGTGCCCGTGACCGAGCTGATGAGCGCCGGGCGCGAGGTCCTCACCCGCGACCAGGTGATGGACGGCGTGCCGGAGATGCTGCACGACGTCCAGGTCGAGGCGACCTTCCCGGACGGCCGCAAGCTCGTCACCCTCCACGACCCGATCTCCTGAGGAGCCCTGATGTCATCCTCCAGCGACGGGCCGGGCGCGCTGCGTCCCGCGCCCGGCACCGTGGTGCTCAACGCCGACCGCACCGACGCCGAGCGACTGAGCCTGGTGGTGGTCAACACCGGGGACCGGCCGATCCAGGTCGGCTCCCACCTGCACCTGCCGGACGCCAACGCCGCGCTCGACTTCGACCGGGCGGCCGCCGCCGGGTTCCGCCTCGACATCCCCTCGGGCACCTCCCGCCGGTTCGAGCCCGGCGCCTCCCGCGAGGTCGACCTGGTGGCGCTGCGCGGCGCCCGCGTGGTCCCCGGGCTGCAGCGCAAGAGCGACGGGGGCGTCCTCGATGGTTGAGATCAGCCGGGCTCAGTACGCCGCCCTGTACGGTCCGACCGCCGGCGACCAGCTGCGCCTCGGCGACACCGACCTGTGGATCGAGGTGGAGCAGGACCTCACCTTCGGCGGTGAGGAGGCCGTCTTCGGCGGCGGCAAGTCGATCCGGGAGTCCATGGCCCAGTCGGCTCGCAGCCGCGCCGAGGGGGTGCCGGACACGGTCATCACCAACGTCGTGGTCCTGGACCACTGGGGCATCGTCCGGGCCGACGTCGGCATCCGGGACGGCCGCATCGTCGCGCTCGGTCGGGCTGGCAACCCCGACATCGCGGACGGCGTGCACCCCGACCTGGTGATCGGGCCGTCGACCGACATCGTCTCCGGGGAGGGCCGGATCCTCACCGCGGGCGCGGTGGACGTGCACGTGCACTTCCTGTCCACCTCGCAGGTGCACGAGGCCCTCGCCACCGGGATCACCACCGTCGGCGGCGGGGGCACCGGACCCTCGGAGGGGTCCAAGGCCACCACCGTCACCCCGGGCGCCTGGCACCTGCGCACGGTGCACCGCGCCCTGGACCGCCTGCCGGTCAACGTGCTGCTGATGGGCAAGGGCAACACCGTGAGCGCCGAGGGACTGCGGGAGCAGGCACTGGCCGGGGCCGCGGCGTACAAGGTGCACGAGGACTGGGGCTCCACCCCGGCGGCCATCGACGCCGCGCTCCGCGCCGCCGACGAGCACGGGCTGCAAGTGGCGCTGCACTCCGACAGCCTCAACGAGGCGGGCTTCCTGGAGTCCACCCTGGCCGCGATCGACGGCCGCTCGATCCACGCCTTCCACGCCGAGGGCGCGGGCGGCGGGCACGCACCGGACATCATGAAGGTGGCCTCGCTCCCCCACGTCATCCCGGGGTCGACCAACCCCACCCTGCCGCACACGGTCAACACCGTCGCCGAGCACCTCGACATGCTGATGGTCTGCCACCACCTGAACCCCCGGGTGCCGGAGGACCTGGCGTTCGCGGAGTCCCGGATCCGGGCCACCACCATCGCGGCCGAGGACGTGCTGCACGACATGGGCGCCATGTCGATCACCTCCAGCGACGCCCAGGCGATGGGCCGGATCGGCGAGGTGGTCTGCCGCACCTGGCAGGTCGCGCACGTGATGAAGCACCGCCGCGGCTCCCTGGGCACCAGCCTGCCCGCGGACAACGAGCGAGCCCGCCGCTACGTGGCCAAGTACACGATCAACCCCGCGATCGCCCACGGGATCGCCGCCGAGATCGGCTCGGTCGAGGTTGGCAAGATGGCCGACCTGGTGCTGTGGGACCCGCGCTTCTTCGGCATCCGCCCCGACGTGGTGATCAAGGGCGGCGCCCTGGTCCGGGCGGCGCTGGGCGATCCCAACGCCTCGATCCCCACCCCGCAGCCGGTGCTGATGCGACCCACCCTGGTCGACGACGACGCCAGCGACCACGCGGTCACGTTCGTCTCCCCGGTGGCCCTGGAGGACGGCCTCGCCGACCGCCTGGGCCTGGCGCGGCGGCTGGTCGGGATCGCCCCGACCAGGGACGTGGGCAAGGCGCAGATGGTCAACAACGACGTGTGCCCGCGGATCGACATCGACCCGGAGACGTTCGCCATCGACGTCGACGGCGAGCGGGTCGAGCCGGCACCCGCGCAGGTGCTCCCGCTCGCCCAGCTCTACTCGATGTTCTGACCTCGTGGACCCTCTTCTCCCGCCCGGACCGGCCGCAGCCGGTGGTCTCGCCCCCTCCTCGGCGGTCGTCTCGCTCCTGCTGGCCGACGCCCGGCTCCCGGTGGGCGGTCACACGCAGTCCGCTGGCCTCGAGCCCGCCCTGCGCAGCGGGCTGCCGCCCGAGGCGCTCCCCGCGTACTGCCGGGCGAGGCTGGCGACCGTGGTGCCCACGGAGGCGGCGACCGCCGTGGTCACCGCACACCTGTTGCGGTCGGCTCAGCCGGCGTCCACGACCCGGCTGGCGGAAGTGGCCGCGCACTGGGCAGCCCGCACACCCAGCGACGCGCAGCGGCACACCGCGCTGGAGCTGGGCCGTGGCCTGCTCCGGATGGCCGGGCGGCTCTGGCCCGGACACCCTCTGCTCACCGGCTGGACGGTCCCCCCGGTCCGCCCCCTGGTCCTCGGCGCGATCGGCGCCGTCGCAGGCGTGCACGCCACCGACCTGGCGCGGGTCGTGGCCTACGAGGACGTGCAGACCGTGGTCGCCGCCGGGCTCAAGCTCTCCCCCGCGGATCCCCTGGACAGCCTCGCCTGGACCTGGGAGCTGCTCCCGGACGTCGACGCGGTGGCGCTGGCGGTCGGGTCCCTGACCCGTCCCGTCGAGATCCCCAGCAGCAGTTCCCCACAGATCGAGGAGTGGGCGCAGGCCCACTCGCGTGCGACCCGGAGGTTGTTCCGTGCCTGAGACCCGTCAGACCCTGCGACTGGGCGTGTGCGGCCCGGTGGGCACCGGCAAGAGCTCGCTCATCGCGACGCTGTGCCGGCGCCTCGCCGGCAGCCACCGGCTGGCCGTGGTGACCAACGACATCTACACCGACGAGGACGCCCGCTTCCTCCGCTCGGCCGGCGTGCTGGACCCCGAGCGGATCGTCGGGGTGGAGACCGGGGCGTGCCCGCACACCGCGATCCGCGACGACATCACGGCCAACCTGATGACGGTCGAAGACCTCGAGGCGCGGTTCAGCCCGCTCGACGTGGTGCTGGTCGAGTCCGGCGGGGACAACCTGACCGCCACCTTCTCCCCCGCCCTGGTCGACGTGCAGATCTTCGTGCTCGACGTCGCCGGGGGCGGCGACGTCGCCCGCAAGGGCGGTCCAGGGATCGAGCGGGCCGACCTGCTGGTGCTGAACAAGACCGACCTGGCGCCGTACGTGGGCGTCGACCTGCCCACGATGGTGGCGGACGCGACCGCGGCCCGCGACGGCCGCCCCGTGGTGGCCCTCTCCCGCCACGACGAGGAGTCGGTCGAGACGCTCACCACCTGGGTGGTCCAGCAGCTCGCCGTGCTCCGCGCCGGTCGCCTGGACCCGCAGGATCCCGGGCCGATGGCCGCCCACGTGCATGCCCACGCCCACGACTAGCCCGCCTCCGGCGACCACGCGGATCGAGGCGACCACGGACGGCCGCCGGGCCGGCGTACGGATGGGCGGCGGGGTGCTGCGGGTGGTCGTGCTGGAGCGCGGGCCGCGACGGGTCAGCGTGGCCCTGGTGCCCACCACCGCGTTGCTGCTGGCCGGTGACCGGGTCCGGATCGAGCTGCGGGTCGGCGAGGGCTGCCTGCTGGAGGTCACCGAGCCGGCCGGCACGGTGGCCTACGACATGCGGGGAGACGCGGCCCGGTGGCAGGTCGACGTGCAGGTGGCCGACGGTGCCGGCCTGGTCTGGCAGACGCCCGAGTTCGTGGTCTCCCAGGGGGCGCACGTCGAGCGGCGTACGACGGTCCGCCTGGCCGGCGACGCCTCCTGCCTGCTGCGCGAGACCCTGGTGCTGGGGCGCACCGGGGAGCGACCGGGGGCGCTGGTCGCCACCACCTCCGTGACCCGGGACGACCTGCCGGTGCTCCAGGAGCGGCTCGTGGCCGGGCCGCAGGCCCAGGTGCCGGGGATCCTCGGCGGGCACCGGGTGATCGACCAGGTGCTGGACCTGGGCAGCCCTGTCGACCCCACCGGGACCGGCCCCGCAGACCCCGATCCGACGCAGGACCCGCCCCCGATGCTGCTGGCGGCGGGTGGACGCCTGCACCGGCGCCTGGCCGACGCGGCGCACGAGGGGTGCCTGGACGACATCTGGGCAGGGCTCGCGGCCCGGCACCGAGCCGGCTCCGTCGCGGCGGGCACCGACTCTGGCAGGATCGCGACGTGACCGCACCTCGCCGCCTGATGCTGCTCGACACCGCCTCGCTCTACTTCCGCGCGTACTTCGGGATCCCCGAGATCAAGGCCCCGGACGGGACGAACGTCAACGCGGTCCGCGGGCTCCTGGACTTCATCGCTCGGCTGGTCGCCGACTACCAGCCCACCGACCTGGTGTGCTGCTGGGACGACGACTGGCGGCCGCAGTGGCGGGTCGACCTGCTGCCCACCTACAAGGCGCACCGGGTGGTCACCGAGCGCCAGGAGCAGCCCGACGTCGAGGAGGTCCCGGACCCGCTGGAGCGCCAGGTGCCGATCATCCGCGAGGTCCTCGCGGCCCTCGGCATCCCGGTGGTCGGAGCCGCCGAGCACGAGGCGGACGACGTGATCGGCACGCTCGCCACGGACGCGGGCATGCCCGTCGACATCGTCACCGGCGACCGGGACCTGTTCCAGCTGATCGACGACGACGCCGAGGTGCGGGTGCTCTACACCGCGCGCGGGGTCGGCAAGCACGAGCGGGTCACCGACCAGGTGATCCTGGACAAGTACGCCGTCCGTGCCGCCCAGTACGCCGACTTCGCCGTGCTCCGCGGCGACACCTCCGACGGCCTGCCCGGGGTGGCCGGCGTCGGCGAGAAGACCGCGGCGACCCTGCTGGGCAGGTTCGGGGACGTGGACGCGATCGTGGCCGCAGCCCAGGACCCGGACTCCGACCTCGCCCCCGGCCCGCGGCGCAAGATCAAGGACGCGGCCGCCTACCTCGAGGTCGCGCCCACCGTCGTCCGGGTGGTCCGCGACCTGGACCTGGGCGAGGTGGACACCACCCTGCCGACCACGCCGGTGGACCACGAGCAGTGCCTGGCGCTCGCCGCCCGCTGGAACCTCGAGGGCGCCATGGCGCGCCTCGTCACGGCCCTCTCCGAGCGGTAGGCCGGCGCGCCACCACCCGAACGCCGCGACGCGGCGTCCTTGGCCCCGGTTCCTAGGGTGGAGCGCATGACCCGAATCGCTGTTGTCGGGGGCCACGGCAAGGTGGCCCGTCATCTGCACCCCCTGCTGGTCGAGGCCGGCCTGCAGCCGGTCGCGCTGGTCCGGCGCGAGGAGTACCGCGACGAGCTCGAGGCGCAGGGCGCGGAGGTGCGGCTGCTCGACATCGAGCAGGACGACGCCGCTGCGTTCGCGTGGGCCTTCGACGGCTGCTCCGCGGTCGTCTTCGCCGCCGGTGGCGGCGCGGACGGGAACGTCGAGCGCAAGAAGACCGTCGACCTCGGCGGCTCGCTGAAGTCGATCGAGGGCGCGCAGGAGGCCGGCATCCGCCGGTTCGTCCAGGTCTCGGCGATCTCGGTCGACGACCCGCTGCCCGAGGACACCGCCGAGGTCTGGCGTGCCTACGTGGAGGCCAAGCGCGACGCCGACGCCGCCCTGCGCGACAGCGGGCTGGACTGGACGATCCTGCGGCCCGGCCGGCTCACCGACGACCCGGCCACCGGCCGGGTCACCCTCGCACCCGACGCCGCCCCCGGCGACGTCACCCGGGCCGACGTGGCCCAGGTGATCGCCACCGTGCTGGCCACCGACCTCGGCGTCGGCGCCCAGTGGAACCTCGTCGAGGGCGAGACGCCGGTGGCCGAGGCGGTCGAGGCCGCCGCGCGGTAGCGGCTACTCGTTGAAGGCGCTGTAGGCGACCACACCTCGCCGCAGCGCCTTCGACGTCTCCCGCGCCGTCTTGCGCAGCGGGGTGTCGGCGGCCGCGTCCGCGACCTGGCCGGCGAGGTCCAGCAGCTGCTTCATCCAGCGTACGAAGTCGCCCGCCGCCAGGTCGATCCCGCCGAGCACCTCGTCGAGGTCGTCGCCCTCCGCCCAGCGCTGCGCGGCCCAGGCGAAGCCCAGGTCGGGCTCGCGGAGGAAGTCGAGCCGGTGGTCCTTCTCCAACGCGTCCAGGTCGGCCCACAGGCGCACCATCTCCCCGATCACGTCGCGGGCGCGCCCGGAAGGGAGCCGGGGCGGGCTCGCGTCGTCGGCGCGGCGGGCCTCGTAGACCAGCACCGAGAGGACGGCAGCCAGCTCCGGCGGCGTGAGGTCGTCCCACAGCCCCTGCCGCAGCGACTCCGCTGCGACCAGGTCCATGTCGGTGTAGATCCGCCGCAGCCGGGCCCCACGCTCGGTCACCTCGTTGCCGTCGAGGTAGTCCAGCGCCTCCAGCACCTCGCAGACCCGGTCGAAGATGCGGGCCACGGTGTTGGTGCGGTTCTCCACCCGTCGCCGCAGGGTCGCGGTGTCCCGCGAGAGCTTGAACCAGCGCTCGGCCCAGCGGGCGTGGTCCTCCCGGTCGGGGCAGCCATGGCACGGGTGCTGGGCCAGCTGGCGGCGCAGGGACTCGATCTCCCGGTCGATCGGGCTCTGTCCGGGAGCCTCGCGACTCCCCCGCTTGCGCGGCGGCGGGGTGAGGTCGTGCGTGCGCGCCCGCAGCGCGCTGGCCAGGTCCCGGCGCATCTGCGGGTTGCGTCCGTTGAAGGAGCGCGGGATCCGCACCCGGGTCAGCGCCTCGACCGGCGTGGGGAAGTCCATCGGCGCCAGCCGCCGGGCCTGCCGGTCCGCGGTGACCACGTAGGGGCGCGGCTCGTCGGGGTTGCCGAGGCCGGGGTCGACGACCACCGCGTAGCCGGCGAACTTGCCCGCCGGCACCTGGATCACGTCGCCGGGCTTGAGCCGTTGCAGGGATGCGAGCGCCTCCCCGCGTCGGTCGGCCTTGCGCGCCCGCGCGGCCGCCTTCTCCTCGTCCGAGATGCGCCGGCGCAGCCCGGCGTACTCCATGAAGTCGCCGAGGTGGCAGGTGGCGGCCTCGGCGTAGCCCTCGAGCGCGTCCTCGGCCTGGTGCAGCTGGCGGGCCAGGCCCACCACCGCCCGGTCGGCCTGGAACTGCGCGAAGGACATCTCCAGCAGCTCCCGCGCGCGGTCCCGGCCGAACTGGTGGACCAGGTTGACGGCCATGTTGTAGCTGGGCCGGAACGAGGAGCGCAGCGGGTAGGTACGGGTGGAGGCCAGACCGGCGAGCTCGCGCGGGTCGGTGCCCGGCTGCCAGAGCACGACCGCGTGCCCCTCGACGTCGAGGCCGCGGCGCCCGGCGCGTCCGGTCAGCTGGGTGTACTCCCCCGGCGTGATGTCGGCGTGGGTCTCGCCGTTCCACTTCGAGAGCTTCTCGATCACCACGGTGCGGGCCGGCATGTTGATGCCCAGGGCCAGCGTCTCGGTGGCGAAGACGACCTTGCACAGCCCCCGCGCGAAGAGCTCCTCGACGCACTGCTTGAACGTCGGCAGCATGCCCGCGTGGTGGGAGGCCACGCCGCGGGTCAGACCCTCGAGGAACTCGTGGTAGCCGAGCACCTGCAGGTCGTCGTCGGGCAGGTGCCGGCAGCGCTCCTCGACGAAGGCGAAGATCTCGTCCCGCTCCTCGGGGGTGGTGAGCCTGACCCCGGCGGAGAGGCACTGGGTGACCGCGGCGTCGCAGCCGACCCGGCTGAAGATGAAGACGATCGCCGGCAGCATGCCGAGCCGCTCGAGCTGGTCGATCACGTCGACCCGGCTCGGGATCCAGACCCGGCGTCCGTTGCCCACCGCGCGGGGGCTCTTGGACGAGCCGGGCTTGCCCTTGCGCGGCGAACGACGGTCGCGCATCAGCCGGCTGCTCGCGAAGTCGTCACGCGCCACCCGGAGCAGCTCCCCGTTGACCGGAGCGCCCTCCTTGACGAAGCCCGCCGCCGCGTCGACGTCGGACTTGGCGAAGAGGTCGAGGATCCGGCGTCCGACCATCACGTGCTGGAAGAGGGGCACGGGTCGCCGCTCCTCCACGATGGTGGTGGTGTCGCCGCGGACGGTGGCCAGCCACTCGCCGAACTCCTCGGCGTTGGAGACGGTGGCCGACAGCGAGATCACCGACACCGACTCCGGGAGGTGGATGATGACCTCCTCCCAGACCGCCCCGCGGGCGCGGTCGGCGAGGTAGTGCACCTCGTCCATCACCACGAACCCGAGGCCCATCAGCGTGGTCGAGGCGGCGTAGAGCATGTTGCGCAGCACCTCGGTGGTCATCACCACCACCGGTGCCTCGCCGTTGATGGTGTGGTCGCCGGTCAGCAGGCCGACGTTCTCGGCCCCGTGGCGTGCGACCAGGTCGTGGTACTTCTGGTTCGACAGCGCCTTGATCGGCGTGGTGTAGAAGCACTTGCGTCCCGTGGCCAGGGCCAGGTGGACGGCGAACTCCCCGACGACGGTCTTGCCCGACCCGGTCGGGGCCGCGACCAGGACGCCGCGACCGTCCTCGATCTCCTGGCAGGCCCGTCGCTGGAAGTCGTCGAGGCCGAACGAGTAGCTCCCGGCGAACTCGGCGAGGACCGGGTGCTGGCGGTCGCGGCGGAAGGCGGCGTACGCCTCGGACGGAGAAGTCATGACCACACCTTCAGCGCCGCGGGGACGCACTCGATCGTGAGCGGGAGAGGGCCGAACCGGTCACCGTCGGCGTAGGCGACGATGCCGGGCGCCGCGACGGTCACGCGGCGCACCCGGTGGTGCTCGTACTGGGGATGTCCGACGTGGGTGCCGGCGAACAGCTTGGGGTAGTGACGCACCAGGGCGGAGCGGCTCATCGGGCGGATCACCACGACGTCGAGGAGCCCGTCGTCGAGCACGGCCCCCTCGGTGATCCGCAGGCCTCCGCCGAAGGACGGCCCGTTGCCCACGGCGACCAGGACCGCGTCGACCTGGCGGGTGTCGCCGTCCAGGACGAGCTGGTACCGGATCGGGCTCAGGGTGCGCAGCTCGGCGAGCGCCGCCAGCGTGTAGCGCGCCTGCCCGCGCGGCCAGCGCATCGCGTTCGCCCGCTCGTTGACCTGGGCGTCGAAGCCGGCGGCCAGCACGGTGACGAACCACCGGTCGCCGCTGCGGCCCAGGTCGACGGTCCGGGTGCGCCCGGCGACGATCCGCTCCGCGGCCTGCTCGGGGTCGGCACGAGGGAGGTCGAAGTAGCGGGCGACGTCGTTGCCCGTCCCGCCGGGGATGAGGCCGAGCGGGACGTCGGTGCCGGCCACCGCCTGGACTCCGAGGTGGAACATGCCGTCGCCGCCGCAGACCACCAGGCCGTCGACCCCGTCGGCCACGCTGCGGCGAGCCAGGTCCGCGGTCTCGTCGGCGTCGCGCCCCACCAGGTCACGGACCACCAGCCCGCGCTCGCGCAGGCGGGCGACGGCACGCTGCCGGGCACCGCTGCGGACGCGGCCGGCGGTGGGATTGGTGAGGAAGGCGATCTCACGAGGGCTGCCGGTCACCCCTCGACCCTAGCGGCCCGGTGATGGCCGCCGAGGCGCCTCGGCCCCGATCCGCAGGTAGGCGGCGTACCGGTCGGGCGATCCACCGACCGCCCGGGCCAGCCGGGCCAGGGTCCTGAGCACCAGGTCGGGACCGAAGCGGGTGCCGGGCACCGCCAGGACCAGCCGGCCGTCACGCCGTCCGAGCATCACCTGGCCGTGCTGCCACGCCTGGTGCGCCTGGGCCCGGGGCGCGTCGGCGACGACCGGTGCCGGGTAGGCCTCGTCGACCGCGAGCAGGTCGCAGGGCAGGGTCTCGTGGCCGGTGGCCGAGAGCGCCCCGGCGACGAGGTGCCCGGTGCGCACCCCCTCCTCGGGTGTCCAGGTGACCTCCTCGGTCCCCAGCCACTCGGGGAGGTCGAAGGGGTCGACGACGCTGATCTCAGGCGGCTGCACGTGCACACCCTCTCACTGGGGCGTCCGCTCGTCGGTGCGCAGTGCCCGATCCGCCGTCCGGCGCGCACCCGCGGTCACCGACCCGGGGGGTCAGATCGGCGAGACCTCGTCGTCGCCCCAGACCGGCTGGGCCGCTGCGCGGCGGGCGCGCACGCGGTCGACCGTGCGCGCGACCACCTCCGCGACCAGGAACAGCAGCAGCATGGGCAGCGCGAGCGCGAGCATCGAGAACGGTTCGGTGGAGGGCGTGGCCACCGCGGCGAAGACGAACGTGCCGATGACGATCCAGGGCCGGTGGCGACCCAGCGCCTTGCCGCTGACCACCCCGGCGAGGTTGAGCAGGATGACGAAGAGCGGGATCTCGAAGGCGACCCCGAAGACCAGGAGCATCCGGGTCAGGAACGAGAAGTAGGTGCCGAACTCCACCAGGCTCTGGAGCTGGTCGGGCGTGAAGCCGATCAGCACCTCCAGGCCCTTGGGCAGCACGTAGTAGCCGGTGGCCACGCCGGCGAGGAAGAGCGGCCCCGCGACCGCGGCGAAGATCCGCGACCAGCGGCGCTCGTCGCGGTGCAGCCCCGGCAGCACGAAGCCCCAGATCTGGGAGAGCCAGTACGGGCTGGAGAGCACGATCGCCGCGACGCCGCACAGCTTGAGCTGGAGCATCAGCGGGCCGGTGGCCCCTTCGACGTACGCCATGGTCTGCACGTCGGCGTCCAGCTGGCGACGGGCGTTGTTGTAGGGGTCCAGCACCAGGTCGAGCAGCTGGTCGTAGAAGAAGAGCGCGACGCCGAAGACGGTCACCAGGACCAGGGCGCTGCGCACGACCCGCGCCCGGAGCTCCCGGAAGTGGTCGCTCAGCGGCATGCGCCCGTCAGGGCCGACCGGGTGCTGCGGCGTGCCGCGCAGGACCTGGAGGAAACCTCGCACCATCGCCTGGGTCAGGCGGTGTCGTCGCGGCGAGGCTCGTCGTGGGGCGAGCGGTACGGGGCGTCGAGCTCCTCGCGGCGGCGGGCCTCGAGCTCGCGCTGCTCAGGGGTCTTGTCGTCGTCCATCAGGCCCTTGGTCTCGGCCTTGAAGATGCGCAGGGCGCGGCCGCTGCCGCGGGCCAGCTCGGGGAGCTTGGAGGCACCGAAGACGAGAACGATGACCGCCAGGATGATGAGCAGCTCAGGCGTGCCGAGTCCGGCGATGGCGTACAGGTTCATGTCTGTCCTCGGGTGGCGGGTGAGCCTTCATCTTACGTCGTACCGCCAGCATAGAGCCTCAGCGCGTCGGCGGCCGCCTGGCGACAGGCCTGGGCCAGCTCCACCGGCGAGACCACCTCCGCGTGCGGCGCCAGCCGCAGCACCAGGCGGGTCAACCAGCGGGCGTCCCCGACGTGCAGATCCACCTCGAGCCGGCCGTCCGGAAGGTGTCGCACGTCGTCGACCGGAAAGTACTCCGGGACCCACTGGGCCCCGGGCGCGAGCCTCAGGGTGGCCAGCTGCCCGGCCCGGGCGTGCCGGAAGAGCTCCTCGGAGAGGTCGACCGGCGCGGTCTCGTGCGCGGCGGCGGGGCTCTCCAGCAGCTCGAGGGCGTGGATCCGGTCGAGCCGGAAGACCCGACGGCCCTCGGCGGAGTGGCACCAGCCCTCCAGGTAGTCGAACCCCTCCGAGCGGTGCAGCCGGACCGGGTCGACGACCCGCACACCCGCCTCGTCGCGGGTGGGGACCCAGTAGGTCAGGCGGACCTGGCGCCGCTCGGCGAGCGCCCGCTCCAGCCCCGCGCGCACCTCCGCGGGAGCGTCACCGCCGAGGTCCAGCTCGACCTGCGAGTGTGCGCTGCCCTCCGCGGCGGCCTGCTCCAGCTTTCCCAGGGTGCGGTCCACCACGTCCCGGGTGGCCTCCGGGGCACTGTCGCGCACCGCGCGGAGCGCGACGATCAGCGCCGTCGCCTCGGTCGGGCTCAGCCGCAACGGCCGCGAGAGGTAGTCGGCGTTGGAGACCCGGATCACTCCGTCGGCCTCCTCGCCCTCCAGGGCGTCGAGGTCGACGTCGATCAGGTCGTCCGGATACCCACCGGGGAGCCCGCACATCAGCAGCACCTTGAGGTCCCGGACCACCTGGCCCGGGCTGGTGCCCAGGGCCGCGGCGGCCTCCTCCAGCCGGACCGAGCCGTGGGCGTGCAGGAACGGGACCAGCGTGAGCAGCCGGGAGACCTGGTCGCGCGCGCCGCTGCCGCTGCCGGCCATCACTGCCCTCCTGTCGTCTGCAGGGTCCTCAGCAGGGTCGTCAGCCGTCCGCGTACGTCCGCGCGGAGCGAGTCGGGCGACTCCACGTAGGCATCGGCGCCGTACGGCAGGATCTCGTCGGCGACCACCCGAGGGCTGGCCGTGAGCCGCACCCGGTCCCACGCCGTTCGGTCGTCGGGGCCCGGCACGTCCGCCTCCACCGCGTCGGCCATCCGGCGCAGCCCGTGGCCGGTGCCGGCCCGGACCAGCACCGCGACCGGCTCGGTGGCCGGTGCCGGCACGAGCCGGGTGGCCACGGCCCGGATGTCGGTGCCCTCGGGGATCTCGTAGCTTCCTGGCTCACCGACCAGCCGGGCAGGTCCCTGGATCCGGGAGAGCCGGAAGACCCGCTCCTCGCCCCGGTCGGTGTCGAAGCCGACGGCGTACCAGCGGCCCGAGTAGCGGACCACGCCCCACGGCTGCAGGTGCCGGGTCCGCGCCTCGGGGGCGCCCGGACGCCGGTAGTCGAAGACGACCTCGCGACGCTCCTGGGTCGCGGCCCAGAAGACGTCGAACGTCGGCTCGTCGGCGCCGATGTGCGGCTCCACGATGTCCAGCGCGGCCACGTCGACCGGCACCTTGGCGGCGGCGAGCTTGCGCAGCGCCTCGGCCGTCGCGTCGGCCAGGGTGGCGTGCTGCCACACCTTCCCGGCCAGGCCGACCACGGCTGCCTCGTCGGCGTCCAGGCTGATCTCGGGCAGCGCGAGCTGGTCGGGACGGATCCGGTAGCCCACCTCGTCCTCGAAGTAGGCGTCCAGGGTGCCGGTCTCCACCGGCACCCCGAGGCTGCGCAGCTCCTCCTTGTCCCGGTCGAACATCCGCTCGAAGGCCTCCTCCCCCTGGTCGGGGTAGAGGATCTCGCGGATGCGCGACTTGGGCACGTACCGACGCTGCACCAGCAGCATGATCAGCAGGTTGAGCAGACGCTCGCTCTTGCGGTTCGCCACCTCGGCCCCCTCCCCGGTGCCAGGTCAGACGGCCGCGAGGATGTCCACGACGAAGTAGAGCGTGTCGGTGCCCTTGATCCCGGCCTGCTCGTTGCCCTTCTCGCCGTAGCCGAGCTGCGGCGGGACGGCCACGATGATCCGGGAGCCGACGGTCTCGCCGACGAGCGACTGGTCCCAGCCCTTCACGACCTGGCCGACGCCGATCGGGAACTGCGCGGGCTGACCCTTGCTGTAGGACTCGTCGAAGGGCTCCTTGCCCTCGTAGACCTGGCCGAGGTAGTTGACGTAGATCGTCTGGCCCTTCTTGACCGCGGGACCGTCGCCCTTGACGGTCTTGGTCACCCAGAGCTTGCCGTTGGGCTTGGGCGTGCCGGCGAAGTCGAAGCCGGTGACCTTGCCGTCCTCCTCGAGCAGCTTGGGCGCCCACTTGGCGGGCGTCCGCTCCTCACCGGTCGGCTCGTTGGCCACGCCGTCCAGCAGCTCGGTCACGAAGAGCACGCTGTCCTTGTTGCCGATCCCCAGCGAGGAGTTGCCGGCCTCGCCGTAGGCGTCCTCGGCCGAGGCGGCCACCGCGACCACGGACCCGATCTTCTGGCCCTCGAGGCCCGCCTTGAGGCCGGGCAGCAGGGTGTCGTCGATGGTGATCAGGGTGGGCTGCTTCTGGTCGTAGGAGCTGAAGGACTGCTCCTGCTCGAAGCCGTTGCCGATCCACACGTGCACCAGCACGCTGTCGCCGGCCTCCGCGGGCTCGCCGTCGCCCTCGACCAGGACGTCGGTCTCGATCTCGGAGGGATCCATCTTCTCGTCCCAGGTGACCTCGGGCGCCTTGCCGGGCGTGGCCTCGATGGTGACGGCGTCCAGCGCGTTCCCGGACCCCTCGTCACCGGAGTCGTCACCGCAGGCGGTGAGGGACAGGAGGCCGACGGCCAGAGCGGCAGCAGCCGCGGTACGACGAGACACAGGGAATCAACCTTCACGTGGGGGGAACAAACGCCGTCACTCTAGCCCGGTCCCCTGAGAGAACCCTGGCACCGGCTCAGCCGGCTCACATCCCGTCGATCAGCCGCTGCACGCGCTCGTCGTGGGCCCGGAACGGGTCCTTGCACAGGACCGTGCGCTGGGCCTGGTCGTTGAGCTTGAGGTGCACCCAGTCGACGGTGAAGTCCCGGCGGCGTTCCTGGGCGGTCCGGATGAACTCGCCCCGCAGCCTGGCCCGGGTGTTCTGCGGCGGCACCGACTTGGCCTCGAAGATCTTCAGGTCGTTGGTGACCCGGGCGACCGCGCCACGCTTCTCCAGCAGGTAGTAGAGCCCCCGACCGCGGTGGATGTCGTGGTAGGCGAGGTCCAGCTGGGCGACCCGCGGGTGCCCCAGCGGGAGGCCGTGCGCGGCCCGGTAGCGCTCGATCAGCTTCCACTTGATCACCCAGTCGAGCTCGCGGTCGACCAGGCCCAGGTCGTCGCTCTCCACCGCCTTGAGCCCGCGCTCCCACAGGTCCAGCGCCCGCTCGATCAGGGGGGTCGAGATCCCCCGCTGGTCGACGAACTCGCGGGCCTTGCCGAGGTACTCGGCCTGGATCTCCAGCGCGCTGGCCTCGCGACCGTTGGCCAGGCGCACCTTCCGCTGCCCGGTCATGTCGTGGGAGATCTCCCGGATGGCGCGGATCGGGTTCTCCATCGTGAGGTCGCGCATCACCACGCCCTCCTCGATCATCCGCAGCACCAGGTCGCAGGAGGCCACCTTGAGCATCGTGGTGGTCTCGCTCATGTTGGAGTCGCCCACGATGACGTGCAGCCGGCGGTACTTCTCCGCGTCGGCGTGCGGCTCGTCGCGGGTGTTGATGATGGGCCGGCTGCGGGTGGTGGCGCTGGAGACGCCCTCCCAGATGTGCTCGGCGCGCTGGGAGACCGAGTACGACGCACCCCGCGGCGTCTGGGTCACCTTGCCCGCCCCCACGAGGATCTGCCGGGTGACCAGGAACGGGATCAGCACGTCCGCCAGCCGGCTGAACTCACCGGCCCGGCCGACCAGGTAGTTCTCGTGGCAGCCGTAGGAGTTCCCGGCGGAGTCGGTGTTGTTCTTGAACAGGTAGATGTCGCCGGAGACGCCCTCGTCGTGGAGCCGCTGCTCGGCGTCGAGCAGGAGTCCCTCGAGCACCCGCTCCCCCGCCTTGTCGTGGGTGACGAGCTCGGCGATGTCGTCGCACTCGGGGGTGGCGTACTCCGGGTGGCTGCCGACGTCGAGGTAGAGCCGGGCCCCGTTGCGCAGGAAGACGTTGCTGCTGCGCCCCCAGGAGACGACCTTGCGGAACAGGTAGCGCGCGACCTCGTCCGGGCTCAGGCGGCGCTGTCCCTTGAACGTGCACGTGACGCCGTACTCGTTCTCGATCCCGAAGATCCGCCGGTCCATGGCCCCACCCTAGTGGCGTGGCCCACATCCGCCCCGGACTTCAGCCTCTAGACACCCCAGGACTCCGGGGGCTACCCGAGGCTGCCCGGGCGGAGCGTGGGCTACTCCGACCCGCTGTCCGGCGTCGTGCCCGGCGCGGGCGGCGCGACGGGCGGTGCCGGCGGTGCGGGCGGCGCCACGGGCGGCGCGTCGGAAGGGGCCGCGGGTGCGACCGGATCGGCCGGCGGAGCCGAGGTGTCGCTCGTCGTGCGGTCGCCGAGCAGCTCGACCAACCGGCTCTCGCGCAGCCGGACGAACTTGCGCGGCTGGGTCCGGGTCCGGTCCAGGGCCGCGACCTCGAGGTCCTCCACCGGGATCACCCGATCGCCGTGCTCCCCGTGGCCCAGCGCGGCGACCGCGATGCGCAGCGCCTGCTCCAGGGACGACGCGTCGGTGGAGTGCTTCTCCAGGTAGGAGGCGACGGTCTCCGCCGCCCCGCCCATCACGGCGTACCCGTGCTCGTCGGCGACCTGGCCGTCGTAAGTGAGCCGGTAGAGCTGGTCCTCGGCCGGCACCTCGCCGATCTCGGCCACGAAGAGCTCCACCTCGTACGGCTTCTCGCCACCGGAGGAGAAGATCGTGCCCAGCGTCTGGGCGTAGGCGTTGGCCAGTCCGCGGCCGGTCACGTCACGCCGGTCGTAGGCGTAGCCGCGCATGTCGGCCAGTCGGACGCCCGCGATCCGCAGGTTCTCGAACTCGTTGTAGCGGCCGACTGCGGCGAAGGCGATCCGGTCGTAGATCTCGCTCACCTTGTGCAGCGCCTTCGAGGGGTTCTCGGAGACGAAGAGGATGCCGTCGACGTACTGGACGGCGACCACGGAACGACCGCGGGCGATCCCCTTGCGGGCGAAGTCGGCCCGGTCCTTCATCTGCTGCTCGGGCGAGACGTAGAACGGCATGCTCATCGGATCAGGTCCTCCTGGGCGGCGGGGTCGGAATCGGTCACGTGAGCTCGGCCCCCGGCCCGTCCGGACGGATCATCCGGCTGGCCAGGATCCGGTCGGCCACCGCGGCCACCTGGGCGTCGGGGAGCCGGCGCCCGCCCTCGGCGGTGATCACGTGCACGACCGGGAAGATGCGCCGGGTCATGTCGGGCCCGCCGGTCGCGGAGTCGTCGTCGGCGGCGTCGTACAGGGCCTGCACGGCCGCTGTCACGCACCCTTCGGCGTCGAGGTCCTCGCGGTAGAGCTTCTTCAGCGAGCCGCGGGCGAACAGCGACCCGGACCCCACGGCGTGGAACGCCGTCTCCTCGTAGCGGCCGCCGGTGACGTCGTAGGAGAAGATCCGCCCCTGGTCGGCCAGCAGGTCGAAGCCGGCGAAGAGCGGGACGACCGCGAGGCCCTGCATCGCCATGCCCAGGTTGGACCGGATGAGGGCGGCGAGCCGGTTCGCCTTGCCGTCCATGGAGAGCGTGGAGCCCTCGATCTTCTCGTAGTGCTCCAGCTCGGTCTGGAAGAGCCGGACCATCTCCACCGCCAGTCCGGCGGTCCCGGCGATGCCCACGCAGGAGAACTCGTCGGCGGGGAAGACCTTCTCGATGTCGCGCTGGGCGATGATGTTGCCCATCGTGGCGCGGCGGTCCCCCGCCATCACCACGCCGCCGGGGAAGGTCGCGGCCACGATCGTGGTCCCGTGCGGGGCCAGGTGGCCCGCGTCCGACGTCGGAGGCGTCCGGCGCGACGGCAGCAGCTCGGGCGCCTGGACGGCCAGGAACTCCGAGAAGGAGGAGGAGCCGGGCTGCAGGAACGCCGCCCCCAGACGGGGACCGTGCTCGGCCACTACTCCCCGCCCTTCTGGATGAACGACTTCACGAAGTCCTCGGCGTTGGTCTCCAGCACGTCGTCGATCTCGTCGAGGATCGCGTCCACGTCGTCGTCGAGCGTCTCCTTCCGCTCGGCCACGTCGCCTTCGACGACGGCCTCGGTGCTCTCCTCCTCCTGGGAGGACCTGCGCGGCTGCTTCTGCTCCTGGGACATGTGACCGACCTTATACGCCACCGCCAGCCCCGCACCCGACGTTCGCCGGCGGCTCGGACGCCCCCGTCAGCGGGTGAGCGCCGCGAACAGCTCCTCGGCGCTGTCGCAGGCGTCGATCAGGCCGCCGACGTGCGCCTGGGTGCCACGCAGCGGGTCCATCGTCGGGATCCGCTGGAGGGACTCGTGGCCGGCCAGGTCGAGGATCACCGAGTCCCAGGAGGCAGCTGCCACGTCCGGCGCGTACTTCTCCAGGCAGCGGCCGCGGAAGTAGGCACGCGTGTCCAGCGGCGGCTCGTGCATGGCCGCCTCCACCTCCGCGTCCCCCAGCAGCCGCTCGATCCGGCCGGCCCGCGCGAGCCGGTGGTAGAGCCCCTTCTCCGGGCGCAGGTCGGAGTACTGCAGGTCGATCAGGTGGAGCTTGGGGTCGTCCCAGTCCAGGCCGTCACGGTCCCGGTACTGGGTGAGCAGCTTCAGCTTGGCGACCCAGTCGAGCTCACCGGCGCACAGCAGCGGGTCCCGCTCGAGCCGGTCCAGCACCGACTCCCACCGGGCCAGCACGTCCACGGTCTGCGCGTCGGCGTCGCTGCCGAGCTTCTGGTCGACGTACTTGCGGGCCAGGTCGAGGTACTCCCACTGCAGCTGCACCGCGGTCATCCGCCGGCCGTCGTCCAGGGTCAGCAGGTGCGACAGGGTCGGGTCGTGCGAGACCGCCCGCAGCGCGGCCACCGGATTCTCCACCGCCAGGTCCGGGCTGACGAACCGGTCCTCGATCATCGCCAGGACCAGGGAGGTGGTGCCGATCTTCAGGTACGTCGAGATCTCGGCCATGTTCGCGTCGCCGATGATCACGTGCAGGCGTCGGTACTTCTCCGGGTCCGCGTGCGGCTCGTCGCGGGTGTTGATGATGGGCCGCTTCAACGTCGTCTCCAGGCCCACCTCGACCTCGAAGAAGTCGGCGCGCTGGCTCACCTGGAAGCCGTGCTGACGCCCGTCCTGCCCCAGGCCGACCCGCCCGGCCCCGCACACCACCTGGCGACTGACGAAGAACGGGGTCAGGTGGCGCACGATCTCGTTGAACGGGGTCGACCGGCGCATCAGGTAGTTCTCGTGGGCGCCGTACGAGGCGCCCTTGTTGTCAGTGTTGTTCTTGTAGAGCAGGATCCTCGGCGACCCCGGCAGCTGCGCGGCCCGGAGCGTGGCGTCGAGCATGATCTGCTCCCCGGCCTTCTCCCAGCGCACGGCGTCCAGCGGGTTGGTCACCTCCGGGGTGGCGAACTCCGGGTGTGCATGGTCGACGTAGAGGCGGGCGCCGTTGGTCAGGATGACGTTGGCCAGTCCCATGTCCTCGTCGGTGAGCTGGCTCGGGTCGGCCACCTGCCGGGAGAGGTCGTAGCCGCGCGCGTCGCGCAGCGGCGACTCCTCCTCGAAGTCCCACCGCGCGCGACGGGCCCGCAGGGTGGAGCTCGCGTAGGCGTTGACCACCTGCGAGGAGGCGACCATGGGGTTTGCGTGGGGCTGTCCGGCCACGGAGATGCCGTACTCGATCTCCGTGCCCATCACCCGTCGTACGCTCATGTGACCCAGCGTACGGCGGTCGGGGCTGCGATCTCAGGGACGACGGCCCTGCAACGCGTGCGCGACGTTGATCGCGACGATCGCGGCGAGCACGACCAGCAGCGGCCCCAGGTTCCCGGTGACCCCCAGGGTGATGCCCAGCGGGATGAACGCGACCAGCGAGACGATGCCCAGCGCCAGCTGGCGCGGGCCCGCGGCAGCCACGCTCCGGTCGGCGCTGCGTCGACGCTCGGTCTCCGCCGCCACCCGCTGCTCCACGACGCGCTCGATGCGCTCGGCGAACCCGTCGACGAGCTCGCGCTCGAGGGCGGGGCCGAGCTCGCGACGGGTCTCCAGCAGCGCCTCGACGTCAGCGCGTTCGACCTCGTCGCCCTCCATGGGCGACAACGTACCCCGCCGAGGCGTCCGCGTCAGAGGTACTGACCGGTGTTGGACACGGTGTCGATGGAGCGGCCCGGCTCCGTGCCCTGCTTGCCGGTGATCAGCGTGCGGATGAAGACGATCCGCTCCCCCTTCTTGCCCGAGATCCGGGCCCAGTCGTCCGGGTTCGTGGTGTTGGGCAGGTCCTCGTTCTCCTTGAACTCGTCGACGCACGCCTGAAGCATGTGCTGGACGCGGAGCCCGCGCTGTCCGTGGTCGAGGAGGTCCTTGATGGCCATCTTCTTGGCCCGGTCCACGATGTTCTGGATCATCGCCCCGGAGTTGAAGTCCTTGAAGTACAGGACCTCCTTGTCGCCGTTGGCGTAGGTGACCTCCAGGAACCGGTTCTCCTCGGACTCGGTGTACATCCGCTCCACCGTGGCCCGGATCATCGCGCCCACGCAGGCCACCCGGTCGTCGCCGAACTCGGCCAGGTCGTCGGCGTGCAACGGCAGGTCGGGGGTCAGGTACTTGGAGAAGATGTCGCGAGCGGACTCGGCGTCGGGGCGCTCGATCTTGATCTTCACGTCCAGCCGTCCCGGGCGCAGAATCGCCGGGTCGATCATGTCCTCACGGTTCGAGGCACCGATGACCAGCACGTTCTCCAGGGTCTCGACGCCGTCGATCTCGCTCAGCAACTGGGGCACGATCGTGTTCTCCACGTCCGAGGAGACCCCGGAGCCGCGGGTGCGGAACAGCGAGTCCATCTCGTCGAAGAAGACGATCACCGGCGTCCCGTGGCTGGCCTTCTCCCGGGCACGCTGGAAGACCAGACGGATGTGCCGCTCGGTCTCCCCGACGTACTTGTTGAGGAGCTCGGGGCCCTTGATGTTGAGGAAGTACGACTTCCCCTCCGCGCCGGTGCGCGCGGCCACCTTCTTGGCCAGCGAGTTGGCCACCGCCTTGGCGATCAGCGTCTTGCCGCAGCCGGGCGGGCCGTAGAGCAGGACCCCCTTCGGCGGCTTGAGCTGGTGGTCGCGGAACAGGTCGGGGTGCAGGTAGGGCAACTCGACCGCGTCCCGGATGGCGTCGATCTGCGCGACCAGGCCGCCGATCGACTCGTAGTCGATGTCCGGGACCTCCTCGAGCACCAGCTCCTCGACCTCGGACTTCGGCACCTTCTCGTAGGCGTAGCCCGAGCGGCCGTCGACCAGCAGCGAGTCACCGGCCCGCAGGTGCTCCTCGAGCAGCGGCTGGGCGAGCCGGACGACGCGCTCCTCGTCGGCGTTGCCGATGACCAGGGCCCGCTCGCGGTCCGCGAGCAGCTCCTTGAGCATCACCACGTCGCCGACCTGCTCGAAGTCGAACGCCGCGACGACGTTGAGCGCCTCGTTGAGCATGACCTCCTGGCCACGCACGAGATGGTCCACGTCCACAGCCGGGCTGGCGTTGACGCGCAGCTTGCGACCGCCGGTGAAGACGTCGAGCGACTCGTCGTCGTTGCGCGCCAGGAACGTGCCGAACCCGGACGGCGGCTGGGCCAGCCGGTCGACCTCCTCCTTGAGCTTCATGATCTGGTCACGAGCCTCGCGGAGCGTCTGGGCCAGCCGCTCGTTCTGGCTGGTCACCGCGGCCAGCGACCGCTGGGTGTCGGCGAGCCTGAGCTCGAGGCCGTGCGAGTGGCCAGGCGACTCGGCCAACCGTCGCCTCAGGGCGACGACCTCGTCCTCCAGCGCGCCCACCTGGCTCATGAGCTCCTCGGGGCTGCGCCCCCGTGCACCGTCGGCAAAAGACATCTGCCTCACCTCCTGCTCTGTGACACTACTCATGCCGTCACAGATCGGAAGGGCTTTGTGCCCGGGTGTTGGGCCGGACCGCCCGGGCCCCTCAGCCCTGGAGCGGCTCCTCCGCCGCCTGCGGGGGCAGGTCGGCGGGGCGCGGGCCGGAGTAGTCGCTGCCGTACGCCCCGGGGGCGGGGCGGCGCTTCTTCTGCGGCGGGCGCTGGCCGGGCGCCATCCGCCGGGCGGTGACGAGGAACGCCGTGTGGCCGATCATCTTGTGACCGGGCCGGACCGCTAGGCCCTCCACGTGCCAGTCGCGGACCAGGGACTCCCAGGCCTGCGGCTCGGTGAAGCCCCCGTGCGCGCGCAGCGTCTCCACCACGCGGGAGAGCTGGGTCGTGGTGGCCACGTAGGCGCACACGATCCCGCCGGGGACCAGGGCGCCGGCCACCGCGTCCACGCACTCCCACGGGGCCAGCATGTCGAGGATGACCCGGTCCACCTTGTCGGCGGGCTCCGCGGTCGCACCGGGCAGCTCCTCCGCGAGGTCGCCGAGCCGCAGGTCCCAGGCGGGATGGGCGCCGCCGAAGAACTGCTCGACGTTGCGCCGCGCCACGTCGGCGAACTCCTCGCGCCGCTCCCAGCTGATCACCTGGCCGTGCGGGCCGACCGCACGCAGCAGGGAGCAGGTCAGCGCACCGGACCCCGCGCCGGCCTCCACCACCCGGGCTCCGGGGAAGATGTCGGCGGAGGAGACGATCTGGGCGGCGTCCTTGGGGTAGACCACGGCCGCACCGCGCGGCATGGAGACCACGAACTCCGAGAGCAGGGGCCGGAAGACCAGGTACTCCCCGCCCGCCGAGGAGGCGATGGTGAAGCCCTCCTCGCGCCCGATCAGGTCGTCGTGCTCGAGGTGGCCGCGGTTGGAGAAGAAGCGCTTGCCGGGCACGAGCTCGAAGTTGTGGCGCCGACCCTTCTGGTCCAGCAGCCGGACCCACTCGCCGACTCGGAGCGGTCCGCGGTGCACCCCCGACCAGGAGTCTTGCGGGACGTCGGGAGTGGACGGGCTGAGCTCGTGGGACATGGGCCGAACCCTAGTCGGCGGCCTCCCGCAGCGCGCGATCGACGTCGGCCGCCGAGAGCACGCCGTAGAGCCGACCGGTGGGCTCGAGCAGCAGGTACTCCGGGACCGGGCACCGGTTGAGGGCTCCCAGCAGCTGCTCGCCCACCAGGTCGGCGGGCAGCGACATCCCCGGCTGCAGCGCCCGGCTCATCGCCGAGACCGGCACCCAGGGTCGACGCTCGACCGGGGTGGCCAGCACCGCGGCCTCGTCGACGATGCCCACCGGCTCACCTGCCGGCCCGACGGTCACGATGCTGCCGGCCTCCGCCTCCTGCGCGCGCCGGACCGCCTCGGAGAGCGGGACGTCGCCCGGCACCTGGAGCGCTCTGCGGGCCAGGGCCCGGGCGCCGACGCCTGGCAGCACGTGCTGGAGCCGGGTGTAGGCCAGCGAGGCGCTCGCCCCCGCCCAGAGGAAGGCGGCCAGCACCAGGACGAGCAGGTAGTCCACCAGCACCGGCCGGACCCCCAGCACCTGCTCCTGGACCAGCGGCCAGCACAGCACCAGGAGCGCCACCACGCGACCGCCCCAGCCCGCCACCACAGAGCCGCGATAGGGGCTGCCGGTGATCTGCCAGACCGCCGCCTTGAGCACCCGGCCCCCGTCGAGCGGGAGACCCGGGACCAGGTCCAGGGTGCCCACGATCAGGTTCACCACCGCGAGTCCGACCAGCGCCACCCGCAGGAGGCTGTCGGGGACCATCGCGGCGAGCAGCAGCGCGCACGCACCCGCCAGCAGGGAGACCAGCGGCCCGACCACGGCGATCCAGAACTCCTCGCGGGCGGTCCGGGTCTCGCCCTCGATCTGGGTACGCCCGCTCAGCGCGTGCAGGGTGATGGAGCTGACCCGATGACCCATCCGTCGGGCGACCAGGGCGTGCGAGGCCTCGTGCAGGAGCACGGAGAGACACAGGACGAGGGCGAACCCCGCGCCGGCGACGTACTTCCACCCGCCGAGGCCCGGCTCGACCTGCTCGATCCTCGGTGCGGCGACGACCGCGAGCAGCGCGGCGACCACGAACCAGGCACGGCTCACCAGCACGTCGGCGCCGGCGATGGCGCCGATCCGGAGGGTCCCGGGCGGCCGTGGCGCGGAGGGCCGGCTGGTCTCGCGCGGGCCGGGGGACGGCTCGGACACGTTCCTGAGCCTAGCCGAGGGATGCGGAGCCCCTGTCGGCGTGCTGGCCTAGGGTCGAGGACATGAGCAGCGAGGCGACCCCGGTGGACGGCATCCGGGTCCTGGACTCCCTGTCCCCCAGCCGGGCGGGCGACTTCCTCGCCTGCCCGCTGCGCTACCGGTTCCGCACGGTCGACCGGCTGCCCGAGCGGCCCTCTCCGGCCGCGGCTCGGGGCTCGGTGGTCCACCGCGTGCTCGAGCTGCTCTTCGACCTCCCGGCCGAGGAGCGCACTCCTGCCAGGGCGGCCGAGATGCTGCGGCCGGCCTGGGAGGAGCTGCTCGAGGCCGAGCCGGTCCTGGCCGAGCTGTTCGCGGACGCGGCTGCCGGGGTGGACGGAGCGGACCGAGGTCAGGAGGATCACGGGGCGGACGAGGCGCCCGAGCTCGACTCCTGGCTGGCTGGCTGCGCGACCGTGCTCGAACGGTGGTTCGGCCTGGAGGACCCGCAGCGCCTGGAGCCGGCCGAGCGCGAGACCTACGTGGAGACCGTGCTGGACTCCGGCCTCCTGCTCCGCGGGTACGTCGACCGGCTCGACGTGGCTCCCGACGGCCGGATGCGGATCGTCGACTACAAGACCGGCCGCGCCCCCGACGAGCGCTTCGAGGCCGCCGCGCTCTTCCAGCTCCGCTTCTACGCCCTGGTGCTGTGGCGCTCCCGCGGGGTCGTGCCGTCGATGCTCCAGCTGGTCTACCTGGGCAACGGCGAGATCCTCCGCTACCAGCCCGACGAGGACGACCTGCGAGCCACCGAGCGCAAGATCGAGGCCGTCTGGCAGGCGATCCGCACCGCCGCCGAGGAGGAGGACTGGCGCCCCCGCCCCGGTCCCCTCTGCGCATGGTGCAGCTTCCAGGAGCTCTGTCCCGCGTACGGCGGCACCCCGCCGCCGGTGCCCTCGGCACACGTGCCCGAGGGTCCGACGGACGAGGCGGATCAGGCGGGAGTGGACTCCACGACGGCGTCCCCGCGCGGCCTGATCACGCCCGAGGCGATCTCCTCGGCGTAGTGGCAGGCCACCCGGTGGCTGGCCTCGCCCTGGCTCACGACCCGCAGCAGCGGGCGCTCGGTGTCGCAGCGCTCGGCCTGCCGGAACGGGCACCGGGTGTGGAAGCGACAGCCCGACGGGGGTGCGGCGGGCGACGGCAGGTCCCCGCGCAGCAGGATGCGCTCCCGCGACGCCTCGACGTGCGGGTCCGGGACCGGGACGGCCGACATCAGGGCCTTCGTGTACGGGTGGAGCGGCGCGTCGTAGAGCTGGTCCGAGGGTGCCTGTTCGACGATGCCGCCGAGGTACATGACCGCGACGTCGTCCGAGACGTGGCGCACCACCGCCAGGTCGTGCGCGATCACCAGGTAGGTCAGCCCCAGCTGCTGCTGCAGGTCCTCGAGCAGGTTGAGCACCTGCGCCTGGATGGAGACGTCGAGCGCGGAGACGGGCTCGTCGGCGATCACCAGCCGCGGCTCCAGCGCCACCGCCCGGGCGATCCCGATCCGCTGACGCTGGCCGCCCGAGAACTCGTGCGGATACTTCTGCGCGGCACTGGCCGGCAGGCCCACCTGCTCCAGCAGCTCCCGGACCCGGGTCCGGCGGTCGTACTTCACCCCGTGCGCCTTCAGCGGCTCGGTGAGGATCGTCTCGACGGACTGTCGAGGGTTGAGGCTGGCGAGCGGGTCCTGGAAGACCATCTGCATGTCCTGCCGGATGGCGCGCAGCCGCTCACCCTTGAGCGAGGCCACGTCGGTGCCGTCGAACACGACGCGTCCCTCGGTCACCGGAGACAGCCGCAGGATGGCGCGGCCCAGGGTCGACTTGCCGCAGCCCGACTCCCCCACCAGGCCCAGCGTCCGACCGGCGGCGATCTCCAGGTCGACCCCGTCGACCGCCTTGACCGCGCCGACCTGACGGTTCAGCAGCAGCCCGTCGCGGATCGGGAAGTGGACCTTGAGCCCTTCGACCTTGAGCAGCGGCTCCCTCATCGGACCTCCTCCGTCTCGGTTGCGACCAACGGGTTGAAGCAGCGCAGCAGCCGGTCGGAGTCCGGCTCCAGCGCCGGAGGCTCGGTGGTGCACCGCTCGACGCGGTTCTGGCAGCGGGGCGCGAACGCGCACCCCTGAGTCCACGGGATCGTCTGCGTGGGCGATCCGGGGATCGGTCGCAGCGGGACGCCCCGAGGGGAGTCGAGCCGCGGGATGCTGGCCAGCAGCCCGCCCGTGTAGGGGTGCCGCGGGCGCATGAAGAGCGGCTCGCGTCCGGTCGACTCCACGATCCGGCCCGAGTACATGACGTTGACCTGGTCGCACAGCCCCGCCACGACCCCCAGGTCGTGGGTGATCATCAGCAGCGCGGCGTCCGTGTCGGCGACCAGCTCCTTGAGCACCTCCAGGACCTGGGCCTGGATGGTGACGTCGAGCGCGGTGGTCGGCTCGTCGGCGATCAGCAGCTTGGGGCCGCAGGCGAGCGCGATCGCGATCAGCACCCGCTGCCGCATGCCGCCCGAGAGCTGGTGCGGGTACTCCCCCACCCGGCGCGCCGGGTCCGGGATCCCGACCTGCTCGAGCAGGTCGATCGCGCGGCGCTGGGCGCCCTTGCGGCTGAGGTCCTGGTGCCTGCGGATCACCTCGGTGAGCTGCAGCCCGATGGGCACGACCGGATTGAGCGAGGTCATCGGGTCCTGGAAGACCATGGCGATCTCCCGGCCCCGCAGGCGACTCATCTGGCGCGGCGACTGGGTGAGCAGGTTCTCGCCCTGGTAGAGCACCTCGCCGCTCACGTGCACCCCGCGAGCCGGTAGCAGGCCCATGATCGCCAGCGACGTCACGGACTTGCCGCTGCCGGACTCCCCCACCAGACCGACGTGCTCGCCGGCGTGGATGTCGAAGGAGACCTCGTCGACCGCGCGCACCCGGCGCTGGCCCTTCAGGCCGAACTCCACGCTCAGGTTCCGCACCTTGAGCAGGGGCTGCTCGCCGCCGGCACGGCGAGAGCCGGCCGGCCGGGGGACGGCCGAGACGGTGGCGCCCGGGATCCCGGTGCCCGGGCCCGTGCCGCTGGGGTTGGCAGGACTGGAGACAGTGTTCATCGTCGGCTCCTGGGGTCGAGGGCCTCGCGCAGGGCCTCGCCGAAGAGGGTGAAGCCCAGGGCGGTGACGGCGATGGCCGCACCGGGGAGGATGGCCAGCAGCGGCGCCACCTGGAAGCGGTCCTGCGCGGCCACCAGCATGCGTCCCCACTCGGCGACGGCCGGGTCGGGCTGGCCGAGGCCGAGGAAGGAGAGGGCGGCGACCTCGATGATGGCCGTCGCGAGGTTGAGCGTGGCCTGCACGATCGTCGGACCGAGCGAGTTGGGCAGCACGTGGCCCATCACGATCCGGCGCTTGCGGAGCCCGAGCGCCGAGGCGGCCAGCACGTAGTCGGACCGGCCCTGGGCCAGCATCGACCCACGCAGCAGACGGGCGAAGATCGGCACCTGGGCCACGCCGATGGCGATCATCACGGCGTACGGGTTCTGCCCCAGGACGGCGGCGATGCTCACGGCCAGCAGCAGGCTGGGCACCGAGAGCATGATGTCGACGACCCGCATCACGGTGGAGTCGATCCAGCCGCCGAACCGGCCGCCGATGCTCGCCGCGCCGCCCGCCAGGATGCCGAGACCGGCACCGAGCACCAGCCCGATGGCGGTGGCGACGATCCCGTAGAGGAGCGACTGGCGCGCGCCGTAGAGCATCTGCGTGTAGAGGTCGGAGCCGAAGCGGTCCAGACCGAGCAGGTGGTCCTCGCTGGGTCCCGGGACGCTGGAGGGCGTCACCTGCCCGGACCACTCGGCGGTGCCGGGCTGGTAGGGGGTGAGCAGCGGCGCCGCGAGCGCGACCACCACGAAGCCGAGCACGATCAGGGCCCCGACGATCGCCGTGGGGTTGCGGCGCAGACGCCGCCAGGCGGCACGCCAGAGGCCGACCCCCGGAGCGTCGTCGACCGGGACCAGGTCGAAGCCGGTCGTCTGGGCGGGCGGGATGGGAATGCTCATGAGACACGCACCCGGGGATCGATCACGCCGTAGGCGACGTCCACGGCCAGGTTGATGAGGGCGTAGATCACCGCGATGAACAGGATGTAGCCCTGGAGCACCGGATAGTCACGTTGTCCGATCGCCTCGAACAGGTACTTGCCGATGCCGTTCCAGGCGAAGACGGTCTCGGTGAGCACCGCCCCGCTGAACAGCAGGCCGGCCTGGAGCCCGATCGTGGTGACCACCGGCAGCAGCGCGTTGCGCAGCACGTGCCGGCGGGAGATGACCTGGGTGGCCAGGCCCTTGCTGTTCGCGGTGCGGACGTAGTCCTCGTCCAGCACCTCGGAGACGGCGGCCCGGGTGATCCGGACGATGATCGCCAGCGGGATCGTGGCCAGCGCGATGGCCGGCAGGATCAGGTGGACCGCGGCGTCCCAGGCGGCGTCCCACTCCTGGGTGAGGATGCCGTCCAGGACGTAGAAGTTCGTGACGTGCGTGGCCTCCATCCGCGCGTCCTGCCGCAGGCTGGTCGGCAGCAGGCCCAGCCAGTCGGCGAAGACGAGCTTGAGCAGGATGGCCAGGAAGAAGACGGGGGTGACGACCCCGAGCAGCGACCCGGACACGATGGCGGTGTCGAGGAACCGGCCCTGGTGCTTGGCCGCGTAGTAGCCCAGCGGCACCCCGACCAGGACCGCGATGAGCAGGGCCGCCAGGCCCAGCTCGAGCGTCCCGGGGAACTTCTCCAGGAAGCTCTCCGTCACCGGCTGCCCGGTCCTGATCGAGCGGCCGAAGTCGCCGCTGAGCAGGGCCTGGACGTAGGTGACGTACTGCTGGAGCAGTGGTTCGTCGAAGCCGTACAGGTCGTTGATCCGCGCGATGCCCTCCGGCGTTGCTCGTTGTCCGAGCAAGGCCCGTGCCGGGTCACCGGGAAGGGCCCGGACCCACGCGAAGAGCAGGATCGAGAGTCCGACGAGCACCGGCACCATCAGGGCCAGCCGCCGGAGGACAAAGCGCAGCATCACTCAGCCTTCCGCCCCGCAGAGCGGGGGCAGTGGTTGTTGTTCCGTACGGCGATCAGCCGACCGTGACGGTGTTCCAGACCTCGTCGTTGACGGGGCTCTGCTGGTATCCGTCGACGTCGGCGCCGAAGGCCAGCGAGGGGGCCGGGTGCGCGATCGGGATGGCCGGCAGGAGCTCCATCACGTCGGCGTTGATCTCCTCGTAGAGCGGGGTCTGCTCGTCGACGGTCGGGATCCCGCGCGCCTCGGCCAGCTTGTCGAAGAGCTCCGGGTTCTTGAACCCGAACTCGTCGCTCTCGGCACCGAAGAAGACGCCGACGAAGTTGTCGGTGTCGTTGTAGTCGCCGGTCCAGCCGAGCAGGTGCAGGCCGTGGTTGGCGGTGCCCTGGATCTTGTCCAGGTAGTCCGGGGTCCAGATGTCCGCGACGGGCTTGACCTTCAGGCCGACGGCCTCCAGCTGCGAGCGGATCACGTTGAAGGTGTCCTCAGGAGCCGGCATGTACGGACGGGAGACGCTGGTGGGGTAGTTGAACTCCAGCGTCGCGCCGGTGGCACCGGCGTCCTTGAGCAGCTGCTCGGCCTTGGCGGGGTCGTACTCGTACTCGGTGACGTCCTCGTTCCACCCGTTCACGCTCTGCGGGATGAACTGGGTGGCGATCTCGGAGCCCTCGGGCAGCGAGGCGGCCGCGACGGCCTCCTTGTCGATCGCGTGCGCGATCGCCTGACGGACGCGCAGGTCGTCGAACGGCTTCTGCTTCTGGTTGATGCCGAGGTAGAGGATCGTGAAGGGGTCGCGGGGCATGACCTGCATGCCCGCCTCCTCCAGCGGCTCGATGTCGGCGGGGCCGATCAGGTCGGCGCCGTCCACGTCACCGTTCTGCACGGCGGTGGCACGCGCGGCCGGGTCGTCGATCGCGACGATCTGCACGGTGTCGACCTGGGCCTTCTCGCCCCAGTAGTCGTCGTTGCGCTTCAGGGTGACCCGGTTGCCGCGGTCCCAGGAGTCGAAGACGAAGGGGCCGGTCCCGGTCGGGTGCGCGGTGGAGTACTCGGTGGTGTTGACGTTCGCGGCAGCGTCGTCCTGGTACTTCTCCAGGGCGGTCGGGCTCTGCATGGAGAACGCCGGCAGCGAGAGCGCCGCGGCGAAGCCGGCGAACGGCTCCTTGAGGGTGATCTTGGCCTCGAGGTCGTCGGTCGCCTCGCAGGAGTCGTAGATCGCCTCGGCCTTCTTCTCACCGGTGGCGAACCCACGGAAGAGCTTGGCGTAGTAGTAGGCGAAGTCGTCGGTCTGGACGGCCGCGGGGAAGTTGTACCAGCGGTCGAAGTTGGCGCAGACCGCCTCGGCGTTGAACTCGGTGCCGTCGTGGAAGCTCACGCCGTCGCGCAGCTGGAAGGTGTACTCCAGCCCGTCCTCGCTGTTGTCCCAGCTCTCGGCCAGCAGCGGGGCCGGGTCGGGCGTGCCCGGCTCGGTCCCGACCAGGCCCTCGAACATCTGTCGCGCGACCCGGAAGGTCTCGCCGTCGGAGGCGAACGCCGGGTCGAGCAGCTTGGGCTCGGCCGCGCCGGCGAAGACGAACGTCCCGCCGCCGTCGCTGTTGCCCTCGTCGGAGCGCTCGCTCTCCGCGCAGCCGGTCAGCACCAGAGCTGCCGCCGCAAGCCCGACGGTGGCCAGCCGCACCCTTCGCTTGGATGTCTTCTGCACGTCATCACCCTTCGCACAAGTCGTGCCCGGTCGATCGACCGGGCAGGTGCGCGTGACATTACTCAGCGGCGTGCCCTGGGTCACGCCGTGAAACACTCCCGCGGCGCAACGTGTCCAAACTGATATCAGCCAAGGATTCTGCGAAGAAACGGCCGGGTCCAGACGCGATCGGGACGTGGTTGGGCACGCACAGGACGGAGCAGCCGGCAGCGACCGCGGACCGGGCTCCCGTGTCGGAGTCCTCGATGGCCACGCACTCGGTCGGCAGGACGCCGAGGGCGGCCGCCGCGGTCAGGTACGGCTCGGGGTGCGGCTTGCCGCGAGAGACCACGTCACCCGTCACCAGGGCCTGGAAGGTCCCCTCCGGCAGCTGGGCGAGCACCGGGTCGACGAAGCGCCGGTACGACATGGTGACCAGGGCGCAGGGCACGCCGGCCGCGGTCAGCTCGGCGAGCAGCTCGCGCGCTCCGGGACGCCAAGGGACGGCCTGCTCGACCCGGGCGACGACCCCGTCGAGCAGCTCCTCGACGATCTGCGCGGGCTCCAGGTCGATCCCCATGTGGGTGCGGATGTAGCGCCCCGACTCCAGCAGGTCGTTGCCGACCAGGTTGAGGGCGTGCTCGTGCGACCACGTTCCGCCGTACCGTCGGGCGAGCTCGAACTCGGTCTCGATCCAGTAGGGCTCGGTGTCGACCAGCGTGCCGTCCATGTCCCACAGGACGGCGTGCAGGGCGGCTTCGCCTCCCTGGGATTCCGGACCTGCGGCGACAGCGGGAAAGTCGGTGCTCAGGGGGTCCTCCGAAGGATGCGTGCGACGTGCCGTGGGACGCACCCAGCGTAGGCCGCGGGTGTCCCTCGGCCGTCACCGCCACGGCCCTGCTGCAGAAGGGCGCCGGCGTGCCATGCTCGAAAGGCTTCACAGGGCCGAGACGGTCGAAGGAGGTGCCGCCGTGCGCGTGGTGCTCCTGATGGCGCTCCGGATCACGCTGTCCCTCACCGTCCTGGTCGCGGCCTACTTCCTCCTGCCACGGGAGGGCCCGGGCCGGCAGCCGAGCTCGTGGTGGCTCGGGCTGCAGCTCGTGCTGTTCCTGGTGGTCGGAGCCGTCCAGCTCCCCGCGATCATCCGCGCTGTGCACCCCATGCTCCGGGCGGCCGAGGCACTCTGCCTGGTGGTCCCGCTCTACCTGCTGATCTTCGCCCGCATCTACCTGGCGGTCTCGATGGAGGATCCCGGCCACTTCAGCGAGCCCCTCGACGCCCCGGGGGCGCTCTACCTCACCGTCTCGGTCTTCGCCACCGTCGGCTTCGGGGACATCGTGGCACTGAGCGACGGGAGCCGCCTGCTCGTGACGCTGCAGATGCTGCTGAACCTGGTCGTGCTGGGCGCGGGGATCAGGCTCCTGTTCTCCGCGGCCAGGTGGAGCCTGGCGCGGCGACGCGACGGCGCCCCCTGACCACGTCCCGTCCGGTCCCGCGGTGAGGCGGGTGCCGGGCCTGGACCGCCTCAGTCCTCCGGGTCGTAGCCGAGGTTCGGCGAGAGCCAGCGCTCGGCCTCGACCAGGGTCCAGCCCTTGCGCTCGGCGTAGTCCGCGACCTGGTCCCGGCCGAGCCGGCCGACCACGAAGTACTGCGACTGCGGGTGCGAGAAGTACCACCCGGAGACCGCGGCGCCCGGCCACATGGCCATGCTCTCGGTGAGCCGGATGCCGGTCGCCGCCTCCACGTCGAGCAGCTCCCACAGCGTCTGCTTCTCGGTGTGGTCGGGGCACGCCGGATAGCCCGGCGCCGGCCGGATGCCGGCGTACTTCTCGGCGATCAGGTCCTCGTTGCTCAGCTGCTCCGAGGCCGCGTGCCCCCACAGGTCGGTGCGCACCCGCTGGTGCAGCCGCTCGGCGAACGCCTCGGCCAAGCGGTCGGCGAGGGACTCCAGCAGGATCGCGGAGTAGTCGTCGAGCTCCCGCCGGAACTCCTCCACCCGCTCCTGGGCGCCCACCCCGGCGGTGACGGCGAAGGCGCCGACGTGGTCGGCCAGCCCGGTCTCGAGCGGGGCGACGAAGTCCGAGAGCGCCCGGTTCGGCACCCCTGAGCGGTGGTCGCCCTGCTGGCGCAGGTGGTGCAGCCGGGTGAGCACGCTCGAGCGCGACTCGTCGGTGTAGACCTCGACGTCGTCGCCGACCGCGTTGGCCGGGAAGAACCCGACGACCGCGTTCGCGGTCAGCCACCCCTCGGCCACGATCCGGTCGAGCATCGCCTGGGCGTCGTCGTAGAGCTTGCGCGCAGCCTCGCCGGTGGTGGGGTTGTTGAGGATGTCGGGGAAGCGCCCCTTCATCTCCCAGGCGTTGAAGAAGGGCTGCCAGTCGATGTAGTCGCGCAGCTCGCCGAGGTCCTGGTCGGCCAGGACGTGCACGCCCGGACGCGCGGGGACCGGTGGGAGGTAGCCCTCCCAGTCGATCGGCGTCCGGTTGGCGCGCGCCTGCTCCAAGGTGACCATCGGACGGTCGTTCTTGGTCGCGTGCCGTGCACGCAGCGCGTCGTAGTCGGCCTTCACGTCGCTCATCAGGGCGGCCCGCCGCTCGGGGTGCAGCAGGGCGGCGGCCGTCGGGACGGACCTGGACGCGTCCTTCACCCAGACCACGGAGCCGTCGTACCGGGGGTCGACCTTGACCGCCGTGTGCGCGCGCGAGGTGGTCGCGCCCCCGATCAGCAGCGGGATCTCCATCCCCTGGCGCTGCATCTCCGTCGCCACCCGCACCATCTCGTCGAGGGAGGGGGTGATCAGGCCGGAGAGTCCGATGATGTCGGCGTCCACCTCACGGGCGGTGTCGAGGATCTTCTGCGTCGGCACCATCACCCCGAGGTCGATCACCTCGTAGTTGTTGCACTGCAGGACCACGCCGACGATGTTCTTGCCGATGTCGTGGACGTCGCCCTTGACGGTCGCCATCACGATCGTCCCGTTGGTCTCCTTCTGGGTGGCCAGGGCGGGGTTGTCGATCTTCTCCTGCTCGATGAAGGGGATCAGGTAGGCCACGGCCTTCTTCATCACCCGGGCCGACTTCACCACCTGGGGCAGGAACATCTTGCCGGCGCCGAACAGGTCGCCGACCACGTTCATGCCGTCCATCAACGGGCCCTCGATCACCTCGATGGGCCGTCCGCCGCGGGCGGCGATCTCGGCGCGCAGCTCCTCGGTGTCGGACTCGGCGTAGGCGTCGATCCCCTTGACCAGGGCGTGGGTGATGCGCTCGCTGACCGGCAGGGAGCGCCACTCGTCCTGGACCGCCTCGTCCTGGGCGTCGCGACGGTTGTAGGTCTCCGCGATCTCCAGCAGCCGCTCCGCGGCGTCGGGACGACGGTCGAGCACGACGTCCTCGATCCGCTCGCGCAGCCCGGCCTCGACCTGGTCGTAGACGACCAGCGCGCCGGCGTTCACGATGCCCATGTCGAGCCCGGCGCGGATCGCGTGGAAGAGGAAGACGGCGTGGATCGCCTCGCGGACCGGGTTGTTGCCCCGGAACGAGAAGGAGACGTTGGAGATGCCTCCGGAGACCAGGGCGCCGGGGAGGTTCTCCTTGATCCACCGGGTCGCCTCGATGAAGTCCAGCCCGTACGAGGCGTGCTCCTCGATGCCCGTGGCGACGGCGAAGACGTTGGGGTCGAAGATGATGTCCTCGGCCGGGAAGCCGACCTCGTCGACCAGGATCCGGTAAGCGCGCTCGCAGATGCTCTTGCGCCGGGCCAGGTTGTCGGCCTGCCCGTCCTCGTCGAAGGCCATCACCACCACCGCGGCGCCGTACTTGCGGCACAGCCGGGCGTGCTCGCGGAACGCCTCCTCGCCCTCCTTCATGGAGATGGAGTTGACGATCGGCTTGCCCTGGACGCACTTGAGCCCGGCCTCGATCACCTCCCACTTGGAGGAGTCGACCATCACCGGCACCCGGCTGATGTCGGGCTCCGCGGAGACGAGCTTGAGGAACCGGTCCATCGCGGCGACGCCGTCGATCATGCCCTCGTCCATGTTGACGTCGATGACCTGCGCGCCGTTCTCCACCTGCTGGAGAGCCACCGAGAGCGCGGTGTCGTAGTCGCCGTCCTTGATCAGCTTCCGGAAGCGGGCCGACCCGGTGATGTTGGTCCGCTCCCCCACGTTGACGAAGAGGCTGTCGGGGGTGACGGTGAACGGCTCGAGGCCGGAGAGCCGCAGGGCGGACGGCACCTCGGGCACGACCCGCGGCGCCTTGCCCTCGACCGCCTCCGCGATGGCGGCGATGTGCGCCGGGGTGGTGCCGCAGCACCCGCCGACCAGGTTGACCAGGCCGGCGTCGGCGAACTCGGCCAGCACGGCCGCGGTCTCCGCGGCCGCCTCGTCGTACTCGCCGAAGGCGTTGGGCAGTCCGGCGTTGGGGTAGGCGGAGACGAAGGTGTCGGCGATCCGGCTGAGCTCGGCGACGTAGGGACGCATCTCCTTGGCGCCCAGCGCGCAGTTGAGCCCGACCAGCAGCGGCCGGGCGTGCCGCACGGAGTTCCAGAACGCCTCGGTCGTCTGCCCGGTCAGGGTGCGTCCGGAGGCGTCGGTGATCGTGCCCGAGATCACCACCGGCCAGCGTCGTCCCTGCTCCTCGAACAGCGTCTCGACGGCGAAGATCGCCGCCTTCGCGTTCAGCGTGTCGAAGACGGTCTCGATGAAGATCAGGTCCGCCCCGCCGTCGACCAGCCCTCGCGCCGCGGTGCTGTACGCCGCGACCAGCTGGTCGAAGCTGATGTTGCGCGCCCCCGGGTCGTTGACGTCGGGCGAGATCGAGGCGGTCCGGGTGGTCGGGCCCAGAGCGCCCGCGACGTAGCGCGGCCGGCCGGGGTCGCGTGCCTCGGCGGCGTCCGCCTCCCGGCGGGCCAGCGCCGCGGAGGCGTGGTTGAGCTCGTAGGCGAGCTCCTCCATGCCGTAGTCGCCCAGGGAGACCGCGTTCGCGTTGAACGTGTTGGTCTCGATGATGTCCGCGCCGGCCTCGAGGTACTCCCGGTGGATCGACGCGACCAGCTCAGGCTGGGTCAGGGTGAGCAGGTCGTTGTTGCCCTGCACGTCGCAGTGCCAGTCCGCGAACCGCTCACCGCGGTAGCCGGCCTCGTCCGGACGGTCCCGCTGGATGGCGGTGCCCATCGCGCCGTCCACCACGAGCACCCGTGCACGCATCGTCTCCCGCAGCTCCTCGCTGCGGTCCGGACGGTGCTGGATGGGAAAGTCGTGGGACACGCTGCTCCTCGGGGATGGATCCGGCTCAGGGCAGGCACACGACCTGGCCTCCTGGCCACAGTAAGGGGCGGTCCGCAACCTGGACCGGCGTACCGAATCGTGACACCTGGGCGCGGAGCCGGGGAAATCTGCGCCAACGCCTAGTCTGGGAGGCGTGATCGAGATCGACGAGCTGACCGACCTGGTCGACCCCGTGGTGATTGCCGCCTTCGAGGGCTGGAACGACGCCGCTGAAGCCGCCTCCGGGGTGGTGCTCCACCTGATGGAGGCGTGGGACGCCACCGTGGTCGGCGCGATCGACCCCGAGGAGTTCTACGACTTCCAGGTCAACCGCCCCGTGGTGGGCTCCGACGAGCACGGGTACCGGCGCCTGACCTGGCCCACCACCCGGATCGCTGTCGCCTCCCCGCCCGACCTGGGCCGCGACGTCATCCTGATCCACGGCATCGAGCCCAACATGCGCTGGCGGCAGTTCTGCGCCGAGCTCCTCGCGGCCTGCGACGAGCTCGGGGGCGAGCTGGTCATCACCCTCGGCGCCCTGCTCGCCGACACCCCGCACACCCGGCCCATCCCCGTCACCGGGACGGCGTCGGAGCCCGACCTGATCGACCGGCTCAGGCTGGAGCAGTCGACCTACGAGGGACCCACCGGGATCGTCGGGGTCTTCCAGGACGCCTGCGAGCGCCTCGACATCCCCTCGGTCTCCTACTGGGCCGCCGTTCCCCACTACGTGGCCCAGCCCCCGTGCCCCAAGGCGACGCTGGCGCTGGTGGGCCAGCTCGAGGAGCTGCTGGAGACCCGGATCCCGCTCGGCGAGCTGCCCGACGACGCCCGCGCCTGGGAGCGCGGGGTCGACGAGCTGGCCGAGGAGGACGAGGACATCGCCGACTACGTCCGCTCCCTGGAGGAGACCCGGGACACCACCGACCTGCCCGAGGCCTCGGGCGAGGCGATCGCCCGGGAGTTCGAGCGCTACCTCAAGCGGCGCGACGACACCGGCTGAGCTGCCGCGCCGAGCAGGTCGAGCCACCCGGCGCCCGCCGGGTCAGAGGCAGGGGTCACAGGACAGGTCAGAGGGAGAGGCCGAGCGCCGCGTCGAGCAGCTGGTGCACGGTGGCCGCGGCGGCGGGATCCGAGGTGTCGGCGAGTCCCTCGGTGCCCAGCGTCTCGGCGACCCACCGGTCGACGACCTGGAGCGCGCGGGGGGCGTCGAGGTCCTCGGCCAGGGCGGCCAGGACGGACTGCACCACCGGCATCGCGGGCGCACCCGCGCCGAGCGAGAGTGCGCGGCGCCACCGGGCCAGCGTGTCGACGGCGTCCCACAGCTCGGCATCGGTCCACTCCCAGTCGCTGCGGTAGTGGTGGCGCAGCAGCGCGAGCCGGATCGCCATCGGGTCGACGTCGCTGTGCCGCAGCTGGGAGACGAAGACCAGGTTGCCCCGCGACTTCGACATCTTCTCGCCGTCGTAGGCCACCATGCCCGCGTGCGTGTACGCGCGGGCGAACGGCTCGCCGGTCGCCACGTGCGCCTCGCTGGCGCTCATCTCGTGGTGCGGGAAGACGAGGTCCGAGCCACCGCCCTGGACGTCGAAGTGCCGGCCCAGGAACTGCTGGGCGATGGCGGTGCACTCCACGTGCCAGCCCGGGCGACCGGGACCGAACGGGCTCTCCCAGGACGGCTCGCCGGGGCGCTCGCCGCGCCACAGCACGCAGTCCAGCGGGTCCTTCTTGCCCTCCCGCTCGGGGTCTCCCCCGCGCTCGGCGAACAGGGCGACCATCCGCTCGCGGTCCAGCCCGGAGACCGCCCCGAAGGCGGGGTCCGCGGAGACCGAGAAGTAGAGGTCGTCCTCGACCTGGTAGACCGAGCCGGTCCGGCGCAGCCGCTCGATGTAGTCGATGACGAGCGGGATGGACTCCACCGCGCCGATGTAGTGCTCGGGCGGCAGCACCCGCAGCGCCTCCATGTCCTGGCGGAAGAGCTCGGTCTCACGCTCGGCGAGGGCGACCCAGTCGATGTCGACCTTCCGGGCACGCTCCAGCAGCGGGTCGTCGACGTCGGTCACGTTCTGCACGTACGAGACCGGGTGGCCCGCCGCGCGCCAGGCGCGGTTGAGCAGGTCGAAGCCGACGTACGTCGCGGCGTGGCCCAGGTGGGTGGCGTCGTAGGGGGTGATCCCGCAGACGTAGAGACGGGCCGCCCCCTCGGGCACCGAGGACACCAGGCTTCCGGTGGCCGAGTCGTGGACCCGGACCGGCGGGCCCTCGACAGGGAGGACCGGGACGTCGGGGGCAGACCAGGCGCGCATGCGTCGCAGCCTACCTAGAACGGTGGCCAGGGAATCGTCGGCCACCCGTCCTGGGGCATCGGCATCGTCGCGGTGGCCAGCAGCCGGTCGGCCCGCCGTCGGGTCGCGGCGACCTCCTCGGCGCTCAACAGCCCCAGCAGCCGGTCCCCGAGGGGGCCGTCGAGCGCGACCCTGACCCGCCGGACGCCGTCGAGCTCGGGCGGGGTGACGGGCAGGCCGGCCCAGCCCCAGAGCACCGTGCGCAGCTTGGGCTCCTCGTGGAAGCAGACGCCGTGGTCCACGCCGTACCTGTGCCCGTCGGGCATGGCCAGGACGTGACCGCCCTTGCGGTCGGCGTTGTTGACCAGGACGTCGAAGACCGCCATCCGGCGCAGCGCGGCCGTGTCCTCGTGGACCAGGGAGACCGGCCGATCGGCACCGTCCACGCCGTCGAAGACGTGCAGGTAGCCCTCGGGCACGTCGTCGAGGTCGACGATGTCGACCGCCTGCTGCTCGGGGTCGGCGTCCTGCCAGCGCTGGACCATGCCGACGCCGTGCGGCCCGTCGCGCAGCACCGTGTGCGGCACCACGCCCCACCCCAGCGCCTGCGACACCTCGTACGCGGCCACCTCACGGGCGGCCAGGGTGCCGTCCGGGAAGTCCCACAGCGGACGCTCGCCGGCCACCGGCTTGTAGACGACCCGGACGCCGTCGACCTCGCCGACGAAGGTCGCGTTGGAGGCCGGCATCACCCGGCCCTGGAGGACGATCTCGCCCCGCTCCGGCACCTGCTGGGCCGCGCCGGGGCCCGCACCCGCGGCGGTCACGGCTCCCGGCGGCGGAACCCGTTGGCCCGCACGCACAGGTGGCCGTCAGGGTCGACCGGGTTGCCGCAGAACGGGCAGGGCGGGCGCCCGGCCTCGATGACGTGCAGCGCGCGGGCGCAGAACGCGCGGGCCACACCCGGCGTGATCCGGACCAGCAGCAGCTCGTCGGGCTCGGGCTCCTCGAAGGTCTCCTGGGAGAGCTCGTCGAGCTGGTCCGGGGAGACCACCGCGGCCTCGCTGAACGGGAAGACCTCGATCACCACGCGCTGGTCACCGGGGTCCCAGGACAGGGTCATGGTGCCGGCGCGGAACTCCTCGTCGATCGGCTGCTCGAGGGGGTCGCGGTCCTCCAGGTCGACCGGGGCGACCGCGGGGATCAAGGCGTCGCTCATGGCGCTGGCCATCAGCTCGTCGAGGAGCTCGTCGATCCGCTCGACCAGGGCGATCACCTGCTGCTTCTCCAACGAGACGCTGACCAGCCGCCCGCCCTCGCGGGCCTGGAGGAAGAAGGTCCGCTGCCCGGGTTCGCCCACCGTCCCGGTGACGAAGCGCTCGGGGGGATCGAAGGAGTGCACGACAGCCATGTGACCCACCCTAGGTCCGGGCGCCAGCGACTGTCGCCGGGCCCGCTCCCCCGCCCACCACGGCGTCCTGGGCGGGCGCCTCCGTCGCCGGCCCGGCGGCCAGCCAGGCCAGGTCACCGGCATGGGTGTTGACGCCGAGCACGAAGGGGCGGCCGGCCGCGAAGCGCACCATGCTCACCGAGGCGGGATCGGCCACGATCCGCTGGAACTGGTCCAGGTGGGTGCCCAGGGCGTCGGCCAGGATCGCCTTGATCACGTCGCCGTGGCTCACCGCGGCCCACACCGCCTGCGGCCCGGAGACGGCCTCGACGGCGGCGTCGCGCTCGCGGACGGCGGCGACGGCGCGCGCCGACATCGCCGCGAGCGACTCTCCGGCGGGGAAGACCGCGGCCGAGGGGTGCTGCTGCACCGTGCGCCACAGGTCCTCCTTGGCCAGGTCCGCGATCTTGCGGCCCTGCCAGTCGCCGTAGTCGCACTCGGTGAGCCGCTCGTCCGTCTCGAGCGCGGGCGCCTCGGCCTGTCGCTCCAGCAGCAGCCGCGCGGTCTGCTCGCACCGCTCCAACGGGCTGCTCACCACGGCGGCCAGTGGGACGTCGGCGAGCCTCTCCGCGGCTGCTCGGGCCTGCCGGACGCCCTCCTCGTCGAGCCGGACGCCCGCCTGCCGTCCGGCCAGCATCCCGGACGCGTTCGCGGTGGTGCGGCCGTGCCGCACCAGGATCACCGTGGCCATGCGCTCGAGCCTAGTGGCGCTACCCTCGGAAAGTGATCGTGGACAACGCGGTGTACCGGGCCGGGCACCGGATCGAGCACGACAAGTCGGTCGACGACGTCGTCGGCGTCTCTGCGACCCGGCAGCCGGGTGACTTCCAGTGGGTGGGCCTGCACGACCCCGCACACGACGAGATGCAGTCGGTCGCCTCGACCTTCGGGCTGCACCCCCTCGCCGTGGACGACGCGGTCAACGCCCACCAGCGACCCAAGCTGGAGCGCTACGACGAGATGATCTTCATGGTGGTCAAGACGCTCTGGTACGTCGACGAGCTGGACGCCGTGGAGACCGGCGAGATCGCGGTCTTCGTCGGTGCCGACTACGTGGTCACGGTCCGGCACGGCGACGGCTCGGACCTGCAGGCGTCCCGGCGCGACCTGGAGTCGCGGGCCCGGCTGCTGGCGCACGGTCCCACCGCGGTGCTCTACGCGGTCTGCGACAAGGTGGTCGACGACTACGAGCTGGTGGCCGCCGGGCTCGAGGTCGACATCGACGAGATCGAGACCTCGGTCTTCTCCGGCTCGCGTGACGTCAGGTCCCGCGACGCCGAGCGGATCTACACCCTCAAGCGCGAGATCGCCGAGGTCCGCCGGGCCGCCCACCCTCTGCGCGAGCCGATGCGCCTGCTCTCCATCGGACACGTGCTGCACGTCTCGGACGAGGGCATGGAGTACTTCCGCGACGTCTCGGACCACCTGATCAGGTTCTGCGAGTCCGTCGACTCCATGGACTCGCTGCTCTCCAGCGCCTTCGACGCCCACGTCTCGCAGATCTCGTTGCAGCAGAACGAGGACATGCGGAAGATCTCCGCAGCCGCGGCGCTGGTCGTCGTCCCGACCCTGATCGCCGGCGTCTACGGGATGAACTTCGACTACATGCCGGAGCTGGGGTGGCACTACGGCTACCCGTTCTCCCTGGCGATGATGATCGGCGTCGCCGCGGGCCTCTACGTGTGGTTCAAGAAGGTGGGCTGGCTGTAGCCGCTCAGGCGACCAGCACGCCGGTGGTCAGCAGCGCCATCGTCGCCAGGCCCAGGACCACCCGGTAGATCACGAACGGGGTGTAGGAGCGGGTCGAGACGTAGCGCAGCAGCCAGGCGATGGCGGCGTACCCGACCACGAAGGAGACGACGGTGGCCAGGATCGTCGGGCCCCAGCCGTAGCTGTTGGCTCCGTGCGGGATCTCCTTCAGCTCGAAGAGACCGGCGCCGACCACGGCGGGGATCGCCAGCAGGAAGGCGAACCGGGTCGCGGCCTCGCGCTCGAAGCCCAGGAAGCGACCCATGGAGATGGTCGCCCCCGAGCGGGAGACTCCCGGGATGAGGGCGAGTGCCTGGGCACCACCCATCAGCAGGGCGTCACGCAGGGTGATGTTCTTGATCTTGCGGTCGTTCCTGCTCACCCGGTCGGCGATGCCCAGGACCACACCCATCACGACCAGCGCGGTGGCGATGATCCACAGGTTGCGGAAGTCGCGCTCGATCACGTCCTTCAGCGCGATGCCCAGCACCACGATCGGCAGCGAGCCGACGATGATGAACCAGCCCATCCGGGTCTCGAGGGTCCCGCGGTACTCGGGCTTGAAGATCGACCTGACCCAGCTGCTGCCGATGTTCCAGATGTCCTTGCGGAAGTAGATCAGCACCGCAAGCTCGGTACCGATCTGGATCACCGCGGTGAACGCCGCACCCGGGTCTCCCCACCCGAAGAGCTCGGGGAAGATCCGCAGGTGGGCGCTGCTGGAGATCGGGAGGAACTCCGTCAGACCCTGGATGGTCCCGAGCACCACGGCCTTGAACAAGTCCCACATGAGCGCACAGCCTAGGGGCGGACGCGTCACCGCCCTCGGAGGGGTCTGCGGCGAGCCGTGGCGCGGCCGTTCGGCGCCGCTGACTAGCCTGTGCCCCATGCAGCAGCGCATGGTCGGTCGGTCCGGCCTCTCCGTCTCCCGGCTCGGTCTCGGCACCATGACCTGGGGGCGTGACACCGACGAGCACGAGGCCCGCGACCAGCTGATCGCGTTCGCCGAGGCCGGCGGAACCCTCCTGGACACCGCGGCGGGCTACGGCGACGGTGCCTCCGAGTCGCTGATCGGCAGCCTGCTCGGCGACGTCGTACGGCGCGACGAGGTCGTGCTGGCCACCAAGGCCGGGGTGAGCCGACGCGGGGGCGAGCGGCACGTGGACACCTCGCGCGGCGCACTGCTCCGCGCCCTGGACGGCTCGCTGCGCCGGCTGGGCGTGGACCACGTCGACCTCTGGCAGGTGCACGTGTGGAGCGACGCCGCCCCGCTGGAGGAGACCCTGGCGGCGTTGGACACCGCGGTCGCCTCCGGACGCGTCGCCTACGCCGGCATCTCCAACTACACCGGGTGGCAGAGCGCGCAGGCGGTCACCTGGCAGCGGGCGTGGCCCGGACGGGCGCCGCTGGTCTCCACCCAGGTGGAGTACAGCCTGCTCAGCCGCGACGTGGAGTTCGAGGTGGTCCCGGCGGCCCAAGCGCTGGGGCTGGGCATCTTCCCCTGGTCGCCCTTGGGCCGCGGCGTGCTCACCGGGAAGTACCGCACCGGCACGCCGTCGGACTCCGCGGGCGCCACCCCGCACTTCGCCGACCGGGTCGGCTCCTACCTCGACGACCGCGGGCGGCGGGTCGTGGAGGCCGTCGTCCGCGCGGGCGAGGGCCTGGGCTGGAGCCCGCTCGAAGTCGCCCTGGTCTGGGTCCGCGACCGACCGGGGGTCACCGCGCCCCTGCTCGGCGCGCGGACGGCCGCCCAGCTGCACGACGCCCTGGGCGTGGAGGAGCTGGCCCTGCCGCCGGAGATCGTGGCGGCCCTCGACGACGTGTCGGCGGACTGATGAGCCGGGTGCTGCGCCGGCCGACCAGGCCCGGGGTGGAGTGGGAGTTCGACTCGGTCACCTACCCCCCGGAGGTCTCCCGCAACACCGTGCGTCAACTGCTCGTGGAGCGTGCCGAGCACGGTGGCTGGGAGCTGGCGCGGGTCCGGATCGCGGCTGACGGCATGCGCCGGGTGGTGCTGCGGCGCAAGATCATCCGTCAGACGCGCCCGACCTTCTACTGACCCCGCACCGGCTTGGTGACGACCACGCGGTACTTGGTGTAGTGGAAGCGGCCGTTGCGGTAGACGACGCGGTCGGTGCAGCTGATCAGCACCAGCCGGTGAGCCCCCGTCGTGCGGAAGAACCGTGAGGGCAGCTTCCGCGTCCGGTCGTACTTCTTGACCTCTGTCACCTGATAGCGGTAGTTCTTCCCGGCCGAGCGCACGGTCACCTTCTGCCCGGGCTCGGCGCGACGGAGTCCCCACATGGCACCGGGCCTGTCGTACCAGTCGGAGACGTGACCCGCGACCACGGCGGTGCCGATCCTGTCGCCGAACCCGGCGGACCGGTTCAGCCAGGCCGTGACCGCCACGTCCGAGGGGAGCTGCATCCGGCCCCGCTTGATCGTCGTGGGGACGACCCGAGCCTTGAGGCCGAAGCCGAGGGCACGGATCACGGTCCTGGCGACACGGGCCGCCTCCGGGCCGCCTCGGATGCCTGAGAATCCTCCGTCCACCACCGGCACGTGGTACGAGGGCTTGGCCACGGTGGTCGTCTCGGAGGCGAGGCCGCACCGGGTCGAGGCGGCCTGGTTCGCCGGGGTCGCGCGGGTCGTCACCTTCCAGGTGTAGACGCCCGGCGCCGCAACGCTCACCCGCGGGCTCTTCGTCCACCCGGAGCGGGCGCGCCAGGTGACGGTGCGGGCCAGGTTCTGGCGGCCGCACGAGGCCGCGGCGCGTGAACGGAACGGGCCGTACAGGCGCGCGGTGGCCTGGACCGTGGTGTCGCGAGCGAGCCCGCTGATGCGCACCCGGTCGTGGAACTCCTCCCGGGGCTCGACCCGCTTCTGCGAGGTGCGGGTGCGGATCCGGGGCGCGGCGGGCTGGTCCACGGTCACGGTCGCTCCGTCGGGCGGGGAGGCGACCCCTCCCCCGGTGACGTCCGTGCCGGTCGCCCGCGCCGTGTTGCGCAGCCCTTCACCTCGGAGGTCGGCGGTCGTGACCGTGTAGGTGCTCGTGCAGACCACGCTCGCTCCGGGAGCCAGTCGGGCCGCCTCGGCGGGGCACGTCGGCGTGGGAAGCTCCCCGGACCCGGTGAAGGCGTCCTCCGCGATGGCCACCCCACTGACCGGGACGTTGCCGGTGTTGGTGACCAGGAACGAGTAGGTCACGCGCTGGCCGGCCGCCGTCACGGTGCTGGGACTGGCGGACTTCTCCACCGTCAGCCCGGGGGCCTGACCGGCGGTCACCACGGCCCGGCTGGTGTTGTTGCTCGGGTCCGGGTCGTAGGGGAACGAGTCGGACCGGTCCGAGGTCGCGGTGTTGGGGAAGGCCCCCGCCTCGCTGGCCCGCGCGGTGATCCGCAGCAGCGCCTGGGGACCTCCCGACGGCGGATCGAGCGGGGCCAGGTCACCGATGTCCCAGGTGCCGGTTGCCGGGTCGTAGGTCCCCCGGGTGGCAGAGCTGCTGACGTAGGTGAGTCCTGCGGGCAGCCGGTCGTCGACGGTCACACCCGTCGCCGTGTCGGGCCCCAGGTTCCGGACGCCGACGGCGAACGTCACGGTCCCGCCGAGCACGGGGTTCGGCTCGTCGACCGTCTTGTCCACGGCGATGTCGGCGGCCGGAACGAAGAGGTCGGTGAACGCGGTGTTGTTGTCCGGCTCCGGGTCCTCGACCCGGGACTCCTGGATCACCACCAGGTTGCGGTAGGTGCCCGACGCGGCGGCACTCGTGCGGACGGAGACCCGCAGCGTCGCAGTCTCACCCGACTCCAGCCGAGGGATCGTCCAGATCCGCAGCTCGTCGTCGAAGGTGCCGACGTCGGCCGTGCTGTCCACGATGGTCGCCGCGGTGATCGCCGGGTCGGCCGCCGTGATGTCGTCGGTGGCGTTGGGGCCGTTGTTCGTCACGGCGATCGTGTAGACCACCGTGTCCCCGGGCTGGGCCACCGCGGGCTGGACCTCCTTGTCGATCTCCAGGTCGGCCAGCTCGACGAACTCCGGCGTCGCGGAGGCGGAGTTGTTCGTCGGGTCGGTGTCGCGCTGGTCCAGCGTGCTCAGGGCGAGCGTGTTGGTGCGCTGTCCCACCTGGGTGCCGGTGACCCGGATGGTGCGGGTGACCGTGGCCCCGACGGCGAGCGAGTCGACGCTCCAGGTGCCGGTCTCGGGGTCGAACGTCCCGTCACCGGTGGAGGAGACGAACGTCAGTCCTTCCTCCAGCACGTCGGCGAAGACGGCGTTCGTCACCGTGGTCGCCGGCTGGCCCGCCACCGGGTTGTTGGTGGCGGTGAGGGTGAAGACGGCGTCCTGGCCCAGCGGGATGTCCGAGGTCGAACCGGGCCCTTCGGCCCGGTCCACGGACTTCGTCACGCCCACGTCGACCGCCGGGGCCACTGTGGTGACCGTCGCGGTGGACTCGTTGTCCTCCGGGTTGGCGTCGTCCAGGTAGGGGGCGTTGACGGTGGCGACGTTGACCTTGGTGCCGACCGTCTCGAGCCGCGCGGTGATCCGGAGCTCGGCGGAGCCGCCGGGGGCAAGGGTCCCCACGTCCCACCGGAGGCCCGGCACGTCCACCGTCCCCTGGGAGGCTTCGGTGTCCAGCACGGTGACGCCCTCGGCGCCCGTGTCGGTGACGTAGATCCCCGCGACCGGGTCGGGGCCACGGTTGAGGACGGTGACCGAGTAGGTGACCGTCTCCCCGACGACGGCCTCCTGCGGCGAGACGCCCTTCACGACCGCCAGATCGGCGACCGGCGCGCGCACCTCCACCCCGGCCGAGGCGGAGTTGTTCGCGCTGTTGACGTCGACCGGTGAGACGGTGGCGAGGCTGGCCACGTTGGTGAACGTCCCGGGCACGGTGGTGTCGAGCACGAAGTCGAAGGACGCGGAGTCCCCGACCGCCAGCGACCCGACGTCCCACGTGTCGGTCTCGGGCGAGTAGGTGCCCGTGCCGCCCGAGTCGCCGGGGCGGTAGTCCAGGCCCGGTGGCAGGGGGTCGCTCAGGGTGATCCCGGTGCCGGGGCGAGGCCCCTCGTTGGTGACGGTCACCCGGAAGGTGACGGTCTCACCGGCGGCCACCTGGTTGCGCCCCACGACCTGCTTGGTCACGGCCAGGTCCAGGGACCGGGCGTCCAGGGTCACCGTCGCACTGTTGTTGGACGCGTCGGTGTCGACCTGGGTGAGCTCGGCCAGGCTCGCGGTGTTCGACACCACCCCGTTGGTCTCGACGCGGGCCGTGATCGTCAGGGTGACCGCGTTGCCCACCGCCAGAGCCGGGATCGACCACTCCCCGGTGGTGGCCGAGTAGGTGGAGGCCTGGGGCCCGGCGGTGGAGGAGGACAGCAGGGTCAGCCGCCCGCCGGGCAGCTGGTCCTCGATCACCACGTCGGTCGCGGCCGCCGGCCCGTTGTTGGTCGCCGTGACGGTGAAGGTCACGGTCTCCCCCACGTCCGGGGTCGGCTCGTCGATCGTCTTGGTGACGGCGATGTCGGTGTTCACCGGGATCCTGGCCTGCGCCTCGGGCGACTCGACGTCCTGACCGATCGGGGTGACACCGGTGGCGATCGCGGTGTTCACGATGTTCCCGGCGGGATCGGCCTGTCCGGTGTCCACCTGATAGCTTCCGCTGCAGGTCGTCGACGCTGCTGGGGCCAGCACGTTCGACTCGCACACCAGGTCTGCCGAGGTGACGAGGTCGTCGGTGACCGCGACGTTGGTCACCGTGGAGCCACCGGTGTTGGTGACGGTGTAGGAGTACTCGACCACCTGGCCCGCGCTGTACGGCGGGTCAGTCGCGACGCTCTTCTCCAGCGCGAGGCTGGACACCAGCGGCACGGTCACGGTGGCCTCGGGCGAGGTGACGTCGTCCCCGCCCGGGTTCACAGCGGTGGCCGTGGCGGTGTTGACCACCTCGCCTGCGTCGACGTCGTCGGCCGTGACGGTGTAGGTGCCGCGACAGACCGTGGTCGAGCCGGTCGCCGGGGCAGGTGGCAGCGTGGTGCTGTCACAGGTGATGGGTCCGGTGATCTGGTCGTCGGCGATCGAGAGCGTGGACAGCGTCTCGCTGCCGGCATTGGTCACCGTGTACTGGTACGGGATCTGCGTGCCGGCCGTGATCACGGCGGGCAGCGGGTCCCCGGTCCGGTCGACCTGCTTCTCCAGCTGCAGCGCGGAGAGCGGGTTCACGGTCTGCACCACGGCGTTGCGGATCAGGTGCACGTCGTTCTGTCCTCCGGTCGAGCCGGAGAGACCGAACTTGTAGGTGCTCGGCAGGTCGCTCGGGGCCGGGATGTCGAGCTCGGTGACCCAGGGCGAGGCGGGGTTCGCCGGGTTGTAGCGCACCTGGACGATCACGCGCGGGTCGGGAGCGGGGGTGACCTGGACGTTCACCTGACGCCAGGACGCAGCCAGGGTCCGGGCGCGCAGCGTCCCGCTGAGCGTGGTGCCGGGCTTGTCCGGGTCGGCCGGGTTCGTCGGCGTCGTCGAGCCGAGGTAGCAGTAGCCAGTGGTGCCCTCGCCCGGCCCCCTGACCGTGATCACGTTCGGCGCCACGGCACCCTCGGCGGTCGAAGGAGAGCGCTGGTCGGCGGGACAGCCGGCACCCCGGTCCTCGCCGTCGTCGTAGTAGTTGCCGAAGGCGTCCAGCCCCACGCCGAGGACGCCGCCCACGATTCCTGGCTCGGAGCCGCCCTCCGCCGTTCGCTGGGCGTACCCGAGGCTGCCGCCGGCACCGCCGGGATCGGTCAGGTCGGTGGAGCCGTCGACGAGGAAGAAGCCGATGCCGTCGGCCCCCGTCCCGCCGTACTGGAACTGGTCGAAGGTGATGGAGACACCCGCCGTGGCGGGAACAGGCCGGTTGTAGAGGATGCTGCCCGCGGACTGGAGGCTCTCGTCCGTCAGCTGGAGGTAGCCGGGTGTGCCCGTCGGAGGCACGTCACCGACACGGTTGCCCGCACAGGTGGGGATCTGGGCCTCGCCGGGGGCCGGACCCGTGGTGGCACCGGTCAGGCAGGTCTCGCCCTGGACCGTCCAGGCCGGGTCGGGGACCGAGGAACCGGTGAACGTCTCGGAGACGATCGTCGTCCCGCCCGTGGGCGGGTCGGCAGACGCGGGGGCGCGCAGCGCCTCGGGCGCCACCACCAGGGTGGCGGTCGTCATCAGAGACGCGATGATCCAGACGATGGCACGACGCAGGTTCGGCACGGGTCCTCCTCAGCAGGAGCGCCGCACCCCCCCCAACGGCCGGCCCGACGCGTCCTCCGAGTGTTTTCCCCGACATCGCCGAGGAGCAGGGTCGAAGGTCCCAAGAACCTTCGGACCCATCCCCTTGTGCTCCTGCTCAGACCTCGTCGAGGAAGCGGTCGAAGACCCGGGCGCCGAACTCGAGCGCATCGACCGGGACCCGCTCGTCCACCCCGTGGAAGAGCGACCCGAAGTCGAGGTCGGCGGGCAGCCGCAACGGCGCGAACCCGTAGGACGACATCCCGAGACGACGGAAGTGCTTGGCGTCCGTGCCCCCGCTCATCAGGTACGGCGCCACGATGCCGTCGGGGTCCTCGGCCAGGATGGAGCGGGTCATCGCGTCCATCAGCCGGCCCTCGGTCGGCGACTCCCAGGGCTGCTGGTGGCTGATGAACTCCCGGGTCACGTGCGGTCCGCACAGCTCGTCGAGGGTGGCGAAGAACTCGTCCTCGTAGCCCGGCAGGAACCGCCCGTCGACGTGCGCGGTGGCCTCGGTCGGGATGACGTTGACCTTGTAGCCGGCCTGCAGCATCGTCGGGTTGACGGTGTTGCGGATGACTGCGCCGAGCATCCGGGTGGAGCTCTCGAACTCCTCGACCAGCGCCTCGGCGTTCTCCGGGGTCGCCTCGGTCCCGGCGAGCTGCGCCACCGAGGCGAGCAGCACCTCCATCGCCGGGGTCAGCCGGACCGGCCACCGGTGGGCCCCGATCCGGGCCACCGCGCCCGCCAGCTCGGTGACCGCGTTGTCGTGGTTCACCATCGAGCCGTGCCCGGCGGTGCCGCGGGCGCGCAGCCGCATCCAGGCCATTCCCTTCTCCGCGGCCTCGATCAGGTAGATCCGCTGGCCGCGCACGGTGGTGGTGAACCCGCCGACCTCGCCGACCGCCTCGGTGCACCCCTCGAGCAGGTCGGGCCGGTCCCGGACGATCACCTCGGCGCCCTGGTGACCGCCCGCCTCCTCGTCGGCGGTGAAGGCCAGCACGATGGGACGCTCGGGCACCCGGCCGGACCGGACCCGCGCGCGGACCACCGAGAGCAGCATCGCGTCGAAGTCCTTCATGTCGACCGTGCCCCGGCCCCACAGGTACCCGTCCGCGATCTCCCCGGCGAACGGGTCGTGGGTCCAGTCCTCCGCGGCCGCCGGGACGACGTCCAGGTGCCCGTGCAGCAGCAGGGCGTCGCCCTCGATGCCGCCCCACCGCGCGACCAGCGACGTCCGCCCGGGCGCTCCCTCGACCACCTCGCAGTCGATCCCGACCTCGTCCAGCAGGGCCGCGACGTGCTCGGCCGCCTTCCGCTCCCCCGGCCCGGAGTCGTCCCCGTAGTTGGACGTGTCGATCCGGACCAGGTCCCGGCACAGGTCCACGACCTCCGCCGCGGGGTCGTGGTTCCGGTCGGCGTACTCGCGCTCCTCGACGTTGCCCATGGGCCCATCCTGACCCGGGCCAGGGTGCCGGGGAAAGCGGGGAGACCCCGATTGCGTCATCGGGCCCACTTGTTGTTAGGGTTTCCTCGCACTCGTCCGGGTGGCGGAATTGGCAGACGCGCTAGCTTGAGGTGCTAGTGCCCGTATTAGGGCGTGGGGGTTCAAGTCCCCCCTCGGACACGCACGCTAACCCCACCTGGGGCCACAACGGCCCCAGCGTGGGGTTCGCTCTTTTCCGGGGCACCTCCTCCGAGGACCACATGGGCGGAGGCCATGCGGGTCTCTGGTTCGAAGTCGATCCGCAGCCGCACCGTCTCAAAGAACGCGTGCAGCAGTTCGGGACTTACATCGGTGGGGTCCAGTTCCGTGGCAACAGCCACGAACGAATCCAGGTAGGTCTCGACCATCTCGCGGGTCACCGAGACCTCCGTGGCGGGTGTAAGCGCCAGCACGTCGACGAGCGCCTTCTTCTCGGCGGTCAGTTCACTGATACGACCGGCCAGAAGGGCTGGGTCGGTGCCCGCCTCGATGGCCGACACCAGATTCGCCAAGCCCTTCTCCACCTCAGCCAACTTGCGCTCGCTCGTGGCTCGCCGGACATCGACCTTCGTTGGCTTCTCCGCCCAGCCCATCAGGTCGTCCAGCATCGCGGCTCGACCGGCCGGAGCGAAGAGCGAGGCAATCCAACGGAGGACCTCGTCCAGGATCTCGGTCTGACCCACTGACACATTGGCGGGATGGGTGGCCATGGCAGGGCTGCCCTCGACCAGGTCACGACTGCGGCATCGGTACTTCACGTACCGAGGCAGGGTCGGATGGTCGTTCTTTGTGTTGTAGCGACTCGGCTGCATCCTTCGACCACAGTCGCCGCAGTGGATCATTCCGCGCAACGCGTACTGGATGGGGCCACGGCGGTCGCGGGTCTGCTTGGCCTGGCCCTTCATGCCTCCAGCGGACTTGGCGGCGCGCAGGGCCTGGACGTGGGTGAACTCCTCGACGCTGACGATGGGCGCATGAGCCGGACGCAGGGAGCGCGCCGCAGGCCTGTCGTTGCGCTTCAGGTACTGCTTCTTGCCCAGCGGCGGGTTCTTCGGGTCGACGAGCCGTTCGGCCTTCTTGAACTTCCCCCACTGCTCAAAGCCGGTGTACCGGGCGTTCGACAAGATGGCCGCGATGGTGGACACCTGCCAACCGTCCTGGGACCGGTGGCTGTTGCGCTTCGCGTCGTGCTTCGAGGGACACGGGATCCCGTCCCCATTGAGGCCAGTCATGATCTGGCGCAGGGAGCGGCCATCGAGTGTCTCCTCGAAGACGCGGCGCACAACCGGCGCAGCGACCGGATCGATGACCAGCCGCTTCTGCATGATGCCATCGGCAGCCTTCCCGGGATGCGGGTGCAGCCGGAACGCCTCGGCGGTGTAGCCGTACGGCGGGCGACCGCCCTGGTAACGCCCCTCGTTGACGGTCTGGACCTCCATGCTCGCGCTGACGCGAACGCGGGTCGTCTCCCGCTCCCCCGCTGACATGCCACCGGCGAGAGCCATGAGCGTGTCGTGCATCGTGTTGGCCGGGTCGTAGCGACCGCCGAGATCCTTGATGTACAGAGGGATGGCGCACTCGACGAGCATCGGGGCCACGTCGGAGAACTGGGCTCCGTAGAAGCAGCGCTTGCCTTCACCAACCACGACGGCCTCCCACCCACGGTCGCGGTCGTCCATGTCGTCGAGCAGGCGTTGCGCGCGGGGGCGTTGGCCCCACACGAACGACCGGGAGAAGCCGATGTCGAAGTACTCGGCCACGATTTCGGCGCCCGGACAGTGGAGAGCGAGGAGGTCTCGTGCCTCCTTCAACTGCCACTGGCGGCTCGTCTCGGGGTCCTGGTTGTCCTCGGTACTGACTCGCCCGTAGAACGCGAACCGGCGCGGCGCCAGGTCGGGGGTCAGTGGTTCGTTGCGGCCCGTAGCGGCGTCGTAGTCAGCCCACGGGTCGAGCGGGGCGCTCACGAGGCGACCGTCTCCCGCGCGAGGCGCGTCTGGTAGCGCTTGTGGGTGTCGACCAGGAGGGCCAGGAGGGCGCGGCCCGCTTTCGCGTCCAGGATGGGCAGCGCCTCGGGGCGGACCACAGTGATGACGTCTTGGGTCTTGGGTCGCAACGGAGCGACTATGTCGGTGTTGGTGTGGGGGTGCATGTCAGTTCTATGCCGTCGAGCACCACCGCGGCGGCGCAAGTCGCTGACCTGCGCAAACGGGTCGTTCTGGGGGCTGGCGGTCGATGAGTAGGTGCACCTCATCCGCACACCATGACACCGATCAGACCGATCAAGTCGATCAGGTCGAAGCGACCGGATCCGTTTCGGCTGCGCGCGCCACGATCCGATAGACCGACGAGCGCGCGACACCAAAGAGGTCAGCCACTTCTCCCGCTGTGTGGCCCCCGTCGGCCATGAGGGACACGACGTGCCTTTCCTGAGCGACGGACAGTTTCGGCTGGCGGCCGCGGAGACGGCCCTTCTGCCGAGCGATCTCCATGCCCTCACGCGTACGCGCGCTGATGAGGTCCCGCTCGAACTCGGCGATCATGCTGAGGATGTTGAACAGGAGCCGCCCCATCGGATCGGTCGGGTCGTGGACGGCGCCACCGAGCGAGAGGGCAACCCCGCGCTCGGCGAGTTCCTCGGCGATGTCTGAGGCGTCACGCACCGACCGGGCCAGCCTGTCCAGTTTCGTGACGACCAGTGTGTCCCCCTCGCGGCACGCTGCCATCGCCTCGCGCAGGCCGATCCGGTCACGGTTCTTGCCCGTCCTGCCATGGTCGAGGTAGATCCGGTCCTGAACGACGCCCAGTCTTTCCAGTGCCTGACGCTGGGCTTCGAGGTCCTGGTCCTCGGTGGAGCATCTGGCGTATCCGATGAGGATCCCGGTTGAGGCTTCTGCCTGTTGTCCCATATGAGCCACCCTTGGTGAGAAAGATCGCGGACACCTGATCTGAGACTCAACACGAGCGCGCCGACAACGCCGCGATCACGTGCTCCGAGGTGTCTCGCTGGGCGATCGGAAATTGGGACACCTCGCCGGGTTTGGTGCTGGCCCTATGAGGCAGCGCGTCGACACATCGACTGGTCGCTAGAGTTCGCAGGTGATGACCACATGGGGAGACCTTCTGAACCTGCTCGACGTGTCGATTCGGCGGCTGAACTTCTCACTGTTCGAGCGAACGACCAGGGGGCTCACCGGCATCGAAGAGAACGACCGCGTCCTTGTCGACGCGATCTACGAGGTGACGGCTCTGGCGACGAAGATCGCAGAGGACATCGCGAAGAATCCCGAGCGCGCTGAGCGTGACGCCATTACGGAGCGGACGCTGATCGACTTCCTCGCTCGAATCGACCTCGACCTCTCGGGGCGCCGCGACGGCGAGACTCTCGACGACACCGTCCTGGCCCGTCTTGCCCGAGAGGCAAAGGATGTGCGAAAGAGCCTGGGCGCCTAAGGCATTTCTTGGCCGGACCTGAGTTCCAGGTCGAAGTGCCGGGCCGTGGCACCGGTACGTTCGCGGTCATGATCACCGCAGGCATCGACCTCTCCGCTGATGTCAAGAAGACTGGCGTCGCTTCGATCGAGTGGAGCGACGGCCGTGCCGTGGTCGTCGACCTCTCCGTCGGGCAGCACGATGACGCGGCGTTGTGTGAACTGATCCGAGCCGTCGACAAGACAGGCATCGACTGTCCCCTTGGCTGGCCGTCGCCATTCATCGACTACCTGATCGCCCACAGGGCGGGCGGTCACGACCTCGTGGTCCCGGAGACTCGGCACGCACTAACGCAGCGCACCACTGACATTCACGTGACAGCGAGGACCGGGACCAGACCGCTGAGCGTGTCGGCTGACCGGATCGGCTCAGCGGCGATGCGTTGCGCCGCAGTTCTTTCGATTCTCACCCGGTCCGGCGCCCGCGTTGACCGCACTGGTCAGACCGGGCCCATCGTCGAAGTGTACCCCGCCGCTGCACTAAAGTTCTGGGGACTCCCCAACACCGGATACAAGGGAACGAAGGCGACAGAGACCGGCCAGCGCAGCACCCTCGTGTCACGGATCCTGCGGGCAATGCCATGGCTGGACCTCGGCGACCATAGAGAATCGTGCTTGCACTCCGACGACGCTCTCGATGCGGTGCTCTGTGCCGTGATCGCGGGGCTCTCTCGTCAAGGACTGTGTGAGCCAGTCCCCGAGTCCGCGCTGCAGGTTGCACAGGCCGAAGGCTGGGTCGCGCTTCCCACCACTGGCGCCCTCACAGCCGTCGAGGGTTCGCAATAGGAACCTTGTCAGTTCCGATTCAGCCCGTACTGGCGAGTGAGCAGTGCCCGCTTAAAGTGAGCCTCGGCCTCGTCCACGTCGCGTGGTGGGGTATCCGGTCCGAACACCCGAAGAAGACTGAATACGAAGTGCCGGGCGTGGTCGGTGCCAACTTCCGCCAGGCCCCGAAGCGCGGCGTTGTTGCCGTGGCCATTCTTGGCGTACTGGATCCACCGTCCGAGGATGCGCTCGCTGCCGTCCGCCTTGCCCACGTATTGCTGTCCCGTGCTCGTGTCGGCGATCAGGTAGACGCCTTGGACTGAGCCCAGCGCTGTGCGCCAAGCCGCGTATCGCGAGTCCTCCAGCACCATGCGAAGGTCGGCACGGCTGAGCACGAGGCGGTCGAAGCCTGGGAACGCCACGTTCTGTGGATCGGCGATCTCGATCACCGGGAACGCAGCAGCGACAGTTCCGCGCTTCGCCCAGTTGATCGCGTCTTTGCTCCACTCGGTCACCAGTCGGTCGGCGAGCGAGGACATGGCGTCGGACGGACGCAGGTCAAAGAAGCGATGCACGTTATTGCGCTCTGCGGCAACCTCACCATGGTTCTCGAAGGCTCCCCAGAAGCGGCAGCGCCGTCCCGATTCGGCGAGGAAATTCAGCCAGACCGGAGGCTGCTCGGCCTTGAAGCGCAGCCCCTGCCCCCGTGTGTAGGCGAGCACGTTCTCGAACGTCGTCTCGCCACGGCGAAGACCGTCGTCATTGTAGGTGTGGCGTACGACCAGCACCTCGTTCGGGTCAAGCCCGCAGGCGTCGAAGACGTGGCCCAGAGTGAGGTCACCCGCAGAGGATAAGTTCGTCATCACAAAGCCAGGGTAGACATTCCTGGCTCGTTCAGACCGCCGCGCGACCGACTGCGAAGCGGCTGGCGACTAGTCCACGAGGACGGCTACTGGTGGTCGACCGCGAGCCGGTATGTCGTCGTGTACGCAGACTCCCCGAACTGCGAGCCTCCCGGAACTCGGGCAACTAAGGGATCGTCCGCAGCGGCGAGATTGAGCGCAAGAAGTTGCGCGAGCAGATCCTCGTCCGGATTGAAGCCGTATGCCCCGATTACTGCCGCGTCGAGTTCCCTGTGAAGGTCTCGTAGCGGCGATGCGCCGCCGTCGCGCAGCGAGTCATACATCGCGCCAAGTGTCATGCCAGAAGCCAGGTAGTCGGACCGCTTGTCGATGATCGCCTTCGACGCCTCAGCCACCTTCGCGACCGCGGTGGGTGTCGGGCTAGACGGCCAGGGGAAGGAGTCCCAGACCGTCGTTGGCGTGTAACGGGGGTCTGCCTTCAACTTGGAGCAGCGCTCGTCGAACCAAGCGCGGTGAATCGAAGAGGAGAGGACGCCAAAGGAGTAGTCGTCGTCTAGGGCGAACAACTGGAGTGAGTCATCGGGCCGGATGGCGGGATCGACGAACACATAGATGGAGGTCCGCTGAGCAGCCGCAACCCGGGTCAAAGCGATGTACCGGGTCAACGGGGCAAACGCGGTGAGCATGTCGTCACGTCGGCGCCAGTGTTTCCACCAACGCTTCGCCAAAAAGTCCTGATAGGCCGTGACCGGCTTACCGTCGGGCTTCTCGGCAAGCATCTCTTCGTTGCGGCGCGCTTCCTTCGCGGCTGCCTTCCTCCGCTCCGGAAGCACGCGATCGGTCAGCAGCGCCATCACGCTCGGATACTTGTGACGCGCACTTACGATGTCGGACTCACCTACGTCCATCACGTATCCCGGGACACCGTTCAGCCAGATCAGGGGCTCCCCGCTGATCATTGGCTTGATGACATCGGCTGCTTGCGGCTCGGCCGCGATCATCGCCAAGGCTTGCGCCGTATCGAGTCTGTATCCCGCGACGATTCCGGTTGTCTGCCCCTGGAAGCACACCTTCGGCTTCTTGTTCACAGCAAGTGGCGCGGCCTTCGTGACGTCCGTGAGTGGCCTCAGCGTCGCTGGAATGTGTGGAACGGGAAGCCGCAATTGCCCCTCGTCGAGCCATAGAAGACGATCCCCGACTGGGGCGCTTTTCGATCCCTTCACCCAGTTGACGATCGAGACGGTCACGACCGCGTCTCCTGACCAAGGCTGCGAAGACACCGCGTCGAAGATCACACCGTCGTTCTCGACCACGTAATCCAATGACTTCACGCGTGAGGCGTTGTCCCGGATCGCCTGCGTGGCGACAAACCCTGCACGCCCCCCATCCGGGAGCGCGTCATGGGCGAGCGGGAACCAGAACGTCACGAAGTCGCTGACACCCGGATTCGGGTACACCTCGTCGAGTCGCTGAACGTAGGCGAGGCCAAGGTCCTCCACCATCTTGCGTCGGCCCATGTACGGCGGATTTCCGATGATTGCGTCGGCCTTGGGCCACGGACTGAACAGAGCGTCGGCACACACGACGGTGGTGTCCAAGTTGTCGAGCGGCAGCACATCTTCCTGCCCACCCTCCAACTCGTCGGAGGCAAGTTTCTTGCCCATCATCAAGGTCACCTTGGCGACCTCCACAGCGAACGGGTTGTTGTCGATCCCGAGGAAGTGATCCGTCGTCACGTAGGAGAAGGCCGTTTGGTCGCGTGTCCCTGACTTCCGCCGCTCGTCGATCCGCTGCTTCACTTCCGCTTCCAGACTGCGCATCTCGCGGTAGGCAACGTAGAGGAAGTTGCCCGAGCCACACGCGGGGTCCAGCACCCGGTAGGCGGCCATGTCGAGCAGGAGGCGCTCGTAATCGTTGATCGTCTTGGCGGCGTCGATCCGCTCCCGCCACGGCTGCACGATGCATGGTCCTACGATCTTCATGATGTCGGCTTGAGACGTGAAGTGGGCCCCGTACGCATGACGTTCGCCCTTGTCCATCGACGTCTCGAACAGCGTGCCGAAGATCTCGGGACGCACCTTGGACCAATCCGTGGTGCAGGCCTCCTTCAGAGCGGACAACTCGCTGTCAGTCATCTCGACAGGCTGGACGTCCGCGAAGAGCCCCCCGTTGAAGTACGGAGTGCCCTCGAAGCGGCCACCGGAGGTCCGGCCTGGCGTGTTCATCTCTCGAAAGAGAGATCCGAGCAGGTCGTACGCCTCCCGCCCATTCGTTGCATCCGCGGTCACCGTCCGCGTGAAGAAGTGCGAGGGCAGCAACCCGATGTCCTCTGCGAACATTGCGACGACTGACTGGAGCACGAACCGCTGGGCCTCTAGCCGGTCGATGCCGCGGTCCACCATGGAGCGGAAGACGCCTGACACCTTCGCGGCCGCATCGCGTGTGACCTCAACGAGGTCGTTCTCGAAGATTGGTGTTTCTGCCTCAGGAAGCAGGAAGGCCAGCGCCTCGAATCGTTGTGGCAGATCGTCGATCTTGACGACATCCATCGGCGCGTCGAGTTGCTGGTCGAAGTCATAAATCCAGAACTCATCGAAGTTGCACAGGACCACGTAACGGGGGCGGCTAGGCACAGCCTGCTGCCAGTAATCGAATGCCTGACGGAAATGCCGTGCAAGGTCTGAACCCGCCTTCTTCATCTCGAAGAGCACGCGCGGCTTCCACATGAGGTCGACATAGGAGACCCCTAGGTAGTCGATCCGGCGATGCACGCGGTCCTCGTAGATCGCGCCAGCCTCGATCGCGCCCTCATGGCCGAACGCCTTGAAGAGGCGGTCTAAGAACGTCTGCGCCTCACCCTTCTCGTCGCCGCGCAAGTAGGTGTGACGCCACTCGGCGAAGGACTTCAGATTCGGACGCAGGCTCTCAGGTTCCACGGGGACATGGGATCACAGAGCGAGCACGGACGTCCCGTGTCTCGACGGAGACGCCCGCTGAGATCAGTCCCATTGCGCCCTGACACGCTGCGCTCGCTGGCGCCCAACCTCATTGGTTGCTGACTGCTCAGCGCAGCGCGATGAACCTCCAGGTCAGCCCGTCCATGTCCTCGACCAGCCACATCTCATCCATGAGGTCGTCTGCGGCGGGCTTGGCGGTGCACAGGTAGCCGGTGACGGTCTGGCCGGGCTGCACGTTCATCTGGTTGAGCAGGTTCGGGGCGGTCCCGCACGAGCCGTAGGCGCGGTCCGTGATCGGCTTCGCGGTGTCGCCGTAGACGTAGCCGAACGGCACGAGGTTCGCGGGCTGCGCCTGGTCTGACCCGGTGCGGGTCGCGGTGACCTGGACGCGGCGGAACGTGGCGCCGGGGACCGGCGGGGTGAAGGAGTAGGTGCCGGGGGCCGCGGCGGCCTGTTCGGCGGTCATCTCCGGAAGCGCGTCGGTGTCGGTGGGCCCGAAGGTGTAGCGCCATCCGTCGAACTCGAAACCGGTCCTGGCCCGGTAGGGGTAGCGGGCCGAGCCGTAGTTGCGCACGCACATGCCGAAGCCGCCGTACCTGTTGGCGTCGGCGTCGCGGGAGTAGGAGCGGAAGCGGTTCTTGGCGGCGAACTTGTAGGAGGCGACCTCGGCCCATCCTTCGGAGACGATGTCCCAAGCGAGCCCGAACTTCTTCTCCTGCCCCTTCTTGGCCACCTCGGCGATGAGTCGGCCCTGCTTGTCGCGCTTGGGGGCCTTCTTGTCGATCACCAAGGTGACGACCTGGCCCGGCTTCGCCTTCGGCTTCAAGAAGCGGCGTGCGCCGTTGGTCATGCACGAGTTGGCCTTCGCGATGTCGAGGCCGAGCAGGCGCACCTCGAACGGCTGCTGGGTGCCGAGCCGCAGCCGCAGGATGTCGCCTGCCACGACCTTGACGATCTTCAGGGTCGCGGGCTTCTTCTTCGGCGGCGGCGGCGCGGCCGGAGGTGCCGGGTCGTTGGGGTTCGGGTCGCGGCCGTAGTAGTAGGGGCCGGGGTTGGACTCGCACACGACCCAGTCGCCGTCGGCGTCGAGGCGGTGCGGGTCCGCGGCGGGGTTGTTGGCCAGGAAGAACAACTGGGCGGCCCGCTGGGAGGGGAAGTCCGCGCAGTCCATGTCCCCCGCGCTGGCCGGTGCCGAGAGCCCGACGAGAGCGAGCGGGACGGTGATGAGCAGGGCTAGGACGCGCATGTGAACCCCCGGGTGCGAGATGGCGCCTCGGCAAGAGACGAGACCGCGCTCAAGATGCCGCACGCCGAGGGGTGCTGGCAGCGGTTCGGTGCCGGTTACCGAGAGTTGAGTACGCGCCGCGCGCGCGGCCGGTGCGGGCCCAGGCGAAGGCGGAGTCGGGAGCGAGCCCGAGGCCAGGGTCGGCCAGAAGGGTCAAGCGAGCCACAGCCTGGGCTACGACGTCCGGGCGACGGTCGCGAGCTAGTCCTCTTTCATCCCCTCCTCGTCCAGTGTGGCGCAGAGGGTTGAGACACCCGGCGAACTCATGAGCACGGGGCATGCGGGGCCTCAACTCATCAGGCGATCACCTCGACGACCAGGTCGCCGCACTGGCTGGCCTGGGTCAGCAGGGCGCTGTTCTCGACCGAGTCCACCGACAGGTCCCAGCGGGTCTTCACCGCGACCCACTCCCCTGCGTAGCGGCACCGCTCCAGCAGCGGCCACCACTCACCGGGGTCCTGGTCGGACTTGGACCGGTTCCTTCGCCTTCTCGCCCTTGACCACGGTGATGTGGTCGTCGACCGCGTCCAACTTCGCGGACTTCGCCGCGGCGCGCGCCACGACGGGCGTCTCCTCGGCGGAGGCAGCGACGGACAGGACGACGGGCGTCGCGCCCAGTCCAAAGGACCGGGGCGAGGGCGAGGGCGGGCAGCACGCGGCTCTTCAGGGTCATGGGCACCAAATGTGGGGGCGTGAACCGACATCTCCCCCGTTTCGCGCAAGATCAGCGCCCCGCGCCGTTCAAGTCGCGAGAACTTCTCCTCGATGGCGGGGATCCTGCGGCGTTCTTGGTCGGGGCCCTCGACACTGGAAGCGCTGCCAGGCTGGGTCAGAGGGCCCGCACGCAATAAGGCATTCGTGGAAGGCGTGCATAGCCCCCCCCCCCCGATCTGACCCTCGCATCTGCGGCGAACCGCCACACTGACGCGCGCCACGAGATTAGATTTGCGCCATGGGGGGCTCGAAGGCTCAGAAGCGAAACGCTCGGGTTGCCGCAGCACGGAAGTCCGGTACCGACATCGTCGCGCTCAACGCCGCTAGGGACGCCTCGCTGCGTCGGATTCAGGCTCGCTCTGGCATCAATCGCACCGACAACATGGGAACGAATCCGGGCAGACGGGTCGACTCGTCCCCAGACCCGCTCAGCGATCTGGGGGGCAGACCCCGTGGGCGGGTCAAGTTCGTTCCGCGCGGCGACGCGTAAGTTCGTCGCAAAAGGCGCATTGCGTCCGTTGAGCCCAACGGCTAAACGCCCGGGCGCGACCCCTTCGGAACAGCCGTCATCTACTCGTGTCGGGCGATAGGGACCCACTCGCCATCAGCACACCTGCACGATCATGGACACCATGCGCACAGTGCTCGGCCTCATCATCGACCCGCGGGACCACTCGACCCTGGCCCTGCGCGCCCCCCGGTCGACGTCGCCGAGGCCATCGGCGGACACGTCCAGCCCTTGGCTCTAGATGGGGACGGCGTAATGTGGGTCGCCGAGGACGGCAAAGACAAGGGGTCCCGTCAATACGCTGGCGAGTCAGATCGCGCGCCGGCTCAATTCAGGACATTTTCCGGCCGCTACGGTCAACGGCCGCTGCTTGGCCTGGCAGTGCGGTGGTTCACGCCCAGGGGTTTCGATACCTCGTCGATGCCAAGCCTCTGCCGGACCACAACTGCCGGGCAGACTAGTCTTCACCAAGCGAAGGTCGCAGTGTTCATTGACGGCTGCTACTGGCATTGCTGCCCAGCGCACGCGACGCGCGCCAAGGTGAACAGCGAGTACTGGAATTGGATGACCAAGATCGCCAAGAACAGGGCACGGGACGTTGAAACGACTCGTCTTCTGGTCGATGCCGGGTGGACCGTGATTCGCGCATGGGAGCACGAGGATCTTTGCGAGATATCGGACGCATCGCGACGGTGGTACGAGCGTCCTGACGCGAGCCCCCGACCTATGTGGCTACGCAACTCTCTGCATCACCGAGCAGCCGCGCCCGCAGACACGCGTGCGGCCCATCGATGCCTCGTCCGCCGATAGGCGCGACCCCTACTGCCATATGAGGATCCCGGCTGCGCCTGGTTTGCACGCCTACTCCTCACTACTGACCTGTTCTAAGTCTTGCCGGGGACCGACCCTGCGAATGCGTTCTGAATCGTCATGTTGCCTGACGTCTTCACTGGTTCCGCATGAGCAGTAGAAGAGTTCACATCCCCTTCTCGAGTCGCGTCGCACACGGACACATCCACCAAGACATGAAGGGCCCCGGTTGGGTGCCGAGCGCAGGACTGGGGATTCCCGCTTGGATAACTCGGGCGTCTGTCCGCTTTTCTCGGTGCGAATTCTTGGTTTTTATGTCCGCTTCGGTGCGGTTCCGCGCGATGCGTCTCCGCATGTTGTGCTGCGGAAACGTCCAACGACAGAAGGGAGAGCGTGATGTCCTTCGCGCAGCACGCGGAGAGCCGACAGGGGCGCAAGCGGACCCGTTGCCAGGTTGGTCTCACCATCCTGGACCAGGTTGAGTCCGCAGAACTGGCCGCGGTTCGTCAACTCGTAGACAGCTTCGAGTTCACGACTACGTACGTGGCGCGAGTCATCCGGGAGGAGACTGGACGGACTCCCGACGCGGCGGCGGTCTGGCGGCATCGAAACCGCCTCTGCGGGTGCCGTCGTCATGACGGGCTATGAGCCATTGCACCAGCAGTGCCATCCCCGTCGGACCTTCCACAGACCGGTCGCGTCCTACCGGCGTGAGTGCTGCGAGTGGCGCTCTTCGACGATACGCACGACCTCGCCGCCGCGTACCTCATGCTCGTTGCCTTGCTCGCCGCGAACCAGGAGGGTCAACCCGTGCCCGACAGCGAGCCAGTCGGCGGTGACGAGTTTCCATGCTCGACCGTCGCCCGCGTCATCGGGCCAACAGACAGCGTGGTTCCGTTCCGGGTCGAGGAGCCACGTCGCCCCATCGTCAGTGGTGATCACATACGTGTGCCCGATGCTGTCACCCTCGAGGTAGCCGACCTTGAAGCGGCGAGTCGAGGCGATCCCGCGTGGGCTGTCGTCTCCGTAGTTCGTTTGGCTGCTCACGAAAGGAAGCACCGACGCACGGCGACGACCCGGCCGGCACCGCGGTCGACTCCATCACCCCATGGATCGCTCGCTGGAGTCTCCGGGTCACGCCAACACCACGGCTCGCCGGGAATGGGCGGGTGCGTGTGTTTGGGTTCCATGGCTCGCGCGGTGCGGTCGTAAGGGCCCGAGACGCGGGTGAGGTCCTTGGGGTACTTGGTCAGGCTGTGCGTTCGCGGGTCAACCAGCAGCAGCGCGGTTTCCGTCTCAACGACGGTCGCTGCCGAGCGCAACCAGTCCACGTGATCCGCATCGACATCGATGCCGTCCGGAGCCAAACCTAGGAGGCCCGTGACGGCGGCCCGCTCGTGTTCGCTCATGCACACACATGTGTGCGGACAGCGCACGTTCGCTACCCGCCGCGGTATTGCACCCCTCGGCGCCTCGATTGGGCCGCACCGACTCTCGGCCTCGGGTGCCGGGGAGACCCATTCACCTGCGGGTTCGAGCCAGGAGGATGAAGGACGGTGACGCGGGAAGGTTCCAGCCGTGCCGTTGATGAACTCCAAGAATTACGACGCTCGCGTGCTCGGCGAGGTTCTCACATCGTCGTTGGATCTTGGACCTCGCTGCTGGCTCAGGCGAGAATGTGGCATCGCCTCGGAATCGTCGCGCCGTCACGCGACAACAGGCTGACCAAATTGCGGCGGAGGTGCTGCGGCGCTTGAGGGCCAGGGCTGAGTCGGGTGCCTAGGTGGCAGTCGCCCGGCGGGCTACTGGCTTGACTCCACTCCCTTCGAGAGCCGCGGGGTGGTCTGCGACGTGTAAGGAGTTGGCGCGTAGCCGCTAGAGGGACGACTGCCTCGTGCGTGATGTGCGTCAACGATCGTTGTCACGACGGTCCAGAAGTCGTCGTCGACCCAATCTGGACGCTGGTGAGGGTGGGTCTTGCGTCTCCGGCTCTGGCCCCTCACGTCGAGGGAGGGGAACTCGTCGACGGGTATGACGACTCCTCGATCGCGGACTTCGACACCTTGGTCGGTAACGGCCCAATCGTCGGTGAGCCATTCGGTGACGCGACCGTTAGGCCAGGCCTCGCTTGAAGAGCGACCTTCGGTGGCAGCGCTGACGGCGTTCCGGAAGTTGACTAGAAGAACCTTGAAGTCGATGGCGTCGGCCTCGGCCAGAAGCCCCGCCGCGCGGGTTCGTCGATCGAATTCGCGAGCCGCCTCCTGGACCGGCACCTCGGCGGTCCAATCGAGGCGAACAATCTGCCTTCTGTCGTTGCGCAGAGCCAGTTCCACCGCAGGCTCGCCAAGCGCGGACTGACGGTAAGAGCGGCCCCAGAAGATCGAGACGCGCGGGGCGTGAATGTCCGCTGCAGCAGGCACAGTGATCGTGCCGTGCCGTATGGCGTTGAGGTCGTTGGCCGTCTCCAGCAGTCTCGCGACCGTGTCGAACGAGACCTCGTTCTCGAAGTCCTCGATCGCCTGCTCGCGGGCTTGTTCGCGCCTTAGGTCGGCGCCTTCCAGCAAGTCACTGAGGTCCGACAACTTGGCGGACAGCCGCCTGTTCTCCTCGCGGAGGTCTGCCGTCGCCTCTACGACCACTTCTTGCGCTTGTTGTCTCGCCTGACCTGCGACGCGCCGTACGAAGGCTCGCTCCAGAAAGAACAGCACCGCAGCGAAGGTCATAGTCGTGCCCACGTTGGTCAGGGTTGACGACGTGATGACTTGCCACGAGCCGAATGGGTCGTACAGAAAGGGTGCAACGAGACAAAGAACGCCGACTATCGCGACGAGGATGATTACCCACCACCGGAATACCAGTCGGACGCTTGAGTCGCTCGGTGTTGTGCTGGACATGTCTCTCGAAAACCTCATCTAGGTGCGAAGCGTGGGTTACTGGCGGAGGCAGCCTAGAGTCGACTACGTATAGAAGGGCAGGGTTCTCACCAGGCACGTGTGAGGGATTGCGACAACCTCCGTGCAGGGCGTTAGACCGGGCGGGCTCGTTCTCGGGACCGGTGGCGCATTGTCGTGGCGACGCAAACGACCTGCAGCGAGCCCGTTGTCGAGGTGGTCTTGTTGCCAAACGACTTCGCCAGCCGGGCGGAGCGGTCCAGACGGTCGTGGGCGACGCGCCAGGCGCGCCGAATGGGGCGGAAGACCGGCCGCTTGTCTGTCGTCGTCCCACCCCACCCGACGGACCTCGACGTCGTGCTCTCGGCCTCTGTCCCTTGCGGCGGCCGCGGTGGCCCGCGGCCCAACAACACGAGCAGGTCCACTGCTAACCGGTCCGATCGCTTAGGTACGGCATGCGTCGCACGGTGCGTAGGTGACTCGCCCAGCCAATAGGGACACACCCAGTCAGTCCTGGACGCAGCGCTCCGCTTGGCCCCGGACTCCCTCTCGGTGACCAATCGCAACAAGTGAAGTGCCGACACGCTCGGCCTACGCATGTACCGCGGTATCACCTACTGAGAGGGCCAACCATGGCTACCAGCACCGCACCCGCAGTCCCCACCGGGACCGACCCGTTCCGAGACGCCGTCGACGCCATCGTCGGGAGCGACGTCCTCGTCGACCTTGACCGAGTCGCTCGCATCCTGAACATGCCCGGCCGCAACGCCGTCCGCCACCGCATGCGCCGCGGCACCCTTCCGCTGCGCCTCGTCCAGCCCGGCGGCGAAACTGCGGCGACCCTCGTGCCCGCCGCCGATCTCTACGCGGTCCTCGGCCTCATGTGGACGTCCCCGGCCCCCGGCACCAAGGTCCTCGCCACCGTCCTCCCCGACGGGTCCGTGGCCATCGAGACCGCATCCGCCTGACCTCACCTCCCCGAAGAAGGAACAACTAATGGTTAACCTCGCTCAGTACGCCTCAACGGCGTGCACCGCCTGCGGAGGCGCCGTCTCGACCGTCGCCACTCCGGCCGCGAAGGCTGTCGCCGCGCTTCGCTGGCGCGACGTGTACACCACGTCCTGCGGCACCGAGCACTGGAACATCGGTTGCGGCACGGCCAGCCAGAAGGCACGGTCCGTCTACAACGGTGACCTCATCGCCATCGACCAGCGGACCCTGCCCGACGGTCGTCTCGCGGCCATCCGTGTCTCGGAGGTCCCGCACATGGTCCCCGCACTGTGGCGCGTGACCGCCGGTCTCCGGCCGGCCTTCGGCCCCTCCGCGCTTGTAAAGACACTGGTGCACGAACTCGCGCACGACCTCGACGACGCTCTCGCCCTGGCCACCTCCCTGACCTTGCAGATCCTCGACGTCCCGAATGGAGGCTCGGCATGAGCGCCGCGACCCGCCAGCCCAGCAACCCGTTCACTCTCGGCCTGTCCGACGTCATCGCCGCCCGCAAGGCTGCCGGCACCACGGCCCCCGTCGAGCCGCCCGCCTACGTCGTCGGGGCCCCGACTGCGGACGGCCACGCTCTCATCACGCGGCTCCCGCAGGCTCCGCCCACGGGGGCCGAGGACCTTCTCGACAACATGTCCGGCGACGAGTTCGACGCCCCGGCCGAGGTCACCGGCCCGGGCGCGACCAACAAGGAACTGCTCGCACTCCTCGCTGATGTCACGCCGATCCGCAAGACCTCGCTGACCGAGGACGTCACCGGAGTCGACCCCATCGAGGCGCTGCGCCACATGAAGCAGCGCACCGTCGAAACCAGCCGCAAGGCCTACGACGCCGTCTTCGCCGCCCGCGGGCTCGCCCCGCTGGAGGAGTGGGCGTGGAAGTACCTCGCTGCGCGCAACATCACCGGCGAAGTCGCCGCCGCTCGCGGCTATGTCACCGGCCGGGGCATGCTCCCGCACCTCGACGAGGGCCTGGGCAAGTGGACCAACAAGCAGCAGCAGTGGGCCACGTCCGACGAGGACGGCAAGCGCTGGCTCGGCATTCCGTGGCTCGACGCCTACCACAACATCGTCGCCTGGCAGGTCCGCTGGCACGACAAGGACATGCGCGTCGAGATCCACGCCACCGAGAAGGGCGAGGAGAAGGACTTCAAGAAGTTCGACTTCCCCATCCCCGACGGTGAGTCCCGCCTCGTCGACGCCATGCACCAGTCCGACGACGCGGCGGTCATGCTCATCATCGAGTCTCCGGTCCGCGCCGACTGCATCGCCAGCACCGTGATCGACCTGTCCAAGTGGCTCTCCGTCGTCGCCGTCGGCGGCATCACCATGGCCTACGAGGGCAAGGGCAACGACGCCAACCCTTCCGACGTGCTGGGCCGCCTGAGCCCCGCCATGACCGAGGCCCTCGGCGGTGACCTCCAGGACAAGCACGTCCTGTGGGCCCCGGACGCCGACCACGCCTACAACTGGCAGTGCAACAACGCCACGCAATCCACGGTCGAGTCGCTGCTCGACGAGGGCGTCGCGTACTCCGGGGTCGTCGACGTGCCGCAGTCCCTGGTGCACCCGCGCTCGGGCCGCGTCCACGCCATGCCGGACGGTGCCGGGCTAGACGACGTCGCCCGCCACATGGACGCCATCCTGCCGGGCGAGCAGTGGCTCGGCCCGCTGCTGGCCGACGCCATCGAGGGCACCGACTACATCGCCATGTACCCGCGCACCGACATCATCGACACCCCGGCCTTGGCCGAGGCGCTCGCGTCGACGCTGGCCCGCAACGGCGTCTACAAGTTCGTGCCGACCGGCAAGAAGGAGGGCCTCTACTACACCTTCGACCAGGGCTTCTGGGGCATCGACGTGGCCGAGGCACGCGTCACCGTCGAGGGCACCGGGGTCGCCAACCGGGTCTTCGACCGGTCGAGCAAGGCCGCCACGGCCAAGGCCCGCATCAAGGCCCGCACCCTCATCAAGCCCGCCGTCGCCATGGCGGTGCAGACCGAGGTGGGCCTGGAGCACATCATGGTCCACGAGGGCGACTGGGAGCCACGCGAGTACTCCAACTACCTGCCGACCCCCGACGGCCTGCTCAACCTGGAGACGCTCGAACTGACCCCGCACGCTCCCGAGGCGCGCAACCTAGGCGTTACCCCTATGTCCTACAAGCCGGGCGCCACGCACCCGGACTGGGACAAGTTCTGTGCCGAGTTCTTCGTCAAGAAGGCCATCGACTCCAACGGCGACGACGTCCTCGACGAAAACGGCGAGCAGGTGTGGGAGCACGACGCCGACCTGGAGCGCATGATGCAGCAGGCCGCTGGCGCTGCGCTGCACGCCCGCTGCTTCGACACGGCGTACATCATGGTGGGCGCGGGCGGCGCGGGCATGTCGACCTTCACCGGCGCCCTCCAGGGCATCCTGCCGACCATCTACCAGGGCGCGCTGTCCTCCGAAGAACTCACCGGCAAGGACAACAACTTCGTCCTCTCGTCGGTCTACATGTCCCGCATGACGGCTGTGTCGGAGTTCCGCCCCGGCGACCTGCTCAACGAGGGCCTCTTCAAGAAGATCACCCAGGACAACGGCAAGGTGTCCGTCGAGGCCAAGTACGGCGACAAGTTCCTGTCCATCGTCCGGCCCACGCTGTTCGCCGACACCAACCACCTGCCGCGCGTCAGCGCCAAGGCAGGCGGCGACAACTCGCTGCGCCGTCGCCTCACGGTCACCAAGTACGGCCGCATCGTCAAGAACCCCGACAAGCAGTTGGGCACCCGGCTCGGATCCAAGGAGGCCCGTGAGGCCATCCTCGCGTGGGCCATCCGGGGCGCCTGGCAGATCCACAACGAGGAGGGCGGTTCCCCCTACCGCTCGCCCGCGTCGGACGCGGCAGTCGAGGAGTGGCTGACCGACTACGACCGCCTCGGCAAGTTCGTCGAGGACGCCCTGGAGGTCGACGTCAACGGGTACGCCGAGCGCGGCGCGGTCTACGAGGCCTACGAGGCCTGGTGCGACGCCGAGCGCATGGACACCAAGTGGCGCATGGAGCGGTCCGTCTTCTACTCCGCGCTGACCTCGCGTAAGGGCTTCGGCGTCAGCGACAAGAACGGCAACCGGCGGGTCATCAACGGCGTCACGGTCCGCGGGTGGAAGGGCTGGAAGGTCCTGCCGCACGACGCAATCGGCGCCTTCTGACTCACCGCCTGACCGGCATCACGGCCGGGTCCGACCTCCACATCCAGGGGGACGGGCCCGGCCGCTGTCGTTGCACGGGGTCGAGACGCCTGCGAGGGTTGCTCGACGGTCGCGTGCCGGACAGCGGATGAGCGTGGCTTGTCAGGAATGTCACCTATTTCTCAACTCATCTCTAAAGAGAAGTTGGAAGTAAGAGGGGTGCCTACACGGAGGTGAGTCGGCGGGTACCTGACATTCCCGACAATCGGCGGCGAGCCCGCTCGCCTAGCAGAGGCCGTCGTCGGTGTTCGGAACTCGGGGTCGGCGAGGCTGGGCATAAGGGTCCTCGGGCGGCGTCGAGGGACGGCGGCCTTCGACGCAGGTCCTCGATCGTGATGATCTGGACGTTCGGGACTGCCGACCATTGGCGAGTGAGTCCACGAGGCCTAGGAGGACCGGCGGTTCGCGGCCCGCAAGATCATCCTGCCCGCCACCGGGTCCGGCCGCCGGGTCGGCGACATCCGCCACTGGGAAAAGGGTCCAGGAGGGCAGGACCGTCGTCGACACCCACTCCCCCGGCATCGTCGCGGGTTCTGAACTCCGGCGACCACGAGGCGCCGTCCGGTCCGGCGCCAAATGTCTATACGGGTCGGCGGCGTCTGATCGGCGGCAATTCCGCGACAGACAGCAGCACATCCGGTAACGAGGAGAGTGACCTCCACGCTAACGCACCCGTCTCACCGCAGCGCGGACTCAACCCCGTCAACCTTGATCACGGGCGTCTGTCAACCCCACTCAGCCCAGGGGTCCGGGACACGCACGTTCGCGCAGGACCGTCGCCTACGGACGCAGCACTCGCTGCGCCTCCATCGTCGTCAATGTGGTGGCCTCCCAACCATTCACGGTGGCAAGCACCTGCTTGGGTGGGTGAGATCGTCGCCATCCCAGAACGCAGAGGCGATCTGACCCTCCTGCACATGCCCACATGGGAGCATTCGGCGTGACGACAGACCATGAACAGCCGATCGACCCCAGCACGCTGCGGCGCTTCGACCGAAACCTGCTTCACGGAGGCAACACACTTGCCCCTCGGGTCCTCGAACCCGTCCCGTTCTGCTGGTTCTGCGATCGTCACAGTGGGAGGCGGACTAGGGAGCACATCTTCCCGCAGGGTTTACTCAAGCACTTCGGAGCCATGGACGAGAAGGTGCAGCCGCACCGCATCAGCATGGCGCTGGGCGGCGCTCTGGCCTCGGAGCGCGGCGAGCGACCTTTGCGTGCTCACGTCAACGGTGAGGTGTGCTCGACGTGCAACAACGGCTGGATGTCGTCTCTGGACGCAAGTGCCCAAACCATCCTGACCCGCCGCCCGCTGCGGGGACGCATCACAGATGACGAGGCCGCTGTGCTCGCGAGATGGTTTGCCAAGGTCGCGGTCAACCTGAACGTCTCTCAGCCCTACCGTCTCCTCGTCCCGGCACCCTCCCGCCATGGCTTGGCCACGGGAATTCCAGATCAGTTCGCCGTCCATCTGTTCCGCGTCCGTCGACAGAATGGCGTCTTTGATTGGGTGCAGAAGTCACCGGACTCGGGGGTTGTCCCCAGTGGACGAGTGGACGAGTGGCAGCGACTCGCAGCGCTGACTCTGGTGACCCATATTCGGGTCACTGACCTTGTGGCTGTCGTCGTACACGTCCCGGAGCCGCTACGTTCGACGGACGTGCGTCCGGACGAGGTTGCCCGCATCCACCCGGTACCCACCCGACTCCCGACGTGGGGTGGGCTCCCCCGTCACAACTACTACTGGGGGCAATCAACGCACTTGAACATGGGCGACGCTACGACCTAGTCCGTGTGGTCGCTGTCCCGCCTGCGAGCGAAGATGACCGCCAAGGCGTGCCCCACGCCCTCCGGCATCTCTTGGCGCGGCCAGTCGGCGTCCCCACCCTGGGAACGAACCAGTGGAAACGCAGTCGCTCTGATCTGAGTGCTGTCAGTCAGGAACCGGCAGACGCTTGGGCTGCGCGCCGACACCTGGATGGCTGGGTGACCTCGAACGCGAACGCGACGCGTGGGCGCCATACATCGGCTGACCGACGGACCAACGGACCAACGGACCAACGGACAAGATCTCATCGGACCACAACGTCCATCGACGGAACACAGCGGGCGTGGGCTTGCTCACGTTCTGGCTCTTCACATCAGCGCGTAGCTGGCCAGGAAGGCAACCCCCGCCGGCGCGCCTCGGCCGGACTGGCTGGTCCGTAGGTCCGTAGGTTCATGCCGAGACCGGTGCGCCGCGCCAGTGGCTATCGGTTCGTCTGGGAATGATGGGCGCCATGGAGGCACGTGCACGAATCTGGTCACTGCCCACCACGACGGGCGACCGTTAGGCCATCGACTTTGACCAAGGCCGGGTCCTGCACGTCTCAACTGAGGTCGCAGACGCTGACGGCCACCTGGATCCTCGTCTCGGCAACGCGCAGTGGCGCCAGTTGCGGTCGGTCGAGCGGATCCGGCTCGGCGTCCCCGCCGTCTCTCACGTCCAGACAGCGCCATGGAGCACAGATCCGGTCGAGGCGTCCGTGCCGCAACCGGATTGACCGGTGCTCGGCAACGGGTCCGTCGTTACGCACGTTGGGCTTCACTCCCGCGGAGTGTTCACCCCGGAGGCAGTGCTGAGTGCACAGCCCCTTCGATCATCCGATGCGTGAGTGGCCGCTTCTGTGGCATCAACGGGCCGCTGGGCTGACCAGATCTGCGTCCACGACCACGGGCATCCCGACCCCGACGATGTCACGTATCGACGCGACGTACTCCGTGACGCCGATGCCGCCCGGCACCACTGCGAAGGCTGCTTTCCTTCACTGCGTCCCTCGATGGACTCATGAGCGGCCAGAGTAGGACGCCGGAAGAGATGCCTGCGGGGCGAGCACTGGCCCCACTACCTTCATTGCATGACCCCCATTCCCTCACTGGTCGTTGGACTCAGTCCCCTGCGCTATCGATCCGTGGATATGTACCGAAGGGGGGCTGCGCGTGCGACCGTTATTGGTGCCGTCTTGGCACTGACCAGCGGGTGCGCCGGATCCTCGACGGGCGACGGCGCAGATTCTGGCGGACAGCAAGAGGGCGTCTCTGCCGATGACGCCAGGGATCAGCCCCCTCCAGCCACTGAGGGTCCGGATGCAATGCTGGAACTCTGGTGGGACGAGGCGATCGACGAGGAGGGATCCGAAGCCGAGGTCTGTGGCCCGCTGGAGAGCAGGCGAGAGATCGAGCACGGGGTCTTCTTGAATCTCGGGCACGATTATCCACACCCCGACCGCTTCACCATCGTGGTCTGGGGAGCGGAGACCACGGATCTCTCGCCAGATGCGGTGGTGGGTTCGGCGCTCTGCGCCACAGGACTCATATCGACGTATGAAGGCGTTGCCCGGATTGAACTGGACTCCGCATCCGAAGTGCGACTAATGCTCCAAGGCGATCGCGAGAATCCGCCCAGCCAGGCCGCAGACGACCTGCTCTACTTCGACTGGGCCACCTATCCCTACCAGCCTCTCAGCCCCTTGCCCGGCGAAGTCTGGTGGGAGGACGCTGCGAACCTGGCTGGGACTGCGGCTATGGTCTGTGGCCCATTCGCAGACTTCACCTCGCGAGCCACTGACAGCGCGCTGATCTCACTCGGGAACCCGCACGACGACCCGTCGCGGTTCATCCTCGCAACCTCGGGATCGACGAATGTCATCGACGCAGACGGCGAGTACGAGATGACCGTTTGCGGCCAAGGTGAGATCGAGATTCGCGAGGGCATACCCGGCATGGAGATCGACTCCAGTGATGCCCTGTTCAAGGCAGCCGACGGAACGCTCTACCCCCTCCTCGTCGACTAACCGCAGCCCCGGGGCCCAGACCTAGATGTCGGGTGCGTGTCCCATGGGCTCGACATCGCCCACGCGACTAAAGAAGGGCGCCCAGGTCGACGTGGTGTGGAATGGCAAGACCACGCACCTACCGGGCCCGAATGTCACCGAGCACCCGTGGCACAAGTTGCCGCCGGACCTCCGGGACCCGAACGGCAAGGGCGCATCGCGATGACGACTCGCACCGGGCCGTACGTGAAGGGCAAGGACGGCCAGTTTTGGCTGAGCCGCAACGCCGTGATCTGGGCCAAGAAGGTCGGCAAGAAGATTGGTGGACGTTTTGGGGAGACTTCTTTTTGGAACCGCACACCTGTTCTACGTCACCAAGGGAGTTGTGAGCCGGTGAACCGGCTGATCCGAGGCGTGACAGCCACATTGTGGTTGGGCGCCCCTCGGATCGTCGAAGAGGCTGTCGCGCGCGGCGGCCTCTTCGTGTCCCCACCGGACGCCGCGACGACTCTCCCGGCACCCCACACCAGCCCCTAAGCCCTGCGCGGGCGTTGACCCAGGAGAGGGCGCGGGCCCTGGCCCTGGTCGGTCCTGCGGTCCGTGTCCTCCCTTGGATGTGCGGCACCTGGCGTCGACACACCCCAGACCGTCCCGAGCGGCCCAAGACCCCACATGGCGGTCTCCTGTCGCGATGCCGGGTGCCTTCGTCGAAAGCCACCGAGCGCCCGTTTCGCGTTTGTGCAGGTCAGGCGCCTACGACCCACTCATGGACAGGTGGGGTTAGCGTCCAAGTCCCCCCTCGGACACCACGACTCGATCCGGGTCCCTGCAGGTCAGGGGCCCGGATTCGTCGTTTCTGACCCGCCCTCACCGCGACTGAGTACCGCGACCCATGCGCACCACCGCCTTCCCCGAGCACGATCAGGGCATGGAAACCACCAGGAACACCCCGATCAAGACCACCTCCGCCTTCTTCGCCCAGGCGGCCATCTCCTTCGGCGTCTCCGTCATCGGCCTCCTCTGGGCCGTGCTCTACCTGCCCATCGACCCGTGGCAGCGCGGCTTCATCGCGATGACGTCGCTCTTCCTCGTGTCCTCGACGTTCACGCTCGCCAAGGTCGTGCGCGACAAGCACGAGGAGCAGAACGTCGTCTCCCGCATCGACCAGGCCCGGGTGGAGAGGATCCTGGCCGAGCACGACCCGTTCCGCTCCGTGGCGTGAGGCGCAACCTCGGGCCTCAGGACGACCAGGAGGCCCGGTACCGGCCCGGGGTCGCGTCGAAGACGGCGTACGCCACGCCCTTGACGACGCGGACCTCGTGCTGGGCCGGGCGGCCGGCCCGACGGATCGAGGTGAGCTCCCCGCCGAGTGCCCGGACCGGGAGCATCCCGCGCAGCATCCCCGCGGTGCGCTCGTCCGCCCGGACGCTGAACCGCATCCCCGCCTCGTCCCAGGCCACGTCCTCCACCGTGGAGGCGTTGCGGCCGTCGACCCAGTCGAGCATCTGGTCGGCGGAGACCAACGGGACGTCGAGCTCGCGGCCCACCGCCAGCAGCTGGTCGCCGAAGTCGTCGGTGAAGTCCAGGTGGGTGCCGAACGCTCCGTAGTAGCCCTCGGGCCCACGAGCCCGGGAGACCAGTCCGCGCACCGCCTCGGCCCCGTCGGCGAAGACCTCGTCCACCAGGTGCGTCTCCTGCTGGTAGACGTCGATCAACCCGCCGTCCAGGTCGCTGAACCGCATCGGCATCCCCGAGCCCGTCATGAACCCCTCACGACCGCGCACCCACTCACGCGGCCAGTAGTAGTAGTTCATGTCGAAGCGGACGCCGTGCGCCCGACCGATCCTGGGCTGGGTCACCGGGTCGCTCCACACGATGCAGTGCAACCGGCTGCCGCGCTGCGCCGGCAGGCCGGGGAACCGCTCGCGGAACCTGCGCAGACCGTCGGTGAACGCCAGGTCGAGCGACTTCCTCGACCAGTTCTGGCAGTGGGTGGTGACGTGGGCCCCCAGGTCGAAGCCCTGCCGGGAGAGCCGGTCGGCGCGCTCGGCGGTCATCCCTGACTCGGGGTAGAGCCAGGACGTGGCGCGGGCACACTCCCAGCGGGCGACGTCGCAGCCGGCCGAGTCACCCGCCAGCATCCGCTCGAAGAAGTCGGCGGTGCCGGACTCGGTGGCGTGGTCGTCCGCCGCCACCACCAGCACCGCCTCCGCGTCGTCGGGGAAGTACCACCACCGAGGCAGCGGACGGGTCGACGCGGTGACCCGGGCCAGCAGGGTGCTCAGCACCCGCATCAGCTCGTAGGCGTGCGGCACCTCCACGGAGTCCAGGTCGACCCAGTCGGGCCGCGGGTCGTCCTGGCGAGCCCCGTAGAAGAGGTCGTTGGACCGGATCGGAGCGATCCCGTCGCGCTCCTCCCCGACCCAGGCCGGGTTGCCCTGCCGGGTGAGCACGACCGAGCGGGCGAGGTCGAAGGTGAACGCCGCGACCGTCCCGCCGGCCGGCCCGACCTCGCGGACGGTGACGCCGGGGACGGAGCCGACCCGGCCGACGACCTCGACGTCGTCGGACGCCACCTCACCGGACGCCCGGGCGTGCAGCCGCAGCGGCACACCCACAGGCTGGTCCCCGGCCCCGAGGCCGGAGTCCACCTCCAGCGCGCCGTGCCGTACGGCGCTCGTGCCGGGTCCCAGGCCGGCCAGGCGCGCCAGGTCCCCGCCGGGCGTGAACAGCACCGCGTCCCCGCCCCCAGCCACCCACCGGCCCAGCGCCGCCGACGCCCGCGGTCCTGGATCGCCGGAGACGAGGGCGACCTGGTGCTCGGCCAGCGCCGACGCTTCCAGGTCGGGCAGCTCGACGGTGGTGAACGAGGGGTAGCCCTCCGCGCGCAGGATCTCGGCGAGGAAGTCGTCGTACCGGTCGTCGGGGTCCAGGACCAGCAGGATCGGCCCCCCGGGGCCTCGGGTCGGGACGTCCCGTGCGGGCACCGTGAAGGTCCACTCCACGGGATCGAGCACCCCGGGGACCGCGACCACCGCCGTGTACTCCCCCGGCGCCAACGCCTCGACGGGCTCGAGCTCCGCCGCCCGTCGCGCAGGGTCGACGTGCACGGCGGCGGGAACGTCGCGCCCGCCCCGGTCACGCAGGACGAGCCGGAGCTGGTCGACCTGGTCCGCCACCGGGTGGGAGAGGACCACGTCGACCCGCGCCGTCGACGGCACGTCCCCCGCCCCCGCCGCAGGGAAGTGGGCGACCACCTCCACCGTGGGCTCGCGGGCCGACCACCATGCCTCCCCCGCCACGACCGCGACTGCGAGCAGGCCCAGCACCGCGATCCGGACGGCCCATCCGGGCCGCCGGCCCGGCGCCGCGCGCGGCGCGTCCCCCGACCCACCGGGCCGTGGTCCCGGCGGCGCCCAGCGCGGTGCGGCCATCGCAGAGCCCTACCCGCGGGAAGCGGCCGAGCGAAGCAGGAACGGCGTGCCGCCCAGCATCCGCAGCACAGGACGCTGCACCAGCGTCATGCCCAGGTAGCTGCCGTCCGGCCGGAGCCGGATCTCGTCGCGCACCCAGCGCCACGGTACCGGGGCATCGGGGGCGTAGGAGACCGCCACCGCGGGCCGCCCGTCCAGCAGCGAGGGCTCCACCCGGGCCGTCATCGGCAGCGTCTCGGCCAACGCGTCCTCGTCCTCGCTCCGGAGCAGGTTCATCCCCGCGAGGTGGTCGCCCTCGCGGTGGAACCGCTTGCCGAACCACCGCGGCAGCCCGATCAGGCCCAGCCCCGCCGGGGCGACGCGGCGCAGCGGGGCGACGAAGGAGGCTTCCAGGTCACCGACCAGGTCGTCGAGGTCGGGCGCCGCTAGACCCGGCCACTCCCGGCGGAGGGAGAGCAGGGTGGCCGGTTCGGACTGCTGAGCGAGCGGGTTCACGAGGCCTCCGGGATCTGGGGACGGGGCGGGGCCGGCGAGGCGGCAGTGACAGGAACCCGCCGGGGACGTGCCGGCTCGAGCGGGGCGGGGAAGTCGGCGGCGAAGCGCTCGGCGAGCGCCGCGATCGTCAGCGACGGGTTGACCCCGAGGTTGGCGGGGATGACGCTGGCGTCGGCGACGTAGAGCCCGGGGTGGCCGAAGACCTCGTGCCGTGCGTCGACCACGCCTTCCTCCGGCCCTGGGCCCATGACCGCGCCGCCGAGCACGTGGGCGGTCACCGACAGGCCCCCGAGGGTCTCACCCAGCAGGTTGAGCGGACGCCCGCCCGAGGCAGCCGCGAACGCCCGGGTGACCTCGTTGGCCACCGGCAGGTGGCTCGGGGCCCGGCGCCCGTGCGTCACCCGGGAGCGCAGCACCCGGCGCCACGGCCGTACCGGCGAGCGCCTCAGCTCCAGGGCCAGCTCGTTGTCGACGTGCTGCATGGTGGTGAGCACGGTGAGCCGGCGCTCGAACCCGCGGGCCAGTGCGACCCGCACCTGCGCCGCCGGAGCACGCAGCAACCGCCCCAGCGTGCGCACCGCCCGCGGGCCGGGTCGGTCGCCGTCGACCAGCGGGCCGAGCTGGAGGCGCATGTGCCAGCCCCCGACGTACCGGTTCTGGGTCACGTGGGTCTGGGGGTCGGGATGGAAGTCGCTGGTGATCGTCGGGCCGCGGGACAGGTCCTGTCCCGGAGGCTGGAGCACCGCGGTGAGGGCCTCGCTGTTGGTGCGCACGTGCGCACCGAGCTCCGCGGAGACCCGCGGCAGGGTGCCGAGCTCGTCACGGCAGCGGAACAGCAGGTCGAGGGTCCCGAGCACGCCGGCGGCCAGCACCACCCGCTGCGCACGCAGCACCTGCTCCTCGCCCGAGCGCCACGGGTGACGGGCCCGGACCTCGTAGCCACCGCCGGGCAGCGGGCGCAGCGACGTGACCTGCTGCTCGGGCCGGATCTCGGCGCCGTACCGCTCGGCCAGGTGCAGGTAGTTGCGGGTCAGCTGGTTCTTCGCCCCGTAGGGGCATCCCAGCAGGCACTCGCCGCAGAGCTTGCACCCCGTGCGCTCCGGGCCCTCGCCGCCGAAGAAGGGGTCCGGCTCGCTCACTCCCGGCCGGCCGAAGTGGATGGCCAGCGGCACCGGCCCGTACGTCGACTCCGCACCGACGGCCTGCGCGGCCTCGCGCAGGTGGTCGTCCATCGGGCCACGGTGCGGGCTGGTGACCCGCCCCAGCATCCCGGCCGCCCGCCGCAGGTAGGGCCCCAGCTCCCGGGACCAGTCCACGCCGAGCCGGCGCATCGCCGGGGCTGCGTAGAACTCCTCCCCCGGCTCGAGCAGCACCCCCGCCCAGACGATGGAGCCGCCGCCGACGCCCGAGCCGCCGATCACCGCGACGTGCCGGAAGATCCGTTGCCAGAAGAAGCCGCGCAGTCGCGCTCCGGGCTGCCAGAGGTAGGCCCGGGGGTCGCGACGCGCAGCGTGCAGGTCGGCGTCGCTGAGCCGTCGTCCCTGCTCCAGCACCAGCACCCGGTGACCGGCCTCGGTCAGTCGCAGGGCGCTCACCGAGCCTCCGAAACCACTGCCCACCACGATGACGTCTGCGTCCATCGGGACGGCTCCGGTGTGACCCACGTCATGCACCCTAGTGGCGCCTCCGCCCACCCGTCGCACCTTGCCCATTCTTCGCACCGGGCGCCCGCCTGAGTGCGTGCGGACCGCGTGAAAGGCTGGGCCCATGACCCTGCACGTCGCCTTCGTCCCCGGAGCCACCCCCGACAAGTGGGCGCGGGCCTGGCGGGAGCGCACCCGCGAGCCGCTCGAGCTGTTCCTGGTCGAGGAGTCCGAGCAGCGCGTCGTGCTCGAGGACGGGCGGGCGGACATGGTGCTGGCCCGGCTCCCCCTCGGTGGCCCGGAGGACGAGTTCCACTGCGTGCGCCTCTACGAGGAGCTCCCGGTCGTCGTGGTCAACCTGGAGCACCCGGCCTCGGTGCTGGAGGAGCTGCGGGCCGAGGACCTCTCCGGCGAGCAGTTCGCGCTCGGGGTTCCCGACGGGATCGAGCCGGCCGTGCCGCAGCTGCCGTTCGGCCCGATGTCGGTCAAGGACGCCGTGGAGGTGGCGGCGAGCGGGAGCGCGGTGGTGGTCCTGCCCATGTCGGTGGCCCGGCTGCACCACCGCAAGGACGTGAAGGCCGTCGTGGTCACCGACCTCGAGCCGACCCGGATCGGCCTGGTCTGGCGGCGCCAGCGCGACGACGCCAGCACCCAGGCCTTCGTCGGGGTGGTCAAGGGCCGCACGGCACGCAGCTCGCGCGGCTGACGGCCCGCCCGCCCGCGCCGTGGACCCATGGGTGACCATGGGGGCATGACCGGACAGCCCCGCTGGTTCACCGACACCAAGGACGGCCACTCGCAGTGGTACGTCGACCGTTTCCGCACGCTGGCCGCCGAGGGGGCCGACCTGGAGGGCGAGGCCCGACTGGTCGACGCGATGCTTCCCCGCGGTGCCCGCGTCCTGGACGCCGGCTGCGGCCCCGGCCGGCTCGCGGGCGCGCTGCACGCCCGCGGCCACCAGGTCTGGGGCGTCGACGTGGACCCGGTGCTGGTCGAGGCGGCCGAGGTCGACCACCCCGGGCCGACCTACCGGGTGGCCGACCTGTCGGCCCTGGAGCTCGACACCGACCCGTTCGACCTGGTGGTCTCCGCGGGCAACGTGATGCTCTTCCTCGCACCCGGCACCGAGCGCCAGGTGCTGACCCGGTTGCGCGCCCAGCTCGTGCCGGACGGCCGCCTGGTCCTGGGCTTCCGCAAGGACCCCGAGGGCTACACCGTGGCCGACCTCGACACCGACGCCGAGGCGGTCGGCTTCGCCCTCGAGCACCGTTTCGCCACCTGGGACCTGGTCCCGTGGACCGAGGAGTCGGACTTCGCGGTCACGGTGCTGCGCCGACGGTGATGTAGGCCGACGGTGAGCTAGGCCGGCAGCGAACCTGTCGTCCGGGCCTTGATCGAGTGCGGGACGGCGAGGGTGCGCGCAATGCGCTCCTCGTCGAACCGCTCCCCCAGCCAGGCGAAGAGCCCGCGCAGCGCGCCGGGGTCGTCGCGGTAGTCGTCGTAGTGCACCCGGTACGCGGTGTCCCCGAGCTGGTCTGCGACCCGCAGCATCCGCTCCTCGATGACCTCGAGCCGGCCCAGCGGGTCGTCCTTGTGCCGCCAGAACGCACTGGCTGCCACGTCCGGCAGGTTCCGGGTGTTCACCACGAACCGCGCCCCAGGGAAGACCTGGCGGACGAAGTCGACGTACTTCTCCAGGTCCTGGTCGTACCAGCGGATCTCCTTGAACCCCGTCACCCGGGTGCCGGGCTCGGGACGCAGCAGCGTGTCCAGCACGAGGCGCCGGATGTCGCGCAGCGACGCGTCCTCGTCGAAGCCGTGGATGCCGAACCAGGGGTGGGTGGAGGCCTGGGCGTTGCGCGGGTTGACGCGTGCCTGCTCCACCAGTCCGCTGCGGTGGAACTCGTAGAGGTGACGCAGGGCGTGCCGGTTCTCCCCGCGGATCAGGTAGCCGGGGATGGAGTTGAGGAGTCCCATCAGCAGCGTGGAGCCTGAGCGCCCGTAGGTCATGACGAAGACGTAGTCGAGCTCCTCGTCCGTCGCCACCCTGCGCCTGAGCCTCACGGGCGGATCCTATCCGCCGCCGGCCCCGATCAGCTCCTCCACCCAGCGGCCCAGCTCCCGGGCGCTGGCGTCGACCAGGGTCGGCCAGTCGACCGACTGCTCGTCTGCCTGGTCCGAGACGTGCTTGACCAGGCGCACCTCGACGCCGAACTGCGCGGCGGCCCACGCCACGGCGTACCCCTCCATGTCGACCAGGTGGGCACTCGCGGCCAGCCGGTCCCGGACCTCCGGATCGGCGACGAAGAGGTCGCCGCTGGCCAGCACCACCTCGCTCGGGCCCACCTGCAGACGCTCCTGCGGGTCGTAGCCCAGCGCCCGGACGGCGTCGGCGTTCATGTCGTGGTTGAGCACCACGCCCGGCTCGTGCAGCCCCGACATCCCGGGACGCAGCGCCCCGGCGGTCCCGAGGTTGACCACGGTCAGCCCGGCCAGCCCGTTCCGCGCCTCGAGCCCGGCCAGCGCCCGGGTGGTGGCGACGGCGGCCGCGGTCTTGCCGAGCCCGGTCAGCACCACCGGCACACCTGAGGGCACGTACGCCGTCTCGACGGCCGTCGCGGCGACCACGAGGACGTGGGCCGCGTTCGGCTCCGGGCTCACCTCGGGGCTCACCTCGGGGCTCACCTCGGGGCTCACCAGCTGCTCGTGAGGGGACGACCCTCGTGGTAGCCGGCCGCGGACTGCAGGCCGACGACCGCTCGCTCCTGCAGCTCCTCCAGGCTCCGCGCCCCGGCGTAGGTGCACGCCGAGCGGACCCCGCTGCAGATCTCGTCGATCAGGTCCTCCACCCCGGGACGCGCGGGGTCCAGGTACATCCGCGAGGAGGAGATGCCCTCCTCGTAGAGCCCCTTGCGCGCCCGGTCGAACGAGGACTCGCCGCTGGTCCGGTTGGCCACCGCCCGCGCGGACGCCATCCCGAAGGACTGCTTGTACCGGCGCCCCTCGGCGTCCTCCATCAGGTCGCCGGGGGACTCGTGGGTGCCGGCGAACCAGGAGCCGATCATCACGGCCGACGCACCCGCGGCCAGTGCCAGGGCGACGTCCCGCGGGTGCCGCACGCCGCCGTCGGCCCACACGTGGGCGCCCTGCTCGCGCGCCGCGGCCGCGCACTCCAGCACCGCGGAGAACTGGGGGCGACCGACTCCGGTCATCATCCGGGTGGTGCACATGGCGCCCGGTCCCACGCCGACCTTGACGATGTCGGCTCCGGCCTCGAGCAGCGCGCGGGTCCCGTCGGCGGAGACCACGTTGCCCGCGACCACGGGCACCTGGGGGCTCAGCGCGCGCACCGCGCGCAGCGCTTCCAGCATCCGTTCCTGGTGACCGTGGGCGGTGTCGACGACCAGGCAGTCCACCCCGGCCTCCAGGAGCGCCGAGGCCTTGCCCGCCACGTCGCCGTTGACCCCGACCGCCGCGGCGATCCGCAGCTGACCGTGGGCGTCCACCGCAGGCGCGTAGAGCGTGGAGCGCAGCGCGCCGAGCCTGGTCAGCACGCCCCGCAGGTCGCCCTGGTCGTCCACCGCGACCGCCAACGGCGCCCGCGCGTGGTCGAGCCGGTCGAACGCCTCCCGGGCCTCGGTGCCGGCGTCGAGCAGCACCAGGTCCGGGCTCATCACCTCCCGCACCTGGGTGAACCGGTCCACCCCGGCGCAGTCGCCGGCGACCACGACCCCGACGGGGCGGCGGCCCTCGAGGACCACCGCGGCGCCGTGCGAGCGCTTGGGGATGAGGGCGAGGGCGTCGCCCACCGTGTGCTCCGGGGTCAGCTCGATCGGGGTGTCGAGCACCAGGTCACGGCTCTTGACCCAGGCCACCACGTCCGCGACCACCGCGTGCGGGATGTCCTGGGGGATCACCGTCAGCGCCCCGCGCCGTGCGGTGGTCTCCGCCATCCGGCGGCCGGCGATGGCGGTCATGTTGGAGACCACCAGCGGCACGGTGGCCCCGGTCCCGTCGACGGTGGCGAGGTCGACGTCGAACCTGCTGCCCACCGTCGAGGACTGCGGCACCATGAAGACGTCGTCATAAGTCAGGTCGTGCCCGGGCGTTCGGTCGTGGAGGAATCGCACGCCCACCAACCTACCGGCGCACGCCGTAGGATTCTCCTATGCCGTCCCTGCCGTCGCCGGACCGAGGCCTCGACCTACGGTCGCGCTTCGAGGAGATATTCGGTCGCCCCCCGGCGGTGGTCGCGCGGGCTCCCGGACGGGTCAACATCATCGGCGAGCACACCGACTACCACGGGGGTCTCTGCCTCCCGATCGCGCTGGACCAGGCCACCTGGGTCGCCACGGCGCCCCGGGAGGCGGGCGACGACCGGGTCGAGGTGGTGAGCACTGCGGTGCCGAAGCCGTGGCAGGGGACGGCGGGCAGCAGGGGCGAGGGATGGGCTCGTTACGTGACCAGCACCCTGGCCGAGGTGGGTCACCGCGGCGGGGCGGACCTGCTCATCGACAGCACCCTGCCGGTCGGCGCGGGTCTGGCCAGCTCCGCAGCACTCATCTGTGCGGTCGCGACGGCGACCTCCACCGCTGCCCCGGACGAGCTCGTCGAGCCCTGCGTGCGGGCCGAGGTCGAAGGCGTCGGGGCTGCGACCGGAGGACTGGACCAGACGGTGTCGCTGCTCGCCCGACCCGGCCACGCCCTGCTGCTCGACTTCGGGTCGGGCGGCCGGGAGTACGTGCCGTGGCGGCCCGAGGACGCAGCGCTCGAGCTGCTGGTCGTGGACACCCGTACCCGGCACGCCCACGCCGAGGGCGACTATCGACGGCGCCGTGCGGAGAGCGAGGCCGCGCTGTCCGGGGATCCGGACCGGCTGGACGCGATGCTGGCCAGACGTCGGCGACACGTCGAGACGGAGAACGCCCGGGTACGGGAGGTCGTCTCCGCGCTCACCCGGGGGGATTGGCCCTCCGTCGGCGCCGCCCTCACGGCGTCGCACGTGAGCCTACGCGACGACTACGAGGTCTCGACCCCGGAGCTGGATGCCGTGGTCGAGGCCGCGCTCGCCGCGGGGGCCCTCGGCGCCCGGCTGACCGGCGGTGGTTTCGGTGGCTGCGCGATCGTGCTCACGCCCGCCGACCTCCGGGACCGGGTCGTGGGCTCGGTCCTGGACCGCTACCGCGACCGCGGGTGGGCGGAGCCGTCCTGGTGGGTGGCCGAGGCGGGGGGTCCGGCCGCCCGGGTGGTCAGAGCTCGAGGATGAGCCGGCCGCGCACTCCCCCGGCCTCGAGCATGCGGTGTGCCTGCGCCGCGTCGGCGGCCGGCATGGTGCGGGCCACCCGGAGGGTGAGGAGCCCGCTCTCGACCTGCTCGCGCAGCCGCTCCAGCTTGGCCCGCTCCTCGGCGTACTGGACGATCCACACCTGGTGGTTGGTGATTCCCCGCGGCGGCTCGGCGCGCGAGCCGCGCACGGTGGCGAAACCGCCGCCGTCCCGGATCGCCGGGAACAGCGCCTCCTCCTGGACCGAGCCGTCGACCAGCGCGTCGACCCCGCCCGGCACCGCCTCGAGGATCCGGTTCGCCACCTCGTCGCCGCGGCGCACCACCAGGTGCGCGCCCAGCGACCGGACCAGCTCCTCGTCCGCCTCCGAGGCGTCGGCGACGACCGTCAGCCCGTCGGCCCGGGCCAGCTGGATCAGGTAGCCGCCCAGGGCTCCCGCCGCCCCGGTGACCGCGAGCACCTGGCCGGCCTCCAGCCCCAGGAGGTCCAGGGCCAGCCGGGCGGTCAGCCCGTTCATCGGCAGCGTGGCCGCCTCGGCGTGGCTGGTGCCCGCGGGCGCCGCGGCCACCGAGCCGACCGGGAGGGCGAGCATCGACGAGTAGCCACCGTGGTGACCGTACGGGACCACCACGGCCATCACCCGGTCCCCGACCTGCAGGTCGGTCTCCGTCTCGGGCCCGATCGCCTCGAGCACCCCGGCCACGTCCATGCCCGGCACGTACGGCGGGGGCGACTGCTTGGCCTGCGCCTTGGCGCGGTCGCCGTTGCGCACGAAGGTGTCGGTGGGGTTCACCGCCGCCGCGTGCACCCGGACCAACAGCTCCCCCTGCCCGGGGACCGGCTCCGGGAGGTCGACCACCTCCAGTGCGTCGGGTCCGCCGTACTCGTTCACTCCGATGGCCAGCATGGCCTCGACGATGACACACCGCCCCTGAGGGCCGACTCACCTCGGATCAGCCGGCACCAGAGAGGTCAGCGCACGCCAGGTGCGCTCGACGTCCTCGGGGGTGGTCCGCCATCCCCCCACGGCCACCCGCATCGCGGTACTCCCGTCGACGGTGGTGTGGCTCAGGTAGGCCTCCCCGGAGTCGTTGAGCTCCTCCATCACCCGCCGCGTCTCCTCGTCCCCGGCACGCAGCCGGAAGACCACCAGTCCCAGCACCGGCTCGGTGACCAGCTCGAACCGCTCGTCGGAGCGCACCAGAGAGGCGAACCTGTCCGCCCCGGCGACCCCCGCGCGGATGTGCTCGGCCAGACCGCGCCGTCCGTAGGTCCGCAGCACGGCGAACAGCTTGAGGGCGCGGAACCGCCGTCCCAGCTGGGGGTGCCAGTCACGAAGGTCGGTCAGCGCCCCGGACTCCGCGGCAGGGGTGCGCAGGTACTCCGGCAGCAACGACAGCGCGCCCCGCAGCGCCGCGGAGTCGCGCACCCAGAACGCGCTGCAGTCGAACGTGGTCAACAGCCACTTGTGCGGGTTGGTGACGTAGGAGTCGGCGTGCTCGGCGACCCCCTCGTTGATCCACCGGTGCTCGGGGCAGACGGCCGCGGTCCCGGCCCACGCGGCGTCCACGTGCAGCCACGCCCCGTGCGCCAGGGCCAGCGGTCCGATCGCGGCCACGTCGTCCACCGCGCCCGTCGAGGTGGTCCCGACCGCCGCCTGGACCATCACCGGACGCAGGCCGGCGGCCACGTCCTCCTCGAGCGCGCGTGCCAGGGCCGCGACGTCCATCCGTCGCGTCCGCGGATCGACGGGGACGGTATGCAGCGCACGCTCGCCGAGGCCGCTCATCATCACCGCCTTGTGCAGGGAGGAGTGCGCCTCCTCGGAGCCGTAGACCCGGAGCAGGGAGGTGACGCCCTCGGCCCGGGCCGCGCCGTCGGTGGTCCGGTGGAGGGCGGCGAGGAGCGCGGTGAAGGTGGCCGTCGAGGCGGTGTCCTGGATGACACCGCCGCCCGGACCGCCACTGCGGAACGCCTCGGGCAGGCCCAGCCCCTCGGCCAGCCAGTCCAGCACCACCTGCTCGACCTCGGTCAGCGCCGGGCTCGTCGCCCAGAGCATCCCCTGGGCGCCGATCCCGCTGGAGAGCAGGTCGCCGAGCACGGCCGCCGGGGAGGAGTTGGCCGGGAAGTAGGCGAAGAAGCGCGGGTGCTGCCAATGGGTGATCCCGGGCAGGATCATCCGCTGCACGTCCGCGAGCACGGCGTCGAACTCCTCGCCGGTCTCCGGCATCGTGTCCGGCAGAGCCGCGGCGATCTCCCCCGGCGCGACCCGGGACCGGACCGGCAGCTCGTCGAGCGAGGACCAGTAGTCGGCGATCCAGTCCACGACCGCGTGGCCGTGCCGGCGGAACTCCTCCGGGGACATGTGCGGGCCGGTCATGCTCGCGACCCTAGTACGGCTACTTCAGCTCAGTGCGGCTACTTCAGCTCGGCGCTGGTCAGCCCCAGGACCCGGCGAGCCACGATCAGCTGCTGGATCTGCTGGGTGCCCTCGAAGATGTCGAGGATCTTGGAGTCTCGCGACCACTTCTCCAGCAGCTCGGCCTCGCTGTACCCCAGCGTGCCCGCCAGCTCGACGCAGGAGAGGGTGATGTCCGACCCGACCCGGCCCGCCTTCGCCTTGGCCATCGAGGCCTCCAGCGAGTTGGGCTTGCGGTTGTCGGCCATCCAGGCCGCCTGCATGGCCAGCAGCCGGGCGCCCTCCCAGTCTGCCTCCATCTGGAGGAACTTGGCCGCCGCGGCACTCTGCACCTGGGCGGGGCGGTCGTAGTCGATGGTGATCCCGGCCTGCTCGAGCAGGTCGCGGGTCAGGTCGAGCGAGGCCCGGGCGCAGCCGATCGCCATCGCCGCCACCATGGGCCGGGTGTTGTCGAAGGTCGCCATGGCCCCGCCGAAGCCGGCCTTGACGTCGATCTCGGGCGACCCCAGGAGGTTCTCCGCCGGCACCCGGCAGTCGGTGAAGGTGATCACGGCGGTGTCGGAGGCGCGGATCCCGAGCTTGTGCTCGAGCCGCTCGACCCGCATGCCCGGCGTGCCCTTCTCCACCACGAACGACTTGATCGCGGCGCGACCCAGGCTCTTGTCCAAGCTGGCCCACACGACGACCGCGCCGGCGCGCTCCCCGGAGGTGACGAAGATCTTCTCGCCGTTGAGCACGTAGTGGTCCCCGTCGAGGGTGGCGGTGGTCGACAGCGCGGCGGAGTCCGAGCCCATGCCCGGCTCCGTGATCGCCATCGCCGCCCACAGCCCGGCGAACCGCTTCTGCTGCTCGGCGTCGGCCACGGACGCGATGGCGGCGTTGCCCAGACCCTGGCGCGGCATGGAGAGCAGCAGGCCGGTGTCGCCCCAGCACATCTCCGCGATCGAGAGGATGGAGGCCAGGTTGGCGCCGTTGCGCACCCGGGACGGGTCGGCGTCCTTCTTCTTCTGCGCCGGGGTCTCCGTGCTGACGCCGGTCGCGCCGGCGCCCTCGGTGGTCCCGGACTCCGAGAGTCCGTCGATCATCGCGGCCAGCATGTCGAGCTCCTTGGGGTAGGAGTGCTCGGCGGCGTCGTACTTGCGGGAGATGGGCCGGAGCATGTTCATCGCGACCTGGTGGGCCTGGTCGATCAGCATCCGGTGCTTGCGGGGAGTCTCGAGGTTGATCATCTGCGGTGCCCCGTCCTCAGACGAGGACGCCTCCTTCCATCACGCCGAGGGCTCGGAGGTCGCGGTACCACCGCTCCACCGGGTGCTCCTTGACGAAGCCGTGTCCACCGAGCAGCTGGACGCCGTCCAGCCCGATCTTCATGCCCTTCTCCGCGCACAGCCGGCGGGCCAACGCCACCTCGCGGGCGAACTCCTTGCCCTGGGCCGCCCGGGACGCCGCCCGCCACGTCACCAGGCGCATCGCCTGCAGCTCGATGGCCATGTCGGCCACCATGAAGGCCACGGACTGCCGGTGGGCCACCGGCTCGCCGAACGCCTCACGCTCCTTGACGTACGGGGTGACGTAGTCGAGGACGGCCTGCCCGGTGCCCACCGCCAGGGCGCACCAGGCCAGGCGGGAGAGCCGCACGCACTCGGTGTACGTCGAGCCGTCGGCCTCGCCGAGCAGCTCGGCGGGCGTGCCGTCGAGCTGCAGCCGGGTGATGCCGGCGGCGCGGACCCCCATCGAGGGGTCGGCGACGACCTCGATGCCGGCGGCGCCGGACTCGACCAGGAACAGGGCCGGTCGACCGTCGAGCGACGCGCCGACCACGAAGAGCTCGGCCTCGGCGCCCCGAGGCACGGCCGACTTGACCCCGGTGAGCAGGTAGCCGTCGCCGGACCGGGTCGCGGTGGTCTGCGGGGCGAGCGCGTCGAAGAGGACCCGGGGCTCGGCCAGCGCCAGCGCCGCGGCTGGCACCTGGTCGCCGGTGAACGCCGGGAGGTAGGTCTGCTGCTGCTCGTCGCTCCCCCACAGCGACAGCGCGGTGGCGACCGCACCGGGGGCCAGCGCGGCCACCGCCAGGCCCATGTCACCGCGGGCCAGCGCCTCGGCGACCAGGGTGCCGGCCACCGCGGAGCGCTCCTCGCTGATCCCGCCCAGGGCCTCGGGCACGCCCAGGATCGGCAGACCGATGTCGGTGCTCGCGCGGAGCAGCTCCTCGGGCGCCGCGCAGGCCTCGTCGGCTGCCGCGGCGGCGGGCCGGACGACCTCGGCGGCGTACTCGGAGACCACGTCGACGAGCATCTGCTCGTCCTCGGTGGGCGTGAGGTCGAAGACGCCGGTCGGCTTGGCGTCCGGGACCCGGACCCCCGGCCCCTTCTTGCCGACGCGCGCGAACGTGCGACCTGCGGCCGCTGCGGTGCGGAAGCCGCTGCGGGTGGCGGTGAAGACCACCTGCTCCGCAGTGCGGCGCAGGCCTACGCGGTCCAGGAGGTCGCTCTGCGCGAGCTTGCTGAGGGCGGCCACGGCGTAGCCGAGCGGGGCCCGCGTCTCGGCGGACGCGACCCCGTTCCTGCCACCCGGACCCAGCACGGAGGAGAAAGCCATGCCCTGAATGTAACTGGGAGTTACACACCGCGCCACAGTTCGGGGTGTGGTGCAGATCACAGCAGTCCTCGTCCTAGGATCAGAGTCATGTCCGAGACTCCCCACGCACCGCACGGCACGCTTCCTCAGGGAGGCCGGGTCAGGCCGATCACCCGGTGGGGCACCCCGGTGATGCACCGCCCCCAGGCCCGGGTCACCTCCTTCGACGCCGACCTCACCGCCCTGGCCGCGGACATGGTCGCGACCATGTACGCCGCCGACGGGGTCGGCCTCGCCGCCTGCCAGATCGGTGAGGACGTGGCGATGTTCGTCTTCGACTGCCCCGACGACTCCGGGCGGCACACCGTCGGGGTGGTCTGCAACCCGGTGCTGGTGCTCCCCGAGGGCAAGGACCGGCACCTGGAGGAGGACGACGAGGGCTGCCTCTCCTTCCCCGGCGCGTTCGTCCCGTGCGCACGACCCGACCACGCGCGGGTCGAAGGGGTCGGCCTCGACGGCGAGCCGGTCGCCTTCGAGGGAGACGGGTTGCTCGCCCGCTGCCTGCAGCACGAGACCGACCACACGCTCGGCACTGTCTTCGGCGACCGGGTCGCCACCAAGCAGCGCAAGCGACTGCAGAAGGCGCACGACAAGGCGGTCGCCGACTACCCGCCCGGCTGGCCCGCCGAGGAAGACTGACCCAGCCTGCTGGTTCGCCTGCGCGAGGCCTCTGCGCGCGGCGATCATGACGCCATGGACGTGAGGCACCGGGTCTTCGCCCGCATGTGGGCGGTGGCGGCGCTCCCGCGCCCACCGCCCTCGGCCTGCTGCTGGCCGCCCTGGGCGTCGCGGCCACGGTGGTGCTGCTGACTCCGCGACGCGTCAGCATCCTGGTGCTGATGGCCCTGGTGCCGGCCACCGCCGTCCTCGAGGCGCCGGTGCTGGGCAACCACTGGCTGCTGGCCGGGCTGGTCTCGCTGGGCTACCTGCTCACCGGGGGCCGGTGGTCCCGGTTCGAGCCCCTGGCCCGGGTCGCACTGCTGTCGTTCTACGTCTTCGCCGCCTTCGCCAAGCTCAACACCGGCTTCCTGGACCCGGCGCTGAGCTGCGGACCCTTCCACCTGGACGAGGCGCTCGGCGCGGTGGGCATCGCCCCGGTGGACCGGGACGGGAGCCTGGGACTCCTGTCGGTCTGGGTCCCGGCCGCGATCGAGCTGGCGGTCCCGGTCCTGCTCCTGGTACGCCGCACGCGCCGCGCGGGCGTCCTCCTGGCCATGGCCTTCCACTCCGCGCTCTCGTTCGACCTCGGGCAGCACTTCTACGACTTCACCGCGGTCCTGCTCCCGCTCTTCGCGCTCTTCCTGGCCGACGGGTTCTTCGAGCGCTTCGACGCGGCGGGCCGCGCGTTCGGCCGGCGAGGGCGCACCGTCCTCCAGGCAGCGGTGGTGCTGGTCGGCACGTCGGTGACCGCGGCGAACGTCCTCCCGATCACCGTGGGGTCCCACGCGTGGCTCAGTGCCGGGACGTTCCTGTGGTGGACCCCCTTCGTCGCCCTGGTCGCCTGGTCGGCCTGCCCGTCGGCACCCTCGGTCCGGCTCGGCTGGCGGCTCGGCCCCGCCGCGGTTCTGGTCGCCGGCCTGGTGGTGGTCAACGGCCTGACCCCCTACCTGGAGCTCAAGTCCGGTTTCGGCTGGCACATGTACTCCAACCTGGTGCTCGTCGACGGGGCCTCCAACCACCTGGTCGTCCGCCGGAGCCTTCCGGTGCGCGAAGGACACCAGGACCTGGTCACCGTCCTGGCGAGCAGCGACCCCGGCCTCGCGGCGTACGTCGACCAGGAGTACCTGCTGCCCTGGCCGTCGCTGCGCGTGCACGCCCGGCAGGTACCGGACGCGTCGCTGACCTACGAGCGGGCCGGCGCGACCGTGGTCGTCGACCGCATCGGGAACTCGGCGCTGGCCGACCCCGTGCCGTGGTGGTGGCCCTGGATGCCGCTGCGCTCGGTGCACGCCACCACCCCGGCGACCTGCCAGGACTCCTACCTTCCGGTCCTGTGACGGGCAGGCGCGGCGGGCCGCCCCCGATCAGCAGCCCGGGAACAGCCGCCAGGCTCAGCGGTGGGCGGCCACGTAGCAGGCGACCGCGCTGGCCGCCGCCACGTTGAGGGAGTCGATCCCGGCCTGCATCGGGATCACCGCCCGCCGGGACGCGCTGCGCTGCCAGCGCTCGGAGATCCCGGGACCCTCCGAGCCGAGCACCAGGGCGAGCCGGTCCACCCCGTGCACGGCGTCGGGCACGGGCACCGCGTCCTCGGCCAGGGTGAGCGCCACGGTGGTGAAGCCGGCCCGCTCGAGCATCGGCATCGCGTCGTACCAGTCGTCGAGCCTGGTCCACGGAAGGGCGAACACCGCCCCCATCGCCACCTTAACCGAGCGCCGGTAGAGGGGGTCCGCGCACCGGGGCGAGAGCAGGACCGCGTCGAACCCCAGGGCGGCGGCGGAGCGGAAGACGGCACCCACGTTGGTGTGGTCGACCAGGTCCTCCAGCACCAGGACCGACCGGGCGCCGGCGAGCACCTCCTCGACCGAGGGGAGCGGACGGCGGTGCAGCGAGGCCAGGGCGCCACGGTGCACGTGGAAGCCGGTGACCTCCTCGGCCAGCTGCTCGTCCAGCACGTAGCAGGGCACGTCGGCGCGGGAGAGCACGTCCTCCAGGCCGTCGAGCCACCGAGGTGCCATCAGGAACGAGCGGGGGTCGAACCCCCGCTCGACCGCCCGCCGCACCACCTTCTCGCCCTCGGCGATGAAGAGGCCGTGCTCGGCCTCCAGGCTCTTGCGCAGTTGGACGTCGCGCAGGTCGCGGTAGTCGGCGAGCCGGGGGTCGTCTGCGGAGGTGATCTCGATCAGGTGCGCCACGCGACTACTCTGCCGCCTGCCTGGTCGGTGTCCGGAACCGGTCCGGGTGGGCGACCCGGACGACCTCGCCGACCACGATGATCGCGGGCGGGCGCACCCCCTGCGCCTCGACGTCGGCCGGCAGTTCGGCCAGGGTGGTGAGCACGGTCCGCTCCCCCGGCATCGTGCCGTCGATGATCACGGCCACCGGGGTCCCGGGGGGTCGCCCGCCCTGCACCAGCGCCTCGGCGATGGCCGCGGCGTTCTCCACGGCCATCAGCAGCACGACCGTGCCCTGCATCGCGCCCAGGGCCGACCAGCTGACCAGCGACTCCGGGTGCCCCGGCGGCAGGTGCCCGCTGACCACCGTGAACTCGTGGGCCACGCCGCGGTGGGTGACCGGGATCTGCGAGATCCCCGGCACGGTGACCGACGAGGAGAGACCGGGCACCACGGTCACCGGCACGCCGGCCTCCCGGCAGGCCAGGACCTCCTCGAAGCCGCGACCGAAGACGAAGCTGTCGCCGCCCTTGAAGCGGACCACCCGCTTGCCCTGGCGCGCACGGTCGACCAGCAGCTCGTTGATCTGCTCCTGGCGCGCGCTGCGGCCACGCGGCAGCTTGGCCACGTCGACCAGCTCCACGTGCGGGCCGAGCTCCTCCAGCAGCGCCCGGGGCGCCAGGCGGTCGGCGACGACGACGTCGGCCGAGGCCAGGGCGTGCCGGGCCGCGACGGTGACCAGGTCCGGGTCGCCGGGGCCGCCTCCGACCAGGACGACGCCCGGGCTCCGGTCGAGCGCGCCGGAGGTGGCCAGGTGGCCGTCGCGCAGGGCGGTGACGATGTCGTCGCGCAGGGCCGCGGACTGCCGCGGCTCACGGTTGCCGAGCACCGCCACGGTGACGGAGCCGTGCCGCCCGACCGCAGGCGTCCAGGCCGTCGCCCGGGTGGCGTCGTCGCTGCGGACGCAGAAGATCCGGCGTTCCTCGGCCGCGGCCGAGACCTCTTCGTTGGCCTGCGGGTCGTTGGTGGCCGCCACGACGTACCACGCACCGTCCAGGTCCGAGGGCCGGAACCGGCGCAGCTCGAGGGTGAGCTCGTCGGCCATCCCCTCGATCGCCGGGGTGACCTCGGGCGAGACCACGGTCACCACGGCGCCCGCTCCCAGCAGCGACGGGAGGCGGCGCTGGGCGACGTGCCCGCCACCCACCACCACCACCTTGCGACCGGACAGACGGAGACCAACGGGATACGGGGGGAAGTCGTTCACTCCCCCATTGTCTCCGGGCCTGCGTCGGGCGCTGTGGCTAGAGTCCGAGGCATGAGCATCGAACGCCCGATCGCCCCCAACCCCTACGACTACCTCCCGCCGGTCCCGTCGTTCACGGTGACCAGCACCGACATCGTCGACGGAGGTCCGCTCAAGGACGACCAGGTGGCCCACCTCGGCAACACCTCTCCTCACCTGAGCTGGGAGGACGCCCCGGAGGGCACGAAGTCGTTCGTGGTCACCTGCTTCGACCCGGACGCGCCGACCCCCTCGGGGTTCTGGCACTGGGCCCTGGTCGACGTCCCCGCCGCGGTCAGCGAGCTGGAGCCCGGAGCCGCCGGCGGCCAGCTGCCCGGCGCCGCCTTCCAGCTGCGCAACGACGGGGGCGAGATCGGGTTCATGGGAGCGGCCCCGCCCGAGGGCGACCACCCGCACCGCTACTTCTTCGTGGTGCACGCGGTGGGTGAGGAGACGCTCGGGATCGACCCGGACGCCTCCAACGCGGTGATGAGCTTCAACCTGGCGTTCAAGACGCTGGGCCGGGCCGTCCTGCACGGCACCTACCAGCGCTGAGACCGTGCCTGGACCGGCCGGGGCCGGCCGGTCCAGGCCCGTCAGGCCCGGCGCATCAGTTCCTCGAACGGGGTCGGGTTCGGGAGCTCCTGCCCGACCGCCCGGAGGTGCCCCGGCACGCTGGTGCTGCCGGGACCACCGGTCGCGACACCGGTCACGCCCAGCAGAGCCACCAGCTCGCCCGCCGCACGCTGGATCCGGGCGCTCAGCCGCTGTGCCTCGACACCGCCGAAGTCCTCGGTGGCGGCGAAGACCGCCGTCGGCACCGGCGAGGAACCCAGGTAGGCGAAGAGCGGGCGCAGCGCGTGCTCGAGCACCAGCGAGTGCCGAGCCGTGCCCGCGGTCGCGGCCAGCAGCACCGGGGTGCCGGCCAGGGTGCGGGGCTCCAGGACGTCGAAGAAGGTCTTGAAGAGCCCGGAGTACGACGCCGAGAACACCGGCGTCACCGCGATCAGCGCGTCCGCACCGGCAACCAGCTCGATCGCCTCGGCCAGGGCGCCGGTGGCGAACCCGGTGAGCATCCGGTCGGCGAGGGCATGCGCGTGCTCCCTCAGCTCGATCACCTCGACCTGGGCGTCCCGTCCGGCGTCGCGGAGCGCGGTGGCGACGGCCTCGCTCAGCTGGTCCGCGAGGAGCCGGGTGGAGGACGGGGTGCCGAGGCCCGCGGTGACGACCACGACCCGGGTCATGCGACCACCTCCTGCTGAGCGGCCGCGGCCGCCGAGGCGACCCGCGAGGCGTGCGTGGGCGCGTCCGGCACGTGCGCGGGCTTCAGGGCGGCGAACTCCCTGCGCAGCACCGGCACGACCTCCTCGCCGAGCAGGTCGAGCTGCTCGAGCACCGTCTTCAACGGCAGTCCTGCGTGGTCCATCAGCCAGAGCTGGCGCTGGTAGTCACCGACGTACTCCCGGGTGGCCAGGGTCCGCTCGATCACCTCCTGCGGAGACCCGACGGTCAGCGGGGTCTGCCGGGTGAACTCCTCCAGCGACGGGCCGTGCCCGTAGACGGGCGCGTTGTCGAAGTAGGGGCGGAACTCCCGGACGGCGTCCTGGCTGTTCTTCCGCATGAAGACCTGCCCTCCCAGCCCGACGATCGCCTGGTCGGCGGAGCCGTGACCGTAGTGCTCGAAGCGCCGACGGTAGAGCCGGACCATCTGGGCGGCGTGGGACGAGGGCCAGAAGATGTGGTTGTGGAAGAAGCCGTCGCCGTAGTAGGCGGCCTGCTCGGCGATCTCGGGGCTGCGGATGGAGCCGTGCCAGACGAAGGGGGCCACTCCGTCGAGGGGACGCGGGGTCGAGGTGAAGCCCTGCAGCGGCGTGCGGTGCTTCCCCTCCCAGGTCACCACGTCCTCGTGCCACAGCCGGCGCAGCAGCGCATAGTTCTCGATGGCGAGCTCGATGCCGTCCCGGATGTCCTTGCCGAACCAGGGGTAGACCGGCCCGGTGTTCCCGCGACCGAGCATCAGGTCCACCCGCCCGTCGGCGAGGTGCTGCAGCTGCGCGTAGTCCTCGGCGATCCGCACCGGGTCGGTGGTGGTGATCAGCGTGGTCGAGGTGGAGAGCAGCAGCCGCTCGGTCTGCGCCGCGACGTAGGCCATGGTGGTGGTCGGCGAGCTGGCAGCGAAGGGCGGGTTGTGGTGCTGCCCGAAGGCCATCACGTCCAGCCCGACCTCCTCGGCCTTGCGCGCGATCGCCAGGGTGGCCTTGATCCGCTCGTGCTCGGTCGGGGTGCGCCCCGTGGTCGGGTCCGTCGTGACGTCGCCGACGGTGAAGATGCCGAACTGCATGACCCGCTCCTCTGATTGAATCCTGAACTATCGACGGAACCGCGGCAGCTCCCTCGCTATTCCCGGCACTCCCGCGGCCGTCGCCGAGCGCCTGTCAGACTGAGGGTCATGCGCTCCGTGGCTCCTGGACCGGCCGTCGACATCCTCGGCGCCCCGTACGAGGTGGAGGAGATCGACCTCGGCGAGGACGACGAGGGGCCGGTGGTGGCCACCCTCGTCCGCCGGCCCACCCACGGCGAGACCAACTGCGCGGTCCTGCACCTGCACGGTTTCGCCGACTACTTCTTCCAGACCGAGTACGCCGAGTGGTGGACCGCCCGGGGGTACACCTTCTACGCGCTGGACCTGCGCAAGTACGGCCGCTCGATCCGGGGGCACCAGACCCCCAACTACGTCAGCGACCTGGCGGAGTACTTCCCGGAGATCGACGAGGCCTTCCGCCGGATCACCGAGCGGGACGGGCACGAGGCCGTGGTCGGCTCCGCCCACTCCACCGGTGGCCTGACGCTCCCCCTGTGGGCCCACGACCGGCAACCCGGCCTGGCCGGGATGGTGCTCAACTCCCCCTGGTTCGACCTGCAGGGCCCGTGGTGGCTGCGCACCGTGGGCACCGAGCTCGTACGCCGCCTCGCCGACCTCGCGCCCCGGACCGTCGTGCCGCGCACGGTGAGCGGCCTGTACGCCCGCTCGCTCCACCTTGACCACGAGGGCGACTGGTCCTTCGACCTGGCCTGGAAGCCGCTGGAGTCCTGGCCGGTGCGCACCGGCTGGCTGCGCGCGGTCCGCGCCGGGCACGCGAGGCTGCACCGCGGGCTGGAGGTCGGGTGTCCTGCGCTGGTGCTCTCCTCGGCCCGCACCGGGCAGCCGGTCGCGATGGACGAGGACGTGCACACCACCGACATCGTGCTGGACGTGGAGCAGATCCGCCGGTGGGCGCCGTCGCTGGGAGCGCACGTGACCAGCGTGGCGATCCCGGGCGCGCGGCACGACGTGGTGCTCTCCCGTCCCCAGGCCCGGGCCGAGGTCTACCGAGCCCTGGACGCCTGGCTCACCGCCTGGGTGGAGGCCCCCGAGATCCAGGCCACCGAGGATCAGGCCACCGAGGATCAGGCCACCGAGGATCAGGCCACCGAGGATCAGCCCACCAGGAACGCGGTCAGCGCAACCAGCCCGACCACCACGATCGTGGCGCGCAGCCACGGGTCGGGAAGCCTTCGGCCCACCTTGGCGCCGAGCTGACCCCCGACCACCGCACCGACGGCGATCAGCAGCACCACCTGCCAGTCGACCGGCGCGACCACGGCGAAGACCAGTCCCGAGACACCGTTGACGACCGCGCCCAGGATGTTCTTGATCCCGTTGAGCCGCTGCAACGCCTCGTCGATGCCGATGCCGAGGATGGCCATCAGCAGCACGCCCTGGGCGGCCCCGAAGTAGCCGCCGTAGATCCCGGCGAGCAGCACGGACGGCCACACCCACCAGGCGCCGTGGTGCGGCAGCCCACCGCGCTCGGCGTGCCGGGCCGCGACCCGGCGGGAGATGCTCGGGCCCAGCACCACCAGCACGATGCCGAGCAGGATCAGCACCGGAACGATCGCCTCGAAGGCGCTCGCCGGCAGGACCAGGAGGAGCAGCGCGCCCAGCACTCCCCCGACCAGCGAGGCCGAGGAGAGCCGGAGCACGCGGGCGCGCTGACCGGCCAGCTCGCGGCGGTAGCCGATCGCGCCGGAGATCGAGCCGGGCACCAGCCCGATGGTGTTGGAGACGTTCGCGGTCACGGGAGGCACACCGAACGCCAGCAAGGTCGGGAACGTGATCAACGTTCCCGACCCCACCAGCGTGTTGATGCCTCCTGCCAGGACCCCGGCGAGCGCGACCAGGATGCCCTCGAGGAGTGTCACGGTGCCGGCGGCTCCTCAGACCTCGTACCGGTGGGAGCTCCCGGTGCGAGCCCTCCGGACGAGGCGGCGCCACCACCGGTCGGCGTCTGCGAGGCCTCCTGCGCAGCGGCGATGGCCTCCTCGACCGCCTTGCTCGCCGATCCGCTCGCCTCGGTCTGGCTCTTCGGCAGCTGCGGCTCCGTGGGGCCCATGTCGACCCGCTTGGTCGGGGTCGCGTCGCGCGGGATGCCCGCCATGTCCGTCATCGTCGAGCCGAGGCCCTCGAGCGCCTTGCCGATCTCGGACGGGACGATCCACACCTTGTTGGCGTCGCCCTCGGCGATCTTCGGCATCATCTGCAGGTACTGGTAGGCGAGCAGCGACTGGTCCGGGCGTCCGTCGTGGATCGCCTGGAAGACCGTCTGGATCGCCTGTCCCTCACCCTGCGCGCGCAGGATCTGAGACTCCCGCTCCGCCTGGGCCCGGAGGATCTGAGACTCCCGGTCACCCTCGGCGGAGAGGATCGCGGCCTGCTTGGAGCCCTCCGCGGTGAGGATCGCGGACTGCCGCTCACCCTCGGCGGTGAGGATCGCGGCCCGCTTGTCGCGGTCGGCGCGCATCTGCTTCTCCATCGAGTCCTTGATGGACGGCGGCGGGTCGATCCCCTTGATCTCCACCCGGCCGACCCGGATGCCCCAGCGCCCGGTGGCCTCGTCCAGGACGCCGCGCAGACCGGAGTTGATCTGCTCGCGGCTGGTCAGCGTCTCCTCGAGGTCCATGCCACCCACGATGTTGCGCAGGGTGGTCATGGTCAGCTGCTCGACCGCCTGGATGTAGTTGGCGATCTCGTAGGTCGCGGCGACCGGGTCGGTGACCTGGAAGTAGATGACCGTGTCGATCGAGACCACCAGGTTGTCCTCGGTGATCACCGGCTGCGGCGGGAAGCTGACGACCTGCTCACGCAGGTCGATCAGGTAGCGCACCCGGTCGATGAACGGCACGACGATGTTGAGGCCAGCGGGCAGCGTCTGCTTGTACTTGCCGAAGCGTTCCACGATGCCGGCGCGGGCCTGCGGCACGATGCGTACCGTCTTGGCCAGCACCACGACGACGAAGACCACCAGCAGTGCGAGCAGGACGAAGAAGAACTCCATCGGCCCTCCGTTCCGAAGTAGGAGTTGTGCGGGTCAGGGTTCGAGCTGGGCGATCGGGTGGACCAGGGCGGTCGCACCGCGGATCTCGAGCACCTCCACCGTGGCGCCTGCCGGGATGGTGAGGGTGTCGTCGTACGGCAACGCGGACCAGATCTCGCCGTCGAGCCGGATCCGGCCGACCAGGGTCCCCGTGATGTCCTCGGTGACCAGCGCCTGCTTTCCGACCAGCCGGGTGTGGCCGAGCCGGAGCTCGGGCCCGCCGTGCAGGCGGCCGACCAGTGAGGGGCGGAGCAGGAGCAGGGCCGCCATCGAGGTGGCTGCAGCGGCGACCACCTGGATCCCCACGTGGAGATCCAGCATGGCGGCGAGCATCCCCACCACCGCGCCGGCGGCCAGCATGATCAGGACGAGGTCGAGACTGAACATCTCAGCGACCCCGAGAAGCACGGCTACGCCCAGCCACGTCTCCCAGGCATGCTCGCGGAACCAGTCCATGCGGCAACCCTATCTGCTGACGTGAGGGTCCTCACGCCATACCGGCAGGGAGGCTCAGCCGGCCCGACGGGCGGGACGACGCCGGGCGGCGTAGCGCCCGTCCTCGGCGCGCAGCAGCAGGGGCATGCCGTACGTCTCGGAGAGGGCCTCCTCGGTGACCACCCGGTCCAGCGGTCCCTGCGCGACGACCCGGCCCTGCCGGAGCATCAGCGCGTGGGTGAACCCGGGAGGGATCTCCTCCACGTGGTGCGAGACCAGCACGGTGGCCGGCGAGTCGGGGTCCAGCGCCAGCGCCGACAGGGTGGAGACGAGGTCCTCCCGGCCACCGAGGTCCAGGCCGGCGGCCGGCTCGTCGAAGAGCAGCAGCTCGGGATCGGTCATCAGTGCCCGGGCGATCTGCACCCGCTTGCGCTCACCCTCGCTGAGGGTGCCGAAGGTGCGCTGGGTCAGGTGCCGGGCCCCGACCTCGGCGAGCAGCATCTCGGCGCGGTCGTGGTCCAAGGTCTCATAGACCTCGCGCCAGCGGCCGAGCACCCCGTAGGAGGCCGAGACCACCACGTCGTGCACGCGCTCGTCGCGCGGGATCCGGTCCGCCAGCGCCGCGCTGGTCAGCCCGATCCTGGTGCGCAGCTCGAACACGTCGACCGTGCCGAGCACCTCCTCGAGGATCCCGGCGACGCCACCCGAGGGATGCATCTGGGCGGCCGCCACCTGCAGCAGCGTCGTCTTGCCGGCCCCGTTGGGCCCCAGGACGACCCAGCGCTCGTCCTCCTCGACCGACCAGGTCACGCTGTCCAGCAGGGTGGCCGTTCCTCGTCGCACGGTGACGTCTGCGAACTCCAGCACGGCGACCATGGTCCTCACCCTATCCAGACCTGCCCGGGCCGACGCGGACCCGGTGCCGGGTAGCCTCCGAGGCGTGAGCACCGTCCTGCCCGACGCCGCCCTCCTCGCCTGGTGGGGCACGGCGTGGCTGCGCGGCCACGTGCTGGCCGACCACCTCCTCGACGCACTCGAGTCGACCGGGTCCGTGCACACCGCGCGTCCCGGCCCCGAGCCGGTCGGCGACCTTCCGGGCACCGGAGTCCTCGACCTGCTGCGGACCCTGCGTGACGCCGGCGCCGACCACCTCGCGCTGGCCCTCCCGGTCGACGGGGACCCGCTGGGCCTCGGCGGGCCCCCCGGGTTCAACTTCGCCGCGCTCGAGGCAGGCCAGGCGGTCCTGGCGCCCGAGGCCGGTCTGGGCGCGGTGCCCGAGGTCGTCGGCGCGGGCACCACCTGGGTGCTGAGGCCCGCGTCGCGGGCCGCCGTGCCGGACGTCGGCGAGGCCGACCGCGGACTGCGCGCCGCTGTGCCGGAGACCGCCCAGGCCCTCGCCCAGCTGGACGTCGCGCGCTGGCGTCCGGAGGTCGCCGACGCGATCATGGACCTGCACCACGTCCCGGACCTCGATGCACCGCCCGGGACCCCGGCCCGTTGCGTGGCCCTGGCCGCCCGGTCCCTGCAGTGCTGGGCGATCACCGAGCTCGCGGCCCAGGACCACGGAGCCGCCGTCACGGCCTCGGAGATGGCCCGGCGGGAGGCGGCGCTGCAGCCCCTCGAGCGGGCCGCGCGACGAGGGCTGGTGGCGGCGTGCTCGCCCCAGGTGTGGCCCGCGGGCTGATCCCCTCGTGGGGCGGCCCGCCCGCGCGCAGTAATCTCGGGCTTGCCATGGACCCCGAAGCCCCGAAGACCCTGCTCATCACCTTGACCGGCAAGGACCGACCGGGCGTCACCGCGGCCGTCTTCGACCGGCTCGCCCAGGCGGGCGTCGAGGTGCTCGACATCGAGCAGATCGTGCTGCGCAGGCGGCTCGTGCTCGGCGTGCTGGTCACCGCGCCGCACGACTGGAAGCGGCTGAGTGCCCAGGTCGAGCGCGCCGCCGACGAGCTGCAGATGCAGGTCGAGGTCGAGCGCGGGGTCGGCGACAACCGGGTCCGTGCGACGGGACGCAGCCACGTCACGGTGATCGGCTCCCCGCTGCGCGCCAGCGCGATGGCCGCCATCGCCGGCCGGATCGCCGACAGCGGAGCCAACATCGACCGGATGGAGCGGATGGCGCGCTACCCCGTCACCGCGATCGACCTGCACGTCTCGGGGATCGCACCCGAACGGCTGCGGGTGATGCTCGCCAAGGAGGCGGCGAGCCAGGGGGTCGACGTCGCCGTCCAGCCCGCCAACCTGCTGCGCCGGGGCATGCGCCTGATCGTGATGGACGTCGACTCGACGCTGGTCCAGGGCGAGGTGATCGAGATGCTCGCGGCCCACGCCGGCGTGGAGGCCGAGGTCGCCCGGGTGACCGAGGCGGCGATGCGCGGCGAGCTGGACTTCGCCGAGTCGTTGCACCACCGGGTGGCGCTGCTCGCCGGGGTGCCCGCCAGCGCACTGGACGAGGTCTACCGCGACCTCGTGCTCGCGCCGGGTGCTCGGACCATGGTGCGCACCCTGCGTCGTCTCGGCTACCGGTTCGCGCTCGTGTCCGGCGGCTTCAGCCAGATCACCGACCGGCTCGCCCGCGACCTGCACATCGACTTCGCCCGGGCCAACGAGCTGGAGATCGTCGACGGGGTGCTGACGGGACGGATCGTCGGCCCGGTCGTCGACCGAGCGGGCAAGGCCACGGCGCTGCGCGAGTTCGCCGCTGCCTGCGGGGTCTCGGAGGAGGCGGTGATCGCCATCGGCGACGGGGCCAACGACCTCGACATGCTGAACGCCGCCGGCCTGGGCATCGCCTACAACGCCAAGCCGATGGTGCGCGACGCCGCCGACACCGCGGTCAACGTGCCCTACCTGGACGCGATCGTCTACCTGCTCGGCATCTCCCGCGAGGAGGTCGAGGCGGCCGACGCCGCCGCCGGGATCGTCACGCCGGCCCCACCCGTCTGAGCCTGCTCGCTCACTCGTCGGGAGGCAGCGACCGGCGGCCCACCACGCAGGTGGCGTCCAGGTCGTCGTCCAGGACGACGTCGGGGATGAAGCCGCGCCACACCATCCGCGCCGCGGTCTGCTCGGCCTCGGAGCGGCTCGCCTCCACCACCACCACGCCGGTCGGGGAGAGCAGCTCCACGGCGGCCGCGACCACCCGGTCCTGCACCCTGGTCCCGTCCGGTCCCCCGTCCAGGGCGAGCACGGGCTCGTGCAGCCGGGCCTCCGCGGGCATCAGACCGAGCTGGCGGGTGGGCACGTACGGCGCGTTCGCGACCACCACGTCGACCCGGCCCCACAGCTGCTCCGGCACCCCCGAGGCGATGTCGCCGGTGACCACCTGACCGCCGTAGCGCTCCAGGTTCTCCCGGGCGCAGTCGACCGCGGCCCGGTCCAGGTCCGAGGCCAGCACGGAGGCGTCCGCCCTGCCGGCCGCCACGGCCGTGGCCAGCGCCGCGGAGCCGCAGCAGAGCTCGACCAGGAGGCCGTGCCGGGGCAGGTGTGCCAGCGCCTGCTCCAGGAGCAGCTCGGTGCGCCGGCGGGGCACGAAGACCCCGGGATGTACGGCGACCCGGAGCCCGGCGAACTCGGCCCAGCCCAGGATGTGCTCCAGCGGCTCGCCGTGGACCCGGTCCTGGATCGCCAGCTCGAGCTCGTCGCCGTCCAGCTCGGCCAGCAGGAGGTCGGCCTCCTCCTCGGCGAACACCGAGCCCGCCGAGCGCAGCCTGGCCGCGACCTCGGCGCGGGCGCCCGCGTCAGCGACGTCCGCCACGGAACCCGACCACCCGGGCACCGGCCACGTCGAGGTCGGCCCACGTCGTGCCGACCGTCATCAGCACGGCCGTCGCCGGGGGGAAGCCCAGCGCCATCTGCCGCACCAGCTCCGGGTCCCCTGCACCGTCGGAGAGGAGCTGGGCCAGGTAGGCCACGGTCGGGTTGTGCCCCAGCACGAGCAGCGCGCGGGCCTGCTCCGGCACGGCGCGGACCAGGTCGAGCGTGGCGTCCGGGCCCGCGGCGTAGAGGCTGTCGTCGGGGTCGACGGAGATCGACCAGCCGGCCGCCTCGGACGCGGCCGCCCAGCTCTCACGCGTCCGGGTGGCCCCGGAGACCAGGGCATGGTCGGGCGCGAAGCCCTGGCTCGCCAGCCACACGCCGGTGTCCGTCGCCTCGTGCCGGCCCCGTGGCGTCAGCGCACGGGCCACGTCGGTGGCGCCGGTCGGCTCCGCGGTGGCATGACGCATCAGCACGAGCGTCCGCAGGTCGGTGGTCACTCTCCCACCCTCTCAGTCCGGTGCGTCCCACGCCAACGCCGCGACGGCCCGGCCCGTCGCGGCCTCACAACCCCATGGCGTGGAAGCCCCCGTCCACGTGCACGATCTCTCCGGTGGTCGCCGGGAAGAAGTCCGAGAGCAGTGCCACCACCGCACGAGCAGTGGGTTCCTGGTCGCTCTCGTCCCAGCCGAGCGGCGCCCGGTCCTTCCACGCGGTCTCGAGACCTTCGAAGCCCGGGATCGCCTTCGCGGCCAGGGTCTTCAGCGGGCCCGCCGCGACCAGGTTGCACCGGATCCCCTCGGCGCCCAGGTCCCGCGCGAGGTAGCGCGAGGTGGACTCCAGCGCCGCCTTGGCCACCCCCATCCAGTCATAGGCGGGCCACGCGGTGGACGCGTCGAAGGTGAGCCCCACCAGCGAGGAGCCCCGGGTCATCAGAGGGGCCGTGGCGACGGCCAGCGCCTTGAGCGAGTACGCCGAGACCTGCACCGCCTGGGACACGTCGTCCCACGGGCCCTCGAGGAAGCGACCTCCCAGCAGGGTCTCCGGGTTGCCGTACGCGATCGAGTGCACGACGCCGTCCAGCCCGTCGACGTGCTCGCGCACCTGGTCGGCGAGGCCGGCGAGGTGCTCGGGGTCGGTGACGTCCAGCTCCAGCACCGGCGGCGTGACCGGAAGTCGCTTGGCGATCCGCCGGGTGATGCCCAGCGCACGCCCGAAGTTGGAGATCAGCACCGTGGCGCCCTGCTCCTGCGCGACCCGTGCGGTCGCGAACCCGATCGAGCTCTCCATGGTCACGCCTGCGACCAGGATCCGCTTGCCCTCCAAGATGCCCATCCAGCTCCCTTTCCTCGTCGTGCGGGTCGTGTTGCGGTACGTGCGCGCTCTAGTGGCCCATGCCGAGTCCGCCGTCGACCGGGATCACCGCGCCGGTCACGTACGCGGCGCCGGGCGAGACCAGCCAGGCCACCGCGGAGGCCACCTCCTCCGGGGTGGCGTAGCGCCCCAGCGGGACCTGCGCCCGGATCGCCTCGCGCTGCTCGTCGGTCAGCACCGCGGTCATGTCGGTCTCCACGAAGCCCGGGGCCACCACGTTGGCGGTGATGCCCCGGCTCCCCAGCTCGCGAGCCAGCGAGCGGGCCAGGCCGACCAGACCGGCCTTCGACGCGGCGTAGTTGGCCTGACCGGCGGACCCGAGCAGGCCGACGACGGAGGAGACCAGCACGATCCGCCCGCGCCGCATCCGGAGCATCCCGCGGGCGGCCCGCTTGGCCAGGCGGAACGAGCCGGTCAGGTTGGTGTCGATCACCGAGGACCAGTCGTCCTCGCTCATCCTCAGCAGCAGGGTGTCGGCGGTGATGCCCGCGTTGGCCACCAGGACCTCCACCGGTCCGTGGGCCCGCTCGATCTCCAGGAAGGCGGCCTCGACCGCTTCGGGGTCGGTGATGTCGCACCGCAGGTCGAGCGCGCCCTGGGGACCTCCGCCGGAGCGCGAGGTCACCGCGACGCGGTCACCGCGGGCCAGCAGCTCCTCGGCCACGGCGCGGCCGATGCCGCGGTTGCCCCCGGTGACCAGGACGGACCTGGGCGCCGCCGGCGCAGGGTCGGGCTGACGGGACTCGTGGCTCTGATCTGTCACGAGGCCCGACGCTAGTGATTACCGTGCGGTACGCGAAAAAGGTGTGCCGGCCCTACTCGTCCTCGAGCCGGAAGCCGATCTTCAGGCCCACCTGGAAGTGCTCGACCTCACCGTCCTTGGCCTGGCCGCGGACCTGGGTCACCTCGAACCAGTCGATGTGACGCAGGGTCTTGCCGGCCCGCTCGATGCCGTTGCGGATGGCGGCGTCGATCCCCTCGGGAGAGGTTCCGACGATCTCGGTGACGCGATACGTACGATTCGACATGGACAGACTCTAGCCCCGGGCTCGGGTGAGCGGCGCCCACGTACGATTGCTGCCATGGCCACGCGCAAGAAGCCCTCGGGCCAGGACGCCGTCCGGATCACCACGGCGGCGTCGAGTCGCGAGGCCGACATCGCCGCCCGGCAGCTCCGGTACCTGCTGTCCATGGCGGTCCGGGTCGTCTGCTTCATCGCGGCCGTCGCGGTCGGGCCGGGCTGGCTCCGCTGGGTGCTGGTGGCCGCGGCCGTCCTGCTCCCCTACGTGGCCGTGGTCCTGGCGAATGCCACCGACACCCGCGACGACACCTTCTCGCTGCGCGACGCCCCTGCCCAGCACGAGCTCCCCCCGGGGGCCGCCGGTCCGGCGGTCCCTCCCGCCCAGGGCGACACCCAGACCCCGGACGACACCCAGAACGGAGGGCCTTCGGCGTGACCGAGCCCGACACCTGTTCCGCCAAGAGCTGCACCGCTCCCGCGGCCTGGGCGCTGCAGTGGAACAACCCGCGGCTGCACACCCCGGACCGGCGCAAGGTCTGGCTGGCGTGCGAGGAGCACCGCACCAGCCTGTCGGAGTTCCTGGCCGCCCGGTCCTTCCTGCGCGACGTCGTACCGCACGCGCCGGCACCGGAGGCGACGTCGGGAACGGCGTCCGGCGAGGCCGACCCGCAGCCCGGCGGCCGGGGCGTCTGAGGGCCGTCAGCCGCCGATCGCGGACATCGGCCGGTCCGGCTGCAGGAACGTCGGGTCGTCGATGCCGTGGCCGGCGCGCTTGCCGCGCATGGCGGTCACCCACCGGTCGGCGAGCTCCTGGTCGCTCGCACCGGCGCGCAGCGCCGCGCGGAGGTCGGACTCCTCGCGGGCGAACAGGCAGTTGCGCACCTGGCCGTCCGCGGTCAGCCGCACCCGGTCGCAGTCGCCGCAGAACGGCCTGGTCACCGAGGCGATCACCCCGACAGTGCCGGGGCCGCCGTCGACGGTGAAGAGCTCCGCCGGCGCGCTGCCCCGCGGCTCGGAGGCCGGGGTGAGGACGAACTCCGCCTCCAGCGCCGCGAGGATCTCCTCGGCCGTCACCATGGCGTCACGGTGCCAGCCGTGCTGGGCGTCCAGCGGCATCTGCTCGATGAACCTCAGCTCGTAGCCGTGCTCCAGGCACCAGCGCAGCAGCTCGGGACCCTGGTCGTCGTTGACGCCGCGCAGCAGGACGGCGTTGACCTTGACCGGACCCAGCCCGGCGTCCTTGGCCGCTGCGAGACCCGCCACCACGTCGTCCAGCCGGTCCCTGCGGGTGATCTGCGCGAAGGTGTCGGGACGCACGGTGTCCAGGCTGACGTTCACCCGGTCCAGCCCCACGGCGGCCAGGGCCTTCGCCGTCCGGTGCAGCCCCAGCCCGTTGGTGGTCAGCGAGGTCTCGACCCCGCCCAGGTCGTGGGTGCGCCGGACGATGTCGACCAGGCCGCGACGGATCAGCGGCTCCCCGCCGGTGAACCGCACCTCGTCGATGCCCAGGAGGCGGACACCGATGGTGATCAGCCGCACGACCTCGTCGTCGTCCAGCGTCTGGTCCGTCGGCATCCAGTCCAGGCCCTCGGCCGGCATGCAGTAGGTGCAGCGCAGGTTGCACCGGTCGGTCAACGAGACGCGCAGGTCCGTCGCCACCCGACCGAACCGGTCTTCCAGAGGCTGCCCCATCCAGCCAGCATAGGGGCAGGGACCCGACCGGGCCGTCCGAGCGGTTTCGTCCCCCGGATAACCTCGGGTCGTGAGTCGTCTGCAGTTCCTGCTCAGCAAGCGCTGGGCCCTCTTCTTCCTCGCCGTCACCCTCCTCTCCTGGCTCGCCTGGGAGCTGGGCCAGTGGCAGTTCGACCGCCTCGAGGACCGACGGGACCGCAACGCCCAGATCCAGCGCAACGAGGAGCTCGACCCGGTACCGGTCCAGGAGGTCCTCTCCGTCGGTCGACCTGTCGACAAGGCGCTGGAGTGGCGTCTGGTCGAGGCCAGTGGCACCTACGCGGTCGAGGACACGGTCGTGGTGCGCTACCGCACCCGGGACGGCGGCCCGGGCGTGGACGCGGTGGTCCCGCTGGTGCTCGACGACGGCACGTCCCTGGTCGTGGACCGGGGCTGGTGGCCGACCCAGAACCGGGGCGAGGTGCCCGAGGACCTGCCCGACCCGCCGACCGGTGAGGTCACCATCACCGGCTGGGTGCGGATCGACGCCACCGGTGACGCCGCACAGGTCACCGAGCAGCGGACGCGGGCGATCAGCAGCGAGGAGATCGGCGAGGCGCTGGACCGCGAGGTGCTGAGCGGCTTCGTGGACCTGGCGACCGAGGACCCCGAGGCCGCGGAGCCGCTGGAGCGGGTCGACCTGCCCGACCTGGACGACGGTCCGCACTTCTTCTACGGCCTCCAGTGGTGGTTCTTCGGTGGCCTGGCGGTCTTCGGCTTCTTCTACCTGCTCTTCGACGAGTGGCGGGACCGACGGGCCGCCTCACAGGCCGCGGAGCATGCCGCCGTCGACCGGGAGCATGACTCCACTGAGGTATGACGCGGCCGGCGAGAGCACGAAGGCCGCCACCCGCCCGAACTCCTCGGGCCGTCCGTAGCGACCCAGCGGGATGCTCCGCTCGGCTGCGGCGCGGGCTGCCGCCGGGTCGGGAGCACCCGCGTCGAGGCTAAGCACGCGGTCGGTCTCGATCCGGGCGGGCATCAGCCCGTTGACCCGGACACCTCGCGGGCCGAGCTGGTCGGCGAGCTCCTTGGCCACCATGGCCAACCCCGGTCGCAGTCCGTTGGAGATCCCCAGTCCCGCCAGCGGGGCGCGCACGCTCGAGGAGAGCACCACGGCGAGCGAGCCGCCCTCGGGGAGCTCCTCCCCCACGACCCGCAGCAGGCGCACGGCACCGAGGAAGACGGACTCGAAGGAGTCCCGCCACTCCTGGTCCTCCATCGCCAGCGAGCCCCCGGCGGGCGGGCCGCCCACGCTGATCAGGGCACCGTCCAGCCGCCCCCAGCGTGTTCGCGCGGCGGCGACCAGCCGGGACGGCGTACGGGGGTCCGCGTTGTCGGCGACCATCCCCTCGGCCCGGTCGTCGCCCAGGCGACGCACCGCCGCGTCGACCCGTTCCTGGCTCCGCCCGGAGACCACCACCCGGGCGCCCTCGGCGACCAGGCACTCGGCGGTGGCCAGGCCGAGCCCGCCGCTCCCGCCGGTGACGATCAGGACGTGTTGGTCCAGCTGGAGGTCCATGCCCCCGGAATCTACCCCCGCAGGGGCTCCTCCAGGGGTCGCGAGCGCTCGGAGAAGTACTGCGTCCGGTAGAGGTCGGCGTACAGCCCACCCTGCTCGAGCAGCTCCTCGTGCGTGCCGGACGCGACCACCCGGCCGGCGTCGACCACCAGGATCTGGTCGGCCTCCCGCACGGTGGAGAGCCGGTGCGCGATGACCAGCGAGGTCCGCCCCTCCAGGGCGACCTGCAGCGCCCGCTGCACGGCCGCCTCCGACTCGCTGTCCAGGTGTGCGGTCGCCTCGTCCAGCACCACGATGGACGGCGCCTTCAGCAGCAGCCGGGCGATGGCCAGGCGCTGCCGCTCGCCGCCGGAGAGCCGGTAGCCCCGGTCGCCCACGACCGTGTCCAGCCCCTCGGGCAGGTTCCGCACGAGGCCGTCGATCTGGGCGGCGGCGAGCGCCTCCCACAGGTCCCGGTCGTCCGCCCCGGGCCGGGCGTAGGTCAGGTTCGCCCGGATCGTGTCGTGGAACATGTGCGAGTCCTGGGTGACGTATCCGACGACGTCCTCCAGGGACTCCAGGGAGACGTCGCGGACGTCGTGCCCGCCCACCCGGACGGCGCCCGAGGTCACGTCGTAGAGCCGGGCGACCAGGTGGGTGATCGTGGTCTTGCCGGCGCCGGAGGGACCGACGAGCGCCACCATCTGCCCCGGCTCGGCGACGAAGCTGACGTCCTGCAGCACCAGGTCTCCGACCGGGCCCTCGGTGCGTGCCACGCTCTCCAGCGAGGCCAGGGAGACCTCCTCGGCCCGGGGGTAGCGGAACGCGACGTGCTCGAACTCGAGGCGTGCGGCGCTCGGCGGGAGCGCGACGGCGTCCGGCTTCTCCTGGATGGTGGACGGGAGGTCGAGCACCTCCAGGACCCGGTCGAAGGAGACCAGCGCGGTCATCACGTCGATCCGCACGTTGCTCAGGCTCTGCAAGGGCCCGAGCAGGCGCAGCAGCAGCGTGGCCAGGGCCAGCACCGTGCCGATGCTCAGCGTGCCCTCGATGGTCAGCCAGCCCCCCACGCCGTAGACCAGGGCGGTCGCCAGCGCCGGGATGAGCAGCATGGTGGCCATGAAGATCCGGGTCACCAACGAGATCTGCACCCCGAGGTCGCGGACCTTGGCGGCCTTCTCGGAGAAGAGCCGGTCCTCCCCGTCACGCCGGCCGAAGAGCTTGAGCAGCATCGCGCCACCGACGTTGAAGCGCTCGGTCATCGCGTTGCCCAGGTCGGCGTTGCCGTCCATCTGCTCGCGGGTCAGTCCCGCGAGGCGGCCGCCCACCCACCGGGAGGCGCCCAGGAGGAGCGGGAAGAGCAGCAGGCACAGCAGCGTCACCTGCCAGCTCAGGGCGAGCATGGCGATGCTCACCACCACCACCGAGACCAGGCTCGAGACGGTGGTGGAGAGCGTCGAGGTGAAGGCGCGCTGGGCGCCGATGACGTCGTTGTTGAGCCGGGAGACCAGGGCACCGGTCTGCGTGCGGGTGAAGAAGGCCAGCGACTGCCGCTGCACGTGGGCGAAGACCTGCGTGCGCAGGTCGTAGATCAACCCCTCGCCGATCCGGGAGGAGAGGAAGCCGCCGATCACCGAAAGCACGGCGCCGAGCACCGCGACGCCCGCCATCGCCAGCGCCACCCAGCCGACCAGGCCCGCGTTCCCGCGGGTGATGCCGTCGTCGACCAGGGTCTTGACCAGCAACGGGGTCGCGACCACCAGGGCGGCGTCGAACGAGGTCACGGCGAGGAAGACGCCGATGGTGCGCTTGTGCGGCCGGGCGAAGCCGAGCACCCGGCGTACGGTTCCGCGGTCGACCCGCTGCCGCCCGACGCTCCGGTCGGTGCGCATGTGACGCCACGCGGGGCCCATCCCCATCTGCAAGGACATCGGCGTCTCTTCTCCTTCCGGGCTCCCGCCCGTCCGCGACCGGGTCAGATCCCGGCAGCGACCTCCCGGAAGCGCAGCACCTGCGCCTCCCGCTCGAGCCGCCGCTGGTCCTCCAGCGAACGGTCGTCCGCACCTTGGAGCAGCTGCTTGGTCGCCCGCACGGCCCCGACCATCGGAGCCGTCAGGCCCCCGACGAGCTGCTCCACGGCGGCGTCCAGCTGGTCACCCGGGACCGCCGCCTGGACCAGACCGATCCGGACCGCCTCCTGGGCGCCCACCATCCGTGCCGTCGCGCAGATCTCCAGGGCCCTGCTGTAGCCAACCGCCTCGACCAGCGGCTTTGTTCCCGTCAGGTCGGGCACCAGGCCGAGCGCGGACTCCTTCATGCAGAACTGCGCCTCCTCCGAGACGACCCGCAGGTCGCAGGAGAGGGCGAGCTGGAAGCCCGCCCCGACGGCGTAGCCGCGCACCTTGGCGATCGAGACGAAGCGCGGGTCACGCAGGAACGTGAACCCCTCCTGGTAGGCACCGATCGTGTCGGCCATCTCCTGGTCCGAGAGGGCGAGCAGCCCGGCGACGGTCTCGGTGCCCTGGCCCCCACCGCGGGGGTCGAGCATCGACCGGTCCAGCCCGGCGGAGAAGGTCTCCCCCGCCCCGGTGACCACCACGACCCGGACGTCCTCCGGCATGGCCTCGCCGACCTGCGCCAGCGCCCGCCACATCGCAGGGGTCTGCGCGTTGCGCACCTCGGGACGGTCCAGGGTGATCGTGGCGACCGGTCCGGCCACGTCGTAGCGGAGACCGACAGCGATGAGTTCCTCAGGAGTCATGACCGCATCCTAGGTTACCGGGCGGTAATGGGGAGGCGGTCCGGCCGCACGGGTGCCAACCCCCGGGCGAGGCTCACGCCAGCGACACGAGGTCGGCGTACTCCTCGTTCCACAGGTCCTCGTCGCCGTCGGGCAGCAGCAGCACCCGGTCCGGCTCCAGGGCCCGCACCGCGCCCTCGTCGTGGGTGACCAGGACGATCGCCCCCTCGTAGGTGCGGATCGCCGCGAGCACCTCCTCGCGCGACGCCGGGTCCAGGTTGTTGGTGGGCTCGTCGAGCAGCAGCACGTTGGCGCTGGAGACGACCAGGCTGGCCAGCGCGAGCCGGGTCTTCTCCCCGCCGGAGAGCACCTTGGCGGGCTTGTGGGCGTCGTCGCCGGAGAACAGGAAGGAGCCGAGCACCGAGCGCGCCTCGGTGTCGGTGAGCTGCGGTGCGGCGGACTGCATGTTCTCCAGCACCGTGCGCGAGGTGTCCAGGGTCTCGTGCTCCTGGGCGTAGTAGCCGACCTTGAGACCGTGACCCGGCACCACCTCGCCGGTGTCGGCCTGGTCGACACCTGCCAGGATCCGCAGCATCGTGGTCTTGCCCGCACCGTTGAGGCCCAGGATGACCACGCGCGACCCCTTGTCGATCGCGAGGTCGACGTCGGTGAAGACCTCCAGGGACCCGTAGGACTTGGAGAGCCCCTCCGCGGTGAGCGGCGTCTTGCCGCACGGCGCGGGCGCGGGGAACTTGATCCGCGCGACCTTGTCGGCCTGTCGCTCCCCCTCGAGACCGGCGACCATCTTCTCCGCGCGCTTGAGCATCGACTGGGCCGCGCTCGCCTTGCTCGCCTTGGCCCGCATCCGGTTGGCCTGGTCGGTGAGCATCTTCGCCTTCGACTCGGCGTTCATCCGCTCGCGCTTGCGTCGCCGCTCGTCGGTCTCCCGCTGCTCCAGGTAGGCCTTCCAGCCCATGTTGTAGACGTCGATGGTGGCGCGGTTGGCGTCCAGGTGGAGCACCTTGTTGACCGTCTGCTCGAGCAGCGCGTTGTCGTGACTGATCACGATCAACCCGCCCTTGAAGGACTTCAGGAACTCGCGCAGCCACACGATGGAGTCGGCGTCGAGGTGGTTGGTCGGCTCGTCGAGGATCAGCGTCTCGGCGCCGGAGAACAGGATCCGCGCGAGCTCCACCCGTCGGCGCTGACCGCCGCTGAGGGTACGCAGCGGCTGGCGCAGCAGGCGCTCCTCGATGCCCAGGCTCTGCGCGATCTGGGCGGCCTCGGACTCCGCGGCGTACCCACCGCCGGCGTGCAGCTCACTGTCCGCGCGGCTGTAGCGGCGCATCGCCTTCTCGCGCACCCGCTCGTCGTCGGAGCCCATCTGCTCCTCGGCCTGACGGAGCCGGCGGACGACGTCGTCCAGACCGCGGGCCGACAGGATCCGGTCGCGCGCGAGCACCTCGGGGTCGCCGGTGCGGGGGTCCTGGGGCAGGTACCCCACCTCGCCCGTGCTCAGCACGCTCCCCGAGGCGGGCTGCGCCTCGCCGGAGAGCACCTTGGTGAGAGTGGTCTTGCCGGCCCCGTTGCGTCCGACGAGTCCGACCTTGTCGCCGGCCGCTACTCGGAACGTGACGTCCTCCATGAGGAGGCGGGCGCCGGCGCGCACTTCGAGGTGTTGGGCTGTGATCATGAGGGTAGTGAGTCTACGGAGGAGAGCCGGTTTCCCGTGAGTCGGCGTCGTCGCCCCGCCCAGGAAGGACTCACATGCGCTTCAACCCGAAGGCCGACATCCGGCGCGGTTCGGTCCGCGACGCCGGCGGCCGCCGAGGGGGCGGTGGCGCCCCCGCGCGCCTCCCGATGCCCGGCGGGGCCAAGGCCGGCGGCGGCCTGGGGGCGATCGTGCTGGTGGTGCTGTTCCTCGTGCTCACCCAGTGCGTCGGCGGGACGACAGGCACCGGCGGCGGGACCGCCTTCGACCAGGGAGGCGGCACCGGCGGGCTGCCGAGCGGACTCGAGTCCCAGAGCGAGCGCTACGACCACTGCAGGACCGGGGCGGACGCCCAGGACGACCCCGACTGCGCGCGCAAGGCGGTCGCTCTCTCGCTCGAGCGGTACTGGGCGACGACGCTCCCTCGGGAGGCCGGCGTGCCGCTGACCCCCGCCCAGATCAACACCTTCACCGGCCAGGTCGCGACCGCGTGCGGTCAGGCCTCCGCCCAGGTGGGGCCGTTCTACTGCCCCGCCGACGAGCAGGTCTACCTCGACACCACCTTCTTCGAGGACGTGCTCGAGGGGCGACTCGGTGGGCAGGGCGGTGACTTCGTGGAGCCCTACGTGCTGGCCCACGAGTACGGCCACCACATCCAGAACCTGATGGGCACGATGGGCAAGGTGCGCACCCAGCAGGGACCGGAGAGCGACGCCGTACGGCTGGAGCTCCAGGCCGACTGCTACGCCGGGATGTGGACCCGGGCAGCGGCAGGGACCACCGACGACAGCGGCACGGCCATCTTCGCCGAGCTGGACGAGGGCGACATCGCCGAGGCCCTCGACTCCGCCAAGGCCGTGGGCGACGACCGCATCCAGCAGCGCTCGGGCGGACGGGTGGACCCGGAGGGCTGGACGCACGGTTCCGCGGCCCAGCGGCAGAGCTGGTTCAACGTCGGGTACGACGGAGGCGATCTGGCCGCCTGCGACACGTTCGCGGCCGACGACCTGTAGGCCTCGGCCGACCGGTCAGGGCTGCTCGTCCCCCTCGAGGAGCTGCTCGCCGGAGAGGATCCGGAAGCCCGACGGGTCCGCGGAGTCCATCACCGCCACCACCTGCGCCTCGGCCTCCTCGAAGGAGCACGTGTCCGCCTCCCCCATCAGGACGGTGGGGTCCCCCGGTCCCTCGGTGTCGACCACCGCCAGGTAGACCCCGGAGTCCCGGCCCACCAGGCAGACCTCCTGCCGGGTGACCGAGTCGACGCGGGCGCGGGAGTCCTCGTCCCAGCCGAACGCCTCGTTGAGCGCCTCGGCCGACGGCTCCTCCCCCGCCGGCTCGGAGACGTGCAGGACCGAGCGGAACTCGTCCCACAGCTCGACGTAGGCAGGATCGGGCTGGTTCCCAGCACCCGCGTCGGAGGACTGGTCACCGCACCCGCCCAGCACGAAGGCGCCGAGCAGACAGGTCCCGAGGGTCAGGGTGCGCAGCATGGCGGCGACCCTAGCGGTCGGCGAGGCCTCCGCGGGAGCACCTCGACAGGCGGACACCTCCCGTCGGGGACGCATGGCCGAGCGCCCTCCGGGGGTACGGCGTAGCCGAGACCCCCGACCCAGGAGAAGCCATGCACCTGACCCAAGTCCCGCTGCGAGTCGCCACCGGCGCCTACATCCTCAACTCCGGCCTCGGCAAGCTCAACGCCGACGAGGGCACCGCCCAGTACCTGCACGGCGCCGCGGCCGGTGCCTACCCCGCCGCGGTCAAGGACATGGACCCCAAGGGCTTCACCAACCTGCTGGCCTACGGCGAGATCGCCGTGGGGGCCGCCCTCCTGGCGCCCATGGTGCCGGCGACCGTCGCGGGCGCCGCGCTCACCGGCTTCGGCTCGGCCCTGGTGGGCATGTACCTGCGGACCCCCGGGATGACGCTCGACGACGGCATCCGCCCCAGCCAGGAGGGCACGGCGGTGGCCAAGGACGTGTGGCTCGTCGGAGCGGGGCTGACGCTGTTCACGCAGGGCCTCACCGGGATGGCCAAGTCGGGCGTCAAGCGCTCCAAGAAGGCCGTGAAGAAGGCCAACCCCCTGACCTGACGCCTGCGCTCAGTCGTGCTGCCGCGGGTCGAGGAGCGCCTCGACCTGCGGCAGCTGACGCTGCATGGCTCGCAGGAACGGCGCCACGCTCGGGTGCCGGTACTTGCCGGCGAGCGCCCCCTCGCCCTGGGCCGCTCGCGCCAGCGCCCAGTCGGCCCGGGTGAGCACCGTGTAGATCGAGGACACCCGGGCACCGAGCTCGACCTGGGCCCGGGAGGCCAAGCCGTCGGGCAACCCGGAGCAGTACGCGACCACCAGCGGCTGGAACGCCTCCCTGGTCGAGAGCGAGAGATAGCCGAGGTCCGAACCCACCGGACCACGCCCCAACGTCGACCAGTCGACCGCGACCACCTCGTCCTCCTCGTGGCCCAGGAGGTTGCTGGGGACGGGATCCCCGTGCTGGGGGACCTGGGGCAGCCGGGCCACCTGCTCCAGCAACGCACGGCGCCGGTGCCACAGGTGGTCGGCGAGGTCCGCCATCGGGGTGCGCGCCAGCGTCCGCCAGCCCCCTCGGCGCTCCACCTGGGCCAACCGGGCCGCCAGCTGGTCCACCGCCAGCCACGGCGGCGTCCCGAGATCCGCACCGGCGAACCGGCCGAGCCGACTCGCCAGGAAGAGCCCCGAGCTGGCCGCGTCCTCCACCCGTGCATGGACCAGGGTCACCCCGGCCGCGTCCTCCTCGACCTCGAGAAGCTCCGGCTCGCGCAGTCCGGGAGTACCGGAGACGACGCCGCTGAGAGCGACGTCCGCGGCCCGTCGCCAGTACGCCGGGTGCGTGCGCAGACCAGTCTCCGGAGGGTCGTGCGGCGAGGGCGCGACCAGCCGCTTGACGACGACATCACGGTCGCCGACTCGGGCGGCCCACACCCCCAACGTGGACGGGCCGGCCCCGGGCAGCCGCTGCCACCCCGGTCGGGGTTCCCACATGCGGCTCATCCTGGCAGAGGCGGACCCCGCTCAGGCGTTCTCGACCTCGACCCGCGCGGCGCAGGCCCGCTCGACGGCGTCGTCCAGCACCCGCCGGCGCGGGTCAGGCACGTCCAGCCAGTCCCCGACGACCTGTTGCCCGGCGAGCCTGCGATCCTCGAGCACCTCGGTCACCGCCGCCCGGTCGCCACCCACCACGAGCACGCCTGGGCGCAGGATCCGGGCCGCGTGGTCGGCGGCGGCCTCGTAGGCGATCCTGGCCTGGTTGTCCCGGCGCCGGGCGAACCGCTGCTGGCTCTGGCCGCCCGCCTTGGTCCGCCCCTGGACGTGGCGCTGCCCGATCTTGTGCTCGACCAGCGTCCGGCCCTCCAGGCGGGCCACCGCGAAGCCACCCTTGCGGACCAGCAGGACGCCCCAGGCACCGGGCGGGTCGCAGGCCGCGGCGAACGCCTCGGGCTCGGCGGGGCCGACGTGGCGACACGAGAACGGCAGGCGCGCCCGGAAGGCCGACCCGTCCTCGGCGACGCCGGTCAGGCAGCCGTCGCTCACCGCGAGCGTCACCTCGCCGTGGCGGCTGCCGAAGTTGGCCACCCACCGGGAGATCCGCTCCGCGGGCACCGGGACGACAGGCATCCGGTCACCCTAGTTGTGATGCCCAGGCACGTTGGTCGAGATCCTGCGACGACACGGTCTGACCTGTAGATGGACGAAGGCCTCCCCGGTGTGGAGTGGAGCTGTCTAGGAACCGCTCCGCCACCGAGGAGGCTTTCGTGTCCCACGCTACCCACACCAACGCTGCTCTGACCCCTCGCGCCCGGCTTCGACTTGCGCGCCTGATCGTCGACCACGGTTGGCCGCCTGCTCGGGCTGCTGAGCGATACGACGTCTCGTGGCGAACTGCGAGGAAGTGGGCTGATCGGTACCTCGAGGAAGGGCCCGATGGCATGTTCGACAGGTCCTCGGCGCCCCACCACCAACCGAACCGGACGCCGGCCCCAGTGGTGCGCAAGATCGTGCACTTGCGCTGGAAGCAACGACTCGGCCCGGTCGAGATCGCCGACCGACTCGGCATGGCCTCCTCAACCGTGCACGCGGTCCTGGTCCGGTGCCGTATCAACCGACTCACCCACATCGACCGAGCCACGGGCGAACCGGTCCGTCGCTACGAGCACGAGCAGCCGGGCGACCTGATCCACGTCGACGTCAAGAAGCTCGGGAGGGTCCCTGACGGTGGCGGCTGGCGCTACGTCGGCCGCGAGCAAGGTCTGAGGAACCGTGCTGCGACCTCAGCCAGGACCGGTCAGCCCAAGAGCAGGTACCGTCAGCCGCTGATCGGCACTTGCTACCTGCACACCGTGATCGACGACAACTCCCGAGTCGCCTACGTCGAGGCCCACGACGACGAGACCAAGGAGACCGCGGCGTTGGTGCTGCGCAACGCGGTCGCATGGTTCGCCGAGCGGGGTGTGACTGTCCATCGGGTGCTCAGCGACAACGGCGGCGCGTACAGATCCTTCCTGTGGCGTGACACGTGCGCCGAACTGGATATCACCCCAAAGCGCACCCGGCCGTACCGGCCGCAGACCAACGGGAAGATCGAGCGATTCCACCGCACGCTGGTCGAAGGCTGGGCATTCAAGAAGTTCTACAACTCCGAGTCAGCCCGCCTCGCAGCTCTGCCACCATGGATCCACGAGTACAACCACCACCGGCCCCACTCAGCGATCGGGAAGGCCGCACCCATCACCAGGTTGAACAACCTGGCTGGGCATCACACCTAGTCGCAGGGGCGTGCCTGCGCGGCTACGAGGAGCGGTAGAGCACCCGCAGGTGCTCGACGACCTCGTCGCCGTCGCGCTCCACCGACGAGGTGACCACGAGCGCCCCGGGGTGTCCCCGGCCGTCCGTGACGATCCCGAGCACCCCCTCCTCCGGGAGCGGCTCACCGGAGGCGGCGTACTCCTCGGCGGGGGTGCGCAGGGTGGTCGCCGTGCCGTCCAGCAGCCCCGCCAGCGCGGCGTCCGCCTCGGCGGGGGTGCTGCCCAGGCTCCACACGGGCGGCGGCACCGAAGCGATCACCGTCGGGCCGAAGTACGACGGCATGTGGGTGAGCTTGGCGTGGAACCGCGCGACGTCCCAGAAGCTCCGGACGAGCTGCTCCAGGTCGTCCTCGTGCTCGGTGGGCTGCACCGCTCCTCAGACGTTGAAGCCGAGGGCGCGCAGCTGCTCGCGACCGTCGTCGGTGATCTTGTCCATCCCCCACGGCGGCATCCAGACCCAGTTGATCGCCACGTCGTTGACCAGGCCCTCGAGCGCGGAGTTCGTCTGGTCCTGGATCACGTCGGTGAGCGGGCAGGCAGCCGAGGTGAGCGTCATGTCGATGACGCAGTTGGAGCCCTCGTCCACGTGGACGCCGTAGACCAGGCCGAGGTCGACGACGTTGATCCCGAGCTCGGGGTCCACCACGTCCTTCATCGCCTCGGTGACGTCCTCGACCGTGGCCGTGGTGCTGCCCCCGGAGGAGGGCTGGAGGTCGACCTCGGGGAGGTCGGAGTGGGCGGGGTTCTGCGCGTTCATGCTGTCTCCTGCGTGTTGTCGTCGTTGCGGAGCACCTGGGAGGTCGCGTCCTTCCAGGCCATCCAGCCGAGCAGCGCACACTTCACGCGCGCCGGGAACTTGGCGACACCGGCGAAGGCGATCCCGTCCTCCAGGACCTCCTCGTCCGGCTCGACCTGCCCCTTGCCCTGCATCAGGGCGAGGAACTCCTCGTGCACGGTCATCGCCTCGTCGACCGTGCGGCCGATGACCAGGTCGGCCATCACCGAGGCGGACGCCTGGGAGATGGAGCACCCCAGGGCGTCGTAGGAGACGTCGGCGACCTTGCCGTCCTCGAGGTGCACCCGGAGGGTCACCTCGTCCCCACAGGTGGGGTTGACGTGGTGCACCTCCGCCTCGAAGGGCTCACGCAGTCCGGCGTGCAGCGGGTTCTTGTAGTGGTCCAGGATGATCTCCTGGTAGAGCGAGTCCAGCTCTGCGGACACGTGGATCACCCGACCTTGAAGTACGAACGCGTGTAGTGGAGGCCCTCGACCAGGGCGTCGATCTCGCCCGGCGTCGTGTAGAGGTACGACGACATCCGGGTCGAGCTCTGCACCCCGAACCGGGCGTGGGCCGGCTTGGCGCAGTGGTGTCCCGCGCGGACCGCGATACCCCGGGTGTCGAGCACCTGGGCGACGTCGTGCGGGTGGACGCCGGCCAGCTCGAAGGAGATCGCGCCACCGCGAGACGCGGCGTCCTGAGGCCCGAGGACGGTCAGACCGGGCACCGAGAGCAGGCCCTCGAGGGCGTACCCGGAGATCGCCTGCTCGTGCGCGTGGATCGCCTCCATGCCCACGGCCGACAGGTAGTCGACCGCCGCACCGAGACCGACCGCCTCGACGATCGGCGGGGTGCCGGCCTCGAACTTGTGCGGGATGTCGGCGTACGTCGAGCGCTCCATCGAGACCGTGGCGATCATCTCGCCACCGCCGAGGAACGGCGGCAGCTGCTCGAGCACCTCGCGGCGTCCCCACAGGACGCCGATCCCGGTCGGGCCGACGACCTTGTGCCCGGTGAAGGCCACGAAGTCGGCTCCGGTGGCGGCCACGTCGACCGTCAGCTGGGGCGCCGCCTGCGCGGCGTCCAGCACCACCAGGGCACCGGCCGCCTTGGCCCGCCGCGCCACCTCCTGCACCGGGTTGATCGTCCCGAGCATGTTGGAGACCCAGGTCAGGGAGACGACCTTGGTGCGCTCGGTGATCAGCTCGTCGAGGCCGGAGAGGTCGAGCCGTCCGTCCTCGGTCAGGCCGATCCACCGCAGCCGCGCGCCGGTCCGCTCCGCCAGGAGCTGCCACGGCACGATGTTGGAGTGGTGCTCCATCTCGGTGATGAGGATCTCGTCCCCCTCCCCGACCGCCAGCGGGCCCCGGGCCCAGGCCAGCGTGTTCGCGACCAGGTTGAGCGCCTCCGAGGCGTTCTTGGTGAAGATCACCTCGTCGCGCGAGGGGGCGTGCAGGAACGCGGCCACCCGGTCGCGCGCCGACTCGAACGCCTCGGTCGACTCCGCGCCCAGCGTGTGCATGGCGCGGGAGATGTTGGCGTTGTGCCGCTCCATGTGGTCGACCATGGTGTCGATCACCACCTGGGGCTTCTGCGAGGTGTTGGCGCTGTCGAGGTAGACCAGCGGCTGCCCACCCGCGACCGAGCGCTCGAGGATCGGGAAGTCCTTGCGGATCATCTCGAGCTCGGGGAGCAGACCGGGGATCGTCATGTCAGACCGCGGCCTTCGTGTACTTGTCGTAGCCCTCGGCCTCGAGCTGGTCGGCCAGCTCGGGACCGCCCTGCTCGGCGATCCGGCCCGCGACGAAGACGTGGACGAAGTCGGGCTTGATGTAGCGCAGGATCCGCGTGTAGTGCGTGATCAGCAGCACGCCCTTGTCGCCGCCCTCGGAGAACCGGTTCACACCCTCGGAGACGACCTTGAGCGCGTCGATGTCCAGGCCGGAGTCGGTCTCGTCGAGGATCGCGACCTTGGGGTCCAGCAGCTCGAGCTGAGCGACCTCGTGCCGCTTCTTCTCACCGCCGGAGAAGCCCTCGTTGACCGACCGGCTGGAGAAGGTCGGGTCCAGGTCGACGCGCTCCAGGGCGGAGTTGACGTCCTTGACCCAGGTACGCAGCTTGGGCGCCTCGCCGTCGATCGCGGTCTTGGCGGTCCGCAGGAAGTTGGCGACCGAGACGCCCGGCACCTCCACGGGGTACTGCATGGCCAGGAAGAGGCCGGCGCGCGCCCGCTCGTCGACGGACATCGCCAGCACGTCCTGGCCGTCGAGCAGCACGGTGCCCGAGGTCACGGTGTACTTCGGGTGCCCGGCGATGGAGTACGCCAGGGTGGACTTGCCGGACCCGTTGGGGCCCATGATCGCGTGCGTCTCGCCGTCCTTGATGGTCAAGGTGACGCCCTTGAGGATCTCCTTGGCGCCGTCCTCGGTGTCCACCGAGACGTGCAGGTCCTTGATCTCCAGAGTGCTCATCTGTGTTCTGTCTCTCTTACTCTCGTCGAAGTCTTGGGTCAGGCCGGCGTGACGCCGTTGAGGGGGGTGGTCACGTCGACGAACACGTCGTCGCCGCGGACCTCCACCGCGAAGGTCGCCACCGGCTCGCTGGCGGGCAGCGCCATCGGCTTGCCGGTGCGCAGGTCGAACGTGGAGCCGTGCAGCCAGCACTCGATGGCGCAGTCGGCCACCTCGCCCTCCGAGAGGGCCACGTGGGCGTGGCTGCACAGGTCCTGGACGGCGTAGAAGTCCTCCCCGTCCTTGGCGACGGCGACGTCGATCCCGTCGAGGCTGACCGCCGTCGCCTGGTCCTCGCGCACCTCGGAGGTGGCACAGGCCCGCTGGAACGCCATCAGAAGTGCTTCCCGGTGACGTTCTTCGCCAGCTCGGCCTCCACGGTGGCCACGAGGCGCTCCTCGATCGCGGGGACGTCGACCTTGCGGATCAGGTCGTTGAAGAACCCGTGCACCACCAGTCGCCGGGCCTCGCTCTCCTCGATCCCGCGCGAGCGCAGGTAGAAGAGCTGGTTGTCGTCGAAGCGGCCGGTCGCCGAGGCGTGCCCGGCTCCCTCGATCTCGCCGGTCTCGATCTCCAGGTTGGGCACCGAGTCGGCCTGGCAGCCGTCGGTGAGCACCAGGTTGCGGTTCTCCTCGTACGTCTCGATCCCCTCGGCGACCTTGCGGATCAGCACGTTCCCGATCCACACGGTGTGCGCCTTGGCACCCTGCAGCGCGCCCTTGTAGACCACGTTGCTCTTGGTGTGGGGCGCGGTGTGGTCGGCGAAGAGCCGGTGCTCGATGTGCTGGCCGGCGTCGGCGAAGTAGAGCCCGAGCATCTCCGCGGAGCCGCCGGGGCCGTCGTACGTCACGTTGGCGTCCATCCGCACGACGTCGCCACCGAAGCTGATCGCGGCGTGCTTGTACGTCGCGTCGCGACCGACCCGCGCCTGGGTGTGGGTCAGGTGCACCGCGTCGTCGGACCAGTCCTGGACCGAGACCACGGTGATCTCGGCGCCGTCGCCCACGGAGATCTCCACGACCTGGGCCAGCGAGGCGCTGCCGGTGTGGTTGAGCACCACGGTGGCCCGCGAGTGCCGGCCGAACCGCAGCGCGACGTGGCCGGCCTCGGTCGACGAGGCGTCCGTCCCGGTCACGTCGACGACGAGCGGCTCGGCCACGTCGGCCTCCGCGGCGACGTCGACCAGCAGGGTCGACGGCACCTCGGCCAGCACCCGGGCGGCGAACCGGCTGTTCGGCACCAGCCCGGAGATTCCCCGGAGCGCCTTGGCCTCGTCGCCCTCGACGGTCTCGGCGCGCACGCCCTCGGGGGTGTTCCAGGTGTAGCGGGTGGTGGCGGCACCGAAGACGGCGTCGCCGTGCAGGTCGCGAAGACGCTTGAGCGGGGTGAACCGCCAGATCTCCTCGCGTCCGGTGGGCACCGGGTGGTCGGCCACGTCGAACGACCCCTCCGGGTGCAGGTGGCTCTCCACCTTCTCCATCTCGAGGGCCGAAGCCACGCTCTCGCGGGCGGTCTCGGTCACAGTCACAGGTTCGGCTTCCTAGTTCGTTGCTGGGGGGAGTGAGTGCAGGGGCACGGTCAGCCGACCGCGCCCTCCATCTGCAGCTCGATCAGGCGGTTGAGCTCCAGGGCGTACTCCATGGGCAGCTCCTTGGCGATCGGCTCGACGAAGCCACGGACGATCATCGCCATCGCCTCGTCCTGCTCCATGCCCCGGGACATGAGGTAGAAGAGCTGGTCGTCGGAGACCTTCGAGACGCTCGCCTCGTGACCCATGGACACGTCGTCCTCGCGGATGTCGACGTACGGGTAGGTGTCCGACCGGCTGATCTGGTCGACCAGCAGGGCGTCGCACAGCACGTTGGACTTGGAGCCGTGGGCACCCTCGTTGACCTGGATCAGGCCTCGGTAGGAGGTCCGGCCACCGCCACGCGCCACCGACTTGCTCAGGATCGAGCTGGAGGTGTTCGGCGCGGCGTGGACCATCTTGGCGCCGGCGTCCTGGTGCTGGCCCTCGCCGGCGAAGGCGATCGACAGGGTCTCGCCCTTGGCGTGCTCGCCCATCAGGTAGACGGCCGGGTACTTCATCGTCACCTTCGAGCCGATGTTGCCGTCGACCCACTCCATGGTCGCGCCGGCCTCGCAGGTGGCGCGCTTGGTCACCAGGTTGTAGACGTTGTTCGACCAGTTCTGGATCGTCGTGTAGCGCACGCGGGCGCCCTTCTTCACGATGATCTCGACGACCGCGGAGTGCAGCGAGTCGCTGGAGTAGATGGGCGCGGTGCAGCCCTCGACGTAGTGGACGTAGGAGTCCTCGTCGGCGATGATCAGCGTCCGCTCGAACTGGCCCATGTTCTCGGTGTTGATCCGGAAGTAGGCCTGCAGCGGGATGTCCACGTGGACGCCCTTGGGCACGTAGATGAACGAGCCGCCCGACCACACCGAGGTGTTGAGCGCGGCGAACTTGTTGTCGCCGACCGGGATGACGGTGCCGAAGTACTCCTTGAAGAGGTCCTCGTGCTCCTTCAGGGCGGTGTCGGTGTCGACGAAGATGACGCCCTTCTCCTCCAGGTCCTCGCGGATGGAGTGGTAGACGACCTCCGACTCGTACTGCGCGGCGACACCGGCCACGAGGCGCTGCTTCTCCGCCTCCGGGATGCCGAGCTTGTCGTAGGTGTTCTTGATGTCCTCGGGCAGGTCCTCCCACGAGGTGGCCTGCTTCTCCGAGGAGCGCACGAAGTACTTGATGTTGTCGAAGTCGATCGTCGACAGGTCCGACCCCCACGTGGGCATCGGCTTGCGGTGGAACAGCTTGAGGCCCTTGAGCCGGAGGTCCAGCATCCACTGCGGCTCGGACTTCTTCCCCGAGATGTCGCGGACGACGTCCTCGTTGAGTCCGCGCTTGGCGATGGCGCCGGCCTCGTCACGGTCGGCCCAGCCGAACTCGTAACGCCCGATGCCCTTCAGCTCGGGGTTGAGCTCCTCGATGGAGGTCATGGAATCAGCCTTCCTTGCTCTTCGGGATGCAGGTGGTGCAGACACCGTCGCCGTGCGCGATGGTGGCAAGCCTTTGGACGTGCGTGCCGAGGACGTGGGAGATGGCCTCGGTCTCGGCCTCGCACAACTGGGGGAACTCGTGGGCCACGTGGGCCACGGGGCAGTGCTGCTGGCAGAGCTGGTCGACCGCGGCCGCGACCGGGAGCTCCCGGACGTTGGCGGCGTAGCCCTCGGCCGTGAAGACCCGGGCCAGTGCCTCCGCCGGGGTCAGGTGCGGCTGCTCGCGGGCCACGACCCGGTAGTCGCGCTCGATGAAGGCCGCCCGTCGCCGGGCGAACTCCTGCACGGCCTCGTCTCCCCCGGTCTCCGCGAGGTAGCGGAGCGCCTGGGCGGCGAGGTCGTCGTAGTGCTGGTCGAACTGGTCGCGTCCACTCTCGGTCAACGCGAAGACCCGCGCAGGTCTTCCCCGTCCGCGCTGTGCGCCCGTCCGGGGCTCGCGGGACTCGACCACACCTTCGCCGAGCAGGTGGTCGAGGTGGCGACGGACCGCCGCCGGCGTCAGGTCCAGCCCTGCCGCCAGGGTGGCGGCGGTGGACGGACCGTTCTCCAGGATCGACCGCACCACCCGGGCCCGGGTGGAGGCGTCGCCGGCTCTGCCAGGGGCAGGAACGGTCGTGCGGTCGAATTCCACAACGCAATTGTTACGTTATTACCCGGCGCGGTTCAACGAAGGGTGACCTAAGTACGTCGCCCGGGTCGCCCGGCCCTGTTCACCGCACCCCTCCCCGGCGACGATGCCGGAGGAGAAGGGAGGCGCCCATGGTGGCCACCGCGCACGCCCCTGCCGCCGGGCACGGTGCCGGCGTGGTTGCGCGATGGGTGGCGCTGCAGGCCCTCTGGGTCTTCGTCGGCGTGCTCGTCTACTTCACCGTGCGCGGCCTGACCGAGGGCTCGGTCACCCAGGCAGACGCGAATGCCCGCCGGGTGATCGCCCTGGAGCGGCGTCTCGGCCTGGACCTGGAGAGCGAGCTGCAAGGGGTCGCCACGGGGTCCGACGCCCTCTCCACGCTGGCGAACTGGGTGTACATCTGGGGCCACTGGCCGGTCATCGTGGCCACGATGATCTGGCTGGCGCTGCGGCACCGCGACTCCTTCCTGCGCCTGCGCGACGCCATGCTCATCTCGGGGGCGGTCGGCATGGTGATCTTCGCGCTCTTTCCCGTGACGCCTCCACGGCTGCTCGACCTGGGGCTCGCCGACACCGTCTCCGAGCGCTCGCACGCCTACCGGGTCCTCCAGCCCAGGGCCTTCACCAACCAGTACGCCGCGATGCCGAGCCTGCACACCGGCTGGGACCTGCTGGTCGGGATCGCGATCGTGACCGCCGCCGGCTCGCTGTGGTTGCGGGTGGTCGGCTTCGTCCTGCCCACGCTGATGATCCTGGCCGTGGTCGTCACCGCCAACCACTACCTGCTCGACGCCGTCGCAGGAGTGGCCCTGGTGCTGGTGGCCGATCGCCTGGCCGTCCTGCTGGCCCGTCGACGGACGCGACGACCGGCCGCCCGCGCCAGCCCGGAACCAGCGGCGAGCGCCGTGGCCGACCCGCGACGTGGCTCCCCTGGGGGATCTTCCTAGACTGTCAACGTGCCCGCCTCCTCCCCCGCCGTCGAGATCGACGGGCTGGTGATGCGGTACGGCGACAAGGTCGCCGTCGACGACCTCTCGTTGACCATCGACCGCGGCACGATCACCGCGGTCCTCGGTCCGAACGGTGCCGGCAAGACCACCACCCTCGAGACGTGCGAGGGCTACCGCCGCCCCCAGCGGGGCAGCGTCCGGGTGCTCGGGCTGGACCCGACCCGCGACCGCAAGGCGCTGCTCCCGCGGATCGGCGTGATGCTCCAGGCCGGCGGCGCCTGGTCGGGGGTCCGGGCGGTCGAGATGCTGCGGCACGTCGCCTCGCTCCACGCCCACCCGCTGGACGTGGACGCGCTGGCCGAGCGGGTCGGGCTGGACGACTGCGGGCGCACCCCCTACCGCCGGCTCTCCGGCGGCCAGCAGCAGCGGCTCGGCCTGGCGATGGCCCTGGTCGGACGCCCGGAGCTCGTCTTCGTCGACGAGCCGACCGCGGGCATGGACCCGCAGGCCCGCCGGGACACCTGGGAGCTGCTGGAGGAGCTCCGTGAGCACGGCGTGACCGTCGTGCTCACCACGCACTACATGGAGGAGGCCGAGCGGCTCTCCGACGTCATCCACATCGTCGACCACGGCCGGCTGATCACCAGTGGCACGCCGCTCGAGCTGACCCGCGGCGGGGCCCACACCACGATCCGGCTGGTGGTGACCCGCCCGTTCCCCGACGGCGCTCCGGAGTCCCTGCAGGCCGAGCTCGGCACCGGCACCGACGTACGCCAGCTCGACGACCTGAGCATGGTGATCTCCGGCCGGGCCGACTCCACCACCCTGGCCGTCGTCTCCCGCTGGTGCGAGGCCACCGGCGTGCTGCCCGACTCCCTGAGCCTGGGCCGCCGCACCCTCGAGGACGTCTTCCTCGAGCTCACAGGACGAGGACTTCACCCGTGACCCGCTCCTTGGACCTCAGCCCCGCGCCCGGCAGCGCGTCCCTGGCCGCGCAGGTCCTGGCGCAGGCCCGGATGGAGTTCCGGCTCATCCTCCGCAACGGAGAGCAGCTGCTGCTGGCCCTGGTGATCCCGGTGATCGTCCTCGTCGGCGGGGTCGCCGCCGCGGACCGGGTCGGCCTGGACTTCGACCGGCCGGTGATCGACGTCCTGGCACCCGGCGTGCTCGCGCTGGCCGTGATGTCGACCGCCTTCACCTCCGTGGCCATCGCCACCGGGTTCGAGCGGCGCTACGGCCTGATCAAGCGCCTGGGCACCTCCCCGCTCCCGAGGCACGGCCTGCTGCTCGGCAAGGCGGGCGCAGTCCTCCTGGTGGAGCTGCTGCAGATCCTCGTGCTCGGTGCGGTCGCGGCTCTCCTGGGCTGGGAGCCGGAGGCCTCCGGCTGGCCGGCCGCCGTCCTGGTGCTGCTCCTCGGCACCACCGCCTTCACCTCGCTCGGCCTGCTGATCGCGGGCACCCTGCGGGCCGAGGCCACGCTGGCGGCGGCCAACCTCGTCTACCTGCTGCTGCTGGCCGGCGGCGCCGTGGTGGTGCCCGCCGACTCGTACGGCGCCTTCGCCGACGTCGCCGCCTGGCTCCCGTCCGGAGCCCTCGGCGAGGGCATGCGCGCCGCCCTGATCGACGGCCGTCTGGACGGCGGCTGCGTGCTCATCCTGCTCGGTTGGTCGGTCGTCGGGGCGACGGCCACCGCGCGTACCTTCACGTGGGAGTGACCCAGATGAACCTCGCCCGTCTTGCCCCCTGGCTCTGGCCGCTGGCCATCGCCAACCTGCTCGCCAACATCGGCATCGTGGTCACCGGGGCGGCCGTGCGGCTCACCGGCTCGGGGCTCGGCTGCCCGACCTGGCCGCGGTGCACCGACGAGTCCTTCGTGGCCCACGGCGAGCTCGGCATCCACGGAGTGATCGAGTTCGGCAACCGGTTGCTCACCTTCGTGCTCGCCGCAGTCGCGCTGCTCACCTTCCTGGCGGCCCTGGGGGCGCGGCACCGCAAGGCGACGCGGCTCTCCTTCGTGGTCGGCCTCTCGATCCCGCTGCAGGCGGTGCTGGGCGGCATCACCGTGCTGACCGACCTGAACCCCTGGGTGGTCTCGCTGCACTTCCTGCTGTCGATGGCGATCATCATGGTCTGCGTGGTGCTCCTCGACGAGCTCCGCAGCCCTGACCGCGGTCCGGCGCCGGCGCTGCACCGCTGGCTCGCCTTCGCCAACCTCGCCGTCGGCTGGGTGGTCCTCTACCTGGGCACCGTCGTGACCGGTGCCGGCCCGCACGCCGGCGACGACCTCGCGCCCCGCAACGGCCTGGACCCGGCGCTCATCTCCCAGGTCCACGCCGTCTCGGTCTACGTGCTCGTCGTGCTCACGGTGGCGCTGCTGGTCGCGGCGCTGCGCAGCCGGATGCGCTGGCTCTCCCTGGTCACGGGGCTGGTGCTCGCCATCGAGCTGGCCCAGGGCGTGCTCGGCTGGGTCCAGTACTGGCTGGACCTGCCCATCGCCCTGGTAGCCCTGCACATGCTCGGCGCGGGCCTGCTCGCGGCCGGTCTGGCCCGGATCACCCTGGCGGTCCTCCCCCACCGCTCCGCCGCCGAGCCGGCTGAGCACCCCGACCCGGACGCGCCCACCCAGACCGACGCCGCCACCACCCTCACCCGCTGAGCCCGACGCCGTACGGCGTCGGTGGGGGATCAGAAGAGCAGGGGGTCCAGGGCCACGGCCACGAACAGCAGCGACAGGTAGAGGTTCGAGCTGTGGAAGAGCCGCATCGGGGCGATGTCGGTGAGGCTCTCGGAGCGCTTGGTGCGCGACCACATCTGGTGCGCCTCGTAGAGGAAGACCGCGCCCAGCACCGTGGCCACCACCGGGTAGACCGGTCCGGTGCCGGCGATGGGCCAGAGCAGGAGCGAGGTCGCGACCATCACCCAGCTGTAGAGCACGACCTGGCGGCCCACCTCGCGGGCGGGCGCCACGACGGGCAGCATCGGCACGTCCACGCCGCGGTAGTCCTCGCGGTAGCGCAGGGCCAGCGCCCAGGTGTGCGGCGGGGTCCAGAAGAAGACGACCATGAAGAGCACGACCGGCGCCCAGTCCAGGCGACCGGTGACCGCGGTCCACCCGATCATCGTCGGGAAGCAGCCCGCGATGCCTCCCCAGACGATGTTCTGGGTCGTGCGCCGCTTGAGCAGCATCGTGTAGACGAAGACGTAGAACGCGTTGGCGAGCAGCGAGAGGGCGGCCGAGAGCACGTTGACCCAGACCGCCAGGACGACGGTGGAGAGGGCCGCCAGCGCGGTCGCGAAGACCAGCGCCGAGCGCGCGGAGACGATGTGCCGGGGCAGGGCCCGGCGGCGGGTCCGGCGCATCTGCTCGTCGATGTCGCGGTCGTAGACGCAGTTGTACGCCGAGGCGGAGCCGGCGCTGAGCGCCCCACCGATCACGGTGGCCACGACCAGGCCGAGGGGTGGCACCCCGCGGGCGGCGAAGAACATCACCGGCACCGTGGTCAGCAGCAGCAGCTCGATCACCCGGGGCTTGGTCAGCCCCACGTAGGCGGCGATCACGTCCTTGAGGCTGGCGCGCTGCTGAGAAGGGTCGTCGGGAGTCCCATGGGGTCGGGACTGCTCGGCGTCGGAGGCCGACTGGCCGACGTACGTCACGGAGATGAACCTCGGTTGAGTGGGGTACAGGCGGGGTCGAGTCTAGCCCGACCCCTGAGTAGGCTCGTGCCTGCCCATCGGCTGCGCCGAGATGTAGAAGAACGTTCGAAGGGAAGCACGTGACCGCACGGACCAAGGGATCCCCCGCTCTGGAGTGGACCGACCTCGACGACAGGGCCGTGGACACCGTCCGCGCCCTGGCGATGGACGCCGTCCAGAAGGTCGGCAACGGCCACCCCGGGACCGCCATGAGCCTCGCGCCGGTGGCCTACCTGCTGTTCCAGAAGGTGATGCGTCACGACCCCGCCGACCCGGACTGGATCGCCCGCGACCGGTTCGTCCTCTCCTGCGGTCACACCAGCCTGACCCTCTACCTCCAGCTCTACCTGGCCGGCTTCGGCCTGGAGCTCGACGACATCAAGGGGCTGCGCAGCTGGGGCTCCAAGACCCCCGGCCACCCCGAGTTCGGGCACACCGCGGGCGTCGAGACCACCACCGGCCCGCTCGGCCAGGGCGTCGCGAACGCCGTGGGCATGGCGATGGCCGCGCGCCGCCAGCGCGGCATGCTCGACCCCGACGCCGCTCCGGGCGAGTCGCTCTTCGACCACCACATCTACTGCCTCGCCTCCGACGGCGACCTGCAGGAGGGCGTCAGCGCGGAGGCCTCCTCGCTCGCCGGCCACCAGCAGCTCGGCAACCTCACGCTGATCTGGGACGACAACCAGATCTCCATCGAGGACGACACCGACGTGGCCTTCACCGAGGACGTGGCGCTGCGCTACGAGGCCTACGGCTGGCACGTGCAGACCGTCGACTGGGCCGGAGACCGCGCCGACACCGACGCCTACCGCGAGGACGTCCAGGCGCTGTACGACGCCCTGGCGGCCGCCCGCGCCGTCACCGACCGGCCCAGCTTCATCAAGCTGCGCACGATCATCGCCTGGCCCGCGCCCACCGCCCGGGGCACCGGCGCCGCGCACGGCTCCGCGCTCGGCGCGGACGAGGTGGCCGCGACCAAGGAGATCCTCGGCTTCGACCCCGCCCGGACCTTCGACGTCCCCGACGAGGTGCTGGCGCACACCCGCAAGGCCCTGGAGCGGGGCAAGGCGGCCGGCGAGGCGTGGGACGAGCAGTACGCGGCCTGGGCCGCCGCCAACCCGGAGCAGGCCGCTCTGCTGCACCGGGTCAAGGAGCGTCGTCTGCCCGACGGCTGGGCCGAGAACCTGCCGACCTGGGAGGCCGACGCCAAGGGCGTCGCCACCCGCAAGGCCTCCGGCGAGGTGATCAACGCGGTCGCCGGTGTGCTGCCCGAGCTCTGGGGTGGCTCCGCGGACCTGGCCGGGTCCAACAACACCACGATCAAGGGCTCCCCCTCCTTCAACCCGGTGGCGCGCACCACGGCGACGTGGCAGGGCGAGCCCTACGGCCGAGTGCTCCACTTCGGCATCCGCGAGCACGCCATGGGCGCGATCATGAACGGGATCACGCTGCACGGCGGCACCCGTGTCTTCGGCGGCACGTTCCTCCAGTTCGCCGACTACATGCGCCCGGCCGTCCGCCTGGCCGCGATGATGCAGGCGCCGGTGATCTACGTCTGGACCCACGACTCGATCGGTCTCGGCGAGGACGGCCCGACCCACCAGCCGGTCGAGCACCTGGCCGCGCTGCGCGCGATCCCGGGCCTGGACGTGGTCCGGCCCGCGGACGCCAACGAGACCGCGGCCGCCTGGAAGGCCGTCCTGGAGAACACCGACCGCCCGGCGGGCCTCTGCCTGACCCGGCAGGACGTCCCGGTGCTGCCCCGCGGCGAGGTCGAAGGCGTCCACTGGGCCTCCACCGACGATGTCGCCAAGGGCGCCTACGTGCTGATCGACGCCGAGGGCGGCCAGCCCGACGTGGTGCTGATCGCCACCGGGTCCGAGGTCCAGCTCGCCGTCGAGGCCCGCGCCACGCTGGCCGAGCAGGGCGTGCGTGCGCGCGTCGTCTCGATGCCGTGCCGTGAGTGGTTCGACGCGCAGAACCAGGCCTACCGCGACGCGGTGATCCCGCCCATCGTCAAGGCCCGGGTCAGCGTCGAGGCGGGCATCGCCCAGGGTTGGCGTGACATCGTCGGCGACGCCGGGCGGATCGTCTCGCTCGAGCACTTCGGCGCCAGCGCCGACTACACCAGGCTCTACACCGAGTTCGGCATCACGGCCGGCGCCGTGGTCACCGCCGCGCTCGACAGCATCGCCGCCGCGGAGGCCTGAGCATCCTCAGACACCCCGGCCGGGACCAGCGACACACAGGACCAGACACAGTGGGAGGCACCTGACATGTCCGATCGTCTGAAGTCACTAGCCCGAGCCGGGGTGTCCATCTGGCTCGACGACCTCTCCAGGGAACGCCTGGAGACAGGGAACCTGGCCGACCTGGTCAAGGACTCCTCGGTCGTGGGCGTGACCACCAACCCGTCGATCTTCGCCGCGGCACTGGCCGACGGCGAGCGGTACGACGAGGAGGTACGGCGGCTGGCCACCGACGGAGCCGACGCCGAGGCCGCCGTGCTGGCACTGACCGCCGCGGACGTCCGGAGCGCCTGCGACGTCCTGCGCCCGGTCTGGGAGGCGACCGACGGGGTGGACGGGCGGGTCTCCCTGGAGGTCTCCCCCACCCTGGCCTTCGACACCGACGCCACGGTGGCCTCGGCCAAGGAGCTGTGGGCCAGCGTCGACCGGGAGAACCTGCTGATCAAGATCCCCGCGACCACCGAGGGCGCCGCGGCGATCACCGCCGTGCTGGCGGAGGGGATCAGCGTCAACGTCACGCTGATCTTCGGCCCCGACCGCTACCGCGAGGTGATGGAGGCCTACGTCTCCGGCCTGGAGCGCGCCCGCGAGCGCGGGCACGACCTGTCCCGGATCCACTCGGTGGCGTCCTTCTTCGTCTCCCGGGTCGACACCGAGATCGACCGGCGGCTCGAGGAGGCCGGTGCGCACCCCGTGCTCCTGGGGCGCGCCGGCGTGGCCAACGCCCGGCTCGCCTACCGCGCGTTCGAGGAGTTCTTCTCCGGAGAGCGCTGGGAGTCGCTGGCCGCCGACGGCGCTCGGCCCCAGCGTCCGCTGTGGGCCTCGACCGGAGTGAAGAACCCGGCGTACCGGGACACGATGTACGTCACCGACCTGGTCGTTCCCGGCACCGTGAACACCATGCCGGAGAAGACGCTGGAGGCGTTCGCCGACCACGGGGAGGTGCAGGGCGACCAGGTGACCCCGCACTACGCCGAGGCCGAGGCCACGATGGCGGCCCTGGCCGAGGCGGGCGTCGACTACGACGATGTGATCGCGGCCCTCGAGCGGGAGGGCGTGGAGAAGTTCGTCGCCTCCTGGCAGGAGCTGCTGAAGACGGTCGAGGGTCAGCTGGCACAGGCCGGCCCGCGATGAGCGCGGTGACGGGGGACGACCAGGTCACGGTGGACGTGGAGCTCAACCACCCGGAGGCGTTCGACGCGGTGCTCGGCGACCTGGTCGCCGGCCGCGTGGCCAGCCGGCTGGCCGTCCGCGACCCCGGGCTGTGGGGACCGGACGCCGAGGAGGAGGCGGCCAAACGGCTGGCCTGGGTCGACCTGGCCTCGGCCTCGCGCCCGCTGGTACCGGAGGTGACCGCGCTGCGCGACGAGCTGCGGTCGCGCGGGCTGGACCGGGTCGTGCTCTGCGGCATGGGCGGCTCCTCGCTCGCGCCCGAGGTGATCTGCGCGTGGGCGGGCGTCGACCTCGTGGTGCTCGACTCCTCGGACCCCGACGTCGTACGCCGGGCCGTCGAGACCGAGGTGGCCCGGACCGTGGTGGTGGTCAGCTCCAAGTCCGGCGGCACCGTGGAGACCGACAGCCAGAAGCGTGCCTTCGAGAAGGCCTTCGCCGACGCGGGCATCGCGCCGGCCGAGCGGATCGTGGTCGTCACCGATCCCGGCTCGCCCCTGGACGAGGCAGCCACCGCGGCCGGCTACCGGGTGTTCCGCGCCGACCCCGACGTGGGGGGCCGCTTCTCCGCCCTGAGCGCCTTCGGCCTGGTCCCCAGCGGCCTGGCCGGGGCGGACCTCGACGCGCTCCTGGACCAGGCCGAGGCGCTGCGCCCTGCCCTCGGGCACGACGACCCGGCCAACCCCGCGCTGCGGCTCGGTGCGTTGCTCGGCCTGACCGCGACCCGCGGGGTGGACAAGCTGGTGCTCGCGGACGCGGGCTCGGCGTACCCCGGCCTGGGCGACTGGATCGAGCAGCTGGTCGCCGAGTCGACCGGCAAGCACGGCGTCGGGATCCTCCCGGTCGTGGTGGAGAGCCTCGACGCACCCAATGCCGACCCGGCGACCGAGGACTCCCTCCTGGTCGCCTACGGCCCCGGCCCGGCTCCCGCCGCCGCGTCGGGCTGGTCGGCCCGCCTCGACGGGCCGCTGGGTGCCCAGCTGCTGCTCTGGGAGTTCGCCACGGCCGTCGCGGGCGGCGTCCTGGGGATCAACCCGTTCGACCAGCCCGACGTGGAGAGCGCGAAGGCCGCAGCACGGACGATGCTGGAGGGCGGCGGAGAGTCCGTGACGCCGCTGTTCGAGGACGGGGCGGTCACCGTCTTCGCCTCGCCTGGCTGGCTCCCGGAGGGCACCTCGACGGTCCGCGACGCGGTCGCGGCCCTGCTGGACCGGATGGACGCCGAGCACGGCTACCTGGCGGTGCAGGCCTATCTGGACCGTTCCCGTGACTCCGCGCTCGAGGACGTCAGGCCCGCGCTCGCCCGGCGGACCGGACGCCCGGTCACCTTCGGCTGGGGGCCGCGCTTCCTGCACTCCACCGGTCAGTACCACAAGGGCGGCCCCGCAACCGGCCTCTTCCTGCAGGTGACGAGCCAGCCGGAGGCCGACCTGGCCGTGCCGGACCGGCCCTTCACCTTCCACGAGTTCCTGCTCGCCCAGGCGGTCGGGGACGGTCAGGTCCTCGCGGAGAAGGGCCGTCCGGTGCTCCGGCTCCACCTGGGGGCGCCGGCCGACCTGGCGGCGGTCGCCGACCTGCTAGCCGGCCGATGAGCCCGGTCCGGCGCAACCCCCTGCGCGACCCGCAGGACCGGCGGCTGCCGCGGATCGCCGGTCCGTGCAGCATGGTGCTGTTCGGCGTCACCGGCGACCTGTCGCGCAAGAAGATCATGCCGGCCGTCTACGACCTGGCCAACCGCGGCCTGCTCCCCCCGGGGTTCAGCCTGGTCGGCTTCGCCCGGCGCGAGTGGGAGGACCAGGACTTCGCCGAGATCGTCCGCGACTCGGTCAAGGCCCACGCCCGCACCGAGTTCCGCCAGGAGGTCTGGGACCAGCTGGCGGCGGGGTGCCGGTTCGTGCAGGGCGAGTTCGACGACGACGACGCCTTCGCCACCCTGCGCGACACCCTGGAGGCGCTGGACGAGGAGCGGGGCACCGGCGGCAACCACGCCTTCTACCTGGCGATCCCGCCGAGCCTGTTCGCCGACGTGGTCCACCAGCTGAAGCGGCACGGGCTCGCGGAGAATCCCGACTCCTGGCGACGGGTGGTGGTGGAGAAGCCGTTCGGCCACGACCTGACGTCGGCGCGTGAGCTCAACGACATCCTGGCCGGGGTCTTCCCGTCGGGCTCGGTCTTCCGGATCGACCACTACCTCGGCAAGGAGACCGTGCAGAACGTGCTGGCGATGCGGTTCGCCAACACCATGTTCGAGCCGCTGTGGAACTCCCACTACGTCGACCACGTCCAGATCACCATGGCCGAGGACATCGGCATCGGCGGCCGGGCCGGCTACTACGACGGCATCGGCGCCGCCCGCGACGTCATCCAGAACCACCTGCTCCAGCTGATGGCGCTGGTGGCGATGGAGGAGCCCGCCTCCTTCGAGGCCGACCAGCTGCGGATCGAGAAGGAGAAGGTGCTCTCCGCGGTGGTGCTGCCCAGGTCGTTGACCCGCTCCACTGCCCGCGGGCAGTACGCCGAGGGCTGGGCCGGCGGGGAGAAGGTCCGCGGCTACCTCCAGGAGGACGCCATCCCGGCCGACTCGACCACCGAGACGTACGCCGCGATCACCCTGCACGTGGACAACCGGCGCTGGGCCGGCGTGCCCTTCTACCTGAGGACCGGGAAGCGGCTGGGACGCCGGGTCACCGAGGTGGCCGTGGTCTTCAAGCAGGCCCCGCACCTCCCGTTCGGCGAGCACTCCACCGAGCAGCTCACCCAGAACGCCATGGTCATCCGGGTGCAGCCGGACGAGGGCCTGACGGTCCGGTTCGGCTCGAAGGTGCCAGGGACGTCGATGGAGATCAGGGACGTCTCGATGGACTTCGTCTACGGCGGCGCGTTCACCGAGTCGTCCCCCGAGGCCTACGAGCGGCTCATCCTCGACGTGCTGCTCGGCGACCCGCCGCTCTTCCCCCGGCACGAGGAGGTCGAGCTCTCCTGGAAGATCCTCGACCCGATCCTCGAGCACTGGGCCGGTCAGGGCGCCCCCGAGCCCTACGAGGCCGGGACCTGGGGGCCGGAGTCCGCGACCGAGATGCTGGCCCGCGACGGACGTACCTGGAGGAGACCGTGATCGAGCTCGAGGACACCACCGCGGCCGAGATCTCCAGCGCCTTCGGCCGCCAGCGCACCTGGTCGGGCAGCCCGGTGATGGGGATGGTGATGACGCTGGTCGTCGTCACCCCCGAGGACCACGCCGAGCAGGCGATGCGCGACGCCCAGGAGGCCTCGCACGAGCACCCCGCGCGAGTGCTGGGCATCATCCTCGGCAAGGCGTCGGGCCCGCCCCGGGTCGACGCCCAGATCGGCATCGGCGCCGGGTGGAGCGGCGAGATGGCGCTGATCAAGCTCAGCGGCGCGGTGGTCCACCACGACGAGTCGGTGGTCCTGCCCCTGCTGCTGCCCGACTCCCCCGTGGTCGTGTGGTGGCCGGTCGACCCGCCGAAGGACCCGGCAGCGGACCGGCTCGGGGCGCTGGCGCAGCGACGGATCACCGACGCGGCCGCCGTGACCCGCGGACACCGCAAGGCGCTGCTCCACCAGTGCACCGCGTACACGAGCGGGAACACCGACCTGGCCTGGACCCGGCTGACCCCCTGGCGGGCGCTGCTGGCCGCCGCGTTGGACCAGTTCCCGGAGAAGGTCACCGCCGCCTCGGTGACCGGGGAGCGGGTCAGCCCCTCGGCCGACCTGATGGCGGCCTGGCTCTCGGACCGGCTCAAGGTCGACGTGGAGCGGCACGGCTCGCAGGGCCCCGGACTGACCGAGGTGGTCCTGACCACCCGTGCCGGCGACGTGCGACTCTCCCGCCACGACGGCGTGCACGCCGTCATCTCCTCCCCCGGGGCGCCCGACCGACCGATCGCCCTGCCGCGGCGCGAGGTGCCCGCGCTGCTGACCGAGGAGCTCAGGCGGCTCGACGAGGACGAGGTCTACGCCCGCACGGTGGCCCACCTGCTCGAGCTGGAGGAGCAGAAGTGACCGCCCCGGAGGTCCAGGTGGTCGAGGACTCGGCCGCCCTGGCCGGCGAGACCGCGAGCCGCCTCCTGGCCCGCCTCGAGGAGGTCCAGGCCGCCGGGCGGGTCCCCCACGTGTGCCTGACCGGCGGCGGGATCGCCGACCTCGTGCACCGCGAGCTCGCCCGTCGCAGCGACACCGCGGTGAACTGGTCACGGGTCGAGGTGTGGTGGGGCGACGAGCGCTTCCTGGAGCGCGACTCCGACGAGCGCAACGCCGTGCAGGCCCGCCGGGCCCTCCTGGACCACGTGCCGGTCGATCCCGCCCGCGTGCACGAGATCGCCTCGCGTGACGACGTGCCCGACGTCGAGGCCGCCGCCACGGCGTACGCCGAGGAGCTGGCTGCCTCCGGGCCGGCACGCTTCGACGTGGTCATGCTGGGCCTGGGGCCGGACGGGCACGTCGCCTCGCTCTTCCCCGGCCACGACGAGGTGCACCGGAGCGGGACCTCCGCAGTGCCCGTGCACGGGTCGCCGAAGCCGCCCCCGGAGCGGGTCTCCCTGACCTTCGAGCGCCTCAACGCCGCCGACGCGGTCTGGGTGATCGTCTCCGGGGAGTCGAAGGCGGCCGCGCTGGCGGCCGCCCTCGAACCCGGTGATCTGGGCGAGTGCCCTGCCCGCGGCGTGCGTGCGCGCGGGGAGACCCTGTGGCTGGTCGACGCGGAGGCCGACGCTGGAGCCGTCGGGGCCGGCGCGGACGCCGGCTAGATGTGATGCCCAGGCACGTTGGTCGAGATCGTGCGACGACACGATCTGATCTGTAGATGAACGAAGGCCTCCCCGGTGTGGAGTGGAGCTATCTAGGAACCGCTCCGCCACCGAAGGAGGCCTTCGTGTCCCACGCTACCCACTCCAACGCTGCCCTGACCCCGCGCGCCCGGCTTCGACTCGCACTTCTGATCGTCGACCACGGCTGGCCGCCGGCTCGCGCGGCCGAGCGTTACGACGTCTCGTGGCGCACCGCGAAGAAGTGGGCTGAGCGCTACCGCACCGAGGGTCCGGCCGGGATGGTCGACCGGTCCTCGGCGCCGCACCATCAGCCGAACCGGACCCCGGCCCCGGTGGTCCGCAAGATCGTGCACCTGCGGTGGAAGCAGCGGCTCGGCCCGGTCGAGATCGCCGACCGGCTCAACATGGCGTCCTCGACCGTGCACGCGGTCCTGGTCCGCTGCCGTCTCAACCGGCTGACCCACATCGACCGCGCGACCGGGGAGCCGATCCGCCGCTACGAGCACCAGCGGCCCGGCGACCTGATCCACGTCGACGTCAAGAAGCTCGGCAAGGTCCCCGACGGCGGCGGCTGGCGTTACGTCGGGCGACAACAAGGCGGCAAGAACCGCGCCGCTACGGCCCTGCGAACAGGTGCCCCCAAGAGCAAGTACCACCAACCGCTGGTCGGGACCTGCTACCTGCACACCGTCATCGACGACCACTCGCGAGTCGCCTACGTCGAGGCCCACGACGACGAAACCAAGGAGACCGCCGCAGCCGTGCTGCGCAACGCCGTGGCCTGGTTCGCCGCACGTGGCGTGACGGTGCAACGGGTGCTGTCCGACAACGGCGGCGCCTACCGCTCCCACCTGTGGCGCGACACCTGCACGGAACTTCAGATCACTGCGAAGCGGACCCGCCCCTACCGTCCCCAGACCAACGGCAAGATCGAACGCTTCCACCGCACTCTCGTCGAGGGCTGGGCGTTCAAGAAGTTCTACAACTCCGAATCAGCCCGGCTCGCCGCTCTGCCAGCATGGGTCCACGAGTACAACCATCACCGGCCCCACTCAGCGATCGGGAAAGCCGCACCCATCACCAGGTTGAACAACCTGCCTGGGCATCACAGCTAGAAGATGATGTCGCCGGACTTGCGGCGACTGCGCAACAGCTGGACGGCCTCGTCGAGGATGTCCGCGGCCTCCGCATCGGAACGGCGTTCCTTCACGTAGGCCAGGTGCGTCTTGTACGGCTCGATCTTCGGTGCTGGCGGGGGGTTGTCCCGGTCCATGCTCGCGGGCAGCCCGCACTTGGGGCAGTCCCACGTCTCCGGGGCCACCGCCTCCACCGCGAACGTGACCACCGAACGGTGGCCGTGCGAGCAGAAGTAGCTCACCGCTTGACGCGGCGCCGCCTCACCTCGCTCTGCCTCCCCCATCGGACCGGCCCCAACCCGACTCCCCCGGATCGCGCTTCCTCCACCAGCCATCTCAATCCCTCCCAGAAATGAAATGAAACGAAAAAACTAAGACCCGTAGGCCAGCAGCAGTCCCAGTGCCACGATGCACGCGAACCAGATGACGCCCACCCCGACGGTGAACCGGTCCAGGTTGCGCTCAGCGACCGACGATCCCCCCAGGGTGCTGGACATGCCCCCTCCGAACATGTCCGACATGCCCCCACCACGGCCCTTGTGGAGCAGCACGAGGAGGATCAGGATGAGGCTCGTCAGCACGAGCAGGGACTGGAAGAGCAGGATCACGGCATCAGCCTACGTCACGTCGAGGGGTGGTCAGAGGGTCGGCAGGTCGTGGAACCGGCAGATCGCGGCGAACTCGTCGGCCTGGAGACTCGCGCCGCCCACGAGGGCGCCGTCCACGTCGTCCTTCTCCATGATGCCGGAGACGTTCGAGGACTTCACCGAACCTCCGTAGAGGATCCGGCAACCGGCGGCCGCCTCGTCCCCCCACGTCTCGCGGATCCGGGTGCGAATGGCGGCGCACACCTCCTGGGCGTCCTCCGGCGTGGCGACCTCGCCGGTGCCGATCGCCCACACCGGCTCGTAGGCGACGACCAGTCCGGCGACCTGCTCGGCGGTGAACCCGGCGAGCGAGCCGTCGACCTGGCCGAGCGTGTGCTCCACGTGGCGTCCGGCCTGGCGCACCTCGAGACCCTCGCCGACGCAGACGATCGGCGTCATGCCCGCCTCCAGCGCGCGGTGCGCCTTGCCGTTCACGACCTCGTCGGTCTCCTGGTGGTGCTCACGCCGCTCGGAGTGCCCGACGACGACGTAGGAGCAGCCGAGCTTGGAGAGCATCGAGGCGGAGACCTCCCCGGTGAAGGCGCCCTTCTCGTGCACCGAGACGTCCTGCGCGCCGTACCGCACCTGGAGGCGGTCGCCGTCGACCAGCGTCTGCACCGACCGCAGGTCGGTGAAGGGCGGGACGACGGCGACCTCGACCCGTCCGAAGTCGTGCCTCTTGTCAGACAGCGTCCAGGCGAGCTTCTGGACCAGCACCACCGCTTCCTGGTGGTTGAGGTTCATCTTCCAGTTTCCCGCCATCAGCGGGGTGCGTGCAGCAGCCATGGGTGCTGGGTTCCTTCTCGTTCTCGCTAGTTCTGGCGTGGTCGTTCAGCGCTCGAGGACGGCGATGCCGGGAAGCACCTTGCCCTCGAGGTACTCCAGGCTGGCACCGCCCCCGGTGGAGATGTGCCCGAAGGACGCCTCGTCGAAGCCGAGCGTCCGGACGGCCGCGGCGGAGTCGCCGCCGCCGACGACCGAGAGGCCGTCGATCTCCGTGAGGGCCTGGGCGACCGCACGGGTCCCCTCGGCGAAGGCCGGGACCTCGAAGACGCCCATCGGTCCGTTCCAGAACACGGTCTTCGCGTCGGACAGCGCCGCGGCGAAGGCGCGCGCCGAGTCGGGTCCGATGTCCAGGCCGAGCGCGTCTGCCGGGATGGCGTCCGCGGCCACCACGCGAGGCGTGGGCTCCTGGTCCCCGGAGGGGAACGCGGTGTCGACCACCACGTCGGTGGGCAGCAGGATCTGCACACCCCGCTCGGCGGCCTCGGTGAGGTAGCGACGGCAGGTCTCGACCTGGTCCTCCTCGAGCAGGCTCTTGCCGACCTCGTGGCCCTGGGCCTTGAGGAAGGTGAAGACCATCCCGCCGCCGATCAGCAGCTTGTCGGCCTTGCCCAGCAGGTTGTCGATGACCCCGAGCTTGTCGGAGACCTTGGAGCCGCCGAGCACCACCACGAAGGGGCGCTCCGGGTCCACGGTCAGCCGGCGCAGCACGTCGATCTCGGCACCGACCAGGGCGCCCATCGCACTGGGCAGCCGGGTCGCGACGTCGTAGACGCTGGCCTGCTTGCGGTGCACGACGCCGAACCCGTCGGAGACGAAGGCGTCGACCAGCGAGGCCAGGTCGTCGGCGAACGCGCCGCGGACCCGCTCGTCCTTGCTGGTCTCGCCCTCGTTGAAGCGGACGTTCTCCAGCAGCGCGACGTCCCCGTCGCCCAGGCCCTGGACGACCCGACGGGCCGAGGGCCCGACGGTGTCCTCGGCGAAGGCCACCGGCCGGCCGAGCAGCTCGCCCAGCCGGGCGGCCACCGGAGCCAGCGAGTACGCCGGGTCCGGGGCGCCCTTGGGCCGGCCGAGGTGCGCGGTGACGACCACGCGGGCACCGGCCTCGGAGAGCCGGCGGATCGTCGGCACGCTGGCGCGGATGCGCCCGTCGTCGGTGATCCGGTCCCCGTCGAGGGGGACGTTCAGGTCCGAGCGGACCAGGACGCGCTTGCCGCGCAGGTCACCGAGGGTCTCGATGCCCCCTGCGCTCACAGCGAGGCGCCGACGTAGTCGATCAGGTCGACGAGGCGGTTGGAGTAGCCCCACTCGTTGTCATACCAGCCGACGACCTTGACCTGGTTGCCGATCACCTTGGTGAGCGGGGCGTCGAAGATGCACGACGCCGGGTCGGTGACGATGTCGCTGGAGACGATCGGGTCGGTCGAGTACTTGAGGAAGCGACCGTCGGCCGCCTTCTGCACCGCGGCGTTGACCTCCTCGACGGTGGTCTCCCGGCCCGCCTCGAAGGTGAGGTCGGTGGCCGAGCCGGTCGGGGTCGGCACGCGCAGGGCGTAGCCGTCGAGCTTGCCCTTGAGCTCGGGCAGCACCAGGCCGATGGCCTTCGCCGCGCCGGTCGAGGTGGGGACGATGTTGATCGCGGCCGCACGGGCGCGACGCAGGTCCTTGTGGATGTTGTCCTGCAGGTTCTGGTCCGCGGTGTAGGCGTGGATGGTCGTCATCAGCCCCTTGACGATGCCGAACTCGTCGTTGAGGGCCTTCGCCATCGGCGCGAGGCAGTTGGTGGTGCAGGAGGCGTTGGAGATGATGTGGTCCTTCGCCGGGTCGTACAGGCCCTCGTTGACCCCCATCACGATGGTGATGTCCTCGTTCTTCGCGGGCGCGGAGATGATGACCTTCTTCGCGCCGGCGTCGAGGTGGGCCTTGGCCTTGGTCGCGTCGGTGAAGAACCCGGTGGACTCCACGACCACGTCGACCCCGAGGTCGCCCCAGGGCAGCGCGGCGGGGTCGCGCTCGGAGAACGCGCGGATCTCCTGGTCCCCGACCACGATGGAGGAGTCGGTGGAGGAGACGTCGGCGTCGAGCCGGCCCAGGATGGAGTCGTACTTGAGCAGGTGCGCGAGGGACGCGTAGTCGGTCAGGTCGTTGACGCCGACGATCTCGATGTCGGCACCCGAGGCGCGCACAGCGCGGAAGAAGTTACGGCCGATTCGGCCGAAGCCGTTGATTCCCACACGGACAGTCACGGTGACTCCTGGATTGCGATGGACGACTTTCACCTCGAGCCTATCGCGGGCCCCGTGAGCGTCGTCACCCCCCGTCCCGCATGGGACCGGGGCGGCCTCAGGCCTCTTCGGCCAGCATGTCGGGGGTCAGCGAGGCCTCGGTGTCGGGGATGCCCAACTCCTCGGCCCGCTTGTCCGCCATCGCCAGCAGCCGCCGGATCCGCCCCGCGATCGCGTCCTTGGTCAGCACCGGGTCGTGCAGCTGGCCCAGCTCCTCCAGCGAGGCCTGCTTGTGCTCCAGGCGCAGGTGCCCCGCGAGCTGCAGGTGGTCGGGAACCTCGTCGCCCAGGATCTCCAGGGCCCGCTCGACGCGTGCCCCGGCCGCCACGGCCGCGCGCGCGGAGCGGCGCAGGTTGGCGTCGTCGAAGTTGGCGAGCCGGTTGGCCGTGGCGCGCACCTCGCGGCGCATGCGGCGCTCCTCCCAGGCCATCAGCGTCTCGTGCGCCCCGAGCCGGGTCAGCAGCGCGCCGATCGCGTCGCCGTCACGGATCACCACCCGGTCGACCCCCCGGACCTCGCGGGCCTTGGCGGAGATGCCGAGCCGGCGGGCCACGCCGACCAGGGCCAGCGCCGCCTCGGGACCGGGACAGGTCACCTCCAGGGCCGACGAGCGGCCGGGCTCGGTCAGCGAGCCGTGGGCCAGGAACGCGCCACGCCACGCGGCCACGGCGTCACAGCCGCCGCCGGAGACCACGGCCGGCGGAAGGCCGCGCACCGGCCGGCCGCGGGGGTCGAGCAGACCCGTCTGCCGGGCCAGCGCCTCGCCGTCCTTGACCACGCGCACCAGGTAGCGGCTGCCCTTGCGGATCCCGTTGCCCTGGACCATCACCACGTCGGACTGATGGCCGTAGACCTCCGCCACGTCCTTGCGCAGCCGCCTGGCCGCCGCCCCGGTGTCGAGCTCGGCCTCCACCACGATCCTGCCGCTCACGATGTGGAGCCCACCTGCGAACCGCAGCATGGAGGCCACCTCGGCCTTGCGGCAACAGGTCTTGGTGATCGCGGTGTTGGCAAGCTCGGCCTTCACCTGTCCCGTCATCGCCATGGCGGGATCCTCCCACGCCCGTCAACGAGGCGGGACGGACTCCCCCACTCGGTCCCCTCCGGCTCCGTCCTCCCCCGCGAGGACGACGCGCAGCGCCTCCGCGAGCCGGACCGGGTCGTGCGCGCTGCTCCCGGGGTGGGAGGCCACGTCGGCGACGACCAGTCGCGCCCCCAGGGCCTCCACGGCGTCCTCGAGGTCGGCCCGTGCCGTCAGCACCGCGGAGGTGTCGGCGAGCACGGTGTGCGCCCGCAGCTCGGGAGCGACCTCGCGCAGCGCCGCCAGGTGGTCGGCCGGACTGAAGCCGCCGGTCTCCCCCGCCTGCGCCACGAGGTTGAGCACGAGCACGAGCCGGTCGCCGCGGTCCACGATCGCCCGGCGCAGCTCGGGCAGCAGCAGGTGCGGGATCACCGAGGTGTACCAGGAGCCCGGTCCCAGGACCACCCAGTCGGCGTCCTTGACCGCTCCCAGCGCCTCGGGGCAGGCCGGCGGGTCCGAGGGGGTCAGCGCCACCGACGTGATCCGGCCCTGGGCAGTGGCCACCTCGACCTGCCCGTGCGCGGTCTGCGGACCGTCCGGGGCCTCGACCTGCGCGGTGATGTCGATCGGCACGGTCGACATCGGCAGCACCCGGCCGCGTGCCTCGAGCAGCCGACCCACCATGTCGAGGCCCGCCACCGCGTCCCCCAGCAGGTCCCACAGACCGACGATCAGCAGGTTGCCGAGCGCGTGCCCGTGCAGCTCGCCGTCACCGGAGAAGCGGTGCTGGAGCACCCGCATCCAGGTCTGCCCCCAGTCGTCGTCCCCGCACAGCGCCGAGAGCGCCATCCGCAGGTCGCCGGGCGGCAGCACCTGCAGCTCGCGGCGCAGCCGTCCCGAGGAGCCCCCGTCGTCGGCGACCGTCACCACGGCCGTCAGCTCGTCCGCGACGTGCCGCAGCGCGGTCAGGCTGGCGTGCAGCCCGTGCCCTCCGCCCAGTGCGACCGCCGACGCACCGGTGCGCTGCACCGTCACTCCCGTCCCAGGTCGCGGTGGGTGGCCCGGACGTCGTACCCCGAGGCCCGCATCCGCGCCACGATCTCCTCCGTCATCGCCACGCTGCGGTGCTTGCCACCGGTGCAGCCGACCGCCACGGTCATGAACCGCTTGCCCTCGCGCAGGTATCCCCCGGCGGCGATCTGGAGCACCGGCAGGTATCCGTCGAGGAACTCGGCCGCACCGGGCTGGCTGCGCACGTAGTCGGCGACGTCGGTGTCCCGTCCGTTGTGCGGTCGCAGCTCGGGGATCCAGTGCGGGTTCGGCAGGAACCGCATGTCCGCCACGAAGTCGGCGTCCACCGGGATGCCGTACTTGAAGCCGAAGCTGACGATCGTCACCTTCAGGCTCCGGGCGGCCGGCGACCCGAAGTGCTCGGCGATCAGGGCGGTGAGCTGGTGCACGTTGAGCGCCGTGGTGTCGATCACGAGGTCGGCGCTGCCCCGGATCTCCTCGAGCACGGTGCGCTCCCGCGCCAGCCCGTCGATCAGCCGGCCGCTGCCCTGGAGCGGGTGCGGACGGCGTACGGCCTCCTGCCGCCGGACCAGGACGTCGTCGCCTGCGTCCAGGTAGAGCAGCGTGGTCGGCCGCCCCGTCGTGTGCTCGTGCCGGTTGGCGGCGAGCGTGGTGAAGAAGGACCCGGAGCGGACGTCGACCACGACGGCGATCGGCTGGTCGGTGCCCCGGCTGTCGTCGACCAGCCGGACCACGTCGCGCACCAGCGTGGGCGGGAGGTTGTCGACCACGAAGTAGCCGAGGTCCTCCAGCTCCTTGGCGGCCGTGCTCCGGCCCGCCCCTGTCATCCCCGTGATGATCACGAGCTCTGCCGGCTGCCCCATCAGTCCTCCTCGATCTCGCCCGTGGCGGTGTTGATCCGCGGTCCTGCGCTGCGGGCGGCCCCCGCCCCGACGGCCTGCTTGATCGCCGCGGCGGTGGACGGTCCGATCCCCGGGACCTGGGCGATCTGGGCCTCGTCCGCCTCGCGCAGCTTCTTCAACGACCCGAAGTGTCGCAGGAGTGACTTGCGGCGCACCTCACCGAGTCCCGGGACGTCGTCGAGCACGCTCTCCACCATCGACTTGGAACGACGCGAGCGGTGGTGGGTGATCGCGAACCGGTGGGCCTCGTCGCGGACCCGCTGGAGCAGGTAGAGCCCCTCGCTGGTGCGCGGCAGGATCACCGGGTCCTCCTCGTCGGGGACCCAGACCTCCTCCAGGCGCTTGGCCAGGCCGCAGACCGGGATGTCGTCGATCCCCAGCTCGGTCAGCGCCGCCCGGGCCGCCGCCACCTGGGGCGGGCCGCCGTCGACGACCACCAGCCCGGGCGCGTAGGCGAACTTGCGGGGACGTCCGGTCTCGGGGTCGACCAGCATCGGCCCGGAGTCGGTCACCACCTCGGTGGAACGCGCCTGCTCGTCCAGCAGCCGGCGGAAGCGCCGGGTGATCACCTCGTGCATCGAGGCCACGTCGTTCTGGCCCTCGACCCCGCGGATGACGAACCGGCGGTACTCCCCCTTGCGCGGGAGCCCGTCCTCGAAGACCACCATCGAGGCGACCACCTCGGTCCCCTGGAGGTTGGAGACGTCGTAGCACTCGATGCGCAACGGCGCCTCCTCGAGCTCCAGCGCCTGCTGGATCTCCTCGAGCGCCTTGTTGCGGGTGGTCAGGTCGCTGGCCCGCTTGGTCTTGTGCAGCGCGAGCGACTGCGCGGCGTTGCGCCCCACGGTCTCCAGCAGCGTCGCCTTGTCGCCGCGCTGCGGCACCCGCACCTGGACCCGGCTGCCGCGCAGCGAGCTGAGCAGCTCCTCCATCGTGGCGACGTCCTCGGGCAGCTCGGGCACCAGCACCTCGCGCGGGATCGACTCCGACTCGCCTCCGTAGAGCTGGAGCAGGAACTCCTCCACCAGGTGCGCGGTGCCGCCCTCGGCCATCCGGTCCGCGACCCAGCCCCGCTGGCCGCGGATCCGCCCGCCGCGCACGTGGAAGACCTGCACGGCCACCTCGAGCGGGTCTTCGGCCAGCGCGATCACGTCGGCGTCCGTGCCGTCGCCCAGCACCACCGCCTGCTTCTCCAGCGCCCGGTTGAGCGCGCCCAGGTCGTCGCGCAGCCGAGCCGCCTTCTCGAAGTCGAGCGCCTCGGAGGCGGCGTACATCTCCTTCTCGACCCGCTTCACGAAGGCCGTGGTGTTGCCGGCCATGAAGTCGCAGAAGTCGTCGACGATGCGTCGGTGCTCCTCGGCGCTCACGGCGCCGACGCAGGGCGCCGCGCACTTGTCGATGTAGCCGAGCAGGCAGGGGCGGCCGATCTGCGCGGAGCGCTTGAAGACCCCGTTGCTGCACGAGCGCATGGGGAAGACCCGCAGCAGCAGGTCGACCGTCTCCCGGATCGCCCAGGCGTGCCCGTACGGCCCGAAGTAGCGCGTGCCCTTCTTCTTGGCGCCGCGCCCCACCATCACCCGGGGGAACTCCTCCCCCACGGTGACCGCCAGCCAGGGGTAGGACTTGTCGTCGCGGTACTTGACGTTGAACCGGGGGTCGAACTCCTTGATCCAGGAGTACTCCAGCTGGAGCGCCTCCACCTCGGTGCGGACCACGGTCCACTCGACGCTCGCCCCGGTGGTCACCATCGAGGCGGTGCGCGGGTGCAGGTTGCTGATGTCCTGGAAGTACGACGACAGCCGGGCGCGCAGGTTCTTCGCCTTGCCGACGTAGATCACCCGGCCGCGACGGTCCCGGAACCGGTACACCCCCGGCTGCGTCGGGATCGTCCCGGGAGCGGGACGGTACGACGCGGGAGAAGCCATGTGCAGAGCCTACGGTCCGGCACCGACGCTCAGACGACGGTGATCCGGTCCCCGTCGACCTCGATCTCGACCTTGGACAGCGCCTTGGTGGCCGGACCCTTCAGGACCGACCCGTCCTCGAGCGAGAAGTAGCTGCCGTGACAGGTGCACGGGATCTCGCCGCTCGAGCTGGTGGAGACCAGGCAGCCCTGGTGCGTGCAGACCGCGGAGAAGCAGGTGAAGGTCCCCTCGGCGGGCTGCGCCAGGACCACCTGCTCCTTCGGGAACACCACGCACGAGCCGACTCCGACGTCGTCCGTCGAGGCCAGGAGCTGGCCGCTCTCGGCCTTGGGCTTCGTGTCGACGGCCTCGCCGGTGTCGGAGCCGCACGCCGCCAGCAGCGGCACGCCGATCCCGGCCGCCGCTGCCCCGCTGAGTGCCTGACGTCGATTGAGGCCCTGCTTGCTCACACCTGCTCCTGGTCTGGACGACGAAGTCGCTCCGAGGATATCGGGTGGGTGGAGACCCGGAGCGCCGCCGGGAGCCCCACGACACACCTCGCGGAACGGTTCCCAATCAAAGTCGTGTGACTTACTATGCTTTTCATGTCCTGTCGCGACCCGTTCGGGCTCCCGCTCACCACGAGCCCCGAGGCCGCCGCCGTCTGGTCGCGGGGACTCCTCGACCTGCTGCGACTCCGGGAGGGCGGCGCCGAGCAGGTCTCCCAGGCGCTCGCGCTGGATCCCACCTTCGCGCTGGCCCACTCCACCCTCGCCCTGCTGGGCCACGAGATGTGCCTGCCCGTGGACCTGCCGGCGCGGCTGCGCGACGCCCAGCTGCACGCCCGGCGCGCCACCGACCGCGAGCGGGCGCACGTGCACGCCGTGGTGCGGCACGTCGCCGGTGACCCCGCGCCCCTGGTGGCGCACCTCGCCGAGCACCCGCGGGACGCGCTGCTCCTCTCCACCGCCGTGCCGACCATCGCCTTCGCAGGGGTCACCGAGGTCCCCGAGCAGGCCTGGGCGATCGTCGAGGCGGCCGCCCCGGCGTACGACGGCCACTGGTGGAGCGACGGGCTGCTGGCCTTCATGCGGCAGGAGCAGGGGCGCTTCGACGAGGCGATGGAGCTCTCCTGCCGGTCCCTGGCCGCGGAGCCGTCGGCCGGGCACTCGGCCCACGCCCGGGCCCACGCCCACTACGAGACCGGCGACCACCACGCGGGGCTGCACTGGATGGACGGCTGGGTGACCGGGGACGGGGCACGCACGGTGAGCCTGAGCCACTTCTCCTGGCACGCCGCCCTGCACGAGCTGAGCCTGGGCGACACCGACGCGGTCCGGCGCCGGCACCGCGACCAGCTCGGCACCGACCGGGCCCTGGGCTGCCGCGCCCTGGTGGACACCGGTTCGCTGCTCTTCCGCTGGGCGCTGACCGCCGAGGGAGAGGACGTGCCGGGGCTCGCCGGTGTGCTGGCGACGACAGGCCGCGAGACGCTGGCCCGGCCGGCGACGCCGTTCCTGGCCCTGCACGCCGCAGTCGTGCTGCTGGCCACCGACGACGTGCCCGGGCTCCGGACGCTGGCGAGGTATGCCGAGTCGCACGTGCACCCGGTGCACCGCGAGGTGGTGGCGCCGGTCGTGCACGCCCTGATCGTGCTCGCCCGGGGGCTGCCAGGTCTGGCCGCCGACTGCCTGGGCGCGGTGGCCTACCGGACGTGGCGGCTCGGCGGCTCGGACGCCCAGCGCGAGGTGCTGGAGGAGATCAGGATCGCGGCCCTGCTCCGCGCCGGCCGGCTCGACGAGGCGCGGGTGATGCTCGACCGACGCCTCGACCGCCGCGAGTCCCCCCGGGACCGGACCTGGCGCGGACGGTGCGCCCGCCCGGAGAGCCGGCCGGCCGGGCCGGGCGGACCGGCCCGCGCCTCGGTCAGCGGCGCAGCTGGCCCTCCAGCAGGGGCTTGAGGAACGTCCCGGTGTGGCTCGCCTCGTGCCGGGCCACCTCCTCCGGGGTGCCCTCGGCCACCACGGTGCCGCCGCGGGACCCGCCCTCGGGCCCCATGTCGATGATCCAGTCCGCGGTCTTGATCACGTCGAGGTTGTGCTCGATCACCAGGACGGTGTTGCCCTGGTCGACCAGCCGGCCCAGCACCAGCAGCAGCTTGCGGATGTCCTCGAAGTGCAGACCGGTGGTCGGCTCGTCCAGCACGTAGACCGTGCGGCCCGTGGAGCGCTTCTGCAGCTCGCTGGCCAGCTTGACCCGCTGCGCCTCCCCGCCCGACAGGGTGGTCGCGGGCTGCCCGAGCCGGACGTAGCCCAGCCCCACCTCGGTCAGGGTCTTCATGTGCCGGGCGATCGCCGGGACGGCGGCGAAGAACTCGGCCGCTTCCTCGATCGGCATGTCGAGCACGTCCGCGATGGTCTTGCCCTTGTAGTGCACCTCGAGCGTCTCACGGTTGTAGCGGGCGCCGTGGCAGACCTCGCACGGCACGTAGACGTCGGGCAGGAAGTTCATCTCGATCTTGATCGTGCCGTCGCCCTGGCACGCCTCGCAGCGCCCGCCCTTGACGTTGAAGGAGAACCGGCCCTGGAGGTAGCCGCGCATCTTCGCCTCGGGGGTCTGGGCGAAGAGCTTGCGCACGTGGTCGAAGACCCCGGTGTACGTCGCCGGGTTGCTGCGCGGCGTCCGCCCGATCGGCGACTGGTCGACGTGGATCACCTTGTCGACCTGGTCGACGCCGGTGATCGTCCGGTGCCGGCCCGGGACCGTGCGGGCGTTGTAGATCTGCTTGGCCAGCGAGGTGTAGAGGATGTCGTTGACCAGGGTCGACTTGCCCGACCCCGAGACGCCGGTGACCGCGACGAACATCCCCAGCGGGAACGCGACGTCGACGTTCTTCAGGTTGTGCTCCTTGGCCCCCTTGACCACCAGCTCGCGGCCCTTGGTCCGCGGACGCCGCACCTCCGGCACCGGGATCTCCCGGCGACCGGAGAGGTACTGGCCGGTGGCGGAGTCGGGGTGGGTGAGCAGGTCGGCGACCGAGCCCGAGTGGACCACCTGTCCCCCGTGCTCGCCGGCGCCCGGGCCGATGTCGACGACCCAGTCGGCGTGCCGGATGGTGTCCTCGTCGTGCTCGACCACGATCAGGGTGTTGCCCAGGTCGCGCAGGCGCACCAGGGTGTCGATCAGCCGCATGTTGTCGCGCTGGTGCAGGCCGATCGAGGGCTCGTCGAGCACGTAGAGGACGCCGACCAGGCCCGCGCCGATCTGGGTCGCCAGCCGGATCCGCTGCGCCTCACCGCCCGAGAGCGAGCCCGAGGGCCGGTCCAGCGACAGGTAGTCGAGACCGACGTCGAGCAGGAACTGGAGCCGCTCCTGGATCTCCTTGAGCACCCGTTCGGCGATCTGCGCCTCGCGCTCGCTGAGCTCGACGGTGCGCAGGAAGTCGGCGGTCTCGTTGATCGGCAGTGCGCAGACCTCGGCGATCGAGAGGCCACCGACCGTCACCGCCATCGAGACGGGCTTGAGCCGGCTGCCCCGGCAGGCCGGGCAGGGCACCTCGCGCATGAAGCCCTCGAACCGCTCACGGCTCGTGTCGGTCTCCGCGTCGTGGTGCCTACGCTCGATGTACTGCGCGACGCCCTCGAACTCGGCGTAGTAGGAACGCTGACGCCCGTAGCGGTTGCGGGTCACCACGTGCACCTTGGTGGGGTGGCCGTGCAGGATCGCCTTGCGGGCCTTCGCGGGCAGCTTCTCCCACGGGGTGTTGAGGTCGAAGCCGAGCTCCTCGCCCAGCGCGCCCATCAGCCGCAGGAAGTAGTCGGCGACGTGCGCGCCGCTCCAGGGCTGGATCGCGCCCTCGCCCAGCGAGGCCTGGGGGTTCGGCACCACCAGCTCGGGGTCGACCTCCATCCGGGTGCCGATGCCGTGGCACTGCGGGCAGGCGCCGAACGGGGAGTTGAACGAGAACGACCGGGGCTGCAGGTCGTCGGTGTCGATCGGGTGGTCGTTGGGGCAGGCCATCCGCTCGGAGAAGCGCACCTCGCGTCCGGGGTCGGAGGCCTCCAGGTCCACGAAGTCCAGGACGACCAGGCCGTCGGCCAGCTGCAGGGCGGTCTCCACCGAGTCGGTGAGCCGGCGCTTGGCGGACTCCTTGACCGCGAGCCGGTCGATCACGACCTCGATGTTGTGCTTGCGCTGCTTGTCCAAGGTCGGAGGCGCGTCCAGCGGGTACGTCTCGCCGTCGACCCGGGCCCGGCTGAAGCCCTGGGCCTGCAGGGTGCGGAACAGCTCGACGTACTCGCCCTTGCGACCGCGGATCACCGGGGCCAGGACCTGGAACCGGCGTCCCTCCTCCATCGCCAGGACGCGGTCGACGATCTGCTGGGGCGTCTGCCGCTCGATCGGGGCACCGCAGGTCGGGCAGTGGGGCCGCCCGGCGCGGGCATAGAGCAGGCGCAGGTAGTCGTAGACCTCGGTGATCGTGCCGACGGTCGAGCGCGGGTTCTTCGAGGTCGACTTCTGGTCGATCGAGACCGCCGGCGAGAGCCCCTCGATGAAGTCGACGTCCGGCTTGTCCATCTGCCCGAGGAACTGGCGCGCGTACGCCGAGAGCGACTCGACGTAGCGCCGCTGCCCCTCGGCGAAGATCGTGTCGAACGCCAACGAGGACTTGCCCGAGCCGGAGAGGCCGGTGAAGACGATGAGGGAGTCGCGCGGAAGGTCCAGCGAGACGTCCTTCAGGTTGTGCTCCCGGGCGCCCCGGATGATCAGCTGGTCGGTCACAGAGAGATCCCCACACGTCGTTCGAACACGTGTTCGCCATGTTATCAACTCGGCGCAAGTCGGGGGCGCGCGCCGGCCCCTCGCGGGTGTTCAATGACCCGCATGGATGATCGCGACCTGCTGCGCGAGGCGACGACCGCCCTGGTGCGCACGGTGGACACGCTCGATGACGCCGGCCTGCGTGCTGCCTCGGCGCTGCCGGGGTGGGACCGGGCCCAGGTGGTCGCCCACCTCGCCCTGAACGCGGAGGGGCTGGCGGAGTCCGTCGACGCCGCCGGCCGGGGCGAGCACCGTCCGCAGTACCGCACCGGCACCGCCCGGGAGGACGACATCGACGAGCTCGCCTCGGCTCCGGCCGAGGAGCTGCGCGCCCGGTTCCTGGCCAGCACCACGCTGCTCGCGGAGGCGCTCGACGCCGTCCAGGGCGACGCGTGGCAGGCCTGTCTGGAGCGGGACCCGGGCGGAGCGACGTTCCTGGTGGCCGAGGTCCCGCGCAAGCGGATCGCCGAGGTCGTGCTGCACCACCTCGACCTCGACGCCGGCGCCCGCGCGGACGACGTCTCCCCCGTCGCCGCCGCGGCGGTGGTGGATGCGCTGGCCGTGCGGCTCAGCCGCCTCGGGCCGGTCCAGGCCCACGCCGTCGACCTCGACCGGACCTGGCCGCAGCCGGGCGAGGGGCCTGTCGTCTCGGGGACCGCGGTCGAGCTCGCCCGCTGGCTGAGCGGTCGCACCCCGGTCGTGGGGCTGGCCTCGACCTCGGGCGTGGTGCCCGCGATGAAGCCCTGGTAGACCGGGTACCCGGCCAGCCACGTTCGGCGCCGGCGAGCTGCAGCGTGATGCACGGACGGCCGGCAGACGGCCCTCGGACGAGGAGGAGATGACCAGGTGGACGAGAAGACCGGCACGGAGCGGGCGGAGCAGGAGTACGACGGGAAGGTCGCCCCGGGTGGCCCCGCCCAGACACGCGAGCTGCCCGGCCTCCTGATCACCAAGGTGGCGGTGGACCCGAAGATGAGCAACAACTGCTACCTGCTCCGGTGCCCGAGGACCGGCGAGCAGGTGCTCGTCGACGCCGCGGCCGAGCCGGAGCGGCTGCTGGAGCTGGTCGGGCCCGACGGTCTGGCCAAGGTGGTCACCACCCACCAGCACTGGGACCACCACCGCGCCCTCGCCGAGGTCGTCGAGGCCACCGGCGCCGAGGTCCTGGTCGGCGGACCGGACGCCGACGCGGTCACGGAGCAGACGGGCGTCACCGTCGACCGGCGGCTCGCCCACGGCGACGAGGTGCGGGTGGGCGAGGCCGTGCTGCGCGTGGTCGCGGTGGCCGGGCACACCCCCGGTTCGGTCTGCCTGCGCTACGACGACCCCGACGGTCACTCCCATCTCTTCACCGGCGACAGCCTCTTCCCCGGCGGCGTCGGCAACACCTTCGGCGACGCCGACGCGTTCGCCCAGCTGATCGGCGACGTGGAGGAGAAGATCTTCGCCGCGATGCCGGACACCACCTGGTTCTATCCCGGCCACGGGGACGACGGAAGGCTGGGCGAGGAGCGCCCGCACTTGGACGAGTGGCGGGCCCGGGGCTGGTAGGACCGGCGGGTAACGTCGTCGACATGGCGACACGTGAGCTGACCCGACAGGACTTCGAGACCGCCGTGACCGCGCCCGGCATCGTGCTGGTCGACTTCTGGGCCGCCTGGTGCGGACCGTGCAGGCAGTTCGCGCCGGTGTTCGAGCAGGCGTCGGAAAAGCACTCCGACATCGTCTTCGGCAAGGTCGACACCGAGGCCGAGCAGGAGCTGGCCGCGATGGCCCAGATCACCTCGATCCCCACGCTGATGGCGTTCCGCGACGGGATCCTGGTCTTCTCCCAGCCCGGCGCGCTCCCGCCGCCGGCCCTGGAGGAGCTGATCACCGCCGTGCGCGGCCTGGACATGGACGACGTACGGCGCCAGGTCGCCGAGGCCGAGTCCGCCGCGGAGGTCGACCTCGAGCAGTTCGCGGCCCTGCACTCCGAGGGGGCCTTCGTGCTGGACGTCCGCGAGGACGACGAGTTCGCCGCGGGCCACGTCCCCGGGGCGAAGCACGTCCCGATGGGGCAGGTGCCCCAGCACCTCGACGAGCTGCCGCGGGACCGCCGGGTCCTGGTGATCTGCCAGAGCGGGAACCGGAGCCGCCAGGTCGTGGAGTTCCTCCGCGCCCAGGGCGTCGACGCGGTCAACGTCGCCGGCGGCACCGGCGGCTGGGCCGGCCGGGGCTGGCCGCTGGAGGCCTGACCCCGGGGCTACCCTGCTCCCGTGCTGATCTCCGACGCCCACCGGCTCCTCTTCATCCACGTGCCGAAGACCGGCGGGGTGACGGTGGAGTCGGTGGTCCGCGAGGGCGCCCACGACCTGCGCGACCTCGGTCCGCGACGGCACCCGCGGCTGCGCTGGGTGCTCCAGCAGGAGCCCGGCCTGGCCGACTACTGGACCTTCGGGTTCGTCCGGAACCCGTGGAGCCGGATGGTCTCGTGGTGGTCGATGATCGACCGCTGGAACCACCGGCTGGGACCGGCCTCCGGCAAGCCGCAGGTGGAGCAGGACGGCCCACGGGGCGGCAACCCGCTGTGGCGGGCGGTGGCGAAGTACGCCGACTTCGAGGAGTTCGTCCTGCGCGGCACCGAGGAGCACCCTCGGCTGGCGACGCCCCAGGTGGACTTCCTGGTCACCCCGCGCCGGCGCGCCGACCACATCGGCCGGACCGAGCGCCTGGCCGCCGACCTCGCGGTGGTGCAGAAGCGCCTCGGGCTGCCCGTCGTGGACCCGCCCCGGCGCAACACCTGGAGCACCGGGCCGTGGCAGGACTACTACGACGACCGCACCCGGCGGCGGGTGGCCGAGGTCTACGCCCGCGACCTGACGGAGTTCGGCTACACGTTCGACTGACCGGTGGCGGTGTAGTCGCCCTTGAAGTAGAGCAGCGCATCCCCCTCGCGGTCGACCTGCAGGTGCTGGACCCGGCCGAGCACCACGTGGTGGTCCCCGCCGTCGTGCACGGCCTCCAGCGTGCACTCCAGGTGGGCCAGCACGCCGTCCAGCACCGGGCTGCCCGACTCCGCGGAGGGCCGCCACCCGACCTGGGCGAACTTGTCGATCCCGCGGCTGGCCATCGCGTGCGAGACGTCGGCCTGGTCGGCTGCCAGGACGTTGACGCAGAAGCGGCCGGCGCGCTCGATCAGCGGCCAGGCGCGTGAGGCCCGGGAGGGGCAGAACAGCACCAGCGGCGGGTCGAGCGAGACGCTGGTGAAGCTCTGGCAGGTGAGCCCGACCGGCACACCGTCGTGGGTCGCGGTCACCACGGTGATCCCGGAGGCGAACCGCCCCAGGACGTCACGGAAGCGAGCGTGGTCGACGAGGCCGTCGGCCTCGGGATAGAGGTCGTCGTCCGGTTGCCAGGGCACGGCCCGCCCGTACGTCGTCATGGCGACCATTGTTGCGCCTGCCCGGTTGTCGGCCCTCGGGTGGCTCCTGGGGCGGCCCGGCCCCGGGCTCCTCGTCCAGCCAGACCGCGAGCCTGCCCTGGCGGCTGATCGCCTGCAGGCGACGCTCCGTCTGGTTGCGCACGCGCTCGGGGACCACCAGGAGGAGCTGGTCCCCCGGGCGCAGCGAGGTGTGCCGGTCGGGCACGCTCACCTTGCCCTCGCGCCCGACGAGGGCGAGCACCGCCCCGGAGGGCAGCCGCAGGTCGTCGGCGAAGACCCCGGCCAACCGGGACCCGGGGGGCACCTCGAACTGGAGCAGGCTGGCGTCGATCGACTCCAGCGGCGCCGACTCGACCTCGATCTCGTGCGCCCGCTCGACCACGACACCCGTGCGCCGGGCCAGCCAGGGCAACGACGGCGCCTGGATCAGCACGAAGGTCGTGACCAGGAGGAAGACCACGTCGAAGATCTGCTCCGCCTCCGGCAGCCCTTGGGTGATCGGGATCGTGGCCAGCACGATCGGGACCGCGCCCCGCAGGCCCGCCCAGGAGAGGAAGACCTGGTGGCGCCATGGCACCCGCCACCACACCGAGCAGAGCGCCACGGAGAGCGGCCGCGCGACGAAGGTCAGTCCCACCCCGACGATCAGCGCCGGCAGCACGGCGTCGGCGAGCCGGTTCGGGCTGGCCAGCAGGCCGAGCAGGACGAAGAGCCCGATCTGCGCCAGCCAGCCCATCCCGTCGGCGAAGCCGGCCGTCGCCTGGTGGTGCGGGAGCCGGGCGTTGCCGAGCCACATGCCGGCCACGTAGATCGCCATCAGGCCACTGCCGCCCAGCACGCCGGCGGTCGAGAAGGCCAGGAACAGGATCGCGAACGTGGCCAGCGGGTAGAGGCCCGCCGCGGGGAGGGCGCTGCGGGAGAGCAGCCACTGCCCGCACATCGCGACCACCAGCCCGGTGACCAGACCCACGACCAGCTGGAAGACCACCAGGGCGGCGATCTCCAGCCCTTGTGCCTCGTACCAGGCGTCGCTGGCCACCACCGTGACCAGGATGATCACCGGGGGGTCGTTGAAGCCCGACTCGGCCTCCAGCGTCGCCCGCAGCCGGGGGCGCACCGGGAGCCGCCGCATGATGGAGAACGTCGCGGCCGCGTCGGTCGAGCCCACCACCGCTCCGAGCAGCAGGGCGGTGCGCGGGTCGACGTCCAGGGCGACGTAGGCGATCAGGGCGGTGACCGCCACGCTGGCGGCCACCCCGACCGTGGCGAGCATCCCCGCCAGGCCGACCACCGGCCGGATCACGTCCCAGCGCGTGCTGAAGCCGCCCTCGGCGAGGATCACCGCCAGCGCCAGCGTGCTGAGCACCATCGTGAGCTCGAGGTCCTCGAACTGCAGCCCGAGCCCCGCCTCCCCGATGGCCAGACCGATGACCAGGTAGAGCAACAGACTCGGCAGTCCGGCGCGGGCGGAGACGCGCACGGCCGCCACCCCGGTCAGCAGGACGAGGGCAGCGCCGCCGATCACGAGGTTCAGGTCCATGTTGGTGCTGATCCTCTCCCGCCACCGGGCCCGGAACCATGGGGAGTCGTCCCCAGGTCTTCGCGTTCCACCTGGTCCCCCGGCGTCCGCATCCGGCGTCCGCCCACCCTGGCGTGGACACCGGCGATGAGCGTGGGGAAGGGTGGGCGCATGGCCTCCGCCCCCCGGCTCTCCCTCGCCACGCGGGTGATCCTGATCAACGGGCTGCTGCTGGCCGTGGGCGCGGTGTTGCTGATCCTCTCCCCGGCCTCGGTCTCGTCCCGGCCCTCCACCCACCAGGTGCTCGTGCTGCTCGGCGGCCTGGTGCTGCTGCTGCTCGCCGACGTGCTGCTGGTCCGGCGGGCCGTGCTCCCGCTGGACCGCCTGGTCGAGCAGCTCGACCACGCCCGGAGCACCGAGCCGCTGGTGCGCCTCTCCGGCCCCGAACGCGGGCCGGCCGGGCGGCTGGCCCGGTCCATCGACGACCTGCTCGACCGGATCGAGGCGAGCCGGCGGGAGAACGCGGCCGCGGCGTCCGCCGCCCAGGAGGCGGAGCGGAGCCGGATCGCCCAGGAGCTGCACGACGGGGTCGGCCAGTCCATGACCGCGGTGCTGCTGGAGCTGACAGCCCTGGCCGCCACCGCGCCGCCGGAGGCCCGGAACTCCCTGGAGCGGGTGCGCGAGGGCGTCCGGGCCAGCCTGGACGAGGTGCGGTCGGTCGCCCGGCACCTGAGGCCGCACGTGCTCGAGGACCTTGGCCTGCGCAGCGCCCTGGCCGCACTCACCAACGACCTGTTCGGAGCGGGCGACACCCTGGTGCGCCGCGGCGTCCTCCCGGGCCTGCCGCCGCTGAGCGACGAGGTGGAGCTGGTGGTCTTCCGGGTGGCCCAGGAGGCGTTGACCAACGTCGCCCGGCACGCCGGGGCCAGGACGGTGGACGTGCAGCTGGGCGTCAGCGGCGACCAGCTGGTGCTGACCGTGGCCGACGACGGCAAGGGGCTGGCGGGTCGGCGCGAGGGCGTCGGCACCCGGGGCATGCGCGAGCGGGCCGCCCTGGTCGGCGGCCGGCTGGAGGTCGCCGGCCAGGACGGGGGCGGCACCCGGGTCACCCTCACGATCCCGCTGGCCACCGGCCAGCCGACGCCGGCGTCCGAGGTCGCCGGATGAGCCCCGCCGACCGCCCGGCCCGGGTGCTGCTGGCCGACGACCACGCCCTGGTGCGCCGGGGCGTGCGGATGATCCTCGAGGCCGAGCCCGACCTGGAGGTCGTCGCGGAGGCCGCGGACGGGGCCGCGGCGGTCCAGGCGGTCCGGGAGGTGCCGATCGACCTGGCCATCCTCGACGTCGCGATGCCCCGGCTCACCGGCCTGCAGGCGGCGCGACAGCTCTCCCGCCGTACTCCCCCGCCGACGATGCTGATGCTCTCGATGCACGACAACGAGCAGTACTTCTTCGAGTCCCTGCGGGTCGGTGCCTGCGGCTACGTCCTGAAGTCGGTCGCCGACCGTGACCTGGTCGCGGCCTGCCGCGCGGCGCTGCGCGGGGAGTCGTTCCTCTACCCCCAGGCCGAGAGCGTGCTGGTACGCGACTACCTGGAGCGGCTGCGCCGCGGCGAGCGTCTGCCCCGGGCGGTGCTGACGGCCCGGGAGGACGAGGTGGTCAAGCTGATCGCCGAGGGCCACTCCTCGCGCGAGATCGCCCGGCTGCTCACCATCAGCGTGCGGACCGTCGAGCGGCACCGGGAGAACGTGCTGGGCAAGCTCGGGATGCGGGACCGCACCGAGCTGACCCGCTACGCGATCCGTGCCGGACTCATCGAGCCCTGAGGCGGTACCGGTGCCGCGAGCCGGCCGGGGCGTCCGGAAGGATGAGCCCATGACCACCTCCCCGATGCCCGAGGACCTGCGCACGCTCGCCCGGGAGGTGAAGGGGTTCATGCCCGAGGAGGAGGGGCTGCTGCTCTTCCGCCGGGCCGCCGGGCAGCTCCCCACCGGCCCCGCGCTGGAGGTCGGCACCTACTGCGGCAAGTCCGCGGTCTACCTGGGCGCCGCGGCCCTCGAGGTGGGCGGCACGGTCTTCACCGTCGACCACCACCACGGCAGCGAGGAGAACCAGGCGGGCTGGGAGCACCACGACCCCGAGGTCGTGGACCCGCGCACCGGCCGGATGGACACCCTCCCCTTCCTGCGCCGCACCCTGGAGCGGGCCGGGCTGGAGGAGCACGTGGTGGCCGTGGTGGGCCACTCCACGACCGTCTCCCGGCACTGGCGGACCCCGCTGGCCCTGCTCTTCATCGACGGCGGGCACGCCGAGGAGCACGCCCACAACGACTTCACCGGCTGGGCGCCGTGGGTGCAGCCGGGCGGCCTGCTGGTCATCCACGACGTCTTCCCCGACCCGGCGGACGGCGGGCGGCCGCCGTACGACGTCTACCTGCGCGCGCTCGCCACGGCTGAGTTCACCGAGGTCGAGGCACTCGGCTCGATGCGCGTGCTGGAGCGGACCTCAGGAACGACCGGAGCCCTGGGCGACCTCGCCTGACGGGCACCCGCACTCGAGCCCCAGCTCCGCCATCCGGGGAAGCGTCGTCCCGCGCATGATGTCGGAGCCCGGCGTGGTGCCGGAGAGCTGGTCGGCGGCCAGGATCACCGCGGCGGCGGTGTACGTGGTGTGCTCGCCCGGCCAGTTGACCTCGTCGGGATAGACGTAGCCGGTCCAGTACCGACCCTCGTCGTCGCGCAGGTGCTGCATGTCCGCGAAGAGGCGCAGCGCCCGGTCCCGGTCGCCGAGCGCCTCGAGCGCCATCACCAGCTCGCAGGTCTCGGCGCCGGTCACCCAGGGGTTGGTCGAGACGCAGAGGATCCCCAGGTCGTCGACCACGAAGGTGTCCCACTTCTCCGCGATCCGACCGAACCCGGCCTCGCCGCGCACCGCGCCGCCGAGGACCGGGTAGTACCAGTCCATGGAGAACTCGGACTTGTCCAGGAACAGGTCGCGGTGGTCGCGCAGGGCGTGCGCCAGCCGCCCGCCGGCCAGCTCCCACTCGGGCTGGGGCTCCCCCACCAGCTCGGCCAGGGCCAGGCCGGCGGCCAGGGCGTGGTGGATGCTGGAGGAACCTGCGACCAGGGCGTCGGCGTTCACCGGTCCCGGGGACCCGTCCTCCCAGGCCTGCGACCACGCGATGCCCCCGAAGGGCAGCTGCAGCGAGACGACCCAGTCCAGGCCGCGGCGGACCGCGGGCCAGTAGCGGCGGACGAAGTCAGCGTCGCGACGCACCAGCCAGTGGTGCCACACACCGACGGCCAGGTAGGCGGACATGTTGGTCTCGCCGCTCTCGTCGGCGACCGACCCCTCGACGATCTTCATCGGCCAGGAGCCGTCCGGGCGCTGCCAGCCCAGGGTCCACTCGTAGGCGCGCTCCGCGGCCTCGACCTCGCCGCCCACCAGCAGCGCCATGGCCGCCTCGACGTGGTTCCACACGTCGGTCTTGTCGCCGGGCGTCCAGGGGATCGCGCCGTCGGGCTCCTGCATCGCCGCGATGGTCGCAGCGGTCCTGGCCACCTCGTGGGAGGTCAGGACACCGGGGACCTGAGGAACCTCAGGCGACATCGGGCTTGGTGAAGTAGAGCACCATGCTCTTGCCGATCAGCGGGTCGAGGACCTTGCCGGCCACCTGCAGCACCTTGGGCTGCTTCATGATCTCCCAGACCAGCAGCTTGTGGTACGCCTTGGCCAGCGGGTGGTCGTCCTTCTCGACGCCGACCGCGCACTTGATCCACCAGTACGGCGAGTGCAGGCCGTGGGCGTAGGCGACGCCGTCGTGGCGCATCCCGGCCTTGCTGATCTTGTCGATCAGCTCCTTGTCGGTGTAGATCCGGATGTGCCCGCCGGGGGTGTTGTGGTAGTCCTCGGAGAGCTTCCAGTTGATCACCTCGGGCAGCCACCGCGGCACCGAGACGGCCAGCGTCCCGCCGGGGCGCAGCACGCGGACCAGCTCGTCGATCGCCTGGATGTCGGCGGGGATGTGCTCCAGCACCTCGGCGGCGACGATCCGGTCGAACTCGCCGTCGGCGAACGGCAGGGCGAGCGCGTCGCCCTCCTTGACGTCGGCCTCGGCGCCCTCGGGCACCTCCCCGGCCTCCTTCATCGCCACGAAGAGCTCGCGCACACCGGCGAGCTCGTCGGCGTCCTGGTCGAAGGCGATGACGTCGGCGCCCCGGCGGTACATCTCGAACGCGTGCCGTCCGGCGCCGCACCCCATGTCGAGGACCCGGTCCCCCGCCTTCACTCCCAGCCGGTCGAAGTCAACGGTCAGCACGGGGCTCCCCCTCTGCGGCCTTCTCGGCCCGGTAGTCGGTGATCACTTCGTCGTACGCGCGTGCGGTGGCGGCCGCCACGGCCCGCCAGCTGAACTTCTCCATCACCCGACGGCGTCCCGCCGCGCCCATCCGGGCCCGGCGCTCGGGGTCGTCGAGCAGGGCGCCGAGGGCGTCCACCAGCTCGTCGACGTCACCGGGCGTGACCAGGTCGGCACACTCCCCGTCGGGGCCCACGACCTCGGGGATCGCCCCGGCCCGCGAGACCACCAGCGGAGTGGCGCACGCCATCAGCTCGGCGGTGGGCAGCGAGAAGCCCTCGTAGAGCGAGGGCACGCACGCCACCTCGGCCGAGCCCATGATGTCGACCAGCTCCTGGTCGGAGACGCCGCTGACGAACCGCACGGAGTCCTTGATCGCCAGGGTGTCGATCAGCTGCTCGGTACGGCCGCCGGGCACCGGCTTGGTGACCAGGAGGAGCTCGACGTCGCGCTCGGTCCGCAGCTTGGCGAACGCCTCCAGCAACGTCGCGATCCCCTTCATCGGGGCGTCGGCGCTGGCCATCGCCAGGATGCGACCGGCGACCCGCGGCTTCGTCGGTGGCACGAATACGTCGTCGACGCCGAGGAGCACCACTTCGACCCGGGCCGGCTCGATGCCGAAGTCGCGGACGATGTCGCGCTTGGAGGACTCCGAGGGGGTGAGGATCTTGCGGGCCCGGCGGGCGACCTTCCCCTGCATCCGCAGGAAGCCGTACCACCGACGCAGGGAGAGCTTCTTGCGCAGCGTCGGCGCCGCCTCGAGGTCGATGCGGCGGTCGAAGGTGATCGGGTGGTGCAGCGTGGTGAGCAGCGGCAGCCCCATCTTCTCGATGTCGAGCATGCCGTAGCCGAGGACCTGGTTGTCGTGGACGACGTCGAAGTCGCGCACCCGGTCCTTGAGCAGCCGGGCGACCCGGGTGCTGAAGGTCTTCGGCTCCGGGAAGCCGGCGGTGCACATGGTGAGGAACTCCTCCACGTCCACCCGGTCGCGGAACTCGCGCAGCTTCGGGACGCGGAACGGGTCGGGCTCCCGGTAGAGGTCGAGCGAGGGGACCTTGGTGAGCCGGACCCCCTCGTCGAGGATCGGGTACGGCTGGCCGGAGAAGACCTCCACCTCGTGGCCGAGGGCGACCAGCTCTCGGCTCAGGTGCCGGACGTAGATCCCCTGCCCCCCGCAGTGTGGCTTGCTCCGGTAGGAGAGCAGTGCAACTCGCAACGACCCGGTCCTTCCTCGATCAGGTAGAACGTGTTTCTATCACGCGGGCCGGTTGGTACCGTCGCCACCCAGTCGACGCACGAGCCCGATCCCGGGGATCCCCCGGATCGGCGTGCCTGGGTCCATCGGAGGATAACGTGAGTGCCCGCCTCAGCGTCCGCGCGTCTCGACGCCGTCCGGCCCCCTCGGCGGCCCAGCTGGAGCGCCGCGACCGGATCCTGGACAGCACCCGGGTCCTGGCCTCCGCGGGCGGCTACGACGCCGTGCAGATGCGCGCGGTGGCGGAGGGCGCCGGGGTGGCCCTCGGCACGCTGTACCGCTACTTCCCCTCCAAGGTGCACCTGCTGGTCTGCACCCTGGAGACCGAGCTGCGCCGGACCCAGGAGCTGTTGGACGCCGCTCCGCCCCCGGCAGGCACCGCGGCCGACCGGGTGCTCGAGGTGCTGCGGGTCGCCGGCACGAACCTGCGCCACGACCGTGGGCTGACCGAGGCAGTGACCCGTGCGTTCATGTTCGCCGACTCCTCGGCCAGCGAGGAGATCGCCCGGGTGCTCGACCTGGTCACCGAGCTGGTCTCCACCGCCGTCGACCCCGGCCGCGTGCCCACGGACCAGGACCGCGAGGTCGCGGGCGTGATCGCGGACCTGTGGCTGGCCGCCCTGATCGGCTGGGTCACCGGCCGCAGCACCGCCGAGCAGGCGAACGCCCGGATGGCCTCAGGCGTCCGGCTGATCCTGCGAGGCTGATCCTGCGTCGCTGATCCTGGGCCGCTGGTCCTGCCTGGTCGGCCCTCAGGTCAGCCCAGGGCCTCGCTGGAGTGCCCGGGGAACACGTGCGCCTGCGGGTCGAGGGTCACGGCGGCGTTGTTGACCGCTGTGGCGGCCTCGCCGAAGCCGACCGCGATCAGCCGGACCTTGCCCGGGTACTCCGCGACGTCGCCCGCGGCGAAGACCCGCGGGAGGTTGGTGCGCATGGCGGAGTCGACGACGACGTGGCGCTTGGACACCTCCAGCCCCCACTGCTGCAGGGGTCCCAGGTCCGCGACGAACCCCAGGGCGGCGACCACGGCCTGGCAGGGCAGCCGGCGAGGTGCCTCTCCGTCGACGGTGACCTCCACCTGCTCCACCCACTCCCCTCCCAGCAGCCCGGTGACCTGGGCCGGGGTGACCAGCTCGACGCTGGAGTCCTGGACCGCCTCCACGGTGCGGGGGTGCGCCCGGAAGGCGCTGCGGCGGTGCACCAGGACCACCGACCGGGCCACCGGCTCCAGGTGCTGGGCCCAGTCGAACGCACTGTCCCCGCCCCCCACGATCACCACGTCCTTGTCGACGTACGGCTCGAAGGAGGGCACGAAGAACTCCAGGCCGCGTCCGCGCCAGCCCTCACCGGAGGGCAGCGGCCGGGGAGTGAACTTGCCGATGCCCGCGGTGACCAGGACGACACCCGCGCGGACGACGCTGCCGTCGTCCAGCCCGACCTCGACCCCGTCGGCGCGGTGCTCCAGGGTCAGCGCCGTGCGTTCCAGCAGGTACGTCGGCTTGGCCGTGTCCGCCTGGGCCACCAGCCCGGCGACCAGGTCGCGGCCCTTCACCCGGGGGAACCCGGCCACGTCCAGGATCGCCTTCTCGGGGTACATCGCGGTGATCTGGCCGCCGAGCTCCGGCAACGAGTCCACGACCGTCACGCTCAGCCCGCGGAAGCCCGCGTAGTAGGTGGCGAAGAGTCCGGTGGGCCCAGCGCCCAGCACCAGCAGATCGGTCTCGACGACGCTCACGGGGATCCCTTCGGCCGGTGGCGGGGCGAGCGCTCAGGGCGCCCAGACTGCCAGGTATAGCACCGTCTGCCCCCTCCTGGCGCCGATCGCAGTAGCCTCGCCGGATGATCGCCCAGTCCGCTGCGACCCGACCTCGCCCCTGTCAGGTGTGGGAGGACGGGCGGTGAGCAGCCCGCGCCTGCTCCGCGTGGTCCGCACCCACCCGTCCGCCGGCCTGCTGGCCGCGCAGCTCGTGGCGGTCCTGGCCTACCCCTTCCTGGACCACACGGTCGTCGGCCGGGCGGTGCTCGGGGTGGTCAACATGGTCGTCGTGCTGGCCGCCGTGCTGGCGGTCCGACGCACCCCGGTCTTCGGTTGGGTGATCCTGGTGCTCGGCCTGCCCGCCTTGGTGCTCACCGTGCTGGAGGCGACCTTGCCGGACCACGACACGATCGTGCTGATCTCGGCCGTGCTGCACGCGCCGTTCTACCTCTACGTCTCCTACGCGATGGTCCGCTACCTCTACGAGGACGACCGGGTGACCCGCGACGAGCTGTTCGCCACGGGCGCGGCGTTCACCGTCGTCGCCTGGGCGTTCGCGTACGTGTTCGCTGCCGTGCAGGTGGTGTGGCCCGGCTCGTTCGCCGGGGCGAGCGGGAACGACCTGCCGTGGTTCGACCTGCTCTTCCTCTCCTTCACCAACCTGACCAGCGTCGGGCTCTCGGACGTGCTGCCCGTGCTCGACCACGCCCGCTCGGTGGTGATGGTGCAGCAGGTGGTCGGCGTGCTCTACATCGCTCTGGTGGTCTCCCGGCTGGTCGGCCTGACGGTCGCCCGGGCCCGCAGCGTCCCCTGACCGGCTGTCCCGTGGGTGCGGGCAGAGAGCGCAAAACCTCTGGCGGGAACGACAGAGGGACGGAACAGTCTGCTTGACCGCCTCGCGCACAGCGAGGCGCACGTGACGACTCGCGGGCGTGGTCCGACCCGGGTGCCGTCGAGTGACGGAGGCGATCACAGTGGCTGGGTACGGGGCGATGTCCGACGTGTACGAGTGGCTGATCGGGGACGACAAGCTGACCCCCGCCCAGGCAGCCGCGGTCTACGGCAGCGACGTGGTGGGCTCTCTGCCGCCGCGTGCCCGCGTCCTCGACTGCGCGTGCGGGACCGGCCAGCTCGCCGTCGGCCTCGCGGGTCTCGACCTGGACGTGGTCGCGACCGACGCCAGCGATCGCATGGTCCGCCGGACCGAGAACCTGGCCGGCGAGCACGGCGTGTCACTTCGAGCCCTCCGCGCGAGCTGGGGCGAGCTGCCCGACCACCTGGAGGACGCCGCGTTCGACGTGGTCTTCTGCGTCGGCAACTCGCTCGGGCACGCCGAGGGCGCAGCCGGACGCTTGACCGCACTCGAAGCCATGTCGCGCTTGCTGGGTCCAGGTGGACGCCTCGTGCTCACCTCGCGCAACTGGGCGCTCGTGCGCTCCGCCGGTTCGCGGGTAGAGGTCCGCGATCGACTCGTCCGCCGCCACGACCGCGATGCGGTCGTCAGCTACTCCTGGCAGATCGAGCAGCGCTGGGAGCAGGAGCACGTCCTCGAGATCGTGGTCGCCCGGATCGAGCCGGAGGGGGCGGTGCGGGCCTGCTCGGAACGGTTGTCCATCTGGCCCTACCGGTACGAGGACCTCGTGGCGCAGCTGCGGAGCGTCGGGCTCACGGTGCAGTCCACCACCTTCGACCCCGAGACCGAGGGATACCGGGTGGTCGCCGGCCGCGACCAGGCGCCCGCGGCCGAGCCGGCGCGCTGATCCGCCTCCCGCCGGGAGAGCGGCGTCAGTCCAGGCAGAACTCGTTGCCCTCCGGGTCGGTCATCACCAGGTAGCCGTCGCTGCCCGGCTCCGCCCCGGGCTCGGAGCGCCGGACGCGGACCGCCCCGAGACCCACCAGTCGGGTGCACTCGGTCTCCAGCGCCTCGAGCGCGGCCTCGCCCTCCAGCCCCTGGGCTGCGCGCAGGTCGAGGTGGACCCGGTTCTTGGCCGTCTTCGCCTCGGGGACCTGCTGGAAGAAGACCCGGGGACCGGCGCCCCCTTCCGGCGGGACGATCGCCGACTTGGAGTTCCGCGCGGCGGGCGGCACGCCCCAGGCCTCCAGCGCCTGGTCCCAGCTGGCGAACGGCGCCGGCGGGGGCTCCAGCCGGTAGCCGAGCGCCTCCGCCCAGAACCGGGCGAGCCGGTCGGGGTCGTGCGCGTCGAAGGTGACCTGGAACTCGCGGACGGCACTCACTTCGTCGCCTCCATCATCTGCCTCAGCTCCTTCTTCAGGTCACCGATCTCGTCGCGCAGCCGGGCCGCGACCTCGAACTGGAGCTCGGCGGCGGCGCTCTTCATCTGGTCGGTCATCTGCTGGATCAGCTCGGCCAGGTCGGTCGACGGGATCCCCGCGGTGTCGGGCAGGTTCTCGTGCAGCTCGGCGGTCTTGAGCTTGGACAGCCCGGGGACCGGCGACTTCTTGGACTTGTCGCCGCGGGCACCGGTGCCCTGCCAGGTGGCGAGCAGCTCGGCGGTGTTCTCGTCCTCGCGGGCGAGCATCTCGGTGATGTCGGCGATCTTCTTCCGCAACGGCTGCGGGTCGACGCCGTGCGCCTTGTTGTAGGCGACCTGCTTCTCCCGGCGGCGGTTGGTCTCCTCGATCGCCGCCTCCATCGAGGGGGTGATCTTGTCGGCGTACATGTGCACCTGGCCGGAGACGTTGCGGGCGGCGCGGCCGATGGTCTGGATCAGGGACTTGTCCGAGCGCAGGAAGCCCTCCTTGTCCGCGTCCAGGATCGCGACCAGCGACACCTCGGGCAGGTCGAGACCCTCGCGCAGGAGGTTGATACCGACCAGCACGTCGTAGTCCCCCATCCGCAGCTCGCGCAGCAGCTCGATCCGGCGCAGGGTGTCGACCTCGGAGTGCAGGTACCGGGTGCGGATCCCGGCCTCCAGAAGGTAGTCGGTCAGGTCCTCCGACATCTTCTTGGTCAGCGTGGTCACCAGGACCCGCTCGTTCTTGGCGGTCCGCTCCCGGATCTCGTGGATCAGGTCGTCGATCTGGCCCTTGGTCGGCTTCACCACGACCTCGGGGTCCACCAGCCCGGTGGGCCGGATGATCTGCTCGACGGCGTTGTCGACCCCGCCGATCCGGTCCAGCTCGTAGTTGCCCGGGGTGGCGGAGAGGTAGACCGTCTGGCCGATCCGCTCGAGGAACTCCTCCCACTTGAGCGGACGGTTGTCCATCGCGCTGGGCAGCCGGAAGCCGTGGTCGACCAGGTTGCGCTTGCGGGACATGTCGCCCTCGTACATGCCGCCGATCTGCGGCACCGCGACGTGGGACTCGTCGACGACCAGGAGGAAGTCCTCGGGGAAGTAGTCGAGCAGGCAGTTGGGCGCCGAGCCGGGCTGGCGCCCGTCGATGTGCATCGAGTAGTTCTCGATCCCCGAGCAGGAGCCGACCTGGCGCATCATCTCGATGTCGTAGGTGGTGCGCATCCTCAGCCGCTGCGCCTCCAGCAGCTTGCCCTGCCGCTCGAAGGTGGCCAGCTGCTCGGCGAGCTCGTGCTCGATACCGGCGATCGCCCGCTCCATCCGCTCGGGACCGGCGACGTAGTGGGTGGCCGGGAAGACGTAGAGCTCCTCGTCCTCGGTGAGCACCTCGCCGGTGACCGGGTGCAGGGTCATCAGCCGCTCGATCTCGTCGCCGAAGAACTCCACCCGCACGGCCATCTCCTCGTAGACCGGGAAGATCTCCAACGTGTCGCCGCGGACCCGGAACGTGCCGCGGGTGAAGCTCATGTCGTTGCGCGTGTACTGGATGTTGACCAGCTGGCGCAGGATCTCGTCCCGGTCGCGCTCCTGGCCGACCTTGAGCCGCAGCATCCGGTCGACGTACTCCTGCGGGGTCCCGAGGCCGTAGATGCAGGAGACGGTGGAGACGACGATGACGTCGCGCCGGGTCAGCAGCGAGTTGGTCGCGGAGTGCCGCAGCCGCTCCACCTCCTCGTTGATCGAGGAGTCCTTCTCGATGTAGGTGTCCGTCTGCGGGACGTACGCCTCCGGCTGGTAGTAGTCGTAGTAGGAGACGAAGTACTCGATCGCGTTGCTCGGGAAGAGCTGGCGCAGCTCGTTGGCGAACTGCGCGGCCAGCGTCTTGTTGGGCTGGAGCACCAGCATCGGCCGCTGCACCTGCTCGGCCACCCACGCCACGGTCGCGGTCTTGCCGGTGCCGGTCGCGCCGAGCAGCACCACGTCCTGCTCACCGGCCTGGAGCCGCCGGCTGATCTCGGCGATCGCAGTGGGCTGGTCGCCGGAGGGCGTGTAGTCCGACTCCACGTGGAACGGCGCGACCCGGCGCTCGAGGTCTGTCACTGGACGCATGCCCCGAGCCTACGTCCAGGCACCGACAGACCCGGGCGGCGCGGAACCGACCCCGGCCCCGTGGGACGAGAGGGACGCGCGAGGCGTGCGTGGACCGCTCGCTACTCTGTGCCTGTGAGCCGGAACACGAGCGCAGAACGCACCCTGAGAGCCGTCCGGCGCGCACTCGTGGCGGTCGTCGGCACCCCGTTCCTGCTGGCCTTCGCCCTCACCCTGGTCGACTCCTACCGTCGTCGCGGGAAGAAGCCCAAGCCGTTCCCGCGGGCCGCGCCGAGCACGGTGGCCATCGGCGACGGCACGATCACCACCTACACCTACGGCCAGGACCTGTACGACGCGATGCTGGCCGCGATCGACGGCGCCCAGCACCAGATCCTCTTCGAGACCTACATCTGGAAGGGCGACGAGGTCGGCGAGGCCTTCAAGCGGGCCCTGGTCGCGGCCGCCGAGCGTGGCGTGGAGGTCTACTGCATCTACGACGCGTTCGCCAACCTGGTCGTCTCCCCCCGGTTCAAGCGGTTCCCGCGGTCGCTGAAGGTGCTGCGCTACCCGCTGTACAACGCCGGCCTGAAGTTCTGGGACCTCAGCCGCTACGGGCGCGACCACCGCAAGATCCTGGTGGTCGACGACACCGTCGGCTTCGTCGGCGGCTACAACATCGGCACCGCGTACGCGACCGAGTGGCGCGACACCCACATCGCGATCACCGGCCCCGCGGTCTGGGACCTCAAGCGGGCATTCGCCGACTTCTGGAACCTGCACCGGCGCAACCGGCTGCGGCCCAGCGAGCGCCCGCTGCTCCTGGAGGCCCACTCCACCTGGGAGCCCCGGATCCGGTTCTCCCGCAACATCCCGCGCCTGTGGATGTTCCCGATCCGCTCGATGTACCTCGAGGCGATCAACCGGGCCACCGACAACATCTGGATGACCCACGCCTACTTCACCCCGGACCAGGACTTCGTCGACGCCCTCAAGCACGCGGCCGAACGCGGCGTCGACGTCCGGATCCTGCTCCCGCTGAAGTCCAACCACATCGTGGCCGACTGGATCTCGCGCGGCTACTACTCCCAGCTGCTCGCGGCCGGGGTCCGGATCCTGCGCTACCGCGACGCGATGGTGCACGCCAAGACCTCGACGATCGACGGGCAGTGGACCACGGTCGGGACCGCGAACGTCGACCGCCTCAGCCTGACCGGGAACTACGAGATCAACGTCGAGCTGATCGACGACAAGATGGCCGCGCTGATGGAGAAGATCTTCGCCATCGACGAGTCCAACTGCCTCGAGATCACCCGCGAGGAGTGGGAGGCACGCGACCTGCACCGCAAGTTCACCGAGTTCGTGCTGGCCCCGCTCCGTCCCCTGCTCTGAGCCCGGCTCAGGACCGCCGCGTCACCGGCCTCGCGGGGAGGTGGGTGCGCGGCGCCATCCGCGGCCCGCGCCGGGGCCGGTGCCCGGCCGTCATGCCCAGGTAGGCGACCACCCGCCCCCGGTGCGGTCGCCACGGCTCCAGGAACTCCGCCATCTGCTCGTCGGTGAACGGCGCGCCGGTGACGGCCCAGCCCACGTCCTTGGCCACGTGGTAGTCGCCGAAGCTGACCGCGTCCGGGTCGCCGAGCGCCCGGGCACGGACCTCCGCGCTGGTCCAGACCCCGATGCCCGGCAGGCTGCGGAGCCCTCGGTCTAGCTCCTCGGCGCCGCGGGCGCCCAGCCGCTCGAGGGAGTCGGCCACCGCGGCTGCCCGGACCAGGGCGCGGGACCGCGCCGGGTCGATGTGCAGGTGGAGCCACTCCCACGAGGCGATGGTCCGGATCCGCTCGGCCGAGGGCTGGACCCACAGGTCGCGCTCGACGCCGGGGCCGGGCGCGGGCTCGCCGAACCGGCGTACCAGGCGGCGGAAGCCGGCGAAGGCCTCCTGGCCGGTGACCTTCTGCTCGATCACCGACGGCACCACCGACTCCATCACCAGACCGGTGCGTGAGAGCCGCCAGTGCGGGTGCCGACGACGTCCCTCTGCGACCAGCGGATGGGCGGCGACGAAGCCGGAGAGGTCGTCATCGGCCCCGAGCAGGGCGGGCAGCCGGTCCAGCGCCCACTCCGCACCCGCACCCCAGGCCTGGACATGCACCTCGCCCACCCCCGGGCAGGGCTCCACCCGCAGCGTGACCGTGCCCTCCGGGGTCCGGGAACCGCGCCAGACCACCTCGCCCAGGGTGCGCAGCGTCGGGTCGCCGCCGCCGCGCCGGTGCTGGGTGAGCACCTCGCGCACGGGGCAGGGCCAGCTCGGCCGCCACCGTCGCTCGAGAGGTCCGCTCATGCCTCCGACGGTAGCCCTCGGTCCCTCAGGCCAGGTCAGCCGCCGCGGCCCGCCCGGCGGCCCGCCCGGAGAACAGGCAGCCGCCCAGGAACGTGCCCTCCAGCGCGTTGTAGCCCATCATCCCGCCGCCGCCGAAGCCACTCACCTCGCCAGCGGCGTACAGCCCGCGCAGCGGCTCGCCGGTGCTGGTCAGGCAGCGTCCGCCGAGGTCGGTCTCCAGGCCGCCGAGCGTCTTGCGGGTCAGCACGTTGAGCCGGACCGCGATCAGCGGGCCGTTGCGCGGGTCGAGGAACTTGTGCGGCCGGGCGGTGCGGACGATCTTGTCGCCCCGGTGCTGCCGGTGCGAGCGCAGGAAGGTCACCTGAGCGTCCTTGCCGTAGGGGTTGTCCAGCTGGCGGTCGCGCGCCTCGAGCAGGGCGCGCAGTCGCGCCTCGTCGATCGTCGCGTCCGTGCCGACCTTGTTCATCCCGGCTACCAGGCCCGCGACGTCGTCGGCCACGACGAAGTCCTCCCCGTGGTCCAGGAACGCCTGGATCGGCGCCGGCGGACCGTCGCCGGTGACCCGGGAGAGCAGCAGGCGCACGTCCTTCTCGGTGAGGTCGGGGTTCTGCTCCGAGCCGGAGAGCGCGAACTCCTTCTCGATCACCTTCCGGGTGAGGACGAACCAGGAGTAGTCGTAGCCCGTGCCGCGGAGGTGCTTGAGCGTGCCGAGGGTGTCGAACCCGGGGTACAGCGGGGCCGGCAGGCGGTTGCCCTCCGCGTCCACCCACAGGGACGAGGGGCCGGGCAGGATCCGGATCCCGTGGTTCTCCCAGACCGGGTCCCAGTTGCGGATCCCCTCCACGTAGTGCCACATCCGGTCGGGGTTGATCAGGTGCGCCCCGGCGTCGGTGGAGATCGCCACCATCCGCCCGTCCACGTGCGCCGGCACGCCGGCCACCATCGTCGCCGGCGGCGTGCCCAACCGGGCCGGCCAGGCCTTCCGGACGAGGTCGTGGTTGCCGCCGATGCCGCCCGAGCAGACGATCACCGCGGCGGCAGAGAGCTCGAAGTCGCCGAGCACCGTGCGGGTGCTGGCCACCCCGCGCGGCGCGGCGGTGGGCGCCAGGACCACGCCCCGGACCCCGGTGACGGTGCCCTGGTCCACGACGATCTCGTCGACCCGGTGCCGGAACGCGAGCACGATCCGACCGGTCTCCACGTGCTCGCGGACCCGGCGCTCGAAGGGCGCCACCACACCCGGCCCGGTCCCCCAGGTGAGGTGGAACCGCGGCACCGAGTTGCCGTGCCCGTCCGCCCGTCCGTCGCCGCGCTCGGCCCAGCCCACCACCGGGAAGACGCGGTGTCCCATGCCGCGGAGCCAGGCGCGCTTCTCGCCCGCGGCGAAGTCGACGTACGCCTCGGCCCAGGCACGCGGCCAGCGGTCCTCCTCCCGGTCGAACTGGGCGCTGCCCAGCCAGTCGGCGAGCGCCAGCTCGTGGCTGTCCTTGATCCCCATCCGGCGCTGCTCGGGGGTGTCGACCAGGAAGAGGCCGCCCAGGCTCCAGTGCGCCTGGCCGCCGAGGGACTGCTCCCCCTCCTGGTCGAGCAGCACCACCCGGCGACCGGCGTCCGCGGCCTCCGCCGCGGCCACCAGGCCGGCCAGGCCGTGCCCGACGACGAGCACGTCGGTGGCCGTCGTCGAGGAGGACTGGGAGGCGGGGCCGGGGTGCGGCGAGGTGACCATGACGTGAGCCTCCGGGCAGGTCCCCACCCCGTCAATCAGACTCGTCTCCTCTGAGCATCGCTATTGTCACCGGATGAGCATCGAGACGCGGCGCACGGTGCGCGACGAGCTGATCGCCGACCTGGAGGGGGTCACCCGGGTGATCGTCGCGGCGGTGCGCGCCGAGATCCCGGCGTACGACTCGCTGCAGCCCGCCCAGCTGGACGAGGTCGCCGCGATCGCCGGCTGGGGCGCGTCCCGGGTGCTCGACGCGTGGGTGGAGGACTCCGCGCTCGACGAGAGCGACCTCCTGCGGTTTCGCGGCATCGGCGCGGCACGCGCGCTGGACGGGCGGCCGCTGCCGGTGGTGCTCCGCGCCTACCGGGTCGCGGGTGCTGCGGTCACCGACCTGGTCGCGGCGCGCGCGGTGGAACGGCTCGAGGTCACCGACGCACTGGCGCTGGCCCGGCTGTGGATGGCGAGCATCGACGCCCTCTCCGAGGCGCTGTACGCCGGGCACTCCGCGACCGCCGAACGGCTGGGCGCCGACCGCGAGCGGGCGCTGCAGGAGCTGCTCGACGACCTGCTGACCGGACGGCACGCCACCCCCGCGGCGATCGCGGACCGCACCCGCGAGCTCGGGGTGCGACTGCCCGCCCACCCGGTGCTGGTCGTCGCGGCGCTGCCGGGCGGTCGGGACGCCGACGACTGGTGGCGCCGGCTGGTCACCGGCGCCGAGACAGAACGGGCCGAGGCGCCGGCCGACCTCCTGACCCGGACCCACGAGGGTCTCGGCGTGGCCCTGCTTCCCCCGGAGCCGCACGCCGTCCTGGCCCGCCGCCTGGCCGCGGCCTCCCAGCCCGTGCGCGCGGTCGCCCTCGCGGACCACGCCGTGCGCGAGCTGCCGCGCGCCTTCCGGCTGGCCCGCCACGCGCTGGAGTCGGTCCCCGCCCGGGCGCTGGTCGGCCCGCTCGCCGGCAGCCACCGGCTGCTCGACGACGCCGACGCCGCCGTCCTGGCGGTGGCTGCCGGCCACCGCGACGCCGACCCGAGCGCGCTGCACCGGCTGGTCCTCGGTCCGCTCGGCGAGAACCGCGCGCTGCTCGAGGGACTGGACGCGTTCCTGGCCACGGGGAACGCCGCCGACGCCGCCCGGACGGCCCGGTGCCATGCCCAGACCATGCGCTACCGGCTGCGCCGCATCCGCGAGCTCACCGGTCGCGACCCGCGGGTGCCGTGGGACCGGCTGGTCCTGGAGCTGGCCCTCCTGGGTGCGCCCGCCGGAGCCGGCGCGCAGCAGCCCGTACGCCGAGCCTCGCGGCATACGGTGGGGCCATGACCACTCCGGAGACAGGACCACCGTCGGAGACCGGCCCGCGACGCGAGCTCGAGGAGTCCATCCAGCGCGACCTCGGCGGGCAGATGTCCTACGCCGACTACCTCCAGCTGGACCGGCTGCTCTCGTCGCAGGTCCCGCGGTCGGTGCCGCCGCAGCACGACGAGCTCCTCTTCATCGTCCAGCACCAGACCACCGAGCTGTGGCTCAAGCTGGTCGTGCACGAGCTGCGCTCGGCCCGCGACCTGCTGCGCGCCGACGACCTGCCCCAGGCGCTCAAACGGCTGGCCCGGGTCAAGCACATCCAGCACACGCTCACCGAGCAGTGGTCGGTGCTGGCCACCCTGACCCCCAGCGAGTACGTGCGGATCCGGCCGTTCCTCGCCTCCTCCTCGGGCTTCCAGTCGGCGCAGTACCGCGAGGTCGAGTTCCTGCTCGGCAACAAGGACGCCGCGATGGTCGAGGTCTTCGCCCACGACCCCGCCCAGCGCCAGGCACTGGCCGAGCTGCTCGCCGAGCCGTCGCTCTACGACGAGCTGATCGCCTTCCTCGCCCGGCAGGGGCTGCCGGTGCCCGCCGACCTGCTCGACCGGGACTGGACGCGGTCCCGGTCCTCGCACCCCGGGCTGGTGGACGTCTTCGCCCAGGTCTACGCCGAGCCGGAGCGGCACTGGGGGATCTACGAGACCTGCGAGGAGCTGGTCGACCTGGAGGACGCCTTCCAGCAGTGGCGGTTCCGGCACCTGCAGGTCGTGCAGCGCACCATCGGCCACAAGCCGGGCACCGGCGGGTCGTCGGGGGTCGACTTCCTGCGCCGGGCCCTGGACCTGACCTTCTTCCCCGAGCTGTACGCCGTCCGCAGCCGGATCGGCGGCTGACGGTGCTGCTGGCCCGGGTGGTCCGCGCCTCCGGCGAGGCCGCCGCCACCCGCTCCCGCAAGGCGAAGGTCCAGGCTCTCGCCGCCGTCCTCGGCGAGGTCGAGCCCGCCGAGACCGAGGTCGCCGCGGCCTACCTGTCGGGACGGCTGCTGCAGCGGCGTACCGGTCTCGGGTGGCGCAGCCTCGCCGTCCTGCCCCCGCCGGCCGACGAGCCCTCGCTGGAGCTGCGCGAGGTGCACGAGGCGCTCGAGCGGATCTCCGTGCTGGCCGGGCCGGGCTCCCAGGCCGCGCGCGCGGCCGCGGTCGAGTCCCTGCTGCGCCGGGCCACCACCGCCGAGCAGGAGTGGCTCCGCGCGGTGCTCACCGGCCAGGTGCGCCAGGGCGCCCTCGACGCGGTGCTGCAGGAGGCGGTCGCGCAGGCCGCGGGGATCCCCGTGACCCTGGTCCGCCGCGCCGCGATGCTCTCGGGCAGCACGGTGGAGGTGGCCACGGTCGCCCTGCGCGAGGGCGCGGACGCGCTGGACCGGATCGGGCTGACGGTGGGACGCCCGGTCCTGCCGATGCTCGCCTCCAGCGCCCCCGCGGTGGCCGCGGCCATGACCAAGGCGGCGCCGGGCCGGGCGGTGGGCATCGACACCAAGCTCGACGGGATCCGGATCCAGGTGCACCGGCGCGGCGACGACGTCCGGATCTGGACCCGGTCGCTGGACGAGATCACCGCCCGGCTGCCCGAGGTGGTCGAGGCCGTGGGGTCGCTGGCCGCCGACGACCTGGTGCTCGACGGCGAGGCGCTGCTGCTGGGTCCGGACGGCAGGCCGAAGGCCTTCCAGGAGACCGCCTCCCGGGTCGCGACGGCCGGCGGCGACCTGCAGGTGACACCGTACTTCTTCGACGTGCTGCACGCCGACGGCCACGACCTCCTCGACTCCCCCGCCAGCCGGCGCTGGCAGGTGCTCGCCGACCTCGTGCCTGAGCGGCACCTGGCGCCCCGGCTGGTCACCGACTCCGAGGAGGAGGCCGCCGCCTTCCTCGCCGCGGCACTGCAGGCCGGGCACGAGGGGGTGGTGGTCAAGGACCCGGAGGCCACCTACGCCGCAGGTCGGCGCGGCGCCTCGTGGGTCAAGGTGAAGCCCGTGCACACCCTCGACCTCGTCGTGGTCGCCGTCGAGTGGGGCTCGGGCCGGCGGAAGGGCCGGCTCTCCAACATCCACCTGGCCGCCCGCGACGGGGACTCCCTGGTCCTGCTGGGCAAGACCTTCAAGGGCATGACCGACGAGATGCTCGCCTGGCAGACCGAGCGGTTCACCGAGCTGGCCACCTCCCCGGTCGACGGGTCCTCGTACGTGGTGTCGCTGCGCCCGGAGCAGGTGGTGGAGGTCGCCCTCGACGGCGTGCAGCGCTCGCCCCGCTACCCCGGCGGAGTCGCGCTCCGGTTCGCCCGGGTCGTGCGCTACCGCGACGACAAGGGGCCCGAGGAGGCCGACACGCTGGAGACGGTCCGCGCCCTGCTCCCGCCTTCCTGAGCCGGGGCCGTGGTTGCCATCACACGTGTGTCACACGGAGTTGCACCTGGCCTACACTGACGACCATGGAGCAGACGGCAAGCCTGTCGCAGCCGACCCGGCGCGGCGCCGCGGCTGCCCGGCGCCGGGTGCGGACGCAGGAGATCCTGGCCGCGACCCGGGCACTCTTCGACGAGCGCGGCGTGCGCGACGCCCAGATCGAGGACATCGCCCGCGCCGTCGGCATCAACCGGGCCATCGTCTACCGCCACTTCAGCGGCAAGGAGGAGCTCTTCGCCCTCACCCTGGTCGGCTACCTGGACGAGCTGCGCGGCCTTCTGGACGCCGCCGACGACCGGACCGCTCCGTGCACCGACCGGCTGGTCGCCCTGGTCAGCACCTTCGCCGACTACGGCATCGGGCACCCGGCGTTCGTCGACTGCGCCCAGTCCCTCATGGGGCGGACCGGCCCCGAGCTGCTCGACGAGGTGAGCGAGGAGACGGCCCTCAAGCTGGGCCGGGCCATCTCCGGCTGCCTGGTGGTGCTGACCACCGTGCTGGACCAGGGGCGCGAGAGCGGCGAGTTCTCCGTCAGCGACCCGCACGTCCTGGCCAACGTGCTGTACGCCAGCGCGCTCGGCGCGCTGCAGCTGGCCCGCGTCGGCATCCTGGTCCGCGAGCTCGCCCCCGGCACCCCGGCCACCGCGGAGATCTCCGCCCCCCAGGTCAAGGACTTCCTGGTCAGCTCGGCGGTGGCCCTCGCGGTGCACGGGATCACGTCGCACGCCTAGCAACGACGCCCGAACAGAGGCGCCCGCAGCAGGCTCAGCCCACGTCTCGACACCCGAGCGCGCCGAGCGGCACATGCGCCACAGCGGCGAGTCCCAGATGCGGTAGGGTGACGGCGCATTCGAAGGCAGCGAACGGGGCGACGCTCTGCGCTGGGGGCCGATTCACGAGGGACGTGTCTGATGTCGTCGCAGGGAGCAACGCCGGCGGGCGGAGTGGCTGCGCAGACCCTGCAGCCCACCACGTGGGAGTGGCACGACGACACCGTCCGTGAGCGCAAGCGGGCCGTCGCCGACCGGATCATCGCCATCGCGAACCCGAAGACCACGCTGGACCTGGGCTGCGGCTCGGGCCTGCTCGTGCAGGCGCTCGCCGAGAAGGGTGTCGACGCCCGGGGCATCGACGTCGACGACGAGGCGCTCGCCGGAGCGCACCCCGAGGTCCGTGACCGGCTCGAGGTGCACGACTGGAGCAGGTCGCTGCCGCAGCGCTACGACCTCGTCTCCTGCTTCGAGGCGCTGGAGGCGACGGACGGCCCGACGGCCCAGGCGATCATCGACGCGGTCTGCGCCGCCACCGACCGGGTGCTCTTCTCCCCCTCCCGAGAGGGGCTCCTGCTCGACGGCTTCTCGCCGTGGGAGTGGGCCGCCTCGTTCGCGGAGCGGGGCTTCTTCCGGCGTACCGACCTCAACCTCGACTTCCTCTCCGTCGATGCCGTGCTCTTCGAGCGCGCGGACCTTCAGCCGCGCGACATCGTGCACCGGTACGAGTCGGCCATGGCCCCGCTCGAGGCCGGCCTGCGAGAGCAGCGTGCACTGCTGGGTCGCCAGGCCCGCGACCGCTCGGCCACGCGCCGGGTCGCCGAGCTGGAGGGGTTGCTGCGCAAGGCGCAGCACGACGTGCTGACCACCCGCGACCACATCATCGGCCTGGAGGCGGAGAAGCTGCAGCTGCAGGTTCAGGCGACCAGGCTCAACAACCGGGTCGTCGCCCAGCAGGAGCGGGTGCGCAAGCTGCGTACGAAGCTGACGAACCAGCAGCGACGGGCCGAGCGGGCGGAGTCCAAGCTGGACCAGGTCCGCACGTCCCGGGCCTGGCGGATCGGCCGTCGTCTGGCTCGCGGCAAGACCCCCGAGCTCTGAGGAACGCATGACAGCGCCGCTGTTCTCCATCGTCACGCCCGTCTACGCCCCGCCGCTCGACGTGCTGCGCGAGACGATCGAGTCGGTCCTCGCCCAGGAGCACCAGGACTGGGAGTGGATCCTCGTCGACGACTGCTCCCCCGACCCGGCCGTGCTCGAGCTGCTCCGGGAGCACGCGGAGCGCGACGAGCGGTTCGTCGTGGTCGCGCGCGAGACGAACGGGCACATCGTCGCGGCCTCCAACGACGCGATCGACCGCGCGCGCGGTGAGTTCCTGGTCCTGCTGGACCACGACGATCTGCTGACCCCGGACGCCCTGCGCCGCAACGCCGAGGAGATCGCCGCCCGCGCCGACGTCGACTACCTCTACTCCGACGAGGACAAGGTCGACGACACCGGCCGGCACTACGACGCCTTCCACAAGCCGGACTGGTCACCTGAGCGGCTGCGCGGGCAGATGTACACCAGCCACCTCTCGGTGATGCGCACCTCCCTCGTCCGCGAGGTGGGCGGCTTCCGCGAGGGGTACGACGGCTCGCAGGACCACGACCTGGCGCTGCGCGTGACCGAGCAGGCCCGGACCATCGTGCACATCCCGGAGATCCTGTACCACTGGCGCGTCGTCCCCGGCTCCGCCGCAGCGGACGCGAACGCCAAGCCGTACGCCTGGATCGCCGGCCGCCAGGCCGTCCAGGACCACGTCGACCGGCTCGGGCTGGAGGCGGAGGTCGACTTCGGCCCGCACCCTGGCCACTACCGGCTCGACCGCCGGCTCGACCCGGAGACCCGGGTCAGCCTCGTCATCCCGACCATCGGGAAGGGCGGACTGGTCTGGGGCGTGCACATGATCTACGTGCTCGAGGCCGTGCGTACGGTGATCGAGCGCACCCAGCACGACAACCTCGAGATCGTGGTGGTCTACGACCCGCCGACCCCGGAGCCGGTGCTGGACGAGCTGCGCAGGATCGCCGGGGACAAGCTGGTCCTGGTCCCCTTCACCGAGCCGTTCAACTACAGCCGGAAGATGAACCTCGGGGTGCTGCACGCGACCGGCGACCACCTGGTCCTGCTCAACGACGACGTCTCCGTGCGATCGGACCGGTGGCTCGAGGACCTGGTCGGTCCGCTGTCGGAGCCCGACGTCGGGATGACCGGCGCCAAGCTCTTCTTCAGCAGCGGGACCATCCAGCACGCCGGGCACGCCTACCACGGCGGGCACTACGTCCACCCCTACCTGGGTGCGGCCGGGGAGTCACCGGGGCGCTTCGGTGACCTGGTGATCAACCGGGAGGCCAGTGGCGTGACCGCGGCCTGCGCGGCGATGCGTCGCGACACCTACCTGGCGGTCGGGGGCTTCACCGAGACCCTGCCGCTCAACTTCAACGACGTCGACCTCTGCTACAAGGTCCGGCACCACGGTCAACGGATCGTCTGGGTCGCATCCAGCGAGCTCTTCCACTTCGAGTCGCGGACCCGCCAGCGGGTGGTCGAGCCCTGGGAGAAGACCACGGCGGTCGCTCGCTGGGGCAAGCCCGTCAACGACGTCTACCTGCCCGGGCTGCCCGCCTACGTCCACTAGCCCATGTCGGCGCGGGCCGGGACCGCAGGCAGGGCCCGGGACGCAGCAGAGGCCGGCCAAACGGCCGGCCCCTGCGTCGGATCCTGGTGGAGCGTGGGTCGAGGGTCAGTCGAGCGCGTCCTTGTGCCGGACGATGTTGCCCAGCACGCCGTTGACGAAGCTCGGCGAGTCGTCGGTCGACAGGTCGCGCACCAGGGCCATCGCCTCGCTCACCGCGACCGCGTCCGGCACGTCGTCGACGAAGAGCACCTCGTAGACCCCGAGCCGCAGGACGTTGCGGTCCACGGCCGGCATCCGCTCCAGCGTCCACCCCTCGGCGTACCGGCGCAGCACCTCGTCGATCCGCTCGCGGTTCTCCCAGACCCCGTGGACCAGCACCGAGGTGTAGTCGTTCGTGGGTCCCTCGCCCTGCTCGACGGCGCGCTCGAGCGCGGCCACCGGGGACTCCGAGCGCATCTCGGAGGCGTACAGGACGTCCAGCGCCCGCTTGCGTGCCTTGCTGCGTGCCGACATCAGAGGTGTCCTCGTGCTCCGGACCGCGATCAGCTCTTGACCCGGCCGAGGTAGGACGAGTCGCGGGTGTCGACCTTGACCTTCTCCCCGGAGGTGATGAACAGCGGCACCTGGATGACGTGGCCGGTCTCCAGGGTGGCCGGCTTGGTGCCACCGGTCGAGCGGTCGCCCTGCAGACCCGGCTCGGTCTCGGCGATCAGCAGCTCGACCGAGGCCGGCAGCTCGATGTAGAGGACGCGGCCGTCGTTGGTGGCCACGATGGCGTCCTGGTTCTCCAGCATGAAGTTCTTGGCGTCGCCGACGACCTCCGGCGGGACCTCGAGCTGCTCGTAGGACTGGGTGTCCATGAAGACGTAGGAGGTGCCGTCGTTGTAGAGGTACTGCATGGTGCGCTTGTCGACGTTCGCGGTCTCCACCTTGGTGCCCGCGTTGAAGGTCTTGTCGACGCTCTTGCCGGACTCGACGTTCTTCAGCTTGGTCCGCACGAACGCCGGGCCCTTGCCGGGCTTGACGTGCTGGAACTCCACCACGGACCAGAGCTGTCCGTCGATGTTGAGGACCATGCCGTTCTTGAGGTCGTTCGTCGTTGCCATGCGCGAGTGCCAGCCTTTGTCGTGGGAGAAGGGACAGCCGGTGAGTCTATCGCCCGACCACCGCCGTCGGGAAAAGTGCCCGGCGGTGACGACAGAGGCCCGCGCGGCCCTCTCGTCGCTCAGGCGTGCGCTGCGAGCCAGGCGAGGGCGTCCCGGTACCCCTCGACCCCACGACCGGCCACCGTGGCGGCCGCGTGCGGCTCCACGAACGAGGTGTGCCGGAACGCCTCGGGCCGGCTCTTCGGGTCGGAGATGTGCACCTCGACCAGCGGCGCCTCGAGCTGCGCGCAGGCGTCGTAGAGCGCCAGCGAGTAGTGCGTCCACGCCGCGGCGTTGAGCACCACGGGGACGCGGTCGTCGGCGGCCTGGTTGAGCCAGTCCAGCAGCTCGCCCTCGTGGTTGGTCTGCCGCACCTCGACCGCCAGACCCAGCTCCGCACCCCAGGAGCGGCAGAGGTCGGCGAGCTCGGCGTGGGTGGTCGTGCCGTAGATCTCCGGCTGCCGGCGTCCCAGCCGGCCCAGGTTGGGGCCGTTGAGCACGAGCACCTGCCGCGGCACCCCCGGCTGGGTCACGAGGCGGTTCCCGTCATCAGCTCGTACGCCGCCCGGAGGTGCTCCTCCTCGGGACCGGCCAGCACCCGGGGACGCGCCACGTCCTCCAGCACCACCAGGCGCAGCTGGGAGCCGCGCGACTTCTTGTCCACCGCCATCGCGGCCCGCAGCTCCTCGAACCCGGCGCCGGACCAGGTGACCGGAAGGCCCACGCGGGTCAGGACCTCGCGGTGCCGGTCGACCACGGCGGCAGGCAGGATCCCGGCCAGCCGGGCCACCTCGGCGACGAAGACGGAGCCGATCGCCACCGCCTCGCCGTGCCGCACGGAGTACTGCGAGGCGCGCTCGATCGCGTGCGCCATCGTGTGGCCGTAGTTGAGCACCTCGCGCCCCGGGTGTCCCCCGCTGCCGCCGGTCTCGCGCAGGTCGTCGACGACCACGTCGATCTTGACCCGGATGGCGCGCTCGACGAGCTCGCGCAGCACCGGGGAGCCGGGCACCAGGTCGCCCGGGTCGCTCTGCTCGACCAGCTCGAGGATGCGCGGGTCGGCGATGAAGCCGCACTTGACCACCTCACCGAGGCCCGCCACCAGCTCCGCGCGCGGCAGCGTCTCCAGCAGGCGCAGGTCGCACAGCACCCCGGCGGGCTCGTGGAAGGCGCCCACCAGGTTCTTGCCGGCACCGGTGTTGATCCCGGTCTTGCCACCCACGGCGGCGTCGACCATGCCCAGCACGGTGGTCGGCACGTGCACGACCCGCACGCCGCGCAGCCAGGTCGCGGCCACGAAGCCGCCGAGGTCGGTGGTGGCGCCGCCACCCAGGGTCACCACCGCGTCGGATCGGGTGAAGCCCGCCTCGCCGAGTGCCTCCCAGCAGTCGGCGGCGACCTCGATCGTCTTGGTCGCCTCGCCGTCGGGCAGACCGAGCGCGAGGACGTCGTAGTGCGGCGCGAGTGCGTCGGCCACCGGCTGGGCCAGCGCACCGAGCTGGCCGGCGTAGAGCAGCGCCACCCGCTGCACCTGGTCGCCCAGGATCTCCGGCAGCCGGTCGGCGAGGTCGTGGCCCACGACCACGTCGTACGGCGCGGCGCCGCCGACGTGCAGCACGGTCTGGTCGGGGGTGACGGTCATGCGAGAGCCTCCAGGATCTCCTCGGCGACGTCCTCGGGCGTCCGCCCGTCGGTGTCGACGGTCAGGGTCGCGACCGACTCGTAGACCGGCGCCCGCTCGTCGAGCAGGGCCTTGATCTGGCCGCGCACGTTGCCCAGGAGCATCGGGCGACCGCTGCCCAGACCCACCCGCTTGACCGCGTCGGAGAGACCGACGCGCAGGAAGACCACGGGGTGGCCCGCGAGCCGCTCGCGGGTGTCCGGGTCGAGCACCGCCCCGCCGCCCAGCGCGAGCACGCCCCGGTGGTCGCGCAGCGCCCGCTCCACGGCCGCCCGCTCGAGCCGGCGGAAGTGCTCCTCGCCCGCGTCGACGAAGATGTCGGAGATGCTCCGCCCGTCCACGGCGACCACGTCGTCGTCGGTGTCGCGGAACTCCACGTCCCAGGCCTGCGCGAGCAGGCTCGCGACGGTCGTCTTGCCGGCGCCCATGGGTCCCACCAGGACGGCGCGCGGCCCGGTGGTGCCGGGCTCGGGGCTCACCTGAACCTCAGGGTGGACAGGTAGCTCTCCGCGTTGCGGCGGGTCTCGGCGACCGAGTCGCCGCCGAACTTCTCCAGGACCGCGTCGGCGAGGACCAGGGCGACCATCGCCTCGGCCACGATGCCGGCCGCGGGGACCGCACAGACGTCGGAGCGCTGGTGGTGGGCCACCGCCTCCTCACCGGTGGCGACGTCGACCGTGCGCAGCGCCCTGGGCACCGTGGCGATCGGCTTCATCGCGGCGCGGACCCGGAGCACCTCCCCGGTGCTCATCCCGCCCTCGGTGCCACCGGAGCGCCCCGAGGTACGCCGGAGCCCGTCGGGTCCGGGAACGATCTCGTCGTGGGCCAGTGACCCCGGGGTCGCGGCCAGGTCGAACCCGTCGCCGACCTCGACGCCCTTGATCGCCTGGATGCCCATCAGCGCACCGGCCAGGCGCGCGTCGAGCCGCCGGTCCCAGTGCACGTGCGAGCCGAGGCCCGGGGGCAGCCCGTGCACGACCACCTCGACGACGCCGCCGAGGGTGTCGCCGTCCTTGTGCGCCTGGTCGATGGCGGCGACCATCGCCGCGGACGCCTCGGGGTCCAGGCAGCGCACCGGGTCCTCGTCGAGCCGGGCCACGTCGTCAGGGGTCGGGACCAGGCCGGCGGGGGCGGCCACGCCGCCCAGCTCGACAACGTGCGAGACCACCTCGGCGCCGAGCGCCTGGCTCAGGAAGTTGGTCGCCACCCGGCCGAGCGCCACCCGGGCAGCGGTCTCACGCGCGGAGGCACGCTCCAGGATCGGCCGCGCCTCCTCGAAGTCGTACTTCTGCATGCCCACGAGGTCGGCGTGGCCCGGCCGCGGCCGGGTCAGCGGAGCGTTGCGGGCCATGGTGGCCAGCTCGTCGACGTCCACCGGGTCGGCGGACATGACCTTCTCCCACTTGGGCCACTCGCTGTTGCCCACCTCGATGGCCACCGGGCCGCCCTGGGTCTCGCCGTGCCGGACGCCGCCCAGCAGGCGCACCACGTCCTGCTCGAACTTCATCCGGGCGCCACGGCCGTAGCCGAGTCGTCGCCGGGCCAAGGAGTCGGAGATCTCGTCGCTCGTCACCTGGACGTGGGCGGGAAGGCCCTCCAGGATCGCGACCAGGGAGGGTCCGTGGGACTCGCCCGCAGTGAGCCATCGCAGCATGGCGGCAGTCTTTCACGAGGGGGTCCCGGACCGATCAGGCTCCGCCCCCCACGAGACGTCCAGCGACCTCCGGGCCGACGACGACGCCGACCAGGGCACCGAGCACCATGAACGGTCCGAAGGGCACGCCCTTGCGGTCGGCCACCCCGATCAGGGCGAGCAGCCCGCCTCCCACGCCCCCGAGCAGGAAGCCGCTGTAGAGCCCGGTGAGCAGCTCGGCCCAGCCCAGGTGCCCCAGCGCCAGGCCCAGCACCCCGGAGAGCCGGACGTCGCCGTAGCCGAGCCCGCGCGGGTAGATGAACCACAGCACGAAGTACGACGCCCCCGCGACCAGCCAGCCCCACCCGGCGCCGACCAGCCCGCCCGGGTCGCGGGCCAGCAGGGCCGTCAGCACGAGCGCAGCCAGCAACCCCACGTAGGTGCGCGAGACCAGCCAGGTCGGCAGCAGGCGGGTGCGCCAGTCGACCACCGAGAGCGCGACCAGGACCGGCACCAGCGGGAGCAGGAAGAGCAGGGACCAGTCCCAGCCGAGCGTGGCGCCGAGCAGGGCGCCGGCGAGCCCGGAGGCCGTCGCGGTCCGCCAGCGCAGTCCGCGGGCCTCGGCGATCTCGGCGTAGGGCACCTTCACCTCGGCCGGCTCAGGGGGCGCCTGCTCCTCGGGGAGCGCCCCGTCCTCGGCCCGGTCGTGCCCGTCGGGCTGCTCAGCCGGCTCTTCTGCGGGCTCAGGGATCCGGGCGATGAGCGGCGGGACCAGCAGACCGCCCAGGCCCGAGACCAGCAGGCCCAGCGCCGCTGCCTCGATCATGCGCCCGCCCCGGTGCGCGACCGCTCGGCCAGCGCCTGCTCCCCCGCCGCCCGCATCCGGGCCAGCGGCGCGGGCTCCCCGGTGAACAGCGTGAACTGCAGCGCCGCCTGGTGCACGAGCAGGTCCAGCCCGGAGACCACCACCCCGCGGGCCGCCTTGGCGAGCGGGGTGGGCCAGGGGTCGTAGACGACGTCGAAGAGGCAGGTGGCGTCCCGCAGGCGCTCGACCAGCTCCGCGGTCTGGGCCGCGGCCGGCACTGTCGAGACGACGATGTCGGCCGCCCCCTGGTCGAGCGCTCCGCCGACGGCGGCGTCCGCGTCACCCGGGGTCAGCGGCAGCACGTGCACCCGGGGTTCCGCGGGGTGGGCCCGCAGCGCCGCCGCCGTGCCGGCGGCCCGCTCCGGCGTGCGGACCAGGAGGTCCACCGTGGTCACCCCCAGGCCCACCAGGGCCAGGCCGACCGAGGTCGCCGTCGCGCCGCCACCCAGGATCACGGCGTGCCGCAGCGCGGCGTCCGTCCGCTCCCGCACGGCGGCGACCGCGCCGGGCAGGTCGGTGTTGTCCCCCAGGACCGTCCCGTCGTCGGCCAGGACCAGGGTGTTGACCACCCCGGCGGTGCGCGCCACCGGGGTCAGCCGGTCGGCCCGGGCGTGCGCCTCGTGCTTGAGCGGCATGGTCACCGAGAGCCCGCGCCAGGTGGCGTCCAGGCGGTCGACGAACCCGGCGAGGGCGCCGGCCGGGACCCGGCGTGCCTCGTAGCTCCAGTCCAGGCCGAGCTCGGCGTACCCGGCGCGGTGCAGCACCGGGGACAGGGAGTGCGCCACCGGGTCCCCGAGGACCGCGCACCTGCGCGAGGACGAGGTCATCGCCTCAGCACGCGTCCGAGGACTCGCAGTAGGTGAGGTACTCCTGCTTGAACTCGAGGAACTCGTCGTAGGAGTCGGTGAACTTGGTCTCCCCCGTCGCCAGGTCCACGGTGACGTAGTAGTACCAGGGGCCCTCGGCCGGCTCGACCGCCGCGGCGATCGCGTCGTCGCCCGGAGCCTCGACCGGGGTCGGCGGCAGCCCGGGATAGAGCCGGGTGTTGTAGGGCGTGTCCTCCGCCAGCTCCTCGGTGGTCAGCGCCGTGGTGCCGGACTTGCCGATGCCGTAGGCGTTCGCGGCGTCGATCTGGAGCAGCCCGTTGGTGCCCCCCTTGTCGCCGGGTCCGTCGAGCCGGTTGTAGATCACCCGCGCGACCTTCGGCATGTCGTCGCCGCGGCCCTCGGCCTCGACCAGCGAGGCGATGATCATGATCTCCGCGGGGGTCTTGCCCAGCGCGGCGGCGCGCTCCTCCAGCCCCACCTCGTCGGCGGCCTGACGCCACCGGCGGACCATCGCGGCCAGGATGTCCTTCGGCTTGTCCTTCGGACCGATCTCGTAGGTCGCGGGGAAGAGGTAGCCCTCGGCGTTGCCCTCGGCGTAGTCCGGCAGCCCCAGCGCGGCGGGGTCGGCGAGCGCCTTCTCGTAGCGCTTGCGGTTGAAGTCCGTCTCCTCGACCAGCACGTCGACGATGTCGGTCACCCGCAGGCCCTCGGGGATGGTCACGGTGTTCTTCACCTGGTTGGCGGGGTCCAGCAGAATGTCCAGCGCGTCGACCGCGCGCATCTCCTCGGCCAGCTCGTAGGAGCCGGGCTGGATCCGCGACGAGTCGGGGTTCGCCGCGGCGGCGTCGATGAACGCCTGCACCGAGGCGACCACCCCGGCGTCCTTGAGGTTGCGACCGATCTGGGCGGCCACGTCGCCGGGGCTCACCTCGAACATCACCGACCCCTGACCGGGGCCGGGGTAGTCCTCGACCGAGCCGAACTGGTCGGAGACGAACTCGATGCCCTTCTGCGCGCCCACGTAGAGCCCGGCGGCCAGGGCGGCGACGACGACCAGGGCGACCAGACAGCCCACCGGGCTGCGGCGGCGCTTCTTCCGCCGGGCGCCGCCGGAGGCGCCGTACGTGCGCTCCTCCGTCTCCTCGTAGTCCGCGTCCGTGTGCTCACTCATCGTTGACCTCGACGATCTCTCCGGGCGCGGATCCGGTGCTTCGTTCCGTGTCCAACGCGTGCTGCAGGATGACGACGGCGGCGGCCTGGTCCACCACCGCACGACGCTTGCTTCCCTTGCTCCCCCGATCGCGGAGCATGGACTCCGCGCTGACCGTGCTCAACCGTTCGTCGCACAGGCGCACCGGCACGGGCGCGACCCGCCGGGCCAGGGCGCGGGCGAACTCGCGCGTCTTGGCCGCGGCCGGGCCCTCGCCCCCCGACAGCGAACGGGGCAGTCCGACGACCACCTCGACCGCCTCCTCCTCGGCGAGGATCCGCTGGATCCGGCGCAGGTCGCCTCGACCTCGCGGCACGGTCTCCACCGGCGTGGCCAGGAATCCCGACGGGTCGCTGCGGGCGACCCCGATCCGGGCATCCCCCGGATCGATCCCCAGCCGTACGCCCGTGCGCACCTCAGGCACCCCCGAGGGCCCGGGCGACCTCCGGGGCGACTGCGGCGACCGCCGCGTCGACGCCCGACACCTCGGTACCGCCGCCCTGGGCCATGTCCGGCTTGCCACCGCCCCGGCCGCCGACGTGCGGGCCGAGCGCCCTGACCAGGTCGTTGGCCGACAGTCCACGCTCGCGCGCCGCGTCGTTGGTCGCCGCCACGACGGCCACCTTGCCGTCGGCGACGCCCACGAGGACGACGACACCGGGACGATCAGCAGCCAGCCGGGCGCGCACGTCGGTCGCGAGCGTCCGCACGTCACCGCCCCCGGCTCCGTCGACCCGGTGGGCCACGACGGCCACTCCCCCGACGTCCTGGGCGCCGGCCGCGAGGCCGGCACCGCCGGCGAGCAGCTGGCTCAGGCGCGCCCGCTCCAGCTCCTTCTCGGTGGCCCGGAGCCGCTCGACCATGTCCCGGACCCGGCCGACCACGTCGTCGGGCTGCGCCTTGAGCATGGTGGTCAGCTCGTGCACGACGTCGCGCTCACGGGCCAGGTAGGCGAAGCCCTCGACCCCGGTGAACGCCTCGATCCGCCGGTTGCCGGAGCCCACCGACGCCTCGCCGGTGACCACGACCGTGCCGATCTGCGAGGAGTGGTCGACGTGCGTGCCGCCGCAGAGCTCGCGCGACCAGGGTCCGCCGATCTCGACGACCCGGACCTTCTGGTCGTCGTAGGTCTCGCCGAAGAGCGCGATCGCGCCCCACTCCTTGGCCTCGGCCAGCGTCATGTACTGCCAGCCCACCGGCAGGTCGGCGCGTAGCGCCTGGTTGGAGACGGTCTCGATGTCGCGGACCTGGTCCGGCGAGAGCGCGGAGGTCCAGCCGAAGTCGAGCCGCAGGTAGCCGGGCCGGTTGTAGGAGCCGGACTGCAGCGCCGTGGGGCCGAGCACCTCGCGCAGGGCCGCGTGCACCACGTGGGTGCCGGAGTGGGCCTGCCGGGCGCCGGTGCGCCACTCCGGGTCGACCTTGGCGTGCAGCGTCCCGGCGTCCGCGGGCAGCTCGCCCTCCAGTACCCGGACCTGGTGCACCACCAGCCCGCGGACCGGCCGCTGCACGTCGAGCACCTCCAGCACGCCGCCGTCGAACTCGATCCGGCCGGCGTCAGCGGCCTGGCCGCCGGACTCGGCGTAGAACGGGGTGCGGTCCAGCACCAGCTCGCCGACCTCACCGGCCGCCAGGGCCGGCACGCTGTGCCCCTCGCGCAGCAGCGCCAGCGGCCGCGACTCGGTCTCGAGCGTCTCGTAGGCCAGCCACTCGGTCGGTCCGTGGGCGTCCAGGACGCCGCGGTACGCGCTGGTGTCCGCGTGCTGCCCCTTCTTGGCCCGGGCGTCGGCCTTGGCGCGCTCGCGCTGCTCGGCCATCAGGCCCCGGAAGCCCGCCTCGTCCACCGACAGGCCCTGCTCGGAGGCCATCTCCAGGGTCAGGTCGATCGGGAACCCGTAGGTGTCGTGCAGGGAGAACGCCTGCTGGCCCGAGAGCACCCGGCCGCCGCTCTCCTTCACCTGGCCCGCGGCTAGGTCGAAGATCGTGGTGCCCGCCTGGAGGGTCTTGCGGAACGCCTCCTCCTCGGCGTAGGCGACCCGGGAGATCCGTTCCCAGTCGCTGTGCAGGTCGGAGTAGGTCTCGCCCATCCGGTCGCGGCTGACCGGCATCAGCTCCGGCAGGGCGGGGTCCTCGTAGCCGAGCAGCCGCATCGAGCGCACCGCGCGGCGCAGCAGCCGGCGCAGGACGTAGCCGCGCGCCTCGTTGCCCGGGGTCACGCCGTCGCCGATCAGCATCATCGAGCTGCGCACGTGGTCGGCGACCACCCGGAACCGGACGTCGTCGTCGCGGTCCGCGCCGTAGCGGCGGCCGCTGAGCTCCTCGGCGCGAGCGATCACCGGCGCCATCACGTCGATCTCGTACATGTTCTCCTTGCCCTGCAGGAGGAACGCGACCCGCTCGAGACCCATGCCGGTGTCGATGTTGCGGTTCGGCAGGGAGCCGGCGATGTCGAAGTCCTCCTTGGACCGCACCGCGCTCAGCTCGTCCTGCATGAAGACGAGGTTCCAGATCTCCAGGTAGCGGTCCTCGAGCTCGACCGGCATCTCGGTCCGGCTGGTGGTGCCGAACTCGCCGTCGGGGCCGTACTGCGGGCCGCGGTCGTAGAGGATCTCCGAGCACGGACCACCGGGACCGGGCACGCCCATCGACCAGTAGTTCTCCTTGCGGCCGAGCCGGACGATCCGGTCCTCGGGCAGGCCGGTGACCTTCTTCCACAGCGCGAGCGCCTCGTCGTCCCCGTGCAGGATCGAGGGCCACAGCCGGGACTCGTCCAGGCCGAAGCCACCGTCGGCGACCGGCTTGGTGACCAGCTCCCAGGCGAGCTCGATCGCGCCTTCCTTGAAGTAGTCGCCGAAGGAGAAGTTGCCGCACATCTCGAAGAACGTGCCGTGCCGCGTGGTCCGGCCGACGTCCTCGATGTCGGGGGTGCGCACGCACTTCTGCACGCTGGTGGCGCGCGGGTACGGCGCCTTCTCCTGGCCGAGGAAGTACGGCTTGAACGGCACCATCCCGGCCGGCACGAAGAGCAGGTTGGGGTCGTCGGCCAGCAGCGACGCCGACGGGACGGCGGTGTGCGCGCCCCAACGCGATCCGTTCTCGAAGTGCGCGAGGAAGCGGCGGCGGATCTCTGCGGTGTCCATCAGGCGGTGTCTCTCGTGTCGTCGGTGGGGAGGAGCTCGGGCGCGCCCGCTGGTCGCGGGGCCTCGAGCACGCGAGTCGGATCGGTGGGTCGGGGTGGCAGCCCCAGGCGGTCCCGGAGCTCGGTCTCGCGCTCCGCGCGAGCCTGGCCGAGCTCCTCGCCGGCGAGCCGGGCGGCATGCGTCAGCCCGTGCCAACGCGCGCGCAGCCCTTCGGCGGAGAGGCTGTCCATGACGCGTCGCGCCCGAGCCGCGCCGTAGAGACCGGCGCCCGCGCCGGCGACGAACCACAAGCCGCGGCTCACGCCAGATCACCCCGCTCGCGGGCGTAGTACTGCCGCAGGGCTTCCTTGACGTCCGCCCGGCGCCGACGGGTGGAGCGCTTGGTCTCCTGCCGCATCTCGAACCGCAGCCGGTTGCGGGACTCCGCGGAGGCGACCCGTCGTACGGCGTACGCCCAGGACGCCGCCTTGACCGCGGACTCGCGCAGCACCAGGTCGGCGAAGAGCCGGCCCTCGATCCGCGCGGGCTCCGGGGCTCGCCGGGCGTCCTCGAGGCTGTTGCCGGCGTCGGTGATCACGAACTCGGCCTCGAGCCGCTCGGAGGTCCGGTGAGCGGTGTGCGCGAGCTCGTCGAGCCGGGCGCGGAGGGCTGCCTGGTCGGCCTCGGCACGCTCCAGCGCGGCCCTGGTCTGCCGGTGCAGGCGGACCAGCGCCAGCACGAGCGCGAGGACCACGACGGCCAGCACGGCCGCGCCGGTCAGCACCAAGGTCGTCGGGACTGTCACAGAGCGGAACCCTACCTGTCTCCGCGTGCGCCCCGGATGAGGCTGCGGATCCGCTGCCAGCGCTCCTTGACCGCGGCCTCGGCCCCCAGGTTGGTGGGCCGGTAGTAGGTCGCGTCGAGGACCACGTCCGGGGCGTACTGCTGCCGGGCCACCCCGTACGGCTCGTCGTGGGAGTACTTGTAGCCGCCGCCGTGCCCCAGGGACTTGGCACCCCCGTAGTGCGCGTCGCGCAGGTGGGCCGGCACCGGGCCGATCTTCCCTGCCCGGACGTCGGCGCTGGCGGCGTCGATCGCCTTGATCACGGCGTTGGACTTGGGTGCGGCGGCCAGCGCGATCGTGGCCTGGGCCAGGTTGAGCCGGGCCTCCGGCATCCCGATCAGCTGGACCGCCTGGGCCGCGGCCACGGCCGTGGTGAGCGCGGTCGGGTCGGCGAGCCCGACGTCTTCGCTGGCCAGGATGACCAGACGACGGGCGATGAACCGAGGGTCCTCCCCCGCCTCGACCATCCGGGCCAGGTAGTGCAGCGCGGCGTCCACGTCGGAGCCCCGCACCGACTTGATGAAGGCGCTGGTGACGTCGTAGTGCTGGTCGCCCTGGCGGTCGTAGCGCACGGCCGCCTGGTCGACCGCGGTCTCCGCCAGCTCCAGGTCGATCGTGGGGCGGTCGCCGTCCCCCACCGAGGCGGCCGCGCCGGCCGCCGCCTCCAGGTAGGTCAGCGCGCGGCGGGCGTCACCGCCGGCGAGCCGGACCAGGTGGGCCCGGGCGTCCTCGGTGAGCTCGAACCGGCCGCGCAGGCCCCGCTCGTCGGTCAGCGCCTGCTCGATCACCAGGTCGACGTCGTCGTCGGTCAGCGACTCCAGCCGGAGCAGCAGGCTGCGGGAGAGCAGCGGGGAGATCACCGAGAAGAACGGGTTCTCCGTGGTGGCTGCCACCAGGGTCACCCAGCGGTTCTCCACGCCCGGCAGCAGCGCGTCCTGCTGGGCCTTGGTGAACCGGTGCACCTCGTCGACGAAGAGCACGGTCTCCCGGCCACCCCGGGAGAGCTCGGCGCGCGCGGCGTCGATCGCCGCGCGGACCTCCTTGACCCCGGCGGCCACGGCGGAGACCTCGACGAACCTGCGGTCGGTCTGCTGGCTGACGATCCCGGCGATGGTGGTCTTGCCCGTGCCCGGCGGCCCCCACAGCAGCAGCGACATCGACTGGTCGCCCTCCACGAGGCGACGCAACGGCGACCCCGGCGCACGCAGCTGGGCCTGCCCGACCAGCTCGTCCAGGGTGCGCGGACGCATCCGCACCGCGAGCGGGGCGGAGGCGTACGTGTTGGCGCCCAGCGATCCGGCGCCCGGGTCGGGGGCGTCGAAGAGTCCGGGCTCGGAGATCGTGTCACCCACGTCGTTCAGCCTAGGCGTCGCCGTCGACCCCGCTCGCGCGAGGTCACTGGACCACGTAGAGGTCGCGGTAGTTCGGCGCCCCGGAGGCGGCCTCGCCGGTCGGGTTGCCGACGCCCTGCCCGAAGGCGAGCAGCTCGCGCCGGAAGCCGGTGGGGACGAACGGCAGCTGCTCGGCGCTCGCCCGCTCGTCCAGCTCGGCCCAGGCCTCGTCCTGCTCCGTCGGCGGCAACGCCGCGATCCGGTCGAGCTCCTGCTCCACCGACTCCTCGGCGAACCGGGCGGTGTTGTAGTCCGACCCCGCCCGCAGCAGCGGCTCCACCAGGCCCGAGCCCGACGGCCAGTCGGCGCACAGGCTGACCGCGCGGACGTTCAGCTTCTTGTCCAGCGGGGACTTCGGCTCGCCCCAGACGTTGTACGGCGACTCCGCCACGGGCAGCACCCGGACCGCGAAGCCGCCCCGGCGCAGCGCCCGGGTGACACGCGCCTGCACGGCCACGGCCCGGGGGTCGTCCTCGTGCACCAGCATGGTCAGCTCGTAGTCGCCCGGCTCGTGGCCGGCCTCCGCGAGCAGCTCGCGGGCCCGCTCCGGGTCGGTGCGCGGCCAGGAGCCCTCACCCGCGTCCACCGCGTCCCGGTCCTGCTTCCCCGGGAACCACGGCGGAACCAGCGAGTCCGCGTGCATCCGGGTGATCCCCGGGACCTCGCCGGCCGCCAGCCACGCCTCTTCGTAGGGATAGGCGAGGGCGAGCGCGCGGCGTACGGCGAGGTCGGTGATCTTGGTGTGGTCCGGCGCCAGCGTGGAGACGCAGGGCGCGGCCTGCGGCACGAGTCGGTCGCCCAGCGCCGGGGCGGCCTCGGGGTAGGCGTGACCGCTCACCGTCGCCACCGTGTGCCGGGCCCGCTTCCCGCCGTCGAGGACCAGCCGGTCGACCTGGGCCTGCGTCCGGTCGAAGCGGAAGACCCAGCGGTCGAGGTACTGGTGCCGGCCCGGGTCGCTGTCCGGCTGCCACTGACCGTTGGTGACCAGCACGAGCCGTTTGCCGGGCACCAGCCGCTTCACCCGGTAGGGGCCGGTCGCCCAGGGCTTGCGGCCGTAGCCGGGCGGGTCGGAGACCTTCCCCTCCGGCACCGGGCCGAAGCCCGGCAGGGAGACCAGGCGATCCATCTCGGGGTAGGGCTCGGTGGTGGTGAGCACCACGTCGCGTCCCTCGACCCGGACTCCGGTGAAGGGCGCCTTCTCCGCCTTCTTCGCCTTCTTGCCCTGCTTGCCCTGCTGCTCCGTGCTCCTGCCCTGGGTGCCCCCGGCGAAGTACGGCCGGGTGTAGTCGGCGCCGGGCCCGAGGGGGAACGCCTTGACGTCCAGCGTGCGGGTGATCCCGAAGGCCACCTGGCCGGGGGTGACCGCGCTGCCGTCCTCCCAGGTCACCCCGTCGCGCACGGTGAACCGCCACTCGGTGTGGTCCTCGTTGGGCCGGCCCAGGTCCGTGGCCAGGTCGGGCACCAGCACCGGGGTGCCGTCCTCGCCGCGGACGTACTGGGTCAGCGAGCGCTGGGTCAGCGCCTGCATGATGGCCCTGGCCTGGCCCTGGCCGAGTCCGGCCGGGTCGAGCGACGTGGGTCCCGGCTCCCCCGGCAGGTGGACCGTGAGGCTGCCCCCGGAGACCGCACCCTCGACCGGCCGCGCCGGCCCACGGAGGTCGGCGATCCGGGACGCGGAGCTACCCGGCGCCCCCGCGCCCTCGTCCGCGTCCTCCGGGTCCCCGCTCCCGGTGCAGGCCGTGAGCAGCAGCCCCGAGGCCACGCCCACGGCCCACGGCCTCCAGCGGCTCATCGAGGTGCTCAGGCGTCAGCCGCGTCGGAGCCGGTCTCCTCCGGCACCGCGTCCACCCCGGCCTCCGCGCGCTGCTGCGCGCTGATCGGCGCGGGCGCCTCGGTGAGCGGGTCGTAACCGCCACCTGACTTCGGGAACGCGATCACGTCGCGGATCGAGTCGGTGCCGGCCAGCATGGCCGAGATCCGGTCCATCCCGACGGCGATGCCGCCGTGCGGCGGGGCGCCGTACTTGAACGCCTCGAGCAGGAAGCCGAACTTCTCCTCCGCCTCGGCCTCGTCGATCCCCATCACCTTGAAGACACGCTTCTGCACGTCCTCGCGGTGGATACGGATCGACCCGCCGCCCAGCTCGCTGCCGTTGCACACGATGTCGTAGGCGTAGGCGAGCGCCGAGCCGGGGTCGGTGTCGAAGGTGTCGAGGTACTCCGGCTTGGGGCTGGTGAAGGCGTGGTGCACCGCGGTCCAGGCGCCGGCGCCCACGGCGACGTCGCCGCTGGCCACCGCGTCCGAGGCGGGCTCGAACAGCGGCGCGTCCACCACCCAGGTGAAGGCGAAGGTGGACTCGTCGATCAGGCCGCCGCGGCGCCCGATCTCCAGCCGGGCGGCACCCAGCAGGGCGCGGCTCGGCTTGGCCGCGCCGGCGGCGAAGAAGATGCAGTCCCCGGGCGCCGCGCCGACGTGGTCGGCCAGCCCGGCCGCCTCGGTCTCGGAGAGGTTCTTGGCGACGGGCCCGGTGAGCGAGCCGTCCTCCTGGACGAGCACGTAGGCCAGGCCCTTGGCACCGCGCTGCTTGGCCCACTCCTGCCAGGCGTCCAGCTTCTTGCGCGGCTGCGAGGCGCCGCCGGGCATCACCACGGCACCGACGTACGGCGCCTGGAAGACCCGGAACGTGGTGTCGGCGAAGAACTCGGTGCACTCCACGAGCTCCAGACCCATTCGCAGGTCGGGCTTGTCGGAGCCGAAGCGGCGCATCGCCTCCTCGTAGGTCATCCGCGGGATCGGACGCTCGATCTTGTGCCCGGCCTCGGCCCACATCGCCTCGAGCACGTCCTCCATCAGCCGGATGACGTCCTCCTGGTCCACGAAGCTCATCTCGATGTCGAGCTGGGTGAACTCGGGCTGGCGGTCGGCGCGGAAGTCCTCGTCCCGGTAGCAGCGGGCGATCTGGTAGTACTTCTCCAGCCCGCCGACCATCAGCAGCTGCTTGAACAGCTGCGGGCTCTGCGGCAGGGCGTACCAGCTGCCGGGCCGGAGCCGGGCCGGCACCACGAAGTCGCGGGCGCCCTCGGGGGTGGAGCGGGTCAGGGTCGGGGTCTCCACCTCGACGAAGCCGTGCTCGTCGAGCACCGTGCGGGCCGCCCGGTTGAGCCGGCTGCGCAGCCGGATGGCGGCGGCGGGGCCGGAGCGGCGCAGGTCGAGGTAGCGGTGCTTGAGCCGCACCTCCTCCCCCACGTCGCCGCCCTTGTGCGAGGCGGCGTCGTCGATCGGGAACGGCAGCGGAGCCGCGGTCGAGAGCACCTCGACGCCCTCGGTGCCAGGCAGAGCGACGACCTCGATCTCGCCGGTGGGGATCGCCGCGTTGGCGTTGCCCTCGGGACGGGTGCCGACCTCGCCGGTGACCTTGAGGCAGTACTCGTTGCGCAGGCTGTGGGCCACGGCCTCGTCCCGGACCACCACCTGCACCACGCCGCTGGCGTCGCGCAGGTCGAGGAAGGCGACGCCGCCGTGATCGCGGCGCCGCGCCACCCACCCGGCGAGGGTCACGGTCTGGCCGACGTGCTCGGGTCGCAGGGAACCGGCGTCATGGGTGCGGATCACGGGGTGTTCTCCTCGGTGGTGGTGGGGATGCTGGGGGTGGCGGTCGGGGTCAGCACCTGCGGTCGCAGGTCCTCGGCCGGTGGGGTCCAGGACGCCGGATCGGCGGCGACCTGCTCCCCGGAACGGATGTCCTTGACGGTGTCGGCGCCGTCGTCGCCGGGGAACCAGACCCAGGGGATGCCGCGGCGCTCGGCGAACCGGATCTGCTTGCCGAACTTGCTGGCGCTGGGCGCCACCTCGCACGGCACGCCACGACGACGCAGGGCGGCGGCCACGTCGGTGGACCGCGTGCGGCTCTCCTCGTCGACCACGGCCACCAGCACCGCGCTGGGCACCGGGCGGGACCCGGCGAGCACGCCGTCGGCCAGCAGCGGCAGCAGGCTGCGGGAGACGCCGAACGAGACGCCGACGCCGGGGTAGGTGGTCTTGCCGTCGGTGGCCAGCGCGTCGTACCGACCGCCGCCGCCCACCGACTTGAGGCGCTCGTAGCCCTCCATGAAGATCTCCACGACCGTGCCGGTGTAGTAGTCGAGGCCACGGGCGATGCGCAGGTTCGCCTCGACGCTCACCGACGGGGCGTCGACCGCCGCGCAGCCCTCGATCACGGCGGCCAGCTCGGCCAGGCCCTCGTCGAGCAGGTCGTCGGTGACGCCCAGCGCGCGGACCCGCTCCACGAAGGAGGTGTCGGGGACCCGGATCGTGGCCAGCTCCAGGCACCGCTCGGCCTGCTCGGCCGTGGCTCCGGCCTGCTCGACCAGCAGCCGCGCCACCTGCTCGGCGGGCAGCTTGTCGAGCTTGTCGATCACCTTGATCGCGGCGGTCACGTCCCCGATGCCGAGGCCGCGGTAGAAGCCCTGGATCAGCTTGCGGTTGTTGAACTGGAACGCCACCGGCGGGATGGGCAGCCGGTCGAGGGCGTCGACCATCACGGTCATCACCTCGACGTCGTGGTGGAACGCCAGGGTGTCGCGCCCGACGATGTCGACGTCGGCCTGGGTGAACTGCCGGTACCGGCCCTCCTGCGGGCGCTCGCCTCGCCACGCCGGCTGGATCTGGAAGCGGCGGAACGGGAACTCGAGGTGGCCTGCGTGCTCGAGCACGTAGCGGGCGAAGGGCACGGTGAGGTCGAAGTGCATGCCCAGGCCGGTGTCGTCGGCGCTGTCGTCGGCCTGCAACCTGCGCAGGACGTAGATCTCCTTGTCGATCTCGCCACCCTTGGCCAGCCGGTCCAGCGGCTCCACGACGCGCGTCTCGATGTTGGCGAAGCCGTGCAGCTCGAAGGTGCTCGACAGGGACGCGATCACGTCGCGCTCCACCACCCGCTGGGCGGGCAGCAGCTCGGGGAACCCGCTCAGCGGGGCGATCCTGGCCATCTCAGAGTCCTCGGGTCACACGGGCAGAGTCGCCCTGGTCGATCAGCTCGCGCAGGTAGGGGTTGGTCGCCCGCTCCCGCCCGATCGAGGTCTGCTCCCCGTGCCCGGGCAGCACCACGATGTCGTCGGCCAGCGGCAGCACCTTGGAGGTCAGGCTGCGCAGCATCGTGGGGTGGTCGCCGCCGGGCAGGTCCGTGCGGCCGATGGAGCCGGCGAAGAGCAGGTCACCGGAGAACATCACCTCCGACACGTCCGCGCTGCCGGCCGACTCGCCGTACGGCGTGCGGAAGGTGACCGAGCCCTCGGTGTGGCCGGGCGTGTGGTCGACCACGAACGAGAGGCCCGCGATCTCCAGGGTCTGCTCGTCGGAGAGCTCGCGCACGTCGTCGGGCTCGGCCCACTCGTACGAGCCGCCCAGCAGCATCTGGGTGCTCTCCCGCGACATGCCCGCCATCGGATCGGTCAGCAGGTGCCGGTCCCGGGGGTGGATCCAGGCGGTGGCCTCGTAGCTGCCGGCCACCGGGGCGACGCACCACATGTGGTCGATGTGCCCGTGGGTCACCAGGACCGCGACCGGTTTGAGCCGGTTCTCGCGGACGACCTGGTCGACCCCGGAGGCGGCGTCCTTGCCCGGATCGACGACGACGCACTCGTTGCCGGGACCGGTCGAGACGACGTAGCAGTTGGTTCCCCAGGGGCCCGCGGGGAAGCCGGCGATGAACACGGTGATGGACCTTCGATCGACTCGGGAGGGGTTGTCGGTCAGCAGCCTACCGAGCAGCGCCGGTTCATTGACTAGCATGGGCCGCTATGAGCGCGCAGAAGCAGTCCGAGTGGGGCCGGGTGGCCGAGGACGGCACCGTCTACGTCAAGACCAGCACGGGTGAGCGTGCCGTCGGGTCCTACCCCGCGGGCACCCCCGAGGAGGCGTTGACGTTCTTCACCGAACGCTTCGCGGCCCTGGAGTTCGAGGTCGGCCTGCTGGCCCAACGCGTGGCCGCGGGGAAGGTGAGCCCGGAGGAGGCGACCACCGCGGTCAAGACCGTGCGGGCCCAGGTCACCGAGGCCAATGCCGTCGGCGACCTGGACTCCCTGCTGGCCAAGCTGGACGCCCTCGGGCCGGTGATCGCCACCCAGCGGGAGGCGCGCAAGGCCGAGAAGGCCCAGCGCACCGCGGAGTCGAAGGCGCGCAAGGAGGAGCTGGTCGCCGAGGCGGAGAAGCTCGCCGCCGGCGACGACTGGCGCAACGGCGCCAACCGGCTCCGGGACCTCCTCGAGGAGTGGAAGGCGCTCCCCCGTCTGGACAAGTCGACCGACGACACGCTGTGGCGTCGGTTCTCCTCGGCCCGCACCACCTACACCCGTCGTCGCAAGAGCCACTTCGCCGAGCAGCACGAGAAGCGCGACGCCGCCAAGGCGGTCAAGGAGCGCCTGGCCAAGGAGGCCGAGTCGCTCGCCGACTCGACCGACTGGGGTCCCACCTCAGGTCGGTTCCGCGACCTGATGCGCGACTGGAAGGCCGCCGGCCCCGCGCCGCGCGAGGTCGACGAGAAGCTCTGGCGCCGGTTCCGCGGCGCCCAGGACAAGTTCTTCGGCAACCGCGACGCGGCCAACGCGGCGATGGACGCCGAGTTCGCCAGCAACGCCGAGGTCAAGGAGGCCCTGCTGGTCGAGGCCGAGGCCCTGCTCCCGATCACCGACCTCGAGGCCGCCAAGGCCGCGTTCCGCGACCTCGCCGAGCGCTGGGACGCCGCGGGCAAGGTCCCGCGGGACCGGATCAAGGAGCTCGAGGGCCGGATGCGCGTGATCGAGCAGACGATCCGCGGCGCCGAGGACGACCAGTGGCGCCGCACCGACCCGGAGAAGTCGGCCCGTGCCGACGACATGGTCGGCAAGCTCCAGGCGGCGATCGACGACCTGGAGGCGCAGCTGGCGAAGGCCCGGGACGCCGGCCAGGACAAGAAGGTCCGTGAGCTCGAGGAGAACCTCGCCTCCCGGCAGGCCTTCCTGGAGATGGCCCGCCGGGCCGCCGAGGAGTTCTCCGGCTGAGCCGAGGCCTTCCCGCCGCAGAGATGACAGCGGCCCCGCACAGAGGTGCGGGGCCGCTGTCGTGTCCGGCTACTGGGTGACCCGGTAGGCGTCGAAGACGCCGGGCACACCGCGTACGGCGCGCAGCACGCTGTCCAGGTGCGTCGCGTCGGCCATCTCGAAGGTGAACCTGCTCTTGGAGACCCGGTCGCGGGTGGTCTGCAGCGTGGCGCTGAGGATGTTCACGTGGGTGTCCGCCAGCGCCATGGTGATGTCGGAGAGCAGCCGGGCCCGGTCCAGCGCCTCGACCTGGATGTTGACCAGGAACGTCGAGTGCGCGTTCGGGGCCCAGTCCACCTCGATCAGCCGCTCGGGCTGGGACTGGAGGCTCTCGGCGTTGGTGCAGTCGCGCCGGTGCACCGAGACTCCCCCGCCCTTGGTCACGAAGCCCAGGATCGGGTCAGGCGGGACCGGCGTGCAGCACTTGGCGAGCTTGACCCACACGTCGCCCGTGCCCTGGACGACCACCCCGGAGTCGCCGGCGGCGGCGACCTTCGGCGGACGGCTGCGGCGACCGGTGATCGTCACGCCCTCGGCGAGGTCCTCGGCGGCACCCTCGTCGCCCCCGTGCAGCTCGATCACCCGGCGGACCACCGCCTGGGCCGAGAGGTTCCCCTCGCCCACCGCGGCGTAGAGCGCGGAGACGTCGGCGAGCTTGTAGTGCAGCGCCACCTCGGTCAGCGACTCGTGGGAGAGCACACGCTTGAGCGGCAGGCCCTCCTTGCGCATCAGCCGGGCGATCTGGTCCTTGCCGCGCTCGGTCGCCTCCTCGCGCCGCTCCTTGGTGAACCACTGACGGATCTTCGACCGCGCCCGCTGCGACTTCACGAAGTTGAGCCAGTCCAGGGACGGGCCGGCGGTCGGCGACTTGGAGGTGAAGACCTCCACCACGTCGCCGTTGTCCAGCGTGGACTCCAACGGCACCAGCCGGCCGTTGACCCGGGCGCCGATGGTGTGGTGCCCGACCTCGGTGTGCACCGCGTAGGCGAAGTCGATCGGGGTGGCGCCGGTCGGCAGCGCGATCACGTCACCGCGCGGGGTGAAGACGTAGACCTCGGCCCGGTTGATCTCGAACCGCAGGGACTCCAGGAACTCGCCCGGGTCCTCGACGTCGCTCTGCCAGTCCATGAGCTGGCGCAGCCAGTGCATGTCGTCCATGTCGCCGGCCCGGTCGGTGTCGACCCCGTTGCGCGAGTCCTCCTTGTACTTCCAGTGCGCCGCCACGCCGTACTCGGCCCGGCGGTGCATGCCGAAGGTACGGATCTGCACCTCGACCGGCCGGCCGGACGGACCCATCACGGTGGTGTGCAGCGACTGGTACATGTTGAACTTGGGCATCGCCACGTAGTCCTTGAAGCGACCCAGCACCGGGTTCCACCGCGAGTGCAGGACGCCCAGGACCGAGTAGCACTCCCGGTCCTCCTCGACCAGGATCCGGATCCCCACCAGGTCGTAGATGTCGGAGAACTCCCGGCCGCCGACGATCATCTTCTGGTAGATCGAGTAGTAGTGCTTCGGCCGTCCGGTGACCTTCGCCTTGATCCGCGCGTTCTTCAGGTCCTGCTTGACCTGGGCGATCACCTGGGTGAGGAACTGGTCGCGGGAGGGCGCCCGCTCCGCCACCATCCGGACGATCTCGTCGTAGATCTTCGGGTGCAGCGTGGCGAACGCCAGGTCCTCCAGCTCCCACTTGAGCGTGTTCATGCCCAGGCGGTGGGCCAGTGGGGCGTAGATGTCCAGCGTCTCGCGCGCGGTCCGCTCCTGGCTGGCCTGCGGCACGTAGCGCAGCGTGCGCATGTTGTGCAGCCGGTCGGCGAGCTTGATCACCAGCACCCGGATGTCGCGGGACATCGCCACGATCATCTTGCGGATGGTCTCGGCCTGCGCCGCGTCGCCGTACTTGACCTTGTCCAGCTTGGTCACGCCGTCCACCAGGACCGCGACCTCGTCGCCGAAGTCGGCGCGCAGCTCGTCGAGGGTGTACGGCGTGTCCTCGACCGTGTCGTGCAGGAGCGCGGCCACCAGCGTCGGCTCGGTCATCCCGATGTCCGCCAGGATCGTGGTCACTGCGAGCGGGTGGGTGATGTAGGGGTCGCCGCTCTTGCGGGTCTGGGTCCCGTGCATCCGCTCGGCGGTCACGTACGCCCGCTCGAGCAGGGCGAGGTCGGCCTTCGGGTGGTTGGCCCGCACCGCCCGGAACAACGGCTCCAGCACGGGGTTCCCGGGCACGCTCCGGGTGCCGATCCGAGCCAGGCGGGCACGCATCGAGCGCGCCGAGACGGGCAGCTCGCTGCTGCCCTGCTCCGGTGTCGTCCCCTGCTGCTCGGTCACCGGGTCAGTCTAGTCCGGCTCAGACCGACTGAAGGACCGTCAGGGGTACCCCGTCGCAGGAGCCGCGACCGTCGAGCACGGCGATCTCCATCAGCACCGCGACCCCGACCACCGTTCCGCCGCACGAGGCGACCAGCTCGCGGGTGGCGGCCACGGTGCCGCCGGTGGCCAGGACGTCGTCGACCAGCAGCACCCGGTCGCCGGGGCTGATCGCGTCCTGGTGCAGCTCCAGGGTCGCGGACGCGTACTCCAGGTCGTAGGAGACCTGGTGCGTCGCGCGGGGCAGCTTGCCGACCTTGCGCACCGGCACGAAGCCGGCCCCCAGGGCGAGCGCCACCGGGGCCGCGAGGATGAACCCGCGCGCCTCCATGCCGACGACCTTGTCGACCACCCCGTGCTCGGACTGGTCTAGACCGGCCTCGGCCAGGGCGGTGATGGTCTGCTCGAACGCGGTGTGGTCCGCGAGCAGGGGCGTGATGTCCTTGAAGATCACCCCGGGCTCGGGGTAGTCGGGCACGTCGACGACCAGCCGGGTCATCGCCTCGCGGGCGGCCACGGCAGCCGGAGAGACCACGCCTCAGGCTCCGGGGGTGGTCGGGCCGTTGAACCCGTCGTCCCCGGAGCGGGCCTCGTCGACGGAGGCCTGCTCGACCGAGGCCTGCTCGATCGCGGCCACGGCACCGCGGGCGACCTCGACGACGACGCCGTCGGCGATCTCGACCCGGACCCGGTCCTCGCTGGTCTCCCGGACGACGGCGAAGATCCCGGAGCTCAGCAGCACCCGGTCCCCCACCTTCAGCGCCGCCTGGAGCTTGGCGATCTCCTTCTGGCGCTTGCCGGCTGGACGGACGATCAGCAGCCAGAAGACCAGGGCGATGGCGACCAGGGGCAGGAACTCCACGAGATGACCTCTCGAACGGGGACGGTGTGCTCTCGTGAGTCTACGTCGCCCTACTCCTCGAAGAGGATTCCGTCGGCCGGGAGGGCGGCCGACGCAGGCAGCGGCAGGCCCAGGTGCTGCCAGGCCGCCGCCGTGGCCACCCGACCCCGGGGCGTGCGGGCCAGGAACCCCTGGCGCACCAGGAACGGCTCGGCCACCTCCTCCACCGTCTCCCGCTCCTCCCCCACGGCGACCGCCAGGGTGGAGACCCCGACCGGACCTCCGCCGAAGCGTCGGCACAGGACGTCGAGGACCGCGCGGTCCAGCCGGTCCAGGCCCAGCTCGTCGACCTCGTAGAGGTCCAGCGCGGCCCGGGCCACCTCGCGGCTCAGCACGCCGTCGGCGCGCACCTGCGCGTAGTCGCGGACCCGGCGCAGCAGCCGGTTGGCGATCCGGGGGGTGCCGCGCGAGCGCGAGGCGATCTCGGCCGAGCCGCCGTCGGTGAGGTCGACCCCGAGCAGACCCGCAGAGCGGTGGACGATCCGGTCGAGCTCGGCTGGCTCGTAGTACTCCAGGTGGGCGGTGAACCCGAACCGGTCGCGCAGGGGTCCGGGGAGCAGCCCGGCGCGGGTGGTGGCCCCCACCAGGGTGAAGGTGGGGATCTCCAGCGGGATGGCGGTCGCCCCCGGTCCCTTGCCGATGACCACGTCGACCCGGAAGTCCTCCATGGCCATGTAGAGCATCTCCTCGGCCGGCCGCGACATCCGGTGGATCTCGTCGACGAAGAGGACGTCGCCCTCGTTGACCGCACTGAGGATCGCCGCCAGGTCGCCGGCGTGGGTGATGGCGGGCCCGCTGGTCAGACGCAGCGGCACGCTCATCTCGGCCGCGATGATCATCGCCAGCGTCGTCTTCCCCAGCCCGGGGGGACCCGAGAGCAGCACGTGGTCGGGCGCCCGGCCGCGCTGGCGGGCAGCCTCCAGCACCAGGCCCAGCTGGTCCCGGACCCGGGCCTGGCCGACCACCTCGTCCAGGGAGCGCGGACGCAGCGCGGCCTCGACCGCCCGCTCGTCGCCGTCCGCCTCGGCCGCGGTCAGCGAGCGCAGGTACTCCTCCTCGCCGGCACGGAGCATCTCCTCGGGGTCCATCTCAGGCCTTCCTCAGCGTCTGCAGGGCAGCCCGCAGCAGCGCGGCGACGTCCGGCTGGTCGCCCGCCTGGTCGGCGACCTCCTCGACGGCCCGGTCGGCCTCGCGGACCGACCAGCCGAGCCCGACCAGGCCCTGCTGGACCTGGGCCCGCCAGGGCGCCTCGGCCGGCACGACGGCCTGCCCCGGTCCGGTGGGGCCGACGACCCCCATCCGGTCCTTGAGCTCGAGGATGATCCGCTGGGCGCCCTTCTGCCCGATGCCGGGCACCTGGGTGAGGGTCTTGACGTCCTCGGTGCCGATGGCCCGGCGCAGCACGTCGGGGCTCAGCACGGCGAGGATCGCCTGGGCCAGCTTGGGCCCGACCCCGCTGGCGGTCTGGACGAGCTCGAAGCAGGTCTTCTCGTCCTCGTCGGTGAAGCCGAAGAGGGTCAGCGAGTCCTCCCGCACCACCATGCTGGTGGGCAGGGTGACCTCCTGGCCGGTGCGCAGGGTGGCCAGGGTGCCGGGCGCGCACATCAGCTCCAGGCCGACGCCGCCCACCTCCAGCACGGCGCTGGACAGGGTGACGGCCGCGACGCGGCCCCGGACGAACGCGATCATGCAGGTCTCCTGGTGGTGGGGCGTCGTACGGCCGCGCGCGCCGGCGCCCGCTGGCCGGACCGGCCCGCGGTCCTGACGGCGGCCGCGAGCTGGGCGGCCTGGGCCTCGGCGGCGGCCGCCAGGCGTGAGCTCGCCCCGCCGCGCCAGATGTGGGTGATCGCCAGCGCCAGGGCGTCGGCGGCGTCGGCGGGCTTCGGCGGCGCGTCCAGCCGCAGGATCCGGGTGACCATCGCCCCGACCTGGGCCTTGTCCGCGCGCCCACTGCCCGAGACCGCGGCCTTGACCTCGCTGGGGGTGTGCAGGGCGACCGGCAGCCCGCGGCGGGCCGCGGCGACCAGCGCGATCCCGCTGGCCTGCGCGGTCCCCATGATGGTGCTCGAGTCGGAGCGGGCGAAGACCCGTTCCACCGCCACCGCGTCCGGCTGGTACTCGTCGAGCCAGGCGTCGATGCCGCGCTCGATCGTGACCAGGCGCTCGGCGATCGGCAGGGTGGAGCTGGTGCGCAGCACGTTGACGTCGACCAGGCTCAGCGGCCGTCCGACCTCGCCCTCGACCATCCCGATGCCGCACCGGGTCAGGCCAGGGTCGATCCCCAGGACACGCATCGCCACCCTCTCGTCCGAACGTGTGTTCGCACGCCACGCTAACCCGAACCGGCCCTCCCCCGGCGGCGACACGCGAGGCGCCCCGCCAGGGGCCGGGCCACATCGGGGTCGGGCTCGGCTCAGCCCTCGAGCTCGGCCATCACCTCGTCGGGCACGTCGACGTTGGCGAAGACGTTCTGCACGTCGTCCAGGTCCTCCAACGCGTCCATCAGCCGCATCACCTTGCCGGCGGCGTCGGCGTCGACCGGGATCTCCATGCTCGGCACGAACTCGACCTCGGCCGAGTCGTAGTCGATGCCGGCCGCCTGGAGCGCGGTGCGGACCTCGACCACGTCCGTGGCCTCGGCCAGCACCTGGAAGGACTCGTCGAACTCGTTCACGTCCTCGACGCCCGCCTCGAGGGTGGCCTCGAGCACGTCGTCCTCGCCGACCTGGCGCCCCTCCTGGTCCTTGGGCACCATCACCACGCCCTTGCGGGAGAAGAGCCGGGAGACCGAGCCGGGGTCGGCCATCGTGCCGCCGTTGCGGGTGACCGCGGTCCGGACCTCCATCGCTGCCCGGTTGCGGTTGTCGGTGAGGCACTCGACCAGGAAGGCCACGCCCTGCGGGCCGTAGACCTCGTACATGATCGTCTGGTACTCGGCGCCGCCCGCCTCCGCACCGGAGCCGCGCTTGACGGCGCGGTCGATGTTGTCGTTGGGCACCGAGGACTTCTTGGCCTTCTGGATCGCGTCGTAGAGCGTCGGGTTGCCCGCGGGGTCACCGCCGCCCTGGCGCGCCGCGACCTCGATGTTCTTGATCAGCTTGGCGAAGAGCTTGCCGCGCTTGGCGTCGATCGCGGCCTTCTTGTGCTTGGTCGTTGCCCACTTGGAGTGGCCTGACATGAGTCCCTCTATCAGTGTCGGAAACGGCTTCTCGGGGTGCAGCTGGGGTCGGTGCGTCCTCAGGCCGATCGCACCAGGTCCACGAACAGGCCGTGGATCCGGTCGTCGCCGCCGACCTCAGGGTGGAACGAGGTCGCCATCAGGGAGCCTTGACGGACCGCCACGATCCTACCCGTGGCCGGACCCGTGCCGACCCGAGCCAGCACCTCCACGTCGTCGTCGGCGTCCTCGACCCAGGGTGCCCGGATGAAGACGGCGGGCACCGGGTCCACCAGCCCCGACACCGCCAGGCGCTCCTCGAAGGAGGCGACCTGGCGGCCGAACGCGTTGCGGCGCACCGTGACGTGCAGCCCGCCCACGGTCTGCTGACCGGCGGCGCCGTCGGCCACCCGGTCGGCCAGCAGGACCATCCCGGCACAGGTACCGAAGACGGGAAGGCCGGCACGCACCGCCTCCCGCAACGGCTCGAGCAGACCGGTCAGGCCGGCGAGCCGGGCGATGGTGGTCGACTCCCCGCCCGGCAGCACCAGCCCGTCGCAGGTGGCTAGCTCGGCGGGACGCCGGACCGGCCGGGCGCGAGCCCCCAGGGCACCCAGCGTGGTCAGGTGCTCGTGGACGTCGCCCTGGAGCGCCAGCACGCCGATGGTGGGGGTCACGGACGCCGATCCTAGGGCGGCGCCGGCCTGTCCCGCGCCGTGTCCAGAGCCGCGTCCCGCACCCTGTCCGGCACGGTGCCTCCACCTGGTGACGTGGCGGGCCGACGTGCGGCACACTCGCGGGATGGGCGGAGTCTGGGGGCACCCTCCGGCGGCGCGGGTACCGGCGTCGCTGCGTCCGTACGTGGACGCGATGTTCGGCTACTCCGCGGACGGCCTGACGCCCGGCGTCCACCGCGGTCTCCCCTCGCACGGCCTGACCCTGGTGCTGAGCCTGGAGCAGCCGCTGCGCACCGCCCCCAGCGAGGAGGACTGGGCCCGTGGCGTCCGGGACGCGCAGTGGGTCTCGCTGGGCGGCCTGCACACCCGGGCAGCGATGGTCGAGAACCCCGGGCGGTGGCTCGGGGTGCAGCTCACCCTGCACCCCCTCGGGGCCCGCGGGCTGCTGGGCGCGCCTGCGGCCGCGCTCCCGGTGGGCAGCTGGGACGCCCGGGACCTCCTGGGTGCCGAGGTCGACCGGGTGGTCGAGGAGCTGCACGCCGCCACCGACTGGGCAGACCGGTACGCCGCGGTGCTGGCGTTCCTCGGACGGCGACGGCGGGCGGTCGCCCGCGGCGCCGAGCCGCCCGTGCCCCGTCCCGAGGTCCGCCACGCGTGGCGGCTGCTCACGCGTGAGCCCGCACGCCCGGTCCAGGCCGTCGCCGCGGAGGTCGGCTACAGCCGTCGACGGCTCGGTCAGCTGCTCGCCGCCGAGGTCGGGCACGGCCCCAAGACCGTCCAGCGGCTGGCCAGGTTTGACGCGGCCCGGCGTGCCGTGGCACGTGCCTCGAGCGCAGGCGACCCGCTCGCGCAGGTCGCCGCCCGGGTCGGCTACTACGACCAGTCGCACCTGGTGCGCGACTTCCACGAGTTCGCCGGGCTGGGTCCCACGGCCTGGCTGGCCGCGGAGCGGGGAGCGCAGGAGTTCCCGAATCTCCAAGTCGGGCAGCAGGGCGACGGGGCAGCCTGAGGGCATGAGCAACCACCACGAACCCACTGTCTGGCCGGCCTTCCAGGCCCACGACCCCGACCTGCTGATCCGCACCCTGGTCGCCCTCGGCTTCGAGGAGACCGCGGTCTACCGCGACGACGACGGCATCGTCCAGCACTCCCAGCTCGACTGGCCCGAGGGAGGCGGGGTGATGCTCGGCTGCCACAAGCCCGAGGGTCCGTTCACCCAGCAGCCGGGCACCACCTCGGCGTACGTCGTGACCACCGACGTGGACGCGGTCTGGCAGCGCGCCGTGGACGCCGGGCTCGAGCCGGGCAAGGTGGAGGAGAAGGACTACGGCGGTCGCGAGTTCCGGCTCAGCGACCCCGAGGGGAACCAGTGGTCATTCGGCACCTACGCCGGGGAGCCGCGACGCCGTTGAGGCGGTCGCGGCGGCTCACCAGCCGCGCTCGGAGAGCCGGTGCGGCTGGGCCACCTCGTCGACGTTGAGGCCGACCATCGCCTCACCCAGCCCGTGAGAGACCCTGGCGACCACGTCCGGGTCGTCGAAGAAGGTGGTCGCCTCGACGATCGCCGCAGCGCGCCGCGCGGGGTCACCGGACTTGAAGATGCCGGAGCCCACGAAGACCCCCTCGGCCCCCAGCTGTCGCAGCATCGCGGCGTCGGCGGGGGTGGCGATGCCGCCGGCGGTGAAGAGCACCACAGGCAGTCGCCCGGCCTCGGCGACCTCCCGGACCAGCTCGTACGGCGCCTGCAGCTCCTTGGCCGCGACGTAGAGCTCGTCGGGCGACAGGCCGTGCAACCGACGCAGCTCGGCGCGGAGCGTACGCATGTGGGTGACCGCGTTGGAGACGTCGCCGGTGCCCGCCTCGCCCTTGGACCGGATCATCGCCGCGCCCTCGGCGATCCGGCGCAGGGCCTCCCCCAGGTTGGTCGCACCGCAGACGAAGGGCACGGTGAAGGCCCACTTGTCGATGTGGTGGGCATAGTCGGCCGGGGAGAGCACCTCGGACTCGTCGATGTAGTCCACCTCGAGGCTCTGCAGCACCTGCGCCTCGGCGAAGTGGCCGATCCGGGCCTTGGCCATCACCGGGATCGAGACCGCCTGCTTGATCCCCTCGATCATGTCGGGGTCGCTCATCCGCGAGACCCCGCCCTGGGCGCGGATGTCCGCGGGGACCCGCTCCAGCGCCATCACGGCCACCGCGCCCGCGTCCTCGGCGATCCTGGCCTGCTCGGGGGTGACCACGTCCATGATCACGCCCCCCTTGAGCATCTCGGCCATGCCGCGCTTCACGCGCGTGGTGCCGGTGGTGCTCGCAGTCGTCGCCGTGGCGTTCTCAGTCATACCAGGACACTAGGGGCCGCCCGGGTCAGGCGGTGGCCTCGTCCGTCGACCGGATGCTCGCGTCCGACAGCAGGCCCACGCGCCTGACTGCGCCCGCTAGGACGCGGTCGGCCGCGGTGAGGGCTCGGTGTCGGCATCGGTGAACGCCCGGCCGCCGCCGAAGGTGTCGCCGACGTGGCGACCGGCCACCACCGCGAAGTCGCTGGGACGGGTCCGGAGGTGGGCCGTCACCCGGTCCACCGGTCCCGGGTCCTCCCCCGCGACCACCAGGATGTTCCCCGCGCGGCGCCCCCGCCGGGTCGCCTGCTCCAGGTGGACCGAGGCGGCACCGAACGTGGTGTGGAGCCCGGCGAGCACCCGTCGGATCCACGGGAAGGGAGCCCGGTCAACCAGGTTGAGCAGCAGCAGCCCACCCGGCTCCAGAACGCGTCCTGCCTCCGTGAAGCACTCCGAGGTGACCAGGTCCCCGGGCACCCGGCCGTCGGCGAAGGCGTCCACCAGGACCACCTCGACGCTGTCGTCCCGGAGCGCCGCCAGGCCGGTACGCCCGTCCTGGGGCCGCACCTTGATCCCGCTGCGCGGGGGCAGTGGCAGCTGGGAGCGGACGAGTGCGGTCAGCTCCTCGTCCGGCTCCAGCACGACCTGCGGGGAGCGAGGACGGGTGGCGGCCACGTAGCGGGGCAGGGTGAGCCCCGCCCCACCGACGTGGACGACCCGGACCGGGCGTCCCGGTGGGGCGAACCCGTCGAGCACGTCGCCGAGCCGGCGGACGTAGTCGAAGGCGAGGAACTCCGGGTCGTCCAGGTCCACGTAGGACTGCGCCTGGCCGTCCAGGCGCAGCACGAGCGCCGAGCGCCGCTCGGTCGGGACGATCTCGGCACCGCCGTGGGGGTCGCCCACCGTGGTCAGCCCGGGGCGTCGGTCGCGGCGAGCGCCTGGCGGCGGACGCTGAAGATTCGCTGCAGGACGGTCACGGTGCTCAGCGCGCCGAGCAGCGCCAGCCCCCAGGCGAAGACCAGCGGCTCGCCGGCGATCTCGGCCACGACCGCCGAGAGGCCGAGCAGCACCAGCCGGTCGGCGCGCTCCATGATGCCGACCCGCGCGGTGAACCCCACGGACTCGGCGCGCGCCCGGGCGTAGGAGGTCGAGACGCCGGTGACCAGGCACCACAGCGCCATCGCCTGGCCGAAGAGGGAGTCGCCCGGCCCCGCGAAGTAGAGCATCACCGAGCCGAAGACCACCGCGTCCGCGATCCGGTCCAGCGTGGAGTCGAGGAAGGCACCGAAGGCGCTGGTGCGCCCGCTGAGCCGGGCCATCGTCCCGTCGAGCAGGTCGAAGAGGGCGAAGACGGTGACCAGCACCAGCGCCGTCATCAGCTGCCCGCGCGGGGCGAACCAGAGCGCGGAGACACAGGTGAGCACGGTCCCGATGACGGTGATCGCGTCGGGGCCCAGGCCCAGGCGCAGCAGCAGACGGGCGATGGGCGCGATGAGGATCTTCGTGATGAGACCCCGGAGATGTTCGAGCATGGCGTGGGCAGGCTATCGGTCTTCGAGCGCGGCGCAGACCTCGGCCACGGCCGTCGGCGCGCCCGCGACGTACCACTCCACCCCGGCGACGCTCAGCCGGACCGTCCGGCCTCCCACCCCGCGGATGATCGCTGCCCCGGGCAGCTCGTCCCAGGGCGGCACCGAGTGCTGGCACAGCACGTGCAGCCGGCCCGAGGCGATCGCCATCGCGTCCATCGTGCCCGACCCCAGCATCCGCACCGTGGCGGCACCGTTGGCCATCCGCCCGAACGCCTCCCCCACCGGACCGCCGTAGAACGGCGGGTGCAGGTAGGTGGTCAGGCACGACTCGGCCAGCGGACGGTCCACCAGCGGGGCCATCGGGCGGCCGTTCACCGCCGGAGCCAGGTCCGGACCACCGACGTACGTGGAGGACGAGGCCTCGTGGTGCACGGCGCCGAGCAGCAGCCGGTCGCCGTCGCCGGCCCGCTCACGCAGGGCCAGGGCGGAACACCACCAGTCCAGCCCGGCCGCGAAGTTGTAGGTGCCGTCGACCGGGTCGATCACCCAGGTGCGACCGCTGGTGCCGACGTGGTCGGCACCCTCCTCCCCCAGGATCGAGTCGTCGGGGCGCAGTCGGCGCAGGGAGCGCACGATGAGCTCCTCGGCCGCCCGGTCCGCTGCGGTGACCACGTCGGAGACCGACGTCTTGGTCTCCACTGCCAGCCCCTCGGCGCGCATCCGGGCGGCGAGCTCGGCGGCCTCGCGCACCAGGCGGGAGGCCAGGGCGGCGTCGTCGGTCCCTGCGGCGGTCCCTGCGACCTGGCTCATGCGTCGTGGCTCATGCGTCCGGGCTCACGCGTCCCAGGCGCCGGCGAGCAGCTCCCGGGTGTCCGTCAGCAGCTGGGGCAGCGTCTTGGTGTGGCCGATGATCGGCATGAAGTTGGCGTCGCCGACCCACCGGGGCACCACGTGCTGGTGCAGGTGGGCGGCGATCCCGGCACCCCCGGCGGTGCCCTGGTTCATCCCGATGTTGAACCCCTCGGCGCGCGAGACCCGACGCAGCGTCCGCATCGCCTCCTTGGTCAGCCGGCCGATCTCGACCGCCTCCTCGTCGGTGGTCTCGGTCCAGTCGGCGATGTGCCGGTAGGGGCAGACCATCAGGTGGCCCGACGAGTACGGGTAGAGGTTGAGCACCACGTACGCCGTCTCGCCGCGGTGCACCACCAGCCCGTCCGGGTCCTCGAGCCCCGGCACCCGGCAGAACGGGCACTCCTGGCTCGACGGGTCGGTCGGCTTGTTCTCGCCGCGGATGTAGGCCATCCGGTAGGGCGTCCAGAGCCGTTCGAGCTCGTCGGGCCGACCGATCCCGTCCTGGTGGGCGCTCCGGGCCGGGGCCATCAGACCTGCTCGCGGCTCGTCACGGCACTGGCCACCCGCTCGATGGCCTCCTCGAGCGGCACGCCGTTGTCCTGGCGGCCGTCGCGGTAGCGGAACGAGACCGCTCCGGCCTCCACGTCCTGGTCGCCGGCGATGATCATGAACGGCACCTTCTGCAGCTGCGCGTTGCGGATCTTCTTCTGCATCCGGTCGTCGGAGTCGTCGACCTCGACGCGCAGGCCCAGCGTCTTCATCCGCTTCGCCACCTCGAAGAGGTAGTCGTTGTGCCGCTCGGCGATCGGGATCGCCTGGACCTGCACGGGCGCGAGCCAGGGCGGGAAGGCGCCCGCGTAGTGCTCGACCAGGACGCCGAGGAAACGCTCGATCGAGCCGAACTTGGCCGAGTGGATCATCACCGGCTGCTGGCGGGAGCCGTCGGCGGCGACGTACTCGAGGTTGAACCGGTCCGCGGAGGGCTGGTTGAAGTCGTACTGGACGGTGCCCATCTGCCAGGTCCGGCCGATCGCGTCGCGCGCCTGCACGGAGATCTTCGGGCCGTAGTAGGCCGCGCCGCCCGGGTCCGGCACCAGCTCGAGCCCGGTCCGGGTCGCGACGTCCTGGAGCACCTGGGTGGCGGTCTCCCAGTCCTCGTCGGAGCCGATGAACTTGTCCTTGGCCGCGTCCCGGGTGGAGAGCTCGAGGTAGAAGTCGTCGAGGCCGAAGTCGCGCAGCACGCTGAGCATGAAGTCAAGCAGGTGGGCGACCTCGTCGGGCGCCTGCTCGGGAGTGCAGTAGGAGTGCGAGTCGTCCTGGGCGAAGCCGCGGACGCGGGTCAGTCCGTGCACCACGCCCGACTTCTCGTAGCGGTAGACGCTGCCGAACTCGAAGAGCCGCAGCGGCAGGTCCCGGTAGGAGCGCTGCCGGGAGCGGTAGATGAGGTTGTGCATCGGGCAGTTCATCGCCTTGAGGCGGTAGTCCATGCCGTCGACGTCGAGGGCGGGGAACATCCCCTCGCCGTAGTACGGCAGGTGCCCGGAGGTGTGGAAGAGCCCTTCCTTGGCGATGTGCGGCGTCCCGACGTAGTCGAAGCCCTCCTCGATGTGCCGCTGCCGGACGTAGTCCTCCATCGCCCGCTTGATCACGCCGCCCTTGGGGTGGAAGACCGGCAGTCCGGACCCGATCTCGTCGGGGAAGCTGAACAGGTCGAGCTCGCGCCCGAGCTTGCGGTGGTCGCGCCGCTCGGCCTCCTCGATCCGGTGCAGGTGCTCCTCGAGGGCCTCCTTGGACTCCCACGCGGTGCCGTAGATCCGCTGGAGCTGCTTGTTCTTCTCGTCGCCGCGCCAGTACGCCGCCGCGGTGCGCATCAGCTTGAACGCCGGGATCCGCTTGGTGGTGGGCAGGTGCGGGCCGCGGCACAGGTCGGACCAGGCCACGTCGCCGTTGCGGCGCACGTTGTCGTAGATGGTCAGCTCGCCGGCGCCGACCTCGACCGCGGCGCCCTCGACCGCCTCGCTGGTCGAGCCCGTCGAGGCTCCGCCGCCCTTGAGCCCGATCAGCTCGATCTTGTAGGGCTCGTCCTGGAGCTCGTCGATCGCCTCGGCGTCGGTGGTGACCCGGCGCTCGAAGCGCTGGCCCTCCTTGATGATCTTCCGCATCGCGGTCTCGATCTTGGCCAGGTCCTCGGGCACGAACGGGGTCTCGACGTCGAAGTCGTAGTAGAACCCGTTCTCCACCGGCGGGCCGATGCCGAGCTTGGCCTCGGGGAAGAGCTGCTGGACGGCCTGGGCCATCACGTGCGCGGTCGAGTGCCGCAGGATGTCGCGGCCGTCGGCGCTGTCGATGACCACCGACTCCACGACGTCGCCGTCGGCCAGCTCGTAGGAGAGGTCCTTGAGCGCGCTGTCCTCGTCGGCCGAGCCGGTCGAGACCCGCGCGGCGATCACCGCCGGGTCGTCGGCGAAGAGCTCCCAGGCCTTGGTGCCCGTGGCGGTGGTCCGCTCCTCGCGCTCACCGGCGTGGCTGCGGACGACCTTGATCTCGGGCACGGCTGACTCCTGCTTGTCGCGTTGGCTGGTGTGCGGATGACACTCCCTGCCGATGCTATCCGCCCCGTATGGTCGTCGGTGCACGTGCAGTCGCCGCACTGCCCCGGGAGGAGCCCTGCCGATGGAGCAACCCGACATCCCGCCGCCCGACTCCCCCACGCCACCGGCGGCAGCAGCGCCACCACCACCGCAGCCGCCGGGCCGTGCTCGGGACGTGGTCCCGCGGGCCCTGGTGGTGCTGGTCGGGCTCGCGGCGGCCTTCCTGGTGATCTCCGGCATGCGCAGTGCCTCGGGCCTGATCGGCTCTGCGTTCCTGGCGCTGGTCCTCACCATCGCCGTGCACCCGCTCCGGGTCCGGCTCGAGCGGTGGATGCCGAGCTGGGTCTCGGCCACGCTCTGCGTCCTGCTGGTCACCGGGCTGGTGCTGGGGCTCGCCTTCGCCCTGGTGGTCGCGACCGCAAGGTTCGCGGGCCTGCTCCCCCGCTACCGCGACGAGTTCCACGATCTCCTCCGCTCGGGCGAGGCCGCGCTGCACCGGCTGGGTGTCTCCGGCGACCAGTTCGACCGGCTCCTGGACGGTCTCGACCTGGGCAAGGTCGCGGGGCTGGTCACCGACGCGCTGTCCGGCGCCCTCTCCGGTGCCTACGGCGTGGTGACGAGCGTGATCTTCATGCTGACCCTGGTGCTGTTCATGGTCCTGGACGGACGCTCGTTCCCCGGCCACCTGGCCGTGGTCCGCCGGTCCCGGCCCGACCTCGCGGACGCCCTCACCGGATTCGCCTCCGGAACCCGTCAGTACCTGCTGGTCTCGACCGTCTTCGGGTTCGTCGTGGCCGCCCTGGACACGGTCGCGCTGGAGCTGATGGGGATCCCGGCGCCCCTGGTGTGGGGGCTGCTGGCCTTCCTGACCAACTACATCCCCAACATCGGCTTCGTGATCGGGCTGGTGCCGCCCGCGGTGCTCGGCCTGCTCGAGGGCGGTCCGTGGCTGATGGTCGCCGTGGTGGTGGTCTACTCGGTGCTCAACTTCGTGATCCAGTCGGTGATCCAGCCCAAGATCGTGGGCGACACGGTCGGGCTCTCGGCGACCCTGACCTTCCTCTCGGTGCTGTTCTGGTCCTGGGTGGTCGGGCCGCTGGGGGCGATCCTGGCCGTGCCGCTCTCGCTCCTGGCCCGTTCCGTCCTGGTGGACGCCGACCCCGCCAGCCGGTGGCTGGTTCCCCTCATCTCCGGGAGCCCGGCGCCGGAGCCGGCGCGGCCGCCCGACGCCGAGGCCACCTGAGGACCGGCCGGGCGGCGACGTGGCCGGCTCACAGCCAGTGCAGTCGCAGCACGGTGCTGACAGCGAAGGGGTCGGCGCCCCGTTGCGCGGCGAGCACGCCCGCTCCCTCCGGGCTCGCGGCGGCAACCAGCGCTCCGCCGCCGACCCAGCGCCGCCAGGCGGCCAGGTAGTGCTCCGCTCGGCCGCGGTTCACGCCCAGGACGCTCGGCACGGGGTGCCAGACCTCGCCGGCCGGACGGAGCGCACGCAGCGCCCGCCGCGCGTCGTCCCCGGTGCGGACCCGGAGCCCCCGCGGCAACGCCGTGGCCGGGTCGAGGGTGTAGCGCGAGACCAGGTAGCGCGGCGCCGAGACCGGCCCGAGCGCCTCGTCCAGCGCCGTCGCGAACAGCTGTGCCTCGGCCTGGGACGCTTCCAGCCGGCACCGGTGCTCGCCTCCCAGGTGGACCTCGACCACGACCCCCTCGGCGCCCACGCCGACCAGGTCGCAGGACCGCAGTGCCTCGGCCACTGCGGTCGCGACCTGCACCGGCGTCGGGCCGGACGCCGCGGCAGCGACGGTCTCGGAGACCCATCGGGCGAGCGCACGCCGGTACGGAGCCCGCAGCGTGGGGACCGCGACGAGACCCGCCAGTCCGGCCACCACCCCGGCTGCTGCCGGCCAGCCGACCGCCGGGGCAGCGGCAGCAGACGCGGCACCTGCCGTCACGGACGCCACGAGCACGGCGCGGGCCCGCCGGTCGTCGTCCGGCGGGGTCAGGGTCGGTCCGAGGACGGCCCCCTCGCGCTCGAGGGTGAGCGGGGAACGTTCCGCGACCACCCGGAGCACTCCGGCCCCGTCTGGGTCCGTCCCTGCCCCGCCCCGGCAGCGTCACGGGTCAGGACGCGCAGCGTCGGTGCGACCTCGTCCCGGTACGGGGTGCCGATCCGCCAGCGGGTGCGGATCTCGTCGCGCTCGGCGGCCCGGGCGCGCATCCGGCGGTTGATCTCCTCGAACAGCTGCTCGGGAGGCGGGGCGTACGGCGAGAAGGTCGGGTCGATGTGCGAGACGCCGTCCACGACGTCGCCGTCGTCGTCCACGCCGTGGAAGCCCTCGTGCTTGCGCACCAGCCGGGCCCAGTCGTTCCCGCCGCGCGGGTGCGCCTCGCTGACGCAGGCCACGGACCAGTTGACCGCCACCTTCTCCGGCCAGGACGGGTCGGTGCGCAGCGCCCGGCCCCGGGTCTGGACCACCGCGGTGAGCGTGGTCGCCGTGGTCAGGTCGACCAGCCCGCTGATCCGGCGGGCATCCCAGCCCTCGCCCAGCAGACCTCGGGTGCCGACGAGCACCTGGGTGTGTCCGGCCTCGAAGAACTCGGTGACCGGCGCGACCCAGGTCCGCGACGTCCAGGGGCCTTCGAGCCGTGCCACCGGACCGTTGCCCTCGACCTGCAGCCGCGCCGCCAGGCCGGGGTCGCGGCGCCCCACCCAGTCGACCAGCGCCAGCAGGGTCAGCGGCGCGCCGGCCACGGTCCGGCCGGTGACCAGCAACGGGGACAGCGGCTCGGTCCTGGCGTCGGTCACCAGGGTCTCCAGGGCGGCGTACGCCGATCCCGACTGCACGTCGATCACTCCCTGCAACCCGGTCGGCAGGGTCGAGGACGCCTGCTCGTGGTCGCACAGCACGAGCAGCCGGGCGCGCTCCCCCAGCAGGTCGTGCTCGGCGGCGACGATGTCCGCGGCCGCGAGGGTCTTGGCGTGGGACCGGGCCAGCACCCGGTCCACCGGGGTCCGGCCGCGGCGCACGCCGCGCTTGGTCAGGACGTAGCCCACCGACGGGAGCGCCGCCCGGACCCGGTCCAGCACCTCGGCGTCCCGCGGGTCCGGGCTCGGCACCAGGTGGGCCAGCGCCCAGTCGTCCAGCAGCGCGACCCAGTCGTCGGCGTCCGGCTCGCGCCGGTGCTTCTCGGCCAGCCGCGCCCCCTCCGGCAGCGCCAGCAGACCGTGGTGGCACAGCCGCAGGGCGGCGTCGCTCAGGGCAGGCTCGGCGGCCGCGAGCGCGGCCCAGCTGAGCTGCCCGGGGACCGGCTCGACGAACCGCAGCCGCATCCACTCCAGGAACGGCACCGAGCCGAAGGTCGGGTCGCTCAGGAAGGCGACGAGCTCTCGCCACCTGGTGGCCTCCTCGTCCAGCCACTCGACCTCGGACGGCGTGGGGGTGGTGAGCCACGCGAGCTCGGCGAACGGGGCGAGGTGCCCCTCGCGGACCACCGCGGGGACGCCCGCCCGGAACACCACGCCGCCGAAGAGCTCCTCGACCAGCTCCTGCTGCTCGCCGGTGAGGGCGTCGGGCGGGGTGGCGGTGAGTCCGAGCACCTGCGCGCCGGCGACCTCGCGCAGGATCTCGCCGAGCAGGCGCCCCCACGCGTCGAGCAGGTGGTGGCACTCGTCGAGCACCAGGAGCAGCCCGGGGCTGGCGCGCAGCCGCTCGACCAGGGCCGCGCCGTTCGGGTGCAGCCGCCCGATCACCGAGCCTGCCTCGTCCGGGTCGTCGGCCACCTCGGCGTCGGCGTCGAAGACCGCCAGCGCCTGGTAGGTCAGGCACGCGACCTGCGCGTCCAGGTCACGCGAGGTGCTCGCGCTCAGGCCGTGCTCGCGCGCACCGCGGACCCACTGGGCCTGGATCGCGGTGTTCGGCGAGAGCACCACCGCGTGGGTGATGCTCCCCTCGGCGTACGCCTCGGCGACGGTCTCCAGGCCGACGCGGGTCTTGCCCGCACCCGGCGGGAGGACGACCCAGGCGCGACGCCGACCCTCCTGCCGGCTCTGCGCCAGGGCGTCCAGCGCCCGGGCCTGGTGGGTCCGCAGCGGTGGGCGCGAGGCGTCTCCGTCAGGGCGGGGCGGCACGGTCTCCGCGGGGTCCTGCGGAGACGGCGGACTGGTGGCGGGCACGGCGATTCGAGGGTCGGGCACGGACGACGGGGGTCAGGAACGGTTGAGCCGGCCGGCGAGGTCGAGCAGCGCCGGGGTCGCCCGGACGACCTCGCGGAGCAGCTCGTCGGGCACCTGCCGCAGGCGCCTGGTCCAGTACGCGTGGAGGTTGGCGACGCTCTCCTCGGCCAGCTCGGTGGGCACCAGCGCCACCGACCGGGCGTTGCCGGCGACCTCTTCCCGGACCACCAGGCCGCCCGCGACGAGCGTCCGGATCGCGGCGCTCACGTTGCTGCGCTGCAGCCCCGTCGCCTCGGCGACCTGACTCGGGCTCGATCGCGGACGCCGGTGGATCTCGCGGATCACCGCGACCTCCGTGCCGGTGAGCGGGACGACGTCGCGCAGTTCCGGGTTGCGGCTGTCGAACCCGTGCGCCAGGTCGAGCAGCACGTCTGCGAGCTCGACCAGGTCGGCGTTGGTCGGTGGCGACGTCGTCGGCATGCTCCCACCCTACCCAGATGTTATAGTTGTGAAATCATAATCGTTACTGAAAGGGATTCACTTCGTGGCAGTCACCGCTCCGGGCACCGTGTCCGGACCCGACACCTCCCGTCCCCCCGGCCGGCCAGGACTGACGCTCGTCGCCGTCTGCTTCGGCCTCTTCATGGTCGGTCTCGACTCCACCGTCGTGCACATCGCCAACCCGGCGATCCAGGCCGATCTCGGCGCCACCTTCGGTGAGCTGCAGTGGATCATCAACTCCTACCTCCTCGCCCTGGCGGTCTTCCTGATCCCGTGCGGCAAGCTCGGCGACCGGTTCGGCCGCAAGCGGCTCTACCTGCTCGGCGTCGCCCTGTTCGCCGTGGCCAGCGTCGCGATCGGCCTGGCCGGCAGCACCGAGGGCGTCCTGGTCTTCCGGGCACTCCAGGGACTCAGCGCCGCGATGCTGATGCCGCAGACCATCGCCCTGCTGCGCGCCACCTTCCCCCGCGAGAAGTTCGGCATGGCCGTGGGCGTGTGGGGTGGGGTCTCGTCGGTCGCGATCGCCGGCGGCCCGCTGGTCAGCGGCCTGCTGGTGGACAGCATCGGCTGGGAGTGGGTCTTCTACATCAACGCGCCGATCGCCCTGATCGGCCTCGTCTTCGGCGCCCTGGTGATCCGGGAGACCCCGAAGGTGGTCGAGGGACGCCTCGACCTGGCCGGCGTGCTGCTCCTGGCCCTGGTGCTCTTCGGCGTCGTCTTCGCCGTGGTCCAGGCGCAGGTCTGGGGCTGGGGCAGTGCCGCGACGATCGGCATCTTCGCGGCCTCGCTCGTGCTGCTCGCGCTCTTCATCCGCGTCGAGTCGCGCGTCGAGTTCCCCCTGCTCCCGTTGGGGATGTTCCGCTCGGCGGGCGTCAGCGTGGGGGGCCTGGTCTTCGTGGCGAACTTCTTCGCGATGCTCGGTGTCACGTTCCTGATCACCCTCTTCCTGCTCAACACCCTGGGGAACTCCACCACCCGGGCGGGCATCCTGATGCTGCCGCTCAGCGCCGTCGCGATCCCGGCCGCCCCGATGGGCGCCCTGCTGACCGCCAGGTTCGGACCCCGCCGGGTGGCCGCGCTCGGCCTCGGGCTGATGGCGGTCGGCCTGCTGCTCCTCACCCGCGTCGACGTCGACACGTCGTACTGGTCGATGGCGGTCCCGTTCGTCCTGGTCGCGCTCGGCTCCGGCTTCGCCATCCCCTCCGGCGCGGACCTGATCGTGGGCGGCGCCCCGGTGCACCTCGCCGGTGTGGCCAGCGGCTTCCAGACGACCTGCATCCAGGTGGGCGGCGCGGTCGGCACCGCGGTGCTCTCGGCCATCATCGCGGCCAAGGTCGCACCTGCCGTGCTCGCCTCGGGCCTGCCCGAGGGTGCCCAGGAGGCTGCGGCCGCCGGGGTCACCTTCGACGGGCTGCCCGAGGTCAGCTCCGCCTTCGTCGGCGGACTCCACGTCGGACTCGTGGTGGCAGGAGTGCTCTGCGCGGTCGTGGCCGCCCTGGTGATGACCGTGGTCCGCGAGCCCCGGCACCACGACGTCGCCACCGTGCTCGAGGAGACGGTCGAGGGCTCGGCCGGCCACCTCTGACCCGTGCACCACTGACCCCGGCACGACGTGCCGGGGTCAGTGCGTCTCAGAGGCCTCCTGCTTCCAGAGTCCTCGGGCTTTCAGAGTCCTGGTGCGTTCAGAGGCCGAGGTCGCGCCCCACGATCTCCTTCATGATCTCCGTGGTGCCCCCGTAGATCGTGGAGATCCGGGAGTCCAGGTAGTCGTGCGCGATCCGGTACTCCAGCATGTAGCCGTAGCCGCCGTGCAGCTGGACGCAGCGCTGCACCACGTCGACGTACTGCTCGGTGCACCAGAACTTGGCCGCCGCGGCGTCGGCCGCGCTGAGCTCTCCGCGGGTGTGCCGCTCCAGCAGTCCGTCGACGTAGCCCCGGGAGACCCGGACGCCGGTGACCATCTCCGCGAGCTCGAACCGGGTGTTCTGGAACTTGCCGATCGGCTTGCCGAACGCCGTGCGCTCCTTGACGTAGGCCAGCGTGCGCTCCAGCACCCCCTCGGCCGAGGCGACCGCGTTGGCGGCGATCGCGATCCGCTCCTGGGGCAGGTTGCGCATCAGCCCGGCGAACCCCGTGCCCTCCTCCCCCAGCAGGTTGGCCACCGGGACCCGTACGTCGGAGAAGAACAGCTCGCTGGTGTCCTGGGCGTGCAGACCGACCTTCTCCAGGTTGCGCCCGCGCGAGAAGCCCGGCCGGTCGGCCTCGATCACGAGCAGGCTGATCCCGTGGTGCGGGTGGGGGCCGGTGCGGACGGCGGTGGCCACGAGGTCGGCGTTCTGCCCGTTGGAGATGAAGACCTTGCTGCCGTTGACGACGTACTCGTCGCCCTCCCGCACCGCCGAGGTGGTGATCCCGGACAGGTCGCTGCCGGTGCCGGGCTCGGTCATCGCCACCGCCACGACCAGCTCGCCGGCCGCGATGCCCGGCAGCCAGCGCGCCTTCTGCTCGTCGTCGGTCAGGTCGGTGAAGTACGGGATGACGATGTCGCTGGAGAGGCCGACGCAGGCCATCCCGTCGGAGACGGGGTGGCGGGCGAGCTCCTCGCCGATGACCGCGTTGAACCGGAAGTCGGTCGTCCCGCCGCCGCCGTACTCCTCGGGGATGTTGAACCCGAGCAGGCCGGCGGAGGCGGCCTCGGTGAAGAGCCAGCGGTCGACCTTCCCCTCGGCGCGCCAGCGCTCGGCGTTCGGCTCCGCGTGCTTCGCCACGAACGCACGCACGGTCTCGCGCAGGTACTCGTGGTCCGCGTCGTAGAGGGACCGCGGTCCCACCACGCCGCTCATCGCAGCCTCAGCCGGCGCATCAGCGCCAGCTGCCGGTTGGTCTGGTGCACGAAGGCCTCCACCGGCTTGCCGGGTGGCGGCCCCAACGGCATGAGGCGCTGACGCGCCACGGTCTGGGCGTCGGTGAACCGGCGGATCCCCTCGGCGCCGTGGCGCCGGCCCAGCCCGCTCTCCCCCATGCCGCCCATGCCGGCCTCGACGCTGCCCGCGGCCGCGGCGGCGCCGTCGTTGATGTTGACCGCGCCGGCGCGCAGGGAGACCGCGAGCCGCTCGGCGCTCCCGACGTCGCGGGACCAGACCGAGGCGGAGAGCCCGTAGGTCCCCTGGTTGGACAGCGCCACGGCGTCCGCGTCGCTCGCGAACGGGTAGAGGGAGACGACCGGACCGAAGGTCTCCTCGGAGAAGATCCTCATCGCGGAGGTGACGCCCTCCAGGACCGTGGGCTCGAAGAAGAGCGGTCCCAGATCGGGGCGTGCCTGACCTCCCGTGAGCACCCTGGCTCCCTGCGCGACGGCGTCCTCGACGTGGGCAGTGACCCGCTCCAGCTGGTCGAGGGAGGTGAGGGACCCGACGTCGACGGAGTAGTCGTACGCGCTGCCCAGCCGCAGCTCCTCGGTCGCCCGGACCAGGGCGTCGCGGAACTCGTCGTACACGTCCTCGTGGGCGTAGACGCGCTCGACGTGGATGCACATCTGCCCGGTGTTGGCGAAGGCGGCGGTCGCGGCGCCGTGCGCGGCGGCCGCCAGGTCGGCGTCGCGCCGCACGACCAGCGGGTTCTTCCCACCCAGCTCGAGCGAGGCCCCGACCAGCCGGCCAGCGGCGCGTCGGGCCACCTCGCGGCCGGTCGCGGTGGAGCCGGTGAACGCCACGTAGTCGACCGCGTCGACCAGCGCCGGGCCGGTGACCTCACCGACGCCGGTGACCACCTGCCACACGTCGGCCGGCAGGCCGGCGCGGTCCATCAGCGCGCGGGTCCACAGCAGCGTCAACGGAGTCTGGGCGTCGGCCTTGGAGACCACCGCGTTCCCGGCGAGCAGCGCCGGCAGCACGTCGCCCACGCCCAGGTAGAGCGGGTAGTTCCACGGCGAGATGATGCCCACCACCCCCTTGGGGACCCGGACCTCCTTGACCACCGTCGCCCCGGGCACCATGCCCCGGAGCCGGGCGGGCTTGAGGTAGTGCTCGGCGCGCCGGCCGTAGTGGCGGGCCAGCGCGACGACCTGGCCGACCTCCTGCCACGCGTGGAACCGGGCCTTGCCGGTCTCCCACTGGATCAGGTCGAGCACCTGCTCCTGCGCCTCGAGCAGCAGGTCGTGGAAGGCGAGCACCAGCCGGGCGCGCTCGCCGACGGCGACGCCCGCCCAGTCCCGCTGGGCGACCCGTGCCCGGGCCACCGCGGCGGCCACGTCGGGTGCGGAGCACTGCGGGACCGAGGCGGTCGGCTCCAGGGTGAACGGGGCGGACGCCGTCTGCAGGGGCACCTCGTCCGCCTCGGTCTCGCGGCGCACCCAGCCGCTCCACTCGCGGAGGACGTCGGCGTCCACCCAGGGCGGCCGGGCGGCCCGCGCGGGCGGGCTCACGCTCTGACGCGGAGGCGGGGTGAGCTCGGTGGTCATGGACGGCTCCTGAGGTCGTCGAGAGGCCGTGACGCACGTCACGATCTGTTGGGACGCTAGGTCCTGGCCTCCCGCAAGTCAATGACTTCTCCACCCCCTTGCCAAGGGCGTCTCCACGCTCCTATGTTAATGAGAATTCACATCACTCGTGGATGCCCGAGTGGGAGTCCGTACGGCGGCGCACCGCCGGCCGCACTGCCTTCCGAGGCGTCCGGCCCCTCGGAAGGCGGACCACCTATGACCACCGTGAGCAGACGCAACGTGCTGAGTCTCGGCGCCGCGCTCGGACTGACCACAGCCCTGAACCCCGCCACGCAGGCCTGGTCCTGGGCTCCTTCGCAGTCGATCGCCGGCAGCGGGACGGGGGTCGATCCGCAGTGGGTCTGGGACCCCGAGATCGACCAGATCATGGCCGACCTGATCACCAGCGGGAAGACCGCCTCGACCAACACCGCGCTGCGCCGCTGGGTCGACAACGGCCAGACGGTCCCCCGCGAGCTGCCGTCCGACCTGCGCGACTGGCTGGAGCGCAAGACCCGCCTGCCCGACTGGGCCGACCGCAACCTCCTGCTGCGCTCCGGTGACGTCAACCGCAAGCTGGACACCCACTTCCTCATCCTCTACGGCGTCGGCGGCGGCATCATGAGCACCGTCATCCCGCGGGAGGCGAAGTCGGTCTACTGGTCCAAGGGCGGGGCCGACATGCAGGACCGGGCCGCGAAGACGTTCACCTTCGGCTACGACATGGCCGAGCTGCGAGGCTACGAGCCCGAGGGCCAGTTCCTGGTGACCGCCAACAAGACCCGGATCGTGCACGCCGCCGTCCGGCACCTCCTCCCCCAGTCCCCGCACTGGCGCGCGGTCGCCGACGAGACGATCCCGATCAGCAACCACGACATCCTGGTCACCTTCCACTCCACCGGCACGTTCGCCCACATGAAGCTCAAGGAGTGGGGGTTCCTGCGGAACAAGGACGACGACTACGCCTTCCTCCACTCCTGGCAGGTCGCGCTGAGCCAGCTCGGCGTCCGCGACGAGTACATCCCGTCGTCGTGGGCCGCGGCCGAGGCGCAGTCCGCGCAGATCCTCACCCCCATCCTCGCCCCCACCCAGGAGGGCCGGAACCTCGCCGAGCAGCTGCTGGGCCTGACCGCCCAGATCGACTTCGGCGTGACCCGCGGCGTCCTCAACGAGTTCGTCCGGTTCCTGCTCGGCGACCAGGTCGGCGACTGGCTCGGCCTGCGGCGCGACTACGCGGCGGCCGCGTTCATCAGGACGGCGTGGCCGATCTACATGGCGTTCCGGCGCGGCACCATCCCGATCCTCCCGGTCACCTACTACGCGTTCGACCAGTTCGTCCGGGCGTTCGCCATGTTCTTCCTCAACCGCGGCCAGGACACCAAGACGACGCCGATCGAGATCCCGGACATGAACCGGCCCTGACAGGATCGAGCCGGGCGCGCGCCCACCTGACTCCGGCCTGACGCCGGGCCACCCGAGACCTGGCCGGCGTCAGGCCGGTACGCCGAGGGCACCCAGCAGCAGGGCCGTCACCCCGTCCCGGTGCTCCCCGGTGTCCTGCCAGTGCAGGCCGCGGCCGGCCTCGACCACCACCCCGAACCCCGCGTGCACCAGGGTCCGGGTCTGGCGCGCGTCCAGCTCGGGGCGCACCTGCCCCAGCCAGCGTTCCCAGACCGCGACGTGCTCGCGCTGCGCCAGCGTCACCGGCCGCTGCAGCTCGGGCGGCAGCCCGACGATCTCCGCCTCGGCGACGCTGATCAGCTCGGTGTTCTCGAAGCTGTAGGCCACGAAGGCGGCCGCCAGTGCGGCCACCGAGTCCCGCGGACCGCGTACGCCTTGCAGCGCCTGCCCGACGGCCTGCTCGAGCAGCCCCGCGGTCTGCAGACAGGCCGCGGCGAGGATGTCGGCCTTGACCGGGTAGTGCCGGTAGATCGCCGACGGGCTCAGCCCCACGGCCCTCGCGATCTGGCCCATGCTCACCTGCGGGAAGCCGCGCTCGGCGAACAGCGGGATCGCCGCCTGCAGGATCTCGGCGCGCCGGCTGGCGGGCTCGGGCCTGCTCGGCAGGTGCACCAGCGAGCCGGAGGCGGGTGCCGCTCCCGGTTCCGCCTCCGCCACTCCCAGCGCGGCGGCGACGAGCAGGTCCTCGGCGCGCTGACGGGCGATCGGCGTGCGGTGCAACGTGATCGAGCCGATGGCGCCGAGCGCCGCCGCGGCCCGCAGCCTGGGCTGCGTCCCGCCCAGCTCACGCTCGACGGCGTCGGTGACGCCGTCCACCACGGCGGCGAACTTGCCCCTCAGCTCGCCGCGGTCCTCCGCCTCGAGGTAGCGGGCCTCCCACCGGTAGACCCCACCCGAGGCCCGGTGGTCCAGCGTCTCCTCCGCCAGGGCACGGAGCAGACCGGGCAGCCCGACCGCGTCGGACTGCTCCTCCAGGACGCGGAGCAGCCGGTCGACCATCAGGTTGGCGCACTCGACGAAGAGGGCGTACTTGTTCGGGAAGTGCCGGTAGAGCGCCGCGGCGGTGATGCCCACCTCGGCGGCGACCTCCTCCATCGAGGCGCCGTGGTAGCCGCGGGCACTGAAGACCGGGCCGGCGGCGTCGACGATCAGCTGTCGGCGGTTGCGCGGACGACGGCGCGCGGTCACCTCGTCGACCGTCATCGGTGCCCCCCGTGTCTGTGCCCTCGCGGCTCCTCGCGTCCTGCTGTCCGCGTCAGGGGCAAGTCAACCATGCCGCCGACCAGCCCACGTCCCCACCGTCTCAGTGAATCCGCGTTCACAAGAATGTGAATTCCGGTTAACTTCCAGCATTCCCCTGAGGCCCGGTCCTGGGCATACTGACGCTCATCCACGTCCTCGAGAGCTCCTGGAGCCCACCATGCAGACCGCAGCAGCCCACCCCCCTGCCTGGACCTTCCGGCACCACTGGATGGCTCAGGCAGCCACGCACGCGGCCATGAGGCCCGACAAGCCGGCGCTGCGGTACCGGGGCGAGACGACCACCTGGGCCCAGCTCTCGGAGCGGTCGCTGCGCGGTGCGGCGGCCCTGGCCGCCCGTGGCGTGGCCGAGGGCGACCGGGTGGCGCTGCTCACCCTGAACCACCCGTGGTTCGTCGAGGCGGTCTTCGCCGCCAACAGCCTGGGCGCGATGGCGGTGCCGCTCAACTTCCGCCTGGCGGCCCCCGAGCTCGACTACATCCTCCGCGACAGCGCGCCGGCGGCGGTCTTCGTCGACGCGCCGCTGCTGCCGCTGCTCCGGGCCGCCGGCGCCTCGGCGGCGATCAGCACCGTGGTGGTGATCGGCGAGGCCGACCTGCAGGACGAGCCCGAGCACGTGGTGGGCTACGAGGAGTTCCTGGCGGCGCAGGAGCCGATGGAGCTGCCCGACGTCAGCGAGGAGTCCACCGCGCTGGTCATGTACACCTCCGGCACGACCGGACGACCCAAGGGCGCGATGCTCTCCCACCGCAACATGCAGGTGCAGGCGCTCACCTGCATCCGGGCGATGGAGATGGTCGACGACTCCGACATCGGGTTCCTGACCGCGCCGTTCTTCCACATCGCCGGCCTCGGGTCGATCGTGGCCAACATCGTGGTGGGCAGCACGGTGGTCATCCACCCGTTGGGGGCCTTCGACCCGGCCGCGGTGCTCGACGCCTACGAGGCCGAGCGGGCCACCGTCGTCTTCAACGTGCCGATGCAGTGGGACCTGATCTGCGCCCAGCCCGACATCGACCGGCGCGACCTCAGGCTGAGGATCATCAGCTGGGGCGCGGCGCCGGCCTCGGACGCGACCCTGCGCGCGATGGCGAAGGCGTTCCCGGACGCCCTCAACGTGGCCGTCTTCGGGCAGACCGAGACCTCCCCGATCACCTGCGTGCTCCGCGGCGACGACTCGCTGCGCAAGCTGGGCTCGGTCGGGCAGCCGATCCCGACCCTGCAGTACCGGGTGGTCGACCACGAGATGAACGACGTCGCACCGGGCGAGGTGGGCGAGATCGTCTATCGCGGCCCGACCGTGATGCGGGGCTACTGGAACATGCCGGCGGAGACCGCGCAGGCCTTCGCGGGCGGCTGGTTCCACTCCGGCGACCTGGTCCGGCAGGACGCCGAGGGCTTCGTCTGGGTGGTCGACCGGCTCAAGGACATGATCATCTCGGGCGGCGAGAACATCTACTGCGTGGAGGTCGAGAACGCCGTGGCCGCCCACCCCGCGGTGCGCGAGGTGGCGGTGATCGGCCGCTCCGACGAACGGTGGGGCCAGGTGCCCGTCGCGGTCGTCTCCACCGCACCAGAGGCCGACTTGTCCCTGGAGGAGCTGGTGGGCTTCCTGGGCGGACGACTCGCCTCGTACAAGATGCCGAAGGACCTGGTGGTGCTCCCCGAGCTGCCGCGCAACGCCGGCGGCAAGATCCTCAAGGGGGCGCTGCGCGCGGATCCCTCTCCTGGAGTCCCGGCCCCCTAGCGTCCCAGCACGGCGATGAGCAGCATCGAGCCGAGCGCGAAGCCGATCGCCACCAGGACGAAGAGGGCCGTGAGGAGCCGCTTCGTGGCGGGCTTGCCGTCGCCGCCCTCGGTCGTCTTCTCGCCACCGCCCTCCATGCCGAGCATCTCGGCCCGCCCCGACTGGTCCGGCGCGTCGACCATCATCGAGTCCGCGTCGCTGCGCTGGCGGGGGTTCTCCTCAAGCTCCTGGACGGCCACCTCGGGGTGGTGGAGGTCGAACGCCGGGGACTCCGAGCGGATCTTCGGCAGGTGGGTGAAGTTGTGCCGCGGCGGCGGGGACGAGGTGGCCCACTCCAGCGAGCGGCCCCAGCCCCACGGGTCGTCCACACCGACCAGCGGCGCGTTGCGGGACTTGTAGACGTTCCACAGGAACGGCAGCGTCGAGGCGGCCAGCAGGAACGCACCGACCGTCGAGACCTGGTTGAGCACGGTGAAGCCGTCCTCGGGCAGGTAGTCGGCGTACCGGCGCGGCATGCCCTCGACACCCAGCCAGTGCTGGACCAGGAACGTGGTGTGGAACCCGACGAAGAGCAGCCAGAAGTGCAGCTTGCCCAGGCGCTCGTCGAGCATCCGACCGGTGAACTTCGGCCACCAGTAGTAGAAGCCGGCGAACATCGCGAACACCACGGTGCCGAAGACCACGTAGTGGAAGTGCGCCACCACGAAGTAGGAGTCGTGGACGTGGAAGTCGAGCGGCGGGCTGGCCAGGATCACGCCGGTCAGCCCCCCGAGCAGGAACGTGGCCAGGAAGCCGAGCGACCAGAGCATCGGGGTGTCGAACGAGAGGGACCCACCCCACATCGTGCCGATCCAGTTGAAGAACTTCACCCCCGTGGGGATCGCGATGATGAACGTCATCCCGGAGAAGAACGGCAGGTCGACCGCCCCGGTGACGAACATGTGGTGCGCCCAGACCGCCACCGAGTAGAGCGCGATGGCGAGTGTGGCACCGACCAGGCCGATGTAGCCGAAGATCGGCTTGCGGCTGAAGACGGGCAGGATCTCGGAGACGATGCCGAAGAACGGCAGCGCGATGATGTAGACCTCCGGATGGCCGAAGAACCAGAACAGGTGCTGCCACAGGATCGGGCCCCCGTGCGACGGGTCGAAGACCTGCGCGTCGACCAGCCGGTCGGCCGCCAGCATCAGCAGTCCCGCGCCGAGCATGGGAAAGGCGAAGAGCACCAGGATCGAGGTGATCAGGGTGTTCCAGACGAAGATCGGCATCCGGAACATGGTCATGCCGGGCGCCCGCATCGTGATGATCGTGGTGATGAAGTTGACCGCGCCGAGGATCGTGCCCAGACCGGCCAGGTAGAGGCCCATCACCCACAGGTCCCCACCCACGCCGGGGCTCCGGACGTCGTCGCTCAGCGGGGTGTACGCCGTCCAGCCGAAGCTGGGCGCGCCCCCGGAGGTGAGGAAACCCGAGGCGGCGATCAGCCCGCCGAAGAGGAACAGCCAGTAGCTGAACATGTTCAGCCGCGGGAACGCGACGTCCGGGGCGCCGATCTGGATCGGCATGATCACGTTGGCGAACCCGAAGAACAACGGGGTCGCGAAGAGCAGCAGCATGATCGTGCCGTGCATCGTGAACAGCTGGTTGTACAGCTCCTCGTTGACCACCTGCTGGCCCGGGAAGGCCAGCTCGGAGCGGATCACCATCGCCATCACGCCGCCCAGGAGGAACCAGGTGAAGGAGGTGACCAGGTACGTCTTCCCGATCACCTTGTGATCGGTGGTGGTCAGCAGCGTCCGCAGGAGTTGTCCCAGACTGCCGGGGCGGGCGACGGGACCTCGAGTGGTCCGGTCGGTCCTGAGTGCCATCGTCACGAGGGGCTCCTCGGGGCGTGGTGCCGGTGGACGCCGAGGCTGGACGTCCCCCATCAGGCTAGGGTGCCGGGTTGCCCCGGTCCAGCCCTCCGGGTCCCTAGTGCTGGGTCCGGTCGTACTTCTCGTTGGTCGACTCCACGATCTCCTGCGCGATGGTGCGCAGCTTGATGTTGCTGGTCTGGGAGGCGCGCGTCAGGAACTGGAAGGCACGGTCCTCGGTCAGCTGGTAGCGCTCGGAGACGATCCCGATCGCCTGCCCGATCACCTTGCGGGTCGCGATCGCCTCGTTGAGCTGGTCCTCCTTGCGCGCACGACCGAGAGCGATGGCCGCGTGCGTGGCGAACAGCTCGGCCATCTCCCGGGACTCGTCGTCGATCGTCTCGGACGCGGTGGAGTAGAGGTTGAGCCCGCCGAGCGTCTCGCTCTCGAGGTAGAGACGGAGCCCGAGCTGGGCGCGGAGTCCCCGCTGGACCGCCCAGGGCATGTACCGGGGCCAGCGCTGGTCGTGCCGAGCGTGCTCGACCACCACCACCGGATCCGACCTGATGGACTCGACGCAGGGCCCCTCGCGGAGCTCGTACTGCTTCTGGTCGAACTCCCAGACCATCTGGTCGGTGCCCGACATGGTCTCGATCCGGCCGTCCCGGTGGGTGATGGAGATCCCGGCGTGGTTGAACGCCGGCAGGGCGAGCACCGCGGACTGCACGATCGTGTCGAGGGTCTCCTCCAGCGAGGTCGGCCGGTGGATGCTCTCGGCGGCGACGGTGAGGGCGCGGGCGATGCTGGGCGACTCGGTGGACATGACTTCTCCTGGCAACGAGGGACAGCCACGGCGCCGGAGGACACGAGAGACTGCGAGCACGGCCTGCGGTCTGAAGCCGTTCCTCATGCTAGCCCCCGCCGAGCAGGAGGCAGGCCCGCATTGCGCACCCCCAGGCGCGAGGCCCGGCGGGTTCTCAGTCCGATGGCCGCACCCGCGCCTACCCGCGGCGGTGCGGCGACGGGTCGCCTCGGTCCTGCGGGCTGCGCCCGAAGTAGGCGTCCTCGATCCGAGGCCGGTCCTCGCGCAGCGCGGCCGCGTCGTCCATCAGGGCGATGCGGCCGTGGTGCAGCACGGCCGCCCGGTCGGCGATCGAGAGGGCGAGGTCCACGTGCTGCTCGACCAGGACCAGGGCCAGGCCGCGCTCGTCGACCTGGCGCCGCAGGATCGGCATCAGCTCACCGGCGGCCCGGGGGGCGAGCCCCAGGCTCAGCTCGTCCACCAGCAGCACCTTGGGCTGCTGGAGCAGCGCCTTGGCCAGCGCCAGCATCTGCTGCTCGCCACCGCTGAGCAGCCCGCACCGGCGCGACCAGAGAGCCCGCAGCCTCGGGAAGTCGGTCAGCACCGACTCCAGGCCGCCCGGATTCCGGGCCAGCCGCAGGTTCTCGGCCACGGTCAGCCGGTGGAAGACGCCGCGGTCGTCGGGCACCAGGGTCACGCCGGCCCGCGCGTTCTCCTCCACGCGCCGGCCCAGCACCCGACCGGAGGCCGTCACCTCCCCCGCCGCGCGCCGCAGCGCGCCGACGATCGCGAGCAGGGTCGTGGACTTGCCCGCGCCGTTGGGCCCGAGCAGCGCGAGCACCGTGCCCGCCTCGACCTCGAACGAGAGGTCCCGCACGGCCAGCAGTCCGTGGTGTCCGGCGCTGAGACCCTGCACCCGCAGCGCGGCGCTCATGCCACGCCGCCGAGGTAGGCCGCGAGCACCGCCGGGTCCTCCCGGACCTGCGCCGGGGTCCCCGCGGCGATGACGACACCGAAGTCCATCACGTAGATCCGGTCGCAGTGCTCCAGCACCAGAGCCATGTCGTGGTCGATCAGCAGCACGCCGCGGCCCGACCCCGCCACCCGCCGTACGTCGTGCCCGAGCTGGCGGCTCTCGTGGGTGTCGAGCCCGGCCGCGGGCTCGTCCAGCAGCACCACCCGGGTGCCGCCCACCACGGCGCGGGCCACGCCGACCAGCTTCTGCTGTCCCAGGGAGAGCTCCGAGGGACGGCGGTCCGCCTCGGCCCCCAGCCCCACCAGGGCGAGCGCCTCGGCCTCCTCGGGCCGACGGCGTCCGCTGCGCCCGGTCAGGTCCTGCAACAGGGTGCGGAGCCCGACGGTGCGGGCCGCGACGGCGACGTTGTCGGCGACGCTGACGTCGTCGAAGAGCTCCCCGGCCTGCCAGGTGCGGCCCAGTCCGGCACGGCGACGACGGTGCGGCGCCCCCGTGAGCCGGCGCCCGGCGAGGGTCACCTCGCCCGTCGACGGCGTGAAGCCGGTGACCGCGTCGACGAAGGTCGTCTTGCCCGCACCGTTGGGTCCGATCAGCCCGACCACCTCTCCCGCGTGCACCCGCAGGCTCACGGCGTCGTTCGCAATCACCCCGCCGTACCGCACGGTGAGCCGCTCGGCTGCGAGCAGCGGCTCGGTGGCGGGCACGTCGTCAGCCGACATGGGCAGGCTCCTTCGCGGACGTCTCGCGGGGTGAGCCCGCACGGGCGCCCCGCAGGTGGGTGGCCGCGGCCCGCACCGACCCGGCGATGCCGGTCGGGTTGGCCACGGCGGTGAGCACGAGCAGCAGGGCGGCGACGACCTGGTAGTACTCGCCGACCTCGAGGGTGTCGTTGAGGAAGGTGTGCACCACGCCCAGCGGCGCGACGAGTCCGGCGACCACCGCGCCGCCGACGCTGGTGACGCCGCCGACGTAGGTCAGGGCCAGGAGCACGAGTCCGGTGAGGACCGAGAAGGACGCCACCGAGAGCTGCCCCCGGCTGTAGCCGATCAGGCAGCCGCCGACACCGGCGAGCAGCGCCGCCAGGGCGAAGCCGAGGAGCTTGGTGCCGGCGACGTCGATCCCGGCCGAGGCGGCCGCCCGCTCGTTGGACCGCACCGCCAGGAAGGCGCGTCCGGTGGCGCCCCGCATCACCAGCACGAGCGCCACGGTGAGCACGGTGACCACGGCCAGCGCGAAGAGGGCGAACCTCATGGTGACCAGGGTGGTGCCGTGCCGGATGCCGAGGGAGAGGCCGAAGATCTCGACCTCGGCGATCCGGTGTCCCTCGTACGGCATCAGCGCGGGGTTGCCGAAGACGAAGCTCTGCAGCGCGATCGCCGCGGCCAGGGTGACGACCGCCAGCTGGGCGCCGCGGATGCGGAGCGCGGGGATCCCCACCAGGACGCCGGCCAGCGTGGCCGCCGCGACCGCCAGCACCACGTCCAGCGGGAACGGCAGGCCCCACGAGGCGCCCGCCTTGGAGAGCACGAAGCCGGCGGTGCCGGCGAAGGCCATGGTGGCCAGCGAGATCTGGCCGAGGTAGCCGGTGAGCAGCACCAGCGAGAGGGCCAGCAGCGTCATGATGATCGAGCTGATCAGGCCGTAGCGCCAGGTGGCCGAGCTCAGGAGCAGCGCGACGACCACGGCGCCCACGAACAGGCTGCCCGTCACCGGGCGGATCCGCGGGGGCACCACCTCGGGCATGGCCACCTCCCCGGTGGCGCCGCGCGCGGGGATCCGGCCGCCGAGGACGAACAGGGCCACGACGACGACCAGGAACGGGACGGCGTCCCCGACCCCCGCCTGCGCCCAGTCGGGCCACCACGCCTTGGTGCTCAGGTAGAACAGCTCGGTCTGCAGGCAGCCCAGCACCAGCCCGGCCACCGCGGCGGTCATCACCGAGGTGAGGCGACCGACGAGGGCCACCGAGAGCGCTGGGACGACGTAGAAGGCGAAGCTGGTCGGGTCCAGCCCGATCGACGGAGCAGCCAGGACGACCACCAGGCTGGAGGCGGCGCCGGTGAGGGTCCAGACCACGGCGGCCAGGCGGTCCGGGGAGAGACCCGTCAACCGGGCGGCCCGTTCGGACTCGGCCGCGGCCCGGGTCGCCACTCCGAGCGGGGTGAAGCGGAAGTAGGCGGCCAGGGCGGCAGCGACCACGAGCGCGAGCCCGGCGAGCAGGAGGTCGCTGCGGGCCAGGACGGCCCCGCCCACCTCGACCGTGCCGGCCGGCAGCAGCGCGGGGGTGAAGGCGATCGCCGCGGTGTCGAAGCGGATCGCGACCAGGCCCTGGAGCAGGAGCATCAGTCCGATCGAGGCGACCACCTGGGCGAGCACCGGCGCCCGCCGCAGCGGCCGGAAGACCAGCAGGTGGGCCAGCAGGCTCCAGGTCACCCCGGCGACCACCCCGATGGCCACGGCCGGCCAGGCCGCCAGCGCCCCCTCGCCGAGGGAGACGCTGCCGACCGGCAGGACCAGGGTTCCGTCGTGCCGCAGCGCGGCCACCTGCCACACCGCCCACAGCGCGATCGAGCCCTGGGCGAAGTTGATGATCCCGGTGGCGGCGTAGACGCCCACCAGGCTGCTGGCGAGCACCGCGTAGACCGCTCCGGTGGAGAGACCGAGCGCGGCGAACTGGAGGACCTGGTCCATGGCCGCGGCTCAGGAGGCGCCGGGGATCTTGGCCATGACGTCGGGGATCGGCGTGATCCAGTCGCCCGTGGCCGGCTCGGTGGCGCCTTGCGCGTCGACGTCGAAGAGCAGCATCTGGGAGGTGCAGTTGGGCGTGGTCTTCCCGCCGCAGGACAGCTCCGGGCCCAGGAAGGAGTCGAAGCCCTCGAGCGCCTTGAGCGTCTTGAGGATGGTGGGCCCGTCGAGCCCGGCGTCCGGCGAGGCGTTGAGCGCCTGGGCCAGGGTGACCGTCACCGCGAACTGGGCGAACGCGTAGTAGTCGGCCGTGCCGCCCTCCTCGCCGATCGCCTGCTCGGCCACCTCCAGCTCCTCCTGGACGTCCTCGGGGGCGAACTCCGAGGCACGCGGGAGCCAGTGCGAGGAGTAGAGGGCGGCGCCCTCCGCCTCGGCGGGGGCCTGCTCGATGAACTCGGTGCACGCGGCGGTGAAGATGGTCCCGTCGTAGCCGAGCTGGCGCAGTCCCTGCACGAGCTGGGTGCAGGCTGAGGGGTCGGGGGCGGCCATCAGCCCGCCGACGTCCGGGTCGCTCTCGGCGATGGTGGCGGCGATGGCGTTGAAGTTGGGGTTGGTGGGCGAGAAGTAGAGGCCCTCCACCTCGATGCCGAGCGCCTCCCCCACCGGCTTGAGCACCAGGTCGACGCTCTGGTGGGTCGCGGGGATGTCCGCCGCGACCAGGGTGACCGACTTCTTGCCCTGCTCGCCGAAGGCCTGGAGCGCGCCGATCAGGAAGGCCGCCTGCGGGGCGCTGAAGAAGACCCGGTTGTCCACCTCGGCGCCGGTCGCGGAGTCGAACGGGATCCCGCCGACCAGCGGGATCCCCGCCGTGGTGAGGATGTCGACGGCCGCGCTGGAGGTGGTGTTGAACCCGTCGAGCGCGGCCACCACCTTCTCCTCGGCGAACTTGTTCGCGCACGAGATCGTGGTCTCCGGGGTGCCGTCGGTCGCGCAGGTCACCAGCTCGACGGGTCGTTCGTGGATCCCGCCGAGCTCGGTGTTGACGTAGTCCTCGGCGGCCCGGGCACCGACCCCCACACCGAGGGACTTGTAGCCGCCGGCGGAGGGATCGAAGAAGCCGATCCGGACCGGGTCGCCGGTCGGCTGGTCGTCGGCGACCTCGTCGGTCTCGGACGAGCTGCCGCAGGCCGCGGCGGTCAGCAGCAGGCCGACCGCGAGCAGGGCCGGCACCGCCCTTCGGGTGGGACGTCGTGTCGATCGCATGAGGTGCCTTTCGAGTGACCCGGGCTCGGGGACCACGACGATGTGACGTGGCTCACTCGCGGAACGTAGGGTAAAAGTGAGACTGAGGTCAACCTTAGTTTTGATGGATCGCGCCGACCCGACCTCGGACCCACCCGCCCCGGTCCTAGGCTGGCGCCGCCAACCCTCGGAGGAACCCATGCCCACACGCTCGAGCCCCACGCCGGAGGCCGACGACGGCTCGACCGCGACGCCCGTCCCACGCCGCCGCCGTGACCCGCGCCGGGAGCAGACCCCGTTGAAGCTGATCGCCGCGGCTCGGGTGGTCTTCGAGCGGGACGGGTTCTTCGAGGCTCGGCTCGCTGACATCACCGACGAGGCGAAGGTCGCCTCGGGGACCCTCTACCGCTACTACAGCTCCAAGCACGAGATCTTCGGCGCAGTGATGGCCGACGTGGTCCGCGAGGTGACGGGGGTGACGCCGGACCACGTCAGCGGCAACCAGGATCCCGTCGCCCGCCTGCGCGAGGCCAACCGGGTCTACGTCCGCGCCATCCGCCGCAACGCCAGGCTGATGACCCTGATGTACCAGGTGCGCGAGGCCGACGAGGGGGTCCGGCACCAGGGCGACGAGATCGTGGACCACCTGCAGGGCCGGGCCGTCGACGCGGTACGCCGCTGGCAGGCCGAGGGTCTGGTCTATCCCGATCTCGACCCCGTGCTGACGGCGCACGCGCTCACCTACATGGTCGAGCGCGTGGCGATGGCCTGGCTGACCGGCCGGGCCGACTACGACGAGGAGGCGATGGTCGCGGCGATCAACGGGATCTGGGAGCGGGCCCTCGGTCTGGGCACCTACCAGCGTCCCGGCCAAGAAAAGTGAGGTAGATCTCAACTTTCCCTGGCTCCCGCGGGTGCGCACCCCCTAGGGTCCGGTTCACCCCGCGCGCCGTCCGGCCGCGGACGCGTCCGGCGGAGGTGCCTCATGACCCACGGTCCGATGGAGCTCAACGAGCGGCAGGAGCAGGTCCTGCGGCTGATCTGCGACACCTTCGCACCCGGGGACGGCACCGTCCCGCCGGCCAGCGCCCTCGGCGTACCGGAGGCGGTGCTCGGTCTGGTCGCCGGGAACCCGCGCGCGGCCGAGCGGGCGACGTTCACCCGACTGCTCGACCTGCTGGACACCCGGGTGGGCGGCTTCCTGCTCACCGGGAGACCCCGCGCCTTCTCGGCGCTCACGGCCGCCGACCGGGAGGCCGTACTCGTGGCGATGTCGCAGTCGCGGGTGCCGCTGCGGCGTACCGCCTTCGGTGCGCTCAAGGGCGCGACCACCCTGGCGTACTACCTGGTGCCGGGACCGAGCGGGCACTCCCCCGTCTGGGACGCGATCGGCTACCCCGGGCCGCTCGGCACCCGCCCGGACGCACCACCCCCTCCCCTGACGGTGGAGCGGGTCACGGCCGAACGCACGCTCGACTGCGACGTGGTGGTCGTCGGCTCCGGGTCCGGCGGCGGCACGGCGGCGGCGGTCCTGGCGCAGGCGGGCCTCGACGTGGTGGTGCTGGAGCGCGGGGACTACTACGACGACGCCGACTTCGACGGTGGCGAGCTCTCCGGCCTGACCCGGCTCTACGCGAGCGGCCCCACCGCGACCGCCGAGGGCCAGCTCTCGCTGCTGGAGGGCGCCTGCCTGGGCGGCGGCACGGTGGTGAACTGGACGACCAGCTTCGCCACGCCGGACCGGGTGCGCGAGGAGTGGGCCGCCCTGGGGGCTGCCCAGTTCACCGACCAGGAGTACTCCGCCGCCCTCGCCGCGGTGACCGGCCGGCTGGGCGTCAACCGGGACCACAACGTGCCCTCGACGCGCGACGAGGCACTCGAGCGCGGCGCCAAGGTGCTCGGCTGGCACGTCGACGCCATGCCCCGCAACGTCCAGGGCTGCGACCAGGGGATCGACTGCGGCCGCTGCGGCTACGGCTGCCGGCTGGGGGCCAAGCAGTCGGCCACCAAGACCTGGCTCGCCGACGCCGCCGAGCACGGCGCCCGTCTGGTCGTGGGCGCCAGCGCCCGCCGGGTCGTCGTCGAGCACGGGCGCGCCACCGGGGTCGAGGCGGTCGGGCCGGACGGCCACACGCTGACGGTGCGGGCCCGCGCGGTCGTGGCTGCGGGCGGGTCGCTGCAGACCCCCGCCCTGCTGCGTCGCTCGGGGCTGGAGAACCCGAACATCGGCCGCCACCTGCGCCTCCACCCGGCGACCGCGGTCTGGGCCCTGCACCACGAGGTGATCAACCCCTGGGAAGGTGCGCTCCAGACGCGGTACTGCGACGAGCACGTCGACCTCGACGGCGACGGGTACGGCGTGATCTACGAGACCGGGCCCTCGAACCCGGCCGCCGCCCTGGCCTTCCTCAACTGGCGAGGCGGGCGCCAGCACCTCGACATGATGCGCCAGCTGCCGCACGCCGGGGTGATCGGCGTGATCACCCGGGACCGCGACTCCGGGCACGTCGAGGTCGGCAAGGACGGCGAACCGGTGGTGCGCTACCGGCTCTCCGCGCGCGACCGCGACCACCTGCACCACGGGGTGGTGGGTGCCGCCCGTCTCGCCGAGGCCGCCGGTGCGCACACGATCTTCTCCGGCCACCAGTCCGGCGCGGGCTTCGAGCCGGGCCGGCGCGGCAGCCTGGAGACCTTCGCCGCAGAGGCACTCGCCAGCGGCTACGACCCCGGACGGTGTGCCATGGCCGCGCTCCACCTGATGGGCTCGGTGCGGATGGGCGGTGACCCGACGACCTCCGCCCTCGACCCGGACGGCGCCACCTGGGAGGTCCCCAACCTGGTCGTGGCCGACGCGTCGACCTTCCCCACCGCCTCGGGGGTCAACCCGATGATCTCGGTGCAGGCGATCGCGTACATGAACGCGACGCGGCTGGCGGCTCGGCTGGGGTGATGCCCAGCGAGACCCGGTGGCTCAGCACGCCGGGGGCAGGTCGTGGACGGCGTCGAGAGGTACCCCGGGATCCGCTACGTCTGGAACGCCTGACACCGGTGAGATCAACAAGCTCATGGACCTCACGCTGAGCGGCACGGACCATCGGGGGTACGACTTCTCGTGAGCTCGTGACCTTCTGCGGGGCTCGCGTCCCCCGCTCTAGGCTGGACCGGTGAGCCACGTGCCAGCGGAGCCCATCACCTCCCAGGCCCCGGCTCTGGCGGGCCCGGTGATGCTCCACCAGAGCTGGCTGGACGTGACCTTCCTGCACTGGGCGATCGACCCGGAGCAGGTCGCTCACCGGATGCCGCCGGGCGTGCGGCCCGACACCCTGGACGGAGTCACCTACGTCGGGATGATCCCGTTCCGGACCGTCGGCTCAGGCCTCGTCGGCGGGCCGGCGGTCCCGTGGCTCGGCTCCTTCCTGGAGACCAACGTCCGGCTCTACTCCGTGGACGACACCGGACGGCGGGGCGTGGTGTTCCTCAGCCTCGACGCTGACCGGGCCGCGGTGGTAGCCGTTGCCCGCGCAGTGTTCGGGATGCCCTATCGATTGGCGCGGATGCGCCATCGGGCGAGCGGCGACGTGCACACCTACGACGCTCGGCTGCGTCGCCCCGGCGCCCGCGTCCAGAGCCACCTCGTGGTCCGGAAGGGCGCCCGGCGCGAGGGCACGGAGCTGGACCACTTCCTCAGCGCCCGCTGGGGACTGCACGTGCGCCACCGGGGCCGAACCCTCTACATCCCCAACCAGCACGAGCCCTGGCCGGTGCACGACGCCGAGGTGCTCAGTCTCGACGACAACCTGCTGGCCTCGGTGGGGCTGCCCGGCCTGGCCACCTTCCCGCCGGACCACGTCGCGTTCAGCCCCGGTGTGCGCACCAGGTTCGGGTTGCCTACGGACGCGGCTCACGCCAGGGGCATCTCCCCCAGCTGACGGCGCGAGCTGATCTCCAGGTTGCGGAAGATGCTGCGCAGGTGTGCCTCCACGGTGCGAGGACTCAGGAACAGGTGCGTGGCCACTTCCCGGGAGGTGGCCCCGGTCGCCACCTGTCGCGCGATCTGCAGCTCCTGCGCCGTGAGGGCATCGACGGGGTGAGCGGTGCGCTTGCGCGGCCGTTCCCCCGTCGCTCACAGCTCGTGGGCCGCACGTGTCGCGAACGCCTCCGCAACCATGTCCGAGAGCATCCGGTGGGCGGTACGGAGCCGAGCGCCCACTCCGTGCCACTGGCGCGGGCACGCTCGTCCAGCTGGCCGAGCGCGTCGGCCGCGAGCTCCAGGTCGCCGGCTCGCGCGGCCGCCTCGACGAGCTCGGGCAAGGCCATGCTGCTGTGCCCCAGCTCGCGGGACCCGCACGCCTGCGCCGCCGCCTTCGCCGCGGCCGGATAGTCGCCCAGGCCGTTGTGCAGCACCGCGAGGATGTAGTTGGCCAGCATGGCCTCAGTGCCCCCCGGACGGCCCGTCGTCTGCGCCGCGATGTCGGCGTGGAGCGCGACGGTCTCGGCTTCGCGCCCGCGCCAGGCAGCCAGCATGAGCCGGTCGAGGCGAAGGGGCGTCCCACCGATGGCCTGGGTGATCGCCGCTTGCTCGGCAGCCAGCTCCTCGGCCTGGGACAGCTCCCCGGCGAGCACCAGCGCCATGGACCGGATCAGGAGTGCGGCCGGGAGCGCGAAGATGGCGCCGGAGTCGCGGGCGAGCCGGACGTTGCGGCTGGTGAGCACCTCGACGAGGTCGTCGTCGAACAGCACCATGGCGGTCCGACTGGCGAACCACCACAGCTGGCTCTCGCTGACGTTCACCGACGTGGCGCGGGAGACGTCCGCGCGGAAGGACTCAAGCGCCCGGCGCAGCTCCGGGACGCCCGACTCGATGCCTTCGGTGTAGGTACGTGCCAGCCCGTCCAGCAACAGGTCCAAGGGCCGCGGCGGCACGGGGGCCGCGGGTGCGGCGAGGGCCGCCTCGGCGACCTCGCGGAAGCCTCGCCCGTCCTGCGGGCCGATGATGATCGCCGCGTTGAGGGCGTGCAGGTAGGCGCCGCGCGCCATACCGGCGTCGAGTGGGGCCAGCGCGGTGGCGGCTTCCAGCATGACCGCGGGAACCTCGCGCCCGAGTGACCGGTGGAACGCGATCTGGGCTCGCACGAGCTTGACCTGGGCGTCCTGCAACGGCGCGAGCGGTCTGGACTCCGCGACGGCCAGCAGCTGCAGCGCGGCATCCCACGCACCAGCCTCCTGCTTCAGAGCCGCGGCACGCAGCGCGCGGTGCGCGCGGTCCTCCGGATCGGGGGTCAGCTCGGCCGCACGCTGCAGGAACGCCGCGGCCGCGGCCACGCCGCCGCGGGCCTGCGCCCGTCCGGCCGCGCGCTCGAGCTGCAGGGCGGCCTCCTCGTCGGTGGACATCACGGACTGGGCACGGTGCCAGGCGTGCCGGTCGGGATCGACCTGCGGGTCCGTGGCCGCGGCCACTGCGTGGTGGGCGCGGCGGCGGTCCGAGGGTGCAGCGGCCGCGTAGATCGCCGAACGGACGAGCGGGTGCCGGAACCGCACGCGGGTGTCGAGCTCCAGCAGGCCGGCATCCTCGGCGGGGGCGACCGCCTCGCGGGCGATGCCCAGCTGGTCCGCCGCGCGCCACAGCAGCGCCGGCTCGCCGGTGGGCTCCGCCGCCGCTGTGAGGAGCAGCAGCTGCGTCTCGGCGGGGAGGCTCTTCGACCTGCGCGAGAAGCTCTGCTCGAGGCGGCGCGGAATGTCCTGGGTGTGTGGTGTCGCGAAGCCCCCCGCCAGGGCCGCCGGCTGCACGCTCCCGGGCAGCTCCATCAACGCGAGCGGGTTGCCTCGTGCCTCGGCGACGATCCGGTCGCGCACGCCGTCGTCCACCGGCGCTCCGATCGCCGCGGACAGCACCTGACGCGCATCGCGGTCGGTGAGCCCGGCGACGCGCATCTCCGGCAGTCCGATGAACGGGTGCGCGTCTCCCCCGGGCTCCCGGACGGCGAAGAGCAGCACCACGCGCTCCGCCTGCATCCTCCGGGCCACGAAGGCGAGGACCTGGGCCGAGGCCTGGTCCAACCACTGCGCATCGTCGACGAGACACGCCAGCGGCTTCTCCTCGGCGACCTCGGCCAACAGGTTGAGGGTCGCCAGACCCACCAGGAACCGGTCCGGGGCGGCACCTCCCTCGAGCCCGAAGGCCACGCCGAGGGCCGACTGCTGAGGCGCAGGCAGCGAGCCGGCGCGGGCCAGCAAGGGGGCACACAGCTGGTGCAGCCCGGCGAACGCGAACTGCGTCTCCGACTCCGACCCGACTGAGGACGTCACCTGCATCCCCCCGGCCTCCGCGACGTCGCGCGCGTGGCGCAGGAGCTCGGTCTTGCCGATCCCCGCTTCGCCGCGAACCGTCAGCACCGCGCTGCGACCAGCCCGCGCCTGGCCGAGCAACTGGTCGATCGACGTGAGCTCTGCGTGCCGGCCCACGAGTTTCACGATTAACGCTCCTGTGCGGTCGACTCGGAGCACGTGATTCTCACAGACGCGGACCTGCCGGGCAACGAACGGGAAGCACACGTGGACTCTGCTGGGTCGGGAACGGCGTCGCCGGAAACGCCAGCCAGGGAAGAGAAGGCCGAAATGCGAACCGCCTCAGCGCTGCTCTCGCAGCCCTGAGGCGGTTCATCTTGTGGGCGATACTGGGTTCGAAGTCGAGGTAAGGGGTTCTGGACCACCCTCGTTTCGCGTGCCAAAATGGCCTCTGACCTGCGGTTATGCTGATTTCCAGCCTTGTCCAGATCTGAGCACTTATGGACACGAAACCCGGATCTATGGACACGTAGTGGACACGAAATGAGGTCTCGGGACCATGCCTCGACGAGCGGAACGACGGCAGTTCGGACAGATCAGCAAGCTGCCCAGCGGCCGCTACCGAGCACGGTACGCCGATCCCGACGGACGCCTGACAGCCGATGGTGAAGTGCTTCGCCATAGCGCCCCTCACACGTTCGACACGAAGGGTGACGCGGAGGCGTGGCTGGCCGACGAACGTCGGCTGATCGTCGCAGATACCTGGACGGCACCGTCGGTGCGGCGCGCGGAGCGCGCACGGGCCACCGAGACGTTCGCGGTCTACGCCGAGCGCTGGCTGAAGAACCGCAAGGTGAAGGGCCAACCGCTGGCCGCCCGCACCATCGACCACTACCAGTACGCACTCAAGCGGTTCCTCCTACCGTCCTTCGGGTCCATGCAACTACGCGACATCACCCCCGAAACTGTCGCCGACTGGTACGACACCACCGCTACGGACCGGCCCACCATGCGAGCCCACGCGTACTCACTGCTCCGGGCCATCATGCGGACCGCTGCCGACCCCACGAAGCACAACGGCACTCCCCTGATCCCCTACAACCCCTGCGGCATCTCAGGCGGGGGCACCTCCGGGAAGAAGCGCAACATTCGACCCGCCTCGCTCGACGAGATCATCACGATCGTGTCGCACATGCCCGAGCAACACCGGCTCATGGTTCTTCTCGCCGACAGTTGCGCCCTGCGGTTCGGTGAGCTCGCCGAGCTTCGCCGCATGGACGTCGACGTGAAGAACGCCGTCATCCACGTCCGCCGCAGCGTCGTTCGCTCGGTCTCCGCCGGCGTGGTGGCCAAGGCGCCCAAGAGCGAAGCCGGGATCCGCGACGTCCCCATTCCCCCCGACATCATCGACGCCATCATGGAGCACAAGACCCAGCACGCCGCCCCGGGCCACCAGGGCCTCATGTTCCCGGGCGCCAACGGTAACCATCTGGCGCCGAGCGCGTTCTACGGCAAGGTCTCCAAGAAGCGCCGCGGCAAGCCCGACACCCAGGGCTTCGGCTGGTTCGAGGCGCGCCGACTGGCTGGCCGCGAGGACCTGCGCTTCCACGACCTGCGCCATGGCGCCCTCACCGAAGCCGCACGGCACGGCGCCACTCTTGCCGAGCTCATGGCACTGGGCGGACACTCCACCAGCCACGCGGCCATGCGTTATCAACAGGCCGCCTCCGACCGACTCGCCGAGCTCGCGCGAAAGCGAGCAGAAGCCCGGGGTTGGAAAGCGGATGCGGGGTGAGCACGTCCCATCACCTTGGTTCGAGCCCTCCTAGGACATCTAGTCACGCGTGGCGACGCCCACCAGCTAGGTGCCCGAAGGCGGCCCCTGACCTGCGAAGACACCTCCCAACGTCCTCCAGCGTCAGAGATCGTCTTTCGTTGGCGTGTGTCGCGGGTGTGTTCCCAAACAACCGTGAACACCGGTTGCGCCCCATGGCCCTGCCAAGACCGAAGTGGCCCAATTTTGACGCCGTCGACAGTCGCGAATCGCCCGTTGCTGGGTAGCCTTAACCTCCTCCAGCAGCTACGCGCATTTGGCGTGATGCGTCATCGGAAACAGGTCGTCGGCACTCTCGGAGTTCAGAAACCCAGCAGCTTGCCGAACGCCGAGAAAAAGGCGTCGAACGCCCGCGCCAGCGGGTTGCGGGCACCCTCCGAGCTCGCCTTCTGCCAGAAGAGAGGGTGCGAGCCGGTGAACTCGTCGTCAACCAGCGGTGTCCGACCCCACAGGTAGGGCCAGAACACCTCGGTGCGATCGACGCCCACGTGCAGCCGCGAGTCGAAGCCCATAAGCAGGTGCTGCTCCATCCGCGTGGTGCCGCCGCGGGGATTCGTCGCCTCTACGGCGCCGTGGCCTTGCACGACGAGGCTCCCGGTGCCGGCGAACAGGATGTAGCGCACCTGCCAAGTGGCAAACGCCTGGATCCCCCACCGCCAGCGCGTCTCGAGCCGGGGCGTGCCGATGACGCCCACGACGTGACGCGGGCGCATGACTAGGCCGGGGTGGTCGGTGAAGTCGATGCGCATCAGGTAGGAGTCCGGGTCGTCTGGCGTAGACAACGTCGCCGCCGTGACGCGCTCGTCGCCCGTGACGCGGCTGAGGCCGTGGAGACCGGCGGCGAAGCTGATGAACGGCGAGGACCAGTCGTAAAGCAGGTGGCTGCGTACCCGCCCTTGCACCGGCCGTACGTGCTCCGAGCGGGCGGACAGCAACTCGCTGGGACCGAGCTCGACCGTCAACGTTCGTTCGGCCGGTGAGGTCCGGACCTCGCCGGCCTCACCCTCCTGCCCGGCGAGGCGGATCCGCCGGTGCACGCGGTGGACCAGTGGCATCAGGACGAAGTAGGCGATGGTCCTGACGACCGGCGGCAGGAGCAGCACGAGCAGGGCGACGACGGCCAGCCAGCGCCACGACCGCGCCCACTGGTCGACGACCCACCCGATGCCCGACCCCTGGGTCTGCTCCAGGCTGCGCTCCTCCGCCTGCTTCTGGGCCAACTCCGACTCGGCGGCGTCGATCTCCCGCGCCGAGGAGGCAAACGTGGCGTCCGCACCGACCTGCTCGAGCTTCTGCTGGGGCGTCAGGTCCGGGTCACCCATCACCGAAGCCGCGGTCTCGGCTTCAGCAAGGCTCGACTCAAGGGTCTCGAGCGACTCCTGCGCCGACTCGGCGGCCCGCTCCTTGAGGTCGCACGTGTTGGGCACAACGGGCAGGTTCTCGACGATGGAGCGGAGGCGACCGCATTCCTCGCTCTCCGTCACCTTCTCCGCGACCTCGGAGCGCTTGGCCGAGACCCGCTCGCCGAGCGCTTCGACCTCGGCATCGATGCTCTCCAGCCGCGAGGCGACCTCCTCGCGCTGCGCCTCCGCGAGGTCGGCTCGCAGCCGGGTGAGCTCATCCTCGAGCGCGGCGCGCTCCTCGGCCACCTGCCGCAGGCGGTCGCGGTCGATCACCGCGTCCTTGATCGCGGGAACCGCGGCCTGGACGAGCAGAAGCCCGACGAACAAGGCGAGCACGACGGCGAGCAGCGACCCTGCCTTCCTGAGCGCGAAGCCCAGGACTGCCGAGACCAGACGCACACCTCGATCCTAGTGGAGGTCAGGACGGCCCGGGGCCGGTTCGCTCCAGCAACGCGACGCATTCGGCGTGGTGCGTCATCGGGAAGACGTTCATGGCCCTGAGCGAAGGGGCGATCGCTTGCGTGCGCCTGCGCTCACGGGGCCGAACGAGCCCGTGACCTGCTGCGATGCCGTTTTGAACGTCTGGTGACAGCGGCACCTCGTTGCGGGGCTTTGCGAATGAAAGGGAGCCCAATCCGAGCCCTCCTGCCGACGGTCGCAAACGGCCGCAGCGCGTGGAGTGCATTCGAGGCTCGCGTCAAAAGGGCTGGCACTCCCCCGCCGACGAAAGGCACCAGAACGGAGCACCCGCACACGACTGAGTCTTCCGTTGCCGGGTCGCCTCGGAAGCAGGCAGGTCGGGGCGAAGGTTGTGGCCCGAAGGCTGGGGACTTGAACCTAGCCCCTCTGGGCGCCGTCACGGGCGTCGCGACCTACTGTGGTCCTGCGTTGGAAACTACCGATTCGCACGGTGCGATGAGGGATGCGCCCACGCTTCCGATCTCAGGATACCCGGCCTGGCACCGAGTAGCGCGGGCCCAATGTGGACCGTAAGCGGTACCGGGTCGAATCCCCCTGTCAGTCTTCGCCGGGCCCTCCACGAGCATCGCGCTGGCCACGGTCGTAGGCCTCAATGCCGCCCCCGAACCAAGAGCGGGGCGCCAGTTGAATGAGTGCGGTGTCGATGCCGAGCGAGTCGATGTTCTTGCGCGCGTCGGACAGCAGCGCCGCGAGCATCGGATTGTCGGGGCTTGGCCACGGCGGCTCAGGCATCTTCGCCGTTCGAGGAGTCGGCCAACTCCCCCGTCGCATGTCCTGCTCCCAGGTGTAGGTGGCAGCGTCTGCCCAGGGATTCGGCTCGGTCACAGCCGCAGACTGCCACGACCCACCCACCTCGTGACCCGCGGCGGGCAAGTCCGGGCGAGTGCGACCTTCGCGGTGAGATGACACAGGCCGAGGGAGCTCTCCGCACGGCAAGGTCGAGCGGAGTCCTGGAGACAGCATTGCGGACAAGGCGCGCATGGATGCGTAACCTGCCGATCGTGAGCACTGAGGAAGGCGTCGATCCAGTGGACCCTCACGCGTACCGCTCGGGGACAAGGAGTGCGCTCTTCGAGATGGCGAAGGGAACGTGCTACTTCCCCGAATGCCGGACCAAGACCACCGTCTTCGTGAAACCGGGTCAGCCGTCGGTCAACGTCCACATCGCTCACATCGAAGGCGCCGAGCCCGGATCAGCTCGCTACCGCGCGGACATGACCAATGAGGAGCGCCGCTCATTCCCGAACCTCATCCTTCTCTGTGTTCCGCACCACGACTTGATTGACCACAAGGAGCCGGACGGCTACAGCGTTGACGTCCTGCGCGAGTGGAAGGCTGCTCGGGAGTCGGCTACCGGCGCTGACCTGATCGAGTTGAACGGCATCACCGACGAGTGGCTGGGCGCTCTGATGGAGGCCGCAGTCCGCTCGGCTCGAGCCGAGCGTGCAGCCACAATCGAGGTCCGCAGCAGTGTGCTGATCGAGAATGGCACGAGCCTGATCATGGTGCCGCTCGGTAGTTACCCTGCAACCACCTCCGAAGTCGAGAAGTCTGTGTCGCTGACCGTTCGGTCGACCGGAGAGCTCCCCATCACCGTCGAGGGCATCTCGCTCTACTGGCGCCTGAACGGGGACCCGTCGGTCGAGAGCAAGCTAATGGGACGCGACGACTACGTGGGTACGAACCCACGCATCCCTAAGCGGATTGAGGGTGGAGAGTCGGCAACCTGGATGTTCGCGATTGCGACGTTCGGGTGGTTCCACACTGCCTTCAAGTCGCAAGGCCACGAGATCACTCACTTCCGTTTCGACGTCGACCTGGGCGACGGTGAGGTGCTGAGCTCGGACCTGTACGGGATGGAGCTGATCCGGCCTCCATCTCGTGCGCCCGGCCCACGCACGTGATGACAGGCGCACGGCGTCAACCGGTCCGGATGACTCGTCAGTAGATGGACATCGTTCGAATCATCGAGCGACCCTCTGACGCGCCGCGCACGGGGCGGCGGCGCAGAAGTTCGGCCTTGGACCAGGGTCGAGGTGTGATGACAAACCGATACCGGCGCACAGCGCCCCTGAACAGCCGAGAATGGTGGGCGTGGTCACGACCGAGGCAAAGGCGCCGGCTTTCGAGCAACCGGACGAACGTACCTTCTTCAGCGAACTTCGTGACGAGCACGCCTCGTTCGTCCCTGTCGTCGGCTCAGGAATGTCCAAGGCAGCTGGCGCCCCTGGCTTCCCGGCCCTGATCGAGCACCTGATCACCCAGGCGGCGGCCATGACGGCAAATCTCACCGTCTCAGCTCCTGATCCGCCATTCGACGTCGTGGATGCCATTGCCGCCGAGCTAGGCGAAGAATGGGTTCAGCAACAGACAGCCGACTACTACAGGGAATGCGAGCTGGCAACGACCCCCGCACTTCAGGCGCTGTCCAAGGTGGCCTCGGGACTCATCATCACCACCAACTACGACCTATCCGTAGAAGTCGCTGCCCGGTCCATCGGAATGGTGGCCGAAAGCCTGACTCTCGACCGATTCGACATCGCTATGAAGTCAGACTCTGGCGCGCTTCGCGTTCTGCATCTTCACGGCGTGTGCACCCTGCCAGGGACCATTGTTCTGACGAACGACTCCTACGCCAGGATCTTGGCGAGCGAGCAGTCGAGGCTGCTTCTGCGCGCTCTTGGAACCACGCACCGGTTCGTCTTTCTCGGCCACAGCCTGGACGTACGAGAAGAGCACATCCGTCGTGACCTGGCCTGGACCATGGACGCGGCGAGTTCTGCCCGCAAGCCACATCTCCTGATCACCAACGCATCCGCTACGGATCCGCAGGCGACCGAGTTCAAGGCGGAACTCGAAAACAGCGCGCGCATCGAAGTCGTTCAGTTCGCCGACCCCAAGAAGGAGTATCAGGCCGCCGTCCGGGCTGCTCACGCCATCGCGCGGCCCCCGGTAGTCGAGACCGCCGACCAGGCACCCCTCATTGACCCTGCCGAGTTGGACGCCAACTACCTACCGCTCCCCATGGCCGAGGCAAGCCTCGTGAGTGAAGCCGGCGGGTTGGGTGCCTACACGGCAAAGATTTGGCAGGAAGGCCAGATCCTGAGCACCGACCTGGACGACGCCGAGCTGCACATCGTCATCGAGGCCGAGGGAGGCGCAGGAAAGAGCCAGGAACTCTTGCAGATCGCGCATCGGTCAACGAAGCCAGCGCTGGTGCAGCACGTGGTCAACATCCAGATCGATCCGGGCTGGACGGACGCTGGTCCACGATTCGTCGCTGGGATGGCCAGCGCCCGCGCAACCCGGGTGGGGGTACCGAAGCTGACGCTCGAGGGACTTCGCGACGCCAGCTACACACTGCTCCTCGACGGTCTGGACGAAGTCCCTGCTGCGAACAGGCCACGCCTGCTTCAGTTACTCGCCGAGATCGCGCGTACCTACCCGCAGCATCGGATCGTCATCGCGTCACGTCCTCTACCTGAACTCACCGACCAGGAGACCTTCGTTCGGTGGACACCGATGACCGACATGGCCTGGGTGACCCGATACGCGGAGACCCGCGGAGTGTCCGAGCCCCAACTCCTAGAGGCTCTCCCCCACACCGGCGATGTCAGCGACCTCATCGTCATCCCGATCTACGCAGCTGCAGCCGTGAGCCGGGTGTACGCCGGCACGCCGCTACCAAGCACCGCCCTGGAACTCGTCTGCGACCTTGCCGATCGGCGACTCGGAATCGACACCCGCATCCAAGCCGCGCCGGAGACGGTTCGGGTATGGCTCGACCGCTTGGCTCTCGCACTGCAGAGGTGCGGCATTTCCGAACTGAGAGTGGACGAGCTGGTCAACAGCGGACTGCACGCCGACCTAGACCAGTTGGAGCCGACCCAGGAGACGTTGGGTGAGCTAGCCGCTCGAGCGCTCTTGCGCGACAGCGCCGGGGTCATCAGGTTCCCTGCCAACGTCATGAAGGAGGCGCGAGCAGCACGGGCGCTTCTTGACGCCGGAGAGCGTGGGCTCGAGATCCTGCGCCACCATGTCTTGATCGAGCTTGAGGTGCGAGACCTCGAAGGCCAGCCCGTGCGCGCGGTTCACCCGGCCTGGGTCAACGTCCTTGAGCTGTTACTTCCCGCCGCCGATGATCGGTGGCGCGAGGAGATCGTGCCTTTCGACCCCTGTCTCGTCGCCCGCGCAACCGGACCGGCGGCCACCAGCGAACAACGAGCTTGGGCGGTGCACCTGCTGTGGAAAACCTACGTCGCCCGTCGTGTGTGGCTGGAGCGTAGAGCCAGCGTCGGGAACGGGTCCAGCGATGGCGATGCGCTGGTTCGGCTGGTATCGCTCGAGGTACCCGTTGGCTTTGACGACACACTTCGCGCTGCCACTACCGCCGAGGAACGCACCGTGCGCGGCAACGCGCTGGAACTGGTCCCGCATGTGCTGCCGCGCGACGAGGCGCTGCAGCTCCTCGTCACGGCGGTTCGCGATGAGGATGACGTGGTGCGGCGCCGCGCGGCCGCAGCCGGTTGGACAATGGCTGCCCTCTATCCGGATCTGCTCTCCGACAGCACCCTGATGGAGAACTACGTGGAGGCCATGGCTGACCAGGCCGTCTCCGACACCGACAAGATGGCGGCCGAGACACTCATCGGCGTCGCGGTTGACCTGGCCCAGGAGGGTCGCGCGGTGGAGATCGCTTTGTCCTCCACGGGCAAGCTACGCCGTCACGCTGTGATGTCGTTGGCTCGCAGGGTCACGCGGAGCAGGCTCCTCGCGTTGCTGCGGAGTGCCGAGAGTGTCGACGGCGACCTGCTCGATGAACTCGTCGAGGATCGCACTCTTGGCCGCCGTCAACCCTGGGCCAGTCCGGACATCGCCGAACTTGCCCACATAGTGGCCGAGCGCCATGACGACACCTATTGGCACCACGACGCTCAGGACGTGCTGGCTGAGCAGCCGGTCGTGGCTTTTCAGGCCTTCCTCGATCATCCTGTGGGTGAAGAACTCCGCTACGAGCTGGGCGGCCGGCTCGTCATGGCGATGGACGAACCCCAGATCGAACGTCTCCTTGGTGTCCTGAATTCACGCGACTCCGAGCACCTTGGAGACCTCGACGTCCCCATCGACCCCTCGACGTGGGACGCCGACACCGTCGAGGTCGCGATCGAACTGTTGAGCGGCACCCTCAACGCCCGCCGGAACCCACCAGCCTTCCCCTCGACCAGGCGTGTCCGAACCCAACACGAGGATGGAGGCAAACCCGAGACCGCTTCTGAGGTGTCAGACGACGAGTTGCGATCTGCCTTCGAGGACGAGGGCGTGGCGCGCGCCTTCAACCCAGAGACCAAGGCGGTGAGCCAACGCTTGTGGCTCATCCTTCGCGCCGGCGCCGAGCGCGAATTCACGTTGGACGCCGAGAAAGCCGGTCAACTGTTCAGATTCCTCCTCGACTGGTCGGATGCCGAGCTTGAGGCCTGGTTGGCCGACCAGTGGTCCGAAGCGGCTCGCGAGCGAATCGAGGCGGTCATCGCGGAGATGGACGCTCGACACCTGCCTCGCTTGGCCGAGCTTCTGCCAGGACCGTGGGCGCCCGACCTCGGTGAGCGCGTTCTGCAGGCCGTTGCTACCAGCGACGAGAGAAGCGGAAGAAAGTCGTCCCTCGCCCTCGCTGTTGGTGAGCGCATGGGCGAAGACCCGCTCCGCGATAGCCTCCGCGACCACCACGGAACTGTCTGGGCCGACACTGTCCTTCTTCGCCTGGGTGACTGCGCCGCCGAGGCGCGGATGATCACACGACAGGCCGCGGCCCCGGCCAGCATTAGGCGCCACCCAAACGCCTACGACGAGGAGTGGTTCTCCAGCATCCGTTGCCCAGAGTCAGCATCGTCACTAGCGGACCTCATCAAGGCAGCCCTGCAGGAGGGTGTCTCCACCAACGAGCTCGAACCCCTGTGCCGAGCGCTGGACCGGACTGCCGGCCCGCGCTCACTACGCATCTGGGAGCGACTCTCCCGCGACCCGGAGATCCCCAGCGCCTCGTTTCTCTACTACGAACGACGCGTTGCCCTTGCTGCGCAACTGGAGCAGCACTCTCCACCCGCTGCGATCACCGACGAGGAGCTCACGCGTCGAGTGGTCGACGCGGTGCGACTGACTCACCACAGGTAGCGGGGGGCTCCTGGTAGCCGCCTCCTGCAGACAAGAGAGGTTCTCGTCAGCGATTGAGTCTGGCCAGGTCGTCCCGGCGACCAGCACGTCCAACCCCAGCCCATCGGCGGAAATGGACAGGCCGGCGTGGACGACTGCCGTGGCCGCCAGACTCAACGCGCCAAGAGGCAAGTTGAGTCCCCGATAGTGGTGTAGCGCGGCCGCCGAGATCGTCACCGGCGTGTACGGAAGACGTAGATGCGGCCACCGCGTGATCCTTCGAGTGAACCTCTCACAGAACCCTCGAACGGAGTCATCACGATGACCGCACCACACATTCTCGACCCTGCCGGCCTGCTGGGTGAAGCCCTGGCCGAGGCGAGTCCGGATCTGATGCGTTCGCTGCTGCAGACGATCATCAACGCCCTGTGTCGACGCTCCTCGAAATCTAGGCCAGTAGCGCTCTCCGAAAAGTAGGCCACCCGACCACGATGGATTGGGTGATGACAGTGGAGGACTGGGCTGAGATCCGGCGTCTGCATGCGCAGGAGCAGATGTCGATCCGGGCGATAGCCAGGCATCTGGGGATCGCCCGGGACACGGTCACGAGGGCGGTGAACTCCCCTGCCCCGCCGCGGTACGTCCGACCGAAGGCGCCCTCGGTGTTCGACGTCTACGAGCCGCGGGTGCGGGAACTGTTGAAGGAGTTCCCGACGATGCCGGCCTCAGTGCTGGCCGAACGGGTGGGCTGGCAAGGGTCGACGTCGTGGTTCCGCAAACAGGTCGCGGTGCTGCGGGTCGACTACGCACCCCGCGACCCTGCGGACCGGTTGGAGTACCGGCCCGGCGATCAGGCCCAGTGCGACCTGTGGTTCCCACCGGTCATGATCCCGCTGGGTCCAGGACAATCTGGTGCCCCGCCGGTGCTGGTGATCGTGTCCTCGTATTCCCGGTTCATCACCGCGACCATGCTGCCCTCGCGTACGACCGGTGACCTGCTGGCCGGCATGTGGGAGCTGTTGTTGACCCAGCTCGGTGCGGTGCCGCACAGGTTGATCTGGGACAACGAGGCAGGCATCGGGCGCCGGAACCGCTACGCCGAAGGGGTGGCCGGGTTCTGCGGCACCCTGGCCACCCGGATCGTGCAGCTCAAACCGTTCGACCCTGAGTCCAAGGGGATCGTGGAACGCGCCAATCGCTACCTGGAAACCTCGTTCCTGCCCGGGCGGACCTTCACCAGCCCCGCGGACTTCAACACCCAACTCACCGCCTGGCTCCCGGTCGCCAACGCCCGCACCGTGCGGCGACTCGGGGGCCGCCCCGCCGAGCTGGCAGCGATCGACCGGGCCGCGATGCTGGCTCTGCCCCCGATGCCACCCGCGACCGGGTTCCACACCCGGGTCCGGCTGCCACGCGACTACTACGTCCGGGTCGCCGGCAACGACTACTCCGTCGACCCGACCGTGATCGGACGGATGGTCGAGGTCCATGCCGACCTGTCCACCGTGCAGGTCACCTGCCAGGACCAGGTCGTGGCCAACCATGCCCGCAGCTGGGGCACTGCCGCGACCATCACCGACCCGGCCCACGTGGACACCGCTCGACGGATGCGTGAGGACTACGGGCGTCCGGCGGCACCGACCGGTAGTGACCTGCTGCGCGACCTGGCCGACTACGACACCGCCTTCGGTGTCGACCTGCCCGACCAGGGCGGACTGGACGACACCAACGGCGAGGTGGCCTGATGCCCACCAAGAAGAGCTCCGCCGCCGCGACGAGCGCGTCCGTGGAGTCGGTCAAGCAGATCGAGTATCTGTCCCGGGCGTTGAAGGCGCCCCGGATCCGGGAAGCCGCCACCCGGCTGGCCGACCAAGCGAGGGAGGCGTCCTGGACCCACGAGGAGTACTTGGCAGCGGTGCTGTCACGAGAGGTGTCGGCCCGCGACGCCGCCGGGGCAGAGCACCGCATCCGTGCCGCCGGGTTCCCCGGACGCAAGTCGCTCGAGGACTTCAACCTTGAGCACCAACCCGCCCTCAAACGTGACGTCGTGGCCCACCTGGCCACCGCGACGTTCATCGACGCCGCCCAGAACCTGGTGCTCCTCGGCCCGCCCGGGACCGGGAAAACCCACCTGGCCATCGGACTGGGCATCAAGGCCGCCCACGCCGGACACCGGGTGCTGTTCGCAACCGCCACCGACTGGGTCACCCGACTCCAAGAAGCCCACGCCACCGGACGACTCGGCAACGAGCTGGCCCGGCTACGCCGCTACGGGCTGATCATCGTCGACGAGGTCGGCTACATCCCCTTCGAGCAAGACGCCGCGAACCTCTTCTTCCAGCTCGTGTCCTCACGCTACGAACACGCCTCACTGATCCTGACCAGCAACCTGCCCTTCGCCCGCTGGGGCGACGTATTCGGCGACCAAGTCGTCGCCGCGGCCATGATCGACCGCATCGTCCACCACGCCGACGTCCTCACGCTGAAGGGCAGCTCCTACCGACTCAAGGACACCGGCATCGCGACACTTCCCTCAGCACGAGCCGAGAACACGGCACAATGACCAACACCGAAGTGGCCTAACTTCCAAAGAGCAGAACCGGCCCAACATTCGGGGAGCGTCGACAGCCCTGCTGTCCGCGGATGCCGACGCCGTCGTGGGCGCCGAGTACGGGCAGCCCACGCCGGGCCGCACGGCGCAGCGCAACGGCTACCGCCGCCGCCCGTTGGACACCCGGGTCGGCACCATCGACGTGGCGATCCCGAAGCTGCGGAAGGGCACCTACTTCCCCGAGTGGCTCCTGGAGCGCCGCAAGCGCTCGGAGTCCGCGCTGATCACGGTGGTGGCCGACTGCTATCTCGCCGGCGTCAGCACCCGGCGGATGGACAAGCTGGTCAAGACCCTGGGAATCGACTCCCTGTCGAAGTCGCAGGTCTCCCGGATGGCCGCCGAGCTGGATGAGCACGTCGAGCAGTTCCGCCACCGCCCCCTCGATGCTGCGGGCCCGTTCACCTTCGTCGCTGCTGACGCGCTCACCATGAAGGTCCGAGAGGGCGGCCGAGTGATCAACGCGGTGGTCCTGCTGGCCACCGGCGTCAACGGCGACGGACACCGCGAGGTCCTCGGCATGCGCGTGGCCACGAGTGAGACCGGGGCGGCGTGGAACGAGTTCTTCGCCGACCTCGTCGCCCGCGGCCTGACCGGTGTCCGTCTGGTCACCAGTGACGCCCACCAGGGCCTGGTCGAAGCGGTCGCAGCGAACCTGCCCGGAGCCGCCTGGCAACGCTGCCGCACCCACTACGCCGCGAACCTCATGAGCGTGACCCCGAAAGCGATGTGGCCGGCGGTCAAGGCGATGCTGCACTCGGTCTACGACCAGCCCGACCGTCCCGCGGTGCACGCCCAGTTCGACCGGCTCCTGGACTACGTCCACGGCAGAGCTGCCCGAGGTCCACGACCACCTCGACGCCGCCCGCGGCGACATCCTCGCCTTCACCGAGTTCCCCAAGGACGTATGGACCCAGATCTGGTCCAACAACCCCGCCGAGCGGCTCAACCGCGAGATCCGGCGCCGCACCGACGCCGTAGGCATCTTCCCCACCCGCGCAGCCATCGTCCGCCTGGTCGGAGCCGTCCTGGCCGAGCAGACCGACGAATGGGCCGAAGGCCGCCGCTACCTCGGACTCGACCTCCTGGCCCGCTGCCGCGTCAACCTCGTCCCCGACATCGACACCGAGATCGGAGCTGATCAACTGCCCGCCCTGACCGCCTAGACCCAAGAGAAGGAACGCAGCGCTACACCACTACCCGGGACTTGACCAAGAGGCAGGAACGAAACATCCACCTGCGGGGGTCGCTTCCAGGACCTCGGCCAGTCGCACGGCGGCTGCTAGCGCAACCGCATGGTCCTTGCATCCAGGCGGGCTCTGCTGCCCGAAGGGCGAGGTATCACCGATTGACGCCGCCCCAGCCCGGCATGGCGGCCAGCTTGGCGACCCTCTCCTCGGATAACTTCCCTGCCTTCAGCAGTGCCCGCTGAACACCCACCCACTGGCCGAGCCGATATCCCTTCTCGACCCAGTCGCGGGGCACATCACCGTGGCCGGTGCGGCTTTGGTACTGGCGCAATGCCTCGAAGCCGGCCTCCCAGGCTGCCTCTCGCATGTCCCACGTCCACCCGGGAAGCGCGGCCAGGAGGGCGGCGCGTTCGGCGGTCAGGGTGCCGTTGCGGCGACGCTGTCGCTGCGCGAGCACCCAGGTCCCTAGCTTGAGGTCGCCTTCGCGGTGGTCCCCGGGAGCACGAGCGTGCCCCTTCCGGTCGGCGTACCGGGCCAGCGCGTCGTAGTGGGCGTGCCAGCGGGCCACCCGGACGTCCCACGTCCATCCAGGGAACGCCTCCAGGCATCCCGCGCGGTCCACGGACAACGTGCCGGCCTTGTGGTCCTGTCGGTGCCGGATGACCCAGGCGCCCAGCAGCAGACCCTCCTCATCATGGTCGGTCGGGACTCTGGCGTGGCCCTCTCGATCGACGAACCCGGTGAGTGCGGCGAAGTGGCGGTCCCAGGATTCGCGGTGCGGATCCCAGCTCCAACCGGGGAGGGCCTCGAGCCGCGCCCGCCGTTCGTCGGGCAGGGCACCACGGGTGTACCGCTGCCGTTGCTCCCCGACCCACGCGCCGAGCGGGACTGCGGCGCAGACGCCGTCGCGGCCCACGCGCGCGGACCCGGTGGCGTTCACGTGGCTCTCGAGCGCGGCGTACCCCCGCTCCCAGGCGTCCGCCTGCGGTGACCAGGACCAGCTGGAGATGGCCTCCAGTCGGGCAACCCTGTCCTGGGGTAGCTCACCGCGGTGGAACTTGGCGCGCTGCTGCTTGGACCAGGCATCGATGTTGACGCCGTCCTCGCGGTGGTGCCGCGGTGTCTGGCAGTGTCCTTCGCGGAAGGCAAAGGTCTCGAACGCCGACACGGCCTTCTCCCAGAAAGCGTCATTGCTGGATGCGTAGGTCCACCCGGGTACGGCTTCGAGTCGGGCGGCCTGCTCGACAGTGATGGTGCGCCGGCCGCCGCCGGGCCGGCGATGGGAGCGCACCCAAGAGCCGAGGGGGAACCCGTCGTCGGTGCGGTGCTCCGCCGGGACGGTGATGTGGCCCTCCCGGTCCAGAAAGGCCAGCAGCGCCAGGTAGCCGTCTTCCCACTGGTCCTGAACGGCGTCCCAGGTCCATCTCGAGAAGGCGGTCAGGGTCGCCTCCCGGTCGGGCGCCATCCGGCCTCGCCGGCGCTGGGCGCGCTTCGCGCCAACCCACTTGCCGAGCAGGAAGCCGTCCTCGATGTGCTCCCACGGCACGTTGGCGTGGCCTTCGCGGGCGACGAACCGGTTCAGCACGGTCAGGCCGTCCCCCCACCGCTGGCTGCGGGTGAACTGGGGCGGGCCGGGGAGCCGGACCTTCCGTCCGGGCCGCGTGGCCTGGACGTGCGCCACCGCCAGGTCCACGCGGCGCGGTTCCGTGTCGGCCAGATATGCGTCAAGCCTGGGAAGCGGAACCCAGCCGAGTTCGCGCAGCCGGGTCAGGACCGCGTCGGCTGCCTGCTTGATGGTGACGTCTTGCGGAACGAGCGCGTCGGCGGGCGTGATCGCCGACAGCGGCGCCTCCCGCAGCCGCAGCACCCGGTAACCGGCAGCAGCCAGCAGCTGCGTCTTGGCGATGTCCCGAGCATGCTCGACCTCCCCGGCATGGCGGTAGCGCCCGTCGACCTCGATCACGAGCCGTTGCTCGGGAAGCAGCAGGTCAACGTGCCGGATCACGCCGTCGACGACGACCTTGTCAGCGGCCAGGTCGAGCTCGGGGAAGAAGATCTGAAGCTCGAACGCGAGACCGACCTCGAGCATCGAGCGCAGTGACTTCTTGCAGTACGGGCAGCCGCGACCGCGGGTGCGGTTTGCGCCGGTGGCCTGCCACTCGTGGCCGGGATTCTCCAGGCAGCGCCACCACAGCTTCCGGCCCGTGCTGGCGACGACACCGTCGGGCCGCAGGTCGCCGTTGGAGGTGGGATGCCACTCCACGCTCAGTTGCGGATGGGCCGCGACGCTGTTGGTAACCGAGGGGCGCTTGCCGGCACAGAACGGGCAGCCGCGGCGGCCGTGCGCGATGCTGTGCCGTCCCATCACCAGCGGGGATACCTGCCACCGGTGGTCAGGACCGTCCGGGCACATCCACCAGACCGGTGCCGGGGACCCGGCCAGCACCTTGTCAGGGGTCAAGCCATCGTTGCTGTCGGTGTCCCAGAGGGGCACCCCGGCCGGAAACAAGGCGGCAAAGCTGTTGGTCACCGACAGTCGACGACCAGCGCAGCAGGGGCAGCCGGTGAACCCGATAGCTACCGCCCGGGAGATCGAACTCGGCGGCGCCTGCCATGCGTGGTCAGGGCCTACTGGACACCGCCACCACTTCTTGTGACTGGATCGCTGACCAACCCGGCCGGGATCGACGTCGCCGTTGGCGTCGCGGTCCCACAGCTCCAGCATGCGTGGATAGTCGGCGACGGTGCCGGTGCGTGGTGCGCCCATGCCGGTCACCGTCCCCTCGGTCGTCGCTGTTCCAGCATCACCGTAGACGCGAGCACCGACAGCTCCGCGGAGTAGGAAGCTCAGTCCTGCGCGCTACCGCCCGCTTCGAACGTGACCAGCACCTTGACTGCGGTCCCGAATAGTTCGGTGCCGAGCACAGGGACGACGTCGTGTGCGCTTGCGTGGTCGCCGGCGATTACCCGGCGCCGGGTAACACCTAGGTCAGGCTGGAAATCCTCCGGAAGCACCAACGCCCAGTTGTCCTCGATCGTGCCGAACACCCCACCGCCGCAAAAGAATTCTGCCTCTCAGGATGCAGGCCAGTCCTCTCGGGAATCCCATACCTTCAGCCCCGCGCGGTCGCGGTTCAGCGGGGTCCCGATCCACACCACCGCCTTGTGCGCCAGGTGGTGCGACGAGGAGTTCCGACGCTTGTCCTCACCGCAACGACACCGTTGCTCGGCACCTCGGGCGAGCCAGTCGCGCAGGGCGGCCACCACGGTCTCGGGGTCGGCGGTCGGGGCCACCGACAGCTCGCGGACCAGGAAGTCGACCCGACGCCCGTCGTAGGCGTCCCAAGTCTTCTGGCGGCCGATCAACGGCGGTGGGTACAGGTTGCGGCCCAGCACAGACGGGCCGAAGTCGGCGTGGGTCTCGTAGCGGCCCGGGTAGAGCGACGCAGACGGCCGGCGGGCGTAGAACGTCCACACGTCGAGGTCCTTAACACCGTGCCCTCCATTCGGGTGGAGGAAGTGCTGGGCTGCGCCCTGCGCGAGCACAACTGCGACCCTTCGGTTGGCCCACGCGGCATGCTTGCCGCCCTGCGCCGCTGGGCGGGTGTACCGAGCGTGCTGGTCGTCGGCGAGCTCACCAAGGCGCTTCAGGTGGCGGCGGGTCAGCCGCTCCTGCGAACGTTCGCTTCGGTCCGCGGACTTCTTGCCCATGGCGGCATTCTCCGCCACCACCCAGTCCCCGCCTCCCCCACGCCGTGACTGCGTCACATGCCGCCTACACCCTCAACTTTGATGAGCCCCCAGGGACTCACCTTCTTCGAGTACGTCTGCGTGGTTGCCGGCGTAATAGTCGTCCAGGTCCCGCCTGCCAGCCGCGATGGCACTAGCCACCAGTTCCACAACCTTCGGTTCGACAAGACCGGCGTCCGGTCGGATGGTGACGAACAATCGATTAGAGCTACTGAGGAAGCGCCACGCCTCGTCGGTGTACATGTCATCCCAACCCAGCACCTGCTCGTGCCCCAGATCACCCGTCGCGTACTCGACTTCGTTGTACATCCAGCTCGTATCCAGCTCAGGCTCCACACAGCTGAGCCCGCAACGCTCAACTTGGCTCATACACGCGGCAACTGCGTCGCCTCCATGATTAGGCGGATCCGCGCTCATCTCTATGAGGGCCGCCTGGTCCGCCAGGCCGGCCGATACGACCGTTGTCCAGTGGTCATCCAGCGGCAGAAACTCGAGCAACTGCCCCATCAGTTCGTCGTGTTCGGGGTCCTCGCCCTGAGCATGCTTGAAATAGGACAACACGCCTTGGAATGACTCTTCGCTTCGCGCGACTGCGACCCAGGGTGTGTTTACGCCCGGCACGGCGTCGGCCCAAGCTGTGCCAACACGCTCAGGGAGGCCGCGGTCATCGCTGGTCGCTCGGACGAGGATCACTTCCGTCGACTCGCGACCACCCGGACGTACGACGAGATCGTGGGCCCAGCTGGGAAGTCGACGCGAATCAAACAGGCCGGCCACGGAGACTTCCGTCGACTGCGCTCGATCACCCAAGTTGAGCATGTCCAGGATTCTGTCGGCCGCTTGGGCGACATACGTCCAGCCATGATCGGGCAGTGGAGCATCCGGATCCAGGATGCGGTCCAGGTACGGCGGCAGGTCCACTCCTGGCGCAATCCGACGGAAGACGAGCCGGGCGACCGACTCGGCCTCAAACTCAGTCGCGACCTCGTCCGACAGGTCACGGTACGGCCAGAAGTCACCTTGGTCCGCACCCACGTGGCCGCAGAAAAGGTGTCCAATCTCGTGTGCGAGCGTGGCCAGCTGCTCTGTCGGAGAGTGAGCCTCATTCAGCGACAGGACCCACCGCACGGCTACTTCGCGAACCGCACCGGGCACACTTCTCGGCGGAAGCCGCAACGTCCCACCGTCGCCGGTTCGTCGAATTCTTCCCGCTAGCGCCACCCCCTGCCTCGCAGTGACGACGCGGACCCCGAGTTCTTGAATGGCCGAGCGAAGTCTCGCGACGAGTTCACCCGCATCGTGGAGCCCATCCATGGCGAAGGGGGTTGCGTTGATCGGCAAAGGTCGAGATCGGTCGGTGGCTTCCGTCTGCGAAACGTCGTAGACGAATTCGACCGGTCCCCATGGGAACAGCAGGACCAGCGGCCGTTCGTCCGGCTTCACTCGCCGCCTCCACTTCTGCTCCCACTCCGACGCCGCGCAAAGCATGGTGGCATGAGGCATCTGCAAGATCGCCAGAAGCGCATTGAACAACTTCCGACCGGAGATCGCCGCCACCTGGTCGAGCAGATCATCCACGCTCGAGGCGGCGCCGGTTTCCAGCGCGTGTAACGCCATGGCCTCGATTGAGCGGCGACCCGCTGACGGCCGCTCGGGCCGCTTGGGCTTCGGCCCGATGGTGTCCGGCTGCTGAGTCACCACCACCACTTCACTTTCGTCACGCAGATCACCCAGAGGTGGGAACGAGCTCATAGAGACTGCCGTGCTTGCTTGTCATGGTCGACTCGACGGACTCAGCGAACGCGACATCGCGGATGAGGACGCCGAACTCAACGTTGCGGTTCTCTGCGCTGAAGGAGAAGTTGGCGCTGGTGAGCAGCAGGACTTCGTGGTCGATGACGATGAACTTGGCGTGGCTGACGACACGCTTGCCAGACGGCAGCTCTGCGGATCGGTAGATGGTGGCTCGCGGGAGTTGGGCCTTGACCTTGTTGGCGTCAGCCTTGTCGCCGTCGACGTAGACGGTCACGACGACTCCGGGCTGTTCGGCAGCCTGTTTGAGCACTGTCCACATCTTCGAGGTCGTCTCAAAGTTGTAGGTGGCGCAGGTGACTGAGATTCGAGCGGCCTGGACGAGTCGGTGGAACTCGCCGGTGAGGTGTCCGAGCTTGGCTTCGTTGCCAGGCATCGTCCACACAGGAGTCAGGTCACGGTGGACCGACTTTGCGCCGGCGATCCCTCGCAGGACCGCCGTCGCGCGTTCGCTGTCGGCGTGGTCGAGTCCCGCAGCTGTTAACAACTCCTTGGCGTCTGCGCGGCGGCCGGAGTTGATCGCGCCCAGCGCCTTGATGACGTGCTGGCCATTGTCGAACTGGACGGCGAGGGCTTCGGCTTCGCTGGCGGTGAGGTACCGGCCGAGTGCGATGTAGGGATCAGAGGGCATCGACGCTCCCGAAGAACCCGGGCACGGTGTCGCCGGTGGCCGTCGGGAGGTTGAGCAGGAAGCGCCGATCGAGGAAGCGGTTGGCCTTCTCGCACGAGGTCTCGGATGCGAAGGAGCAGCAGTGGCAGGCTGCCCCGTGAAGGAAATCCTCCGGGTCGCTTGGCGTTCGCATCGCACAGACTGGGTCCGATGAGCATCTCGATGCGCGTCGCAGCGCGGAGACGACCAGCCCCTGAAGCCGGGCTGGCTCAGAGAGGGCAACCAGCCCACCAAGCGTGCCTTCGCTGTCCGATGCCGTAGTGCAGATTAAAAGCCCTGCCGCGGCCTCGCGCTGCGGAGAGGCCGACCATCCATAGATGCGCTCGGTCAGGCTCGCAGCTCCGTAGCCGCTAGACATCGCCATCTCGCGGATCAGCGCGTGGGACAGCGAGTGCAGCAGCCAGTATCTGGGCGCGGGCAGGCGGGTGTCGGGATCCACCAGTTTGGCGGTCTCGGAGAACCGACGAGAGAAGTTGCGCCGATGCGCCTCTCTGTGGGCATCCCAGAGGGGACTTGCGAGGATGCCTTGTTCCCAACCGTCGACAGCGGCGGTGTCGAGCTGGAGGAAGATCCCTTCGCCGCGGTCTTCGGTGGCCGGCACCCACGTCGGCTTGCCGTTGCGAGTGAGCTTGACGAGGCGGCTGACGAGGTCGTTGACGCGGTCCATCTCGTCGAGGCGGGTGAACCCGAGGACTGCGTTGATCTTCTTCATCTGGTTGACCGCGACGACACGGCCGATTCGCTGGTGCAGCTCAGGCCCGCGCTGCATCTCAGTAACCATGAGTCCACTGGAGTTCTGTTGCTGCGGGAACAGGGACGGCTTCTGGAGGTAACGCCACTCCGGGACGAGCAGGTCGACGGGATCCCAGGCGGCGAGCTTCTCCTGACGTTCAGCTTCGGAGTCCGCGGGCGCGAGTACGTCGGCTACAGCCGCGGCGAGGTCCTGATCCGTGACATCGGTCAGGTCGAGCTTGCCCTCCGCGACATCGCGCAGGATGCCCAGGTCGTCCGCGTACTTCTGGACCTTCTCCACCCCTAGTTCGACGCGGAGCCGGTCTGCGAGCGCTTCCTTCTCCTCGGCATCGGTGCGTGGCATGACGATGATCGACTGGGTGGAGGCGAACCACAGGTTCGAGGCGCCCATCATGATCAGCGCCGGGCGGGCGTCGCATTCAGGGTCGAAAGCATTGAGATGCGGGTGCCGGCCTCGGCACTTCTTCGGCAGCTTGTCGCGACCAACACCACCCTGGGCTTCGGCCATCCCCCGGCTCGCACCACAGGAGGCACACAAGATCGTCGAGCCGACCGACTTGCCGACGTTCGCATCACGCATCTTGAGGTCGGGCAGTTCGGCCTTCGGGCACTTGCCGCCGCGGTGAACCCACAGCGTGTACGGGAACTCGTCGAGGTGCCCGTTGGCGCAGGTCAGAAGGTGCTGTGCCGGGACGGCGGGGCTTTCGCGCTTGCGGCCGGTCGATCCCGCTCGCTGTCTTCCTCGGCCGGGGCAGTTCTTGTGTGTGAACTGGGCGAGGTCGGGGCGGAAGGGGTGGGTGTTGGTGTAGCTGAACCGAGGGAGTGGGCCAAGGAAGTCGCAGCCGGTGCACCGAAACAGTTGAGGAAACACCCGTGACGGAATGCCGAGGTCGTCGCCTTCCTTCGACATGGCGCCCTTCTTGGCCTGCCAGGGGAAGGGACGCAGCCCATCAACCTGGGGTCCTAGGTGCAGGCGTACGACGTTGAGCAGTCGGGGCTCGATGATGCTGGGGATGAAGGGACGCCGCTTCCAGATCGGTTCCCAGTCGTCGAGCCCAGCCGGCATCACCGAGAATCCGGGCAGGTCCATGATGGCGCCGGGGCCATAGGTATAGAGCAGCGATGAGGGACGAGCGGAGCCGACCTTGGCGCGGTTCTTGACGACTCCGTCCTCCGCGTCGGCAAGTGGGTCGAGGGCCTCGTTCTGGTCGTGCAGCATCTCTTCGGAACCCGACTCGGGCAGCAGGTCAGTCATCAGTCCTCCTCCCCCGTAGGCAGCGTCCAGGCGGGCACGCCCTCGGGCGTGCGGGCGAAAAGTCGCTCGGGCACCGGGCTGACAAGCAGGTTGATCTCCGGCTGCACCTCGCGCATCGAGTTGGCGATGACGAACGGAGCTTCCATCGACCCGCCCGCCGATGCCTTCGCGTTCTCGGGGCTGATGATCAGCGGCAGGTACTTGTCGCCCTCACCCGTGCGTTCGTAGACGAGCGTCTTGCTCATCTCCGCAGCACGCTTGGCACGATCGGTCCACCTATCGATCCGATTCACAAGCAGGTCGTTCGCGCGCTTGGTGGCGTCCTCGCTCTGCGCGGCCGCGGAGATCCGCTTCTTGAGGCGCTCGGCGATCGACTCCACGATCGACCGCTGGTCCTTAATGCGCCAGGCATCGCGCTCGGGCGAGAGTCCATCCGCGGTTGCGGCCTCGATCACGCGCGCGACACTGACCAGCAGGCCGTCGATGCCGCGGGCCAGCGAGGTCGGCGAGAACGGTGTCACCGACAACGCCTCCACCTGGGCATAGAACGTCTCGTGGTAGTGCCGGAACTGCTCGAAATGCGCCAGGTCGCGAGGCCGCGCCCAGTTCCCCAGCGCCACGACCAGTCCCGGGCGGTCGGACGCGTCCCGACCCACACGCGAGGACGCCTGAATGTATTCAGCCGTGTTCTTCGGCTGCCCCACCACCAACATCAGACCAAGTCGCTGGACGTCGACACCCACCTGGAGCATCGAGGTGGCAAGCACGACGTCGAAGGGTGAGTCGGTCCGATAGGTAACCTTCTGGTCCGCTTTCCGTGCCGCGAGCCGCGCTTGGAACGCCTCAGTCGAGTCGAAGGCCGAGTCGAACTCCAGCCCCAAGCGGTCCAAGGTTCGCCCGATCTCGGCGGACGCGATGCGCGAGGTCAGTTCGGCGGTGTGGAGGTTGCCGAAGGCGGCGCCGTAGCGGCGAGGGAAGCCCGAGTCCTTGGCCGGGTTGCCCACGCGGTTCGCGACGTCGTCGGCCATGTAGCGCGCCATGCCCGCCAGCTCGCGGGTGGCGTTGAAATAGCCAACAAGCGTCATGTACGGATCAGCTGCCGCGCCCGCGCGGTCGAACAGCAGTTGCCCCGCGGACAACAACACCTCCGAAACACGGATCTCGGCGCTCGACAGCCGGACGCCTTGGGCGCTGACTCCGATGTAGCGCCGCCCGGGGTTATCCCTGTCGATCGGCACCTCTTGAGAAAAGAATGTGTCAGCGACGTCCAGCACCTGTGGCGGGAAGATCTCTACTTGGCGTCCATATAGGCCGCGTACCTGCTCCTGGGCGTTTCGAACGGTTGCCGTCGACGCGACGATCAATGGCTTCACTGACTTCCCGTCCGGGGTCTCCCACGACGACAGGGTCTCGACGGCAACCTCGAATAGTCCGACGGCGGTGCCCAAGGCGCCAGTGATGAGGTGCAGCTCGTCCTGAATGATCAGATCCGGTGGTCGGAGCCGACCCACCGGCCGAACTGTTGCGGCCGGTTGACCGCTGTTCGCAGGGTGTGAACCCACCTGACACGGCGTGTAGTCAGCGTGGACATACCCGTGGCGACCGCAACGCCTGCTCACGTAGCCGAACAGCGCGGCGGCCTCGCCCTCCCGTGCGAGGCGTGCGAACTTGTCGACGGTGGCGATCACAAACGCAGGAGTGAGGCGGTAGATCTCCTCATCGACGGTGAGAACCGGCAACCCTTCGGAGACCACACCGCCCTTGGAGAACGGGCACCGCGCCAGCTCGTCGCCACAGTGGACGAACACACGACGCATCGTGGCGTCGGCCCTCACCTGCGCTGCAGTGATCGGGGTGCCGCACCACGGGCAGCGCTGGATCTGGAGCACGGTCAGCCGGTGCGAGCCGTATTCGTTCGCCTTCTTGAGCTGCTCGTCTGCCTCCTCGAAGCGCTTGGGGCTCACATCGGTTCCGACCCAGAGCCCGATCCGGAAAGGCTCCACTCCCCAGGTCGCCACGTCCTCGCGCCGAGCAAGCTCGGCAGCGCACATCAAGGTGGTCGCCCGCTGGAACTGCTGAGCGGTCAGAAGCCGGAGGGTGTAGCGCATCAACACCGCAATGCCGTCGTTCCCGTCGAGGGAGCCCTCGGCCGACTCCACGACACCTTGGCGGCGCCTGATCGCGAATGTGTACGCAGCGAGCCCCAGGTACGCCTCGGTCTTGCCACCACCGGTTGGAAAGAAGAGCAACTCGACCCGGGATTGGTGCTCGGCGCTGCGCAGTGGTGCTGTGGGATCGGTCAACGCTCCGAGCTGCATCAGGATGAAGGCCAGCTGGAACGGACGCCACGAGGCGGCCCCTGGACCTCGCTCGGTGACCTTGTCCTGTGCCTGGTCAAGGGTCACTGAGGCATCGGATGCGCGCTCCGCAGCAACCTGCGATGCGATGCGCTGGTCGCGCATAACCCGGTTCATGAACTGGAAGCACCGCAGCGCTTCCGGATCAGTAGCGACGTGCTCCAGACCGGAGATGAGCCGCGCGTGTGCCTGCCTGGCCTCCCACAGCACCAGCTCGCACGTTTCTTGCCAATGGGCCGGGAGCTTTGCCGCCTCAGTCTCCTGCTCATCGAGCCACGCTCCGTAGCCGGTCACGAGCGGTTCGAGTCCCGCACGCAGCCCGTCGGGTGTGACCTTGGACAGCTCGTCCATGGACAGCAACGCGTCTTTCACGGAGCGAGCGCGCGTTTGCGGCGTCTCGCCAATGGGGAGCCAGGTCGTCTCCACTGAGGTGGCGCGACGCGAGCCTTCCTTGACCGTCCAGTCCGCCGAGCATGTGCGACCGATGGCGAACTCGAGGCGGTTGCGGTACTGGAGGTTGAGACGCTTGACCTCTTCGTCGTACTCGGGCCAGTCCTGCTCCAACACATCCCGCACAGGCAGGAAGACCTCGGCACCGCCCGCGTCGACCAGCAGCTTGGTCTGGAACATCCACATGCTCAACGGGATGGGCATCGGCGTCTCGCGGTCGTTGCACAACGCGATCTCGACGAGTACCCGCCCAAACTGCGGGTCGTCGTACCGGTCGACCCGCAGACACGCGTCGTCCCGCAGCGCGATCGCCAGTGTCTTGCCCGGCTCGAGGTCGGCCAGGAGGACCGTACGACGTTCCTCGACCGGAACTCGCTGGTAGTGGCGGATCGGCCGACCGGCCTTGGACACCTTCTCCGTCTCCACCGACTCGTAGATGCCCCACGACGCCGTCACATCGAACGACTCCTGATCCGCTGGCATCTGGAACCGCAGCCCCATCGAGGCTGGGATCATCAAGCCCTGCTTCGGTGCCCGATCCTCGGCGTCATCATCGTCGGAATCTGCCTCGGTCTCATCAGCCGCGTACGCCGGGACCCCGCGCCCTTCGGAGATGCCGTCGTCGTCCGCCCGGACCTCGACGAGATCCCGCGCCGTGTCGTCGTCACCGAACGCCGACGATCTGCGACCCGTCAACTTCACGGGCGCAATGTGTCCAACCAAATACTGTGAACGCGGGCTGAATGGCAACAACTCCTCCGGCCCGTGAATCGGGCCCAGCAGCTCACGTTCCAGAATGTCGGCGAGGTTCTCGCGCACGGCGAAGGAGGAGCCGTCCAAGTCGAAGTTCAACTCGTACGATGCCGGCGATCCTGCCGCCTCTATGGTTGCCTCGGTCACAATTCACCAGTCTGCCGCAGCCGTCCGACAGAGCTGCCTGCACCGGCCCAGCTGCTACCCATCAACGAAAAGGCTCCTTTGGTTGTCGTCCGACGGCGCGGTGGGTCGCTTCGCTCTGCTGCCACCTGCCGAGCCCTGGATTCCGGCTCGCCTGTGGTTCTCCGTTAGAAGTCGATCGAGGATCTCGGCCCGAGCGGTGGGGCTTACGGTCCAGCGGTTCATCTGGCGGTAGGTGTGAAATCCGTGGTCAAGGCTGACGTCGGACCAGCCGTACGCATCCATTACGGCTGCGTCCAACTCGACCTGAATCTCACGCATCCTCGCGACGTCCGGGTCTGCAGCGTCGGCGACCTCCGGGTCGTTCACGAGGTTGTACAACTTCGTCAGTCCGAGGTCGCGGCGGAGCATGATCTCCCGGCGCTCCTGGTTCAGCGACTGTCCGATGAGTTCTAGGGACGCAGTTCGTTCGGGGCGTGGCAACGTCTCGAATACGTCCGACGGCGCGTACCTAACTCGGGTCTCCAGAGTCGACCCATAGGTAATGGCCCACAGTTGGTGCACCGACGACGAGAGCACCGCCTGGTCCGCAAACGAGTCCGAGGCGAACACCACGATTGCCTCGCTTGGAATCTGCCCGGTGGAAATACGCACAGGCATGACACTCTTGCTCACCCTGGCAATGACTAGGACCTCATCTAAATCCCTGATCGCCCTCCGCATCGCGGGACGCTTCTCTGCATACTGCCACCAGTTGTTCCGATAGACGTCGCGATTGTTCTTGAGCCGTTCTGGCTTGACCAGCTCCTCAACACGCTGGAACGGTTGACGATACCGGCTGGCCTGGTCCTCTCCCATGTCGTTGAAGTCGATCACCCAGCGCGACGCGGACGAGTCCGGGCGGGAGTTGAGATCCTCACCATTTACATACGGGTAGAGCACGTCCGCGTTTCGTTTGTCTTCCTGAATCCAGCCTGCCGCCTCAGTTTGATCAAGCGTGAAACCAAGCCCAAGGATGTAGCACCCGATGTAGCTCAAGTTCGCGTTCTCGGATAGTCGTTTGGGGAGGCCCTCTGCGCGCCCTCCAGGCTCTAACAGCGTTGTGATTCGTTTGACAGGGATGTCGTCACTAACGCGAGGCACCTCGTCAGATACATGTCCGCTCGCCGCCCAAACAGCGGCGTACTCTAAGTTGGCGCTGGCGGCCGGCCACGAGCGGCTCTGAATGGCCCGAACAATGGTGACTCCTCCCTCGACGAGTCTGTCGAGACCGACCTGCCGAGTGTCGCCCTGCGCAATTGTGTTCGTGGCGATGAGTCCCAACGTCCCGGAATCCTGAAGCAGATCAGACGCGCGTAAGAAGAAGTACGCTACGAGGTCGGCGCTGCCACGCGCGCCATCCGCTAAGACATTGACAAACCAGTCGCGGACGTCTCTGCCCATGGCGCCCGTCAACTTCTGCCCGCCGAGGAACGGCGGGTTTCCAACAATGACGTCGAATCCACCTTTATCGACCATCACATCCGGTGCTTCCAGGATCCAGTGGAGTGGCCGCCACCGTTCGTAATCGGTTGCGACGGTGGGAGTTAGCCCCTTCGTTGTGAGCGAATCTAGGAACGACAAGTCGGGCGCCCCGCTGTCTGGGAATGCGGACTTCACTGCCACCCGGAGGTTTTCATACGCCTCATCTAGTGACCTGCCCGGCTGGCCACCTAACGGCAGCCCAACCGCAATCACTCCGTCGGCGATCCGACGCAGTGCGGCTGTAGTACTCCGGAGCAGGGCAAGTTGGCGACGTTTAGCAGCACTCGACCGAGCAGGGTCCGAGTCGTCGACTGGCGACGCGAGGTCGCGCCGAAGGTCGACGGCCTTGCGGATGATGCCGTCGATGTCGACGTCGTACTGGTAGTAGTGCTCAACCTCGGTCGAGCGAGTCGGGTCAATATGCAGCTTGCGCAGCTGATCCAGACTCGTGATGCCCAGTAGCGAGTTGCCGAGGAAGACCTTGTCATCGACGAATGAGAACGGCAGATCGCGGTCGAGGGAGACGAGCCAGAGCGAGAGCTTGCACATCTCGACCGCCATGTCGTTGATGTCCGCGCCATAGAGACAGTTGGCGACGACCTGGCGGATGGCTCGAGTGTGAAGATCCCTGCGGAAGGCGTTTGCCGGGTCCTCCGCCATCCAAACTTCGACCAGCCGGTCGGCGAGATACCGAGCCGAGGCCACAAGAAAGGCGCCCGACCCGCAGGCGATGTCGGCGACCTTCAGGTCGAGCAGCTCGTCCGAGGACTTGAGCTCCCAAGCAGCCTCGTCTGCGGTCTGGTGCGGCCCCGGCGAGTAGCAGAGCGGCTGAAGCGCGTGCAGGACGACCTCCTCCGCCAGTGACTTTGGCGTGTAGTGAGCGCCGGCGTTCTTGCGGGACGGCGTCTCCTTGACCATCAGGCCGCCGGGGAGGACGACAAAGGGACGCCTGCGAAGGTCGAGACGGATCAGACCGAGCCACGGGCGGACCCGATCCCTCAACTCCGGATCGTCGCCAACCGCTTGAGTGAGCGCGCTGACGGCGCTCGGGTCAACGTCGGCGGTGATCGCCTTGGCGAGGGCAGCGGCGGACACTGCCTTCGCAGATGGCTGATCCTGCTCGAGCCAAGCACGGATCGCAGCGGCCAACTTCTTGGTGTCGGGGCTGACTTCGGCTAGCTCCTCGAGCTTTGCGAGCGGGATTTCGGGTTCTACGCCGGCGGTGCCCTTGAGTCCGACGTAGGTCTGGTCGACCCTGTTGGCGGTGTAGCCGAGCAAACCCTCGTAGATATAGCCGATCTGCTCGACGTCGATGTCGCGGAATGAGATGCGCCGGGCTTCGCCCTTGATGTCAGCGATCTGTACCGATCGCAGGACGTGCAGCATCACGCGGTCGGAGACCGCGACCGCGAGGGTCCCTTGCTCGTTGGTGGAGGTTAGGAAGGGGAACCGCTCCGGGTCGAACAGTGACCCGCCGTAGGCAGGCATGCGGAGGCTCTCGAACGAGGCACCGCTGAACAACGCCTGGCTGGTGGCCAGCAGCCGATGCCAGGTCAGGGACGTGGAGTCGAGGGCCTCTTCGGTCTCCTCAGTCTCGCGCGCGATGAGGCGGTCGAGCTCTCGAGCGATTCCATAGCCCTGCTCGAACAGATCACCAGAAGGAAGCAGCCCACGTTCCTCGGCGAAGAGGAGAAACACCACGCGCATCATCACGGTGACAGCGGCTTCATAGGTGTCGTGGGTGCGGGCCGGCAGCGGGTCCGGCAACCCGCGTCGATCCGCGTCGGCGGCAAACTCAGAGAACGACTGGATGAGCAGCTCGACTGCGCTGCGGACCTGCGCCCCGAGTGCTTCAGTGATCTCCTCGGCCGCGGCGACGGATTCTTCGAAGAGGACGGGGAGCCGCTCTGTCGGGTCACCGCCGATGATGTGCTGACGTCCGATCAGGGCGAGGAAGGCGTCCCGGGTCCGGGGTTCCTCGATCCAGGTCAGAGCATCGACGATGCCGGATGCTGCCATCGCGCCTTCACGGGCGCAGACCAGTCCCCACCAGCGGCCGTCGGTGACGATGCCGAGCTGTACCTTGTTCTCGCGCAGGAGCGCCTCGGTGCGGTCGACGGGAGTTGCTGCCCACAGATCGTTCGGGGTCTGGCGCAGAGAATCGGTCGGGTCGACGACGTGCACGAGCGCACCGATCCCGTCGACACCGTTCAGGGCCGCATGGGCGGTGACAGTGACAGCGCGGTTTGGCGACTGGGCTTGGACGCCGGGCGCCTCGCCCCATGACAGTGACTCGGCCCATCCGGCGACATCGCGCAGGACGGACTCGATCCATTTGTCGCGGGCGACTCGGTAGGAGTCGAGAACGGCGTCGTTGTCAGGGGTGCGGTCGAACCTCTCCCATGCGGCCTCGAAGTCCTTGCGTGCATCGACGAGTGCGGCCTTGCGGTCGTCGCTGAGGGCTGGCATGCCTTGCGGCCAGACCCGCTTCAGGGGCGGGATCGCCAGGAACGGGCCTTCGGTGTCGACGAGTTCGAGCCAGGCTCGGTGCAACTCAGTCACGCTCGGAGTGTTGAGTCCCACCTGCCCTCGGCTGTTTGGGCGGCCCATCACTCATCCCACCCTTCGGCGTCGTCGCGGGTCAGCGCGAAAACGACCGCTGCGGCGGTGGTGTGTGGCTTGACGTCGGCGTAGCGGTCGGTGATGGCGGCGATCTCGCGTGCTTCCTCGTCGTCGAGCTCTTCGAGGCGGCGGGTCATCGCCTCGACGTCGCGCCTCCACTGGCGCTGCTGGTCGGGGTCAGCGAACAGCTGGCCCTGGGCTTCGTCCTCGGCGGCCTTGAGTACGGCGAGGGAGTCACGGAGGTTGGTGCGGAAGGCCGCGAAGATCTCGTGGGCACGTTGCGTATCCGCGTCTTGTCGCTTGGCGAGCTGCTCCAGAACGAGGTCGTGGCGGCGATCAGCACGGGCACGCATCGACTCTTCCAGGCGCACGCGAAGTGGCGCGTTGGGCACGTTCCAGAGGTCGCAGAGCTGGTCGCGTACCTTGGGCTGGGCGAGGGCGAGTCCCTCCCGGTCGAGCGCCTTGTCGAGGGCTGCCTCAGCCTTCTCCTCGGCCATGGCGCGGCGGCCCTTCACGCGGACACCGGCGAGGAACACTTCTTCATGAAGACGAATGCCCCCTCGGCCAACGAGGACCATGCGGGTGACGGCCGCTACGAAGGACTCCTCCAAGTCGTCGACGACAACGGCGGTCACGCGGTTCAGCGGCGAGTCGACGCTCCACAGGGAGCGGCGCAGCAGCCGCTGTGCCTTCTGCACGATCGGGTGACCAAGGTGGACGTAGACGAGGTCGTCACGACCCTCGGCTGCGTCGGCGTCGAACGTGATCGGTCGCTGCACACCAGGGTTGAGACGAGTGTCGAGTCCTCGCAACGTGTCGTGCCAACCCGAGGTCAGGGTCGGCAGATCAAAAACCTCGGCGGCTGTGTCCTGTGCGAACTCGTGGTTCGGCACCAGCAGGGACTGATGGTTGATCCGCAGGGCGGTGTCGACCACGCGGCGCAGATTGGCCGGATCGAGGTGCATCTCGGTGCGTGACGCGTTGTACCCCTGCTCCAGCTGAGTCAGCCGGCTGTTCAGTTCCATTCCGCCGGCCAGGGCGGCGTTGATGACCTCGTTGGTGTCGACGCCCTTTGACTTCACCTTCGTAGGGGTGCGCCTGGCGAAGTGTGTCTGGATCTCCTCGCCGACAACTTGGTTGGCGGAGCCGAGGTCGTACTGGACCTGGGCGATCTTGCGCGCGATGCGCGACATGAAGTCCACGTCAGCGGCGTAGGTCGATGCGCCAGCCACCGGGACGAAGTGAAATACCTGAGGTTCTTCGGTCTGACCGTAGCGGTCGATGCGGCCGATCCGTTGCTCCAGCCGGGACGGGTTGAACGGGATGTCGAAGTTCACCAGCCGGTGGCAGTGGGTCTGGAGGTCGATGCCCTCGCCTGCGGCGTCGGTGGCGAGCAGGACGCGAACGGGCTCCCTGGCAGGGTCGGCGGTGAACTGCGAGCGGATGTACTCGCGGTCCTCGGGCTTGGTCGAGCCCTGGATCACGGCCAGGCGCTCCTCGACGTACCCTCGTTGGCGTAGTACGCGGGTCAGCCAGTCGACGGTGTGGGCGTACTCAGTGAAGATCACGACGCGCTCGTTGGACCAGGTCTCGCCGTCCGGACGACACACGGCGTCGAGGAAGCCGATAAGACGGTCGAGTCGGGAGTCGGCGCGGCTCTCGTAGCTCAGCCCCCACTCCATGAGTGATTCAAGCTGGCCGGTCTCGGCGGCGACCAACGGGTCGGTGCCCTTGGACTCGCGCAGTCGCTCCGCCTCGTCCTGCTCCCACAGTCCCTCTTCCTCGTCGGCCTGGCCTTCGCCGAAGACGTCGTCATAGTCGTCCTCCGACAAGCCACGCCCAGCCTTCGAAGACAGGTAGTGGCTCAGGGTCATCCCGAACGCGAACGGGCTGGACAAGAACCGCTTCTTCAACAGCATCGTCACGATGTCGCCGGTCGGCTTTGTGCCATTCTGCTTCGCACTCTTGGTGACGATGTCATCCAGCAGCGAGAAAGACTCCTGCTCCCCGTCCGATGGGGTGAAGTCGAGTGCGCTGACGGTGCGCTTCTTGAAGCCCTTGCCAGACAGGTCGGTTTTGAGGCGGCGCACGGTCACGTCCTTAAGCGCCTTGGAATCGAGGAGCGCTCCACGGGAGAACCGGCGAGGATCGATCATCTCCATCAGCGCCGTGAACGACTCGGGGTGGCCATTGTGCGGGGTCGCGGTCAGGAACAGGCGGTGCTCGCACTTGTCGGCCAGCTGCCTCACGGCGACGGTCCGCTGAGTGTCCACGGCGTACCCACGTCCGCCGGCAGCTGAAGGACTGGACGGAGCAACATGGTGCGCCTCGTCGACCACGAGGATGTCGAAGGCGAACCGCTTGCCGGTCTTGGGGTTCGTGGCCTGCGCGTACACGTCCCGCAGCAGTCGCTGGGCTCGGACCTGCGGCAACCACGCCATGCTGACGATCACCCTGGGGAAGAGCTGGAACGGGTTGGCGTGCAGACCGTGGGTACGGCGCACCTGAGCCATCAGGTCGCTGTTGACGATCGTGAAGTCCAGACCGAACTTTTCGCGCATCTCGTCCTGCCACTTCAGTGCCAGGCTCGGGGGGCAGACGATCACGGCAGTGCGGGCCCGATGCCTCAGGAACAGCTCCTGGATCACCAGTCCAGCCTCGATGGTCTTGCCGAGGCCCACGTCGTCGGCGAGCAGGAGGTTGGTGCGCGGGGCACCGAGGGCGCGACGAAGTGGCTCGAGTTGGTATGCCTCGACATTCACGCCTGACCAGAACGGCGCCTGATAGCGGTTCGGGTCGGCGGAGGTGACGGCTCCCCAGCGCATCGCGTCCACGAACCCCGCAAGGGTGGTCGGATCATCGAATGCCTCGGCATAGATGGCATCCGGGAGCCCCTGAGGCGGAGAGACCGTATGACCTACCTCCAGCTCCCAGACCACGGAGAGCTGCTCGCCGAGTCGGTCCTCGTCGAGCGACTGGAGGTCGACGACGTGCGAGAGCTGTGCCGAGGACTCGTCGGCCGGGCTGCGTGGCAGGCCCTGAGCCTGCACGTTGGCGACGGCCCACGTAGAACCGCGAACCTCGACCACCTGGCCGGGCTCGGGCAGCGTCGGCAGCTTTCTGCCCGTTGGCTGCCCGTCCGCGCGCTTTTCCGCCACCGTGGCGGTCCCGATCCCAGTCACACGTCCGACCCTATCGACGGGGTCCGACGAAATGGGCGGTACAGCACAATCCGCGTGAGGAGGGCCCCGTCCGCGGTCGCCTGTAGGACCGATACGCGACACTCTCAGCGTGGCTGAGTGGACTCCCCTGCGCGCGCTGCTAGCCGACGTTGATACGTCGGTGACTCTGGCGTGGGGCGAGCTCGACGGCTTGGTTGGCGGGCTGCCGAGGTCGGCATACGTGCACAACGCGTTCTGGAAGGGCGATCGCTCGGGATGGCCCGGATTCAGGACGACGGAGGTGAAGGTCGGCGAGTCCGTGACCTTCGTGCGGCTCCGCGCAATGCCCGTCGCCGAGCGCCAGGCGGCTCCCACTCCGATGACTCGATCGGCAGCTCCTGCGCCAGACCTGGTCCTCGTAGGCTGCGTCAAGAAGAAGCTCGATGTCCCCGCCCCCGCCCGGGAGCTCTACACGTCGCCGCTCTTTCGCAAGGAGCGCGCCTACGCCGAGCAGGCGGGGGTCCCCTGGTTCGTGCTGTCAGCCGAGCACGGGCTGGTCGCTCCCGACGAGGTACTGGCGCCGTACGACCTACGTCTCTCGAAGACGTCCCGCGACTATCGACGGGCCTGGGGTGCCAGAGTGGTCCAGCGACTCGGAGAGGTCGTCGGGCCCGTCAGGGGGAAGACGGTCGAGGTTCATGCCGGCTCGGCGTACACCGATTTCATCCGCGACCTCCTGATTCGGGCCGGTGCCACCGTGGTCGAACCGCTGGCCGGACTGCCTATGGGTGCCCGGCTCGCCTGGTACGGCAACCACTCAGCCCCTTCGATCGCCTCGGCTCCCCTGCTGGAAGTGCGCGAGCTAATCAACCGGCTGACCGCCGATGCCTCCGCGATCTCCCCCGAGGAGTTCCTAGCGACTGGTGCTTCCCGGTTCAAGTCTCCGGGCCTCTACAGCTGGTGGGTGGACCCGAGCGGTGCAGTCGATCTCGCCAAGGGGCTCGGTCTCAATGTCGACGAGGGAATGATTTACGCGGGGCTTGCCGGCGCAACGAGGTCCGGAGGCCGCAGGTCGAAGAACACCCTGTGGGGTCGGATCCAATCGATGCACCTGGGCGGCCGGCACGAGTTCTCGACCTTCCGCCTGAGCCTGGGATCGGTGCTCGCGGCCTCAAGCGGCGCGGCCGAAATCGACGAGGTCGCCTTGACCGCCTGGATGCATGCCCATCTTCGCTTGATCGCGGTTCCTGTGGCCGATGCGGACACGCTGGGTGCCGTCGAGACGGACGTCCTGGCTGAGCTCAATCCGCCGCTGAACCTGGACAAGGTGCCACGAGACCCGCGTCGACAACGGCTGAGTGCCTTGCGCAGGCAGTACGGCCGCAAGAAGCGGCGCTCATCCGGGGCCGGCGATGGCTGACCGGTCGCCCGGAGGGCACTCAGCACCGAGCGCGCCGCGTCGTCGAACAGACGCGATGAAGCGACGCGCGGCTACCCAGCCGGCAAGAGCCAGGATCTTGAGGGCATCCCACGCCAGCACGAGCACCAGCACGTTGACCAAGCCGGGAGCGCCTGCCGCGACGGCTACGGCAAGGAGGTGCATCACGAACAGGATGGAACCCCCAAGTGCGAGCAACCCAAGTGCTGTCCACCATCGCGGCACGGACTCGCGCACTCTTGCGACCAGGAGATTCGAGGGCGCGTAGATCTGGAGGTATTGGTGAGCCAGGGCTACGACGACAATGACCGGGATGACGAGCAGGAACAGCATCAGCGGCTCCTCGATAGTTGGTCCCACCTCCCTACGTGTGAGTCACGCCGACGGACACCGCGCCCGCGCTACCTGTGGACGAGTCGGCTGTGCAGGCGCCTATGGCGAGAAAATGGTCTGAGCTTCGGCCGTCAGCGCGGCACGGGTTCGCCCCCGCTCGGTGGCGGCCGTAGCTGTTTCCACTGCTCGGAGGGCGCGCTGACGGTCCGCAAGCTGGGCATCGGTCACGGCTCGCCCTCCCACCGGCAGATCCCCGTTGAGGTTGTAGCGGTCGCGGTACGCCGCGACGGTCGACGCAGCGAGCACCCACCGTTCACGGCTCTGCGAGTCCGGCGGCTGGTCCCCCAGCCGCCGGGCCCACGCTTCCCCATTGGCAATGGCCTCCTCGGCAAGCATTCGTGCACGGGACTCGATCAACGCCTTCCGCTCATCTATCGCCTGGCGATCCGCCTGGCTCATGGCTCCCAATGGCTCGGGTATGAGCCCGGCGATCAGCCTCGGGCGCAGGTGGCACCCCCGTGGAGACGACGAGGCAACCCGGTGGATCCGATACCGAAGGACGGCGGCGATGTCGTCGGCATCGTCGAGGCGGTGCTGACCAACGATCCATGGCACCAGGGTTTCCAGATCGTGGTGATGCGCCTCAGCCCTCCGAAGCGCGACCGAGAGTGGTCCGAAGGCGGAGGACTCGACGGCCGCGGCGTGCTGGTCGGCCGTCAGACCAGAGCGCCCCAGCAGGTCGACGAAGCGGTCATGCTGAGCCTCGGCTGCGATTGTCTCGAGCTCCGCGGCGAGCCGGTCGATCCCCCCGTGAAGCTCGTACTCGGCCGAGATCGTCTGAGCGGCCGAGAGGTCTGCGCCGCTGTGCTGGAGGACGCCGTACAGCACGGTTCTCGCAGTGACGTCATCCGCCTCAGGCGTGGAGTGGCTGTCGTCGAGCTGGTCAAGGGCGACGTACGCGATGTTGGAGTCGCGGCCGCGGGTCATGGAGACGTAGAGGTTCTCCCGCGTCGTCGACGGCGTCACGACGACGTGCGCCGTGTCGACGGTGACGCCCTGAGCGCGGTGCGCGGTCACGGCGTAACCGAGGTCGAGGTGTTCGGCGACGTACTCCGCCGGGAGGACTGTCCGCCCTCCGCCCGTTCCGAGGAGCTTGACCACGACGGCTCCCTCGCGGCGGATGTCGGTGACCTTCCAGCGGTCGCCGTTCTTGACCCACCCGCCGCGCATCGTGCGGAGTCGCCGGTCGTTCTGGCGCGTGATGACGATGTCGCCGACCGAGGCTCTGCAGCCGTCTACCAGTTCAGCCTCGCGTTGATCGACAGCGCCATCCAGAAGCAGCCGCTCGGCCCGGGCGCGTTCATTGAGCGCGCGGACGTCGCGGGCCGACTCGGTCACGAGGATGCTGGCACGGCCGGCGGCGCAGTCGGCTCGCCAGGCGACGTATGCGGCGTCCACCATCTGGTCCGTGACGCCTTCGCGGATGCGCTGGTGACGGCCATAGGCGGAGATGGCCTGGACGTCGCCGCGGCTCAGCGCGAGGGACGCGTCCTTCTCCCACTCGTTGGTGAAGCGGTGGATCTCGATCAGTTCCGGTGCGTCCGTACGTCGGTCGACGAGGAGCGCGAATGCCCCACCGGCGTCGATGGACTGGAGTTGGTGGGGATCGCCTACCAGAAGCACCTTGGCGCCTGCGGCCGCGGCGATCCCGCTGAGCCGATCGAGTGTCACCGTGTCGGCAAGGGTCGCCTCGTCGACGATCACCAACTGACCGCGTCGGAGTTCAGTGCGGCCGTGGTCGTACTCATGGAGCCACTTCGCCGTGTTCTCGCACGCGACGCCGAGGTCGTCGGCCAGCGCCTGCGCTGCCGCGGCAGACGGCGCGAGACCGACGACACTCCCCCGCCCGTGCTCTGCGATCCACGCCGTCCGGAGCGCTCGCATCGTGGTGGTCTTGCCTGCCCCGGCCGGCCCGACGAGTACGTCGACCTGGCGGCCCGACTGGCAGATGCTTTCCACCGCACGGCGCTGTTGAGCGCTCAACTGGACCTTTCCAGTCGCCGCCGCCCGCCTCGCAACGTTCGCGGCCACCGTCGGCGCAGTCACCTTCTCGGCACGACCCAATAGCCGCGCCTCGGCATCGAGCACCGCGGTCGAGGAGTACTTCTCGCCGTGGCGCGGACGGAACCGGCTCGTGCCATCCTCCCTCTGGAATCGGATCGGGCTGGTCGCGAGCTCCGGCGGGGTCAGGACCACGGACCGCAACTGCGCCGCGTCGACGACCAGCCCGACGACAGCCTCACGGTCCCCGCTCGTCGCGAACCTCAGATCCATGGTCTGCTTCGACGCTTCGGCCATCAGGTTCCAGTGCGTCCACACCGCCCGCTTCACAGAGACCGCCGCGACCACGTCGGCGCTGATCGCCTCGATCGCAGCCAGCGGCACGTCGTCGGCAGTCAGCGGGTTCCCGCCGTGGCCGATCACGTCGCGAGACCATGTCGACGGTTCGGTCCCCAACCGCTCGGCGGCGCGCTGTCGCCAGTCGGCTGTCAGGTCGGCGAGCGATCGGACCTCCTTCGGCGGACGTGTGGCCAGCGTCGCCTGGGCTCGGAGTTCGACGATGGTCTTCGCTGTCGGCGTGCGTCCGTGGCGGGCGGCGTACTCGGCGATGAGCTCGTTCTTCTTGAGTTCGATCTGGCGGGTGCGACTGGAGAACTCGGAGATCAAGTCGTCGCTGACGCCAGCGATCTCCCATCGAGCGTTCCGGTCGGGTCCCCGCTGCCGCAACTCCCACTCGATGCCTAGGTCGCGCGACAGGCGATCGGCGAGCAGCGCGTCGTAGTGCACCGACAGGCCGGTTCGGGAGGCAAATACTGGGCGCCCGTCGAGGCTGCGCCAGCGGCCGTCCATGACGGTGAGCACCTTATTGGCGATGACGACGTGCGTGTGGAGCTGCGGATCGCCGGCACGCGAATCGAAGTGGTCGTAGGCAACGGCCGCAACGCCTGCCACGTCGACCTGGGCCACGGCGCCGTCTCTGTCGGAGATGCCTGCCCGGGTAGCAGCGACCTCTCGCTCGAACAGGTCGATCACCTCGGCGACCGCCGCGTGGTGGGCGGCGACGATCCGCTCCTGGGTGACGGCGTCGGCCACACCCCAGAGCACGGAGACCGACTTCGGGACGCTGAAGGTGAGGTCGAATCCGGCGACCGCTCGGCGCATCCCGGCCGCGGTCTCCTCGGCCTCGATCCGGGTGGTTTCGGCCGCGCAGTCCTCCTGGGTCATGTCCGGGTCGAGCGCGGCGACGCGCTCCTCGATCCGGTCAGCGAGCCGCGTGTAGGACGGATACGCCCGGCCGAGTTGTTCTCCCGTGACGGGGTCGCGGCCCATGCCGACGAGCAGGGCGAGCTGCTCCTCAGTCACCTGCATGCCCGCCCGGATCTGGCCGGCACCGAAGGCTCCGACGCCGGATCCCAGCCAGCGGCCGGGCGGCGTGCCGACTTCGGAGTAGTAGCGGGTCAGGGGCGTCGACATCGGGCGCTGGCCATCACCGGCCGCGACGCTGCGCAGCAGGTACTGGTAGCCGCTGCCCGCGGACATCCGGCGCATCGAGACCGTCACGGCCGTTTCCGTCCCACAGCGCTCAGGTGCGCGTCCTTCTCCACAGACCCCTCGATCTGCACACCGTGTGAAGACGAGAACGAGGTAGGACCGAGGGGAGGAACGGGTGCCAGGAACGGGTGGACAGGACGGCGTACCTGATGTTCGGGATCAACGGGTGGAGAACAGCGATGGGACAGGTGAGGGTCTTGCGAAGTAGAGGGACGGGGTGCCGTAATGGGAGGCGGACGACGTCTTGGTTCGTCACGAGGCGGCGTTCTGGTCCATCGCTTGAGCCGGGCGGCTCAGGACGGAACGGGTCTCGGGCATGACGAACCATCGAACGATCTCCTTGGCGACCGCTGCAGCGCTCCTGTCGGCCGTCGTCACTGGCTGCGCCTCGGACGGGGAAGAACCCGAGACGCGGCCTTCGGTGATGCCGAACACGTCCCCGACTTCCCAGGCCTCAAGCGCCCCGTCTCCCACGAGCGAGACAGGTATCGCGGCCCAGGACGCCACGGACGTCGTATATCGCTACTTCAAGACCGTCGACCGTCTCGGTCAGGAGTCGCAGGAGCCGCTGGGCGTCCTGCGGGCCGTCGCCATCAGCACGCAGCTCTCCGCGCAGGAGAAGCTCCTCCGCAGCCGGCGGAGCGCCGGTCAGCGTCAGACCGGTGACGCGAGAATCGTCGAGCTGCTGGTCCAGTCAGTGAACCTCGACAATTCCGCACCAAAGGCTGGGCAGGTTCCTACCGTCCAGATCGATGTCTGCTGGGATGTCAGCGCCGTCGACATCGTGGACACCAAGGGCAAGTCCGTGGTCGCCCCGGGGCGACCGGACCGTGGATGGACTCGATACACGATCGCCAACTACGAGTGGCAAGACGAGCCACGCGAAGGATGGCGAGTCGCCGGCGGTGAAGACCTCAAGCAGGCGTCATGCGAATCCTGACCCGACTCGGCCTCCTCCTGGTGCTGATCGCCGCGGTCGTGGCTTGGCCGTCCCCTGCCGAGGCAGAACCGGTTTGTACCCAGACGGACCCTTGGAGTGGTGGCTGCACCGTCTGGGTGGAAATCCCTGGCAAGCCTGGCACCCCCGGCACCCCACCCGACGACGGTCCGAAGGACACCGGCTCGGGCGAGTCCTGCTACTGGGACCCGGTGGGCCACGGAGGCGTGGGGAAGGCGGGACCGATCCCGTGCGAGACGGAGAACGGCTACTGGTCCAACGAGCTCGCCTGCTACATCACGCGACTCGACCCCCAGCCGCCTCCAGGGGATTCGTCCTGGCAGGGCCACGAGCCGGGCGACGGTGCGGTCTACACCTGCTACCAGCCGCAGACCGACATCGGCATCTGGGTTTGGTTCGCGAACCCGCCGCCGAGCTCGGGGACCGGCCCGACGCCGCGCGAGGTCGCGGAGATCGCCATCGACTCGATGCAGCTCGAGGCCATCCGGATCGGCATCGTTCCCGAGCCGGGTCCGGATCGCGTCGGCCTCGTCGGGATGCCCGTCTGGATGTGGGCGGAGACACCTGACGAGAAGACCTACGGACCGACCACTGCGTCCGCGAGTCTGGGCGGCATCACCATCACGGCGACGGCGCGCACCCACCGGATCACTTGGAACATGGGCGATGGGACCACCGTGGTGTGCCGGTCCGCTGGTACGCCGTACGAGGAGCGCTTCGGCCGCCAGCCGTCACCGACGTGCGGCCACGTGTACGAGCGAACCAGTGCCGACCAGCCGGGGCAGAAGTACACCGTCACGGCCACCTCCGACTGGGTCATCGACTGGTCCGGAGCAGGTCAGACCGGGACCATCCGTCTCAACGGATTATCCCGTTCTGTCGCCATCACCGTCGGCGAGGCACAGGTCCTCGTGAACTGACGACCTGCGCGGGAGGTACGAGCCATGTCCACCACTGCTCAAGAGGACCGGAGTCCCGGCCCCCGCACCGTCACGCCGGGGGCCGAGTCCAGCCTCACTCCCCCTCCGAAGCTGCGGAGACGTCCCGCGCTCGTGGTGGCCGCGGTCGCCGTGACGGCTCTCGGCTCGTTGCTCGGCGCGTGGGCCTGGAGCGCGACGACCGATACCCAGGAGGTCCTCGCGGCTCGCGCCACCATTCACCGGGGCGAAGTGATCGAGGCGCAGGACATCCAGCGCATCCGGATCAGCGGCGACCCAGCACTCACTCCCCTGCCGGCCTCGGCGTACGACGACCTCATCGGCCAGCGGGCGACACTGGACATCGCGGCGGGCGGCCTGCTCACAGCGGAGTCGACGGCCGACGACCCGCTGCTCGGCCAGGGACAGTCGATCGTCGGGATCTCGCTCACCGCTGCCCAGGTGCCGGCGATGCCGCTGTACGGCGGTGACCAGGTCCGGGTCATCGTCACCCCCAGCGACACCGCGGAGCGCGTCAACTCCCCGCCGTCCACCACCGCCAAGGTCGTCGACACCAACCTCGACGAGGCCACCGGCAACACGGTGGTCAACGTCCTGGTCCCCTACGCGGATGCCGCCCTCCTCGCCGCGCGCGCGGCCACCGGGAACGTGGCACTAGTGCTCGACTCGGGAGCCAAGTGATGACCGTCGTCTGTCTCACCTCGGCCTCCGGATCTCCGGGGGTGACCACGACGGCCGTCGGCCTGGCGTTCTGCTGGCCCCGCCCGGTGCTCCTCGTGGAGGCCGATCCGACCGGCGGGTCCGGGGTGCTGGCGGGCTTTCTCAAGGGCACGACGCCGTACGACGGTGGCCTCCTCGAGTTGGCGCTCTCACCGCTGAGCGTGGCGGACGCGCTGCGCGACGTGGTCCGGCCGTTGAGCCCGAGCGTCTCGCTGCTGGCGGGCACCCGGACGCATGCCCAGGCGGCAGCGCTGCGCGACGTGTGGGAACCCCTCGGCACCGCGCTCGGCGAACTGGAGGCCAGCGGGCAGGACGTCATCGTCGATGCCGGCCGACTCGGGCTCACGGGCTCTGCGAAGCCGCTCCTCGAGGCCGCGGACACGACCTTGCTGGTCACCCGCACCAACTTGCCGTCCATCTCGGCGGCACGATCGTGGGCAGAGACGGCACGTGAGCCAGCATCCGGCTGGCAGCACCCGGGCCTGCTTCTGGTCGGCGAAGGACAGCCCTACCGAGCCACTGAGGTCTCCAAGGCGCTCGGGCTCCCCGTCGTCGCCGACCTCCCCGACGAGCCAGCGGCGGCAGCGGTCTATCACCGCGGGAGCGCCCCACCGCGGCACTTCGAGACCGGTCCCTACATCCGGGCGCTCAAGGCGACAGGACAGTCGGTGCAGGCGCACGTGTCGCGTTCCCGGTTCACCGTCCTCGGGGAGGCCACCCGATGAGTGAGGCGTACCGCTCCGTCAACGGGTACGGCGACCTGTCGGACCTGCCGCTGTTCAACCAGCCGACCAACGGCACGCCGGCACCGGTGACCACCCTCGGGACAGCCGTCGCGGCGGCGCCGACAGCAGACGTCGAGGTCGACTGGTCCATCGTCTCCGGGCTGCGCGCGCGGGCCTCTGAGCAGCTCAGCCAGGCGGTCGCGTCCGATCGGAACCGCCTCGACAGGGCCGCGCAACAGGAGCTCGGCCGGTCCATCGTCCTGGACCTGATCGAGTCGGCGATGGCCGAAGACGTCAACGCCGGTCACCGGGCCTGGAGCTCGGCGCGGCAGCAGGCCACTGCGCAGGCGGTCTTCGACTCCCTCTTCCGGCTCGGTCGACTGCAGCCGCTGGTCGACAACGACGACATCGAGAACATCGTCATCGTGGGCCACGACAACGTCCACCTCGAGCTGATCGACGGCACCTTGGTCGACGGACCGCCCGTCGCCGACTCCGACCAGGAGCTCATCGACTTCCTGGTGTTCCTGGCCTCGCGCAGCGAGGTCAACGCCCGCTCCTTCTCCGAGGCCCAACCTCGACTTCACATGCGTTTGGACGGCGGCTCGCGCCTCGCCGCCGCCGCGTGGGTCACGCCGCGTCCCTCGGTGGTCATCCGGCGGCATCGGCTGATGCGCGTCACTCTCGATGACCTGGTGGCGAGGGAGATGATGACGCCCACCGTGGCCTCGTTCCTGCGGGCCGCCGTTCGGGCCCGCCGCTCGATCGTCGTCGCCGGTGCACAAGGTGCCGGCAAGACCACGCTCGTCCGCGCGCTCTGCGCCGAGATCGACGCCCTGGAGGCCGTCGGCACCTTCGAGACCGAGTACGAGCTGCACCTCCACGAGCTGGGCCGGCACAAAATCGTCCACGCCTGGGAGGCACGCCCCGGTTCCGGGGAACGCGGCACCGACGGCCGCCAGGCCGGCGAGTTCACCCTCGACGAGGCGCTTGTCGACTCCTTCCGGTTCAACCTCTCCCGTCAGATCGTCGGCGAGGTCCGGGGCAAGGAGATCTGGGCGATGATCAAGGCGATGGAGTCCGGCACCGGCTCCATCTCCACGACCCACGCCGCCGACGCCGTCGCCGCCGTCCGCAAGCTCGTCACCTGCGCCATGGAGGCCGGGCCACACGTCACCCAGGGCTTGGCGACGAGCAAGCTCGCCGCCACCGTCGACCTCATCGTCCAGCTCGACATGGAGACCACGACGGGATCCGGGGGCGCGACGCGGATCAGGCGGGTCGCCGAGATTGTCGCCCTGGCTCCCGGGGAGAGGGAGGTCGGGTACGCGACCACCCACGTGTTCCGGGCGGACGCCACGGGAGTCGCGGTCCCCGACGTACTCCCAGACGAGTACCGGACGCTGGCCCGCCATGGGTTCGACCTCGGCGCCTACCTCGCCACGCGCCCCTTCGAGGGGCAGCCGTGAGCCTCCTGGTCCCCAGCCTCGCGGGCGGACTCATCGCCGCCGGCCTCTTCGGCCTCGTCGTCGGCCTGCGACCCACTGCCGCACCGCCGCGCGACAGGCCCACTGCCGGCGGACGGCGCCTGGCTCTCACCGCGCGCACCCGGACGATGCTGCTGGTCGGCGTCGCGCTGGGCGTCCTCGGGTGGTTGGTGACCGGATGGGTCCTCGCCCTGGTCCTCGCTCCTGTCGCCGTCTTGGGCCTGCCGGCCTTGTTGTCCGCTCCGCCGGCCGCGACCCAGATCGGGCGGCTCGAAGCGATGGAGGAATGGACGCGCTCGCTCTCGGGGGTGCTGACCGTCGGGATCGGGATCGAGCAGGCACTCGTGGCGACCCTGAGGTCCACGCCTGCCCCGATCGAAGCGGAGGTCAGCCGACTGGTCGCCCGCCTCCGCGCCCGGTGGGACACCGAGACTGCGCTACGGGTCTTCGCCGACGAGCTCGACGACGCGACCGGCGACCTGATCGCGGCCAACCTGATCCTCGGTACTCGGCGTCGCGGCGCCGGACTCGCCAGCGTCCTCGACGGGCTCGCAGAGTCCGTGGCAGCCGACGTGCGGGCCCGCCGTCAGGTGGAGGCCGATCGGGCCAAGCCTCGCGCGACCGCCCGCTGGGTGACCCTGATCAGCGCCAGCGTCCTGGTCGTCCTGGCCCTGTCGGGCAGCTACGTCGAGCCGTACGCCAGTCCCGTCGGCCAGGTGATCCTGGTCGTGCTGCTCTCGGCGTACGTCGCCACCCTGATCTGGATGCGTCGCATGGCCACGGGCAAGCCCTTGCCCCGCTTCCTCGACACCCGCGCCGAAGCGACGGTCCCGCGATGATGACGGGACTCCAGCTCGCCGTCCTCTCGGGTGGTCTCCTCGGCCTCGGCCTGGTGCTGGTGGTGGCACGCCTGCTGCCCGCCGAACCGGACCTGGCCGACGCCCTCGATCGGGTCTCGTCCCCGCGTCGGGGCGCCGCCGCGCGGGCCGCCACCGCCAGGACGCGCCAGGAACGCCTCGGCCTCTGGGGCCTCCGGACGCTGCCACCGGGGCTGTGGGTCCGGACACCGACCCGGGAGCTCGCGCTGCTCCGGATCTCCGTCGGCCAGTTCTACGGCGAGAAGCTCACGTTCGCCGGACTGGGCCTGTTCATCCCGCCGGGTCTCACGGTGCTGTTCAACACCCTCGGCCTGGGCATCCCCCTGCAGATCCCGGCGCTCGCCTCGCTCGGACTCGCCTCGCTCATGTTCTTCATTCCCAACTACAACGCCCTGGACGACGCCCGGAAGGCCCGCGTGGAATTCGCCCGCGCGCTCGGCGCCTACATCGACCTGGTGGCCCTCGAACGCCACAACGGGATCGGGGTCCGCCAGGCCATGGAGGCCGCCGCGGAGGTCGGCGACTCATGGGTCTTCACCCGGCTCTCCGAAGAGCTCACCCGCTCCCGGTGGTCGGGTCTGCCGCCCTGGGAAGCGCTGCACACCTTGGCTGAAGAACTTGGACTTCCCGAGCTCGACGACTTCGCCGACATCATGCGCCTCTCCGGCGAGGAGGGAGCAAGCGTGTACGCCACCCTTCGCGCCCGATCCGCCGCCATGCGCACCGCACGGCTCAACGACGAGATCGCCGAGGCGAACGCCGTCGGTGAGCGCATGACGATCCCCGGCTCGCTCCTCGGCGTCATCTTCATGGCGCTGCTCGTCGCTCCCTCTTTGCTTCGCATGCTCACAAGCCCGTGACGTGGAAGGACAACCCCAGGAGGAACCCATGTTGAAAGTCCTGGTCCTGCTGCAGCTGGCAGGCCGCGCCAAGTACGACGATCTGACAGCCGCGCGGCGCAACGAGCGTGGTTCAGTGACCACCGAGCACGTGCTCTGGGCGGTTGCGGTGATCGCCATCGTCGGAATCGTCGTCGCAGCGGTCACGACCTATGTCCAGACCCAGGCCGGCAAGATCAAGTAGCCGTCTCCGGCGGCGCAACCAGCAAGGCTCGGTCTCGATCGAGCTGCTCATCGTCCTGCCCGCGCTCTTCGCCGTCCTGTTCCTCGGCATGCAGGCTGCCCTCTTCCACCACGCACGCACGGTCGCCATCGCCGCCGCCCAGCAGGGCGCGCGCGAGGCCGGCGCGATGCAGGGACGAGAGTCGGACGGCGTTGGTGCGGCCACCGCGTTCATCGCCGAGGCCGGTGGTGACGACGTACTCACCCACGCGTCCGCCAGCGCAAACCGGACTGCGGCAAGAGCGACGGTGACCGTCACCGGGTTCAGTCTGAGTGTCATCCCCGGCTGGAAGGTCCGCATCACCCAGAGCGCGACCGTCCCCGTCGAACGCCTCACCTCACCGACGGCAGCAGGGTCATGAGGCGGCGGGACGAGCGCGGGTCCGCGGCCATCGAGGCAGCCATCGGGGTGCCCGCCTTCGCGCTCTTCGTCGGACTGATCATCTTCGGCGGCCGCACGGCGATCACCCACCAAGCACTCCAATCCGCCGCTGCGGACGGCGCTCGGTCGGCGTCGCTCACGCGCGATGCAGAAGCCGCCCGAGCCGCCGCCCGGGACGCCGCCGTGGCGAGCATCGCCAACCAGAAGATCGACTGCTCCGGTGTCGAGGTCACCGTCAACACCACCGACTTCACCAAGCCACCGGGCGTGCCGGGATCGATCGCCGTCACCGTCTCGTGCCGCCTGAATTTGGCCGATCTGGCCGTCCCGGGCGTCCCAGGCGCACGGGTCCTGAGCGAGACCATGACCAGCCCACTAGACACTTGGCGCGAACGATGAGCAGCCGTGACGAGCGCGGATCCATCACGGTCTGGCTGGCGCTATCCAGCTTCGTGATGATCTTCCTCGTCGGCCTCGCCGTCGACCTCGGCGGGCAAGTGCACGCCCACGAGCGGGCGCACGACCTCGCCGCCCAGGCAGCACGAGCCGGCGGCGAGGAGGTCGACGGTGCAGGAGCCGTCCAAGGGCACCAGGTGACGATCAGTCCCGTGGCAGCCCGGGCCACCGCCCTGCGCTACCTCGACGCCGCCGGCGTCACCGGGACCGCCGAGATCACCGGCGGCAACACCATCACCGTCACCGTCCACGACACCTACGACGCCCGCTTCCTGGGCCTGCTCGGCATCCACCGGCTCGACGTCACAGGCACGGCGACCGCCCGCCTGCTCCGCACTGTGGGAGGCAACCAGCGATGAACACCCTCAATCCCCGGCTCCGAGGCCTCGCCGCCACCCTCGCACTGATCGCCTTCGTCGCAGGCGTTCCCACCGTGCTGCTGGCGATCGACGCGATCCCAGATCTCTCGGCCTTCGCCTGGTCACGACTGAGCGCACCGGACGACGGGACCCTGGTGGTCGAGGTCCTTGCCGCGGTCTGCTGGCTCGCCTGGGCGATCTTCACCTGCCAACTCGCCGCCTCCATCGTGTCGCAACTCCGAGGCCTGAACACGCCCCGGCTGCCCGGCCTTGGGGTGCCGCAGGGAGCGGCCGATCGTCTCGTCGCCGCGGCGGCCCTGTTGTTCTTCGCGATGCCTTCGGCGACCGCGCTGGTCCCTGAACCGGCAGCCGAGGCCGCTGCGGCGACCACTCCCCTGCCCGCCACCGGACATGTCGCGGAGTCGGTCGACTCCCCGGCCCCGGCACCGCAGATTCAGGAGAAGCCGATACCGGAACCGGAGGTCGAGCGATACACCGTCAAGCGCGGCGACAGTCTCTGGCGCATCGCCGAGGAACGGTGGGGAGACGGCACCCGCTACGTCGAGTTGGTCGACCTCAACCAGGCCGTCCTGGGTGGGCGACCCGACTTCCTCCTCCCCGGCACCGTGCTCAAGGTGCCGGTTAGTCGCGGGCCTACCGACGATGCGTACGTCGTACGGCCCGGCGACACACTCTCCGAGATCGCCGAGGACGAGCTCGGCGACGCCGATGCCTATCCGTCGATCTTCCAGGCCTCACGCGACACCGCGCAGGCCGACGGCGCCCGATTGACCGACCCCGACCTGATCCTTCCGGGCTGGAGGCTCACCGTCCCCGTCCCCGGGCAACAGCCGACCGTCGAGTCACCGGCCATGCAGGCCGAGCCACGCACGTCGCCCCGGGCTGCCCCTGAATCCCAGGGCCCAGCCACCCACATGGAGCCCACCGAGCCGGCGGAACGCCCGACCACGGAGAGCCAGAACACGCACCACGACACCGACGACGACGTCACCCCGTCGTGGCTCCTCCCCGGCCTCGCTGGGGCGGGATCGATCTTCGGCGGAGCTCTGTGGCTGGTCCTTCGTGCTCAACGGCGCACCCAACTGCGGTACCGGCGCCCCGGCACGATCATCCCTCCACCACCCGCCGAACTGCTGCCCGCCGAGAAGACGGCTCGGGCCACCGCCTCCGTCATCGCACCCCGGATCGACGCCCTCGACAGCGCCCTACGCTCCCTGTCCCCGCTCCCGCGGCTCGTCACCGTGGCGCTCACAGGCAGCGACATCGCCCTGACCTTGGCCGAACCCGCCGACCTGCCGACGCCCTGGACCGGGTCCGCAACCGCCTGGCGAATCGCCCTCGCCGACGTACCGGAGCGTCCGGAGGACTCCTTTCCGCCCTACCCGCTGCTCGTCAGCGTCGGTCAGAGGGCCGACAACGCGTTCCTCTTTCTCAACCTCGAGGAACTCCGCACCGTCACCGTCACCGGCGACACCGAGCGCAAGGCCGCCTTCGCGCGCCACCTCGCAGCCGAACTGGCCGTCAACCCGTGGTCCATCGTCACTCGCGTCGACCTCCTCGGCGTCGGCCCCGACCTCGCGGAGTTCAACCTGGGCCGCGTTCACACACACCCCGCGGACGACACGGACTTCATCGCCACCCTCGCCCGCCACCTGTCCTCGATCACCGAGCCATCCGACCCCGACGACTTCCACGCCGCGGTCATCGCGACCACGAGCCGCCCCGTACCTGGCCTCGATGAACTCGCCGACGTGATCGGAAACGTCCCGGGTCGCTCCTCGGCAGCCGTGATCGACCTCGCGGCCGAACCACGGCCCTCGGACACTCACCTGCACCTGACGGATGACGGTCGGCTCCAAGCGCCCAACTTGGACGTCGATGTCATCGCCGCGGGACTCTCCGAAGACGAGGCTCGAGCCTGCGCCCTCCTTCTCGATCTGACGCTTGAAGAGACGGTGGCACCAGTCCCGCGACCGACGAACGACGCGCCCGTGGCCGACCTGGGTGGTGCACTCGTCGAACCGCTGACTGAACCCAGGCCAGCGGGTGCTGCCGGGAACGAGTCGCTCTTGCCGTTGGACACGCAGGCTTACACGAACGCGGCCGCGACGACGGTCGAGGACGTCGAAGCGCTTGCGCCCATCGCTTCTCCCCAGGCTCGTTCTGCCGTCCGGTCGGCTGACCCCTGCCTGGACGAGGACCTTGCTCTCTGGGGGTCGCCCGCCCCGGCCGCCAGGTTGACACTGCTGGGGCCGATCAATGTGCGAACCGCCGGTGACGCGAAACCCACCGTGAATCGTCGCCCGTTCTACGTCGAGCTCCTGACGTACCTCGCACTTCACCCGGCAGGGGTCTCCAAGAGAGAAGTCGCACGCGACTTCGCGATCCGACCCGAACGGGTTCGGGTGGACATGAGCAAACTGCGAGTGTGGCTCGGCGACGATCCGCGCACTCGTAGGCCCTACCTACCCGCGGCGGAAGGGGAAGGAGGCGCCTCCCCCAAGCTCTACAAGCTCGACGGGGTCCTCTGCGATCTCGACCTGTTTCGCCGTCTTCGCGTGCGCGGACAGAGCCGTGGCGCCGAAGGCATGGACGACCTGATCGCGGCGCTTCGACTGGTCAGCGGCGAGCCGTTTAGCGAGCTGCGGACGGACGGCTGGAGCTGGCTGCTGGAGGGCGACAGGTGGGACCACATCATGACGAGCGCCATCGTTGATGTCGCCCATATCGTCTCCGTCCATGCGCTCGCCGGCGGCGACTGCGACCTCGCGTTGTGGTCCGCTCAAGTCGCCTACTCCGCAGCCCCGTACGACGAGGTCGCGCAGCTCGACCTGGTCCAGGCGGAGAAGGTCAAGGGCGACGATGAGAAGGCCGATCGGGACCTGAACGAGAACGTCTTCAACCGTCGCGACGACGAACTCCCGCCGATCGAGCTGCCTGAGCGCACCGCTCAGGTGGTCCGCGACAAGAACTGGGGCGGTCACGGGCCACGGCCGCGACGAACTGGATAGATCGCGTCGCCATACCGGGCTAGTCCTGCGCGTCCGACTCGTCCTGCTCGTCCTCCCTCAGCATCCTGCGCAGCCGCACTGTGCTTATGCCGATCATGGCGACAGGGAGGGGGAGGAAGATGTACAGAGACGTCGGGTCATCGGGTTCGAGGACGAACAGCACGAACAGTGCAACCGCGAACAGAGCGGCAAAGACGCCCAGCGCTACCTTCTCCGTGCGCAGAGCAAAGGGTCCGACCAGACCGTTCGAGTACTGCTTGTCGAGAGGCGCCATGCACGAACTGTTCCACGATCGTGCCCTGACCATACTTCGGTAACCGGGCCTGCCTTACGGACCGGGGGCAGAACCCACCAGATCACGCTGTGGTGGAAAGCCATGGAGGATCCGAGTGCCTTTCGCCCTTCGCTGGCATGATCTCAGGAGTTCGCGACTCGCAGAGGGGGATTCAATGAGCGAGTACCCAAGCCGTCAGACGGGTCTAGCCGGCTGGGTGTCGAGGCACAGCAGAGCTCTTCAAGGCGGGTGCGTCGTGCTTGCGCTCGCTTCGGCGGCGCTGTTGGTCACCGACGTTCTCGACGAGGAAGGCTGGAGCCAGATGAGTTGGGCCTCGCTGCTCAACTTCTTTTCCTTCTGCTGCCTGTTCTTCGTGATTCGGGCGCTGTCCAAAGCGCGAGCGTGAGTGTTCCGTCTACAGCTTCTCGATCCATGGTGATGGTCGCGATCGGCGCAGTAGCCGTGTGGCTCTTCTCGCTGGACCGCGCGGAGCCAGCGCTGGTCGGGATCGGCTTACTCTCGCTAGTTGCCCTTGGTTTCGTGGTGAAGCCCGGACGCGGGCGCTGGTACGGCCTGGGGGTCGTTTGCACCTTCCTGGCGCTGTTCCTCGGACTGGTCCAGGGACCGCTAGTCGAGGGCGCATCGACCGGCTACTGCGACTCCGTCTTCGGCCCCTTCGACCCGGGTCATTCGTTTCCGGATGATGCCCCGGCCGACACTGAGGAACGATGCCAGGAGATCCGGCGCGACCGGACCGCGCTCATGTCGACGTTGGGGATCGTCGGGCTCATTGCCCTCGGGTTGTCACTTGGGAGCCCTCGCGCCACTTCACCGGCAGACGACTCGTCGGCCAGCGCCCTGCATTGACCACTCGACGGTCAAGGTTTCTGAGCAGGACACCTGCGGGTATGGAGCGCAAGCGAAATTGAGCTTGGCTGTGTCGGACTCGCGGTGAAACAAGGAGAGCCATGGTCTACAACCCGTCGGGTCATTCGTCTCGATACTTCGTGCGGTGGGCCGCCGCGAATGCCCTCCTCGCTGCAATTATGGTCGTCATAGCCATCGCCAGCGACAGGACTAGCACCGTGGTCATCTCGTGGATCGCGGCTGCGCTACTCGCAGGTGGGTCCGTTGCAGGCTTCGTTGCCGCGATGAAGGTCCGCGACGCCGCGCCCTAGCCAGGCATACCGCCAGGTACATCGTGATGGTCTTTTCGACGGACATTGCCGGTGATGGGTGCCACGATGCACCCGGAGGTGAGCGTGCAGACCCATGTGAATTCGTACGACCGTCCCTCGTCCCTGGACGTGGGTGCTGGTCGTCTGCTGTTGGAGACCAGTGGGGGCGTGGCGCTGCGTGCCCGCAGCCGCCACCCGCGCTTCTTCGACGGGATGCTGGTGCACCCGCAGGTCGCAGGGAGCGCTCTGCGGCAGGTCGCCCAGGTGGCGGCGGCCTCCTATGTCCGCCGCGACCGGAACGCGGGCGGTCTCGACCCGGTCGTGACGTCCGACGGTGTGCGGTTGCGTTTCGAGTCGTTCTCGTTGTGCGGGGGCGTGCTGGCCCGGCTGGACGTGTTGCCTGAGGGGTTGGACGGTGACGTGCTGGACCGGGGGACCACCAACGTGGACGTCAACGAACCGCTGCGCCGCATGCTGTCGCGGCTTTCGCCCGCGGGGATGCTGCACCTGTCCGTCGGCACAGAGGGTCTGGTTGCTACGACAGAGACGGGTGCTGTTATCGAAACCAAGGTCCCACTGCCGGCACGATGGTTGCGGGGATTCGCCGAGGCGGCGCACATCGGCGCAAGCTTCGAACCACGTCTCCAGGTGTCCGGAGCGGAGGGGCTCCGGTTCCTCACGGGGCTTGGCCGCAGCGCGTCGGGCTGGCTCTTGCCCGCGGGCCGGGGGCTTCGACTGTCCTCACGGCCGGCCCCGGGGGCCGTGTTTGTGAGCGGCTCCCAGCGCCTGGAGTCGTTGCTTCCGCTCCTCCCTCATGCCTCGACCCTGAGAGCGTATGGCCCCACCGGCGACCAGGACGTCTCCTCTGCTGCGTCGGCTTGGGAGGTGGTGCTCCCGGGAGCTCGTTACCTGCTCACGCTCTCGCCGGAGCCTGGTCGCGGCTTCTCTGGCGAGGGTGCGGGGCTTGCCGCCCTGGCCGCGGCCAGGACTACCGACGACGCCGAGGCAGTTGCCGCACACCTGGGCTTCCAACCGGTCCTCGACCCCGACCTGCTCGCGGACGCGAGCGGGTTGTCGCGGGAGCGAGTGCGGACGGCACTGGCATGCCTCGGGACCACAGGGCGTGTCGGCTACGACGTCACGGAGGCGGCCTGGTTCCACCGCGAGCTCCCGTACGACGCTGCTGCCGTCGCCCGTCTCAACCCCCGCCTCCGTCGGGCCGAGGCCCTCGTTTCCGATCAGGCGGTGAGGCTCGTCGACGAGTCGTCCGCCCGCGTTCGTGGCTCGGAGACCACTCACACCGTCCACACTGAACCCGACGGGCGCACGTCGTGCACGTGCGACTGGTGGGTGACGCACCGGGGAGGCCGCGGGCCGTGCAGCCACGAGCTGGCGGTCCAGATGACACGGGCCAGAGGCCGCGGATGAGTGTGTCGCGCTGGCCCGTTATCGAGGCACTAGTGCGTGCCGGCGACCTCGCCGCACTGGTCCCCACGCTGATCGCCCTCGAGGACGCTGACCGCAAGGCATGCGTCCGTCCGCTTCGGGATCTCGCCCGGTCGGGAGAGTTCGGGACACCATTCGAACTCATCAACCCGTTGGCGGTCGCGGGCGTCGCGATCCTTCCCGATTCGCGCGCCGTGGCGGCGTGGCTGCGTCGTTTCCCACCGATGGGGTCCTGGCAACGTGGGCCCAGGGCCGACGATGCCGAGACGACCACTCGAGCTGTCATCGAGGTGCTGACCGAGCGCGACCCTAGCTGGTTGCCGACGCTCTTGAGGCTGCTCGTTGAGCGTCTGAGGCCCGAAGGACCAGGCGGCGGGGCGCCGCTCTACGAGATCGCCGAAGCACTGCGCGAGCACGGCAACCTGGCTCCCCCGGCCAGCCCCGCCTACGTCGCGGATTGGGTCCTGCGTGACTGGCCGGACTGGGTGGCGGCCGGCGCGAGCGGGCCTCCGGGTCACGAGCGAGAGTTCCGGGAGCTCTTCCCCCTCGTCCTCGAGGAGGAGGGCACCGCGTACTTGCTGACACAAAGACCATGGAGCACTCACTTCGAGACAGCCCTCGCTAGAGACCTCGTCGACCGCGCGGGACTCCTTGGCGCAATCCTCGCCCGCCTGCAGCGCGGCGGCCGAGCGACAGACACCCAGGCTGTGGTGGCACTCCACGACGTCCTGTCCCCCACCCTCGACGAGGTGGCAGAGTGCCGGCGCGATTATCTCGCGCTCCTGCCTCCAGGGTCTGCGTCATCGTGTGCGGCGATCGCGCAACGGGAGCTGCGGAGGCTCTACGAGGGTGGACTCCTCACCACCTCCGAGCTGGTGGAACAGTCACGCTCGGTGCTGCTGCGCACCGATAAGAAGCTCATGCGTGACCACTTGGCTCTCCTCAAGGCGCATGCATTCGCGACGCCAGACGACGTGGACGACATCGTGACCGCCGCATCATCAGCGTTCGCCAACGCTGCCCCCGACATCCAACGAGCTGGGGTGGACCTCGTGGCCGGTCACGCCGACCAGGTGTCATCGGGGACGCTCGACGCCGCTCTAGCAGCCGCAGCGATGCTGCCGCGTGACCTGGAGGACCGGCTCCGGTCCCGGGCCGGGCTGGGCCGCGCCGCTCGACGCGATCCGGCGCCGGTCGCCGTTCTTACACCGCCGAAACCGGTGTCTGTCGTGCCGATCGAGGACCTCGACCAGGCGGTTGCCGTACTACTCGCGCTGATGCGCTGCGAGGAGAACGACATGGCACCGCTCGACGTCGAGCGCGTGGTCGAGGCCCTTCCCCGGTTCGGCGCCCGCGATCAAGACGCCCTCTACAGGGCGGTCGCCTCCCTGGTCGACCGTCCCTGGTACGAGTACCGCACGGTGTGGGGCCTGCACACCATGCTGGAACTGCTCGCGGCCGCCTGCGTGGGTCGGGCGAAGGACGTGCAAGTCGACAAACGGCACGCGGGTTACTCGCCCGTCCTCGACCGCGTGATCCAGTTCCGGATCGCCGACCTGACGGCCGCGGTGCGGGACCGTCCAGGAGTTAGGTCGGTGGCACTCCCATCCTGGGACAACGGAGTGCTCTGCGGCGACGTACTCCTTGCCAGGCTCACCGAAGCCAGGCGGGAAGGCTGGGAGCCATCCGCACTCGACCTCGAGCAGGCACTCCTCCGCCTCGACCTGACCGGGCTCGCACCAGAGCCGTTCGAAGCGCTTGCGACGCCCGCGGGACGGCAAGCTGCTACGTGGATCACGGAAGGGGGACCCGACGAGCCCAGCGTCCGTGCGGTGCGTGCCCTCCAGTGGGAGCGGCCCCGACAGTCCTACGGCTGGAACGACAAGCCGTCGCCGACGCCTCACCTGTGGGTTGCGGAGGTCGTTCCGGGCAGCGCACCAAGGCTCGGGGCCCCCGGCGCGCTGTGGAGCCTCCTCCACTCGTGGTCTCCTCACCCCCAGGGTGTGTCAGTAGCAACAGGCTGGAGTTCCGCTTTTGGACTCTGGGCGTGGACCGCCCCGCACCACCGCGACGTGGTGGCAGCTCACCTGCTGCGCCCGCTCGCCCGTTCCTTCACCGACCCCAGCCGCGCGGGGGACGCTCTGGTTCCTCTGGCCCGCGCCGACGGTGCGGTCGGCGACGGATTGCTTCTCGCCCTCTGCTCCGCCATGGGCGCCAAGCAACAGCAGACACGGTCCGCCACCGTCGACGCTCTGCTGATCCTCGCCACCCGCGACCAACTCGACGGCGCCCGCCTCGGCGAGCTGATGGGAGCCATGGTCATTGCAGGCGACTTGGTCACCCGCCGCCTGGCCGAGCCCTTCACACAGGCCGCGGCAGCAGGAGCCGCGGCACACGTGTGGGCAGCGGTCGCCGGACTCCTGTCAGCCGTCCTAACCCACGAAGGGACGGTCGCTGGCCTCGCGCCACTGCTCTCCGCTGCGGTTGACATCGCCGAAGACCACCGATGCACGGGAATCGTCGCCGGTCTCGACGACATGGCGACCCGCAAAGGCCGCAGCCAGCAGGTGGTCGAGGCCCGAAGGCTCCGTGACGTCCTAATCCGAAACGCGGGGTAGTCCAGCGATAGGGCCGCTGGGACCTCGTAAGACGGCGGTCCACTCGAGAACGGGGTGATGGGGTCCCGCGCAATTTGGAGGGTGTGCGGGACCCCGCCGAAGTGCCGCGCCCAGTGACGACAGAGGGGGGGGAATCGTCGGGCGCGCCCATGCGCTTCGCGTACCCGATTCTCGGTATGCGCCGGTCGTCATAGCCGCGCGACGGCGACCCTAGTTGCTGTGATCTGCACCACGCTCCGCCCGGGTGAACCGAACCTCCGGAGCGGGGTCAAGACCGGACGGCCATCAACGTGCCCCCGGCAGAACCTCGTCAACATCCAATCTCAGGATATTGGGGAACGCCTCTGACCTGCGCAAACGCAACGTTCCCCCTACGTTCCCCCTCGTGTTCCCCCTCCGTGTTACCGGAATCCGGTAACACTGTCGGGCCACAGTCGAGTGCATGAACAGCCACCCCTCTCCCGCCCCTAGCTGGACGGTCGCGACCATGCAGCACGTGGCGACCGAGCCGACGTTGGCCGGCGCTGCGCTCCGCTTCGCCGACCTCGGCATCCCGGTCTTCCCGTGCGTCCCGGGCGGCAAGCAGCCCCTGACGCCGAACGGGTTCCATGACGCCACGTCGGAAGCCCGTACGGTTCAGCGTTGGTGGGAGCGCACGCCCGAGGCCAACATCGGTCTCCCCTCGGGCACGCGGAGCGGCGTCCTGGTCGTGGACATCGACGTCCACCCCGGAGGCAGTGGGTTCGCGGCGTTCGAACGAGCTCGCTCGCACGGTCTCGCCGACGCCTGGGGCTGGCTGGTCCGGACTCCTTCGGGTGGGATCCACGCCTACTACCCGGCGGCGCCCGGCCAGGAGCAGCGCTCGTGGCAGGTGCCGGGAGCGCACGTCGACTTCCGGGGCGACGGCGGCTATGTCGTCGCTCCCCCGTCTCGCCTCGTAGTTGACGGCGTGCCCAAGGCCTACGACGTCATTGCGGTGACGACCGGACACCCCGCCGCGGTCGACGCGATCAAGCTGCGCCAGTTCCTCGAGCCTCCGCGACCGAGACCCTCAGGACCACCGCCACCGGTGTCGGCCTCCGGATGTCACCCCGACGCACTGGCCAGAACGGTCGCACTGACCGGCGAGGGCGGCCGCAACCGCGCGCTCTTCTGGGCGTCGTGCCGGATGGCGGAGAACGGCCAGAGCCGCGCGGATGCCATCCGCTACCTGCTGCCCGCCGCCCAGTACGCCGGCCTTGCGGATCGGGAAATCGAGTCGACGATCGACTCCGCGTACCGGGCTGCCTGCCGTCCCGTCCTCGGGAGCGGCCCGGGCCCCACCCAGCGCAGGGAGGCGATCCAGCCATGAACACGCCCATCGACTACCGCCGTCAGAACTACCGACCGCCCGAGCGCGCCGACGCGCTCCAGGACGACGCCGTACCCACCAGCGCACTCGCCCACCGTCGCGACCCTTCAGTCGTCACGCCCTCGCAGCCGCCCACACGGACCGCGCGAGGCGTCGCCTGGGTTCGGCCGACCGAGCTCGCCACGGTGACCGCTCCCATGGTCGGACGCGGCGTCGACCTCCAGGCCGAACTGATCCGGCGGGCGCGCCGTACGCCGGTGACCGCCTCGCGCGTCGTCCGGCAACGCCTCACCCACTCCCCCTCCCCTACGCCGCCGGTGAACCGCACGGAAGGACTGTCGCTGTGAACCACCCATTCGAAAGCGCGCAGGGCCTGCGCCGGGTTCTCATGCGGCTGCGGGTCTCGGGCCCGCATGCCTGGGAGTTCGACGCCGAGGCCCACGAACTCATGCTGTACGCCGCAGCCAAGTACCAAGCCCTGGCCGTCAAGCACCGCTGCGACCCGAGCGCCGGGGCGGCCGCGGCGTTCGAAGCGATGCGCACCTACGCCGTGCGCACCGCGGACGACCCGTGGGCGGTCGTCACCATGGCGGTCAAGGTCACGCTCATCGCCGAGGAGCGTGCCGAGGGACTGCTGTGCTCGGTCGACCAGGCCAGACGCCCGGAGTTCTCCCAGCACCACGACGTACGACGTTTCAGCGACACAGAAGCCGACCTCCCCAACCTCCTTCCCGGCCTCGCCGTGGAGCCGTTCAACCAACCTGAGACCCCGCCGACTGGGGCCTATCAGGCGGTCGACGCGACCATCGATCTCTTCACCGCTCTCGGCTGGCCCCGGGATACGGCGACCTGTGCACTCGACTACATCGCCGCTCGCCTGGTCGAGTCCGGCTCCCGGCGCAGGACCCACGCCGCCCTGCGGCGGGACCACACCGCACGCGCCCTGCTCGACATCGAGCAGGACTCCTGGTCGACGGTCCTCCGCCTCGTCCTGGGCAACCCGAACCGTGACGAGGCCTTCACCTCCGACGGGCACGGGATCCTCCTGCGCCTGCTCATCGGCCACCCGGTCACCGAACTGTTGGACGACGACCTGCTGGTGTTCGAGATCAGCGAGACCGCACCGCGCGCGGGGAGGCGGAGCCATGCCTGAGACCCGCGGCCACATCGAGCTCGACCGGGCACTCGACTCGATCATCGTCGGCGCACGCCACCGCAAGGACCCGGGCGACCTGGCCCAGCTCATGGAGTCGATCGACCGGCTCGGTCTGCTGCAACCGGTCACGATCACCCCTGACGGAGTGCTGGTCTGCGGTTGGCGACGGCTCGAGGCGGTACGCCGGCTCGGCTGGCACTCGATGAAGGTCTGGGTCCGCTCGGGCATCTCCGACAAGCTCGAGGCGCTCCTCGCCCAGCAGGACGACAACCAGCTCCACAAGCCGCTCAACGAGCTTGAGAAGGCTTCGCTCTACCGGGAGCTCAAGGCCCTGCGCACGGAAGAGGCAGCGCGGCGGAAGCAGTCGACTCAGTTCGGTGCCGGCGACCGCGGAGGAGACTCCGGTCCCGCGCCCGGCGCGGGACCGGGAGAGCACGGCGACGCGCGTCGCCAGGCGGCCCGAGCGATCACCGGCGAGGCGTCGTACAGCACCCATGAGCGGGTCTGCGCCCTGATGGACTGGGCCGCCCGCAAGGTCACACCCCCGGAGATCCGGGCGATGGCCAACGATGCGCTGCGCCGGATCGAGGAGGGGGAGCCGGTCAAGCCGCTCTACCTGGAGGTCAAGGACGCCTTCGAGCGGCTGCAGACGGCGCCTCCCGAGGTTGAGGCGGACCTCGCCCGCCAGGCTCGCGAGGCCTTCGCGCGCGTGAAGGCCCGGGAGAAGGCCAGCGGCGTCCCGAGCCTTCAGCGCAGCCAAGGTCCGGGCAGCCACTTCCGCAGCGTCCGCTCCTTCAACCTGACCTGGACCGAGCTGGACGGATGGACTGAGTTGTACGACGTCGACGCCCTCGCCGACGAGCTCACTCGCAGCGACTGGGAGAGGTTCGACCGCGTCGTCACCGCCACCATCGCCTTCCGCGACCAGCTCGCGGCAGCCCGCCGCAACGCCTCGACCTCGGCGTAGCGGACGCACCTACCCGACGTCCCTGGAACCGAGCTCGGGAGTCACCATGTCCAACCTGACCGGCCGCCAGATCATGCTGCTGCTCGGGTGCGCCGTCGCCGTGATGACCGCCGCTTTCGGGATCTACGGGCTCGTGCGCGGCCCCAGCGACGACGGCACCGAGTCCCCCGAGAGCGCGACGGTGCGGGTCGAGGAGACCTCGGACCCGGGTCGCTCCGACGACACCTTGGCTTCCTTGCGGGACCGAGCCCTCCCCCACACCAACGATCCCGTGGCCTACGCACGGGCGGTCGCCGTGTCGTTGTTCGACTGGGACACCAGCGCCGGGTTCCTCCCGACCGACTACACCTCCGCGGTCCTGGCCGATGCCGACCCGTCCGGCGAGGAGACTCCGGGGCTGCTCTCGGACGTCGCGGTGTACTTGCCGAGCGCCGAGCAGTGGCTCGACCTCGGAGCGATGGAGGTCGTGCAGCGGATCGAGATCGAGGACGCGAGCGTGCCGAGCTCCTGGGCGGCGGCCGTTGAGCAGGCGAACGGTCACCTGCGCCCGGGGACGACAGCCGTGACAATCACCGGCACCCGTCACCGCACCGGGGTCTGGAACGGCCAGGCAGCCGAGTCATCCCACGCGGTTGCGTTCACAGTCTTCGTCGCGTGCCGACCGTCGTTCGACCGGTGCCACATCCTGCGCCTGTCGCAGCTCGGCAACCCCCTGAGGTGAGCACCCCATGGGGCTGAAAGGCGTCGTCGCCGTCGCTGCCGTCGTCGTGCTGCTGGCGCCCGGCGCAGCGATTCTCGGCGTGGCAACGCTGATCAGCCCGGCCGGAGCAGGATCTGGCACTTGCCTTTGGGACGACCAGAGAATCGGCAGCCTTTCAGTCGCAGGCTCGGTGCCGGCCAGCCTCAGCGCGACCAACGCGAACGGCGAGACGGTCACCCTCAACCAGCAGCAGCTCACCCGGGCGGCGTCAATCGTCGCGGTCGGACACACCGACAGCGTCCCGGCCAGGGGTCAACTGATCGCGCTCATGACCGCGATCACCGAGTCCTCCCTCAGGGTCCTCTCGAACACGACGGCCTACCCCGCGTCCGGCAATCTCCCCAACGACGGGGACGGAAGCGACCACGACTCCGTGGGGCTGTTCCAGCAGCGCCCGGCCGCCGGGTGGGGAACCGTCGAGAACCTGATGGACCCGGTCTGGTCCTCCCGCGCCTTCTACGGCGGCCCGAACGGACCCAACAACGGCTCACCTCGCGGCCTGCTCGACCTCGACGGCTGGGAGACGATGGAACCTGGTGCGGCCGCGCAAGCGGTCCAGGTCTCCGCCTACCCGGACCGGTACGCCGTGAACCAGCCGATCGCCGAGCAGATGCTGGGCACCCTCGCCGGCGTCTCGCTCGCCAGCGATCTCGAGTGCGCCCAACCGTCGAACGCCCCATCGACACCCACGGACCTGCCGTCCGGCTTCCCCGGGGCCCTCATCGCCGCAGCGGTCTCGCAGATGGGCAAACCCTACGTCTGGGGCGGCGGCGACTTCAACGGACCCACCGGCGGAGGCTTCGACTGCTCAGGCCTCGTCCTGTACGCCGCCTACCAAGCCTCCGGCGGACGCATCCGACTCCCCCACTACACCGGCTTCCAAATCACGCTGGGGCAAGGAATCGCGTGGAGCGAGAAGCAGCCTGGGGACCTGATCTTCTTCGGCTACCCCGGCGCCGGGGGCCCGCATCACGTCGCGATCTACATCAGCGGAGAGCGGATCCTTCACGCGCCGCGCACTGGGGACGTCGTCCGTTACGGGACGATCTCCGAGTTCGCCGGCGAGGTCATGACCGTTCGGAGACTCGCATGATGAGCATGCACGGATCTGCCGATGAGCGGGGACGCGGCGTTGTCTGGCACGACAACCCGCGAAAAGCCTCAGGCCGTCAAGTCCAGCGCCAGGACCAGCAGCGCCAGCACGAATGGGGTTGCTAACACCACGCGCACCGTCGTGCTGTAGCCGGTCCGGCCAGCCCGAACCTCCCGACGATGCCTCTGCTCGGCAAGAAGGTACGAAGCAAGGGCGAGCAGACCCCAGACAACGGTCAGGACCAGGCTCATGGAGTCAGACACGCACGCATCTTGACATGAACAACGCACCTATCTGCCGCGAGTCGAGTGTGTGCTCATGCCGAGTTGCGGGCCGCGGAACCTCGCCCTCCCCGGTGCATGTGCCATGGCTAGTGGCACGCGCTTCGTGGCGACCTCGAGGCACAGCGAGCGGTCCGACGGGCAGACCGAACCGTCAATCGCGCTGTTTCCGGAGCCTCATCACAAAGAAGAAGAGAGTCATGAGGGCTCCGTACACGGCGAGGAAGAAGACTGTGACCTCTTCGTCAATCAGCCAGATCAAGAGGCCAGCGACCAAGGTCGCGACGGCGCCAGCGGCCACGCTCGAAAGGATGGTGGCGCCCAGTGATCGCTTCTCGTCCCTCGCAGTCATGACCGCAGATTAGCGATGTGGGCGTCACTGAACGCCCCGATCTGCCGCTTGTCGACACCGCTGATCCACTTCACGACTCCGTGCGACCCGTGGATAGCGCCTGCCGGGTCTAAGGACACGACCGAGACCGAACAACCGGCAGCCTTCACGGACTGCGGACCATGATCGGTTCGTTCCAGGACGACAGTGAGGCTGAGTAGGTGCACTTCGCCGTGCCCGCGTGGCCTTGGGCTGCAGCAGGCAGTAAGACTGGGGCACAGGTCCTTGAGGTGACGCACCGATCAGCCGTGAGCGTTACTCGCGCGAACCGACCCTCAGCGCGGGGGGCGCGGAGGGTGGGTCTAGGAGCAGGCGTCGCCTGCGGCAGCGAGCGCTGATCGGCCTTCCTCAGTGTCCAGGTTGGAGCGCGCCGTGCCGACTGCCTCACTGAACACCTCCACGGCATCGCGCTCGCTGCCTTCGGTGTCTTCGTACGCAGCATCCATCCAATTGACGGCGCTGTTGAGTGCGTCGTTGGCACCGCCGGTATCACCGTGGCGGTAGGCATCAAGTGCGGTCGAGACGCGGTCGCAGGCGTTCTGGAAGCCTTCAGGATGAGACGAGCATCCGCCCATTAGGACGACCACGAGGGCAGCGACGACGAACGCAGCGGGCCGACTTGCGGGCGTCATCACAGGGAGAGGGTCCCACAACACGTCAGCTGCCGAGGAGCGACGGGCTCGCCGCGACTCGAACGAGGTACGGCGATGGCCATCCGCTCATGCCGCATTCGCGTGGCCATTGCGCGCGATTGTGGTTGGCGGGGAGGCGGGGTCTACTTCCCAGCACTTCTTCCACCCTGCGGTGGGACCCGTCTGTCCCTTTTACCTGCCGGGATGGCTGCGGTCACGCTACGCCCGGACGATGATCGGACTAACCACGATGTGGCACGTCGGTTGCGACCTCGCACCTCAGGGCATGGTGAAACCTCGCGTCTTCGTGGACGCAGTCGGTCCCAACTTCGGCGCGGTCGGCGGCGCCAGTGAGCTCCGTGCAGTCGTCGGGGCCCTGCTGACATATGGCCTGATCGTCGCCGTCCTCATGCTCGTCATCTCGGCAACCACGTGGGCAGTTGCCTCGAGCTCTGGCAGCTGGCACACCGCCCAGAAGGCCAAGGCGGGGTGCTTCGTGGCCCTCGGGGGCGCAGTCTTGACGGGAGCTGCCCTCACCTGGGCCAACTGGCTGCTGGGCATCGGCGCACACCTCTAAGACGTCCGTCGTCGACGTCAGGAGCCCCGATGAACCTCCCCTCCGCAGCCGCCGTGCTGCCGGTCAGTATCAACATCAGCCCGAACTCGAACGGCCTGCCGGGCATCCAGCAGCTCCGCAGCATCGTGGGTGCGTCGATGACGATCGGCCTGATCCTCGCGGTGCTCGCTCTGATCATCGCGGCCGTCGTGTGGGCGCTCGGGGCCAACTCGTCCAACCCCCACCTCGCCGGCAGAGGCAAGCTCGGCGTCCTCGTCGCGCTCGGTGCGGCGATCGTGTGCGGAGCTTCGGTGACGTTGGTGAACTTCTTCTGGAACGTCGGCCAGCAGGTCTGAGGGTCACGTCATGGGTGTGTGCGACGTGCCGGTGATCCACTCGGTCTGCAACGCCGCGGGCGAGGCAGCCGGAGAGATCGTCACGGCGCCGTTCAACTGGCTGGCTCAGGGAATGGGCGGGGCGGCGCAGTGGATGTTCGAGTCGGTCTGGAGGGTCATGGCCACGACGACCATCGTCGACGTGACGAGCGGTGAGTACACGAAGGTCTACAACATCATGTTCGGCATCGGGGTCTTCGTCATGTTGGCCTTCTTCATGCTCCAGGTCATGGGCGGGATGATCCGGCGCGAACCCGCGGCGCTCTCCAGGGCCGCGCTCGGGCTGGCGAAGTCGATACTCGGCTCGTTCGCGGCACTCGCCTTGTTGGCTACGGCCCTCGAGACGACCGACCAACTCTGCGTTGGCATCGTCAACGCCGCTGGCACCGACATGGACGAGATGGGCGGCAAGGTGGGCGCCTTGGCCGCCGGCCTCGGCACCATCAACCTCGCCGCTCCGGGCGCCGGCGCCATCCTCACGATCTTCCTCGCCAGCCTCGCCATCGTCGGAGCTATGACGGTGTGGATCAGCCTGCTCATCCGCAAGGCGCTGCTGCTGATCGCCATCGTCCTGGCGCCCATCGCGCTCGCCGGCTCCAGCTGGGACCACACCCGCTCCTGGGCCAGCCGCTGGGCGACCTTCGTGATCGCGATGATCCTGTCGAAGGTCGTCCTGGTCGTGATCTTTCTGCTCGCCACTGCCCAGATCTCCGCCCCGATCGACGCGGACCTGGAGTCGGTCAGCCAGCCCATCGCTGGCGTCGTACTGATGCTCATGGCCGGATTCGCGCCGTACCTCACGTACAAGGCAATCGCCTTCATGGGCTTCGACATGTACAACGCGATGTCGGCCGAGCAGGAGGCCAAGAGCTCACTCAACCGGCCCATGCCGGTCCCCCTGTCCCGGCGAGGCGGGGCCGCCGAACCGGCCAAGGTCCTCGGCGGAGGTGGTGGTGGTGGGGCCGGCGTTGGCACGCAGATGCCTGCGACGCCGGGTGGTGTTGGCCCGAGCGGCGGAGCTGCTGGATCCTGGGGCGCCGGGGGCGCTGGCGCACCGGTCGGGTCCGCGGCAGCAGGAGCAGCCGCGGGAGCAGTCGTGCTCAAGCAATCTGTTGCTGCGGGACCCCGCCTGGGCAACTTCGTCGCCGCCCAGGCGAAGACGCAGACCGATCGCGACCACGCGGCGCCGCCCGAATCCACACCACCAGGTGTCGCGGATCCGCAGCTCTCGAGCTCCGCGCGGACGAGGTGAGTTCATGAGCACCAGTCCCCTGGCCGAGTCGCGGCTCACGCCGGTGAAGTTCTCCCGACTGAGTCGACGAGGCGTGCTCCTCGGCCTCTCCGGTCCCCAGTTGGTGATGGTCGGTCTCGGCGCCGCCAGTTTGATCCTCGGTTTGTACGCCGGCGCCGTCGTCCTGGCCTTCCCCCTGATCGCGGTGGCCATCGCCTTGGCGTTCGTCGGCGTTGGCGGTCGCAAGCTCGTCGAGTGGACCCCCATCGGAGCACGCTGGGTATGGCGCACCGCCGGCGGACAGCTGATCTACCGCCGCCGGATCATCCGCCCACGCCCCGCCGGAACACTTGCGCTGCCTGGTGACGCCGCCCGACTCCGTCAATGGGTCGACCCGGAGACCGGAGCCGTCATGGTCCACGACCCCCACGCGGCGACCTTGACCGCGATCATCGGCGTGGCGCACCCCGCCTTCGTGCTCCTGGATCCCGCGGAGCAGGAACGTCGCATCGTCTCCTGGGGGCGAGTCCTGGCGACAGCCTGTCGCTCCGGGCGCATCGCGTGCGTCCAGGTCATGGAGGGCACGCTGCCCGATTCCGGCAAGGGGCTCGCTCAGTGGTGGGACAGCCACGGCAGTCACGACTCGACGTGGGCGTCGACGACGTACGCCGAGTTGATTGACCGAGCCGGTCCCACGGGTGAGCGGCACTCGAGCACCATCTCGATCTCGCTGGACATGAAGGCCGCGAGCCGGGCCTCTCGCGCCGCTGGCGGGGGCATGAAGGGCGCAGCCGCGGTGCTCCGCCAGGAGATGGCGACTCTGTTCGCCGCACTCAGGTCCGCCGACCTCTCCCCCAACGACTGGCTCTCCCCGGGTGACCTCGCGATGATCCTGCGCGCGGCCTACGACCCAGCCGTCGCCGGGGCGCTCGACCGCCACGGCGACCTGGGTCGCGACCTCGCCACCGCGGGACCCGTCGCCGTGACCGAATCCTGGGGAAGCCTGCGCAGCGACTCCGCACACCACTGCGTCCTCTGGATCAGCGAGTGGCCGCGATCCCTCGTGTTCCCAGGCTTCCTGGCTCCAGTCCTGCTGTCGTCTGGGATCCGCCGTACCTTCACCCTGCTCTACACGCCACTGCGGACAGATCGCGCCGCCAGGGACATCCGCAAGAAGAAGACCGAGTACCTCTCTGACGCCGCCCAGCGGCAGCGCATCGGCCAAATAGAAGACGTCCAGCAGTCGGCGGAATATCAGGACGTGCTGCAGCAAGAAGCCGATCTCACGGCCGGCCACGGCGTGCTGCGTTGCACCGGACTCGTCGCCATCACCGCCAGCGACCTTGACGAGCTCGAGCGTGGAGTGGCCGCGATCGAGCAGGCCGCGATCCAGGCCTCGTGCGAGACCCGGCGCCTCTGGGGCCAACAGGCCCAAAGCTTCGCAGTCGCCGCTTTGCCCCTTGGTCGAATCGTCTGACGCCCCCGGACCAAGCGTCACATCACCCAGAATGACGCAGCCTGCCGCATCACAAACCGCCCGCCAGCAAACCCCCCATCCGCTCCATCGTCCCCACCACGCGCTGGATATGCGACACAATGTTGAACTGACCAGCGCGTCATCCAGGGGGACATTAAAGTGCAAGATGAGGTCGACGACTTTGTGCTTCGCTGGCCACGCGAGTTGTTCAAGCAGCGGGCGGCGACTCTGCTGAACGAGCGGAGTGAGTCGGACTGGTCAGATCGAGTTGAGTGGTTTCTCGAGGACACGTTCGTCAGCGACGTCGCTCGTGAACGATTTCAGGAGAAGAGCAAACTCCTGCCCGCCCCAGTCAAAGATCCTTGGGCAACGCCCGCCCAAGCAGCCCCAGGGGATACGAGCAAGCCTGTCTTGGCCGACAACGCTCGCTTCTTGGCAGACCTCTTGAAGCGCGCTCACTCGTTTCAACTTCCTCGCCTACGGCGTCCGTACTACTCCGAACGCCGTACCGGATCTCACCCTCGTGCCCTTGGGCTTCGTGCGACGGTTGTGGAGTTCGGCCAATTGATTCGTGATCTCGATAGCCGCGGGTACCTCGCGATGCGACTCGGCATCGACTGCTCTGACGACCCAGACCCGATCGACCCCGTGCACGTTGTCGAAATGCAGTCAGGCCGGCCGGGGCTATGGCCGATCAACGTTGACGCCCTATCCTCCACCTCCGACGAGCCTGACGACTTCCTCGACCTGGTGGAGGTCCTGCACGACCTGGTCGCGCAACCGCGGCGACGGTCATTCCATGGATGGTCTGGATGCACATGGCACTACTCGGACTTTTCGATCTCCGCAGGACGCCAGATCTACCGTTGGAGCGTTAACCGCATACTCGCTGCATCTGACATCGGGTTGCAGTTGGCCGAGGAGGGCGAGGACAGAGGTCGCCTCGTAGCTAGCACAGATGAAGCGCGCACGGAGTTGACCCGACGTATGGCCGCTCGAACTGACCAGCCGACGGGTGATCGAGTCCGCCATGCGGTGGCTCTGTTCCGCCGGCGCGGCGCCACTGAGCACGACAAGCGTTCGGCGTGCATCGCCTTGGCCGGCATCCTCGAAGAGCGTCGCGATCTGGCGAAGGCACACCTTCACCGCAAGGATGAGGGTGCGCTCTTCCAAGTCGCGAACGGCTTTGCCATACGGCATCAGGACGCAAAACAACTCGGCGCCTACGACCCGATGTTCCTTGACTGGGTGTTCTGGTACTACCTCGCCACGGTAGAACTGACGGATCGGCTTCTGGCGCGCCCTGACGCTCCGGGTGGCTAACGTCTGAATCGACCCGTTGCCGGGCTCATCGCCGGCCTCGTTGAGCAACGGCGAGATCGGAGACGTAGCGGCATCTCCAAGGCGATCGTCGCCTCCATTCCATGAGCGGTACCAGATGGGACGTAACCGCGAGTGCGACCTCGCGCGTGCCTCTGATCCGCCGGCGTACGCGCGCGTCATTCCGACTGGGCTCGGTGACGACGGGTCTCAGATCAAGAATGCGCCTTCGGCCGTCACCATTGCGGCGACGAACACATGCTCGGTCGGCCACCAAACTTGCCCATGACTGCGCGCGACTCCTTCTCCGTGAAGTCGTTCACACGAGCATCGATGTCCCCAACGAGTCGAGCGGAGGGGCGAGAAATACAGGTAGCCTCTCCAGTCCAACGAGGCGAATAAGGGATCACGACATGATCAGGTTCACCGACTTCCTCCCTGTGCCGGATCCGTCCCGAACGAAAGTAAAATTCAACATGCGCGCCGGCGCCGGTGGCGCCGATGCCTGGGACCTGCTCCTCGCAGACGATCCCGAGGAATGGCTGGACATGAATCGGCACCGAGAGCGACGTAATCAGAGCAACAACATGGGCCAAGCCGAGTATTTGCTGAGCTTCGCCCAGTACTACCCGTACGGACCGCAGTACTTCATCTTTGGTGGATTCTTCAAGGTGGCCGCTCAGGTCCCGCCGGTCTTCGGTGGCCCGGGCTACGAGCTGATCCTGTTGCCTCAGCACTCGTCATACGTCAAGCGGTTGATCATCAAGCTGGCGCAACCCATCGGGCGAAACATCTACCTGCGCCTGTACGACGGTCTCCAAGCAAGCACCCTGAACCCCGAGATCTATGAACTCGCGCCAGACACCAAGCTTGGCACCTTCTCCGGATACCAGAACGTGCGCCTCACTCACCGAGAGCTTCAGCGGATCATCGCCAACGACGAGCCGAGCTGGAAGGAAGCGCTTTCGAGCGTAAAGGGCGTCTACGTCATCACGGACCTGAGCAACGGCCAGCTCTACCTCGGATCGGCATCCAGTGAGGCCAACGGGCTTTGGCAGAGGTGGGCCTCCTACGCCCATCTGCGGGACTTAACCGGGCATAACAAAGAACTTGAGCGACTCAAGGAAGACCTCGGGGATGCCCACATCATCGATAACTTCCAGTACTCGATCCTCGAGATCTTCGACCCTAAGACGAGGGACGGGACCATTCTGCAGCGTGAGTCCTTCTGGAAGAAGGCCCTCGACACCCGCCACCACGGCATGAACCGGAACTGACCCTTGAGTCTAGGTAAGTCGGACCGCGTAGGTGACAACTTGCTCACCTTTGACTGCGTGGCTCTCGCACGATCGTCCGCTCTTGGCGCAATCAGTAGTTGAGTCCTCGATAGTGGTGTAGCGCGGCCGCCGAGATCGTCACCGGCGTGTACGGAAGACGTAGATGCGGCCACCGCGTGATCCTTCGAGTGAACCTCTCACAGAACCCTCGAACGGAGTCATCACGATGACCGCACCACACATTCTCGACCCTGCCGGCCTGCTGGGTGAAGCCCTGGCCGAGGCGAGTCCGGATCTGATGCGTTCGCTGCTGCAGACGATCATCAACGCCCTGCTGTCCGCGGATGCCGACGCCGTCGTGGGCGCCGAGTACGGGCAGCCCACGCCGGGCCGCACGGCGCAGCGCAACGGCTACCGCCGCCGCCCGTTGGACACCCGGGTCGGCACCATCGACGTGGCGATCCCGAAGCTGCGGAAGGGCACCTACTTCCCCGAGTGGCTCCTGGAGCGCCGCAAGCGCTCGGAGTCCGCGCTGATCACGGTGGTGGCCGACTGCTATCTCGCCGGCGTCAGCACCCGGCGGATGGACAAGCTGGTCAAGACCCTGGGAATCGACTCCCTGTCGAAGTCGCAGGTCTCCCGGATGGCCGCCGAGCTGGATGAGCACGTCGAGCAGTTCCGCCACCGCCCCCTCGATGCTGCGGGCCCGTTCACCTTCGTCGCTGCTGACGCGCTCACCATGAAGGTCCGAGAGGGCGGCCGAGTGATCAACGCGGTGGTCCTGCTGGCCACCGGCGTCAACGGCGACGGACACCGCGAGGTCCTCGGCATGCGCGTGGCCACGAGTGAGACCGGGGCGGCGTGGAACGAGTTCTTCGCCGACCTCGTCGCCCGCGGCCTGACCGGTGTCCGTCTGGTCACCAGTGACGCCCACCAGGGCCTGGTCGAAGCGGTCGCAGCGAACCTGCCCGGAGCCGCCTGGCAACGCTGCCGCACCCACTACGCCGCGAACCTCATGAGCGTGACCCCGAAAGCGATGTGGCCGGCGGTCAAGGCGATGCTGCACTCGGTCTACGACCAGCCCGACCGTCCCGCGGTGCACGCCCAGTTCGACCGGCTCCTGGACTACGTCCACGGCAAGCTGCCCGAGGTCCACGACCACCTCGACGCCGCCCGCGGCGACATCCTCGCCTTCACCGAGTTCCCCAAGGACGTATGGACCCAGATCTGGTCCAACAACCCCGCCGAGCGGCTCAACCGCGAGATCCGGCGCCGCACCGACGCCGTAGGCATCTTCCCCACCCGCGCAGCCATCGTCCGCCTGGTCGGAGCCGTCCTGGCCGAGCAGACCGACGAATGGGCCGAAGGCCGCCGCTACCTCGGACTCGACCTCCTGGCCCGCTGCCGCGTCAACCTCGTCCCCGACATCGACACCGAGATCGGAGCTGATCAACTGCCCGCCCTGACCGCCTAGACCCAAGAGAAGGAACGCAGCGCTACACCACTACCCGGGACTTGACCCAATCAGTGCGTCACTCCCCCGCCTGTCGGACACGCGGATCTTCGGAGGATCCGTGTGCTGCTCCGCTCAAGACCCCTGCACACAACAACGCGCGTTGCCGCGTCGGTGTCGGCGGGTACTGGCACGCTGGCCCGCATGGGGGAACAACGCCAACCGCTGTTCGATGATTTCGGGCGTACCGACGCCACGCCGTCGACCCACCAGGAGTCCACCTTCGAGTTCCTCAACCGCATTGCGGGTGCCTACTGGGAGCACCCTCGTGCCCTCATGCAGAAGTGGCTCGACCGAATCCCCAGCGAGCCGGAGCACAACGACCTGCGGCAGCGGTTCCGGTCCCGCGACGACGAGCAGTTCCGCAGCGCGTTCCTTGAGCTCTACCTGCACGAAAGCCTCTTAAGGGCTGGGTACACCGTCACGATCCATCCCGAGGTTCATGGCACCAGGCGCCGCCCGGATTTCCTGGCAGAGCGCGATGACCTCAGGTTCTTCGTCGAGGCCATCGCGCCCGGCTCGACTCCAGCCGAGAAGGCGGCGGCGCAACGCCGAGCCACACTCTTCGACACGGTCAATCAGTTGGGCGACCCCAACTACATGCTGTGGCTGGACGAGCTCGAAGAGGGTGGCTCGCCGCCCTCCTCAGCACGCCTTCGGAGGGACCTCCGACGCTGGCTCGCGGGGCTCAACCCCGATGTCCCGTGGGATGCGGACACCGCTCCGATGCGTCGGTGGGAGCACGATGGCTGGGCGGTTACGTTCCGGGCGGTTCCGAAGAAGCCCGAAGCCAGAGACACGGCGCGCAACGACCGGGCGATTGGTATCTACGGGCACACGGGCGTCGACTTCATCGATGACGCACCGGCGATTAAGAAGGCACTAGCGACGAAGCACCACGAGTACGGGAACCTCGGGGCGCCATTCATCATCGCGGTCGGCACGTACATCCACGACAGGGACCGCTGGCACAGCGGCAACGCCATGTATGGGCAGGTGGCCGTGCAGATTGGCGAGGCGCCCGACGGTTCGATGGTGACCCGGGAAATCCGGCAGCCAGACGGCTACTTCGGCACGCCACCGGAGTGGACCAACCGCAACGTCTCTGGCGTTCTCCTCGTGAATCAGCTCATGCCGTACCACGTTCACCGAGCGGAGACGATCCTGTGGCGACACCCGAACCCGGTCCACCAGCTTCCCGAAGCGGTCGGGTTGCCGGGCGACACGCTGAGCCTTGCCGGCAGCACGCTGGTTGAGATCTCAGCGCCGACGGGGGCGGACCAGTTCTTCGGGCTCCCGGACCCTTGGCCACCTGGCGAGGCGTGGCCTGGCGACGAGTAGGCGCGCGATAAGTCGAGCGGCTCGAAGGGGTGATTGCTTCGTCCGCCAACAGCAAGCGTGTACTGGCGCCATGCGTCATCCCGCCGCGTACCGTCCGGGGTCGCCTCACAACGTCGGGACCGGGACGGACAGCACTTCGAGCGAAGCCGCCCGGCCAGCTTCGCCGGGGCCGAATCATCCGGGTTCACCGTCGTCCGTGCCAGAAGCCCGTCGAGATCGGACCCGCTCGCCTAGGGTTCGAACATGTCAAGCAACAAGGTGCTCGAGCAGCACATCGCCGTTTTCGGGGAGAGCGGGAGCGGCAAGACCGTCATGCTCTCCTCGTTCTACGGGTCCGAGCAGGAGCCGCTGAACATCAAGAAGGGCGCGTTCAACGTGGTGGCGGAGAACGCCAGCCAAGGCACGCACCTGCATCAGAACTACCTAGGCATGAAGAATTCAGGCACAGTCCCCGAAGCGACCAGGTTCGCCTCGACGACGTACCGCTTCATTCTGAAGTTCAAGGGCGAGACCGAGGCGAAGCGTCTCAAAGCCAAGCCGTTCGACGCCCTCCGTCTGGTCTGGCACGACTACCCGGGTGAGTGGTTCGAACAGGACGTCAGCGGGCCTGAGGAGGAGCGACGCCGGATCGATGCGTTCCGAGCGCTCCTCGGGTCTCACGTCGCGCTGCTTCTCGTGGACGGGCAGAAGTTCCTCGAAAACGTCGGCGAGGAAGAGCGCTACCTGAAGTCACTGTTGAGTAACTTCCGCAACAGCCTCGTGCTGCTACGGGACGACCTTCTCGAGGACGGCAAGCCGCTGGTGACTTTCCCGCGTATCTGGGTGATCGCGCTCTCGAAGGCAGACTTGCTGCCAGACCTTGACGTTCACGGGTTCAAGGAACTGGTCATCGAGAAGGCTGGCAGCGAAATTGTCGAGCTCCGGACCGTGCTCGGCGGACTGGCCGAGTCCGAAGCCGCATTGTCCGTCGGTGAGGATTTCGTCCTCGTCTCTTCGGCGAAGTTCAGTACGGATGCGATCGAGGTAACGCAGCGCATCGGGATCGACCTGATCCTGCCGATGGCGTCCGTGCTCCCTTTCGAGAGGCACTTGCGGTGGGCGCAGGCCGACAAGTTGACGAAGAAGGTTGCCGTAAAGCTGATCGGCAACGCCGAGGTGGTCGCTGCCGCGCTGGGTGCCGCCAGCAACATCGTCGCAGTGTTAATGGGCAAGAGGAACAAGCTCGCAGGCGCAGTTGGACTCGCACTGAGCCAACTCACGCCCAAGCTTGAGGATGCCATCAAGTCAGCTGGCGCAAAGCTCGAGGCGGCGGATGCGGCGGCGGTCACGAAGCAGCAGAATCTCGCTGCGACACTTGACGGTTTTCGCAAGGACCTGGACGAGGCCGAGGAGAAGGCGATACTCGTCAGGAGTGCCGGGTGAGCTTCATCTGGGCTACCCGAGGCCGCACCTGGGGCTTCCGTTTCCTCCGGAGCGGGGGTTTTGGCGATCCGCTGCCGCCCTATGACGCGGCATTCGCGGACATCGATGCGAGCCCGAGCGCATTCCGCCGGGTGGGAACGACGGTTGCGGTGCGTTTTCCTGATCCCTCCGGACGCAACGACTCAGCTGGCCGACCCATCCCGCACGAGTTCGTCGTTCTTCCGCCCCTGTCCGACCACATCAACGACGTCGCGGGTGCCCTCGAACGGATATGGCCTCTGGTCGCCGATGAGTACGAGACGGTCTGGGACTCCGACCCCAGCTGACGTCCACGCCATGAACCAGCGCCGAGCGGGCCCCTTGACGCATCACTTCGCCGCAATCGCCCTAAGCACTGTGCCGTGCTAGCGCTCCTGGATCGTGACCTTGTAGTCGCCAGTCCAACCATCGCTTCGGTTCATACTGAACCCGTCCACGGTCGCGGAGCTGTCTTGAACGTCCGCCGCCGAAACCATCCAGTAGATGGCTCTGGCGAGCGACCGCGCGGTCGTCACGTCGCCTTCAAACTCCACTGCGATAGTCCTTTTCACCATGCTCGGCATCCTTGCACGCGAACGGCGACCTGGTGGGGCAGATCCCTCTGAGATAGGTGCGTCACACCGCCGCGATGGTGGGACTCTGTTGGCGCACCAGCGGGTCTGACCACCTCCTTCGTAGTTCAGGCGCGAGTTCCACTACCGACGCACCTCCCTGATGAGAAGCACTCATCGAGGAGGAAGCGATGGCCCTGTTCGACCGTCCAAGCGCTCACGCCGACGAGGCGCGCAAGGCTCTCCGGCAACTCGCTCACGCCACCCGACACGTCGAGGACCCGACCGAGATCTACCCCGTGCTCGGAGAGCTCACCAATGGCCTCGCGTCCTTGGCCCAGTCGCTTCACCAGATCGCACAGTCCCATGACAGAGCACTCGGCACGCGAGCCTGCGTTGCCGGCGACGCGCGGACCGGACGCGCCGCGTCGTACCAAGTCGCTTGGGAACTGCATCGCGCAGCCGAGATGGTTCAGCAGGTCGCGAACGGTGTCGCCAGGGCCCACGAGGTCGAGGCGACCATCGCCTATGACGTCGACGACTCCTCCGCTCTCGCTGCCATCCCGCGGCGAGTGAGCGACCCCGGGCTGTCGCTGTGACGAAGCGTCTCGACGAGCACCGTCTCCACTCGACCGTTCTCGTGTCTCCTAGGCGCGAGAAGCGGGCGGACCGAAGGCTCCGCAGGGCCTCAGCACGCGCTCTCGTCGTCGAGGACCGCGATGCGCGACGGTCGACCGCGCAGCAGAAGGCAACCGATCTTGCGGCTGAGAAGCGGCTGACTGAACTGCTCCCCCGCGCAGGCGAACCCGGACCCGCCGCGCTACGGACCCCGGGCCGTTTCCGACTCCCCCGCCATCAGGACACCTCCGCCACACTCGCCGGCGCTTACCCGTTCCTCGCTGAAGGTGGACTCGGCAGCGAAGGCGTGTTCATCGGCCAGGACCTCTATTCAGGATCGTCATTCGTCTACGACCCCTGGGTCCTCTATGCCCGCGGCCTGATCACCGCGCCGAACCTGGTCCTGGCCGGGATCGTGGGCGCCGGCAAGTCGAGTCTCGCCAAGAGCCTATACACCCGGTCGATCCCGTTCGGGTGCCGCGTCTACGTGCCTGGCGACCCCAAGGGCGAGCACACGCCCGTCGCCGAGGCGGTGGGCGGCAAGGCCATCGCTCTGGGTCATGGGATGCCGAACCGGCTCAACCCGCTCGATGAGGGGATCCGTCCGGGGGGACTCGACGACGTTCAATGGGCGAGCCAGGTCACGAGCCGCCGACGCGACCTGATCGGCGCGCTTGCCGAGACCGTTCTCGATCGACGCCTCACACCCCTCGAGCACACCGCCGTTGACGTGGCACTGGAACGCACGGTGCACGGCACCGACGTACCGGTGCTTCCGATGGTGGTCGACCGACTGCTCGCGCCCGACAGGCTCGACGATCCCGACGGACGCCTTGCCGAGGACGGCAGGCTGCCCGGCCACGCGCTGCGCCGGCTGGTGGCGGGCGACCTCGCCGGGCTCTTCGACGGTCCCTCGACGGTGTCGTTCGACCCGTCGCTACCGATGATCTCCCTCGATCTCTCCCGCGTGACCGAGAACGCCACTCTCATCTCCGTCCTCATGACCTGTGCCTCGGCGTGGATGGAGTCAGCGCTCATGGACCCGGCCGGCGGGCAACGCTGGGTCGTGTACGACGAGGCCTGGCGCTTGATGTCACACCCCGCGCTGCTTCGGCGGATGGATGCGCACTGGCGGCTCGCACGGCACTACGGGATCGCGAACATGCTGATCTTCCACAAGCTCTCCGACCTCGACAACGTCGGCGACTCCGGGTCGGCCATGCGCGCCCTCGCCTCCTCGCTGCTGGCCAATGCGGAGACCCGCGTCGTCTACCGGCAGGAGTCCGACCAACTCGGCCCCACCTCTGCCGCGCTCGGTCTCACCGGCACCGAGCAGGCGCTCATCCCCACCCTCGGCACCGGCCAAGGGCTGTGGCGGATCAAGCACCGCTCCTTCGTCGTGCAGCACCAGCTGCACCCCGCCGAACTCGGACTCTTCGATACCTCCGGCCGCATGACAGGAGGCACGACGTCATGAGCACCCAGGTCCGCACACGGGCCTCTCGCGAGGCCAAGCTCTCAGCGCTCCAGCACACGCTGTCGGAGTCGGTCGCCGCGCTGGTCACCGGCGAGGACTGGAAGCGAGCGCTGACCTTCGCCGCCCGGTTCCGCTCCCGCAGCTTCAACAACACCATGCTGATCTACGCCCAGCACTACTCGGCATACCAGGAAGGGCGCGTCCCTCAGCCGACTCCCACGTACGTCGCCGGATTCCACCAGTGGCTCTCCCTCGGACGCCACGTGATGAAGGGCCAGCACGGGTACGCGATCCTCGCGCCGGTCACTGCCCGGATCGCCTCGCCGAACCCCACAGACCCCGGGTCATGGCACCGGCTCGCACGTGGCGAGCGGCCTGGGTTCGGCGAGACCGTGAAGTCGAAGCTCATCGGTCTCAAGCCCACCCATGTGTGGGACGTGTCCCAGACTGCCGGCGAGCCCGTTCCCGAGCTCCCCCGCCCCAACCTGCTGCGGGGTGAGGCTCCCTCCGGTCTCTGGGATGGCCTCGCGGACCAGATCACCGCCCGCGGATTCGACCTCCGGTTGGTCTCCTCCGCGGCGGCGATCGGTGGAGCCAATGGCTTGACCGACTTCCTCGCCCGTGAGATCTCGGTCCGAACGGACATGGACGACGCGGCCCAGGTGAAGACGCTGGCTCACGAGCTGGGTCACGTCCTGCTCCATGCCCCCCGGGAGAACACCGTGTCGACCGACCTGGCCGCGGACGCGACCATGCATCGTGGCATCGCTGAGGTCGAGGCTGAGTCGATCGCGCTGATGGTCGGCGCGACTCATGGACTCGACACCTCGGCGTACACCATCCCCTATGTCTCGACGTGGGCCGCGAGCGTCCCCGGGAAGACGCCCGTCGAGGTCGTGCAGTCGACAGCGGAACGCGTCAGGGGCGCGGCACTGGGGATCCTCGACAAGCTCGACATGCAAAAGATCGGCGACGGCACCCCTCCGGGTCTGTACCGAGAGGCGTTGAGCCATCGCGTCGGGACAGCACCTATCGCGACCGGTGCACGAACCGACGGGCCGGTGCTGGGGCGATGAAGATTCCTGTCGTACTCAGCACCGTCCATGTTGGGGTCAGCGAGGACGGGCAGCTGGCGATCGACGTGGACGGCAAGCCGTACGACGTGGGCTGGACGCTCGCCCGTGCCGACCTCGGCGCTGTACTGGACCGGATCACCACTGCAGTTGGGACCGCCGTACGCGTCGAGATCCGCGAGGCAGACGGAACGACCTACGCCGACATCGCCACTCCCCCGTCCGGGCCGGACACCACATCGGCGGACGACCAAACCCTCTCAACGCCTCCGTCGGGCATCACCGGCCATGGCTTCAGTCCCGGCGAACCAGTCGCACTCGCCTACGTCCTCTTCACCGAGACAGCTGACGCGGACGGGCTAGCAGCCGTGAACCTCCCGCCCGCGCTTCTGTCCAAGCGCGGAAGCAGACTGGTTTTGATCGGGATGACGTCGGCAGCGATGGCTGAGATCGAGCAACAGCCATGAGCCCTCGCGGCCAGTCCGTCGACAGCGAGCTGACCAACGCCGCGCTCTTCGCGATCTGCGGCGCCTTCCTACTCGCGCTCCTGTTGCGCGCCGCGGGCTCCGTCGCGGCGTTCCTGACCAGCACGGAGCAACCCGCCAACGGCGTAGCAGCCAGTCTGCTCGTACTCGCTCGACCCACCTCCCCGGGTACGGCGCTCGGCACCGATGGCCTGTCAGCAATGGCGTTCTGGGTCAGCCTCGTGATCCTGGTCTCGCTGCTCATCGGTCTCGGCTGGGGCGTGTGGAGGTTGATCGCCCGTGCCCGACACCGGTCCGCCCACGACCCACAGCGCATCGAAGGCACCGCGACCCGAAGGGACATCGACGCCACCGCTTCCGAGAAGGCACTGCTCCGCCGAGCCAGCACGCTGCGCCCCTCCCTCCGACGCCCCGCGGCCAGCGACGTGGGCTACCTTCTCGGCAGGAGTCATGGCCGCGAGATCTGGGCGTCCGTCGAAGACTCGATCCTCGTCATCGGCCCGCCACGCTCCGGTAAGGGGCTCCATCTGGTCATTAACGCCATCCTCGACGCTCCCGGCGCCGTGGTGACAACCTCTACCCGACCCGACAACCTCGTCGCCACCCTCCACGCACGACGAGCCAAGGGACCCGTGGCCGTGTTCGACCCGCAGCGCCTCACCGCCGGCCTCAGCGCGGTGCACGACGCCGGCGTCCGCTGGTCCCCCATCCGCGGCTGCGAGGACCCCCTGACCGCGATGATCCGAGCGACCGGTCTCGCTTCGTCGACCGGACTCTCAGCCGGAGGGACCGAGTCGGGCGGGTTCTGGGAAGGTCGCGCCCGCGCCGTCCTCCAGGCGTTGCTCCACGCAGCCGCGCTCGAGCGGCTGACGACCCGGGTGCTGTTCGAGTGGTCGCTCTCGGCGAACGCCGCAATGGACGCCGTTGGCATCCTCTCCAGCCATGGCGGTGCCGCGCCCGGCTGGACCGACTCGCTCCAAGGCATGATCACCTCGGATCCGCGCACCCGCGACTCCATTTGGATGGCTGTCTCCCAGGCCATGGCATCCCTTGCCGACCCTCGGGTCCTCAACGCCGTCAACCCCGCACCCGGCGAAGAGTTCGATCCCACGGACTTCCTCACCCGCAACGGGACGCTCTACCTGCTCGCCACCGGCGCCGGCGCGGGCGCCGCCTGGCCACTCGTCGCCGCTTTCATGGAGGACCTGACAGAGACGGCCCGGCACCTGGCTGCCTCATCGCCCGGGACACGGCTCGACCCGCCTCTACTGCTCGCACTCGATGAGATCGGGAATCTTGCTCCATTGCCCTCCCTGCCCGTGTTGATGGCCGAGGGTGGGGGCACCGGTATCACGACGATGCCCGTCCTTCAGTCGCTCTCGCAGGCTCGCGCCAAGTGGGGCGACCACGCCGCCAGCACCATCTGGGACGCATCGATCGTGAAGGTCATTCTGGGGGGCGCATCGGCCTCCAAAGATCTTCAGGAGCTCTCCGTCCTCATAGGGGAGCGAGACGAGCTCGTCGACAGCGTCACAATTAGCGAGTACGGCGCCCGCTCAACGCAATGGTCCACCCAGCGGCGACACGTGATGCCCCCAGAACGGATGCGCACGCTTCCATTCGGGACCGGCCTCGTGCTCCTACGAAGTGCTCCACCGATCGTCGTGAACCTGCGTCCGTGGCATTCGCATCGGTCAGGGCGGCACACCACCCAGATCGATGCAGGCTGCCGAGGCCGAGAGTAGGCGGACGAATGCGGTGCTGGCCTAGTAGGCGGCTTGCAGTGAGTCGACGAGTCGCCACATGCCGGTGGAGGGGTTGTTCTCCGGAAAGGGAGTCTCATCCCCTTGATGTTTTCTATCGAGGCGAATAGAACGTTGCTTGGCCTCCTCGAACCGGCCCTCGAGTTCGTCGAGAGTTCGCAGGCACTTGTCGTAGTCGGGAATGAACTTCTTCAGATTGCCGAGGGCGTGATCTCGATGCAGGTGAGCAGTCTGCTCAGTAAAGTGCAACAGGAGCCACACCTCGAAGGATGGGTTCGAGATGACGACATCCACCCCGTTCGCTTCCGCTTGCTGTTTCGCCTCTCTCAGCATCGGATGCTCGTCAACGTCGAAGACGCACCAGATTTCATCTACCTTCGCGTTGGGATCCCGGGTGCGGCGTGCCTCGCGCAGAGCAGCAGTCATGATGTGGCAGGCGCGCTCTACCAGCTGTTTCGGGGAGGTCGCATCTTCGTCTACTACTTCTAGTTCGATGAGGGCGTCGGTGGCGCGTCTGTTGATGAGTCGGAGGTAGGAGGGCTCAGTCTTCGCGCCTTCGCAGACGACGACGACGCGCTTCTTCGGCTGGCGGCTCCCCACCGATCGTGTGAGCGAGGCACCACCGCGCTTAGCCACGGCGGCGCTCGTTTTCCAGAGCGCGGCGTGAGTTCGCCGCAACGCGGCGCTCGTTCCCCACAACGACGTCACCCGCGTCCGCGGGAAGGATGCGAGGGGTGCCGCCGTAACGACCCTGCAGGTAGCCCCTAGCCAAGTCCTCGCCCTTGCGGGGGCGGTAGTCAGAGAGCGGAGTTAGCGTGGACGCCCCGTGCTCCGACTTCTCCACGAGCCAAACTTGACCGCGAGACAGGCTGAGTCGTTCCAGCGAGTTGCTCAGCAGTGTCACATCGTGCGTCGTAAACACAAGTTGTGCCCCATGCCGGTTAGTGCGTGGAGACTGAAAGAGTTGTAATGCCTCAGCGATCAGCAGGGGGTGGAGGCTTGCGTCAAGTTCATCCACGAGCAGGACCCCGCCATGTTCGAGGGCGTCCAAGGCATAAGACACAAACGACAACCAAGACTTTGTCCCAAGGCTCTCCTCCTCAAAGGGTAGCGACGTTCCGCCCTTGACGGCCTTATGGACGAGTTCTACGTTCGGCTCTTGGCTCTCAAAAAAGCGGGCCAAGATCTCGTCGACTCTCTTGCTCTTTTCGTCCTCAGGGAGTTCTTCTTCGTCAATTGACTTTTCGATCATCTGCCGCACTTGAGCGCGCCGCTCGTCGGAGATGTTGGAGTCGTCGATACGAGCGTCAAGGATGCCAAGGTCGGCCAGTGCGAGAAGTTGGACCGCTTGACCGCGCCGCTCCGTCAGTCGGCGGATCATTGAGGGTGAGGTGCGACTCCGGCCCGGCACATCGAGCATTACCAGATTCCGGACGAAGAAGTCATAGATCTTGGAAAGCAGTGGATGACCCGCTTGTGCGGCCGCGGACAGGAAGAGCACTTGAGATCGAGTTATCTCCGCGATGACTCTGTTCTGCCCCCCCAAGTTCTTGCCAAACTGAAACTCGTCAGTGTTCTCGCGATCGAAGAGGTTCTGGCTCCTCTTATGGGGGTAGGTATGGAGCCACTCGTCCGTGAAGCGTCCCTGCTTCTGTTCGAAGCCGTAGACGTAGCGCGAACCGTCCAGCACGAAGTCCAACTCCATGAGGGTGGGTGCGTTTCGAGAGGTCCCATCGAGGACAAAGGGGTCCGCTTCGAGTTCCGCAAAGCGGGGTCGCGACGCGGAGGTCAGCACCATGGTCCTCATGTACTCCATGGCTCGGAGCAGGTTCGACTTGCCTGAGGCGTTCGCACCAAGGATTGCGACGACGGGCAACACATCCACCGCGCTTCCGTCGGCGGCTACGGCGGTAGGCACACCGAAGCCCTTGTCGAGGCGCGTGGCGACGAACGAGATGGAGACCTCTTCGCGGAAGGAGCGGTAGTTGGAGACACGGAAATTCAGCAGCATGGGGTTCCCTAGCGTAGGGGGCAAAGAGTCGCGACTCGAGCCATTCTACGCAGATTCTCTGCATAAGAACCACTGAAAGGTCGAGCGATCGGTCGTGTCAACCGTGAGGCATGCCAGGGGCGGCAGTGGTTCCGGGGTCTGGTGCCAGGCCCCCCCGGGACGAACATCGCAGTGTTTTGGCCTTCGGACTCGCACGGCGCCGTGCTACCTCCCAGCGGCCGGGTCCGCTGCACGGATAGGTGACACCTGATCTGCGTCGATGTGTGTCAGGCGCTGGAGGGATGTTCACCCGGGGGGCGCTGTGACAGGAGCTCTCATGCAGCTTCCTGGCGAGGGGCCATTACAGCGACAAAGCTGCTCGCTCGTAAGCGACCGTCTCAGACCTATCTACGACACCGTGGTCGCCGAGGTGATCGGCTCAGCCCGGCTCTGGAGCCGCTTCGGGCACATCTGACGCACAATCCCGAACTACGCGAAGCGCCTCGCACGCCTGCGCCACGATGCGCACCTCCCGACGGAGATCTCGCCTCTTCGCGTGTTTGACGTGGTGACGTGGATGGCGGGGAAGTACGGGCTGCCTAAACCGGCGCAACCGGTTGCCGAGCCTGGTCGTGGACGCGCACCTGTCCTATAAGGCGCGTTCCTGCCGGAAGGCGCACGGTCTCTGGAGGCACAATGTCCATCCCCACCCAGATGAGCCTGGCTGGCTTCATCGCCAGCGAACCAGACCTGCACTTCACCGCGGGGGGCGCTGAGTACCTCCGCGTCCGCGTGGGAGTCGAGCAGTGGCGCAAGGAGATCGACGGCAAGTTCACCAAGCTGGAGCCGACTTTTCACGACATGGTCGCGTTTGAGGCGACAGCACGCGAGATGTACGCCCGGTTCCGCAAAGGGGACTCGTTCGTGGCCAGCGGCTACGTCCACGAGTATGAAGTCGACGGTCGCCAGCGCAGCGTGGTGAAGCAGGAGTTCGTCGCGCGCAAGATCGGCCACAACGTCAACAGGACGGCATATGAGGTTCAGCGCCGGCGTCTGACCCCCGCGACGCCCGCAGAGCAGGTGACTCCCGAGCGATCCAGTCCGGTCATCGGTCTGTAGCAGGTGCGGCCGCTATGGATCTCTACACCGGATACGATGAGCCGGACCAGCCGGGCGATTATGACTTTCTGCGCGACGACCTGCCCGGTCCGGTCAACTGGAACCTGCTCACCGCGGACGAGGCGCAGTACGAATGGCATGACCTCGACCGGTGGGTGAAGTGGCTCAAGACCAGCCACGGCCTCCCACCCTCGATCGTCCCGCCGTTCTACTACCTCCACGACGAGCTCGTCTGGGAGCTCTCGGCACTCCACACGCACTGGCTGAGCTGCTACCACCAGACCGCCTCCCCCTCGGCCCCAATCGCCTGGCGACGGGACTTCGAGGACGCTAAGCACCGACTGCGCGACTGGGTCGCCGTCTCGGGCACACGTCTGGACCGCGACCGTCCGACCCGCGTCACGTCCTGGCCGGGCGAGGCGCCCGTCGCTCAGGCAGGCGACGTTGAAATCGCGGACCGGGACAGCCACTTCGAGGTGTTCGTGCGCGACGACGTGCTGCGCCGCCGTCGGCTCGAAGTGCTCGCCGAGCGATCCCGCGCGGGCTGAACCGACGCCCCGCCACAGGAGCGATCCCCCACGGCGCCGTCCACAGCCCCGCTGCTCGTTCGCGCCGGGCGGCTCAAGCGGGAAGACCGTTGAACCGCCCACACACGAAAGGCCGGCGATGCTCCTCCCCCACGCACTCGTCCTCGCCGACGCCCGTCTGCGGTTGGCAGCGCTCGCCGACCAGGCCACGACAGTCGACGTCGCGTCGGCCTACGAGCGCGTGCTGATCGAGCTTGACCGCATCCACAGCGATGCCTGCCCCGCCGTGAGCACTGACCGGCACGCGGAGGGTCTGGCAACGTTCCCCGCCCGCCTGACGTCCGCTCTTGAGGAGCTGGATCAGTACGGGGTGGAGTCCCTGCGCCTCGAACTGCTCCTCGTCATGTTCGAGGACGCACGCGCCCTGGACGGCACATGATGTACGGCGAGACCGGAGCCGAGATGCGCCGAGCATTCGCCACGCTCCTGCGTCGGCACCGCGTGCAGCAGAAGCTGGGCCTGACAGTGGAGGCGCGCCAGGAGCACGGGGTCCTCGTTCGCCAGTACCGACAGACCGTCCTTCTCTGGTTGGCGCAGGCGATGCGGGCCGCCTCTCCCCTGGCGTTCACCAACATGCCGACGCCCCAACCGAATCCGTTCCAAGCGGTCGGGGTGGCCGATGCGCAACCCACCGCGGCTGATGAACTCGCCAGTGCCCTCACCACGGCCACGACCCAGTCCGCGGCGCGGCAGGCCTCCTCCGACGCCCTGTCCTCACCTCAGTCCCATCCTCTGGTCGAGCAATGGCGGCTCGCCGCCCGCGCCGCGGCCCTGGCCGAGCACGACACCGCCGAACCGTTCGCGGCACAGATGACCGCACCCCAGGCGCGGGCCCTCGTCGGCGATGTCGCCGCGCTGGCCCAGGCCCTCGTCGTCCTCGACCGCCGCTATAAGAACACCCCCGGTTGGGAGCCCTTGGCCGGGAGCGCCCGGCTCGGATGGGCCGCGCTCGCGGCCGCCCTCGACGTCAGCCTGGGACAGCACGACTACGCCGTCGACCGCATCGGCTGGAAACCCAAGACGAAGCTCATGACCGGCCCCGCCCGTCCCGGGATCCTCGGCGTCTTGCAGGCGCAGCACAACCTCGTGATCCGGATGAAGACGGTCCCCAACGCCACGAACCTCCGGCTCGTCGTCGACTCCCAGCGTCGTCTCTCCGCGCATCTGGTCCCGTTCGCTGCGCGGATCGACGAGCGGCTGGCGGCACGCTGGAGCGAGCGTGCCGACACCTATGCCCTCATCCAGCGGCAGCTCCGCGACGTCGCCGGGGTGCTGGGGAGGGGCGGCCAGGCCGCTGCCGAAGGCGCCATTGCCGTTGCCCGCCTGCGGGACATCCCGCCGGACTCGATCGTCGAGCCGCGTGTCCTGGCCGGCTTCCAACTGCTCTTCACCCGGCTCGACCATCGCATCGCCGACGTCATCGAGGACGGGGTCGAGTGCGGCGCGCTCGCCCAACGCGTCACGCTCCCCCGGCTTGTGGCCGGCAGTGGTCAGCTCATCCACCCGGTCCGGGACCGCTTCGTGCCCGTCTCCAACGCGACCGACCTGGAGGTCATTCGCACCGTCCGCGACCGTCTCCGCCCCCGAGAGCCGGTGCTCATGGCTACTCCGGGGGCCACCCGCGTTGAGCTCCACTCCGCAGTGCTCCATCGTCCCATCCCCAGACCCCGTCCGGGCGCCCCGCAGATCTGACCACTGCGGGTGCGGTGCCGGGTGTCCACTGCCGCGCACCTGACCAGCACAGGACGCCGGCACCCACCCGACGACACGACATCCGACAGACAGCTACGAACCCGAGGAGCAGGCGATGACCCGCAAGACGAACCTCCCCACCTACCTCACACTGGAGGAGGCGGCGGACATGCTCGCGGTCTCCGTGAAGACCATCAGACGGCGGATAGCGAGGGCAGCCTGCCCGGCTACCGGTGCGGTCGGAAGCAGATCCGAGTGCGTCTCGACGAGCTCGAAACCACCATCCGGCGCATCCCCACGGTCGGGTCGTAACGGGATCTATGGACACGTAGTGGACACGAACGCCGAAATGCGAACCGCCTCTGAAGCCTGTTTTCGCAGGTCAGAGGCGGTTTGGGTTGCGGTGGGCGATACTGGGTTCGAACCAGTGACCTCTTCGGTGTGAACGAAGCGCGCTACCACTGCGCCAATCGCCCGTGTGGTGCGGCGGAAACACTAGCGCATGCCTCGGGGGAACTCACATCCGCCTCCCCCGCACGTCGGTTTACATGCCCGGGAGGTCCGGGACGAACGGCGAGATGTCCTGCACCCAGTCCCACCCGTCGACCGCCAGGGACGGCCAGCCGAAGAAGGCGAGGTAGGCCCAGACGAGCAGAGCCGCCAGGAGCGCCGCACCGGCGGCCATGGCGATCCGCCGGCGACGGACCGCGGGATCCATCTGTCGCGCCTTCTCCGCCGTCTCGTGGGCGTAGGCACGCATCCGGTCGACCCAGCGGTCCGCCCACGCCCACTCGGTGGAGAGGATGCCGAAGCCGACCAGGATCGCGACGATGCCGGGACCCGGCGCCACCATCATCACCAGGCCGGCGACGATCACCAGGCAGCCGACGAACGTGACCACGACCTTGGTGATCAGACCGGTGACCGGATTGGCGTGCGCGCGGGCGTGCCAACGACGGGCCCACCCCGGGCCGTAGTCGAGCTCCGGGGCCTTCACCGCCTCTGCGAGGTGCGGGTGCTCGGAGTGATCGGGGCGCTCCAGGCGATCGGTTGAGCCAGGTCCGGGCGCGCCCTGCTCGGAGAGAGGATCGGGTCGGTCCTGGGTCGCCTCGTCACGCACCCCCTGAGGGTACCGGGCGCGACCATGAGCAGCACTGGTCTAGATCGTTGCTGGTTTCCCCTATATGAATCTTGACGTTTCCGTCTCATGGGTGCTGTCCAGGTGAATTACTGACCTCCACACAGAACGCAGCGGAGGACAACCATGGCCGGAAGGTACGACCGTCGACTGGTCGGCGCAGTCGAGCAGGAGATCACGATGCAGTGCCTCGACTCCCTCGGTCGGGCCCATGCCATGGAGACGGTCTTCGCCTACCGCGAGGACGACCCGTTCGCGGTCACCATCACCTTCCGCACCCACGAGGGCGACCTCCCCTGGACCTTCAGCCGGGAGCTGCTGGTCACCGGGCTCACCGAACCGGCCGGCCTGGGCGACGTGCTCGTCCGCCCCGAGGCCGACGACCGCGGACAGGCGGTCGTGCTCGTCGAGCTCAGCTCCCCCGACGGCCACCTCGCGACCCGGGCGTGCGCGCGCGACGTGCGCCGGTTCCTCCGCCGCTCCCTCTCGCTGGTGCCCGCCGGCGAGGAGGCGCAGCACCTGCGCCTCGACACGATCATCGGCCAGCTGCTCGCCTGAGCCGCGTCTCCCCTCCCTCTCCCTGGGCCGGCTCAGGGACAGGGCAGGTCAGGGATCGACGTCCTGGGCCTCGCGCTCACGCCAGACCCGCGCCACCTCCTGGGTGACCGGCCCCGGCGCCACGAGCTCGCGCTCGTTCCACCGGCTCACCCCCTGCACGTCGCGGGTGGTCGAGACCAGGAAGACCTCGGTGGCCTCCTCCACCACCTCGATCGGCTCGTCGACCTCCCGCGCGCCGAACCACTCCAGCACCAGCGCACGCGTCACCCCGGCCAGGCAGCCGGACGCCAGCGTCGGCGTCCGCAGCTCGCCGTCCACGACGTAGAAGACGTTGGACCCGGTGCCCTCGCACAGGTGACCCGCGAGGTTGGCGAAGACCGCCTCGGTGGCGCCGCGCTCCCGGGCGTGCGCCAGCGCGATCACGTTCTCGGCGTACGACGTGGTCTTGAGCCCGGCGAGGGCGCCTCGCTCGTTGCGCGGCCACGGCACGGTCACCGCCTGGGTGGTCGGCGGGTTCGCGTCCATCGGCGCCGCGACCACGACCAGGGTGGGGCCGCCGTTCCCGCGTCCGCTGCCCAGGGGCGCGGCACCTGCGGTGTAGGTGATGCGCAGTCGACCGAGCGGCAGCGGCTCGCCGGCCAGCACCTCGGCCACGCCACGGCGTACCTGCTCCTCGTCGACGGGCGGCAGACCCAGTCCCCGGGCCGAGGTGGCCAGGCGTCGCAGGTGGCGGCTGAGCGCGAACGGCACGCCGTCGACGATCTTCACCGCCTCGAAGACGCCGTCACCCACGGTGAACCCGTGGTCGGTGACGGGAAGGGCAGGGCCTCGGGGGTCCTCGAGCAGACGGCCATCGATCCAGGTGCGCATGCCGTGAACTCTAGGGACCGGGCGCCTCGGCGCGACCCGCGCAACACTCCGGACGGGACCCCGTTTTGGCACGCCCCCCACCATCGGCTACTGTTCTGCTCGCAGGAACGGCCGGGAAACCGGCCGGGAAATGCAGGCGGACATAGCTCAGTTGGTAGAGCGCAACCTTGCCAAGGTTGAGGTCGCGAGTTCGAGTCTCGTTGTCCGCTCGGAGAGGTCTTTCCACCGGTCCTTCCCTGGGAGGATCCTGCAGGGTGGGTTGGCCGAGAGGCGAGGCAACGGACTGCAAATCCGTGTACACGGGTTCAAATCCCGTACCCACCTCCACAGATAATTCAAGACCTGGGCGATTGGCGCAGCGGTAGCGCGCTTCCTTGACACGGAAGAGGTCACTGGTTCAAACCCAGTATCGCCCACCACGAATCACCGCACGTCAGACCCCGTCTCCCTCCAGGAGGCGGGTTTTGTCGTGCGCTCCTCCCCCGGGACAGCCGCTCACGGAGTCTCCGCACCGAGCAGAGCAGCGCTCAGGCGTCGCGCAGCGCCTGCCACACCAGGACGCGCTGAAGCCGGTGGGCCCCACGGGCCAGCGCCACCGCGGGCACCGCACAGAGCACGGTGAGCAGGGTCAGCATGGCCGTGAGCGTGCCGAGCACGCGTGCGTCCTGCGCGGTTGCCCCACCCAGCTGCCACAGGCAGTAGCCCACCGCCGAGCCGGAGCACACGGCCGCGAGGCCCGCCAGGGACACCCACACGAGGCGGAAGAAGACCGGAGGCCGGTACAGCGCACGACGCACCGCGACGTGGTGGTGCAGCCCACCGGCTGACTCGTCGTCCCCGAGCCAGCCGACCGCCGCACGCGTCAGAGCGCGGCCGGTACGCAGCAGCACCACGCCGTACGCGCAGGAGAGTCCCGCCAGGGGGAGACCGAGGAGCATCATCACCCCGGCCAGCAACCCGAAGCCGAGGTCGCCCGTCGCGATCCCCTCCGCGAGCGCCCCGGCCCCGAAGCAGACGAGCAGCACGCCGCAGGCAGCACCCAGCCAGAGCGTCAGCCCGGTCAGCACCCTGGCCTCCTTCGTGTACGCCGTGACCAGCGCCTCCAGCGCACGGGCACGGCCGTAGGGCACCCGCCCGGCGGGATCGAGCCACTCCCGCACCTCGGGGCGGAGGAAGCGCAGAGCACCGGGGAGGGAGGTGCGCACAGGCTCGGTCGCGTCGAGGTGCCCCGGGGAGATCATGGCCCGCAGTGTGCCAGCCGCCCGCCGCTCGGGCCACGCCTCTTCCTCGACGTCCTACGCTCGCGTCATGAGGCTTCCCACCCCCGCCGCCCTGCTCCCCGTCCTGCGCCGCACCCCGCTGGGCGGCGGCGCCCGCGAGAAGGTCCTGCTCGAGCTCGACCTGGGCCGCGGCGTGGCGGAGAGCCCGCCGGGCAGCCCGCTGGAGGCGTTGCGATCCCTGCACACCCCCCTGCTGCGTTCGCTCGTCGAGCAGCTGGGCAAGGCCGCGGCGGACCCGGACGTGGTCGGGCTGATCGCCACCGTCGGCGAGACGCCGCTCACGATGGCCCAGTCGGCCGAGCTGCGCTCGGCGGTAGCCGCCTTCCGCGGCGCCGGGAAGGCGACGCTCGCCTGGAGCCCGTCGTTCGGCGAGCTCGGCCCCGGCAACACCGGCTACCACCTCGCCGCCGCCTTCGAGGAGGTCTGGCTGCAGCCCAGCGGCGCCGTCGGCCTGGTCGGCTTCGCCGGCGAGGCGACCTTCCTGCGCGGCGCGCTGGACAAGCTCGGGATCCAGCCCCAGCTCTCCCAGCGGTACGAGTACAAGACCGCGGCCGACCTGTTCATGCGGGAGGAGATGTCCGAGCCGCACCGGGAGATGCTCACTCGGCTGATCGAGTCGACCACCGAGACCCTGGTCGCCGACGTGGCCGCCGACCGCGGCCTGACGGAGGAGGAGGTCCGGGCCGTGCTCGCCGACGCTCCGCTGCGTGCCGCGGACGCGCACGAGCGCGGCCTGGTCGACGTCCTCGGCTACCGGGACCAGGCGTACGGCGTGATGCGCAACCGGGCCGGGTCGACCGAGCCCACCCTGCGCTACGTCGAGCGGCACGGCACCGGCCGGTTCGACGCGCTCCTCGGGCCGATGAGTCGGCTGCCGGGGCACAAGCCGGTGATCGGGCTGATCCAGGCCACGGGCCCGATCACCCTGGGACGCGGCGACGGCGGCTCGCCGCTCTCCGGCAGCTCGGTCGGCTCCGACACCCTCACCGCCGCGCTGCGCGCCGCCGGCCGGGACGAGCACGTCCGGGCCGTGGTGCTGCGGATCGACTCCCCCGGTGGCTCCTACATCGCCTCGGACGTGATCCGGCGCGAGATCCAGGTGCTCCGGGAGTCCGGCACCCCGGTGGTCGCCTCGATGGCTTCGGTGGCGGCCTCGGGCGGCTACTTCATCGCCATGCCGTGCGACACGGTCCTGGCGAGCCCCGGCACGATCACCGGCTCGATCGGCGTGCTGGCCGGCAAGAACGTGCTCCGCGACGGTCTCTCCCGGCTCGGCATCGTCCGGGAGACCCTCGCCGGCGCCCCGCGGGCCGCGATGTTCTCCTCCAACCTCCCGTTCGACGAGGACGAGTGGGCCGTGCTCGACGCCTGGCTCGACGACGTCTACGCCGACTTCACGGCCAAGGCCGCCGCCGACCGCGGGATGGACGTCGAGGAGCTGCGCACCCTGGCCAAGGGCCGCGTCTGGTCGGGCGCCGACGCGCACCGGCACGGCCTGGTCGACACCCTCGGCGGCCTGGACCAGGCGGTCGAGGAGGCCTGCCGGCTGGCCCGGGTCGAGCGGCGCAAGGTCGAGGTGCGCGGCATCCCGCGGCACCGTCCGCTGCAGGGGCTGTTCCCCCGGGAGAGCTCGGAGGCGGTCGAGGCGACCGTCTGGGGCGGCTCGGGCATCACGCGCACCCCGCTCCCCGGCCTCTCGGTGGGCGAGGGACCGGCGCTGTGGCGGCGCCTCCTGCCCGAGCTCGGCGCGCTGTGGGGGACGCCGTACGCCGGCGTCCTGAGCCTGCCCCCGGTCCGGCTGCCCGGGCTGCTCCCCGGCGCCTGACGCGCCCGGGGAGGCCCGTCACCCCACCCAGCCGGCCGCCAGGGCGACCACGCCGATGGCTGCGCTGCCCCACAGCGCCAGGCAGCCCACCAGCTCGGGCCGGGTGAAGACGGGCTCTCCCCGCTCCCTGCGCGCCCGGCGGTACAGCAGCGTCCCGGGGGCGTAGATCAGGCAGTTGAGGACCAGGTACGCCGGGCCGGCGGCGTACAGCATGAAGATCGCGAACCCGACGGCCAGCACGGAGACGACCAGCTCCCGGCGGCGCAGCCCCGCGTCGCGCGGCCCGTAGGTCTCGCCGGTGACGGCCAGCTTCAACGCGTAGGCGGCGACCAGGAAGTACGGCACCAGGATCAGGCTGGTCGCCAGCTTGAGGGTGAGGTCCAGCGCGTCGTCGACGAAGAGCACCACGACCAGGAAGAGCTGGACGGAGACGTTGGTGGTCAGCAGGGCGTTGCCCGGCGTCCCGTGCCGGTTCTCCCGGGCCAGGGCGCGGGGCATCACCTCGGTGCGGGCCGGGCTGAAGAGCATCTCCGCGCTCACCAGCGTCCAGGCCAGGTACGCGCCGAAGACCGAGACCACCACCCCGACGGCGATCAGGTTGGCGCCCCACTCCCCCACCACCGACTCGAGGACCGCTCCCATCGAGGGCTGCCGCGCCTCGGCCAGCTCGTGCTGGGGCAGCACGCCGTAGGAGACCATGGTGACCGAGACGAACAGGGCCAGCGTGCTGAAGAAGCCCAGCAACGTCGCCCGCCCGACGTCCTCGCGGCGCCGCGCCATCCGCGAGTAGACGCTGGCTCCCTCGATCCCGATGAACACGAAGACGACGACCAGCATCGAGTCCTTCGCCTGGTCCATGAGCGCCCACAGGCTGTGCCCCTCGTCCTCGTCCCAGAGGTTGTCGGCGAAGACCCCCGGATCGAAGGCCACCGCCGTGATCGCGACGAAGACCAGGATCGGCACCAGCTTGGCCGTGGTCACGATCCGGTTGACCACCACCGCCTGACGGATCCCGCGGGCGATCAGCGCGTGCAGCACCCACACCACCACCGAGCTGATCAGCACCGCGAGCACCGTGTTGCCCTGCCCCAGTCCCGGGAAGAAGGTGCCCAGAGTGGTCATGGCGAAGGTGAGGAAGAAGACGTTGGTCACGACGTTGCTCGCCCAGTAGCCCCACGCGGCGTTGAAGCCGGCGTACCGGCCCAGGCCGTCCTGGGCGTAGACGTAGATGCCGTCGTCGAGGTCGGGTCGGCGGATGGCCAGGGACTGGAAGACCAGGGCCAGTGTGAGCATGCCCGCGCCGGCGATCGTCCAGGCGAGCACGGTCCCCCAGACGCCGGCAGCACCGGCGAGGTTGGCGGGCAGGGTGAACACCCCGCCACCGACCACCGAGCCGACGACCATCCCGGCGAGGGTGAGGACGGAGACCTTCTGGGCATCCGGGGCGGGCGCTGCGGTCTGCGAGGGCGGGATGGTCATCGCGTCACTGCTGCGGCTTGACCAGGGGGAACAGGATCGTGTCCCGGATGCTGAGGCCGGTCAGGTTCATCACCAGCCGGTCGACGCCCAGACCCATGCCGCCGGTGGGCGGCATGCCGTACTCCAGGGCCTGGAGGAAGTCCTCGTCGACCTGCATCGCCTCGGCGTCGCCGGCGGCCGCCAGCAGGGACTGCGCCACCAGGCGTCGGCGCTGGTCGACCGGGTCGATCAGCTCGGAGTACGCCGTGCCCTGCTCCGCCCCGAAGAGCACCAGGTCCCACTTCTCGCTGAGCCGCGGGTCGCGCCGGTGCGTCCGGGTCAGCGGGGCGTTCTCCTTGGGGAAGTCGGTGTAGAAGACCGGCGTCGTGGTCCGGCCCTCGCAGAGCTCGGAGTAGATCTCCTCCAGGACGAACCCCCAAGAGGCGTCCAGGTCGAGCTCGAGCCCGATCCGCTCGGCGTGCCTGATCAGGGTCATCAGCGGGGTGTCGGGGGTGATCTCCTCGCCCACGGCCGCGGAGACCGCCTCGCAGACGGTCCGCACCGGCCACTCCCCCGACAGGTCGTACTCCCGCACGTGGCCGTCGGCGTCGGTGCGCCGCGCCACCGGCGAGCCGTAGACCGCGGTCGCGGCCTCCTGGATCAGCGCCTGGGTGAGGCGCCGCATCGAGTCGTAGTCGCCGTACGTCTCGTAGACCTCCAGGGAGGTGAACTCGGGGTTGTGCTTGAAGTCGGCGCCCTCGTTGCGGAACTGGCGTCCCACCTCGAAGACCTTCTCCATGCCGCCGACGACCAGCCGCTTGAGGTGCAGCTCGGTGGCGATGCGCAGGTAGAGGTCCAGGTCGTAGGCGTTGATGTGGGTCTCGAACGGCCGCGCGTTCGCACCTCCGTGGACGGTCTGCAGGACCGGCGTCTCGACCTCGGTGAACCCCCGCGCCTGGAGCGAGTCGCGGATGCTGCGGACCACGGTGGCCCGCTGGTAGGCGGTGGTGCGCGACTCGGGGCGCACGATCAGGTCCACGTAGCGCCGGCGAACCCGGGCGTCGGGATCGGTGAGCCCCCGGTGCTTGTCGGGCAGGGGACGCAGCGCCTTGCTGGTCAGCAGCACCGACCGGGCGCGCACGGTGAGCTCGCCACGCCGGGTGGTCACCACCTCGCCGGTGACGCTCACGTGGTCGCCCAGGTCGATGGTGTGCTCCCAGAACGCCAGGTCCGGGGCAGGCAGCCGCTGGGCGTCGACCATCACCTGGAGGTCGCCGCTCCCGTCGCGCAGGGTGGCGAAGCCGAGGTGGCCCAGGTCGCGCTTGAGCATCACCCGCCCCGCCACCGAGACCTCGATCCCGGTCTCGGTCCCCGCCGCGAGATCCTCGTCCACCAGGCCGCGGACCTCAGCCAGGGTGTGGGTCCGCGGCGCCGTCACCGGGTAGGGGTCGATCCCGATCTCCCGGATCCGGTCCAGCTTCTCCCGGCGCACCCGCATCTGCTCCGGCAGGTGGTCGGGCGAGACCGCCTCCGCCACCACGTCGGGGGCCGGCGGGATCAGCGCGAGGACGGCGGCCGCGTGCTCGGCCCCGCCGGTCCCCAGGCCGTCGGGGTGGTCGGTGCGCCGACGCGTCCGGGCGATCGAGGGAGCGGTGAGGAAGCCCTCGGCGCTGCCGGCCGCGGTGCCGACCCGCGGCAGGTCGGAGGCGTACTCGTAGCCGAGGTAGCGCGGCTGCCACTCGGGCAGGTACTTCGCGTTGGAGCGGTAGAGCGACTCCAGCTGCCAGTTCCTGCTCGCCAGCATCAGGGCCTGGCGCCACAGGCGGGCCACCGGACCGGCGCCGATCTCCGCGCCGCGCTCGAACGCCTCGCGGAACATGGCGAAGTTGAGCGAGACGGGCCCCACCCCGAAGGTCGTCGACTCCGCGGCCAGGCTGGCCACCATCAGCTCGACCAGCCCGTTGTCGGCCGTGGGATCGCGCCGCATCAGATCCAGCGAGAGTCCGGTCCGTCCCCACGGGACGAAGCTGAGGAAGCCGCGCAGGGCGCCCTCGGCGTCGCGGGCCTGGACCAGCACGCAGGCGCCGTCGAGGGGGTCGCCGAGCCGGCCCAGGGCCATCGAGAACCCGCGCTCGTCGCCACCGTCGCCACGCCAGGAGGCGGCCGCGGCGCCGAGCTCGGTGAAGTCCGCCTCGCTCAGCGTGGCGTGCCGGACCACCCGGGTGGTGTAGCCACGTCGGTGCAGCCGGGAGACGGGCTGTCGCACCGCCTTCATGCCGGGGTGGTTGAGGGAGAACGAGCCGAGGTCGATCACCGCCTCGTCGCCCAGGTCCAGCATCGTCAGTCCGGCCTCCGCGTGGGCCAGCGCCCCCTCGTGCCCCGCGCCCATCACCGCCACCGACCAGCCGCTCGCCCGGGCCTCCGCACGCCACCGCGCGATCGCCTCGGGCCAGTACGTCGGGTCCCCCACGGGGTTGCCACTGGCCAGGCTGACCGAGCCCACGGTGCGGTAGGAGACCCCGGCGCGCGCGGTCGCGGGGTCCCCGGTGTCCCAGACGACCGCCTTGTCGCGCCGGGTCGCGAAGTAGCCGAGGGAGTCGTGCTCGCCGAAGTCGCGCAGCATCGCCCGGACCCTCGCCTCGTCGGCGACCCCGAGCGTCCGGGTGTCGCGGGGGGCGCGGAACAGCACGGTCATCGCGCCGAGCACGACCACGGCCCCCACCAGGCCGATGCCGAGCCGGACCCACCACGGCGCCCAGGCCGAGGTCTCCAGGCCGGTGCGGCCAAGGTCGAGCAGCATCGTGTCCAGGACGTACGTCGCCGCGTCGGCGTAGCTGTCCGAGCGGCCCAGCCCGCGGACCAGCGCGGCGCCGCCCAGCACCATGGCCAGACCACCGAGCACGAGGATCGCGCCAGCGCCTGCCAGGCTGCCGGGCACCCGACGGGCCACGAACTGGGAGCGCACCCGCAGCGCCAGGACGATCGCCGCCCCGACCAGCACCAGCCCGAGGAGGGCGAGCGCCACGTGGTCGCCCTGGGCGATCAGCGCGACCCGGCCGACCTCCGGCAGGCCGAGCCACCAGACGAGCACGACCCACCAGGCGGCCCGGAGCCGCCGGCGCAGCCCGACGGCGGTGACGAAGAGCAGCGCGGCGTAGACCAGGCTCGGCACCACCGGGATGGTCAGCAGCGAGACAGGGTCCTCGGACCGGGCGAAGTAGCTGTGCCACGGCGGCACCAGCGCGACGACGGCGGCGAGGGTGGCGAAGCCGAACATCACGCCCGCGAACCGGTCCGGCCAGTGGTCGTCGGCCGGAGGGCGCAGCGGGTGCGGCCTGCGCGCGTCAGGGTGCGGGCTCATCCCGGCCTCCCCTCACGGTGTGGTGAGCGCCACGTTACGTCCTGGTCACCGGTCTCTCGTCCGGCCAAAAGTCCCAGGCAGACGAGCCAGACGCTGATGCCCACGATGTGCACGCGCTGGGCGCCCCCGCTCGCCCAGCCAGGCCCGTGCGCCGCGGTCACCGCGCCGAAGACCACGCTCGCCGCGACCCCGGGGACCGCAAGCACCCACCCGGCGGTCCCGTGCAGCCAGGCCGGGCCCTCGCGCCGGGTGACGGCCCAGGTGGCTGCCACCCCCACGAAGAGCCCCAGGTCGGAGGCCACCGTGATCGCGTCGTGCACGGCAGCCTGGCGCCGCTGCCCCGGGGCGTCGCAGACCACGCCCGGTCCGCAGGGGGCGGTCACCACGGCCGCCGCCGCCGCGCCCAGCGCGAACGTCGCCGTCCCCCAGACCACCCCCCGGCGCCACCGGCCCTCCGGCAGGGCAGCCCCCGCCTCCGGCAGCACGAGGAGCACCAGCACCGCACAGGCACCGTCGGCCGAGCGCAGGAGCACGGCGTGCGGCTCGCCCACGGCGGCGAGCTCGCTCACCACGTGTGTCATGCCCTCGAACCCGCGCAGCACCCAGTCCAGCGCGAAGCCCGAGTACAGGACCCCGGCCAGCACGCCGGCGAGCCTGAGCAGGCGCCGTCGTCCCGGGCGCCTCATCCGACGCTCCCGCCGGCTTGCCCGTCGCCTCGGGAGGAGCCCCCGAGGGCGTAGTCCCGGGCCGCCCGGTCCGAGAGGGCGAGGACCACCAGGATGCTGCCGCCCGAGGAGAGCAGGGAGGCCAGGTCGTCGGGCCACCGTCCCTGGACGACCGAGGTGGCCATGGCGCTCGCGGCGGTCACCGAGCAGGCGGCCATCAGCAGCAGTCGGGCCCAGTTCCGGCCGTGCACCACACCCACGGCCAGCACCAGGTCGACCACCGCGGCGACCAGGAACAGGGAGACCATCCGGAGGTCGGGATCGCCGGACTCCGCCGACACCACCCCACCGACGTAGGCCACGGCCCGGGCCACGGCGACCCCGGCGCCGAGCGCCACCACCGAGGGGCACCGTCGCTGCGGCGCCTGGGGCACCGGGTCGGGGCCGGCCGCGGTGGGGCTCAGGTCCAGGATCGGCAGGTTCCCGTCGGTCCGGATCCGGTCGCCTCCCCCGTTGCGGTGGTGGTAGCCGGTGGAGAAGTTCTCGATCACCGAGAGCCTCGCTGAGGGGACCGCCCGGCGGACCGTCCCGAGCACGAAGTCGCGCTCCACGTCGGTGTCCGCGTCGATGCGATGCGTGAGCTGCCCGGTGAAGAGCGAGAGGCCGACCCGGCGGTCGAACGTGGCCGCGGCGAGCCAGTCGGCCCGGTACCCCCCGGGCAGCAACCAGTCGTCGGGACAGCGCCAGAACCGCACGTGGTGGCGCTTCGTCGGGCTGTCCTCGACCTCCTGCTCGTAGGCGAAGTCCTGCTGCCGGTCGAAGAGCCGCAGCGGGCTGACCGGGGCGCTGGCATAGCTGCGCCTCCGGAGCACACCGAGGACGATCCCGAGCGAGGAGCGCAGGTCCAAGGGGTCGGCCCTGGTCCATCCCGCGGCGCCCAGGGCGGCGTGCACCTGGCCCTCACGTCCCAGGAGCCCGAGGTTGACCGGATCCCCCAGCAGGCCGTCGCTGGTGCGGGTCCGTCCCACGAAGTAGCCGGGCAGGTAGATCGAGCTGAGGACCCGGTGCAGCCGGGGCAGCACCAGGTACGCGGAGAACGCCCAGAAGACGACGAGCTGGAGCGTCGGCCACCCGGGGCGCAGACCGTCGCGCAGCAGCACGTAGGAGAACCACGACCCGGCGACCGCGGAGAAGGCGAAGAACCAGTGGTCGAGCACGGACGCGGACTGTCTTCGGACGTCGTGACCGACCTCCGCGTCGCTGCCCCGCATCTGGTCAGGATGCATGAACGACCCGGGGGCGACCAGGGTCCTCGGGGTTACCGTGGGCGGGTGCTCGCGGGGCTGGTCGCTGCCACGGGGGCAACCTGCTGGGCGTCTGCCTGTACGGGCTCGGGTTCCTGCTCAGCCTGGCGGCGGTGCGCAGCCTGCCCCTCTTCGTCGTGCAGTCGGTCGTGGAGACCTCCGACGCACCGCCCGGCGTACAGACGGGTCGCGTGCCGTAGGCTCTGTTGTTGCAAATTGTTCGCAACAAGGGGGCTCCATGCGCCGCACCACCACTCGCGCCCGCCTCGCGACCCTTCTGACGGTCGTGAGCGCCTGCGCGCTGGCCGGCTGTGGCGCCGGCGGCACCACGTCCGCCGGCGACGGACCGCCGTCCGAGCTCCGGCTCGCCATCGGCGGGGAGTCCGAGGAGGGCTTCGACCCCACGCTGGGCTGGGGCCGCTACGGCGCTCCGCTCTTCCAGTCCACGCTGCTGACCCGCGAGCCCGACCTCGGCGTGGGCCTGGACCTGGCCACGGCCTACGAGGTCAGCGACGACGGGCTGACCTGGACCGTCGACCTGCGCCGGGACGCCTCCTTCACCGACGGCGAGCCGGTCACCGCCCGCGACGTGGCCTACACCTTCAACACCGCCGCCGAGCAGGGCGGGCTGACCGACGTCACCGCGCTCGAGCGGGCCGTGGTGGTCGACGACGACACCGTCGAGCTGCGGCTTACCGAGCCCCGCAGCACCTTCGTGAACCGGCTGATCAGCCTCGGCATCGTCCCCGAGCACGCCCACGACTCCGGCTACGCCCAGGACCCCGTCGGGTCCGGCCCCTTCGCGCTCGTCGACTGGCAGCAGGGGCAACAGCTGGTCGTCGAGCGCAACGAGGACTACTACGGCGAGAAGCCGGCGTTCGAGCGGCTGGTCTTCGTCTTCACCGACGAGGACGCCAGCCTCGCCGCCGCGCGCGCCGGCCAGGTGGACGTCGCGGCGGCGCCCTCGACCCTGGCCACCCAGGAGATCGCCGGGATGCGCGTGCAGGCGGTCACCTCGCTGGACAACCGCGGCATCGCCTTCCCCACGGTCCCCGAGGAAGGACGCCGCAGCCCGGCCGGCCACCCGGTGGGCAACGACGTGACCGCCGACCTCGCGGTGCGGCGCGCCGTCAACCTCGCCGTGGACCGCGAGGCTCTGGTCGAGGGAGTCCTGGAAGGCTTCGGCTCCCCCGCCACCGGTCCCGTGGACGGGGCCCCGTGGCACGAGCCGGGCTCGAGCATCGACGACGACGACGTCGACGCGGCGACCGCCGAGCTCGAGCGCGCCGGCTGGACCGACAGCGACGGCGACGGGGTGCGGGAGAAGGACGGCACGACCGCCTCCTTCTCGCTGCTCTACCCGGCCGACGACTCGCTGCGCCAGGGACTGGCGCTCAACGTGGTGGACATGGTGGCCCGCGCAGGCATCGAGATCCGGCCCGAGGGCCTGGGCTGGGACGAGATCTACCAGCGGATGCACACCGACGCCGTCCTCTTCGGCTGGGGCAGCCACGACCCGACCGAGATGTACAACCTCTACCACTCCTCGATGGCCGGCACCGAGTCGTTCAACCCCGGCTACTACGCGAACCCGGCGGTCGACCGGCACCTCGACGCGGCGATGGCCGCCACCGACCCGGACGAGGCCGACCGGCACTGGCGCGCGGCCCAGCTGGACGACGACGGCACCGGCTTCACCGCCGGCGCGGACGCCGCCTGGGCCTGGCTGGTCAACCTCGAGCACACCTACTTCGTCGACGACTGCCTGGACCTGGGCCCGGAGCGGATCGAGCCGCACGGGCACGGGTGGCCGCTGACCGCCGGCATCAGCCGATGGCGGTGGGAGTGCTGAACGCCCCGGCGAGACGAGCCCGAGGCCTCGCCGGACGCGCCCTGCGACTGGCCAGCCTGGTCGCCGCCGTGGCGGTCGGCTGCTTCGCCCTGATGGCCGGCTCCCCGGTGGACCCGGTCGAGGCGTACGTCGGCGCCGACAGCGCGGCGGTCGGCCCCGAGCAGCGGGCCCAGATCGCCGAGCGATGGGGGCTGGACGACCCGCCGGTGGAGCGCTTCACCGCGTGGGCGGGCAACGTGCTCACCGGCGACCTCGGCACCTCCCAGGTCTTCGGCCAGCCGGTCACCACCGTGATCGGGGAGCGCTTCGCCGCCAGCGTCTCGCTGATGGCGCTCGCCTGGCTGATCTCAGGTGTCCTGGGCTTCACCCTCGGGCTGCTCGCCGGGGCGCTGCGCGGCAGGGTCGCCGACCGGGTGCTCACCTGGTGGGCGTACACCCTCGCCTCGGCCCCGACGTTCTGGGTCGGCCTGCTGCTGCTCTACGTCTTCTCGGTCTCGCTGCAGTGGACGCCGGTCTGCTGCGCCGCGCCCATCGGCACCCTGCCGGGCGAGGCCTCCCTGCTCGACCAGCTGCACCACCTGCTGCTGCCCGCCCTCACGCTCAGCGTCGTCGGCATCTCGCCGGTCCTGCTGCACACCCGGCAGGCCACGATCGAGGTGCTGGCCAGCGACCACGTTGCCTTCGCCCGGGCCCAGGGCGAGCGCCTGCCGGGCCTGGTCCTGCACCGGGTCGCACGCAACGCCGCCGGACCGGCACTGATGCTGCAGTTCGCCTCGGTCGGGGAGCTCTTCGGCGGCTCCGTGCTGGCCGAGCAGGTCTTCACCTACCCCGGGCTGGGCGAGGCGACGACCACGGCGGCCCTGCGCCAGGACGTGCCCCTGCTCCTGGGCATCGCGCTGTTCACCGCCGTGCTGGTCTTCGTCGGCAACGCGCTGGGCGACCTCGCCCACCGCGCCGCGGCCCCGCGCACCCGGGAGGCCGTGGCATGACCGCACACACCCGCACAGCCTGGGACGAGGACCGGGCCCCGGGCCTCCTCGCCGGACTTCCCGCCCGCTGGGCGGACCGGCGTACCCGCACCCTGGTCGGGCTGGCGGTCGCGCTGGTCGTCGTCGTGGCGGTGGTCGTGGCCGGCACCCTGGCCGCGGGACCGGCCCAGCTCACCGACCTCTCCGAGCGCAACCAGGGCCCCTCGCTCGACCACCTCTTCGGCACCGACCGGCACGGGCGCGACCTGCTGCTACGGACCCTGGTCGGGCTGAGGCTGAGCCTGCTGGTCGGGACGCTGGCTGCCGCCCTGTCGGGGGTGATCGCCCTGGCGCTCACCCTGGTCGCCACCGCCGGAGGCCGGTACGCCGCGGCCGCGGTCACCTGGCTGGTCGACCTCTTTCTGGCGCTGCCGCACCTGGTGCTGCTGATCCTGCTGGCCTTCGCGCTCGGCGGCGGCACCGAGGCGGTCGTGCTCGCGGTGGGGCTCACCCACTGGCCGCGGCTGACCCGGGTGCTGATGTCGGTGGGCCGGGAGACCGCGACCGGCGACTTCGTGGCCACGTCCCGGGCTCTGGGCCACGGGCCGTGGCACGTCGCCCGGCGGCACGTCGCCCCGCACCTGGTGCCGCACCTGAGCGTCGGCGTGGTGCTGATGTTCCCGCACGCCATCCTGCACGAGGCGGCCCTCTCCTTCCTGGGCCTGGGCGTGGACCCGGGGCTCCCCGCGGTCGGGATCCTGCTCGCCGAGTCGATGCGCTCGCTCTCGGCGGGCCACTGGTGGCTGGCCGTCCTGCCGGGCGTGGGGCTGCTGCTCGTGGTCAAGCTGATCGACCGGATCGGCGAGGACCTGCGCCTGCTGCTCGACCCGAGGAGCGCTCACCTGTGACCCTCTCCCTGCCCCCGCCGGTGGAGACGCCGGCCTGCCCTCCGGGACAGCCCCCTGCCCGCCCCCGGACGCCGCTCCTCCAGGTCGAGGACCTGGTGATCGCCTTCCAGCAGTACGACCGCGGGCTGCGCCGACGCGTCGTCACCGCCGTGGCCGGGATGTCCTTGGACGTGCACGCCGGCGAGGTGGTGGCCCTGGTGGGCGCCAGCGGCGCGGGCAAGAGCCTGCTGGGCCACGCCGTTCTCGGCCTGCTTCCGCCCAACGCGCACGAGCAGGGGCGCATTCGGTGGCGGGGCGACGAGGTCGACCTGCCCGCCCGGCGCGCGCTGGCAGGTCGGCAGACCGCACTGCTCCCCCAGTCGCTGACCCACCTGGACCCCTCCGCGACCGTGGGCGCGCAGGCCCAGCGCAGCGCCCGGCTGCTGGGCGCGAGCCGGCGCGAGGCGCGGGTCCGGGCGCGGGAGGCGGTGCGCGAGCAAGGGCTGGCCGACGACGTCCTCAGCCTCTACCCCCACCAGCTCTCCGGCGGCATGGGACGCCGGGTGCTCACCGCCCTGGCCCTGATGGGCGACCCGGCGCTGGTGGTCGCCGACGAGCCCACGCCCGGGCTGGGCCCCGACCAGGTGGCCGCGGTGCTGGACCGCCTGCACCGGATCGCGCAGGCCGGCAGCGGCGTCCTGCTGATCACCCACGAGCTCGGCCCCGCCCTCCGGGTCGCGGACCGGGTGGTGGTGGCCCGCCGCGGCCGCACGGTGGAGCACGCCCCGGCCTCCGCGTTCGCGGGAGACGGTGCGCTCCTCACCCACCCCTACAGCCGGGCGCTGTGGCGGGCGCTGCCGCAGAACGACTTCGCGGTGGACCCCACGGTGGACGCCGAGACCGTGCACCCCGAGGTGGACGCCGAGACCGTGCACCCCGAGGTGGACGCCGAGACGGTGGACCCCCAGGTGACGTCGTGCTGAGCGCCGAGGGCCTGTGGTTCCGTCACCGCCGCCAGGACCCGTGGGTGCTGGCGGGAGTGGACCTGCACGTGGCTCCCGGCGAGGTGGCCGGCCTGTGGGGCGCCTCGGGCACCGGGAAGTCCACGCTCGCCGCGCTGCTGGCCCAGCACCGCAGGCCGGAGCGTGGCGTGGTCCGCGTCGACGGGGCCACGAAGCCGCCCCGCGGCAGGCCGCGGCCGGTCCAGCTGGTGCTCCAGCACCCCGAGCGGGCGATGAACCCCCGGTGGCGGGTCCGCGACGTGCTCCGGGAGGCCCGGCCCGATGGCGACGTCCTGGCCTGCGTCCCGGACGGACCGGCCGGCAGCCTGGTGGAGCCGCACTGGCTGGACCGGCACCCGCACGAGATCAGCGGCGGAGAGCTCCAGCGGGTCAACCTGGCCCGGGCACTGCTGACGGAGCCGGCGTACGTGCTGGCGGACGAGATCTCCGCCAGCCTGGACTCGCTGACCCAGGCGCTGCTCTGGCAGCACCTGCTGACCCAGGTGCGCGAGCGCGGGCTCGGGGTGCTGGCGATCTCCCACGACCAGCCGCTGCTGGACCGGGTCGCCGACCGCGTCGTCACCCTGGACGCAGCAGCGGCCGGCTCCGAGGAGCCGGCCGCCACCTCGCTGCGAGAGGTCACTTGAGGAACGCGTACCTCTTCACCAGCGACAGGCGCTCCCAGGAGGCGCCGAGGCCGAGGTAGCGTCCGGCGCCGAGCAGGGCCAGGAGCACCAGCACCCCGGCGTAGACCAGGTGGTCGTCCATGAACGGGTTGTTGTCCAGGGGCAGCGCGGCCGCCCACATCAGCACCATCAGGACGGCGCCGGAGGCCGCGGCCAGCCGGGTGAAGACTCCGAGCATCAGCGAGAGGCCGATGCCGAGGAGACCGGTCATGAAGAGCCAGTCCGCCCAGGCGTGGCCGGACATCGAGTTGAAGAGGCCGGAGAAGGTGCCCTCCGCACCGGCGAGGAAGCCGGTCGTGGGGCTGCCGCCCTCGACCCAGGCGCGCTCGGCGGGGGTCGCGAACCCGAGACCGAGCAGCTTGTCCAGGAAGGCCCAGAGGAAGACCCAGCCCAGGGAGAGCCGGAGCAGGCCTGCGGTGACGGCCACGCCGACGGGGTGGCGGCGGGGCTGGGCTTCTGCGGCGCTCTCGTGCCCGATCATGTGGGCGACGATCTCGCTGAAAGCGTGGTGGGTGTGGGCCTCTCGGGTGACGTTGCTGGCGCTCATGACGTGCCTCCGGACGAGGTGCGGCCGGCGTGTCGGAGGACCCTGTGCCCTCCACCGGAGCACTTGCTTGCAGGACTCACATTCCTCCTTCCGGCCCCCCGCGTCTGCAGTTCCGCGCCTGTGTCAGGTGTCTGTTGCCTCACGCAGGAGAGCCTGTCCTGGCATGGCTCGCAGGCGCCCGGGTACGGAACCCGAGCGCCCGGCTCCGGTCCGGGCGGAAGCACTTCCCCGAGGAAAGGAACACTCGTGTCCGAACTTCTGGACGAGCACGGCAAGAACCCCAAGCGCGTCGCCTTCCTGATGGCCACCGAGGGCATCGAGCGGGTCGAGCTGGTCGACCCCTGGGACGCGGTGCGCGACGCCGGCCACACGCCGGTGCTGATCTCCACCGAGACCGGCGAGGTGCAGACCTTCGACCACCTGGACAAGGCCGAGACCCGTCCGGTGGACGAGGTCGTCGCCGACGCCGACGTGGACTCCTACGACGCGCTGGTCCTGCCCGGTGGCGTGGCGAACCCCGACGCCCTGCGGATGGACGAGCAGGCGGTCGCCTTCGTCAAGGCGTTCGTGGCCTCGGGCAAGCCGGTGGCGGCGATCTGCCACGCCCCGTGGACGCTGGTGGAGGCCGACGTCCTCCGCGGCCGCACCCTCACCTCGTGGCCCAGCCTGCAGACCGACATCCGCAACGCCGGCGGCGAGTGGGTGGACGAGAAGAACGTCGTGGACGGCAACCTGATCACCAGCCGCAACCCCGACGACATCCCGGCCTTCATCAGCGCGCTGCTGGAGGCTCTGCAGCACGGAGTGGATTCCGCGGCTCCGACCGCCTGAGCGTGGAGGGAGGGAAGGGACCTACCCTTGACCGGTGTCTTCCCTCCCCCCGCCGGACCCCGCAGTCCTCCAGCAGGCCGCGTCGCGGCTCTCCGCGCTGGCCACCCCGCCCGGAGCCCTCGGCCGACTCGGCGAGCTGGCCACCTGGTTCGCCGCGACCCAGGGCCAGGTCCCGCCGCCCGCGCTGACCCAGGCCCACCTGGTGATCTTCGCCGGCGACCACGGCATCGCCCGGCACGGGGTCTCCGCCTTCCCGCCGGAGATCACCGCCGCGATGGTCCGCGGCTTCGTCGCCGGCACCGCCGGCGTCAACGCCCTGGCTCGCGCCCACGACGTCCGGGTGCGGGTGCTGGACATCTCCGTGGACGACGACCTCGACGGCGTGCCCGCGCCCGTGCAGGCCCGGAAGGTCCGCCGCAGCAGCGGGGCGATCCACCTCGAGGACGCGCTCAGCGACTACGAGACCCAGCGTGCCCTGTCCGCCGGTCGGGCGGTGGCCATGGAGGAGATCGGCGCCGGCGCCCCGCTGCTGATGAGCGGCGACATGGGCATCGGCAACACCACCCCCGCCGCCGCGATGGTCGCGGCCGTGCTGGGCCTGCCCGCCTCCGAGGTGGTGGGCCGCGGCACCGGCGTCGACGACCTCACGCTGTCCCGCAAGGAGCGGCTCGTCCAGCAGGCGCTCACCCGCGCCGGCGAACGGACCCAGGACCCGGTGCAGGTGCTGACCGCCCTGGGCAGCGCCGACCTGGCCGCCACCACCGGCTACCTGCTCACCGCGGCCGAGGTGGGGGTGCCGGTGCTGCTGGACGGCCTGATGTCCGTGGCCTGCGCCCTGGTGGCGGACGTGATGTCGCCCGGCGCGGCGGCCTGGTTCCAGGCGGGCCACCGCTCCACCGAGCCCGCCCAAGAGCTGGCGCTGGCCAAGATGGGCCTGGAGCCGATCCTCGACCTGGGCATGCGCCTCGGCGAGGGCAGCGGCGCCGTCGCCGCGGTCCCGGTGCTGCGCAGCGCCGTGGCCCTCCTGCGAGACGTGGCGCTGCTCGACGACATCGCGCCCTGATGCGCGACGGCTGGCTGCTCGCGGTCGGCACCCTGACCGCACTGCCCGTTCCGCCACCGCGACGGGTCGACCGCTCGACGGCCCGGGTCGCGGTCCTGGTCGCGCCGCTCGCCGTGCTCCCGCTGGCTCTGGGCGTCGTCCTGGTCGGAGCTCTCGGAGTCGCCGCAGAGACGCCGCCGCTGGTGCTGGCCGTGCTGGTCGTGGGACTGCTGGCGCTCGGTACCCGGGCCATGCACTGGGACGGTCTCTCCGACACCGTCGACGGCCTGAGCGCCTCCTACGACGCGCACAGGTCGTTGGAGGTGATGAAGTCCGGCACCTCCGGCCCGGCCGGCGTGCTGGCCACGGTGCTCGTGGCCGGGCTCCAGGTCGCCGCGCTCTCCTCGATGCTGCACAGCATCCGGGGCGCGTTCCTGGCGGGCGCGCTGGTCTGCGTCTCCCGGGGAGCGCTGGCCGTGACCTGCGCCCGCGGGGTGCCCCCGGCCCGGCGCGACGGCCTCGGCCAGCCGCTGGCCGAGGTGTCGAGCCCGATCGCCACGGCGACGCTCTGGTCGCTGTGCCTGGTCCTCGTCAGTGTGGCCTTCGCCTGGGCGGGGCTGCCGTGGTGGCACGGCGTACTGGCCTGCCTGGCGACGCTGGTCGTGCTGGCGCTGCTCGTGCAGCGCACGGTGCGCCGGTTCGGCGGGGTCACCGGTGACGTGTACGGCACGGCGATCGAGCTCGCCCTCGCCACGTTGCTCGTCGCCGTCGTGGTCTGAGCGCCTCGTCGTCTGAGCGCCTCGTGGTCTGGCGTGGGGGTGTCCCCTGCCCGGATCACCGGCCGCCTTCGACCACCCGCGTGTCCAGGCTCCACTCCGTCAGCGTGACGGTGCGGCCACGATGCTCCTCCTCGACCCGCTCCCGCGGTGAGAAGCCCGCACGTGCCGCCACCTTCTCGCTCGCGACGTTCCCGTCGATGATGCGCAACCGCACCCACCGCCGGCCGTGGTCGACGGCCCACCCGACCAGCGCCAGCACAGCCCAGGTGGCCGCCCCGCGGCCTCGGCCCCAGGGCGTCAGGGCGTAGAAGACCTCGGGCGCCTCCTCCTGGAGGCGACCCAACCCGCAGGTGCCCAGGACCCGGTCCGAGCCGTCGAGGATGACGAACCGCTGGGTGGCACCCTCGGCGGACCGACGCTCGTAGTGGCGGATCCGCTCGCGCGCGGCATCCTCGTCCATGTGCGCCGGGTGGAAGGTCCAGCGCAGCACGTCGGGGTCGGAGGAGAGCTCTGCCTCGATCCGCCAGTCGGACCCGGCGATGGCGCGTAGCGTGAACTCCTCGGCAGCCATCGTCAGAGCACGAGGACCCGACCGGCCACGACCAGGTGCACCTCGTCGCAGACCTCGGCGACGCGCTGGTTCGACCTGCCGAGGAGGTCCCGGAACAGCCGCCCCGAGCGGTGCGCCGGCACGACCCCCCAGCCCACCTCGTTGGTGACCAGCACCGTCCGGGCCTGCCGACGGGAGAGCGCGGCCAGCAGGCCGTCGAGCCGCTCGGCGACCAGGGCGCCCACGGTCTCCTCCGGGGCCTCCCAGGCCTGGGCCTCGTCGATCACCGCGGTCAGCCAGGTGCCCAGGCAGTCCACCAGCACCGGGTCGTCCCCCGCGCCGTGCAGGGCGGCGCCGAGGTCGGCGGTCTCCACCGTGCGCCAGGTCGGAGGGCGGCGTACGCGGTGCGCCTCCACCCGGGCGTGCCAGTCCGGGTCCTGCTCGGCCTCCGGGGTCGGACCAGGGGCGACGTAGACGACCCGGTCGCAGCCGGCGAGCAGCCGCTCGGCGTGGCCCGACTTGCCGGAGCGCACCCCGCCGGTGACCAGGACCATCGAGTCCCCCGCACCGCGGGGAGCCCCGGGAGGACCGGCCGCCGCCGAGGCGGCCGGGTCGCTCATGCGCGCTCGGCCGCCGAGTCGGCCTTGTCCTCGCCGTGCGTGCCGGGCCGGGGAGCCCACGGGAGCTCCTTGGCGGGGCGCACGACCACCAGGCGGTCGCCCCGGGCGAGCTGGGTCACGACCGGGTCGAAGTAGCGGTAGACCTTCTCGTCGCGCACCACCGCGATCACCTGGTCGGGCAGCTTCTGCGGCTGCTGGCCGACCTCGTTGACCAGCAGGTCGCGCTCGGCCACCTCCAGCCCCTCGCCGTAGGTCAGCAGGTCCTCCATCACCGAGCCCAGCAGCGGCGAGAGGGTGGAGAGGCCGAGCAGCCGGCCGACCGCCTCGGAGGAGGTGATCACCGAGTCGGCGCCGGACTGGCGCATCAGCGGCATGTTCTCCTGCTCCCGGACCGCCACCACGATGAAGGCGTCCGGGTTGAGCTGGCGCACGGTCAGGGTGGCCAGCACGTTGGAGGCGTCCTGGTCGGTGGTGATGATGACCTGGCGCGCCTCGTGCACGTCGGCCTGGCGCAGCACCTGCCGCCGGGTCGCGTCGCCGGTGACCACCGCGAGGCCGTCGGCGTGCGCGTCGGCCAGCGCCATCGGGCTCGGGTCCACCACGACCACCGACCCCTTCTCCAGGCCGTTGCTGAGCAGCGTCTGCACGGCGCTGCGGCCCTTGGTGCCGTAGCCGATGACGACGACGTGGTCTCCCATGTTCTTCCTCCACCGGGCGACCCGGAACATCTCTCGTCCCTGCGAGGCGAGCACCTCGAGGGTGGTGCCGATCAGCAGCACCAGGAAGGCGATGCGTGCCGGCGTCACGACGAACGCGTTGATCAGCCGGGCCTGGTCGGTGACGGGCGCGATGTCGCCGTACCCGGTCGTGCTCAGCGTGACGGTCGTGTAGTAGATCGAGTCGATCAGCCCGACGTGCCCGTCGGAGGCGTCGCGGTAGCCGTCCCGGTCGACGTAGACCAGGATCACCGTGCCGACCAGGATGGCCATCGCGGCCAGCAGCCGGCGCCCCAGCTCCCACCACGGCGACCGCTCCGGGTCCGGCAGCTCGACCCGGCTCGTCGCAGGCCCCTGTGGGACCCTCGTCTCGCTCACCGGCTCAGTCTTTCACGCCGATGCGCTGCCGGAGCCGCTGAACGACCTCGTGGCGCGCCAGCGTCGTCGCGGTCTGCGGGAAGACGGTGTCGAACGCGGCGTTCACCGCGGCACCGATCAGGACCGCGATCGCCAGCAGGTAGAGCCACAGCAGGACCGCGATGGGCGCCGCCAGCGGGCCGAAGATCGACTTGGACTCCGCCGCCGTCACGGTGAGGACCCACCGCAGGACCCACGAGCCCAGGAGCCAGCTGACCAGCGAGAAGGTGGCACCGGGCAGGTTGAAGCTCCAGCTCGTCCGCACCGGGACAGAGACGTGGTACAGCGTGGCCAGGAAGCAGATGCAGACCACGATCACCGTGGGCCAGTAGAAGGCCATCAGGAAGCCGAGGTCGGCCGGGAGCCAGTCGCCGAGCAGCCCCGGTCCCAGGACGATCAGCGGCAGGGTCACCGCCCCGGTGAGCAGGGCCAGGAGGTAGAGGGCGAACGAGAGGGCCCGGGTCCGCACGATCCCCCGCTCCCCGCCGAGCCCGTGCATGATCGTGATGGTGTCCACGAAGACGTTGAGCGCGCGGGAGCCCGACCACAGGGCGAGCACGAAGCCGAACGAGACCACGTCGGCGCGGCCGCCCTCGAGCACCTGGTCGATGGTGGGGGCGATGACCCCGTCGACCGCCCGGTCGGTGAGCCCCTGGGAGGCCAGTGCCAGCAGTGCCGCCCGCACGTCGTCCACCTGCGCCGCGGGGTACTGGCTGGAGACGAAGCCGATCGCGCCGGTCAGCGCGAAGACCAGCGGAGGCACCGACAGCACCGCGAAGAAGGCGGCCTCGGCGGCCAGCCCGGTCACCCGGTGGCGCATGCACGCCCCCACGGTGGTCACCACCAGGCGCCAGAGCGCGGCCCGCAGCCTCGGGAGCGCCGCACCCGCCGTCCCGACCCTGACGGCGGGCTGGCGGACGGGCATGACGCCACGGTAGCGACTCACCCGGGTGGATCCGCTCGGCCTCGCCGCCGGCTTCGTGTTCGTCCGATCCACGTCGGGGGCCCGGTGCCCCGACTTACCCTGCTCGGGACCGCCACCTACTCCGAGTCAGGAACCTCCAGAACCTCATGGCCAGCCAGGGCAGCACCATCTTCACCGTCGGCACGTTGCTCAACCGGGCCCAGGACCAGGGCATCCCGGTGCGGGTCCTGGTCGAGGGGGTCTGGATCGAGGGCATCCCGGTGGCGTCCGACGGCCACGGCGTGATCATCGACCACGAGGTGGACGGCCAGTACCTGGTGCGGACCACCGCGATCACCGCGGTCCTCTACGTGCGACCCGACGACGAGGCGCCCGAGCCCCGCCCGTCGACCACCAGCGCCGAGCACGAGCAGCCGACCCGGGAGGCGGCCCGCGAGGGCTACGCCCCCACCGCCCGCAAGGCGGTCTCCGCCGGGTCCGGCGTCCCCGCCGGCTGAGCGCACGTCCCCACCGACCGAGCCTTGGGCCCGGCCGGTGAGGAACGCCGGGTCAGGACAACTCGAGGCCCGGGTAGAGCGGGTGCTTGTCGAGCAGCTCGGCGCTGGCCGCCTTGACCCGGTCCGCGACGCCGTCGCCCAGCGTGTACGACGCCTTGGACGGGCCACCGGCCTTGGTCACGCCGGCCTCGGTGTTGCTCAGCACCTCCACGATCAGCTCCGCGACCCGGTCGAACTCGTCGTGGCCGAAGCCGCGGGTGGTCAGCGCCGGCGTGCCGAGCCGGACGCCGGAGGTGTACCAGGCGCCGTTCGGGTCGGCCGGGATCGAGTTGCGGTTGGTCACCACGCCCGCGTCGAGCAGCGCCGACTCGGCCTGCCGACCGGTCAGGCCGAACGAGGTGACGTCCAGCAGCACGAGGTGGTTGTCGGTGCCGCCGGTGACCAGCCGGGCGCCGCGGCTCAGGAACCCGTCGGCCAGCGAGTGGGCGTTGTCGGCGACCCGCTGCGCGTAGCCGCGGAACTCCTCGGTCCGCGCCTCGGCCAGGGCCACGGCCTTGGCCGCCATCACGTGCGAGAGCGGCCCGCCCAGCACCATCGGGCAGCCGCGGTCGACGTCGGCGGCGAACTCCTCCTGCGCGAGCACCATGCCGCCGCGGGGACCGCGCAGCGACTTGTGGGTGGTCGTGGTGGTGACGTGGGCGTAGGGCACCGGGTTCTCCTCGCCGGTGAAGACCTTCCCGGCCACCAGCCCGGCGAAGTGCGCCATGTCGACCATGAGCACGGCGCCGACCTCGTCGGCGATCTCGCGCATCTTGGCGAAGTTCACCCGGCGCGGGTAGGCGCTGTAGCCCGCGACCAGGATCAGCGGCTTGAACTCACGGGCCTTGGCCGCCACCACGTCGTAGTCCAGGAGGCCGGTCTCGGGGTCGGTGCCGTACTGCTGCTGGTGGAACATCTTGCCGCTGATGTTGGGGCGGAAGCCGTGGGTCAGGTGACCGCCGGCGTCCAGGCTCATCCCGAGCAGCCGCTGGTTGCCCAGCTCGTGCCGCAGCGACTCCCAGTCGGCCTCGGTCAGCTCGCTGACGTTCTTCGCACCCAGCCGCTGCAGCGCCGGGCTCTCGACGCGGTTGGCCAGGATCGACCAGAACGCGACCAGGTTGGCGTCGATCCCCGAGTGCGGCTGCACGTAGGCGTAGGGGGCACCGAAGAGCTCGCGCGCGTGCTCGGCCGCCAGCGACTCGACCGTGTCGACGTTCTGGCACCCGGCGTAGAACCGGTGGCCGACCGTGCCCTCGGCGTACTTGTCGCTGAGCCAGGTGCCCATGGTCAGCAGCACCGCCGGCGAGGCGTAGTTCTCCGAGGCGATGAGCTTGAGCGAACCTCGCTGGTCCGTCAGCTCCTGGCGGGTCGCCGCGGCGATCCGCGGCTCCACCGCGGCGATCACCTCGAGGGCGGCGTCATAGGCGGTGCTGGCGGTCTTGGCGAGGGAGTCGGTCATGCCGCCTAGCGTAATCAGGGGACGCGGCGCACTTCCCGCAACCACCGGCCACCACGACTCGAACCCCGCTCCGGCGGTGTGACCTAGCACTCACTGCCCCACCCCCCAGGCGGACGAAGTCTCAGATCCGTCCATTTCCTGAGATGCTTGTCCACATGCCGGACACCGACCTTGTGGCAAGCGTGTCCGACCACTGAGACTCCTTGACATGATCAGTCGCGCTACTCACACCTACCTCGTGGTCCGTCGCCACGTGGACTACGGGCGTACGCGCAGCATGATCTGTTGGCCCCGCTGATCCATGCCCCCACCGCGCTCGACGACGCGCGCGGCCCCTCAGCGAACAGGACCATCCCCATGACTGCCACCCCTGCTCCGGCACGCACCACCCGCCCCCGCGCCAAGCGCGGTGAGGGCCAGTGGGCGCTGGGCTACTCCGAGCCCCTGAACAAGAACGAGCAGTCCAAGAAGGACGACGACCCGCTCCACGTCCGGGACCGCATCCTGAACATCTACTCCAAGCGCGGCTTCGACTCCATCGACCCCGCCGACCTGCGCGGCCGGTTCCGGTGGATGGGCCTCTACACCCAGCGTGCCCCCGGCTTCGACGGCGGGAAGACCGCCCAGCTGGAGGAGGAGGAGCTGGACGACCGCTACTTCATGATGCGGGTCCGCACCGACGGCGCCGTGCTCTCCGGCGACGCGCTGCGGGCGCTGGGCAGCGTCTCCCAGGAGTTCGCCCGGGGCACCGCCGACATCACCGACCGCAACAACATCCAGTACCACTGGATCGAGGTCGAGAGCGTCCCGGAGATCTGGGAGCGGCTCGAGGGCGCCGGGCTCACCACCCTCGAGGCCTGCGGCGACTCCCCCCGGCCGTTCCTGGGATCCCCGGTCGCCGGCATCGCCCAGGACGAGCTGATCGACGGCACCTGGGCCCTGGAGGAGATCAAGCGCCGGGCACTCGGCAACCCGGAGTACTCCAACCTCCCCCGCAAGTTCAAGACCGCCCTCACCGGCCACCCGAGCCACGACGTGGCCCCCGAGGTCAACGACGTCTCCTTCGTCGGCTCCGTCCACCCCGAGCACGGCCCGGGCTTCGACGTGTGGGTCGGCGGCGGCCTGTCGACCAACCCCAAGCTTGCCCAGAAGCTCGGCGTCTGGGTCCCGCTGGCCGAGGTGCCGGACATCTGGGAGGCCGTCTGCGGCATCTTCCGCGACTACGGCTACCGCCGGCTGCGCTCCAAGGCCCGGCTGAAGTTCCTGGTCGCCGACTGGGGCCTGGAGAAGTTCCGCGAGATCCTCGAGACCGAGTACCTGGGCCGCACCCTGATCGACCTGCCCTCTCCCCCGTCCCCGCTGGTCCCCGGCGACCACATCGGGGTGCACGAGCAGAAGGACGGCAAGTTCTACGTCGGTGCCGCCCCCGTGGTCGGGCGGATCAACGGGCAGGTGCTGCTCGACCTGGCCGACCTGGTCGAGCGGTACGGCGCCCGCGGCGCCCGGCTCACGGCGTACCAGAAGCTGGTGGTGCTGGGCGTGGACGGTGCCGACACCGAGGCGTTCGTGGCGGACCTGCGCCGGATCGGCCTGGACGCGACCCCGTCGAACTGGCGCCGCAACACGATGGCCTGCACCGGCATCGAGTTCTGCAAGCTGGCGATCGTCGACACCAAGAACCGCGCCCGCGCCCTGGTGGCCGAGCTCGAACGGCGCTTCCCCGAGCTGGACGTGCCGATCACGGTGAACGTCAACGGCTGCCCGAACGCCTGCGCCCGGACCCAGGTCGCCGACATCGGGCTGAAGGGCCAGCTCGTGGTCGACGCCTCCGGCGAGCAGGTGGAGGGGTTCCAGGTGCACCTGGGCGGCGCGCTCGGGCTGGGCGCCAACTTCGGTCGCAAGCTGCGCGCGCACAAGGTGACCAGCGCCGAGCTGGACGACTACATCACCGCCGTCGTGTCGGCGTTCCTGGCCGACCGGCACGAGGACGAGACCTTCGCCGCCTGGGCGGCGCGGGCCGACGAGGCTCACCTGCGCGGCGAGCGTGCCTTGGAGGGGGTCTGAGATGAGCGAGCGCGCGGTGCCCTACCACTGCCCGTACTGCGGCGAGGAGGACCTCTTCCCGCAGGAGGCGCACGGAGCCTGGGAGTGCCGCGCCTGCCTGCGCGCCTTCACCGTCAAGATGCTCGGCATGATCCGGCCCGGAGGCGGTGCGCGATGAGTCTCTCCACCCAGGCGGCCCGGGAGTTCCGCGGCACGCACACGGCCGGCCGCTCCTCCGAGGAGCTTCGCGAGCTGGTCTCGCACGTGGGCGCCGAGCTCGAGCTGGCGCCCGCCGAGCACATCATCGAGTGGGCGGTCGCCACCTTCGGGGAGCGCTTCTGCCTCACCAGCTCGATGGGCGACGCGGTCCTGGCTCACCTCGCCTCGACGGTGGCACCCGGGATCGACGTGGTCTTCCTCGACACCGGCTACCACTTCGCCGAGACGATCGGGACCCGCGACGCCGTCGAGGCCACCCTGCCCGTCAACCTGCTCACCATCACTCCGGTCCAGAGCGTGGCCGAGCAGGACGCCGAGCACGGCCCCGACCTCTTCCGCACCGACCCCGACCGCTGCTGCGCGCTGCGCAAGGTCAAGCCGCTGGCCGACGCGCTCTCCGGCTACGACGCCTGGGCGACCGGCCTGCGCCGGGCCGAGACCCACAACCGGGTGATCGCGCCCGTCGTGGGCTGGGACGCCCGCAAGGGGAAGGTCAAGGTCTCCCCTCTCGCCCGCTGGTCGGACGAGCAGGTGGACCGGTACGTCGCCGAGAACGGCGTGCTGGTCAACCCGCTGGTCTACGACGGGTACCCGAGCATCGGCTGCTGGCCCTGCACCCGGCGCGTGGCGCCGGGTGACGATCCCCGCAGCGGCCGGTGGGCCGGCACGAGCAAGACCGAGTGCGGGATCCACTCATGACCACGACACACCACCACCAGATCGACAACGTCGTCGATGCACACCTCACGCGAGATGGGAGGCGGTCCTGATGGCTGCTCCTGCATTGGTTGCACTGGCCCACGGAAGCCGTGACGCGCGGTCCGCGGCGACGATCAAGGCCCTCGTCGCGGAGGTCCGGAAGATGCGTCCGGACCTGCGGATCGAGGCGTCGTTCCTCGAGCTCTCCAAGCCGTCGTTCCAGACAACGGTGGACCGGCTCGTCAAGTCCGGCCACGAGGAGATCGTGGTCGTCCCCCTGCTGCTCACCGAGGCCTACCACGCCAAGGTGGACGTCCCGCAGGCCGTCGCGGAGGCGATGGAGCGGCACGAGGGGCTCAAGGTCCGGGCCACCTCGGTCCTCGGCCTCGAACCCGCGTTCCTGGAGGTCCTGGACCTGCGGATGCGCGAGGCGCTGGCCGACGCGCGGATCCGTGAGCTCGACGCGCTCGTGCTGGCCGCCGCCGGCTCCTCCGACGCGCTGGCCAACCAGTCCGTCGCCCGGCTGGCCCGGGTCTGGGGCGCCCGGCACAAGCTGCCGGTGACCGCGGCGTTCGCCTCGGCGGCCCCGCCGGCCACCGGTGAGGCCGTGCGCGCCTTCCGCGCGCAGGGCAAGCGGCACATCGCCGTCGCCTCGCTCTTCCTGGCCCCGGGGTTCCTCCCGGACCGGGCGGCCGAGCTGGCGCTCGAGGCCGGTGCGGTCGCGGTCTCCGCACCCCTGGGGGCCCACCCCGAGGTGGCGCGGACGATCCTGGCCCGGTACGCCGTCGGCGCCGTCGAGCTGGTCCCGGTCTGATCCCTCGCTGAGCGCGCCGACCCGGTCCCAGGACTCGGGTCGGCGCGGTCAGCCGACGAGCTGGGCGAGCAGGTGCTCGAGCTGTCCCGCCGGGTCGGCGGTGACTCCTCCGTGCACCGGGCCCGGCTGGAGGACCGTGGAGCGCGGCGCCTTGAGGAAGCCGAACCGGGTGCCGATCGGCTTGGTGGCAGCCTCGCCTCCGCGCTCGTCCCCGGCGCAGACCCCCTCGACGAACGCCAGCGAGGCGCAGACCCGGTCGACGTCGAGACCCGGGTCAAGCGCCCGCAGCCGGTCGGCGTCGACGTCCCAGGCGACGGCGAGCAGCTCGGCCGCCTGGCAGTAGAGCACGACGCCCACGTTGAGGAACTCCTCGCGCTCCGGGCGCGGGACGCAGCGCAGGACGACGTACTGGTAGGAGAGCAGGCTCACGACGACTCCCCCGGCAGCCAGCCGCGGGCACCGAGCCGCGCGGTGAGGAACTCGACGTAGGCGGCGCGGACCTGGTCGGGTTCCAGGTCGGGCACGAAGTGCAGCCACTCGTCGGGGACCAGGGAGGCGACCTCGGCGAACACCTCGCCGGACAGCACCGACCGCGCGTGCTCGTCAGCCGCCGGCACCTCGGCGAGGAAGCCGCGCAGGACGTGGTCCGAGACGTCCCACGGCTGCGCGGCGAAGCGCTCCGGGTCGGTGATCGCCCGCGTCCAGCCGTGGTGGAAGTAGAGCGAAGCCCCGTGGTCGATCGCCCACAGGTCGCCGTGCCAGACGAGCAGGTTGGGGTTGCGCCAGCTGCGGTCCACGTTCGCGGTGAACGCGTCCAGCCAGAGGATCCGGCCGGCCACCTCACCCGGCGTCGCGAGCTCGCCGTCGACGCCGAAGGCGCCGGGCAGGAAGTCCACGCCCAGGTTCAGCCCGACGCTGGCGGTGAGCAGGTCCTGGACCTCCTCGTCGGCCTCGTAGCGCGCGATCTCCGCACAGAGGTCGAGCCCGACGAGCCGCGGGGTGCGGATCCCCAAGCGCCGGGCGAGCTCGCCGACGAGCACCTCGGCGACCAGTACCCGCACCCCCTGGCCGGCCCCGGAGAACTTGCAGACGTAGAAGCCCAGGTCGTCGGCCTCGACGAGTCCGGGCAGGCTGCCGCCCTCTCGCAGCGGGGTGACGTACCGGCTGACCCGCACGCGCTCGATCACTCGGCCTCCTGCGCCCGGAGCCGTGACTTCTCGGCCTCGACGTCGAAGTCGGCCTCGGGCCAGGTCAGCTGCATGCCGCGCAGCGTCTCGAGCAGGAGCTGGCCCACGGCCAGGTTGCGGTACCACTTCTTGTCCGAGGGGATGACGTGCCAGGGCGCGACGTCGGTGCTGGTGCGCTCGAGCACCGTCTCGTACTGCGTACGGAAGGCGGGCCACAGCTCACGGTCGTCGAGGTCGCTGGGCGCGTACTTCCAGTACTTCTCGGGGTTCTCCAGGCGCTCCAGCAGCCGCGCCCCCTGCTCGGCCCGGGAGACGTGCAGCAGGCACTTGAGCACCGTCACCCCCTGGTCGGCCAGCTCGCGCTCGAAGTCGTTGATCGCGCCGTACCGCCGCTCGATCTCCTCCTCGGCTGCCCAGCGGCGCACCTTGACCACCAGCACGTCCTCGTAGTGGCTCCGGTCGAAGACGCCGATGTGCCCGGGCGTGGGGACGGCCCGCCGGATCCGCCAGAGGAAGTCGTGCTCCTTCTCCTTCGGGGTCGGCGCCTTGAAGCTGGTGATCTGCAGCCCTTGGGGGTCTACCAGGCCGAGCGTCTTGCGGATCACCCCGCCCTTGCCGCTGGTGTCCATCCCCTGGAGGACCAGCAGCACCCGGCGCTCGGACCCCGCCGTGCGGGCAGCCCAGAGGCGCTCCTGGAGATCTGCGAGCTCGCCCCCCATGGCGGCCAGGGCGGCCTGCCCGTCCGACTTGCCTCCGGCGAAGCCGGGGGTGGAGCCTGCGAGCGAATCCGTCAGTTCGGTCGGTCCGGACGGGAGCCGGGTGGTGTCCAGCACCAGGGCGTCCTGCGCGGGTGGCGGACCGCCGGAAGTCTTGGACATGCAGGCAGCCTAGTCCGTCTCATCCTCGTCGGCGTCGAGCTCCTGACGGACCACCGCGAAGGCCAGGCCGCTGGAGTAGCCCTTGCGGGCGAGCATCCCCACCAGCCGCCGGGTCGCCTTGTCCCGCTCCAGGCCACCCACGGTGCGCAGCTTCTTGCGCACGAGCCGGCGGGCGGCCTCCTCCTCGTCGTCGGGATCGATCTCCGCGACCGCCTCACGGACGGTCTCGTCGTCGACGCCCTTGCGCCGCAGCTCCTGGGCCAGCGCTCGGCCGGCCAGGCCCTTGCCCGGCTGCCGGCTCGCGATCCAGGCCCGGGCGAACGCCTCGTCGTCGATGAGCCCGACCTCTTCGAACCGGTCGAGGAGCATGGTCGCCACCGCGTCGGGCACGTTCTTGGCGGAGAGCTTGTCGGCCAGCTCCTTGCGCGTGCGGGCCTGCCCGGTCAGCTGGTCGAGCAGGATCTTCCGGGCGACGGCCTCGTGATCGGCCTCGGGGCCGGCCTGGACCGGGTCCTCGGGGAGGTCTCCGGTCCAGGCCGCCACACCGTGGTGGACGTCCCCGCTCCACGCGGGCCGGTCCGACTCACCGGCCGACGCCTCAGAAGTCACGGACCCCGATGGGCTCGTCCGAGAGGTCGTCAGCCGGGGCGTCGGCCTGCGGCCCGACCCCGAGCTTCTCCAGGATCCGCTTCTCCAGCTCGTTGGCCAGGTCCGGGTTGTCCCGCAGGAAGGAGCGCGCGTTCTCCTTGCCCTGACCGAGCTGGTCGCCCTCGTAGGTGTACCAAGCACCGGCCTTGCGCACCAGGCCCGCCTCCACGCCGACGTCGATGAGGCCACCCTCGCGGCTGATCCCCTTGCCGTACATGATGTCGAACTCGGCCTGCTTGAACGGCGGCGCGACCTTGTTCTTGACGACCTTGACCCGGGTCCGGTTGCCGACCATCTCCTGGCCGTCCTTGAGGGTCTCGATGCGGCGCACGTCGAGGCGGACCGAGGAGTAGAACTTCAGCGCCCGACCACCGGTCGTGGTCTCGGGCGAGCCGAACATCACGCCGATCTTCTCGCGCAGCTGGTTGATGAAGATCGCGGTGGTGCCCGAGTTGTTGAGCGCACCGGTCATCTTGCGCAGCGCCTGGCTCATCAGGCGCGCCTGGAGACCCACGTGGCTGTCGCCCATCTCGCCCTCGATCTCTGCCCGGGGCACCAGGGCCGCCACGGAGTCGATGACGATCAGGTCGAGGGCACCGGAGCGGACCAACATGTCGGCGATCTCCAGCGCCTGCTCACCCGAGTCGGGCTGGGAGACCAGGAGCGCGTCGGTGTCGACGCCGAGCGCCTTCGCGTACTCCGGGTCGAGCGCGTGCTCGGCGTCGATGAAGGCGACGATGCCACCCGCGGCCTGGGCGTTGGCGACCGCGTGCAGCGCCACGGTCGTCTTTCCGGAGGACTCCGGACCGTAGATCTCCACGACCCTGCCTCGCGGCAGCCCGCCGAGCCCGAGGGCCACGTCGAGGGCGATCGCCCCCGTGGGGATGACCTCCAGCGGAGCACGGGTCTCGTCGCCCAGTCGCATGACCGAGCCCTTGCCGAACGACTTCTCGATGTTGGCGAGAGCGGCGTCCAGTGCCTTCTCGCGGTCTCCACCAGCCATGTTGTGTCCCATTCGTCTCGTCGGGGTGCCAGGTACGTCGTCGACGCTAGAGCGAGCCACCGACAAGACCTGATCAGTCGTGTCGTCGCTGTGGACAACCTCGCCCCGCGTCGTACCTGTGGAACCACAGTAGCCCGAACAGGTGTTCGATGGGGTCAGCGGTCCCCGGCGTGTCGGCGTGGCCGGGCCGGCGCCGGTCGAGCCGCGCAGGCCGCGGCCAGCAGCACCCCGCAGGCCAGCACCGCGGCGCAGCCGGCCAGCGCCGGATATCCCCAGGTCCCGACGACCACCCCGGCCAGCGCGCTGGCCCCGGCCGCCCCCAGGCTCATGGTCATGTCCGCCGCCCCCTGCACGTCGGCCCGCTCCGCCAGCGGGGTCAGGTCCGCGACCAGCGTCGACGCGGCGATGGTCACCAGCGACCACCCGAGGCCCAGCAGGAACAGGCCGCCGAAGATCTGCCACGAGCTGCCCGCGGGCGCGAGCGCGCACAGGACGAGCGCGAGCAGCAGCACCACTCCCCCGGCCCCCATCACCGCGGGACGACCCCACCGGTCGGCGGCGGCCCCGACCAGCGGCGAGAACGCGAACATCCCCAGCACGTGCACCGAGATCACGAAGCCGATCAGCTCCAGCCCGGCCTCGCCGTGCTCCATGTGCAGCGGGGTCATCACCATCACGGAGACCATGGTGGCGTGGGCGGCGGCGAGTCCCGCCACGGCCGCCAGCAGCGCCGGCTGCTGACGGACCACGCCCACCACGCGGTGCCAGGCGCCGCCCGTCGGCACTGTGACCGGCGGCGAGGTGACCGGGGACGCGGGCGACTCGGCCTCCTCCAGCTCACGCGCCAGCAGCAGCGGGTCCGGGCGCAGCACCAGGGCGGCGAGGCAGCCAGCCGCCGCCAGCCCGACGGCCCCCAGCACGAACGGGCCCGCCGCCTCGGGCACTGCCAGCGCCTTCGCCACCGAGGACGCGGGACCGGTCAGGTTCGGTCCGAGCACCGCGCCGAGCGTGGTCGCCCAGACCACGACCGAGAGCGCGCGGGCCCGGGTGGTCGCCGGTGCCAGGTCTGTCGCGGCGTACCGGGCGGCGTTGTTGGCGGCCGTCGCCGCTCCCAGCAGCATCATGCCGCCGAGCAGGACCAGCATGCTGCCCCACCGGCCCGCCAGCACTGCGAGCACCGCACCCGTGGCGGCCGCCAGGTAGCCGGCCACCAGGCCGGCCCGACGGCCCGCGCGGGTCATCAGCCGGGCGAGCAGCCACGCCGCTCCGGCGGTGCCGAGCACCTGGAAGGTCTGGGCCAGCCCGGCGAGCTGCTCGGAGCCCGACAGGTCACGGGCCAGCAGGGACGCCGTGGCGATGCCGATGGTGATACCCAGCGCACCCACCGCCTGGACCAGGACGAGCGAGGCGACGGTGCGGCGCTGCACACGCTCGACGTCCTGGACGCTGAGGGAGGCCATCAGCGGTACTTCTCGGGGAGCTGGAGGGTCTGCCACACCGCCGACCAGACCTCCTTGGGGCTGAGCCCCGCGTCCAGCGCCTCGACGACGGTCCGCGAGCCCAGCTCGGGCATCACCACCATCGCCGCCCAGGACCTCGCCTTCGCCCCCAGGACCTCGTCCATGCGCGCCCAGAACTCGGTGTACCTCACACGCGGCGCCCGAGGTCGTGCAGATGGTGCACCACGTCGTGCAGGTGGTAGCGGCCCAGGGTGAGCACGGTGAACCTGCTGCCGTTGCTGCGCAGGCCGGTCCGCCCGGACTGCTCCGGGGTCACGCGCGCGTACAGCCCCGCGACCGTGCCGGCAGCCTCGACCAGCTCGAGGTCGACCGCTTCGGGGTCCTGCTCGGCGTAGCGCCCCTCGACGGCCGCTGCGTCCTGGTCCCAGTTCGGAAAGGTCGGCTCGTCCTCGTCGAGCATCCGGGTCAGCCGCTCGGCGAAGACCCGGTGCACGTCGCGCACGTGGCACGCGTACTCCAACGGCGACCAGGTGCCCGGGTCGGGACGGCGTCGCACGGCCGCCCGGTCGCGCAGCGCATCCCCGTACGCCAGGGCGGTGGTGCGGAGGAGGTCGGGCAGGTCGCCGAGCGCCAGGTCGGCGGCCGACAGCCCGCACTCGGTGCAGGGCCGGTCGAGCACCCAGGTCCAGTCCTTGGTGTCGGGCGCGATCTCGGTGGGCTCGGGCACTCGCTCATTGAACCAGCAGCACCTGAGAGAATCCGCCCCATGCCCACGTTCTCCACCCGGTCCGCCACCGAGAGCGATCTCGCCGTCATCTCCGACATCTACACCCACGCGGTGGAGCACTCCAGGTCCACCTTCGACCTCGAGCCGCCGGACCTGGACTACTGGCGCGCGCGCCTGGACGGCCAGCACCCGGGCGACCACCTCCTGGTCGCCGTCGACGAGGACGACCGCGCGGTGGGCTACGCCTACTCCTGGTCGTTCCGGCCCCGGCCGGCCTACGAGACCACCCGGGAGACGTCCATCTACCTCGACAGCAAGGTGCGGGGGCTGGGCGTGGGCCGCATGCTCTACCCGGCGCTGCTGGAGACGATGGCGATCTCCGGCGTGCACTCCGCCGTCGCCCTCGTCGCGCTGCCCAACCCCGCGAGCGAGGCGCTGCACCTCGCCGCGGGGTTCGAGCGCGTGGGGATGATGAAGGAGATCGGCTTCAAGTTCGACCAGTGGATCGACGTCGCCTGGTACCAGAAGATGCTGGTGACGCTCGACTGACCGGCGCCCGGCCGCTCAGGTGAGCAGCAGGGTCGCCAGCCGGCGGCGGACGACCACCAGTCCGACCAGACCCATCGCGACCAGGTAGAGCACGCTCACCCCCGAGGCCCAGGAGAGCTGGCCGGTGGTCAGCTCCCGGCACAGCACCACGCCCCGGTAGAGCGGCGTCGCCTCCACGACCCAGCGCAGCACCCCGTCGCCGTAGGAGCTGACCGGGAAGAACGTCGCCGAGAACAGGAAGAGCGGCAGCTGGGCGAGGGTGATCTTGTCGAAGTCCTGGAAGGACTTCATCCAGGTGGTCAGCGCCATGCAGACCGCCGAGAAGGCGAAGGCGATGAGGATCGCCGCCGGCAGTGCCAGCACCGCCCACCAGGACTCCACCAGCCCCATCGCCGTCATCACCAGCAGGAACGCGGCCGAGTACGTCGAGCCCCGGATCAGCCCCCAGGCGATCTCGCCGCGTGCCACGTCCGCCGGTGTCAGCGGGGTCGCGAGCATCTGGTCGTAGAGCCGGTCGTACTTGAGCTTGAAGAACACGTTGTACGTCGAGTCCATCAGCGCGCCGTTGAACGCCGAGGCGGCGAGCATGCCGGGTGCCACGAACGCGGCGTAGGAGATCGGCTCGCCGTTGAGCTCGAAGCCCTCGACCAGCGCGCCGACGCCGATCCCGATGGAGAAGAGGTAGAAGACGGGCTCGAGGAAGCCGGTGAGGAAGAGCTTCCAGGCGGAGCGGTAGGTGAGGTAGTTGCGCAGCACGATGATCCCCGCGGCCTGCGCCGCCCCGCCGGACGGGCGGGGAGCCGCCCGGCCCGTGCCCCCGGTGCGCCCGGTGCCCCCGCTCGTGCCGTCCGTGGACGCGTCGTACGTCGCCACCTCAGACCTCCAGCCGCTGCTCGAGCCCGCGGACCGCCAGCCGCCAGCCGACCACGCACACCGTGCCGAGGTAGAGCAGGTGCACCACCACCAGCAGCCAGTCGACGTGGTCGAGGCTGAACATCCGGGAGAGACTGACGCCGTGCCACAGCGGGGTGGCCCGGGCGACCCACTCCAGGACCACGCCCAGGTTGGCGATCGGGAAGAACGCCCCGGAGAAGAGGGTGAGCGGCACGACCCCGATCCGGTAGAGCACGCCGAAGCCCTGGTCGGAGCGGAGCCGGACGCTGAACGCCATCACCGCGCAGGCGAAGGCAGCGCCGACCAGCACCTGCCCGCCCCACGCGGCGAACGGTCCCCACCACGAGGCGAAGACCCCGAACGGCGCGAGCACCAGCATGAAGACGGCACAGGCCAGGGCCACCCTGGTGATCGCGAACGCCAGGTGCGCGTTGACGATGTCGCGCACCTGCAGGGGTGTGGCCAGCTGGGCCCAGTAGGTCTTCCCCCACTTGATTCCGCCCATCACCGGGTAGGTGGTCTCGTCGACCGCCACCTGCATGGCGTGCGCGGCGACCAGGCCGGGGACCACGAACGCCAGGTAGGAGGTCGCCCCCTCCAACCGGTCCGGGTCGGCCTGGATGAAGCCACCCAGCAGGACGCCCATCGCCACCACGTAGAAGAGGGGTGCGACGAAGCTGGCGATGAACCCACCGCGCCAGGTCCGTCTGAAGACCGTCCACCAGTAGTCCAGCTGGCGGAGCAGACCCTCGCGGGCACTGAGCTGCCGGGTCGTCATCAGTCGACCAGCGATCGGCCGGTGAGGGCCAGGAAGACGTCCTCGAGGGTGGTCCGGCGCACCAGCACCGCCAGCGGGGACAGGCCGCGCTCGACCACCTTGGCCACGACCTCCTCCCCGTCGTCGGCGTAGACCAGGAGCCGGTCCGGCAGCGCCTCGATCCGGGTGCCGAGGTCGGCGACCTTCTCCGCGGCCCGCTCGTTCTCCCCGATGCCGAACCGCAGCTCGGCCACCTCGCGGGTGGCGTGCGTCTCGATCAGCGCGCGAGGGCTCCCCTCGGCCGCCACGACCCCCTTGTCCATCACGACCAGCCGGTCGCAGAGCTGCTCGGCCTCGTCCATGTAGTGGGTGGTCAGCACCAGGGTGACCCCGGCGTGCTTGAGCCGGTACAGCTGGTCCCACAGGACGTGCCGCGCCTGCGGGTCCAGGCCCGTGGTCGGCTCGTCGAGCAGGAGCAGCTCGGGCGAGCTGATCAGGCTGCGCGCGATGGTCAGCCGTCGCTTCATGCCACCGGAGAGGTCCTCCACCCGCGCCTTGCGCTTCTCGGTGAGCTGGACGAACTCCAGCAGCTCCTCGGCCCGCTCCCGGACCTGCGCGCGCGGGATGCCGAAGTACCGGCCGTAGATGTAGAGGTTGTCGAAGACGTTCAGCTCGTTGTCGAGGGTGTCCTCCTGCGGGCAGACCCCCAGGCGGGCGCGGATCGCGGGCCCGTCGACCGCGGGGTCCATGCCGAGGATCCGCAGGTCTCCCCCGCTCACCGGGCTGACCGCGGCGATCATCCGCATGGTGCTGGACTTGCCGGCCCCGTTGGGGCCGAGGAAGCCGAAGGCCTCGCCTCGGCGTACCTCGACGTCGATGCCGCGGACGGCCTCGAAGTCGCCGAACGACTTGCGCAGCCCGCGGGCGGAGATCATGGACTCGGTCACCGGCTGAGAGTACAAACTCCCGCCGACACCATGTCACCCACCACGTCACCCACCACGTCGCTCACCGCCGGTGAGACCGAGCCCCCGGCTGAGCCGGGGCCTGCTGTGGGAGCCGAGTGTCAAGATGACGGGGTGCCCGCCCTCGACGCGTTCAGCGAACCCACCCGCGAGTGGTTCCGCGCCGCGTTCGCCGCGCCCACGCCGGCGCAGGAGGGCGCCTGGGAGGCGATCGCCCAGGGCCGGCACGCACTGGTGGTCGCGCCCACCGGCTCCGGCAAGACGCTGAGCGCGTTCCTGGCCGGGATCGACCGGCTGCTCACCGAGGAGCCGCCCGAGCCGGCCCGCCGTCTCCGGGTGCTCTACGTCTCCCCGCTCAAGGCCCTCGCCGTCGACGTCGAGCGCAACCTGCGCGCACCGCTGACCGGGATCAGGCACACCGCGACCCGGCTCGGGGCCGAGCTCCCCGAGCTCCGGGTCGGGATCCGGTCCGGGGACACCCCGGCCAACGAGCGGCGCCGGCTCAGCACCTCCCCGCCGGACATCCTGATCACCACGCCGGAGTCCCTCTTCCTCATGCTGACCAGCCAGGCCCGCGAGTCGCTGCGCGGGGTGGAGACGGTCATCCTGGACGAGGTGCACGCGGTCGCGGGCAGCAAGCGCGGCGCCCACCTGGCGCTCTCGCTGGAGCGGCTCGACGAGCTGCTCCCCAAGCCCGCGCAACGGGTCGGGCTGAGCGCCACGGTGCGCCCGCTCGAGGAGGTGGCCCGGTTCCTGGGCGGCGGTCGCCCCGTCGACATCGTCGCCCCGCCCAGCGAGAAGAAGTGGGACCTGGAGGTCGTGGTCCCGGTCGAGGACATGACCGCCCCCGAGGAGTACGACGAGGAGGAGGGCGACCCGAAGCGGAGCCAGTCGATGTGGCCGCACGTCGAGGAGCGGGTCGCCGACCTGGTCCAGGCGCACCGGTCCACGATCGTCTTCGCCAACTCCCGTCGGCTCGCGGAGCGACTGACCGCCCGGCTCAACGAGATCGCGGCGGAGCGAGCGGAGGCGACGCAGCCTCAGGAGCAGGACGGGCAGGAGCCGAAGGACGGCAGCGCGTGGGGTCCGCCGGCCGAGGCGATGGGCCAGGCCGGGGCGAGCCAGGGCGCCGCACCGGTGCTGGCCCGCGCCCACCACGGCTCGGTCTCCAAGGAGCAGCGGGCCCTGATCGAGGACGACCTCAAGCAGGGCCGGCTGCCCTGCGTGGTGGCCACCAGCAGCCTGGAGCTGGGCATCGACATGGGGGCCGTCGACCTGGTCATCCAGATCGAGTCGCCACCCAGCGTGGCGAGCGCGCTCCAACGCGTGGGCCGCGCGGGGCACCAGGTGGGCGAGACCAGTCGCGGCGTGCTCTTCCCCAAGCACCGCGGCGACCTCGCACAGACCGCCGTGGCCGTCGCGCGGATGCGCACCGGCCAGATCGAGAGCCTCTCCATCCCCGCCAACCCGCTGGACGTGCTGGCACAGCAGATCGTGGCCGCCACCGCGGTGGACGAGTGGGACGTGGAGGAGCTCTACACGTGGGTCCGGCGGGCGGCTCCGTTCAGCACGCTCCCCCGGGCCGCGTACGAGGCCACGCTGGACCTGCTCAGCGGCCGCTACCCGAGCGAGGAGTTCGCCGAGCTGCGGCCACGGGTCGTCTGGGACCGGGTCAACGGCCGGCTCCAGGGACGACCCGGCGCCCAGCGGCTGGCGGTGACCAGCGGGGGCACCATCCCGGACCGCGGTCTGTTCGGGGTCTACCTGGTCGGCCAGGGCACCGGCCGCCGGGTCGGTGAGCTCGACGAGGAGATGGTCTACGAGTCCCGCGTGGGCGACGTCTTCGCCCTGGGCGCCACGAGCTGGCGGATCGAGGACATCACCCACGACCGCGTGCTGGTCACCCCCGCCCCCGGCATCCCCGGGCGGCTGCCGTTCTGGAAGGGCGACGGCCTGGGCCGCCCGGCCGAGCTCGGCGCGGCCATCGGGGAGCTGACCCGCGAGCTGTCCGCCCTCCCGGTCGCCGAGGCGGTCGCGCAGGTGCAGCAGCACGGCCTGGACACCTACGCCGCGACCAACCTGGTGCGCTACCTGGACGAGCAGCGCGAGGCCACCAACCTGGTCCCCCACGACCGGCAGCTCGTGGTCGAGCGGTTCCGCGACGAGCTGGGCGACTGGCGGATGGTGCTCCACTCGCCGTACGGGATGGCGGTGCACGCCCCCTGGGCGCTGGCGGTCAACTCGCGCCTGCGCGAGCGGTACGGCGTCGACGGCCAGGCGATGGCCTCCGACGACGGCATCGTCATCCGCATCCCCGACAGCGACCAGGAGCCGCCCGGCGCCGACGTGGTGGTCTTCGAGCCCGAGGAGATCGAGCAGCTGGTCACCGACGAGGTGGGCGGCTCGGCGCTGTTCGCCAGCCGGTTCCGCGAGTGCGCCGCCCGCGCGCTGCTGCTGCCCCGGCGCGACCCGGGCCGCCGCAGCCCGCTGTGGCAGCAGCGGCAGCGCAGCGCCCAGCTGCTCGAGGTCGCCGTGCAGTACCCGACCTTCCCGATCGTGCTGGAGGCCGTGCGCGAGGTCCTCCAGGACGTCTACGACCTGCCCGCCCTGGTCAGGCTGCTCGGCGCGGTGCAGCGACGGGAGGTGAGCGTGGTCGAGGTGGCCACGACCCAGCCCTCGCCGTTCGCCCGCACGCTGCTCTTCGGGTACGTCGCGCAGTTCCTCTACGAGGGCGACTCCCCCATCGCGGAGCGCCGGGCCGCGGCGCTCTCCCTGGACCAGTCGCTGCTCGCCGAGCTGCTGGGCCGGGCCGAGCTGCGCGAGCTGCTCGACCCCGACGTGCTCGCCGAGGTGGAGGCCGACCTGCAGTGGCTCAGCGAGGACCGCCGGGCCCGCGACGCCGAGGGCGTCGCCGACATGCTGCGACTGCTCGGACCCCTCTCCGAGGCCGAGGTCGAGGCCCGGAGCCGGCCCGGCTCCCCCGTCGCCGAGTGGCTGGAGGGGCTGCGCGCGGCCCGCCGGGTGGTCGAGGTGCGGATGGCCGGGCAGGCGGTCTGGTGCACGGTGGAGGAGGTCGCGCGGCTGCGGGACGGCCTCGGCGTGCCGGTGCCTCCGGGCACCCCGGTGGCCTTCACCGAGCCCCAGGAGGACCCGGTGGGCGACCTCGTGGCCCGCTGGGCGCGTACCCACGGTCCGTTCACCGCCGAGTCGGTCGCCGCCCGGTTCGGGCTCGGCGAGGCGGTCGTACGGCACACGCTGGAGCGGCTCGCCTCGCGCGGGCGGGTCCTGGACGGCGAGTTCCGTCCCTCCGGCACCGGGACCGAGTGGTGCGACGCCCAGGTGCTGCGGCGGCTGCGTCGGCGCTCCCTGGCCCGGCTGCGCCAGGAGGTCGAACCGGTCACCCCCGAGACGCTGGCCCGCTTCCTCCCCGCCTGGCAGAAGGTGACCACCACCCGGGGCGCCCTGCGCGGTGTCGACGGGGTGGTCTCCGCCCTGGACCAGCTCGCCGGCTGCGCGGTACCGGCCAGCGCGCTCGAGCCACTGGTGCTCGCGGCCCGGGTGCGCGACTACCAGCCCGCATTCCTCGACGAGCTCACCGCCTCGGGCGAGGTGCTCTGGGCCGGCCACGGGAGCCTGCCCGGCAGCGACGGCTGGGTGAGCCTGCACCTGGCGGACCAGGCGCACCTCACCCTCCCGGAGCCGGTGGACAAGGAGCTCGACGAGCTCCAGCTCCGCGTGCTGGAGGCCCTGCGCCCCGGCGGGGCGTTCTTCTTCCGCCAGCTCGCCGACCAGGTCGGCTCGGTCTCGGACCCGACCCTCTCGGTCGCCCTGTGGGACCTCGTCTGGTCCGGCTACGTCAGCAACGACACCCTGGTCCCGCTGCGCAGCCTGGTCCGCAGCGGTACAGCGAGCCACCGCACCCGTCGCCCCCCGCCGCGCGCCGGCCGGATGCCGGTGCGCACCGGCCCGCCGGAGACCGCCGGGCGGTGGTCCCTCCTGCCGGACCGTGACCGGGACCCGACCCGCCGCGCCCACGCGACCGCCGAGCACCTGCTCGAGCGGCACGGGGTGGTCACCCGGGGTGCGGTCGTGTCCGAACGTGTACCCGGCGGCTTCGCGGCCGTCTACAAGGTGCTCGCCGCCTTCGAGGACTCCGGACGCTGCCGACGCGGCTACTTCGTCGAGGGACTCGGCGCCGCCCAGTTCGGCACCGCGGGCGCGATCGACCGGCTGCGCACCTTCAGCGAGCCGCCGACCGGCCCGGAGCCCCCGGAGGCGGTCGCGCTGGCCGCCACCGACCCGGCCAACCCCTACGGTGCGGCCCTGGCCTGGCCCGAGGCCACCGGGCACCGTCCTGGCCGCAAGGCAGGCGCGCTCGTGGTCCTGGTCGAGGGGCACCTCGTGCTCTACGTCGAACGGGGCGGGCGCACCCTGCTCACCTGGTCCGAGGAGCCCGAGCAGCTGGGGCCGGCGGCCCGGGCGCTCGCCGACGCCGTACGCCGCGGCGCACTCGGACGGCTCACCGTCGAACGGGTGGACGGCTCCCAGCTGCTCGGCTCGGGCGAGACCCCCCTGCGGGTCGCGTTGCGCGAGGCCGGCTTCGTCGCCACACCGAAGGGACTGAGGATCCGTGCCTGAGGGAGACACCGTCTGGCGGGCCGCCCGGTTGCTGGACCGGGCCCTGGCCGGGCAACGGCTGACCGCCAGCGACTTCCGGGTCCCCGGCCTCGCCACCCACGACTTCACCGGGGCGCTGGTGCGCGGCACGGTCAGCCGGGGCAAGCACCTGCTCACCCGGATCGACGCCCAGGCGCCGTGGACGCTGCACACCCACCTGAAGATGGAGGGGGCCTGGCAGGCCTACACGCACGGTCAGCGGTGGCGCCGCCCGGTGCACACCGCCCGGGTGGTGCTGACGACCCCCCAGCGGGTGGCGGTCGGCTTCTCGCTCGGCATCGTCGAGCTGCTCAGGCGCGAGGACGAGCACCTGGCCGTCGGCCACCTTGGCCCCGACCTGCTCGGGTCGGACTGGGACGAGGAGGAGGCGCTGCGTCGGCTGACCGAGGACCCGCAGCGCCCGCTGGTGCACGCGCTGCTCGACCAGACCCGGCTCGCGGGGATCGGCAACATGTACGCCGCCGAGCTCTGCTTCACCAGCGGTGTCCGGCCCACCACCCCGATCGGCCAGGTGGGCGACCTGCCGCGATTGGTGCGGCGGGCCCGGCTGATGCTCAGCCACAACAAGCAGCGTGCGGAGCAGTCGACCACCGGCGACCTACGCCGCGGTCGGCGTACCTGGGTCTACCGGCAGCCGGAGTGCCTGCGCTGCGGGACGGCGGTCCTGGTCGAGCAGTCGGGCCCTGAGGGGCGCGAGCGGGCCACCTACTGGTGCCCCAGCTGCCAGCCAGGCTGAGCAGATGCGCTCGGCCGCCACACTCGACCGAGGGCGCTGGGCGGACGGGCTGGGGAAGCCGCGCGAGGGGCCTCAGGCTGCGGAGGCCACCACGTCGCCGGTCGGAGCGGGACGCGCGACCTCGAGCACGGTCCTGGCGGCGAGCGCCTCTTCCCGGGCCACGGCGGTGCTGGCCTCACGCAGCACCAGCGAGAGCGGCACGTCCAGCGCGGCGCACAACGAGGCCAGCAGCTCGGAGGAAGCCTCCTTCTGGCCACGCTCGATCTCGGAGATGTAGCCGAGGCTGACCCGGGCCTCCGCGGAGACCTCCCGCAGGGTCATGCCCAGCTCCATCCGCTTGCGACGGAGGACGTCGCCCAGGGACCGACGAAACAGCACCATGCGGGAAGTCCTTCCTGAGAGTGAACCGTGAGCCCACGCTACCGGAAGCCCGCAACTCGCGTGCTCACCCCAGGGGCCCGGCCGTGTCGAGCAGCAGCTGGATCGCCTGACGCGCGGTGCCCGCCTGGATCTCGTGCCGGGTCCCGGACAGGTCGAGCCGGTGCACGCGCACCTCGTCCCCCGGACCGGCGACGCTCACGTAGACCGTGCCCGGGGGCTGGTCGTCCTGCCGCCCGGGGCCGGCCACGCCGGTGGTGGCCACTCCCCAGGTGCTGCCCATGAGCCGCCGGACCCCGCGCGCCATCGCCTCGGCGCACTCCGCGGAGACCACCCCGTGACTGGCCACGACCTCCTGGGGGACGCCCAGCACCGAGACCTTCACCTCCGTGGCGTAGGAGACCACCGCCCCCAGCAGGACCACCGAGGCGCCGGGCACGGCGGTGAGCTTCGCGGCCACCCGCCCGCCGGTGACGGACTCGGCGACCGCCAGGGTCTCTCCGCGCCGGGTCAGGCGGCTCAGGAGGCGGGCGGCGCGGGGATCGCTGTCCATCTCCCCATCCTGGCACGGGGCCTGGCACGAGGCCTGGCACGAGGCCTGGCACACGCCTCTGGCGCCGGACGGCAGCAGACGCGTCCGGACGCCACGAGGGGCCCGGGCGCAGTGCCCGAGCCCCTCGTCCCTGGAGGCTCCGCGTACGGAGCTCCCCCGGGGTCAGCGCCTGGTGACGCGGAGGTTGTAGTTCTTCTTCTGCGGGTTGTACTTGTTGTTGCCCAGGTACTTCACCCGCACCGTGTAGGCGCCCGGCTTGGGCAGTCGGGGCAGGCGCACGTTGACCTTGCTGCGCGGCTTGCCCTTGACCTTGGTGAGCTCGCCGAAGGCCTTGCGCTTGACGCCCTTGCCCTGGATGACCACCTTGACCCGCCCGGCGACCTTGCCCTCGTTGTTGGCCTTCACGACCACCTTGACCCGCGGACGGGTCTTGTTGGCCTTGACGACCTTCGGGAAGACGCGGACCTGCTTGATGTTCGGGCGGGTCTTGCGCAGCTCCCGGGTGATGGTGGTGCCCGACGGCTGGGCGACGAGCTCGATCGCGGTTCCCGCGGGGGCCGCGAAGTTCACCTTCGCCTCACCGTTGGTGACCTTGACGGTCTTGATCACCTTGCGCTTGTCCTTGCGGACGCGCACGACCTCGACCGTGGTGTTCTTCGGAGCGCCGTTGGAGGTCATGTCCAGGCCCGAGACCGTGGCCCGGACCTTCTCCCCCATGGTGACCTTGCGGTCCTTGAGGTTGCGCACCTCGACCTGCTGCCTGGCGAAGTCCGGGGTGACCGGGTGGTCACGCAGGTACTTGACCCACACGTCGCGGTCGACCAGACCGGTGTCCTTGGCCTTGCCGTCCTTGAAGGCAGTGAAGTTGTCGCCACCGGTACCGAGGAAGGAGAAGGTCGAGACGGTGTAGGACTTCTTGTCGTCCAGCCACTCGTCGTTGATCCGGACCGAGGTGATCCGCGAGCCGGCGGGCTTGCTCGGGTCCTGGGTGACCTCGACGTTGTCGGAGAGCCCCAGGTTCAGGTACGGCCGCTGCGTGCCGGCGGGCTGCCACTGCTGCTCCAGCACCTTGCGGAGCTGGGCACCGGTGAGCTCGACGGTCCACACGTTGTTGACGAACGGCAGGACGTTGTTGGCCTCGCCGTAGGTGATCACGCCGTCGGTGTTGGCCGGGTTGGCCGCCGGGTCGCCCTTGAAGAGCAGGTCGGCGCGCAGGCCGCCCGGGTTGACGATCCCGATGTCGGGGTCGGCGATCTCGGCCGGCACCCCGTCGCGCAGGGCGTTGGCGACCAGGTCACCGAGCGTGGACTCGGCTCCGCGGTCCTCGACCGGCTTGCCGGAGGCGTCCACGCCCGAGTAGGCGCGGGTCACGTCGGCGGTCAGCTTGCCGATGGGCTGGTTGCCGATCTCGGCGGCCTTGGCCTGCGCGGCCTTGACCACGGAGTCCACCTGGGCCACCACGGGGTTGCTCAGGTCGGCGGTGGCAGCGCGCGCGTGGTTCTTGGCCTGGTACGACTTGACCTCGCCGGTCGCGGGATCGACGGTCAGCTGGATCTGGCCGACGTTCGCGGCGTACTCGCCGGTCTGCAGGATCGGCCGGGTGCCGCCGCCGGGCTTCGGGGCGTCCCAGGCGTAGACCTGGTGGGTGTGGCCGTTGAAGATCGCGTCGACGCTGTCCGGCAGGGAGGCCATCCGCTGGAACTCGCCCGCGAGCGCGGCTTCCTTGGCGTAGTCGGAGCCCTGGCCGTGCGCCGCACCCGAGTGGAAGGTCGCGACGATGACGTCGGCCTCACCGTTGGCGGCGTCGCCGTCGCTGAGCCGCTTCGCGACCCGGTCGACCGCGAGCACGGGGTCGCCGAAGTCGAGGTCGGCGACGCCGGCGGGAGTGACGAGCGAGGGGGTCTCCTCGGTCACGGCACCGATCACCGCGACCTTGATCCCCTGCGCGTCGAACTCGGCGTACTCGGGGAGCACGGGGTTCAGCGTGCCCTTCTGGTACACGTTGGCGCCCAGGTACTGCCAGGAGGCGTTCGTGCGGTTGTTCACCACCCGGTCGCGCAGGTCCGCCCAGCCACGGTCGAACTCGTGGTTGCCCACCGCGGAGGCGTCGAGGCCCACGGCGTTGAGCACGTCGATGGTCGGCTGGTCGTTCTGCACCGAGGAGGTGAACTCCGAGGCGCCGATGAGGTCGCCCGCGCCGACGAAGACGTCGGTGTCGGTCGGCGACGCGTTACGGAGGGACTCCACCGTGGTCGCCCACTTCGTGGTGTCGGCGTTGACCCGGCCGTGGAAGTCGTTGACCCCGATGAGGTTGACGACGACGTCGTCCGCCGCCACGGCAGGTGCCGAGGTGAGCGCTATGAGCGTGAGTGGGGCGGCTACCAAGCCCCCGATGGTCGCCGTCGCCGTGAGGCGGCGGCCTGAGCTTCTGATCGCTGACACAGTCTGTTCCCTTGCTTTGACGACAAGTGATCCGTGCCACCTTTACCAGAGTGACGGGTGTGACTGCTAGTCAGCGTTCGATCTGCGTGACGCCGGCACGTGCCTTCTGCCGGTGCCTGCGCACGTCGCGGAGGAACTCGTAGCCCGACCACAGGGTCATCGCCACCGCCGCCGCGAGCGTCACCTGACCGACGTAGAAGAGCACCTCGCCGGCGGTCCCCCAGCTGTCGAACGCGCCTGAGTGGGCCGAACCGTGCGGCAGCGGCCAGATCAGCAGGCCCAGGGCCAGCGCCTGCAGCGTCGTCTTGATCTTCCCGCTCTGCGAGGCGGCCATCACCACGTCGGAGAGCACCGAGAGCCGCAGCAGTGTGACGCTCCACTCACGCAGCAGGACGACGATGGTCACCCACCACCAGACGTCCCCGACCAGCGACAGGCCGATGAACGCCATCCCGGTGATCGCCTTGTCGGCGATCGGGTCGGCGATCTTCCCGAAGTCGGTGACGATGTCGTACTTGCGGGCCAGGTCGCCGTCCACCTTGTCGGTGATCATCGCGACCGCGAAGAGCGCGAACGCGACCCAGCGCCAGGTGACCGAGTCGCCGCCGTCCTGCAGCAGCGCCCAGCCGAAGAAGGGGACGATCAGGATCCGCAGCGTGGTGAGCAGGTTGGGCACGTTCAGGTTGCTCGTGCGGCCCGGGGAGCTCATGCCGTGCCGTTCTCGACCTGGGCGACGAGGTCGACGCCCATGCTGTCCACGACCACGGCCCGGACCAGGTCACCCACCCGGACGCCCGCGTCGGCGCCCACCAGGGCGGTGGTGCCGTCGACCTCGGGCCCCTGGTGCCGGGCGCGGCCCTCGACCGCGCCGTCCTCGACGGACTCCACCAGCACCTCGACCTGCTCGCCGATCCGCTCCTCCGCACGCTGCGCGGTGAGCTCCTCGACCAGGGCGGTGACGTGGGCGACGCGGGCGGCCACCTCGTCGGGGTCGATCTTGTCGTCGTAGGTCTCGGCCTCGGTGCCGTCCTCGTCGGAGTAGCCGAAGACGCCGGTCACGTCGAGCCGGGCCGCCTCGAGGAAGTCGCAGAGCACCGCGACGTCGTCCTCGGTCTCCCCGGGGAAGCCGACGATGACGTTCGAGCGGATGCCGGCCTCGGGGGCCTGCCCGCGCACCCGCGCCAGCAGGTCGAGGAAGCTGTCGGGATCACCGAAGCGACGCATCCGGCGGAGCACGGTGGCACTGGCGTGCTGGAACGAGAGGTCGAAGTAGGGCACCACGCCGGGAGTCGAGGCGATCGCGTCGATCAGCCCCTGCCGGGTCTCGGCGGGCTGCATGTAGGAGACCCGGACCCAGTCGATGCCGTCGATCGCGGACAGCTCGGGCAGCAGCGTCTCCAGGAGCCGGAGGTCCCCCAGGTCCTTGCCGTACGAGGTGGAGTTCTCGCTCACCAGGAACAGCTCGCGCACCCCCTGCTCCGCCAGCCAGCGGGCCTCGGTCAGCACGTCGGCCGGGCGGCGGCTGACGAACGAGCCGCGGAAGCTGGGGATCGCGCAGAACGAGCACCGCCGGTCGCAGCCGCTGGCCAGCTTGAGCGGGGCCATCGGGCCACCGTCCAGCCGCCGGCGCAGGGCCCGCGGTCCGCTGGCGGGCGCCTGCCCGGGCAGCAGGTCCGGCACGGCGTGTCCGGGCACGGTCACGTCGGCGACCGCGGCCCGCTCCACCGGGGAGATGGGCAGCAGGCGACGGCGGTCCGAGGGGACGTGCGACTGGTGCTGCTCGCCGGCCACGATCGAACGGAGGCGAGCGGCGATGTCGGGGTAGTCGTCGAACCCCAGGACGGCGTCCGCCTCGGGGAGCGACTCCGCGAGGTCCTTGCCGTACCGCTCGGCGAGGCAGCCCACGGCCACGACGGCCTTGGTCCGGCCGCGCTCCTTGAGGTCGGCAGCCTCGAGCAGGGTGTCGACGGAGTCCTTCTTGGCCGCCTCGACGAAGCCGCAGGTGTTGACCACCACGGTGTCGGCCAGCTCCGGCTCGGCCACCAGGCGGAACCCGTCCGCCTCCAGCCGGCCTGCCAGCTCTTCGGAGTCAACCTCGTTGCGGGAGCACCCGAGGGTCACCACCGCCACGCTCATCGGGGTCCCGGCCGCTGCGGGTGCGTGTGTCGTCATAGCTGTCCCCAGTATGCCGCGCGTGCCCATCGGTGCGTGATTCGGCACCCCCGCCCGGGGAACGGCCCGATCACTTCGCCGCGTACGTCCCCTGGGCGGCGACGCCGGCCTCGCCGATCGGGCCGCGCTCCACCCCGGCGATGCCGACGGTGACGGCACCGTCGGTGGTCTGCACGCGCACCGGCGGCGAGGCGTCGACGGTGCGGCTCTCGCCGATCGCCAGCGCGCCCTGGAAGACCACGGCACCCGTGCTGTCGCGGACGACGATCTTGGCGCCACCGGCGGGCGCGGTGACCACCACCGGCACCGGGTCGGCCACGACCGTGCTACCGGCGTGCGGTCCACCCGAGCCGTTGAGCACCGGAGTCCCGTCCACGTCGACCGGGGCGTCCATCACCAGCCGGGCCACCGACCAGGCCAGCACCAGGGCCATCACCGCGGCGACCAGGATCGACCAGTTGGCTCCCCCGCGGGTGCCGCGGATGGGCCCGTGGGCGCCGGTCGCCAGCTCGGCCTCGAAGACCCGTCGCGGGTCGATCGGGGCGTGCGCGTAGCGCTCGTCGTAGGTGGTCAGCAGGGGCGTGACGTCGACGCCGAGCACCCGCGCCAGCGTGCGCAGGTGACCGCGGGCGTAGAAGTCGCCGCCGCACGGCACGAAGTCGTCGACCTCGATCGCCTCGATGACGTGCGGGCGGATCCGGGTCCGTTCGGCCAGCTGGTCGACCGAGAGACCGATCCGCGTGCGCGCGGCCCGCAGCTCGGGACCGACCACGGGGTCGGCGGCGGGCTCGACGACGAAGTCGTCGAAGACGACGGGGGCCACCGGGTGGCCCTCGCGGGCGATCGGCCGGACCCGGTCGCTCCAGGTCTGGGTGTCCTCGACCAGCTCGACGGCCGCCGGCAGCACCGCGGTCACGTCCGACGGGCTCTCCCGGGTGACCTCGGCGCGGGCCGGTTGCGGGGTCTCGCGGGCCGGCTCCGGGGTGGCGCTGTACTCCTCGCCGTCCTCGTGCTCGATCTCCAGGTGCTCGATCTCGAGGTGTCCGGCGTCCTCGAGCTCGTCCTCGACGTGCTCGGCGTCCTCCACCTCGTCGTGCCGGGACCTGCGCGGCAGCGCCGCCGAGACCCGGGTCAGCGCGCTCGCGAGCAGCGGACGGGGGTCCCGCAGCCGGGGACGGGCTTGGTCGGTGGCGGGGTCGAGCTCGTCGTCGGGGTGGTCGGTCCCGGGCGTCTGGGCGTCAGGCAGCGCCTCGACCGGACCGAGGAGCACGTCGTCCGCCTCCAGCTCGTCCTCCGGCGCGGCCTGCGCCGGCGCCTCCCGCCGGGTCCGCGCCGCGGGGACCACGACCACCTCGGCCCCTCGGTCGACCAGTCGGCCGAGTGCCTCGGTGGCGTCGGCCCCGTCGGCCACGACCCGGGTCGCCAGGCCCAGCGGCAGCGCGAGCGGGCCGCCGTACAGCCGGGTGGCCACGCGCGCCTGACGGGCAGCGCGGCGGTCGAGCTCGGCCAGCAGCAGCTCGGGGTTGCGCGGGACCACCTGCAGCCGGCCGTCGCGCAGGAGACCGCTGCGGGGCGTGTGCTCGATCCGCTCCACGGCCGACCACGGCAGGCCGCGCCAGCTGCGACCCAGGCGGACCCGGACCCCTTGGCCGTCCGCGACCAGCAGCGGCGTGCGGGCGTCGACGAACGAGGAGAGCCACACGACGGCGAGCAGGCCCATCACCGCGACCAGCGCCCAGTCGAGGACCGCGCCGGTGCTGGAGGCGCGCGCCAGGTAGGCGATGGCGACGGCCGAGGAGAGCCCGCCGACGGCGGCGGCCACGCCGGCGTTGCGGCGCACCTCCACCACCCCGGCAGCCAGGCTCAGCGACGGGACGTCGCGCCCGGCAGCGTGGTCCGGGTCGCGGCCCTCGTGCCCGAGGTTCTGCTCGGCTGCGCTCATCTCTCCCCCTCCAGTGTGGCGATCACGGAATCGATCTCGTCGGGCTTGACCAGCACGTCACGTGCCTTGGAGCCCTCGCTCGGCCCGACGACGCCCCGGCTCTCCAGGATGTCCATCAGGCGACCTGCCTTGGCGAACCCGACGCGGAGCTTCCGCTGGAGCATCGAGGTCGAGCCGAACTGGGTGGAGACCACCAGCTCGATCGCCTGGATCACCAGCTCCATGTCGTCGCCGATGTCGTCGTCGAGATCGCGCTTGGCGGCAGCCGGCGCGGTCACCTCCTCGACGTAGGTGGGCTCCAGCTGCTGCTTGCAGGCCGCGACCACCTGGTGCACCTCGGCCTCGGTGACCCAGGAGCCCTGGACCCGGACCGGCTTGGAGGCACCCATCGGCAGGAAGAGGCCGTCACCCTGCCCGACCAGCTTCTCCGCGCCCGGCTGGTCGAGGATGACCCGGCTGTCGCCGAGGCTGGAGGTGGCGAAGGCGAGCCGCGAGGGGACGTTGGCCTTGATCAGGCCGGTCACCACGTCGACCGACGGGCGCTGGGTCGCCAGCACCAGGTGGATGCCGGCGGCACGGGCGAGCTGGGTGATCCGGACGATCGCGTCCTCGACGTCGCGGGGGGCCACCATCATCAGGTCCGCGAGCTCGTCGACGATGACCAGCAGGTAGGGGTACGGCGAGAGCTTGCGCTCGCTGCCCGGCGGGACCTCGACCTTGCCGGCCCGGACCGCCTTGTTGAAGTCGTCGACGTGCCGGAAGCCGAAGTTGGCCAGGTCGTCGTAGCGCATGTCCATCTCGCGCACGACCCACTGGAGCGCCTCGGCGGCCTTCTTCGGGTTGGTGATGATCGGGGTGATCAGGTGCGGGATGCCCTCGTAGGCGTTGAGCTCGACCCGCTTGGGGTCGACCATGATCATCCGGACCTCGTCCGGGGTCGCCCGCATCATGATCGAGGTGATCATGGAGTTGATGAAGGACGACTTTCCGGAGCCGGTGGCACCGGCGACGAGCAGGTGGGGCATCTTCGCCAGGTTGGCGACCACGAAGCCGCCCTCGACGTCCTTGCCCAGGCCGGTGACCATCGGGTGGTGGTTGGAGCGCGCCGTCTCCGAGCGCAGCACGTCACCGAGGGAGACGATCTCCTTGTCGGTGTTGGGGATCTCGATGCCGATCGCCGACTTGCCCGGGATCGGGCTGAGGATCCGGACGTCGGCCGAGGCCACCGCGTAGGCGATGTTCTTCGACAGCGCGGTGACCTTCTCCACCTTGACCGCCGAGCCGAGCTCGACGATGTACCGGGTGACCGTCGGGCCGCGGGTGTAGCCGGTGACGTGGGCGTCGATCCCGAACTCCTCCAGCACCTGCTGGAGCCGGTCGACCACCGCGTCGCTGGCCTTGGACTTGGCCTTGTGCACCGAGCCCGGCTTGAGCACCTCGCTCGCGGGCAGGGTGTAGGTGATGTCGCCGGAGAGCGCGAGCTGCTCCACGCGCGGCGGGAGCGGCGTGTGCGGGGGCGGCTCGACCTCCCCGGTGCCGGCCGGCTCCGAGGAGTCGGTCCGGTCCAGGATCGCGAGCCCCTCGTCGCCCTCGGCCAGGGCCACCTCGATCGGATCCGGCTTGGCCCGGCGGCGCTTGCGGACCTCGCGGTCCTCCAGCACGGGGGTGTCGTACGCCGGGTCCCCCATGTCCTCGTCGACCGGCACGCTGCGACGACGCTGGCGAACCGGTCGGGTCTCGTCCGCGTCCGCTGCGTCCGCGTCGTCGCCGGGGTGACCCAGCAGCCGGTCGCGGAGCTCGGCCAGCCGGTGCGGCACCTGGTAGAGCGGGGTGGCGGTGATGACGAGCACGCCGAAGACGGAGACCAGGCCCAGCAGCGGGACGACGACCCAGGGGGTGCGGAGCAGGTCGAGCAGGAGGCTGGAGACGACGAAGCCGACCGCTCCCCCTGCCTGCTGGAGCTCGTGGGCGTCACCGGCGGTGGGCTGCGGGTTGCCGTTGGCGATGTGCACGATGCCCAGGACGCCGAGCACCAGGGCGGACCAGCCGATCACCTGTCGGCCTGCGGGGCCGTTGTGCTCGGGGTCGCGCAGCGTGCGCCAGCCCAGGTAGGCGAAGGCGAGCGGCACGGCCCAGGCGACCTTGCCGACGGTCCCCTGGGTCGCGGACCGGACCAGGTCCATGGCACCGCCGGGGGGCTGCCACCAGACCGCGCCGGCCACCACCAGGCCGAGCCCGAGGAGCACCATCCCGAACCCGTCGCGGCGGTGCGCCGGGTCGAGGTCGCGGGCACCGTGCCCGATGCCGCGGGCGGCGGCGCCCACCCCGTGGGCGAGACCCAGCCAGGCGGCCACCAGCCCGCGGGCCAGTGCGCCGAAGCCTCGGGCGACCGGCCCGGGGCCGTTGCGCACGGCGCGCGGAGCGGGTCGACGCGCGGTCGACTTCTGGGGTCGTGGGGAGGTCTTGCCGGCTCGGCTGGAGCCAGTACTCCGTGATCGGGTGCTCGAAGCCTTCTTGGACGCGCTCGAGCTCCGCGACCCCGGCGGGGAAGACGTACGGGTCGCCATGCTCAGGACAGTAGTCCACCCGTCACACCAGTCACAGGCACCACAGAGCGCGTGTCGCGACCGGGGTGATACCCGTCGGCCGGCGAGTCGGGTGCGGCGTCAGCCGCGCAGACCGAGGAGCCAGGGGGCGACGACCAGGGCGGTGGGCAGCACCAGCACGGCCCACGAGCACAGCACCAGGAGGACCCCCTGGGCGTGCCGGGGGTGCGGGTCAGCGAGCACCCTGACCCGCTCGACCAGGTGCGAGCCGGCCGCGCCCATCGACCCGGCCGGCACCCTGCCCTGGGCCATGGCCAGCAGGGCGGAGCCGAGCTGGTGCGCCCCCCCGACCCTGACGGCCGCCCGGTCGGCGAGGATCTCGACCAGCAGCTGCACCTCCCGGAGCGCGGCGTCGCTGGAGACCCAGCGGGGGAATGCCCGGTGCAGCACGGTGAACGCCTCGAGCACCAGGTCGTGACGGGCCGAGAGGTGCGCGCGCTCGTGGGCGAGCACGGCTGCCAGCTGTGGGCGCTCCAGTCGCTCCAGAGCCGCGGCCGAGACGACCACGCGCGACTTCGCCACTCCGGGCAGGCAGTAGGCCACCGGCACGTCGTGCTCGAGGATGTGCAGGTCCTCCAGCCGTCCGGCGACCAGGTCGATCTGCTCCCGGTGGACCCGGCGCTGGGCTCGCAGGGACGTGCCGACCCGGTGCCCGGAGACCAGGAGCCGGGCGACCACCACCAGCGTGACCGTCAGCGCCAGGGCAGCGACGACCAGGCCCGGCAGGCTCGGCTCCCCGGTCAGGGTGCGGCCGGTCGCCAGGGAGAGCCCGGCTCCCAGGGCCGAGAGCACGGCGGCCAGCGCCACCGCCTGCCACAGGGCCATCGCAGCGAACGGGGTCATCCGCAGCCGCGACGACCTGGCCATCAGTGCCGGGACAGGTCCGGCCAGGGCCCCGGCCAGGAGGCCGAGGACCAGGGGGGTCAGCTCCACGGGTCAGGATCCTAGTGCGTCTCGCACGCCTCGGGCTTCCGGGTCCCTAGCGCGCCTCAGGACCCAGGGCGTCCAGCGCCTTGCGCAGGGCCGCGAGGTCCTCGGGCGACGCCTCCTCCACGAAGGCCACCAGCGCGGGAGCGCGCTCGGTGCTGCCGAGGTCGGCCAGGGTGTCGCGCATGAGGTCGGCGGTCATCTCGGCCCGCGTGGCCTGGGCGCGGTAGCGGTAGGCGCGACCGTCCTTCTCCTGGAGCACCAGCCCCTTGCGTGCCAACCGGTCCATCACCGTCATCACGGTGGTGTACGCGACGTCCCGGGACTCGGCGAGCCGGCCGTGCACCTCACGCACGGTCGCCTCCTCGTCCGCCGGGAGGTCCCAGAGCACGTCCATCACCGCGCGCTCGAGATCGCCCAGGGCGGCCTTGCCCCCGGTCCTGCCTGTCGTGGTCGAGGCCTTCTTCGTCTTTCGCACCCCCCGATCATGACATACGGAGCCACGTAGTACTACTGTCCGCGTACTACGCGATACGTACTACGCATGCCGTACTACATGTCGTAGTATTCGATCGCTCGGCCGCGGGACCCCGCGGTCGCTCTGGTTCAAGCAGACGGAGGCAAGGTGGAAGTCCTCGACATCGCACGGTGGCAGTTCGGCATCATCACCGTGTACCACTTCCTCTTCGTGCCGCTCACGATCGGCCTCACGGCCCTGATCGCCGGCATGGAGACCGCGTGGGTGCGCACCCGCAAAGAGGAGTACCTGCGCCTGACGAAGTTCTTCGGGAAGCTCTTCCTGATCAACTTCGCCCTCGGCGTGGTGACCGGCATCGTCCAGGAGTTCCAGTTCGGGATGAACTGGTCGGACTACTCGCGCTTCGTCGGGGACGTCTTCGGCGCCCCCCTCGCGATCGAGGGGCTGCTCGCCTTCTTCCTCGAGTCCACCTTCCTCGGCCTGTGGATCTTCGGCTGGGACAAGCTCCCCCGCGCCCTGCACGCCGCGTGCATGTGGCTGGTCCACCTCGGCACGCTGGCCTCGGCGTACTTCATCCTGGCGGCCAACAGCTGGATGCAGAACCCGGTGGGCTACACCTACAACGCCGAGAACGGCCGCGCCGAGCTCATCGACTTCTGGGCGGTGATGTTCAACAAGGTCCAGCTCGTCACGTTCCCGCACGTCGTGCTCGCCGCGTACATGACCGCCGGCGCGTTCATGGCCGGCATCGGCGCCTACCTCTACATCAGCAAGCGGCACCGCGACGACCAGCCGCTCTACCGCAAGGCGATCCGGATCGGCGCGGTCACCGCGCTGGTCGCCGGCCTCGGCGTCACCGTCTCCGGGGACATCCAGGGCAAGATCATGACCGAGGTCCAGCCGATGAAGATGGCGGCCGCGGAAGCGCTCTACGACACCACCAGCAAGGCTCCGTTCTCGGTGCTCACCCTCGGCAGCCTCGACGGTTCCGACCCCAAGCACCTGATCGAGGTCCCCGGCCTGCTCTCGTTCCTGGGCACGGGCACCTTCGACGGAGAGGTCCAGGGGATCAACCAGCTGCGCGAGCAGTACGCCGAGCAGTTCGGCCAGGACCCCGGCGCCGCCTACTACCACCCGGGCGACTACGTGCCGGTGATCCCGGTGACCTACTGGTCCTTCCGGTTCATGATGGGCCTCGGCTTCGCCGTCGCGGCGGGCGCCGCGCTGCTGCTGTGGGCCACCAGGCGGGGACGCACCCCGTCCGGCCGCTGGCTGGCGTGGGTCGGGATCGCCCTCCCGGTCGGAGCCGTCGCGGCGAACTCGTTCGGCTGGATCTTCACCGAGATGGGCCGCCAGCCGTGGGCCGTCTTCGGGCTGATGACCACCCAGTCGGCTGTCTCCCCCGGCGTGAGCGTCTTCGAGGCCGCCACGTCCCTGATCGTCCTGACGCTGCTCTACGCCGCCCTCGCGGTGGTCGAGCTCGGCCTGCTGATCAAGTACATCAAGATCGGCGCCGAGCCGTTCTCCGAGCCGCCGGAGGTCCCCGTCGGCGGCGCCGACGACGACCGGCCCATGGCCTTCGCCTACTGAGGGAGAGAGAGACATCATGGAGCTCACCACTGTCTGGTTCGCCCTCATCGCGATCCTCTGGATCGGCTACTTCGCCCTCGAGGGCTTCGACTTCGGGGTCGGCATGCTGCTGCCGGTCCTGGCGAAGGACGAGCGCGAACGCCGCGTCATGTACAACTCGATCGGTCCCACCTGGGACGGCAACGAGGTCTGGGTCCTGGTGGCCGGCGGCGCGACCTTCGCCGCCTTCCCCGAGTGGTACGCCACGCTGTTCAGCGGGTTCTACCTCCCGCTGCTGCTGATCCTGGTCGCGCTGATCATCCGCAACCTCGCCTTCGAGTACCGCGGGAAGAAGGACGACGACACCTGGCGGGCCCGCTGGGACCTGGCCGCGATCGTCGGCTCCTGGCTGCCCGCGGTGCTCTGGGGCGTGGCCTTCGCCAACATCGTCGCCGGTGTGCCGATCGACGCGGAGAAGGAGTTCACCGGCACCCTGTTCACCCTGCTCAACCCGCTGGGTCTGCTGGGCGGACTGGTCACCGCCTCCCTGTTCGCCACGCACGGGGCCCTGTTCATCGCACTGAAGACCGACGGGGAGATCCGGCACCGCGCCCGGGCGCTGGCCGAGCGGCTCGGGCTGCTCTCCGCCGGGCTGGCCGTGCTCTTCATGGTCTGGATCCAGCTCAGGACCGGCGACGTCTCCTCCGCCGTCGCCTTCGCCCTGGCCGCGCTGGCCCTGGTCGCGGCGCTGGTGATGAACCGCGCAGGCCGCGAGGGCTGGGCCTTCACCGGCACCTTCGTCACCATCGCGCTCGCGGTCGGCGGCCTGTTCCTGGCGCTGTTCCCCGACGTGATGCCGTCCACCACCGACGTGGCGTACTCGCTGACCACCACCAACGCGGCGGCCACGGCGTACACGCTCAAGGTGATGACCTGGGTCGCGGTGATCTTCACCCCGATCGTGCTGGGCTACCAGGCGTGGACCTACTGGGTCTTCCGCAAGCGGATCAGCATCGACAGCATCCCCGAGACCGTCGCCCCCGTCGTCCCGAGCGAGCGCTGAGACGTGGCGAAGCCTCTCGACCCGGCCCTCCTGCCGCACCTGCTGCCGGCCCGACGCCCTCTGGCGCTCGGCCTGGTGGCGGGGGCGGCGGGGGGCCTCCTCGCCGTCGCCCAGGCCTTCGCGGTCGGTCACCTGATCGTCCGCCTGGTCACCGGCCTGGGCGCCGACGGATGGGCCGCGGACCTCCGCGGTCCGGCGCTCGCCCTGGCCGTCGTGGTGGTCCTGCGAGCCGTCGCCTCGTACGTCGTGGACGTGACGGGCGCCCGCGCCGCCGCCGTGGTCTCGAGCACGCTGCGGCGCCGGCTGCTGGAGGCGGCCGCCCGCACCGAGCCGACGGCGCTCTCGCGGCACCGGACCGGGGAGCTCACCGCGCTGGCGACCCGCGGCACGGCCGCGGTCGAGCCGTACCTCACGCGCTACCTGCCGTCGCTGGTCCTGGCCGCCGTCCTGCCGGCCGCCACGGTGGCCACGATCTTCTGGCTCGACTGGCTCTCCGGCCTGATCGTGCTGATCACCCTTCCACTGGTGCCGGTCTTCGCGATCCTGATCGGCCTCAACACCCAGGACCGCGCCGACCGCCAGTGGCGCCAGCTCTCCGCCCTCTCGGGCCACTTCCTCGACGTCGTCCGCGGGCTGCCGACCCTGGTGGCGCACCGCCGGGCCGGCGCCCAGAGCCGCTCGATCCGGTCCATCACCGACCGCTACCGGCGCGCCACGCTCGACACCCTCAAGATCGCGTTCGCCTCCTCAGCCGCGCTCGAGCTCATCGCCACCCTCTCCGTCGCCCTGGTCGCCGTGGCGGTGGGCCTGCGGCTCGCCGCCTCCGGGCTCGACTTCGAGACCGCGCTGATCGTGCTGCTGCTGGCGCCCGAGGCCTACTGGCCGCTGCGCCGGGTCGGGGCGGAGTTCCACGCCGCCGCCGAGGGCACGGCCACCTTCCAGGCCGCGACCGAGGTGCTCGACGCCGCTCCCCCGGCCGACGACGCCGGTGCCGCGCCGCTGACCGGCCCGGTCCTCCTGGCCGCCCGCGGCCTCACCTTCACCTACCCCGGGCGCGAGCGCCCCGCCCTGGACTCGCTCGACCTGACGCTGCCGCGCACCGGCCTGGTGGCCGTGGCCGGGCCGTCGGGCGGCGGCAAGTCCACCCTGCTGGCGCTGCTCGCCGGCGAGCTCCGTCCCTCCCGGGGCGAGGTCCTGGTCGACGGCCGCGACCTGGCGCGGATGCCCGGCGCCGCCTGGCGCGCGACTCTCGCCACCGCCCCCCAGCGGCCGTGGCTGACCGCCGGGACGATCGCGGAGAACCTGCGCGTCGGGCGGCCCGGAGCCGACGACTCGGCCCTGTGGGCCGCGCTCGCCTCCGTCGACCTGGACGAGGTGGTCGCCGCGCTGCCGGCCGGCCTGAGCACCCCCCTCGGCGAGGACGGGGCCGGCCTCTCGGCCGGCCAGCGCGCCCGGCTGGGACTCGCCCGGGTGGTGCTCGCCGACCGCCCCGTCGTCCTGCTCGACGAGCCCAGCGCCCACCTCGACGACGCCACCGAGGCCGTCCTGATGCGCACGCTGGTCACCCTGGCCGAGCACGCGCTCGTTGTCGTGGTCGCCCACCGGCCGGCCGTGCTCGAGGTCGCCGACCAGGTCGTGCGGGTCGAGCCCGCCGCCGCCCGCGCTGCCGGGGAGCTGCCCGCCGGGCCCGCCGCGGCGAGCTGCGCCGCGCCTGACGGGACGCCCGTGACGGGCACGAGCACCGGGACGGCCTCGCCCGCCCGGAACGGCGTCCGGTCCGCCGACGCGCTGCCCGAGACGGTCCCCTCCCGGTTCGGCCTGCGCACCGGCACCGCCCTGGGCGCCCTGTCGGTCGCCTCCGGGGTCGCCCTCACCGCCACCGCGGCCTGGCTGATCACCCGGGCCTCGGAGCATCCTCCGGTGCTGATGCTGATGATCGCCATCGTCGGCGTCCGGACCTTCGGCATCGCCCGGCCGGTGCTGCGCTACGCCGAGCGGCTGGTCAGCCACGACGCCGCGCTGCGGCTCCTCGCCGAGCGCCGGGCCCAGGTCTACGACGCGCTCGTCCCGCTGGTGCCCGGACGGCTCGGCCTGCGCCGGGGCGACCTGCTGGCCAGCGTCGTCGACGACGTGGACGCGTTGGTCGACGAGCAGCTCCGGGTGCGCCAGCCCCGGTGGACCGCGCTGCTGGTCAGTCTGCTCGCCGTCGGCCTGGCCACCTGGGCCCACCCGGTCGGCGGAGCGGTGGTCGCGCTCACCTGCCTGGTCGCGGCCGGCGGGCACCTGGTCGCGATGCGCGGGGTCCGCCGCGCCGAGCCACGGTTCGTCCGGGCTCGCGGCGAGGTGGCCACCCGGGTGGAGGGAGTGCTGCACAGCGTGCGGCAGCTCGAGCTCTGGCAGGCCACCGCCGCCGCGCTGGACCGCGTCGACGCGGCAGGCGCCGATCTGGGTGCGGCCGGCACGCGTTCCGTCGCGGCGACCGCCCGGGCACGCGCGCTGGTCGCCGTCGCCTGCGGGACCGCTCCCCTGGTGATGGCCGGCCTGCTGGCCGGGGCGCTCCGGGACGCGCAGCTCTCGCCCGCCATGGCGGCCCTGCTGGTGATGCTGCCGCTCGCGCTGGTCGACGTCTTCACCCCGCTGGCCGACGCCGGCGCCGTGGCGGTGCGCACCCGCGCCGCCGCCGAGCGCCTGGACCGGCTCACCGACCAGGTGCCGGCGGTCCAGGTCGACCCGGAGCCGCTCCCGTTCCCCGACGTCGACCACCCCGCGGGGGCCCTGGACCGGGTCGGCGCGGGCTGGGGCGAGCGCGACGTGGTCACCGACCTCAGCCTGGACCTGGAGCCCGGTCGCCGGGTCGGCCTGGTCGGCCCGAGCGGCACGGGGAAGTCGACGGTGGCGGCCCTGCTCCTGCGCTTCCTCGACCCCACCGCGGGCGAGGTGCGCTGGGAGGGCGTCGCCGCCCGGCGCCTCTCGCCCGACGACGTCCGGGCGCGCGTCGGCCTGGTCGACGACGACCCGTACGTCTTCGGCACCACGGTGGCGGAGAACGTCAGGCTCGCCCGGCCCTCCGCGGACGACGCGGAGGTGCGCGCCGCCCTGGGCAGGGCGCACCTGGGCGACTGGGTGGACTCGCTGCCCGAGGGCATGGCGACGATGGTCGGCGACGGCCACGCGCACGTCTCGGGCGGGGAACGGGCGCGCCTGGCGCTGGCCCGTGCCATCCTCGCCGACCAGCCGGTCCTGGTGCTGGACGAGCCGACCGCTCACCTCGACGCCGACACCGCGCGCGCGGTGACCGAGGAGCTCCTCGAGCACTCGCACCGCACGGTGCTGTGGATCACCCACGGCACGATCGGCCTGGACGCCATGGACACCGTGGTGACCCTGCGTGGTTCGTCGGCGGCGCGGCTCAGGCCTCGATCACCACGGGGACGATCATCGGGCGGCGACGGTGCGCCTTGCTCACCCAGCGCCCCACGACCCGGCGTACCGTCTGCTGGAGCTGGTAGGAGTCGGTGACCCCGTCGGAGACCGCCCGGTCCAGCGCGTCGACGATCGCGGGCTTGACCTCGTCGAAGGTGGAGTCGTCCTCGGCGAAGCCACGGGCGTGGATCTCGGGACCGCCGGAGACCTTCCCGGTCACCGAGTCGACCACCACGATCACCGAGATGAACCCCTCCTCCCCCAGGATCCGTCGGTCCTTGAGCGAGGCCTCGGTGAGGTCGCCGATCGAGGCGCCGTCGACGAAGACGTAGCCGCACTCCACCTTGCCCGCGACGCTGACGGCGCCGTCGACCAGGTCGACGACCACCCCGTCCTCGGCGACCACCACGTGCTCGGCCGGCACGCCCGTGGCCCGGGCCAGGGCGGCGTTGGCGTGCATGTGCCGGATCTCGCCGTGCACCGGCAGCACGTTGCGCGGCCTCACGATGTTGTAGCAGTAGAGCAGCTCGCCGGCGCTGGCGTGCCCGGAGACGTGGACCAGCGCGTTGCCCTTGTGCACGACGTTCGCGCCCCAGCGCGCCAGCCCGTTGATCACCCGGAAGACGGCGTTCTCGTTGCCGGGGATCAGCGAGGAGGCGAGCACGACGGTGTCGCCCTCCTCCAGGTGGACGAAGCTGTGGCTGCGCTGGGCGATCCGGCTCAGCGCCGACAGCGGCTCGCCCTGGGAACCGGTGGAGATGAGCACCTGGCGCTCCGGCGGCAGTGCGGCCAGCTCCTTGACGTCGACCAGCACGCCGGGCGGCACGGTCAGGTAGCCCAGGTCCTGGGCGATCTGCATGTTGCGCACCATCGACCGCCCGACGTAGGCGACCTTCCGGTCGTGCGCCACCGCGGCGTCGAGCGCCTGCTGGACCCGGTGCACGTGGGAGGCGAAGCAGGCGACGATGATCCGCTTCTCGCTGGCGTGGAAGACCCGGTCCAGGACCGGGCCGATCTCGCGCTCGTGGGTGGTGAAGCCCGGCACCTCGGCGTTGGTGGAGTCGGTGAGGAAGAGGTCGACCCCCTCCTCCCCCAGCCGGGCGAAGGCGCGCAGGTCGGTGACCCGGCCGTCGAGCGGCAGCTGGTCCATCTTGAAGTCGCCGGTGTGCAGCACCAGCTGGCCCCCGGCCCGGATCGCCACGGCGAGCGCGTCGGGGATGGAGTGGTTGACCGCGACGAACTCCAGCTCGAACGGGCCGAAGGAGAGCCGGTCCCCCTCGCGCACCCGGTGGTGCACCGTCTCCCTGAGCCGGTGCTCGCGCAGCTTGGAGCCGAGCAGCGCCAGGGTCAGCTCGGAGCCGACCAGCGGGATGTCGCCGCGCTCGCGCAGCAGGTACGGCGTCGCCCCGATGTGGTCCTCGTGCCCGTGCGTCAGCACCAGCGCCTCGACCTGGTCCAGGCGGTCCCGGATCGGGGCGAAGTCGGGAAGGATCAGGTCGACGCCGGGGTGGTTCTCCTCGGGGAAGAGCACCCCGCAGTCGACGATCAGCAGACGGTCCTCGTGCTCGAAGACCGTCATGTTGCGCCCGACCTCGCCCAGGCCGCCGAGCGGGATGACGCGGAGTCCTCCCGGGGTCAGCGGCGCAGGGGTCGTCAGCTCGGGGTGCGGGTGGGACATGCGTCTCCTCAGATCAAGCCGGCTGCGCCCAGACCCTCGCGCAGCGCGGCGTACTCGTCGTCGTCCAGCTCGACCAGCGGCCCGCGGACGTGTCGGTTCTCCAGCACGCCCTGCAGCTGGAGCGCGGCCTTGGCGGTGGTGGCGCCGTAGTTGGGCACCCCCATCACCGCCTCGAAGGCCGGGATGAGCCGGTTGAAGGTGGCCAGCGCCGTGGCATGGTCGCCGGAGAGGAAGCTCTCGATCATGCCGGCGAGCTCACGGCCCGCGACGTGACCGACGACCGAGACCAGCCCGCAGCCCCCGTGCGCCAGGAAGCCCAGGGTGGCCACGTCGTCACCGGAGTAGACCGCGTAGCCCATCTGGGCGAGCCTGCTGGCCCGGACCAGGTCGCCGAGCGCGTCCTTGATCGCCACGACCTGCGGCCAGGTGATCGCCTCGGCCAGCGTCTCGGTCGCGATCGGCAGGCCGGTGCGACCGGGCACGTCGTAGAGCATCACCGGCAGGTCGGTGGCCTCGGCGACCGAGCGGAAGTGGTGCAGCACGCCGCGTTGCGACGGCTTGTTGTAGTACGGCGTGACCAGCAGCACCCCGTCGACGTCGAGCTTCGCCGCGTTGCGCGCGAGCTCGACCGAGTGCGCGGTCGAGTTGGTGCCGACCCCGGCGATCACCGTGGCCCGGTCTCCGACCGCCCCGCGCACGGCGCGCAGGATCTCGGCGTCCTCCTCCACGGTGGTGGTCGGCGACTCCCCGGTGGTCCCGGAGACCACCACCCCGTCGTTGCCGTGCTCGACCAGGTGCGCGGCGATCCGGGCGGTGCCGTCCAGGTCGACGCTGCCGTCGTCCTTGAACGCGGTCGCCATCGCGGTGAGCATGCGGCCGAAGGGGGCGGCGGGAGCGCTGGTCATGACGGCTAGGTTACTGCCCCCGCCGGGCCTGCCCGCGCCCGGTGAGGAGCGACGGGCAGGCGACCCTCACAGCGCCGGGGCGACCCGCTCCGCGACCAGGCGCAGGTGGTCGAGGTCGCTCAGGTCGAGGACCTGCAGGTAGAGCCGCTGGGCGCCCGCCTCGGCGAACGCCAGCGCCTTCTCCACGACCTCCTCGGGAGTCCCGGCCAGACCGTTCTCCCGCAGCTCGGCGGGCTCGCGGCCGATCGCGGCGGCGCGGCGCGAGATCTCGGCCTCGTCCTCGCCGACGCAGAGCACCAGTGCGTTGGACCAGGTCATCGTCGCCGGGTCGCGCTCGATCGCCTCGCAGGCCTGGCGCACCCGGCCGAACTGCTCCCGGGTCTCGGCCAGGTCGACGAAGGGCAGGTTGAACTCGTCGGCGTACCGCGCGGCGAGCGCCGGGGTCCGCTTCTTGCCGCGGCCGCCGATCAGCACCGGCGGGCCGGGCTGCTGCACGGGCTTGGGCAGCGCGGGGCTGTCGGTCAGCGTGTAGTGGTGGCCTTGGTGGGTGAACGTCTCACCCAGCGGGGTGCGCCACAGGCCGGTGACGATGGCCAGCTGCTCCTCGTAGCGGTCGAACCGCTCACGGGTGTCGGGGAACGGGATGCCGTACGCCGTGTGCTCGGCCTCGAACCACCCGGCGCCCAGGCCGAGCTCGATCCGGCCACCGCTCATCTGGTCGACGCCGGCGACCTGGATCGCCAGCACGCCCGGGTGGCGGAAGGTCGCCGAGGTCATCAGGGTGCCGAGGCGGATCGTGCTGGTGTCCCGGGCCAGGCCGGCCAGCGTGGTCCACGCGTCGGTGGGGCCGGGCAGGCCCTCGGTGCCCATGCCGACGTAGTGGTCGGAGCGGAAGAACGCGCCGAAGCCGAGCTTCTCGGCCTCCAGCGCCACCGCGAGCAGGTCGTCGTAGGTAGCCCCCTGCTGGGGCTCGGTGAAGATGCGCAGCTCCATGCCTCCACCTTCTCAGACGACCGGAGGCCCCTCGCTGCCGCCTCCGGCCCGCAGGGCGGGCATGACGTTGTGCTCCAGCATCGGCGCGAGGTCGTCGTACTCCCCGTCCAGCAGGGTCCAGCGCAGCTCGGCGATCTCACCGCCGACCACCGGCTCACCGGTCAGCACGGCGCTGAAGACGGTGGAGTGCAGGGTGTGGCCCGGCTCGTTGGCGGCCTCGGAGACGAACTCGCCGAGCAGTCGCAGGTCGCTGATCGCCAGGCCCACCTCCTCGGCGGTCTCGCGGACCGCGCACTGCGCGGCGCTCTCGCCGGGCTCGGGCTTGCCGCCCACCAGCATGAACCGCGACGTGCCGCGCTTGCGCACCGTGAGCACCGCACCGTCGCGGACGAAGGCGACCGCGGAGACGACGATCGTGTTCATCGCCGCTCCCACCACACCCAGTCGAGATCCTCGCGGGACACCCGCCGGACCTCCCGCCACGCCGACAGGTCGACCTCGGGGAAGAACGCATCACCGGCCGGCTCGTCGTGCACCTCGGTGAGCACCAGATGCGTGGCCACCGGCAGGGTCTGGGCGTAGAGCTCGCCGCCGCCGGCGATCACCGTGTCGCCGGGGAGTCCGCGAGCGGTCTCGAGCGCCTCGTCCACGCTGTGCACCACCCGCACGCGGTCGCGCTGCTCCTCGGTCAGCCCGACAGGGACCCAGGAGCGGTCGCGGGTGAGCACCACCGTGGTCCGTCCGGGCAGCGGGCGACCGATGGAGTCCCAGGTCGCCCGGCCCATCACCAGGGTGTGGCCCAGCGTCTCGGCCTTGAAGTGCCGGAAGTCGTCGGGGAGGTGCCAGGGGATCCGGCCGCGGTCCCCGATCACCCGGTTGCGGCCGTATGCCGCCACGACCACCACACGCGCATCCGGTTCGACCCGCTGATCACCCACGGTCGCGACCCTACCCGGCACCCTCCTGCAGCAACGCGGCCAGCAGCGCGGCCACCGCCGGCACCCGCTCGATGCCGCTGCGGTGCACCACGTGGATGCTGCGCGCGCCCAGCTCGGGCAGGTCGACCACCCGGACCTGAGGGTGGCGGAACGCCTCGAGGGCGGTCTGGGGAAGCACGGCCACGGCCAGGCTCCGCGCGACCAGGGACTGGACCACCACGTAGTCGTCGGTGACGTGCCGGATGCGCGGCTCGAACCCCGCCCGGTCCGCGCAGAGCACCAGGTGCCCGCGGCAGCGCTCGCAGCCGGCGACCCACGCCCGGTCGGCCAGGTCGAGCAGACGGCCAGGCACCGGGTCGGGCCCCTCGGGCAGCACCAGGCGGATCGGGTCCTCGGTGAGCGGCACCGCGACCAGCGCCTCCTCGGTCGGGTCCTCCTGGTAGCCGAAGACCAGGGCGAGGTCCACCGCTCCGCTGCGCACCAGCTCGGTGGCCTCCGGTGGCTCGGCCTCCACCAGGCCGACCTCCACCTCCGGGGCGCGGGCGGCCAGCGCGGCCAGGGCACGTGGCACGATCACCGCCGACCCCGACGGGAACGACGCGAGCCGGGCGGAGCCGGTGCGCAGCTGGGCCAGGTCCTCCAGCTCGGCGGCGGCGGCCTGGAGGTGCGCGGCGACCGCGTCCGCGTGCGCCAGCAGCCGTCGGCCCGCCTCGGTCAGGTCGACGCCGCCCGAGCCGCGCACCAGCAGCGCTCCCCCGACCTCGCGCTCGAGCGTGCGCAGGTGCTGACTGACCGCGGGCTGGGTCCAGCCGAGCTCCCGGGCGCCGGCGCTGATCGACCCGGCACGGGCGACCGTGCGGAAGATGAGCACGCGACGAGGGTCCACCCCCCAAGCATCGCTTATGGGTCCTCGAAGAAGAACGGGAGTTCCTCATGCCCCGCGTCCCGGCACACGATGGCCCCATGACGATTCCCCTCGGCATCCTCGGCGGCATGAGCTGGCACTCGACCGTGGACTACTACACCCACCTCAACGAGGCGGTCGCCCGCGAGCTCGGCGGTCACCACAGCGCCGACCTGCTGCTGGCCTCGGTCGACTTCGGCACCATCCGCGCCATGCAGGTCGCCGGCGACTGGGACGGGGCGGGCCGGCTGCTCGCCGACGCCGCCCGCCGACTGGAGGGCGCGGGCGCCGAGGCCGTGCTGATCGCCACCAACCTCATGCACAAGGTGGCCCCGGCGGTCGAGGCGGCGGTCGACGTGCCGTTGCTGCACATCGGGGACGCCGTCGCCCGGGTCGCGACGCGGGACGGTCTCGGCACCCTGGGCGTGGTGGGCACCCGCTGGGTGATGGAGGAGAGCTTCTACGCCGACCGGCTCGCCCGCCACGGGCTTCGCTGCGTGGTGCCGCCCGCCGAGGCGCGGCACCGGATCGACGAGGTGATCTTCTCCGAGCTGACCCTGGGCGTGGTGCGCGAGGAGTCCCGCGCCGCCTACGCCGCCGTCTTCGCCGAGCTGGCCGAGCAGGGGGCGGAGGCGATCGTGCTGGCCTGCACCGAGATCCAGCTCCTGGTCGGCCCGGAGGACAGCCCGGTCCCGCTGATCGACTCGATGGCCGCGCACGCCGCGTACGCCGCCGACGTGGCGCTGGGCGCCGCCGTCGCCCGCTGACCGGGCAGAGCCTCAGACGGCGATCGGCGCCTTGATCGCCGGGTGCGGGTCGTAGCCCTCCACCCGGACGTGCTCGAGGTCGAAGGCGTCCAGCTCGGTCACCTCGGGGTCGAGCCACAGGCTCGGCAGCGGACGGGGCTCCCGGGTCAGCTGGAGCCGCGCCTGGTCGAGGTGGTTGAGGTAGAGGTGCGCGTCTCCGAGCGTGTGCACGAACTCCCCGACCCGCAGGCCGGTCACCTGGGCGACCATGTGGGTCAGCAGTGCGTACGAGGCGATGTTGAACGGCACGCCCAGGAAGACGTCGCCGCTGCGCTGGTAGAGCTGGCACGACAGCAGCCCGGGGCCGCCGTCGGCGGCCGGGGCGACGTAGAACTGGAACATCGTGTGGCACGGGGCGAGCGCCATCTGCGGGACGTCGGCGACGTTCCACGCGCTGACCACGTGCCGTCGGCTGTCCGGGTCGCGCCGGATCTGCTCGACCACCTGGGCGAGCTGGTCGACGTGTCGGCCGTCCGGGGTGGGCCAGGAGCGCCACTGGTACCCGTAGACCGGACCGAGGTCGCCGTTCTCGTCGGCCCACTCGTCCCAGATGCTGATGTCGCGGTCCTGGAGCCACTTCACGTTGGTGTCGCCGCGGAGGAACCAGAGCAGCTCGCCGAAGACGCTGCGGGTGTGCACCTTCTTGGTGGTGACCAGCGGGAACCCCCGGGCGAGGTCGAAGCGCATCTGGTGACCGAAGACGCTGAGGGTGCCCGTGCCGGTGCGGTCGCCCTTCTGCACGCCCTCGTCCAGGATCCGGCGGAGAAGGTCGTGGTAGGCCTGCATGCGGCTCACCCTAGCGGTCTACCGGGAGAGGTCGACCTCGCCACGCACCACGGTCCGGGTCGCCCCGCCCACCCAGACCTGGTCCTCCTCGCGGCGCACGTGGACCCGCCCGGCCCGCCCCAGCACGGTGCCCTGTGCGGCGACGTACCGGGCGGGGAGACGACCGTCGGCGGTCAGCCACTGGGCCAGTCCCGCGTTGAGGCTGCCGGTGACCGGGTCCTCGCTCATCCCCTTGCCCGCGCAGAAGGCCCGGACCTCGACCTGGGCGCCCACGCGGCCCTGCTCACGGTCCGGGTACGGGCCCAGGACCCCGACGTCCCGGCCGGCGAGCGCGCCCCAGTCCGGGTCCAGCGCCAGCACCGTCTGCGCGGAGTCGAGCAGCAGCCCCAGCCAGCCCGGGCCGTTGTCGACCCAGGCGGCATCGACCAGCTGGCCGGGCTCGAGCCGCAGCGCGGCGGCGATCCTGGTGACCTCCGCCTTCCCGACCGGGCCCGAGCGGACCAGCGGAGGCGCCGCCAGCTCGAGCCGCTCGCCGCGCCGGACCCGGACCAGGCCCGCCGCGCACTCCTGCACGAGCTCGTCGGCGGCTCGCGGCTCGCCGCCCGCCTCCAGCCAGGCGTGGGCACTGCCCAGCGTCGGGTGCCCGGCGAACGGCAGCTCGACGGTGGGGGTGAAGATCCGCACCCGGTAGTCGGCGCCGGGCTGCGTCGGCGGGAGCAGGAACGTGGTCTCGGAGAGGTTGGTCCACCGGGCGAAGGAGGACATCTGCCCCTCGTCCAGGTCGTCCGCGGCGTGCACCACCGCGACCGGGTTCCCCCGGTGCGGCTCGTCGGAGAAGACGTCGACCTGGCTGAAGCGGTGCATGCTCAGGGGTGCAGCGACATCGGGCCGTAGACCGTGCGGTCGCCCTCGAGCAGGGTCACCGCGTCGACGCCCTGCTCGGCGAGCTCGGCCCAGATCTCCCCCACCCACGACTCGGCGTCCGCCTGGCTGGCGAACTGCTGGCCGGCGTACTCGTCGGTGACAGCCACCTCGGCGCCGGTGGAGTCCAGCAGGGCCCAGTGCCACGGCTGCTCGGCGGGTCGGGGGGTGAAGTGTGCGGGCTGGTCAGGCAACATGTCAGTCCTCCCGGACGGTGGGGTGCACAAACGGTGGGCGGACCAGCCGGAAGATCTCGCGGCGTCCGCGGACGTCCACCCCGACCTCGGCGTCCTCGGCCACGGCGACCGGGACCAGCGCCAGACCGATGCCCTGGCGCAGCGTGGGGCTGAACGTCCCGGAGGTGACCTGGCAGAGCGGGACGTCGGGCAGCAGGCTGACCGTCATGCCCGGGCGGGGGATCGCCCGCCCGGTGGCGAGCAGTCCCCGCAGCAGCCGGCGCGGTCCCTGCTCCTTCTGGGCCAGCAGCGCGGCGCGTCCCCAGAAGGACTCCTTTCGCCAGCCGACCGCCCAGCCCAGGCGCGCCTCGACCGGGGTCACGTCGGGGCCGATGTCCTGGCCGTGCAGCGGGTAGCCCATCTCGGTCCGCAGGGTGTCGCGGGCCCCGAGCCCGCAGGGGGTCGCGCCCAGCTCGGCGCCGGCGGCCATCAGGGCGTCCCAGACCTCCACCGCCCGCTCGCTGCCCACGACCAGCTCGTAGCCGCGCTCACCGGTGTAGCCGGTGCGGCACACCACGACCGGCGACTCCGGGTCCTCGCGCCACCCGGTCTCCACGAACGACATGTAGGGGTGCCCGGCCGGTAGGCCGACGGCGCGGAGCAGCTCGTCGGAGGCGGGGCCCTGGACGGCGAGCACGGCGTAGTCGGTGTGCTGGTCGGTGACCCGCACACCGTCGGGGGCCGAGGCCGAGAGCCGGCGCGCCACCTCGGCGGCGTTGGCGGCGTTGGGCACCAGCAGCACGTTCTCGTCGTCGCGCCGGTACGCGATCAGGTCGTCGACGACGCCGCCGGTGGCCTCGTCGCAGCACAACGTGTACTGCGCCTGCCCCGCCCCGATCCGGTCGAGGTCGTTGGTCAGGGTCGCGTTCACGTACGCCGCGGCGCCCGGGCCGCTGACCAGCACCTTGCCGAGGTGGGAGACGTCGAAGACGCCGACGGCCTCGCGCACGCTCGTGTGCTCCTTGACCACCCCGGTCGGGTAGTCCAACGGCATCGACCACCCGCCGAACGCCCCGAACTTGGCCCCCAGCTCCTCGTGCCGCTGGTGGAGCGGCGAGCGGTGCAGGGGCGACGCGAGATGGTCTGCCGAGGTGGCCATGCCGGGAACCTACCGCAGTGCCGGCACGCGGACCCGGAGACCCGGGCTGGCTATCCTGCCCGGGTGACGACGACCTACACGCTCAGCAAGGCCAGCCCCGCCAAGACCCGAGCCGACGCCGTGGTGGTGGGCGTCCTCCAGTCGGACAAGGGCCCCGTGCTGGCTCCGGGGGGCGAGGACGTCGGTGCCGCGTTCGGACGCAAGCTGCGCCCGATGCTCTCCTCGCTGGGCGTGACCGGGAAGGCCGGGGAAGCCGTGCGCGTCCCCACCGCGGGCACCCTCAACGCCCCGGTGCTGCTCCTGGTCGGACTGGGCGCGAACGTCGACCGGGTCTCCGTGCGACGCGCCGCCGGCGTCGCCGCCCGCACGGTGCGCAACGACGCCTCGGTAGCGCTCGCCCTGCCCGCCGACGACGCCGACCTGGTGGCGGCCGCGACCGCCGGGTTCCGCCTGGGCGGCTACACGTTCACCACCTACCGCTCGGAGTCCAAGGACGACAGCCCGGCCGACCTGGTGGTGCTCAGCCCGCTGGCCCGGGACGAGGCGGTCCGCACCGCCTTCGACGAGGCCCGCGTGGTCGCCGACGCCGTGGCCACCACCCGGGACTGGGTCAACGAGCCGCCCGGGCAGTTCACGCCCGAGCTCTTCGCCGACGCCGTCACCGCGGGCCACGCCCGGCTGACCAAGGGCCGCGGCGCACCCCAGGTCACCCTCGAGGTGATGGACCAGGACCGACTCGCCCAGCTCGGCTGCGGCGGGATCCTCGGCGTGGGCGCCGGCTCGGACGCTCCGCCGCGCCTGGTCAAGATCTCCTACGAGCCCCCGGCGGCCACCACCCACCTGGCCCTGGTCGGCAAGGGCATCACCTTCGACTCCGGCGGCCTGACCATCAAGCCCTCGAGCAGCATGGGCACGATGAAGTCCGACATGGCGGGCGCCGCCGCCGTCATCCAGGCCACCTTCGCGATCGCCGCGCTGGGCCTGCCGATCCGGGTCACCACCTGGGCGCCGATGGCGGAGAACATGGTCTCCGGCTCCTCGATCCGTCCCGGCGACGTGCTGACCATCCGGGGCGGGCGCACCGTGGAGGTGCTCAACACCGACGCCGAGGGCCGGCTGGTGCTCGCCGACGCCCTGGTCCTGGCCGGCGAGGAGGAGCCCGACCTGGTGGTCGACGTCGCCACCCTGACCGGGCACATGGTGCTTGCGCTCGGCGACAAGGTCTGCGGGGTCCTGGGCACCGACGACGTCGTCGAGCAGGTCCTCGACGCGGGACGACGGGCCGGCGAGGCGGCCTGGCCGATGCCCATCCCCGAGGAGATGTCGGAGCGGATCCGCAGCAGCAAGGTCGCCGACCTGGCACAGCACGACTGGGTCCGGTGGGGTGGAGGCCTGTACGCCGCCGCGTTCCTGCGCGAGTTCACCGAGGGCCGCCCGTGGGCCCACCTCGACATCGCCGGCCCCTCGTTCAACTCCGGAGGCCCCTTCGGCGACTGGACCTCGGGCGGCACCGGCTTCGGCGTGGCCACCCTGGTCGAGCTCGCTCGCGCCCTGGCCACCCCCGACGCCGACCCTGCCGGCTCCGGCGACTGAGACGCCGGGTCGACGTGCGGGTCGCCGGGCTCGTCCTGGCCGCCGGGGCGGGACGTCGCTACGGCGGCCCCAAGGCACTGGCCCGGGACCCGGACGGCACGGCCTGGCTGGTTCGCGCGGTCGACGTCCTGAGGGCGGCGGGGTGCGACCCGGTGCTGGTGGTGCTCGGCGCGGAGGCGGAGCGGGCCGCCGCCCTGCTGGCCGGTCGTGACGACGTCACGACGGTGGTCGCTCCCGCGTGGGAGCAGGGCATGGGCGCCTCGCTGCGCACCGGTCTGGACGCTCTCGCCGACGGGTCCGAGGACCCGGTCGGCGTCCTGGTGCACCTGGTCGACCTGCCCGACGTGACCTCTGCGGTGGTGGCCCGGGTGCTCTCCCGGGCGAGCGGGCCCGGGGACCTGGCCCGCGCCTCGTACGACGGCCGTCCCGGACACCCGGTGCTGCTGGGCCGCGACCACTGGCACCAGGTGGCCTCCTCGGCGCACGGCGACCAGGGCGCCCGCGAGCACCTGGCGACGCACGCACACACGCTGGTCGAGTGCGGCGACCTGGCGGGGGGTCACGACGTGGACGTGCCCCGGCCGGACCAACCCTGAACCAACGACGCGCCGCCTAGGCTTCGAGGATGGAGCCGGTCCGAGAGCTCGAGAGCGCGCTGCGCCGCACCGGCTACGTCTGCGACGAGTCGCTGGCGGTCGTGGTGCACCTCGCCCGGGTGATGCACCGCCCGCTGCTGCTCGAGGGCGAGCCGGGCACCGGGAAGACGGCGCTCGCGGAGGCCGTCGCCGAGGCCCTCGAGCTCCCGCTGATCCGCCTGCAGTGCTACGAGGGCATCGACGCCACCCAGGCGCTCTACGACTGGGACTTCCCCCGCCAGGTGCTGCACCTGCGGGCCCTGGAGGCGGCCGGCGCGACCGGCGGCCCGGCTGACCCGGAGGAGGCGGAGAAGGGGCTGTACGACGAGCGGTTCCTGCTCGCCCGCCCGGTGCTGCGTGCCCTCCAGCAGAGTCCCGCGGTGCTCCTGGTCGACGAGGTCGACCGCGCCGACGACGAGTTCGAGGCGTTCCTGCTCGAGGTCCTGTCCACCTACCAGGTCACCGTGCCCGAGCTGGGCACGGTCCGCGCGGCCACCCCGCCCCTGGTCGTGCTCACCTCCAACCGGACCCGCGAGCTGCACGACGCCCTGAAGCGGCGCTGCCTCTACCACTGGATCGACCACCCGACGCTGGAGCGCGAGGTGGAGATCGTCCGCTCCCGCGCCCCGGAGGTCTCCGCGACCCTGGCCGGCCAGGTGGTCGCCCTGGTGCAGACGCTGCGCGACGACGCCGACCTGCTCAAGCCGCCCGGCGTGGCCGAGACGCTGGACTGGGCGCGGGCGCTGCACCACCTCGGCGCCGAGGAGCTCGACCTGGCGCTGGCCGCCAGCACGCTCGGCGCCCTGGTCAAGCACCGCGAGGACGGCGAGCGGGTCCGCGCGGCCCTGGCCCGGAGCGAGTCCCCATGAGCCCCCTCGCGGCGGCCCGGCACGAGGCCGACGAGCTCCTGCTCGGCCTGGTCGAGGCCCTGCGGGCAGCCGGACTGACGGTGCCGACCGACCGCTCCCAGGCCTTCCTCGCCGCCGTGGCGACCCTCGGCGCGCAGGACCCCGACCGGACCCGGGCGGCCGGCCGGGCGACGGTGTGCGCCGGCCCCGCCGACCTCGCCCTCTTCGACCTGGTCTTCGACGCCTGGTTCGCGCGCCCGGCCCGCCCGGGGCTGCCGTCGCCGCCCGCCCTCGCCCCGTCGCGGGTCGCCTCGGTGGATGCGGTGCCGGCGGACGGGAACGACGGCGACCCGGCTGCCGACCCCGAGCTGCACGCCGTCGCCGCGACCGGCAGCGAGGTGCTCAGGCACCGGGACGTGGCGTTGCTGGACTCGGCTCAGCGACGCCGGCTGGCGGCCCTCTTCGAGGCGCTCGACCCGGCTGCGCCGCTGCGCCGCGGCGCACGTCGCCGGCCGGCCCGACGGGGCCGGATCGACGTCTCCCGGACGGCGCGGGCCTCCATGCGCCAGGGCGGCGAGCCGGCGCGGCTGCTGCACCACCGCCCGCGGCCGCGCCGCCGCCGGGTGGTGCTGCTGGTCGACGTGAGCGGCTCGATGACCCCGTACGCCGACGCGCTGCTGCGGCTGGCGCACCGGTTCGTGCTGCGTGCCGGCACGGACGTGGAGGTCTTCACCTTCGGCACCCGGCTCACCCGGGTCACCCGGGCCCTGCGGGTGCGCGAGCCCGAGCAGGCGCTGGCCCGTGTCGGGCTCGCGGTGCCCGACTGGTCGGGGGGCACCCGGCTGGGCGAGTCACTTCAGGGCTTCCTGGACCGGTGGGGTCGGCCGGGCCTGGCCCGCGGGGCGGTCGTGGTGGTCTTCAGCGACGGCTGGGAGCGGGGCGACCCCGCGCTGCTCGGCGAGCAGGCCGCGCGGCTCGGTCGGCTGGCCCACCGGACGGTGTGGGTCAACCCGCACCGCGGCAAGCCCGGCTACCGTCCGGTGCAGGGCGGGGTGGTGGCGGTCCTCCCGCACATCGACGACTTCCTGGCAGGGCACACGATGGCGACCTACGACGAGCTGGTGGAGGTGGTCCGAGGTGCGTGAGGTGCTCGACGAGCTGCTGGAGTGGTGGGAGTCCGGCGCCACTGTCGGGGTGGGCACCGTGGTGGCGACCTTCCGCTCGGCCCCGCGTCCGCCCGGTGCCACGATGCTCGTGGGTCCCGACGAGTCGGTGGTGGGCTCGGTCTCGGGCGGGTGCGTGGAGGGCGCGGTCTACGAGCTGGCCCGCGAGGTGGTCGACTCCGGCGCCCCCGTGCTCAAGCGCTACGGCGTCTCCGACGACGACGCGTTCGCGGTCGGGCTGACCTGCGGCGGCGTGCTGGACGTCTACGTCGAGCGGGTCGACCGGGAGTCCTTCCCCGAGCTCGGTGAGATCGCCGCCGACGTACGGGCCGGGCGACCGGTGGCGATCGCGACCGTGGTCTCCCATCCGGACCCGGCGCGGATCGGTCGCCGGCTGCTGGTCCGGCCGCATGACGACACGTCCGGTCCGACCGCGCGCGCGGGGGTGGCGCGGTCGGACCGGATCTCGGGATCACTGGGCGTCTCGGGATCACTGGGCTCGGAGCGCGTCGACGACGCGGTGCGAGACGACGCCCTGGGGCTGCTCGCCGCCGGGCACAGTGCCGTCCTCACCTACGGGCCCGACGGGGAGCGACGGGGCGAGGGGCAGCAGGTCTTCGTCCAGGCGCTCGCCCCGCCGCCCCGGATGCTGGTCTTCGGCGCCATCGACTTCGCCGCCGCGGTGGCGCGGGTCGGGTCGTTCCTCGGCTACCGGGTGACCGTCTGCGACGCGCGGCCCCTGTTCGCGACGCCGGCCCGGTTCCCCGGAGCCGACGAGGTGGTCGTGGACTGGCCGCACCGCTACCTGGAGGCGGAGCAGGCGGCAGGCCGGGTCGACGAGCGGACGGTGCTCTGCGTGCTCACCCACGACCCGAAGTTCGACGTCCCGCTGCTCGAGGTGGCGCTGCGGCTGCCCGCGGTCGCCTACGTCGGCGCCATGGGGTCCCGCCGTACGCACGAGGACCGGCTGGCGCGGCTGCGCGAGGCCGGGCTGCACGAGCACGAGATCGCCGCGCTGCGCAGCCCGATCGGCCTGGACCTGGGCGCCCGGACGCCGGAGGAGACAGCGGTCAGCATCGCCGCCGAGATCGTCGCCGCCCGGTGGGGCGGGACCGGCGGGCCGCTCAGCTCGCTGCCGGGACGGATCCACGGCGCCCCGGACGCCGCGACCGTCACGGACCCCGCACCTGCAGGGATGTGACGCGGCTCACAGCGGTGCTAGCGTGCCTGCATGTCCGGCTCCTCCCTGGTGGAGCGCCGCCAGACGGCACTCCAGGCCTGGTCCGCCTTCGTCGCGAGCGGTGGCACCAGGACACCCGGCGTGCGCCCGGAGATCCGCGGCAGCTGGAGCCGGTCCGTCGGCGTGCCCACCGACCTGCTGGCCGCCCCGCTCGCCGACGAGCAGGAGACCCGTGACCTGTGGCGCAGCTCGGCGCTCAGGGTCGCGGTCAGCCGCGTCGAGCGCGACCTGCGCCGCACCGCGGAGGACGGGGACCTCGTGCTCGCGGTCGCCGACCCGAGCGCCCGGATCCTGTGGACGCACGGCGGTCGGGTGATGCGGAGCCGCGCGGAGGGCATCCACTTCGTGCCGGGCGGGCGGTGGGACGAGCAGAGCGTCGGGACCAACGCCCTGGCGCTGGCCACCCACCGGACCACCCCGGCGATGGTCTTCGGCGCCGAGCACTACGCCCCGATCGTGCACGGCTGGGTCTGCTGGGCCGCGCCGATCCGCGAGCCGGGGACCGGACGCATCCTCGGGGTGGTCGACCTCTCCACCACCTGGGACCGGACCCACCCGATCGGGCTGGCCACGGCCGGCCTGCTGGCCCGGCTGGTGGAGGACGCCCTGCCCCGCACCCGGGCCACGGGACTGGGCCTGCGACTCCTCGGCACGGCCGAGGCGCGGCTCGACGGGGGGCTGCTGCCCCTCCCCCGCCGGCAGAGCGAGATCCTCGCCCTGTTGGCCCTGCACCCCGAGGGGCTCTCGCTGGGACGGCTGCACACCCTCCTGTACGGCGACCAGCCCGTCACCTCCTCCACCCTCAAGGCCGAGGTCTCGCACCTGCGCGCAGCAGTGCAGGGCCAGCTGGCCTCCCGGCCCTACCGGCTCTCGCTGCCGGTACACACCGACGTCGACGACGTCCTGGCGGCACTGCGGGCCGGCGACGTCCGGGCCGCCGTCTCGGCGTACGGCGGCGACCTGATGCCCGGCACGGACGCACCCGGCCTGGTGGAGACCGGGACCTACCTGGCGGTCTCCCTGCGCGAGGCCCTGCTCCGCCGCCCCGACCCCGAGGCGGTGCTGGGCTACAGCGACCTGGTCCCGCACGACACCGCGGTGCTCGAGGCCTGCCTGGACGCCCCCGGGACGGGGGACCACCCCGCCGCCCCGCTGCTGCGGGCGCGGCTGATCACCGGCCACTGAGCCGCCCTGCTCCGGCCGATGCCCGGCCAACCCTTCGCCAACCCTTCGTCCTTAGCGTGACCTGCGTCACAGCCGCTCACCCAGGAGGCGCCATGGCCCGGATCACCCTGACCGTCGACGGCGAGAAGGTCACCGACGACGTGGAACCCCGCACCCTGCTGGTGCACTACCTGCGCGAGCAGCTCGGCCGCACCGGCACCGTCATCGGCTGCGACACCAGCAACTGCGGGGCCTGCACCGTGCACCTGGACGGGCGCAGCGTGAAGTCCTGCAACGTGCTCGCCGTCCAGGCCGACGGTCACGAGGTCACCACCATCGAGGGCCTGGCCGACGGCGACCGGCTGCACCCGGTCCAGGAGGCGTTCCGGGAGTGCCACGGCCTCCAGTGCGGGTTCTGCACCCCCGGGATGATCATGCAGAGCGTCGACCTGCTGGCCGAGAACCCCGCCCCGACCGAGGAGGAGGTGCGGCTGGGGCTGGAGGGCAACCTGTGCCGCTGCACCGGCTACCACAACATCGTCCGCGCGGTCCTGCACGCCGCCTCCGGAGGTGCCCGATGACGGTCACCGAGCAGCGCACCGCGGACGACTCCGGGGGCACCACGTCCGAGGTCGGCCGCGCCCGTCGCCGCAAGGAGGACGCCCGCCTGATCACCGGCCGCACCCGGTGGACCGACAACCTCGTCGTCCCCGGGATGCTCCACCTGGCGATGGTCCGCAGCCCGTTCGCCCACGCCCGGATCAACAGCATCGACACCACCGAGGCGGCCGCCTCGCCGCGCGTGGTCGCGGTGCTCACCGGAGCCGATCTGGCCGAGACCCAGGGGGTGCTGATCAACGCCTGGCCGATCACCCCGGAGCAGAACGCACCCACCCACACCCCCGTCGCCATCGAGCGCGTCGCCTTCGCCGGCGAGGTCGTCGCGGTCGTCGTCGCCCGCAGCGCCGCCGCCGCCCGGGACGCCGCCGAGCTGGTCGACGTCGACTACGAGGTGCTGCCCGCCGCCCTGGACCTCAAGGAGGCGGCCGACGACGTCGTGCTGGCCCACCCGGAGCTGGGCACGAACCTGTCGGCGCGCTGGGTCTTCGACTCCGCCGAGGCGGGCACCGGCCAGGACGTCGAGCGGGCCATCGAGGAGGCCCGCGCCGACGGCATCCTGATCGAGCGCGAGTACCGCCAGCAGCGGCTGATCCCCGCCTTCATGGAGCCCCGCAGCGTGCTGTGCGACCCGACCGGCGACCAGCTGGTGCTCTGGACCGCCACGCAGGTCCCGCACATCGTCCGGTACGCCCTGGCGGCGACCACCGGGATGCCGGAGTCCAAGATCAGGGTCGTCGCCCCCGACGTGGGCGGCGGCTTCGGCGGCAAGCTCCAGACCACTCCCGAGGAGTGGATCTCCGTGGCGGTCGCACGCCGGCTGGGCCGCCCGGTCAAGTACACCGAGACCCGCTCGGAGTCGCTGGTCGCGGGCCACCACGGACGCGACCAGTGGCAGAACCTCACTCTGGCGGCGACCCGCGACGGACGCGTCACCGGGCTGGTGGTGGAGCTGCTCGCCGACCTGGGCTCGCACGTCTCGCTGGTGGGCGGCGGGGTGCCCGTGCTCGGGGCGTTCATGTTCAACGGGATCTACAAGTTCCCCGCCTACCACTTCACCGTCCAGACGGTCCTGACCAACAAGACGTGGACCGACGCCTACCGGGGCGCCGGCCGGCCGGAGGCCACGTTCGCGATCGAGCGCCTGATGGACGAGCTCGCCGCGGAGGTCGGGGTGGACCCGCTGGAGATCCGGGAGCGGAACTGGATCACCCACGAGGAGTTCCCGTTCAGCACCGTCTGCGGCCTGGAGTACGACTCCGGGAACTACGAGGCGGCGACCGCGCGGGCCAAGGAGATGTTCGGCTACGACGAGCTGCGCGCCGAGCAGGCCCGCCGGCGCGAGGCCGGCGACCGGGTGCAGCTCGGGATCGGCGTCTCCACCTTCACCGAGATGTGCGGCCTGGCGCCGAGCCGGGTGCTCGGCTCGCTCGACTACGGCGCCGGCGGGTGGGAGCACGCCAGCGTCCGGATGCTGCCCACCGGCACCGTGGAGGTGGTGGTCGGGGTGAGCCCCCACGGCCAGGGCCACGAGACCGCCTTCAGCCAGATCGTGGCCGACCGGCTCGGCGTGCCGTTCGAGGACATCGAGGTGCTGCACGGGGACACGCAGGTGGCGCCGCGCGGCCTGGACACCTACGGCTCGCGCTCGCTGGTGGTGGGCGGCGAGGCGGTGGTCCGTGCCGCCGACAAGGTGGTCGAGAAGGCCCGGACGCTGGCCGCGCACCTGCTCGAGGCCGGCACGGACGACCTGGAGTTCGCCCGCGGGCGCTTCACCGTCCGCGGCACCGACCAGGGCATCGACCTGACCGAGATCTCCTCGGCCGTCTTCGCCGCGCACGACATGCCCGAGGGGATGGAGCCCTCCCTGGACTCCGACGCGGCGTTCGACCCGGAGAACTTCTCGTTCCCGCACGGCACCCACCTGTGCGCGATGGAGGTCGACACCGAGACCGGTGCCGTGTCGATGCGCAAGTACGTCGCCTGCGACGACGTGGGCACCATCGTCAACCCGCTGATCGTGGAGGGCCAGGTGCACGGCGGTCTGGTCCAGGGCATCTCCCAGGCACTGTGGGAGGAGGCGGTGCACGACGACTCCGGGACCCTGGTCTCCGGCTCGTTCGTGGACTACCTCCTGCCGACGGCGGCGGACACGATCAGCTTCGAGACCGACCACACCACCTCCCCCGCGACCTCCAACTCGCTGGGGACCAAGGGCGTCGGCGAGGCCGGCACGATCGCCTCGACCCCCGCGGTGGTCAACGCCGTGGTGGACGCGCTGCGACACCTGGGCGTCCAGGACGTGCGCATGCCGTGCACCCCCGAGCGGGTCTGGCGGGCGATCCGGGACGCCGCGGGCGGGACGGCAGCCAGCGAGCCGGCGGCGATGCCGCACTTCGATCCGGACGAACCCGGTCGCAGCAGCACCGAAGGAGCAGGCTCATGATCCCCGCCGCGTTCGACTACCTGTCCCCCAGCACCGTCCAGGAGGCGTTGTCGGCCCTTTCCGAGCACGGGGACGAGGCCAAGCTGATCGCCGGCGGCCAGTCGCTCCTGCCCGTGCTCAGGATGCGGCTCAACGCCCCCGGGGTGGTGATCGACCTGGGCGGCATCGACTCGCTGCGCGGCATCTCCGAGGAGGGGGACGACCTGGTGATCGGGGCGATGACCACCCACCACGAGGTGCGCACCAGCGACCTGGTCCGCCGGCACGCCACGGTGCTGGCCAAGGCGACCGACGAGGTCGCCGACGCCCAGATCCGGCACCGCGGCACCCTGGGTGGGGCACTGGCACACGCCGACCCCGCCGGCGACCAGGGCGGCGCCGTGCTCTCGCTCGGCGCCCGGCTCACCGTCGCCGGGCCCGGGGGCGAGCGGACGGTCCCGGCCGACGAGTTCTTCCTCGGCCTCTTCGAGACCGCGGTCGGCGAGGACGAGATCCTCACCAGCATCCGCATCCCGAAGCACACCGGCTGGGGGGCGCACTACGCGAAGTTCGTGCGGATCGCGCACCAGTGGCCGATCGTCGCGGTAGCCGCCTCGGTCCGCCTGGAGGACGGAGCCATCGCGGAAGCACGGGTCGGTCTCACCAACATGGGGTCGACCTACCTGCGGGCGGGCGCGGTGGAGCAGGCCCTGGTGGGCCGTCGGCCCACGGAGGAGGAGCTGAGCGACGTCGCCACGCTCGCGGTGGAGGGCACGGACCCGCCCAGCGACCTCAACGGCGACGCCGACTACCGCCGCCACCTCGCGGGGGTGCTCACCCGCCGCGCGGTGCTGGCCGCCGCGGCCGCTCCCGAGCCGGGTGCGGAGTGAGCATGGAGCTGACCCACACCTTCTCGCTTCCCCTCCCGGTGGAGACCGCGTGGGCGGAGTTCCAGGACATCGGGGCCCTGGCCGAGTGCTTCCCCGGCGCCACCGTGACCCGTGCCGACCTGGAGGGCTTCGAGGGCTCGGTCAAGGTGAAGCTCGGTCCGATCGCCCTCGTCTACAACGGCGCGGGCACCTTCGTGGAGCGCGACGGCGCGGCGTACCGCATGGTGATCGAGGCCCGGGGCAAGGACCGGCGCGGCAACGGGACCGCCGCCGCCCAGGTCGTCCTCACGATGGGTCCGGAAGGGATCGAGGGCTCGAACGAGACGACCGAGGTGGCGGTGAGGACCGACCTCTCGATCACCGGCAAGCCCGCCCAGTTCGGCCGAGGGCTGATGCAGGACGTCTCCGACCGACTGCTGGGCCAGTTCGTCGCCTGCCTCGAGGAGCGCCACGCCGCGACCTCGGGTGCCCCGGCGCCGGCCGTGGAGGTGGACGTCGAGGTGGTCGAGGTGGCCACCGGGGTGGACGGGATGGTCGAGATGGTCGGCGTCGCCGTCGGGGAGGTGGCTCCGACCGAAGCTGCCCCGGCCGAAGCTACGCCGGCCGAGGTGGACCCGGCCGAGGTGGACCCGGGACCCGGGGCCGACCAGCCCGAGGGGCGAGCGTCGTTTCCGGGGAGCGCGGACGCGATCGACCTGGGGGGCGCCGTTCTGCCGGCGCTGGCGCGGCGTCCGGGCACGTGGCTGGCGGCGGGTGTGCTGCTGCTCCTCGTCGTCGCGTGGGGGATGCGAAGACGTCACTGACCCGGGCGGGACCGGATGTGGTCCCGGTGTCGCCCGGTCAGGTGCTGCGTGGTCAGGCCTGGCCGCCAGCCTTGCGCCGCCGGTTGTAGTCCCGCATCCGCTGCGGGATGCCCACCACGGCCGCGTCGTAGGAAGGGATCCGGTGGTGGTTGCAGAACGAGTGGGCCCACTGGACCGACGGCACACGCCGGCGCGTCCACTCGCCGTCGTGGGCGACCAGGAGCAGGGTCACGTCGCTCACGGCCGTCCGCGGCTCGACGAACCCCTCCACCCCGCGCCGGGCCGCGACCCAGGCGTTGAGGTGGTCGGTGTCGGCCCCGCTGGCGGCCCGCACGGTGGTGGAGCCGGTCCGCGAGGCGTCCCGCGCAGGTCGGCGCATGCGCGTGGAGCCGCCACGCCGGAATCGGTCGAACAGTCCCATGGACACAGTGTGACGGTCGGTGCCAGCCGAGGCGGTGCTGGACACCACGGAGAAGGGTGCAAAGATGGTCGATGACGCGCGTGGCCCTGGTCACGCACTCCGAAGACTCGTGCGGGAGGGAACCGACAGCGTGGCCGCGGCCGATTACGACGTACTCATCCTCGGGGCCGGATCGGGCGGCTACGCCTGCGCGCTCCGGGCGGCCCAGCTCGGGCTCACCGTCGGTCTGGTCGAGAAGGCCAAGCTCGGCGGCACCTGCCTGCACGTCGGGTGCATCCCGACCAAGGCGCTGCTGCACGCGGCCGAGGTCGCCGACTCCGCGCGCTCGGCCGAGCAGTTCGGCGTCCGCGCGAGCCTCGACGGGATCGACATGACCGGCGTGCACGCCTACAAGGACGGCGTCGTGAAGCGGCTGTTCTCCGGGCTCACCGGCCTGGTCAAGGGGCGCGGCATCACCGTGATCCAGGGCGAGGGCCGGCTCACGGCCCCGCACGAGGTCACCGTGGACGGCCGCGCCTACACGGGCCGGTCCGTCGTGCTCGCCACGGGCTCCTACCCGCGGAGCCTGCCCGGCCTGGAGCTGGACGGGAAGCGGGTCCTCTCCTCCGAGCACGCGCTCGAGCTGGACCGTGTCCCCTCCTCGGTCGTCGTGCTGGGCGGCGGCGTGATCGGCTGCGAGTTCGCCAGCGTGTGGCGCAGCTTCGGCGCCGAGGTGACCATCGTCGAGGCGCTGCCGCGACTGGTCGCGGCCGAGGACCCGGCGTCCTCCCAGGCTCTCGAGCGCGCCTTCCGCTCGCGCGGCATCACCGTGCGCACCGGCACCCGGTTCGAGGACGTGAAGCACACCGACACCGGGGTCGCGGTCTCGGTCGAGGGCGGCGACCTCCTCGAGGCCGAGCTGATGCTGGTGGCGGTGGGCCGCGGCCCGGTCACCGACGGCCTCGGCTACCAGGAGCAGGGACTGGCGATGGACCGCGGCTTCGTCCTCACCGACGACCGGTGCCGCACCAACCTCGACGGGGTCTTCGCGGTGGGCGACATCGTCCCAGGCCTCCAGCTGGCGCACCGCGGGTTCGCCCAGGGCATCCTCGTGGCCGAGGAGATCGCCGGTCTCTCCCCCGCACCGATCGACGAGAGCGGCATCCCCCGGGTGACCTACAGCCACCCGGAGGTCGCCTCCGTGGGGCTGGACGAGGCCGCCGCGCGGGAGCGGTACGGCGACGACGCCGTCACCACCGTGACCTACGACCTCGGCGGCAACGGCAAGAGCCAGATCCTGCGGACCAAGGGGTTCGTCAAGCTGGTCTCCGTGGTCGACGGCCCCGTGGTGGGCATCCACCTGGTCGGCGACCGCGTCGGCGAGCTGATCGGCGAGGCCCAGCTGATCTACGGCTGGGAGGGGCACGCCGAGGACGTGAGCCCTCTCGTGCACGCCCACCCCACCCAGAACGAAGCGCTCGGCGAGGCCCATCTGGTCCTGGCCGGCAAGCCCCTGCACGCACACTCTTGAACCACCCCACCCACGAGACGACAGGAATCCCATGGCCTCCGAAGTCACCCTCCCCGCACTCGGCGAATCCGTCACCGAAGGCACCGTCACCCGCTGGCTGAAGCAGGTCGGTGACCAGGTGGCCGTCGACGAGCCGCTGCTGGAGGTCTCCACCGACAAGGTCGACACCGAGATCCCCTCGCCCGTCGCCGGCACCCTGCTGGAGATCCGGGCCAACGAGGACGACACCGTCGAGGTCGGCGCCGTGCTGGCGGTCCTCGGCGAGGAGGGTGAGTCGGCCGGCGACGCGTCCGAGAGCGCCGAGCCCGAGGCCCAGCCCCAGGCGGAGCAGCAGGAGCAGGAGGCCCCGGCCGAGCAGGAGCAGGAGCAGGAGCAGGCTCCCGCCCAGGAGGAGGCACCGGCCGCCCAGGAGCAGCCCGCCGCGCAGGAGTCCTCGCAGGGCTCCGGCTCCGAGGGCGGCTCCTCCACCCCCGTGACCCTGCCCGCGCTGGGCGAGTCCGTCACCGAGGGCACCGTCACCCGCTGGCTGAAGCAGGTGGGCGACGAGGTCGCGGTCGACGAGCCGCTGCTGGAGGTCTCCACCGACAAGGTCGACACCGAGATCCCCTCCCCCGTCGCCGGCACCCTGCTGGAGCAGAAGGTCGCCGAGGACGAGACCGTCGAGGTGGGCGCCGAGCTCGCGCTGATCGGCTCGGGGTCGCCCTCGCAGGGCGCCCAGGAGGAGCAGCCCGCTCCCCAGCAGGAGGAGGCCCCGCAGCAGCAGGAGCAGGAGGCCCCTGTTCAGGAGCAGGCCCCGCAGGAGCAGGCTCCCGCCCAGGAGCAGGCCCCGGCCGCGCAGGAGCAGCCCGCCCCCGAGCAGCCGGCTGCGGAGCAGGCACCCGCGCCCCAGGACGAGCCCGCCCCGGAGACCAAGCCCACGCAGGAGGCCGCCCCGGCCCGCGGTGACGACCAGAGCACCTACGTCACCCCGCTGGTGCGCAAGATGGCCGCCGAGCACGGTGTGGACCTGTCCACCGTGACCGGCACCGGCGTCGGCGGGCGTATCCGCAAGCAGGACGTGCTCGACGCCGCGGCCGCCAAGTCGGCTCCGGCCCCCGAGGCCCCGGCGCCCGCGGCCCCGGCCGCCGCCGCCTCGACCTCGTCGGCCCCGCAGCCCTCGCCGCTGCGCGGCCGCACGGAGCCGATGTCCCGGCTGCGCAAGGTCATCGCCTCGCGGATGGTCGAGTCGCTGCAGACCAGCGCCCAGCTGACCACGGTGGTCGAGGTCGACGTCACGGCCGTGGCGCGGCAGCGGGACGCGGTGAAGGCGGACTTCCTGGCGCGTGAGGGCGTGAAGCTCTCGTTCATGCCCTTCTTCGCCAAGGCCGCGATCGACGCGCTCAAGGCGCACCCGATGGTCAACGCGACCATCGACACCGAGAAGGGCGAGGTCACCTACTTCGACCGGGAGAACCTCGCGATCGCGGTCGACACCGACAAGGGTCTGCTGACCCCGGTGATCAAGGACGCCGGCGACCTCTCGATCGCCGGGCTCGCCCGGAAGATCGCGGACGTCGCCGAGCGCACCCGGAGCAACAAGATCACGCCCGACGAGCTCTCCGGCGGCACCTTCACGCTCACCAACACCGGCAGCCGGGGTGCCCTGTTCGACACCCCGATCATCAACCAGCCGCAGGTGGCGATCCTGGGCACCGGCGCCGTGGTCAAGCGCCCGGTGGTGATCGACGACGCCAACCTCGGCGAGACGATCGCGGTGCGGCAGATGGCCTTCCTCGCCCTGACCTACGACCACCGCCTGGTCGACGGCGCGGACGCGGCCCGGTTCCTCACCGAGGTGAAGACCCGGCTGGAGGCCGGCGGCTTCGACGTCTGAGGTGTGACGGGGGAGGTCGTCAGTCCATGAGACCGACGGCCTCCCCCAGCACGTCCGTCAGGTAGTCCACGTAGAGCCGTCCGGCGGTGAAGCCGTCGCGGTACACCACCCGCTCGGCGACGATCGCCGGGCAGACCCGGTCGGTGCAGAACCACGGCACGGGGTCGACGTACGAAGCCCCCTGCTTGCGGGCGGTCTTCGCCAGCCTGGCGTTGTGGCCCTCCAGCACGGCCTCCTTGCGGGGCGCGGCACAGGCGCCCAGGGCGCCGGGGTTCGCCGTCAGGCAGGCCTGGGCGTCGTGCCCTGGGTACGGCGTGTCCCCCAGGACCACGGTGCGCGGACCGCGCTCGGCCGCAGCCTCCAGGCTCGCGCCCAGCCCCTCCTGGTAGGCGCGGTCCTGGGCGGGGACGCTGCGCCATCCCTGCCCCTGCGCGGGCACGCCCACCGGTTGCGGCCTCCCGTCGACGACCAGAGCGAGCCCACGGGGGGACCCGGCGAGCAGGACCACGTCGTCCTCGGAGTCGGGCAGCATCTCGGCGGTGCGTTCGTTGAACTCCACGCACTCCTCGTACGGCCGCTCCTCGGCCTCCAGCCAGGGCGTGACCCCCAGCAGCGGCGGGCAGCCGTACTTGGTGCGCACCAGCACCCGCCATCCCTGCTCCCGCCCCGCCCGCTCCAGGGCGGCGATCCACTGAGCGGCGTGCGCGTCGCCCCACAGGACCACCTCCCGGTCCGCCTCGGGGTCCCCCAGCACGCACGGCGTCTCCCGCTCGACCGCCAGATAGCTGAGCACGCACGACTGCTGCACGTCGGTCAGCGAGTTTCCCTGGGCCACGAACGGCACGGCGGGGAGGAACTCCTCCGGCAGCTCACTCAGCCGTGCACCGCGCTTCACCTCGTCCGCGACCGTCTCGGGATCGGGTGCCGCCGGAGCGACCGACACCGTCGGCGCCGCGGGTTCCTGCGCCGGGCCCGAGTCGCCTGAGTCGTCGGTGCAGCCCGCCAGGCAGAGGAGGATCAGGGCGGTCAGCAGGGCGACCGGGGCACGCAGAGGCATGGCCGGACCCTAGAGGAGAGCGAGACGGGTCAACCAGTCTCCTGAGACCCTGGGCACATGCGCATCCTCGTCGCCGGGTCCTCCGGGTTCCTCGGCTCCCACCTGGTCGAGCACCTGCGAGGCCAGGGCCACCAGGTGACCCGTCTGGTGCGGCGAGAGCCCGGCCGCTCCGAGGTCCGGTGGGACCCCTACGGCGACGGTCTCCCGGCCGGCGCCCTGGAGGGTGTCGAGGCGGTGGTCAACCTCGCGGGCGCGCCGACCATGGGCAACCCGCACTCGCGCCGCTGGGCCCGCGAGCTCCGGGAGAGCCGGGTGGTGACCACCCGGGTGCTGGCCGAGGCGGTCGCGAAGCAGGAGAGTCCGCCGGCCTTCCTGGCGGGCAACGGGATCTCGGTCTACGGCGACCACGGCGAGGAGCCGGTCGACGAGCGGAGCGACTCCCGGGGAGAGGCCCTGCTGACCAGGGTCAGCCGCGAGTGGGAGGAGGCGACCGCGCCGGCCACCCAGGCGGGCGCCCGGGTCTGCGTGCTCCGTACGGCGCCGGTGCTGGACCACCGGGCCGCTCCCCTGAGCCAGCTGCGCACCCTGTTCCGGCTCGGCCTGGGCGCGCGCCTGGGGCGCGGGGACCAGCGGTTCCCGGTGATCTCGCTGCGTGACTGGGTGGGTGCGGTGGCCTTCCTGACCGGCTCCCACGACCTGTCCGGCCCGTTCAACCTGTGCTGCCCGCAGACCCCGACCAACGCCGAGTTCACCCAGGCCCTGGCCCGCGCCGTCGGGCGCCCGGCGTTCCTCGTGGCTCCTGGGCCGGTGCTGCGCTGCGCCGCCGGCCCCATGGCGCCCGAGATCCTGGGGTCGGTCCACGCCCGTCCCGCCGCGCTCGAGCATGCCGGCTACGACTTCTCCGACCTCGACGTCGACGACGTGCTGGCCGCCGCCCTGCGTGCGGCCGGCTGAACCGCACCCGGCCCGCCCAGCCCCCGGACCCCGAACCCCCGCGTCACGGCGGTGCCGCACGCTCCCGAGCGCCGGCGCCGCCCGGTAGGTCGAACACCTCGTGCACCAGCCACTCCCCCGTCTCCTGCCGCCAGGTGATCTCGCGTCGGCTCGGCGCGTCGGCAGGCAGCTCGCGGCGCAGTCCCTCGCCGACCACCTCGGCGGCGCTCACCCGGTCGGTGACCTCCAGCACGAGCAGGTCGGCCTCCTCCCGCACGGCGCGCACCGAGAGCAGCTGCGTGCGCAGCCCCTCGACCCGCAGGCCACGCTCGCGGTAGCGGTCCAGCATGCGTACGTCGCGCCGTCCGGTGCGTGAGTCCGGGGTGTAGAGCGGCCGCAGGAGGCGCGGCTCCCCCTTCGCCCAGGCCTCGGCTCGGCGCCGGTCCCAGGCCCGCACCAGCTCGACGTGGTCGGGCCCCAGGCCCGCCGCCACCGGGCGGTCGCGCTGCGGGGGTCCGCCGGTGACCGCCCAGACGACCACGGTCGCGGCCAGGCTCGCGATCGCCACGGGGACGCTGGTGGTGGCGGCGCGGCGGAGGGACACGCGTCCACTCTGCCGCCTCCTCCCCGCGACCGTGGCGCTCGTCCACAGGCGGCGGCCGGGATGCGGGCCGGTGACGCCCAGGGCCTCACGGGCCGCTGTCGTAGGGTCGGAGCATGAGCCTCAACCTCCAGGTGGCCGGACTCGGCGACGACGCCGTCGACTACGAGGCTGCGTGGCAGCTGCAGCGCGACGTGCACGCCCGCGTCGCGGACGGCTCGCTGGGCGACCAGGTGCTGGTCCTCGAGCACCCGCCGGTCTTCACCGCCGGCAAGCGCACCGAGCCGCACGAGCGTCCCCTCGACCCGGGCGGAGCCAAGGTCGTCGACGTGGACCGCGGGGGCAAGATCACCTTCCACGGCCCCGGCCAGCTGGTGGGCTACCCGATCGTCCGGCTGCCCGACCACGTCAAGGTGGTCGACTACGTGCGCCGCGTCGAGGAGGCGCTGATCCACACCTGCGCCGACCTCGGGGTGCGCACCGCCCGCGTCCCAGGGCGCAGCGGGGTGTGGCTGAAGGCCGACGCCCGGGGGCCGGAGCGCAAGATCGCGGCCATCGGGATCCGGGTCAGCCGTGGGGTCACCATGCACGGCTTCTCGCTCAACTGCGACGTCGACCTGGACTGGTACGGCCGGTTCGTGCCGTGCGGCATCGCCGACGCCGGAGTCACCTCGCTGAGCCGGGAGCTGGACCGTGACGTGCCTGTCACCGAGGCGCTGCCGGTCGTCGAGCGGCACCTGCGCACCTACCTGGCGTGGACGCCGTACACCCCCACCCCCGACTACGAGCCGCGCCCCGATCCGGCGCGCACCCCCCGGGTCGAGCTGGTCAGGCCCGGCGGGTGACCGGGCGGTCCCGCGCCGGTGACCTGCACTGATTGGGCGGCAACCCGGTCCGGCGTAGAGTCCGTCACGTGACGACGACCAACCCGCAGCCCGAAGGTCGCAAGCTCCTGCGTCTGGAGGTGCGCAACGCCGAGACCCCGATCGAGCGCAAGCCCGCGTGGATCAAGACCAAGGCGAAGATGGGTCCGGAGTACACCGCGCTCCAGGGGCTGGTGAAGTCCGAGGGCCTGCACACGGTCTGCCAGGAGGCGGGCTGCCCCAACATCTTCGAGTGCTGGGAGGACCGCGAGGCCACGTTCCTCATCGGCGGCGACCAGTGCACCCGGCGCTGCGACTTCTGCCAGATCGATACCGGCAAGCCGCAGGCGCTGGACCGGGACGAGCCCCGCCGGGTCGCGGAGTCGGTGCAGAAGATGGAGCTGCGCTACGCCACGATCACCGGCGTCGCCCGCGACGACCTCCCCGACGGCGGCGCCTGGCTCTACGCCGAGACGGTCCGCGCGATCCACGAGCTCAACCCGGACACCGGCGTGGAGAACCTGATCCCCGACTTCAACGGCCGCCCGGAGCTGCTGACCGAGGTCTTCGAGTCCCGTCCCGAGGTGCTGGCGCACAACGTCGAGACGGTCCCCCGGATCTTCAAGCGGATCCGCCCCGCCTTCCGCTACGAGCGTTCGCTCGGCGTGCTCACCGCGGCCCGCGACTTCGGCCTCGTCACCAAGTCCAACCTGATCCTCGGCATGGGCGAGACCCGCGAGGAGATCTCCCAGGCGCTGCAGGACCTCCACGACGCCGGGTGCGAGCTGGTGACCATCACCCAGTACCTGCGCCCGTCGGTGCGCCACCACCCCGTCGAGCGGTGGGTGAAGCCCGAGGAGTTCGTCGAGCTCAAGCAGGAGGCCGACGAGATCGGCTTCTCCGGAGTCCTGTCCGGTCCCCTGGTCCGTTCGTCCTACCGGGCGGGACGGCTGTACCGTCAAGCCATGGACGCGCGCTCGTCCGTGCAGACGGCCTGAGCGCTTCCACCTCCACGACCCAGGCCGGTTCGACCGGCCCCGGCAGCAAAGGCACCACCATGTCCACCCCCGCTCCCGAGAACCTCAGCCGTCGGAAGCAGCTGGTCCGCTCCTACCAGATGGCGAAGAAGTCCGACCCCCGTCTGGGGCTCTGGATCCTGGGCGCCACCCTGCTGGGTGCGGCAGTCGGCTTCCTGGTCATCTGGCTGCTCCCCGGAGACGGCTGGATCTCCACGGTCTTCACCGTGGTGGGTGCGATCCTCACCGGTCTGCTGGGCGGGATGACCGTCTTCGGACGCCGGGCCCAGCGCGCGGCGTACAGCCAGATGGAGGGGCAGCCGGGCGCGGCGGCCGCGGCCCTCGGCATGCTGCGCCGCGGCTGGAAGGTCGACCCGGTCGTCGCGTTCACCAAGCAGCAGGACGTCGTGCACCGGGTCGTCGGCCCGCCCGGCATCGTCCTGGTCGGCGAGGGCAGCAGCCCCGCCCGGATCAAGGCCCTGCTCACCAGCGAGCGGCGCAAGCACGAGCGCGTGGTCGCCGAGACCCGCCTGTTCGAGGTGGTCTGCGGCCGTGAGGAGGGGCAGGTCCCGCTGCCCAAGCTGGTCAAGCACGTCACCAAGCTGGGCCGCAACGTCAAGCCGGCGCAGATGACCGACGTCCTCAACCGGCTCAAGGCCCTGGACGCCAACCGGTCCAACATCCCCCTGCCCAAGGGCCCGATGCCGACCAACATGAAGGGCATGCGCGGCAACCTGCGCGGCCGCTGACCTGAGCCGTGCGGTGCTCCCGCCCGAGCGGGAGCACCGATCAGGCGGGCTCAGTGCTGGCCGAGGCCAGGGCTCGAGGGGAGCTCCGGCATCTCCATCAGCTGGTCCTGCGCGGGCTTCTCGATCGAGACCTCGTCACCCCAGTCGGAGAAGGTCACCGACAGCGAGCCGGTCTCCTGGCCGGCGTCGGTGGAGACCTGCCGGAACAGGCCGCCCTCGTCGAACCAGACCTCGATGTCCAGCTGGCCGGCCTGGCCGGCGCCCTTGCCACCGAGGTGGTCCGCCATCTTCGAGGCGTCCAGCGTGACGGTGTAGCGCGCGGCGTCGCCGCCGTCGACCTCGTCGTCGCCCTCGTAGGTCACCCGGGAGACGGCCCGGCTCACCGCGTCCGCCAGGTCCGTGCGATCCATCGGCAGGTCGCCCAGCTTGTCGCTCAGGCCCCCGGGCAGGGCTCCGGGGTCGATCTTCAGGTACTTCTCCCCGAGCTGGGGGATCGCGACGTAGGCGACACCGTCCACGAGCAGCAGCTCGCTCTCGTCGTCCCCGGCCCCGTCGGTCGTGGTGAGCCGGGCCGAGGGAGACGCGCCCGCGAAGTCCACGTCTCCCTCCACCTCGACGTTCCCGGACTCGTCGGGCGCCACGAGCGATCCCTCGACGTGCGCCGTGGTGGCGGCATCGGCCGCCTCCTCGACGATGTCGGCGAACTCCTCGAGCGGCATCTCGTCGCCGGCCTGGAGACCGGGGTCGGCGGCGAGGCTGGAACCGGCGGGCTGGTCATCGCCGGTGTCGGTTCCGCAGGCCGCCACGGGGGCAAGGGCGAGTGGGAACAGCAGCGCGGCCGCCGTCCGCCGCAGGGTGGTGGGAGGACGCATGGCAGGCCTTTCCGTGCTGGTCGCTCTGTCCTCTCCAGGCTACGTGCGGGGTGGGGGCTCAGCCCTTCGGCGCCGGCGTGATCGACGGCATCTCGGGCATCTCCGGCATCTCGGGGATCTCCGGGAGCTCGGGCATCTTCGGCATTTCCATGACCTGGTCGGCCGGGGGCGCCTCGATGGAGACGTCCTTGCCCCAGTCGGAGAGCTTCATGGTCACCTTGCCGCCCGCCTCGCCCAGGTCGCTCACGAGCTGGCGGTAGAGCCCGTCCTCGTCGAACCAGATCTCGTAGGTGCTCTCCTCAGGAAGCTCGGCGAGCTCGGCCATCTCCGCCATCTCCGGGCCCATCAGCTTCCGGGTGTCCAGCACCAGCGTGTAGCGCGTCATCTCCTCGCCGTCCACGTCCTCGGCGCCCTGGTAGGTGACGGTCTTGACCGCGTCCTTCATCTTGCCCAGCGTGGCGCCCGGGTCGAGGCCGATCCCTCCGCCCGTCAGGGAGTCCAGCCCGGACATGTCCATCTTCAGGTACTTGTCCCCCTGCTCGGGGGCCTTGAGGTAGCTGACCTTGCCGACCTGGATGACCTCGACCTCACCGCCCGCGGTCTCGTCCTGGATGGTCATCCGGGAGGACGGCGGGGTCGTGGAGTAGTCCATGTCTCCCTCCAGGTCCATGCCCGACTGACCCTCCGCCGTGATCGCCACGTGGGCGGTGCTCTCGGCGTCGACGGCCTCCTCGAGGATGTCCACGAAGTCCTCGGCGGGCATCTCCTCCCCCGCCTCCAGGCCAGGGTCCGCGGCTGCGCTGGAGCCGGTCGGCTCGTCGCCGGAGTCGGACCCGCAGGCAGCGAGGGTGGCAAGGGCGAACGGGAGGACGAGCGCTGCGGCAGCTCGCCGGAGCCGGAGGGGGCGACGCATGGGACAGGGCCTTTCGCTGGAGGGACGGTTCCAGCCCGACCCTACGGGGCCGGGATCGAGTCGGTGATCTGATCGGCCGGAGGCTTCTCGATCCGGACCTCCTTGCCCCAGTCGGACATGGTCATCGTCGTGGTGCCGACGCCCTCGCCCATGTCCACCTCGAGGCGACGCTGGAGACCCTCCTGGTCGAACCAGATGTCGTAGGTGAGCTCGTCGGGAAGGTCCGGCAAGGGCAGCGAGCTGTCTGCGAGCATCTCGCCCAGCATCTCCTCGGTCCCCACCGTGGCCGTGTAGTGCTCCAGGTCCTCGCCGTCGACCTCGTCCGGGCCCACGTAGACCACGGAGGTGAGGGCGGCGCGCAGCATGTCGGTGGACGTGGCGGGGTCGAACGCCCCGAGCCCACCGAGGCCCTCCTGCAAGCCGCTGAGATCCGTCTCGAGCCACTTGCCATCCGTCTCAGGGAGCAACGTGTAGCTGAACCCGTCGACCTGGATCGACTCCACCTCTCCCCCCATGGACTCGTCCGTGAGGGTCATCCGTGAGGACGGCGGCATGGTCGAGTAGTCGATGTCGCCCTCGGACTCGTAGCTCAGCGCGGACCCGTCGACCTCCATGGTGACGTGCGCACTCGTGGCCGCCTCGGCGGCCGCGGCGATGAGGTCGACGAACTCCTCGGTCGAGACGTCCTCACCGGGCTCCACGCCCCCCACGACGGCAGTGCCGCCACCCTGGGGCTCGTCGTCGCCCGGCTCGGACCCGCACGCGGCGAGTGCGCTCAGCACGAGCGGGACGGCGGCCGCTGCTGCGGCCCTCCTGAGGAACAGGGAGTGGCGCATGGGTGACCTTCCGGTGGGCGCTGTGGCCCTCGGACCCTACTGACGCGGAGCGCGCAAGGAGTCCAGTCTCACCGCGGCCGAGCTCACGGCGATGTCGTGCAGCCCTCGGCCGTCAGGGCGGAAGACCAGCGGCGGGACCACCAGGAGCACCAGGAGCTGGCGCAGGAAGGCCTGCAGCAGCCCCAGCGGGCGCGGAGCCTCGCCGGGCGCGCCGATCCTGACCACCCGCAGGCGGGTGGCGAGCTGGCCGAAGGAGCCGCCGGCCACCGCGGTGAGCACCGCCGACTCGACCAGGAAGAGCCCGGTCGTCATGAAGCCGGCGTACGGGTTGTCGAGCCAGCCGCCGATGCCGAGGAAGAGCCACACCACGGCCTGGCAGGCCAGCCAGTCGATCAGCAGAGCCAGCAGACGCTGTCCCCAGGACGCGGTGTCGATCACGCGTCGAGGATATCGAGCGCGTTCAGGGTCCCACCGTGGGGGGATCTGTTACGTGCCTGAAACAATCGGGATACGGTCAGGAAACTGCGCCTGCGTAGTTTCACCGACAGTCCGGTGCAGAGTCGCACCGATCTTCACCCGATGTGGAGGCCGTGCCCCGAGCGCGGCCAAGGAGGACGAATGTTCGCAAACAGCGACGAGCTGCTCAAGTACATCAAGGACGAGCGCGTCGAGATGGTCGACGTGCGCTTCTGCGACCTGCCCGGTGTCATGCAGCACTTCACGGTCCCGGTCTCGTCGTTCGACGAGTCGGTCTTCGAGGACGGCCTCAGCTTCGACGGCTCCTCCATCCGTGGCTTCCAGGCGATCCACGAGTCGGACATGTCGCTCTTCCCGGACCCGACCACGGCCTACATCGACCCGTTCCGGGTGGCGAAGACGCTGGTGGTGAACTTCTTCATCCACGACCCGCTCACCGGCGAGGCGTACTCGCGCGACCCGCGCAACATCGCCCGCAAGGCGATGTCGTACCTGGCGAGCACCGGCATCGGTGACACCGCGTACTTCGCGCCCGAGGCCGAGTTCTACGTCTTCGACAACGTGCGCTTCGAGACCAAGGCCAACGCGGGGTACTACCACATCGACTCCGAGGCCGGCGCCTGGAACTCGGGCTCCGAGGACAACAACCGCGGCTACAAGGTCAAGTACAAGGGCGGCTACTTCCCGGTCGCGCCCTACGACCACTTCGGCGAGCTGCGCGACGAGATGGTGATCGAGATGGAGCGCTCGGGCCTCCACGTCGAGCGCGCCCACCACGAGGTCGGTACCGCCGGTCAGGCGGAGATCAACTACAAGTTCGACGAGCTGCTCAAGGCCGCCGACGACGTGATGAAGTTCAAGTACATCGTCAAGAACGTCGCCTGGCGCAACGGCAAGACCGCGACCTTCATGCCCAAGCCGATCTTCGGTGACAACGGCTCCGGCATGCACTGCCACCAGTCCATCTGGAACGAGGGCGAGCCGCTGTTCTACGACGAGACCGGGTACGCCGGGCTCTCGGACATGGCGCGCTACTACATCGGCGGCATCCTCAAGCACGCCCCGTCGCTGCTGGCCTTCACCAACCCGACGGTGAACTCCTACCACCGTCTGGTGCCGGGCTTCGAGGCGCCGATCAGCCTGGTCTACTCCCAGCGCAACCGCTCGGCCTGCGTGCGGATCCCGATCACCGGGTCCAACCCCAAGGCCAAGCGCATCGAGTTCCGTTGCCCCGACCCGTCGGCCAACCCGTACCTGGCGTTCTCCGCGCTGCTGCTGGCCGGCATCGACGGCATCAAGAACAAGATCGAGCCCCCGACGCCGGTCGACAAGGACATCTACGAGCTGCCGCCGGACGAGATGGCCGAGATCGACCAGGTCCCGACGTCGCTCGGTGCTGTGCTCGACAACCTCGAGCGCGACCACGACTTCCTCACCGTGGGCAACGTCTTCACCCCGGACCTGATCGACACCTGGATCGACTACAAGCGCACGAACGAGATCGCGCCGATCCAGCTGCGCCCGCACCCGCACGAGTTCGAGCTGTACTACGACATCTGACAAGTGGCCCGACAGGGCCTCTGACCTCCGGGTTCTTCAGCCCCCGGCCACCCGTTCCCCTCGATTTACCCGAGGGGACGGCGGCCGGGGGCTGTGTCGTTCCCAACCACGTCGACCACCGCTGGCACCATCCCGGTCGCCCTCTGCGACCTGTCATGCCGGGCCCACCCGGGCGCCAGCACCCCGGCGTACTCCGGGCCTCCGTGTCCGCACGCCCTTGCGCTCTCCAACCGGGAGGAGGCTACTGTCGCAAGAACACTGCAGGTGACAGGTCGAACGCCTCGGCTCGAGGCGTCCGGGCGCTGACGCCAGCAGCGACGTCAGGCGGTGGCGAGATGACCTCGCTCAGCACAGCACCATCCCCTGCTCCCGAGGCTCACACGCTCACCCCTGGTCTCGGGTGATCTCCTTCGTCTGGTCACCCGGCATCCCCCTGCCAGCCGGCACCGGCGGGTCGGAGAACTACACGATCGGCCAGGTCCGCGAGCTCAACCGCCGCGGAGTCGACGCCAGGGTCGTGACCATCGGCCTTGGGGAGGCCGACGGCCGTGTGGAGTTCCAGGACATACCCTTCCTCGCCGTCGCCACGCTTGGAGACCTGGGAGGGCTCGACGACACGCTGGTCTTCGTGAGCGAGTCCCCACCGGTGGCGACCCGTCACCCGGCCTACCAGATGTTGCACGTCCCACCGCCGCTGCGCGAACGCCACCACCGCGCCGCAACAGCCGGCACCCGCGACCGGAGGCTCATTGCCACGAGCCGGTACGCCGCTGCTCTGTGGGCGGGCTTCCTCGACGTCAGCCTGGACACAGTCCACGTCGTCTACCCCTTCGCCGAACCAGTCTTCGCCTCCCGACCGAGCGTCGCCCGGGAGGACGGCGTCACCCGCGTGCTCTATGCGGGACGGCTGACCCCGGAGAAGGGCATCTACACCCTGCTCTCCATGCTGCACAACGACCTGTTCCAGAGCGACGGTCGATGGTCCTTCACCGTCACCACAGCGGGCTCGGACAAGCCGCAGGGCGCGGTCATCGAGCGGATGCTCCGGACGCATCCTGGCGTCGAGGTGGTCCCAGCGCGACGCACGCCGGCGGGGATGGCCGACCTCATGGCCGAGCACGACATCGTGGTCATGCCGTCCAACAGCCAGTACTGGCACGAGACCTTCGGGATCGTGTCCATCGAGGCTCAGCACGCGGGCTGTCGCGTGGTCGCCTCCGACGACGGCGGTCTGCCCGAGACCGATTGCGGGGCGCTGCTGCTGGTCGCGCCCGACGACGCCGAGGCACTCGCCCAAGGAATCCTCGTCGCGCGCCGCCAAGGGCCGGTTCCCGACGCCACCCGGCAGCAGGCCGGTGAACGGTTCACCGTCACCGACTCCGTCGACGGACTCCTCGCCGTCCTCAGGGCACCGCGGACCCCGACTCCCTGGGCCGTCATCCAGGACCTCGAGGCCATCGGGCGCCTCCCGGCCGTGAGCCCGCCGCACGAACGACCCCTCCTCCCAGAGCCGCCTCAACCCACAGGAAAGACCACATGACCGCCCTGGAACCCACACCCACGGACCCCGCCCACATCGCCCCCCGGCGCGACGGCAACGGCGTCGACCTCCACTACCTGCAGCACGCCCTGGCAGCCCTGGGACCCGCCATGGCCGCCAGCCGTGCCGCCACGGTACGAAGTCATGACGAGGACGTCCGCAGCCTCGCACGGCAGGCGTTGTCACTGCAGACCAGCCAGCTCGCGGCGATCTCGGCCGGTCTCCTCAGGTGGGACCGGCCGAAGGTCGCCGCTCGGGCGCCAGGGCCGAACGATGCCGAGCGGTGGACCGGGCTCCACGGCGCCGCACTCGACCGGGCCTTCCAGGTGCAGCTGACCGCCCATGCGCACGCCTCGATCTCCGCGGCCCGCACCGAGATGGTAGGAGGCGCCAGTCCACACGCTCGCGCAATCGCGGAGGATTCCATCCGGGCGCAGTGCCAACAGCTTGCTGCGCTCCACGTGCTGTCACCAGTGGTCGCCTGAGGACCTCCCCACGTTCGCTCTGGCAGGAGAGGAGCGTCGGAGGACGTCTCCGACTACCCCCTGAACGAGGTCCACGAGACCGACGGCACGTGATGCACTGGGAAGCCTGAAGGTCGAGGCTCGGCCGCCCAGGGTCCTCCTGCGGCCGTACCTCGACTTGAACCTTGCCTGCAACTACCCGACCCTCCGGCCACGGCCATTGGCCACCGAACGCCGGTGCGCAGGAAGGGACCGGTCGACTGAAGGATCAGGCGAAGTTGAACTGCGGCATACGGGAGCACGAGGTCGCCAACTAGGGCTCTCGCCGCAGGATGAACTCCACGAAACTGTTCAACGCGGAGCTTCGCCTCAAGTCCTTGCGCGTGACGAGGCTGAAGGGGATGGTGAGATCGAGACCGCTGACATCGAGCTCGACCAGGCGACCGTTATGCAGTTCAGCCTCGAGACACGGACGGGGCAGGCAGCCCAGGCGATCGCCCGCCGCGACCACAGCCTTGATGATGTTCACACTGTCGCTCTCGAGGACGATATCCATCGAAGCGACGCGGTTGAGCATGGCCAGGGTGAATTGGCGCCGACTGTCTGCGAATCGGTGCTGCAGGCACCATGAGTAGGGGCTGAGATCCTCCGCAAGAAGGTTCCGGCGGCCTGCCAGCGGATGATCCGGGCTGCAGAAGACGGTGAGCGACCCGCGTCCCCAAGGCATGACGTCCAGCGTGCGCCGCAGCGAGACGAACTCCACGAGGCCGAGGTCGAGTGCCATCTCGTCGACGCGGCTGATCACGTCGAACGCTGGCAGCACCGAGATGCCCAGACGCACACCGGGGTTCTCCGCCATGAAGGCCCCGCACACGTCATCGAAGAGATAGTCGCCGACAGTGGGACTCACGCCTATCCGCAGCGGAGCCGAGGAGCTGTCTTCGCCGACCGCAGTTCGCATCTCGTCCGCCGCGACCAACATCGACGCCGCGAGCGGTTGAAGCCTCCGGCCGGCCTCGCTGAGCATGAGCGCGCGGTGCCCCCGGATGAACAGTCGTGCCGCGAGCGCCTTCTCGAGATTCTGTAACGCCATGCTCGCCGCGGACTGGCTCATGTGCAGTTCCTCCGCAGCGCCGCTGACTGAGCCGAGGCGCGCCACGGCCTCGAAGACGGACAACTGCCGAAGGGTGATACTCACGCTCACACCTATCGATTATTACGATACGGACTATCGAAAGTATCACGCCAGTCGATATTGACCCTGTCCTCGAGCGCACCGTAGGAATGACGTACGTCACATTCCACGACCGTGAGGACGTCAGGTGCACCACCGAGTGAGCACGCCGGAGGGATCCCGGAGACAGGGGTCCTTCCAGCACGTCACCTATGCAAGTCACAGCGGCGTCGCACGCATCGTGCTGGCGCGGCCCGAGACGCGGAACGCCCTCGGCATCGGCCCGCAATCGAGTCGCGCCGAGATCGAGCACTGTCTCGACCTCGCCAAGGCCGACGAGTCGGTCCGGTGCGTGCTGATCTCAGCCGAGGGACCCAGCTTCTGCGCCGGAGGGGACCTCTCGGGTCTCCCGCAGCAGCCGACCCCCATGGACGAGAAGTGGTTCACCGACGAGCTCGACCGGTTCCACCACCACGTCCGTACCTTCCCCAAGCCACTGATCGCTGCGGTCCAGGGACACTGCGTCGGCGCGGGCTTGTCCTTCGCCCTGCAGTGCGACGTCGTCCTGGCTGGAGAAGACGCCCGCTTCGGGCTGCCCGAGGGACGGTTCGGCCACCCCGGAGCGGTGGAGGTCGCGATGGCCGCCGGTCCGGCAGTGGCCAAGTTCCTGATCTTCAGTGGCGAGCTGCTGGACGCCGAAGCCGCGGTCCGGTTCGGAATGGCGCTGACCGTGATCCGCAACGGCCGGCTCGAGCAGCGGTCGGAGGAGCTCGCCATGCGCATCGCCCGGATGCCGGCGGACGCGCTCCAGCTGAACAAGGCCGCCATCAATGCGGCCGCCGAAGTCGGCGGCCGCGAGGCGGGTCGCCGCGCCGGCCGGGCCCTGGACCTGATCACGAAGGTGATGAGCCATCAGGCCCTCGCCCCCGATGGGCGCACGTTCGACCACATTCTCCAAACGGAAGGGGTCCGCGGAATGCGCGCGGCACAACGTCAACAGTTCACGCACTCCTGGTGGGAACCGACCGATGACTGCTGAGGTGAACCAGAGCGCGCCCGGTCAGGGCCCGCTGACCGGTCTTCGCATCTTGGACATGACCACCGTGATCATGGGCCCGTACGCGACCCAGATCCTGGCGGACTACGGGGCGGACGTGGTCAAGGTGGAGGCACCCAGGGGGGACACCACCCGCCAGATACCGCCTATGCGCAACCCCGGGATGGGGTGCATCTTCCTGCACCTGAACCGCAACAAGAAGAGCGTCGCGCTCGATCTCAGGGATGCCGACGCCGTGGCTGCGGTCTTCGAGATCGTGGCTGACTGCGACGTCCTGATCACCAATGTCCGTCCGGCGGGACTCGCCCGGCTCGGCATCACCTACGACGCCCTGCGGGAGCGGAGACCGGACCTGATCTGGATCAGCCTGGTCGGCTTCGGGAGTGGCGGCCGATACGGAGGCCGCCCCGCGTACGACGACCTGATCCAGGGCCTGACCGCGGTGCCGTCGATGCTGGTGGCTGCCGGATCGGAGGTGCCGCACTACGTGCCGATCTCCTTCAACGACCGAGCCGTCGGGCTGCACGCGGCCATCGCGCTGCTCGCGGCGGTCCGGCACCGGGACGTCACCGGTGAGGGCCAGTTCGTCGAGGTCCCGATGTACGAGACCATGGTGCAGTTCACCCTGGGCGAGCACCTCGGCGGCGAGACCTTCGAGCCCGCGAACGGCCCGATGGGGTATCGCCGCACCCTGACCCGCGAGCGGCGACCGTACGCGACGAAGGACGGCTTCCTCTGCCTGATCGTCTACACCGACGCCCAGTGGCGGAACTTCCTGAGGATCGTGGGCAGGTCCGAGCTGATGGAGCGCGACCCGCGGTTCGAGAGTCTCCTCTCGCGCACCGAGTTCGCCGACGACCTCTACGTGATGCTCCGAGAGGAGCTGCTGCAGCGCACCACGGCCGAGTGGCTGGCCGCCTTCGCCGAGTCCGACATTCCCGCCGTCCCGTTGCACACCCTCGAGACCGCTCTCGGCGACGAGCACCTCGCCGACGTCGGATTCTTCCACACCGTCGACCACCCCACCGAGGGACGCATCCGCAGCATGGCTGTGCCGACCCGGTGGTCCGGGTTCGAGCCGGCCGAGCCCAGGCCGGCCCCGACTCTGGGTGAGCACACTCGCGAGCTGTTGAGTGCCACCTCGCTGCCACCGGAGACCATCGAGCGACTCGTGGCCGGCGTGGACTCCCGGGAGGTCGCGCGGTGAACGACGTCATCGACACCGACGTGCTCATCATCGGAGCCGGTCCCGTGGGGCTGGCCCTGGCCCTCGACCTGGCGCGACGCGGTGTCCCCTCGGTCGTCGTCGACGACACCGCCGTCGACACCGGGGTGCTGCCAGCGAAGGCGGGCCTGCTCAACGAGCGCACCATGGAGATCTGCCGCCAGTGGGGAGTCGCAGACGAGGTGCGCGCTGCCGGTGCGCCGGCCGACTACCCCCGCGACACGGTCTACTGCACCGCGCTGGTCGGCGGAGAGCTGATCGGAAGATCGCAGGTGCCGCCGATCAGCGCGCTCCCCAGGGACCTCTCACCTGAGACGACGGCGAAGTGCCCACAGTTCATCTTCGACCCGATCCTCGAGCGCGCAGCGCTCGAGACCGGGCTGGTCGACCTGCGCCGCCCGCACCGACTAGTGGCCTACCGCGAGCAGGACGGGTCCGTCACGGCAGAGGTAGCCGACATGTCCGCCACTGGCCGTCGCACCGAGACGATCTCGGCGGCATACCTGGTGGGCTGCGACGGCGCCGCCAGCACCGTCCGGCGACAGGCCGGAATCCCGTTCGACGGGGGCACGCTCGACTACTCGATCAGCGTGATCACCGAGATCGAGTCGCTGGAGGACCACCATCCGTTCGGTCGTGCGGAGCGGTTCATGTTCATCGACGAACGCGGGACCTGGTGCAACGTCACCTCCATGGACTACCAGAAGTACTGGAGGTTCACCTTCCTCGGATACCCCGAGAAGCCCGCCCTCGACGAGTTCGACGCCGAGGCGGCGGTCGCGGCCGCCGTGGGGTCCTCCGACCTCCCCCTGCGCATCCTCGGCGCCGTTCCATGGCGGCGCAGCGAGAGCGCGGCCCGGACCTACCACCAGGGCCGGGTGTTCCTCGCCGGCGACGCCGCGCACACGACGTCGCCCACTGGCGGGCACGGCCTCAACACCGGGATCGGAGATGCTGCCACGCTGGGGTGGATCCTCGCCGGGCTGGTCGACGGCTGGGCGGGGCCGGAGGCCGCCGAGGCGTACACGGCCGAGCGACGTCCGGTCGCGCTGCGCAACAGCGGGATCTCCAGCGTGCACTACCGGAACTGGGTGGACGGCGTCGACTTCCGCGGCGCCACGGCCCCCGGCGCGGCCGGGAAGCGCGAGCGCGAGCGGATCGGGCGCGATCTCGCCGACGTGCTGTCCTCGCAGTGGAGCTCCCAGGGGGTCTCGCTCGGCTACCGGTACGAAGACTCCGGGCTGATCGTCGACGACGGCTCGGTGGCTCCGCCGGACGACCCGTCGTCGTACACGCCCACAGCCAAGCCCGGGCACCGCGCGCCGCACGTGGTCCTGAAGGACGGCCGCTCGACACTCGATCTGTTCGGCGCCGGTTTCACCCTGCTCAGCTTCGGCGAGCGCGACGAGCACGACGAAGACGTGGCTCTCCTCCAGGCCGCGGCCATGGAGCGCGGCCTGCCGCTCAAGGTCGAGCACATCGATGAACCGGACGCCCGCTCGGTCTACGAGAGGCAGCTGGTGCTGGTGCGTCCCGACGGCATGGTGGCCTGGCGCGACGACCTGGTGGGCGGTGCCACGGTCGCGGCACAGGTCGTGGACACGGCGCGCGGAGCAGGGAGCCCGACACATGCCTGAGCCCCGAACAACAGCGGGCCCGAACACGGAAGACAGGAGACTGATGTGACTGAGCAGTTCAATGCAGTGATGGTGGAGCAGGTCGGCGACAGGGCAGAGGCGCAGTTGCGCCGGCTGCAGCTCTCGGACCTGCCCGACGGCGAGGTGCTGGTGCGGGTCAGCCATTCCTCGGTGAACTACAAGGACGCGTTGCTGCTCGCCGGCAACCGCAACAAGGTGGCGCGCTCGCTGCCCATCGTGCCTGGGATCGACCTGGCCGGCTCTGTGGTCTCGTCCACCTCGGACCGCTGGAGCCCCGGCGACCAGGTGATGGCCAACGGCTGGGGACTGGGCGAGAGGCACTGGGGTGGACTCTCGGAGTACCAGCGGATTCCCGCGTCGTGGTTGCAACCGATCCCGGAGGCCTTCACCGCGCGGCAGGCGATGGCCATCGGGACCGCCGGTTACACCGCGGCGCTGTGTGTCCTCGACCTGGAGACCCGCGGTGGTCTGGAGCGGGGTGACCGTGTCCTGGTGACAGGTGCCACCGGTGGAGTCGGGTCCGTGAGCGTCGCGCTCCTGGCCGCGGCCGGCTACCGGGTCGTGGCCAGCACCGGAAGCCACGAGAGTCACGCCTACCTCAAGCAGCTCGGCGCCGAAGAGGTCCTGGACCGCAGCGAGCTCGCGGAGGAAGGCCGCCCGCTTCAGAAGGAGAGCTGGCAGGGCGCGGTCGACACCGTAGGCGGGGTCACCCTCGCCAACGTCCTGGCCCGCACTGCGTACGGACGTGCGGTGACTGCCTGTGGGCTCGCCGGCGGGATCCAGCTCCCCGGCACCGTGCTGCCGCACATCATCCGCGGCGTCGCCCTGCTGGGTGTCGATTCCGTGATGGCGCCGATGCCGCTGCGGCAGGCCGCCTGGGAGCGCCTCGCCCGCGATCTCGATCCGCGCATCGTGGACGCGGTGTCCCGCACGGAGCCCCTCGAGCGGGCGGTCGAGGTCGGCCAGGAGCTTCTGTCAGGAACCGTCACCGGACGAATCGTCATCAGCGTGTCTGAGGAGGAGCACTGATGCCCGCGCTCATGCCGGTCCGACCTACGACCCCTCGGAAGAAGATGACTGCAATGCTACGGAAGCCGTCCCCCCACGTCGCTCCTCTCCCGCGCCGCACGAGGCGGTCCGCACTCGGTGCGTCCCTCGCGGTGACCGTGGCGCTCGGCCTGGCCGCGTGCGGTGAGCCTGAGGCGGCGGCGGAGCCGCTGCCCGACGACGCGACCATCGAGCAGCTGTACGAGGCCGCCAAGAAAGAGGGCGAGGTCGTCATCTACGGTCCGACCCAGGACCAGTACGCCGGCGTGTACGAGAAGTTCGAGAAGGACTACCCCGGCGTCACGGTGACGGAGGTCGACATCTTCGGCACCGAGCTCGACTCCCGACTGGACGCCGAGACGGCCGCCGGCGGACCGGATGTGGACCTCATCCAGGAGGGTGTCGCCGACGTGGCGCGCCGCGCCCAGGACGGCCTGTTCGCCGCCTACCTGCCCACCACGCCGGCCGACATCCCGGCCGAGCGGATCGGTGAGGACGACAGGTGGGTCGTCGTGTCCCGGGGGCTCTACGGCCCGATCTACAACACCGACAAGGTCGCCGCGGAAGAAGCGCCGACGACGTGGGACGACCTCACCGACGAGAAGTGGTCAGGACGTGTCGGCACCTCCGACCCCGCGCAGCCCGGCGGCACGACGCAGTCGCTGGCGGCTGCCTTCGACGCCGAAGCCATCGACGAAGGATGGCTGAGCGACCTGAACGACCGAGTTGCGCCGCGCAACTATCCGAGCATCGCGGCCGTCGTCCAGGCGGTGGTGACCGGCGAGATCGACCTCGGCCTGGTGGCCTCCTACGGAACGGTCGTCCAGAAGCAGAACGAGGGGGCGCCGATCGCCTTCCAGGCGCTCGAGGACGGCTCGTTCATGCTCGACTTCGGTATGGGTGTCGTCGACGGGAGCCCACACCCCAACGCAGGACGCTTGCTCGCGTCCTGGCTGCTTTCCGACGCCGGCCAGGCGGCGATCGCTGAGGTGACCTACGAGTTCGGCTCGATGCCCGACGCGCCTCTTCCGCCAGGTGCGGAAGCGCTGGGTGAGATCAACTCGCTTCCCTACCCAGGCGTCGGACGCGAGCAAGAGGTCATCGAGCTCATCGCGGACACCTTCAAGTAGGGCCTGAGAGGTAAAGAGGCAATGACGTGACCATCGTGACCATCGCCCCACCGAGCCGCCTGGACGTCGTTCGTCCCTGGCTGCCGAGGCTCGCAAAACTGGTCGGGCTCGCCGCCCTGGGCTGGCTCCTGGTCTGGCCACTGGTGATCCTGGCCTACGGCTCGGCGCACTCCTCGCCGCTGCGCCAGGAGTCCGGGTGGACACTGGGCGGGTACCAGCGTGTCTTCACCGACTCGACGACCTACGGCACACTCGCGACCACCCTGGGTTTCGCCGTCGCAGTCACCATCCTGGCGACCGGAATGGCTATCGTCCTGGCTGCCATCAGCACCCGGCTCGACGTCCCACTGCGGTGGGCGATCACGCCGACCATGGTGGTCCTGGTGGCCACACCCACCGTGCTCTACGCGATGGCCTGGGCCGTGCTCGGTGCCGGGGAGTCGGGACTGATCGGCAGCGCCCTGAAGGGCGTCGGGCTCGACTCCGTCGCGTCCGCCGTGGAGACCCGGAGCATGGCGGGAATGATCCTGGTGACGTCGGCGAAGGCCGGGGCGCTGGCCTACCTGGTCCTCATCGCCGCGTTCCAGCGTCGCGATCCCTCGCTCGAGGAGGCAGCCCGCATCGCCGGTTCGTCGCGGCTGCGCAGCTTCTTCGGGATCGAGCTGGCGGTGCTGGCACCCGCGATCATCGCGGCAGGGCTGCTGACGTTCGTGAAGGCTCTGGAGGCGTTCGACATCCCTGCGGTGCTGGGACTGCCCGGGGGCATCAACGTCTACTCCACCCACATCTTCAGCTACCTGCGGCAGGTCGGTGGAGCCGACTACGCGGCGGCGTCCGCCGCCTCCCTGGTGATCGTCGCGATCATGGTCCCCCTGGTCTTCTACCAGGTCCGGGTGTCCCAGGGCAGTCGGCGGTTCGCGATCGTCAGCGGTCGAACGTCGCTGCAGGGCACGTTGACCCGTCCGGGTCGACTGCGCTATCCGATCGGCTGCTTCATCGCGCTCATCGTCACCCTCGTGTTCGTGCTGCCCGTCAGCCAGATCATCCTCGCGGCATTCCGGCCGTACGTGGGAGCGAGCGACTTCACCATGGCGAACTTCGAGCGGCTGCAGAGCGACCCGCGCAACATGGAGGCGGTGGTCAACACCTTCAAGGTCGTCGGGATCGGGGGCCTGCTGGCCGTCGCGCTCGCCCTGATCGTCAGCTTCGCGTTCATCCGGATGAAGTCAAGGGTGGGCCGGGTCATCCAGTTCGCTTCCTGGGTGCCCCTGGCGCTCCCCGGGATCGTGCTCGGACTGGCCTTCGTGTGGTCGTTCCTGACGACCCCGGGCGCCTCGCGGCTCTACGGGACGTCCTGGGCGCTGATCATCGGACTGGCGGTCGCCACCATGCCGATCGCCGTCCGAGCGGTGGAGGGGTCGCTCATCCAGGTCGGCGGGCACCTCGAGGAGGCCGCGCGCATCAGCGGCGCGTCCCATGCCCGGGCACTCCTCGGCGTCACCGTGCGACTGCTCGTGCCGAGCCTGGTCGCCGCCTGGCTGCTTGTCTCGATCACGATGTCAGGGATCCTCGACGTCCCGCTGTTGCTGGGCTCGAGCGGGACGCAGATGATCGCCTCGTCCAGCTACGCCTTCTACACCAACGGGGAGACCGGCGCGGCGGCTGCGCTGTACCTGGTCTTCACCGTCCTTCTGATCACCGTCGGCGGAGCGCTCTGGCTGGTCGCCCAAGCGGCCCGGGTCCTGCCGTCCCTGCTTCGCCGAGTCTGAGAGCGAGATTGTCATGGACAGCATTTCCATCGCCGGAGTTCACAAGAGCTTCGGGAACCGCCGGATTCTCGAGGGCGTCGACCTCGAGGTCGAGCAGGGCGAGTTCGTCTGCCTGCTGGGTCCGTCGGGTTGTGGCAAGACGACTCTCCTGCGCTGCATCGCCGGCCTCGAGAGTCCCGACTCCGGTTCGATCAGGTTCGGCGATGACGCCGTCTTCGACGCAGTCAAGCAGCGCAACGTGCCTCCCGAGCGACGTCAGCTGGGGATGGTCTTCCAGAATTTCGCGCTCTGGCCACACAAGACCGTGTGGGACAACGTTGCCTACCCGCTGCAGCGCCGGCGCACTCCGCGTGCGGAGGCCCGGGACCGGATCGAGGAGGCGCTCGACCTGGTGGGCCTCGGGGACCAGCGCGACTCCTACCCCGGAACACTCTCCGGCGGTCAGCAGCAGCGGGTGTCCCTGGCCCGAGCGGTGGTGGCGCGGCCGCGGGTTCTCCTCTTCGACGAACCGCTCTCGAGCCTCGATGCGAACCTGCGTGAGCAGATGCGGCGCGAGATCCGGCGGCTCCAGCAGCATCTCGGAGCCACCGCGATCTATGTGACCCACGACAAGGAGGACGCCGGTGGGCTTGCGGATAGGCTCGCGGTCCTTCAGGACGGTCAGGTGGCCCAGCAGGGGACGCCGCGGGACGTCTTCTCCCAGCCGTCCACCCGCTTCGTCGCCCAGTTCGTCGGTTTCGACCACTTCCTGCCTGGTGTCGTCGAGTCCGCGCAGGACGGCGGTACGGTGGTCGCCCTCGCAAACGGACACCGGGTGGCGGCGCCGCCGAGCAACGCACTCGATGCGGGCGCCGACGCAGTCCTCGCGGTACGGAGCCGGCTGCTCTCGGTGATGCGAGAGGCGGCCCCCGGCGACAACGTCGTACTCGACGGTGCGATCGACGGCGTCGCGTACCTCGGCGACGACGTCGAGGTCACGGTGCGGCACAGCGGCGGGGAGATGATCGCCCGAGTCAGCCCCGCCCAAGCGCGGACCCTCGACCCGGGAAGCGAGGTCGTCGTCGTGGCGAACGAGGGCGCCCTGAGCGTCCTGCGGTTCCCCGGAACGACGAGGCACTCCGCCGCGCCCGCCGCGGACCGCGTCATCGGGCAGCCCGTGGAGTCGCTCGTTCCGTAGCGCAGGTCAGCACGGGTCAGTCATTCAGTACGACGACGTCTGATCCGAGTCCGACCGCAACACACAGGCTCTGACCTGTGGAAGCGCCGCTCCCCGACCTTCGGTCGGTGGGCGGCGCTTGTCGTCGTCGCTGGCTGGGGTGGTCGACGAAGCGCATCGCCTTCACGTAGGGCTGGAAACATGGACCTCCTCGCGCGTCCCTTGCCTCGAGGCGCATTCCCTTCTAAGGTTATTGTTAGCCAACCAACAAGAGTAGGGGCACCGTGAGCCGTTCACTCGTCGATCCACGTCCACGTATCCCGGCAGCGCATCGCACCGAGGAGCGTGAGGCCATCCAGGAGATGGCGCGCGACTTCGCCATGCGCGAGGTGCTGCCTGTCGCCAACGTGCTCGACCCCGAGCACGGGCTCATCCCCGACTCCCTGCGCGAGAAGATGGGCGACCTGGGCTTCTTCGGCATCCTCGTCCCCGAGGAGCTAGGCGGCCTCGGCCTGGGCGTCGTGGAGTACGCGATCATCACCGAAGAGCTCTCTCGAGCCTGGATGAGTGTCGCCAGCATCATCACCCGCTCCGGCATCGCCAAGGCCCTCGACCCGACGATGCGCGCAGAGCTCCTTCCCAAGGCGGCACGCGGCGAGTGGCTGGGCGCCTTCGCGATGAGTGAGCCGGGTGCCGGATCCGACATCGCCTCGATCCGCACGCGGGCCGACAAGGTCGACGGCGGCTGGCTGATCAACGGCCAGAAGATGTGGTGCACCTTCGCCGACCAGGCCAACGGCATCATCGTGGTGGCCAGGACGACTCCGTACGACCCGGAGAACCGGCACGAGGGGATCCGTCGCTTCATCCTGCACAAGGAGCCGAACTCCTTCCCCGAGGGCCTGTCTGGAACCCCCGTCCGCAAGATCGGCTACCACGGCTGGAACACCTTCGAGCTCTCCTTCGACAACTGCTTCGTGCCCGACGACTGCCTGCTCGGGTACGAGAGCGACGGTCAGGGCGACGGTGGCTTCAAGCGCGTGGCTGCCGGCATGCTCACCCCGCGCATCCACACCGCCGCACGCTCCATCGGCCTCGCGCGTGGCGCGCTCGAGGACACCATCAAGTACGTCCAGGAGCGTGAGCAGTTCGGTCACGCCATCGGCGACTACCAGAACACGCGGTTCAAGATCGCGGAGATGGCTGCTGACATCGAGCTCTGCCGGGCACTGATGTACGAGGTGGCAGCCGATGTCGACGCCGGCGAGGCCTCCGACGTGCGCGCCGCGATGCTCAAGTACGCAGCCGCCGAGATGTCCGAGCGAGTCACGTCCCAGGCGCTGCAGCTGCACGGTGGGGCCGGGTACACGACCGACTTCCCGGTCGAGCGCTACTGGCGCGATGCACGCCTGACCAAGATCTTCGAAGGTTCCTCCGAGATCATGCTGCGCCTGGTCTCCGACCGGCTGCTCCCCCAGACACCGTTCCGGTGACGGCAACCTCCGCGAGCCGAATCGCCCGGCACATCTGTACAGGGAACCGTTGTGCAGGTGGGCCATAGTCGGTAGTTTGCTGGTTGGCTCACAAAGGAGAGACATGACCACGCGCCAACTGAACGGCCACCAGGTTCGCTCGGAGAAGTCCACCCGCCTGCTGTTGCGGGCCGCGGGCGAGCTTGTCGCGGAGGGCGGCTACCAGTCGATGACGCTCGCCACCGTCGGCGAACGCGCCGGCTACAGCCGCAGCCTCGCCACAGCCCGGTTCGGCTCCAAGGCGAAGCTCCTGGAGGCACTGGTCGACGAGATCGTCGGCCGATGGTCGGTGGAGACCATGGAGCCCGAGCTGCAGGGGCTCTCCGGTCTGGACTCGCTGCGTGTCATCCTCCAAGGCATCCGCAACGCCTACGGGCGACGACCAGACTCGCTCTCCGTGCTGTATGCGCTGATCTTCGAGGCGGCTGGGCCGGTCCCTGAGCTCCACGACCGGTTCGTCGAGTTCCACCTCAACCAGCGCGAGCGCATCAGCTCGCACATCCGCAACGGACTGGCCGACGGCTCGATCAACGAGGGCGTCGACCCCGACGCGTTGGCCGCGATGATCGTCGCCCAGCTCCGCGGGGTCGGCTACCTGTGGAAGCTCGACCCCGATTCGATCGATGCGACAGCGGTCCTGAACACGTTCATCGACCAGGTTCTTCAGCGCATCTCCGCTGAACCACACCCGCGGGAGGCCGCCACCTGACGGCTTCTCGCACGACGAGAAGGACAACAACACCATGGCTGGACCCCTCTCAGGTCTGAGAGTCGTAGAGCTGGCAAGCATCGGACCGGGGCCACACGCAGCCATGATCCTGGCCGACCTCGGCGCCGACGTCGTGCGCGTCGAGCGACGTCTGGGCACTCTGGGCCTGGGGGCCCAGGGCCGCAACGAGCAGCTGCGCGGACGGACCATCGTCCGGGCCGACCTCAAGACGCCTGACGACCGCTCCGCAGTGCTCGAGCTCGTCGCTCGGGCCGACGTGCTGATCGAGGGCTACCGCCCCGGTGTCGCAGAACGCCTCGGCCTTGGCCCGGACGCCTGCCTGGCCGAGAACCCCCGGCTCGTCTACGGACGCATGACCGGGTGGGGCCAGGACGGTCCCCTCGCCGCTCGCGCCGGACACGACATCAACTACCTGTCGGTGACCGGGCTGCTCAACGCGGTCGGCCGCCCCGGCGAGCGTCCCACCATCCCGCTCAACCTGATCGGTGACTACGGCGGCGGCTCCATGCTCCTGCTCGTGGGCATCCTCTCCGCCCTGTGGGAGCGGGAGCGCTCGGGCACGGGCCAGGTCGTGGACGCGGCCATGGCCGAAGGAGCATCCCTGCTCGGACACATGCTGTGGGCGATGTACGGCGGGGGCGCCTGGAACGCCGAGCGCGGCACCAACTTCCTCGACGGCGGTGCCCCCTTCTACGACACCTACGAGTGCGCCGACGGTGGGCACATGGCGGTCGGAGCCGTGGAACCCCAGTTCTTCGCCCTCGTCCTGTCCACGCTCGGTCTTGACGCCGACGAGGTCCCCGCACAGCACGACCGTGACCGGTGGCCCGAGCTGCGTACCCTGATGGCCAACCGGTTCCTGCAGCATGACCGGGCCCACTGGGAGCAGGCGTTCGCGGACGTCGACGCGTGCGTCACCCCGGTGCTGTCCTTCGACGAGGCGGCACAGCACCCCCACGTTCGCGAACGCGGCATCGTCGCGGAGATGAACGGGATCATCCAGCCCGCCCCGGCACCCCGCTTCTCCCGTACCGCTCCCCCGGTCCCCTCGGCCCCTCCCACGGCTGCCAGCGAGATCTCTGACGTCCTGCACGGGTGGAACAACCAGGCGTGACGGCCCCACGCCGTCTCTTCACGACGGCGCCAGCCGCAGGAACCCAGGAATGACAAGGGGCCGAGAATGACAGAGGGCCGCTGCCTGCCTGGCAGCGGCCCTCTGTGTGGTTCCCGGAACCGCCATCCACAGCACCCACCTCCAGCGATCCCCGGGACTCCTCTCAGAGGAAGACTCTTCGGGCGATCGCCAGCCTCTGGGCGTGGGTTCCCCACCCACGCAGGTGGCGAATCGCCCTGACCATCTCCCCACGACGCTCCGCCAGGGTGTGCCGTTCAGCCCTGGCCAGAGCCTCGACCAGCTCGGTCGTCGCGAGATCAGTGGTGTAGGCAGGCGCGCCGGGCTGCTGGCGCCAGGACTGGGCGAGCGGACCGGCCACCACGGGGTCGAACCCGCTCACATCGACGAGCCCGCAGACCAGGCCGACCGCCTCAGGATCATCACCGGAGACGGGCAGTGCCATTCTGTCCGCCGCGCCCGACGGACGCGCAGCCGTCTGCAGCGATCCCGCGAGAATGCTGTTCCAGGCTTTGACCACCGGCCGCCCGAGCACGTTCGCGACCCACTCGCTCTCGGTGTCCTCGGGACCGAAGCTCCCCAGCTCACCGTCCCGGTGCGGGTAGTAGTTCGTGGTGTCCACCAGAACCGCGTCGGCCGGAGCCCGAGAGACCACCGACCGCAGCTCGGCGATCCGGTTGAACGGAACGGAGACGACCACCACGTCCGCGTCCAGCACGGCCTCAGCCCCATGCCGGGCCTGGGCTCCGATGGACTCCGCGAACAGCTTGACGGTGCTCGGCGCCCGGGAGTTGGCCACCCTGACCTCGTGACCGGCAGCCGCGAACCTGGAGGCGAGCGTGCCGCCGATCTGCCCCGCACCGAGGGAGGCGATGCGCAACGGTTCATCGCCCTCAGGGCGTGCCGCCTCGATGCTCATGCTCTGACCAGAAGGTCCCAGAGCGAGTCGGGACCGGCGTCGAGTGCCTGTTGCCCCACGAGGGAGGCGTGCTGGTGGACGCTGCCGTTCTCGTCCCGCCATGCCCAGAGACGAGTGGTGCTCAGGCGCAGCGTGTGCTCCTCGGTGAAACCGATGGCACCGTGCACCTGGTGGGCGAGCTTCGCGACCACGCCGGCGGCCTGGGCCGCGGCCACACGGGCCGCGGCGAGCGCGAACGTGGCGTCACCTCGTGTCAGGGCGAGCGACGCGGACTTCGCCGCCGTCCGGCAGACCAGGACCTCGGAGGCGAGCGAGGCGAGCTGGTGCTGCACGCTCTGGAACCTGTCGATGGATCGTCCGAACTGCTGACGCTCCGAGGCGTAGTGCACCGAGAGGTCCAGAGCGCGCCGGGCGGCGCCGGCCATCTGGGCCATCCGCAGCACCGAGAGGCGCTGCTCGTGGGCCTGCGTCAGGCCGGCCGGAACGGGCCAGGTCTGTCCGCCCACAGGACGGGCGCCCGCAAGCACCAGGGTGTCGCGCGGCTCGCCGGCCATGTTCTGGGCGCTGGTCACCTGGTACTGGTCACGTGCGACCACGGCCAGGGTGGTTCCGGACAGGACGACGACGTGCTCCGCCGCCTCTCCCCAGGGGACTCGCGGCAGCGTGGCGGACACCTCGACGGTGCCGTCAGTGCCGGTGGCGACCTCCAGGCCGTCGCTGACGGCAACGGTCAGGCGACCCTCGGGGACCTGGACCCCTGCCTCGGCCAGGATCCAGGCTGCCAGCCCGGTCTCGGCGAACGGCACGGCGGCAGCGTTCTCGCCGAGCACTCCGAGCACGGCGACGAGCTCCTCGAGCCCACCGCCGGAGCCGCCCTTCTCCTCGTCGACACCCAGACCCAGCACGCCGATCTGGTCGAGTGCCTCCCACAGCGGTGCGTTCAGCTCCGCCGGGGTGTCCGGGTCAGTCGTGTGCCGGGCGCAGGCGTCGGCCACTGCACCCGTCAGTGCGTCGATCACGTCGTTCATGCTGCGGTCACCGCCTTGGAGATGATTCCCCGGAGAATCTCGTTGGTTCCTCCACGCAGGGTGAAGGCAGGACTGTGGATGAGGGACTCCGACAACATGTGGGGCAGGAGTGCCTCGCTGGCGGGGTCGGGCGCGATGTCCACGAGCAGGCGGGTCGTCTCGACGAGGAGCCCCTCGAACTGGGTCCCGAGGTCCTTGACGATCGCCGCCGCGACGGCGGGGTCCTCGCCCTCCTCGATCCGTCCCGCCACGGCCAGCGACATCTGCCGCAGGACCCACAGGCGCGAGACCAGCTCACCGAGCCGGACGCGGTCAGGGGTTGCGCCGGCCCGGGACAGGTGACGCACGGCCTCGACCAGGAGCGGGAAGGTCGAGAGGATCCGCTCGGGACCGCTGCGCTCGAGACCGAGCTCGCTGGTCACCTGCATCCAGCCGGAGCCGGGCTGGCCCAGCACCCGCGAGTCGGGCACGAAGGTGCGGTTGAAGACGACCTCGTTGAAGTGGTGCTCGCCGGTCAGGAGACGGATCGGCCGGATCTCGATCGAGGGGTCGGGCAGCTCGACGATCATCTGGGAGAGGCCCGCGTGACGTCGTTCGGTCACCGGCTCGGTGCGGACCAGGGCGATCATCGCGTGCGCGTGGTGCGCGCCGCTGGTCCAGATCTTGGTGCCCTCGAGCTCCCAGCCACCCTCGACGCGAGTAGCCCTGGTGCGTACCGAGGCCAGGTCGGAACCGGTGTCGGGCTCGGACATGCCGATCGCGAAGTAGCACTCGCCACGCGCGATGGCGGGCAGGAACGTCTGACGCTGCTCCTCTGTGCCGAACTTCATCAGGGCCTGGCCCGACTGCCGGTCAGCGATCCAGTGCGCAGCCACCGGAGCGCCGGCGGCCAGGAGCTCCTCGGTGACCACGAAGCGGGCCAGGGCGCCAGCCTCCGTGCCGCCGTACTCGCGCGGGAAGGCCATGCCGATCCAACCGCGGGCGCCGAGGCGCTTGCTGAACTCCTCGTCCCACCCGGCCAGCCACTGGTCAGGGCGCATCTGGATCCGCCCCGAGGCCAGTTCCTCGGCCAGGAACGCGCGCACTTCTCGGCGCAGCTGCTCCGCCGACTCCGGCAGAGCCACGGCCTGCAGGTTCATGAAATCCATGGGTCGAACCTCTCGTGTGGGTGGCCTCAGCGCAGGGCCCAGCGGCCCGTGTACTGAGGGGACTCGGCCTTCTCGAGGAAGGCCTTGAATGCTGCCGGTGCGTCCTCGGTCGCGAAGTTCACGGCCTGGGCTGCGGCCTCGTTGCGCAGCGCGCCGGCGAGGTCCACGCCGACGGCGGAGTTGATCAGTGCCTTGGTCTGCTCCAGCGCGACGGGCGGCAGGCCGGCGAGGCGCCGAGCCGTCTCGTCCACGAAAGCGTCCAGCTCGTCGGCAGGACGGACCCAGGTGACCAGACCGATGCGCTCGGCCTCGGCCGCGTCGATCACCTCGGCCAGCAGGGCCAGACGCTTCGCCTGCTGCATGCCGACGATCTTGGGCAGGAGCCACGAACCACCGAAGTCGATCGACAGGCCGCGCTTGGTGAAGATCTCGGTGAACCGGGCACGGTCCGAGGCGGCCACGACGTCGCAGGCCAGGGCCATGTTCAGCCCGGCACCGGCGGCCACGCCGTCCACCTTGGCGACCACAGGGACGGGAAGGTCGTGGATGGCCCTGGCGACGTCCCCGATCCGGCGCAGTCGCGGGATCGGGTGTTCCTCGTGCTTGCTCTTGGCCACGTCGGCCCCGGTGCAGAAGTCACCGCCAGCGCCCTGCAGCACCACCACGCGGGTCTGCGGGCAGTTCCTCGTCTCAGCCAGGACGGCCGTCAGGCGGCGCCACATGGCCTCGTCCACCGCGTTCTTGCGTTCGGGGCGGTTCAGGGTGATCGTCGTGATGCCCTCGGGCGAGGTGCTGTGCAGGACCGATTCGGTGTCCATGACGTCCTTCTTGGTTCAGTTGCCGGTGAACGACGGCGCCCGTCGTTCCTGGAGGGCCAGTCGGGCCTCACGCGAGTCAGCGGTGCCGTGCACGACGGCCAGGTGCGACGAGATCAGGTCGAGAGCGGTCCGCAGGTCGGAGTGGACCGACTGCTGCGCCGCACGCTTGATCATGGCCACGTTGACCGGTGGGAGGTCGGCGAGCCGCCGGGCGAGCGAGCGGTAGCCGGCCTCGAACTCCTCGGGGTCCAGGACCTTCGAGACCAGCCCGATGCGCTCGCACTCCGCGGCGTCCACGAAGTCACCGGTCCACAGCAGCTCGAGGGCCCGCGACATGCCCACGAGGCGTGGCAGGTAGTAGCACCCACCGTCCCCGGGGACGAGGCCGACCTTGATGTACCCCTCCGACATCCTGGCGGTGGACTTCATCACCCTGATGTCACACATCAGGGCCATGTCCATGCCGGCGCCCACGGCGGCACCGTTGACCGCGGCGATCAGCGGCTTGTCCAGAGCGTCGACCGCGCGTGCCACGTCGTGCACGCCCTCGGTCAGCATCCGCTTCAGGGCCAGGGGCTCCTCCCCCACCGCCTGCAGCACCGACAGGTCGATGCCGGAGCAGAAGGCGTCACCGGCGCCCGTGAGCACCACGACCCGGACTGCCGGGTCACGGCGAGCCGAGTGCAGCGCAGCGGCCCACTCCTCGATCATGTCGAGGGTGAAGGCGTTCTTCGCCTGCGGACGGTTGAGCAGGATCGTTGCGACACCGTCGGTGACGGAGTACTCAAGGTCGGCCATCAGGAACCTCAGCGAGGAGCCATGCGGAGCGCGCCGTCGAGGCGAATGGTCTCGCCGTTCAGGTACGCGTTCTCGAGGATGTGCGACGCGAGGTGGGCGTACTCGTCCGGCTGCCCCAGGCGGCGCGGGTTCGGGACGCTGTCGGCCAGGCTCTGGCGGACGTCGTCACGCAGGCGCGCCAGCAGCGGGGTGTCGATGATGCCGGGGGCGATGCTGTTGACGCGGATGCCCTTGCTCGCGAGGTCGCGGGCTGCGGTGAGCGTCATGCCCACGATGCCGGCCTTGGAAGCGGTGTAGGGGATCTGGCCGATCTGGCCCTCGAACGCGGCGACCGAGGCGGTCATGATGATGGCGCCGCGCTCGCCGTCGACGGCGTCGTGCTTGGCCATGCGGGCCGCGCCGAGACGCAGGGCGTTGAAGCTTCCGACCAGGTTGAGGCGGATGACGAACTCGAAGTCCTCCAGCGAACCCGGGTTGCCCTCCTTGTCGAGCAGGCGCAGGCGGCGACCGGCGCCGGCGCAGTGCACGATGCCCTTGAGCGGGCCCATCTTCTCGGCCGTCGCGAGCGCGCCGTCGAAGGCGGCCTCGTCGGTGACGTCACCAGCGGTGAAGACGACCTCGGTGCCGAGCTCGGCAGCCAGGCCGGCGGCGATCTTCTCGCCGTCGGAGCTGGGCAGGTCGACGATGGCGACCTTGGCGCCCTGGGAGGCGAGGCGACGCGAGGTCGCCAGGCCGAGGCCCGACGCGCCACCGGTGACGGCGACGACAGATCCGGCGATCTTCATGTGTTTTCTCCTGTTCGTGGTTCGACGCGAGGCGTCGTGTCCGTGAGGACGAGGGTTAGATCAGCTCGACGATGGTGGCGTTGGCCAGGCCTCCGGCCTCGCACATGGTCTGCAGGCCGAAGCGGATGCCGTGGGCGCGCATGTGGTGCACCAGGCGGGTCATCAGGATCGCGCCGGAGCCACCGAGGGGGTGGCCCACGGCGATGGCACCACCGAGCGGGTTCACGCTCTCGGCGTCGGCCCCGGTCTCGACGAGCCAGCTCAGCGGAACCGGGGCGAAGGCTTCGTTGACCTCGAACGCACCGATGTCGTGGATCGACAGCCCGGACTTCTCCAGCGCCAGCTTCGTGGCACGGATGGGGGCGGTGAGCATGATGACGGGGTCGTCACCGGCCACGACGGCGGTGTGGATGCGGGCGATCGGCTTCATACCGCGTGCGGCGGCGTTCTCCGACGTGGTGATCAGCAGCGCGCCGGAGCCGTCGGAGATCTGGGAGGCGTTGCCCGCGGAGATCACACCGTTCTCCTTGAACGGCGTGGCCAGGGTGGCGAGCTTCTCCAGCGTTCCACCCGTGCGGATGCCCTCGTCAGCGGTGAGACCGCCGACGCTGACCAGCTGGTCGGTGAAGGCACCGGCGGCGGTGGCCGCGGCGGCCAGCTCGTGCGAGCGCAGTGAGAACTCGTCGAGCTGGGTGCGGGAGAAGCCCCACTGCTCGGCGATCATCTCGGCGCCGACGCCCTGGTTGAAGCCCTGGACGCCATAGCGCTGCAGCAGGGAGTCCGGAGCGGCGATCCCGCCCTGGGCGGCGCTGCCCATCGGGACCCGGGTCATCGACTCGACGCCGCCGGCGATGGCGAACTCGTACTGGCCCGCGATGACGCCGGCGGCCGCGAAGCTCACGGCCTGCTGACTGGATCCGCAGGCACGATTCACCGAGGTGGCCGGGACGGTCTCAGGCCAGCCGGCGGCGAGAACGGCGTTGCGACCGATGTTGCTGGCCTGCTCGGAGACCTGGCTGACGCAGCCCCAGATCACGTCGTCGACGATGGTGGGGTCAAGCTCGTTGCGCTCGGCGAGGCTCTTGAGCACGGCGGCCGAGAGGTCTGCCGGGTGGATGTCGGCGAGTGCTCCGTTGCGCTTGCCGATGGGTGTGCGCACCGCATCGACGATGACTGCGTCCCTCATGCCCTACTCCTTAAATAACTTGTCAACAAACTAGTTAATGCTGGTCATCGAACCACAAATTCCCCGGAGGGACAAGCGTCACTGCTTGGCGGTCTCTCCGCCGTCGATGACGTAGACCGCGCCGGAGACGAACTTCGACAGCGGCGAGGCGAGGTAGCAGGTGAGTGCACCGATCTCGGACGGATCTGCCATGCGGCGCGCCGGGATCTTGCGTACGCGCTTGGCCAGCACGTCGGGGTTCTGCGTCACGTAGGCCTGGGCCTCGGTCGCGAAGGCGCCCGGCGCGATCGCGTTCACCTGGATGTCGTGGCGGGCCCACTCGGCCGCCAGCGCCTTGGTCATCTGGATGGCCGCGCCCTTCGAGGCGGAGTACGCCACGAGCGAGGCCTTGCCCAGGATGCCCGAGGTGGAGACGACGTTGATGATGCGTCCACCCTGGCCGGCGGCGACGAAGTGGCGGCCCGCGGCCTGGGAGAGGACGGCCAGCGCCGCGACGTTGACCTCCATGACCTCGTCGTAGACGGCGAGGTCCATCTCGAGGAAGTTGGCAGCCGGAGCGATACCGGCGTTGTTCACGACCACGTCCAGGCGGCCCAGCCTGTCGACCGCCGCCTCGACCAGGCCGGCGACCTGGCGACGGTCCCGCATGTCGCAGACATGGGCGTGGATCGACCCGGCGGTCTCCTCGGCGGCCAGCGCCTCGAGGCTCTCCGCGGAACGGGCCACGGCCAGGACGTCAGCGCCCTCGGCGGCCAGTGCACGGGCCATCTCCAGGCCCAGACCCTTGCTGGCGCCGGTGACGATGACACCGCGGCCCTTCAACTGCATGTCCATGTTCAAACCTCACTTGTCCACGCTCTGGGCGTGCTGGTTGGGTGCGACGGGAAGTCCGTCGGGTGCCCTGACGGGCAGGTGCTCAGGCGCCGGTCCACACCGGGGGGCGCTTCTCCGTGAAGGCGCGTGCGCCCTCGATCGCGTCGGCGGAGGACCGCACCGGGGCAGCGACCTCGGTCTGTCGGTCGAAGGCCTCGTCGGCCGGCCAGCTCGGCGACTCCTGGATGATGCGCTTGGTCGCTGCGACGGCCAGCGGGCCGCACGCAGCGATCTCCGCGGCGAGCTCGGCCGCGGCGCGCATGACCTCGCCGGCCGGCACGATCCGGTTCACCAGGCCCAGCCGGTGCGCCTCGACGGCGCTCAGGGTGCGACCGGTCAGAGCCAGCTCCATGGCCAGGTGGTAGGGCAGGCGACCCGGGAGGCGGAGCAGACCGCCGCCCGCGGCCACGAGCCCGCGCTTGACCTCGGGAAGGGCGAAGAAGGCGTCCTCGGAGGCCACGACCATGTCGCAGGCCAGGACGATCTCGAACCCGCCGGCAACCGCGGGGCCGTTGACGGCGGCGATGAGCGGCTTGGCCGCCGGGCGCTCCACCAGACCTGCGAAGCCACGACCCTCGGTCTTGGGGCGCTCGCCGCGCAGGAAGGCCTTGAGGTCCATGCCGGCACTGAAGGTGGTGCCGTTGGCCGTCAGCACACCGACGGTGAGGTCACGGCGCTCGTCGAGCTCGGTGATGGCCGCGTCGATCCGCTCGGCGAGGTCCAGGTTGACGGAGTTGCGCGCAGCGGGCCGGTTCAGCGTCATGGTGCGCACGCCGCCCTCGTCGTGGACGAGGAGGCTGGGCTCGGTGTCGGCCGGGGAGGCAGAGCTTTCAGTGGTCACGGTGGTGTTCTCCAGCTTTCTGGGTCGGGACGAACGCGCCGGGCGCGTGGGTGAGGCACTCGCGGCACGCGCGAGCGCAGGGCACCGAAGGTGCAGGGCATGCCCCGTCCGGTCACCAGGACCAGTAGCGCGTCGGGATCGGGGGGCCGACGCGCTACTGGCCGGGACCGAGGAGCGCAGCGACGCCGCGCACGAGGCCGAGGGGCCCGGGGGGGTCAGGTGGCCGGGGGGTCAGGTGGTCGGGAGGTCCAGGCCGAGCAGGCGCACCAGGTTGCCGCCGAGGACTCCGGCCTCCTCCTCGGAGGTGAGCCCGAGGTCCCGGATCGCGGCGATCTCGGTGGCGGGGTCGGTCATGGGCCAGTCGGAACCGAAGACGACGCGGTCAGCACCATGACGACGGATGATGTCGAGGACCCGCTCACGCGGGAGCGTGCCCATGCTGGGCGGCCACGAGGTCTCGAGGTGGATGTCGGTGCCGACAGCCCACTTCTCTGCTTCCTCCAGCACCTGGTAGCCGCCGTAGTGGGCGGCGATCAGGCGGAGACCGGGGATCTCGGCCACCATGTCGTGCAGGTCGCGCGGGGCGCCACGGCGGTTCTCGGCCTCACCGCCGCCCGATCCGACGTGCGAGAGCACCGGCACGTCGTTCTCGGCCAGGCCGACCAGGATGTCGCGGGTGCGCTCGTCGGCGAACGCCACCTCCTGGAACAGCGGGTGGAGCTTGACTCCCACGACGCCGTTCTCCTTCAGCGCACGCAGGTTCTCCTCCACGCTGAGGTCGGGGTGGACGGTGCCGAACGGGATGAATCGGGTGCGGTCGACGGTGCCGATGAACTCGTTGGTCCGCCACACGGTGCGGCCGACGTTGGCGACCGCGAGCGTGAGGGCCATGTCGATGCCCGAGGCGTCCAGGGTCTTCAGCAGCCCGCTCAGGGTGCCGTCGTGCACAGGGTCGAGGCCGACGGGACGGTCAGCCAGGACGCGTCGAGCGATCTCGTCGGGCCACACGTGGCAGTGCGCGTCGATGATCACCTGGCCACCCCCCGCACGAGCTGCTTGGAAAGCGCGTCGAGGAGGACCTCGGTGGCACCCTCGTAGACACGCATCGGGCGCGCGGCCCGGTAGAGGCGCTCGATCCGCGAGCCGCGGACCAGGCCGAACCGACCCATCACCTGGACGCTGCGGTCGACCACGCGACCGGTGACCTCCGTCGCGCCGATCTTGGCCATCGACGACAGGTGCAGGCTGCCCAGCGGGTCGTTCGCCGCCGCGCGGGCCACTTGGTAGGTGAAGGCGCGTGCCATCTCGATCTCGGTCCACGACATGGCGAGCATCTGCGGCACCGGGCCGAGGCGGGCCAGCTCGACGCCGAACTGTCGGCGTCCAGTGGTGTGCTCCAGCGCGTCGTCCAGCGCAGCCTGGGCAGTGCCCAGGGCGGCGCCGGCCACGGAGACACGGAAGGTCGCCAGCGTCGCGAGCACCAACGAGAAGCCCTTGCCCGGCTCACCGATCCGGTGCGAGATCGGCACCCGGACCTCGTCGAAGGCGATGTCGCCCAGGACGTGCGGGGCCATGATCTGGTACGGACGGCTGGTGCTGACGCCGGGAGTGTCGGCCGGCACCAGGACCAGGGTGTACCCCTCCTTGCCGTCGACGTCCTCCTTGCCGAGCACGCAGTAGAAGTGGGCGTCACCGCCGTTGGTGATGAAGCTCTTCGTGCCGTTGACCACCAGCTCGTCACCGTCGACGCGCACCGTGGTGGTGAGCGCCTTCAGGTCCGAACCCACCTCGGGCTCGGTGAGCGCCAGCGCGGCGATGGCGTCCATCGAGGCCACCCGCGGGAGCCAGGTCTGCTTGACCTCCTCGGCGCCGCCGACGGAGATGGCGAAGCTGCCGATGCCCTGCATCGCGAAGAGGGAGTCCAGGTGGCTCGAGGAGGCCGCCAGCTGCTCACGGATGATGGTCCCGGCAAGCGAGTCGGGCTGCTCGAAGGTGCCGCCGTAGGCAGCAGGCACCTGGACCGCAGCCAGACCGCTCTCCTTGAGCAGGCGCAGGACGTCGGGATCGGTGCTGTCGCTCTCGTCGGCCTTCTCGGCCAGGTCGAGGCACTGGTCGGCGAGGGCCTTGGCCCGGGCCCTCAGCTCGAGGTAGCGGTCCTCGAGGGGCGGGAAGGAGGCGCTCACAGGCGCACCGCCACGAACTTGGTCTGGGTGTAGTGCCTCAAGGCCTCGATGCCCTTCTCTCTGCCGTATCCACTGTTCTTCATGCCTCCGAACGGTCCTTCGACGAGTCCGGTGAGCCAGTCGTTGATGAAGACCTGTCCGGCCTCCAGACGCGCGGCGATGCGGTGGGCGCGCGACAGGTCACGCGTCCACACCCCTGCGGCGAGGCCGAAGTCGGAGTCGTTGGCCTTCGCCACCGCGTCGTCCTCGTCGGAGAACGGGATGACCACCAGGACGGGGCCGAAGATCTCCTCGCGGGCGATGCGCATGTCGTTGGTGACCGAGGTGAACACCGTGGGTGCGACCAGGCGGCCGCCGGGCACGACGGTGCCTCCGGTCGCGATGACGGCGCCCTCCTGCGTGCCGACCTCGAAGTACTCCTGGACCTTCTCGAGCTGGTCCTGGGTGGTCATGTGCCCGTAGCTCGTGCCCGGGACGATCTTCTCGACCTCGGCGACCAGGGCCTGCACGAGCTCGTCGTGGATCGAGTCGTGGACCAGGAGTCGGGTCCCGGCGCTGCACACCTGGCCGGCGTTGGCGGTGAAGGCCCGGGCCGCACCGGCCGCGGCGGCCTGGATGTCAGCATCGGCGAAGACGACGTTGGCGGACTTGCCGCCCAGCTCGAGTGTCAGCGGCAGGATCCGCTCGGCCGCCACACGGCCGATCTGGATGCCCGCACGCACCGAGCCGGTGAAGGCCAGCTTGCGCACCCCGGGGTGCTCCACGAGCGGTTGCCCCGCTCCCCGGGCGTCACCGGTGACGACGTTCAGGACGCCGGCGGGAACGCCGACCTCGGTCGCGATCCGGGCGAGCTCGAGGGTGCTGCCGGAGGTGAACTCCGAGGGCTTCACCACGACGACGTTGCCGGTCAGCAGCGCAGGCGCGACGGCGCGGGCTGCCTGGTTGAGCGGAGCGTTCCACGGCGTGATGACGCCGATGACGCCGAAGGGCTCGTTGACCACGTAGCCGTGCATCGTGGGGCCCAGGTCGAGGACCTCGCCCACAGCACCGGCGGAGAGGCCCGCGTAGAAGTCGAAGTAGTTGGCCGCGCCGTCGATCTCACGCAGGGACTGGGGCCCGGGCTTGCCCGCCTCGTGCTCCTCCAGCTCGGCCAGCAGGCCGCGCTCCTCGCGCATCCGGGCGGCCAGGGCGAGCAGCAGACGTCCGCGCTCAGCGGTCTTCAGGGCTCGCCATGCCGGCAGGGCCTGCTCAGCGGCGGCCACGGCGGCGGCGACGTCCTCGGGAGTACCTGCGGCGATGGCCGACACCTCACGACCGTCCCAGGGGGAACGTACGACGTGCACGTCGGCGTCCGGGGAGCGCTGCTCGCGGCCCCCGATCCAGTGGCCATATGTCCTCACGCACACTCCTGGAGGGAATCGAAGCTGCCGGTTCTCAACATGGTCCAAGGGTGCAACCCAATATTTTTTTTGTCAACAAACAATCTTTCTCTTCACATCGTCCCCGAAATCCAGTAGGACTGTGGGAGCGAACCTGCCGACGGAGAACACGCGGGTGGCCGTCCGACTGCGCCGCACGCCCGAGCCACGTCGTGACGCGCGAACGACTGCGCCCTGCGCAGCCCTCACGAGAGAGACGATCGATGGACTTTGACGACACCCCCGAACAAGCACGCCTGAGGGCGGAGGTGCGCGCCTTCCTGAGCGAGAACGCAGACGCTCTCGCGCACGGGGACGGCGCCTACCTGGAGGAGCCCGGAACCGAGCGTCTCGAGCACCTCCGGGACACCCAGGCCATGCTCTACGACGCCGGGATGATCGGGCTCACCTGGCCCGTCGAGTACGGCGGCGGCGGCGGCTCCAACGCCCAGCAGGCCGTGGTGAACGAAGAGCTGCACCGTGCCCGAGTCGCCGGCCCTGTGGGCCACGTGGGCCTGGGCATGTGCGGGCCGACCGTGCTCCACCACGGCAGCGAGGACCAGAAGCAGCGCTACATCCGGCGGCTGCTCCGCGCCGACGACATCTGGTGCCAGCTCTTCAGCGAGCCGGGCAGCGGCAGCGACCTGGCTGCGCTGCGCACCAAGGCCGTGCTCCAGGACGACGGCTGGCACGTGCAGGGCCAGAAGGTGTGGACCACCCTCGCCCAGCACAGCCGCTACGGCATCCTGCTGGCTCGCACCGACCCCGACGCCCCCAAGCACAAGGGCCTGACGATGTTCGTCATCGACATGCACTCCCCCGGCGTCATGGTCCGTCCGCTCAAGCAGATGAACGGCCACGAGAGCTTCAACGAGGTCTTCCTCGACGACGTCGTCATCCCCGACTCCGAGCGCCTCGGCGCCGTGAACGACGGATGGCGCGTCGCCCTGACCACCCTCATGAACGAGCGCATGGCGGTCGGTGGCGGCGGTGGCGAGATCGGTGTCCGCAGCGACGCCCTGCTCGCTCACGCCGCTGAACGGCTTCCGCAGCTGCCCGAGCAGAACCGGGTGCTCGCCACCGAGGCCCTGGGACGCGTGCTCACCGAGTCGCTGGCGGCCCGCTACACCGGCTACCGCCTGCAGACCGCGCTCGAGAAGGGCGTCGAGCCCGGTCCCGAGGGCAGCGCCGGCAAGCTCAGCGCCGTCCGCGTGGCCCACGCCACCGCCGACCTTGGTGTCCGCCTGCTCGGTGACGACGCCGTCTTCGCCCGCTCCCGGGAGGGTGACTGGCGCTGGGCGACCTCCCAGGCCTCCACCCCCGGGATCGCCCTGGCAGGGGGAACCGACGAGATCCTCCGCAACATCATCGGCGAGCGCGTCCTGGGACTTCCTTCCGACCGCGCAGCGGCCCGCCCCTCCCCCACCGCGCAGAACAGGTAAGCCATGAACTTCGACATCGACGACGAGCAGCGCAACTTCGCGGACCACGCCCGCACCTTCTTCTCCGACCAGGCCGGTCCCGAGCATGCCCGGGCCCTGCTCGACGGTGAGGTCTCCGGTCCCGCTCCCGGCCGCGAGCTGCTCGACGAGCTGGGGTTCTCCTCCCTGACCATCCCCGAGGAGGCAGGCGGCGTCGGCGCTGAGCTGCTCAACATGGCCCTGGTGGCCGAGCAGGCAGGCCGTCAGCTGGCCGCCCCCTCCCTGGCGACGGCGGCCCGTGCCACCGTCCTGCTCGAGGGCCACGACGAGCTGCTCGGCAAGGTGGCCTCCGGCGAGATCGCCGTGGCCGTCCTCGACGGACCGCTGGAGGAGTCGCGTCCATCCCTGGACGTGCGCACCGCCACCCACTTCCTGGCGCTGGACGGCGACGACGCCCTGGTGCTGGGCACCGGCACGGTCCTCGACGCCGAGGAGATCGACCCCACCCGCGGGATCGGTCGCGTCCGCCTGACCTCGCACGAGGTCGCCGCCACCGGCATGGCCGAGCGCTGGGAGCGCGCGTCCCAGGTGGCCTGCGTGATCATCGCTGCCGAGAGCCTCGGCGCCGCTGAGCGCGTGGTCGAGCTGTCCCTGGAGCACGCCAAGCAGCGCGAGACCTTCGGACGGGTCATCGGCTCCTACCAGTCGGTCAAGCACGCCTTGGTGGACAACTGGGTCGGCGTCAACCAGCTCCGCTCGCTCGTCTGGTGGGCCGCCTGGGCTGCCGACCACGCCCCGGACCAGCTGCCCGTCGCCGCCTCCGCTGCCAAGGCCTACGCAGCCTCGACCTTCGAGGTCGCCTGCGAGACGCTGATCCACACCCTGGGCGCCATCGGCTTCACCTGGGAGCACGACGCCCACCTCTACTGGCGTCGCGCCAAGGTGGACCGTCTGCTTCTGGGCAGCGAGTCGGACCACCTGATCCGCGTCGCGGAGGCGTCGCTGCTTTCCGCCTGAGACCGGCGAGACAGACCGTCAGCCACGCTCGCCACACGCGAAGGGCGCCCGGACCATCGGTCCGGGCGCCCTTCGCCTTCTCCGGCCGGCTGCTCGACGCTGTCTCAGCAGCCCCAGCCGACCGCGGCGACTCAGATGTAGTAGCCGCCGTTGACGGCGATGTTCTGCCCGGTGACGAACCGCGCACCGTCGCTGACCAGGAAGGTGATCACCGGGGCGATGTCGCGGTCCGGGTCACCGAAGCGTCCGCCGAGCGGGACCTTCTGCTTGAGCAGCTCGTCGTAGGCGATCTTGCCCTCCTCGGAGAGCTTGTCGCGGTGCGCCTCGAGCATCGGCGTCGCAGCAGACGGGTGGACCACGTTGGCCCGGATGTCGAACGGCGCCCACTCCACGGCGATCGAGCGGGTCCAGGCGGTCACAGCACCCTTGGACGCCGCGTAGGCAGCACCGTTGGGGTAGGCCGTCAGGGCGGCCGACGACGCGAAGTTGGTGATGCTGCCGCGCTCGGACTTCTTCAGGAACGGCAGCACTGCCTGGTTGGTGTACACCGGGCCACGGGCATTGATCTCCATGACACGCTCCCACGACTGGTCGTCGAGCTCCGCGGCCGGCCCCTGGAGCAGGATGCCAGCGGTGTGCACGAGCGCGTCGATGCCACCCATCGAGGCCGCAGCCTCCTCGAAGGCGGCGAAGACCTGCTCCCTGTCGGTGATGTCGCACCGCAGGAAGCTCTGGCCCGCCGCGCGCGCGGTCTCCTGGCCCAGCTCCTCGGAGACGTCCATGGAGACCACCGTTGCTCCGGCATCGGCGAGCGACCTCACGCACGCGGCACCCACGCCGCTGGCACCGCCGACGACCACAACCTTCTTGTCCACGTTCTCATCCTCTTGTTCGGGGGGACACCGGAGGTCTCGCGTCCGGACCTCGGTGGGGCGTGGCCGTGCCTCGGAGAGGACGAGGCCACGAACGGGGCCGTGGCAGGTGCCACGGCCCCGTCAGGGTCAGTGCTGCTCGCTCACGCGATGGCCGACCACCGCCGCGGCGTCGACTCGAAGCTGCGCTCCTCCGAGGCCAGGGCGACCTCCACGTGGAGCGCGTGCCCGGTGCGCGGATCCAGGTAGGCGCGGGTCTCCACACCCGGCGAGACCTCCTCGACCAGGACCGGGCAGCCGTCGCTCCAGTGCTGCGGAGCCTCGACCAGAACCGCACCGCTGCGGGTGCTCACCGCGTACCGGCCGCGCTGCTCGACGCCCGGAGCGATCGGGAACGTCTCCTCGCCGGAGAGGTCCGGCGCGTCGGTCACGGTCACTGCTGCCGGACGGGCAGCCTCGAGGCGCTCACGCAGGATGGCCTCGCGCCGCTGGTCCGAGCCGGACTCGACGTCCACGCCGTAGACCTCGAGGGCCTCTTCGGCGGTGATGACACCAGCGCCGACGTCCTGCTGGACGGCCTCCACCGGGCGCAGGAGCGGGTCGCCCCAGCCGCCGCCGCCTGCCGCACGGACGACGTAGCTGTGCCCGCTCGGCAGGGTGAATCCCTGGGTGAGGGTGCCGATCCTCTGCACGGTGCCGTCCGGCGCCATCAGCTCGATCTCGGCTCCGCGACCCGGCTGTCCGCCAGCCGTGCCCGGCATCGGGACGCAGCCGTGGCCGCCGATCGCGGCACCGGTGAGCTCGGAGGAGCCGTCGACGGTGAAGGCGAGGTCGACGCCGGCGCCGCCACGGTGCTCACCGGCACCGGACAGCCCGGTGGAACGACGGCGGTACTCGAAGCGGACCGGGTACCAGGCCTCGCTGACCTCGACGTCGTTGGTCTGGATCGCCGACTGCTGACCCACGAGGTAGAAGTTGTAGTCGGTGCCGTCACGGTCGTTGCCCGCGGGCGAACCGACGGCGGTGCCGTCGATCATGATCCAGGAGTCGGTCGTGCCGCTCAGGCCCACGCCGGAGAAGGTCACGATCGAGTTCGCCGACATGGTCTGCGAGCTGGACAGGAACGGACGGCTGGGGCTCTCCGGGGACGCCGCGACGGCCTGGTGGAACGTGCGCAGGGCAGCCTCACTGGCGTCGTGCGAGGCGATGATGTGGGCGCCGCCGACCGGAGCCGGGTGCACGCAGTTCAGCAGGCTGCCGACCGGGCAGTACACGTCGAGAGCGTCGTAGTAGCCCTGGTTGAGCGGCAGGTCACGACCGACCAGGCGCTGGAGCTCGACACCGATCTTGCCCTTGACGATGTACTCCTTCGAGTTGAAGAAGTGGTTGGTCTGAGGCGCGGTCCCGGTGAAGTCGAAGCGGATGGTGTCGCCCTCGACGGTGGTGGTGCACGGGATCCGGTAGCGGTCCTCGTTCCACTCGGCCCAGCTGGTCGAACGGTAGACGCCGTCCTCGAGCAGCGCGATCTCGCGGCGCAGCGCCTCCTCCGTACGGCGGTTCAGCTCGTCGAAGCCGTTCATGAGCGCCTCGGCACCCACCTGGTCGGCGAGCTCCTGGAGCTTGGCGCCACCGACGTCGACACCCGCGGTGAGACCGCGGATGTCCATCTCGACCAGGTGGGCCATGCGGACGTTGTTGAGCAGGATGTTCCACGGGTCGCGCTGCTCGACGCCCTTGGCACGGATCTTCACCGCGGGAAGGCGGATCGCCTCCTGGTAGCACTCGGTCGCGGCCGGCGCGAACGAACCGGGGACCAGGCCACCGACGTCGACCACGTGGGCCGAGTTGGCCATCCAGGCCACCAGCGTGTCGCCGGTGAAGATCGGCTTCATGATGAAGACGTCCTGGGCGTGCAGACCGCCACCACGGTGAGGGTCGTTGGCCAGGAAGATGTCGCCGTCGTGGATGTCGTCGCCGTGCTCGGTGAAGACTCCGGCGATGGCGTTCGTCGCGGCGAAGAAGTGGTAGGCGATGTGGCCGCCACCGGACACCAGGCGGCCCTTGGCGTCGAGCAGGGTGCAGGAGTAGTCCCCACCCTCGACGACCAGCGGGCTGACCGCGGTGCGCTTGATGGTGGCTGCACCCTCGCCGCAGAACGCGTCGAGCTGGTGGCGCAGGACTTCGAGACCAATGTTGTCAAGATGCATCGGAACGCACCTCCAATCGGAGAGTACGGCGCTCGCTCATCGTGAGCGTGGCACCGCGGGGAACGAAGACGGTGGTGTCGACGTCGTCGGCCAGGGCAGGTCCGGTCACGACGTCGCCGGGCAGGAGCTCGGTGGTGCGGTAGCAGGGGACGCTCTCGCGGCCGTCACGGCTCAGGTAGACCTCGCGGTGCGAGGCAGGCTCGGGCGCACCCTGCTCACGACGGCGCTCGTCCACCGGGAACGTGGCGCGCGGCAGCTGGCCGGTGGCGACGGCCCGGAGGAAGGTGACCTCGAGCTGGGCGTTCCGGCCTGCGGCGCCGGCGCCGTAGCGCGCCGCGTACCGCTGGAGGAACTCCTCGCGGACGACCTCGGGGTCGAAGGTGGTTCCGTCCAGGGTGACCGAGACCTCGGAGGTCTGGCGGAAGAAGCGCACACCGACGTCGTAGGTGACCGTCCGACCGTCCTCGGGCACACCGTCGTCGCCGACATCGCGCCACACGGCCTCGCCGAGCTCCTTCAGGAGCGTGCTGACCTCCTCGGGCTCGATCTTGTCCAGCAGCGAGTCGGCGGACCGGATCCGCTGGCGCCGCACGTCGGCGGAGGCCGCACCGAAGGCGGAGAGCACCGAGGCCGCGGGCGGGGCGATCATGCGCGGGATGTTGGCCTGTGCCGCGATGCTCGCGGTGAAGAGGCCACCGCTGCCGCCGTAGGAGACCAGGGTGAGGTCGCGGGGGTCCAGACCGCTGGAACCGGCGTGGAGACGCGTCGCCTTGACCATCTCGGCCAGGGCGATCTCGCGGATCCCCCAGGCGGTCTCCTCGGCCGAGAGACCGAGCTTCTCGCCGAGACGGGCGCAGGCTTGGAGCGCCGCGTCGCGGTCGAGGGTCATCGTGCCGCCGACGAAGCTGCTCGGGTCGATGAAGCCCAGCACGACCAGGGCGTCCGTGATCGTGGCCTCGGTACCGCCGTTGCCGTAGCAGGCGGGACCGGGCTTGGCCCGGGCGGAGCGGGGTCCGACGCGCAGGAGGCCACGCCCGTCGACCCAGGCGATGGAGCCGCCGCCCGACCCGATGGAGAGGGTGTCCACGCGGGGCTGGGCGAGGATCATGCCGTGCAGCTCGCCGCGCTCGGAGCGCTGGGGCTGGCCGTCGGCGATGACGGCGAGGTCGAAGCTGGTACCACCCATGTCACCGCAGATGGCGTCGGGAAGCCCTTCGGCCACGCAGATCTCGGCGGCAGCCATCACGCCGGCGGCGGGGCCGGAGGCGACGAGGACGATGGGCGAACGGCGGGCCTCGGCCAGCGTGACGGTGCCACCGCTGGTCTGCAGCAGGAGCAGCGGCACGCGCAGGCCGGACGAGGCCAGCTCAGCCGCCAGGGCTTCGATGCCGTCCAGGGCGGTGCTCGTGACGGCGTTGAGGACGGCGACCAGGGTCCGCTCGTACTCGCGGATGCTCGGGTGCAGCTCGACACCGCTGAAGACCGGGAGGTCGGGGAACTCGGCGCGGACCATCTCCACGACGGCACGCTCGTTGGCCGGGTTCTTGAAGGACCAGAGGAACGAGACCGCCAGGGCCTCGATCTGGTGGTTGTCCACCAGGTCGCGCACCGAGGCGCGCACCTCGTCGATGTCCACCTCGACCAGGATGTTGCCGTCACGGTCCACGCGCTCGGCGACGCCGACCACGTCGCCCCGCTGGATCGGGGTCCACGGCGGGACGAGGTAGCCCTCCACCGAGACACGACGGCTGCGGGCCATCTCGACGGTGTCCTCGAAGCCGCGGGTGGTCAGCAGCCCGGCGCGGACGCCGTGCTTCTCCACGAGGGCGTTGGTGACGGCGGTGGTGCCGAGGCCGAAGCGCTCGACCCTGCCGAGGAAGTCCTCGAGCTCGAGGCCGATCTCGGCCGCGACCAGTCGGCACGCTCCGAGGACGCCGCGACCGAAGTTCTCGGGGTCGGTGGGCGACTTCGCGCGCCACAGGGACACCCCGTCGCCGACGGCTAGGTCGGTGAAGGTTCCGCCGACGTCGATCCCGATCGAGAAGCCTCCGGCTGCAGGCTGGGGGGCCTGGCTGGCGCTCATGGCGCTCTCCTTGTCGTCATTCACATGCATGGGCAAATCCGTATCCAGTGAGGCCGGACAGGGTGTCGAGCAGGACGGCCCGCACCGGGGTGCCGGGTCGCAGTGCCTCACCACAGCGGCAGATGATGCGACCGGGAAGCCTGACGCCCGCAGGCATGTCGACGGCGCCGGTCAGGTAGGGCGCGAGTCCCTTCCAGGGGGCGGGCAGGCTCACTCCGCTGGGCGGCAGCGTGGCCACGGCCTCGTGTGCCCGCACCGCCACGTTGACGGTGCCGGCAGGGTCGATGGCCTCCCAGTCCGCGTCGAGGCCCAGACAGGCGTGGCAGCCGGGGGCGAGCGGAAAACGGGCGGTGCCGCAGTCGCGGCAGCGCTGGACCTTGAGGAATCCCTCCGCGAGGCCGTCCCAGAAGCCGGCCACGTCGGGGTGGGAGTGCGGGTCGGGGCCGGGAGCAGCGTCCGCCCTCTCCAGCCGGAACTCGGGGGGCGCTTCGGCGGTCGACATGTCAGAGCGTCCCTTCGTTGGTGAGCACGATGGAGTCTCCCCACGGGGTGCCCCACTGCAGCGCGGTGGCCCCCGCGATCTGGCGCGGCCCCGCCTCGCCACGCAGCTGGCGGACCATCTCCAGCATGTGCCCGAAGCCGTACAGATGACCTTCGGCGAGGCTGCCGCCGGAGGTGTTCATGGGGAGGGGCGAGTCGAGGTCGAAGCCGTTCTCGCTGAGGTAGGAGGCCGCCTCGCCGGGGGCACAGAAGCCCCAGCGCTCCAGCGCCATCCAGAGCATGTGGGAGAAGGGGTCGTAGGTGTAGAAGCCGCTGAGGTCGGCGCGCTCGAGACCGGCCATCTCCAGGGCTCGCGCACGCGCAGGAGCCACGTAGTCGTAGCTGGCCCCGACGCCGGCTCCCATACCGGGACGGGAGAAGAAGACGTACTGGTCGCGGCCACCAGTCATCCCCTGCATGCCGGCGACCGTCACCGTCGGTCGCCCGAGGTCCGCGGCCCGTTCGGGCGTGGTGACCAGGAGACAGGTCGAGGCGTCCACCATCTGGCAGACGTCGGCCATGCGCAGGGAACCCATGAGGACAGGCTCAGCGAGGTATTCCTCGCGGGACAACGGGACGTCGCGCAGCAGTGCCATGGGGTTGTCCGCCGCGTAGCGGCGCAGGGTGACCGGCACGGTCGCGAGGTCCTCGGAGGTGGCGCCGTAGCGGTCCATGTACTGCTGGAGCGCCATGGCCGCCCCCGCGCCGGCGCCGGGAGATCCGTGCAGCGTCCAGTTCGCGTAGGGGCCACCACCGTCGCGGAACGCCTCGTCGATGCCGCCCAACGAGGAGCTCATCGGCGGCAGGTGCTTGGCGTAGCCCGCCCCGGAGACGTGGCTGTTGATCACGGCGACCACGTCGGCCAGTCCGCACGTCACCGCCATGACCGCCTGCTGGATGGTGGATGCCGCCCATCGTCCGTGCGTCCACAGCTGGCTGGCCCAGGTCAGGTCGAGGCCCGCAGCGACCGCGAACTCGTCGTAGTCGACGCCGCGGGGCGCCCCCCAGGCGGTCACCAGACCGTTGACCTGGGACTTGTCCAGGTTGGCGTCGGCGAGCGCGGCGCGCAGCGACTCGAACTGGAGACGCATGGGGCTGCGACCCGGATCTGCACCGATCTCGTCACTGGTGCCAATGCCCACGATGCAGGCCTGTGCGGCAGCCATGGGACTCCTCTCGTCCGTGTGTCCTCCGGAGCCTGACGCTGTGACCGGAAGCACTTCGGTTGGTAACTGTCCGGCCAACTACTGTTTCCTGTCAAGCGAGCCGACCTCATCATCCCAAAAAAACTTGTCGGTTGACAAACTTCAATTTTTCCAGAGGATGACGGTATGGACTCTCCTGGAACCGGGACGGCGGCACCGCCGGCGTCGACCGCGAAGAACGGCCCGGCCACCACCACCGCCAGCCCGGGCACCCCCGACCTGGACTCCTTCCCTCGCCGACTGCGCGGGAACAAGTTCGAGGACTTCACCGTCGGCCAGGACTGGGTGCACCACTGGGGTCGCACCCTGACCGAGGCCGACAACGTGGCCTTCTCCACCGCCACCTGCGCCTGGCTGCCCCTGCACCTGAACGCCGAGTACGCCCGCTCCCAGGGCCACAAGGACGTCGTCATCAACCCGATGCTGGCCCTGTGCACCGCCGTGGGCCTCTCCGTGGAAGACCTCAGCGAGGCCGGCGGCCCGTTCCTGGGGATCGACGACTGCGTCTTCCACCGCCCCCTGCACCCCGGGGACACCCTCACGGCGGCCTCCCGGGTGCTCGAGAAGCGCACCTCCTCGACGCGTCCGGGTGTCGGCATCGTGACCTGGCTGACCCAGGCCCACGACCAGCACGGACGCCTCGTCCTCGAATTCGTACGCACCAACCTCGTCGCCCTGCGCGAGGTCCCCACCTCTGCCCCGAAGGACAACTGATGACCAAGCGACTGCGCCGCAGCGAGCTCTCCACCCCGGGCCACAGCCCCAAGATGATCGCCAAGGCGGCTGGCAGCGAGGCCGACCTCGTCTTCCTCGACCTCGAGGACTCGGTCGTCGCGGCCGAGAAGGTCCCCTCGCGCCAGAACATCATCGACGGGCTCAACACCCTCGACTGGGGCACCAAGACCCGAGCGGTCCGCATCAACCCGGTGAGCACCCAGTGGTGCCACGGGGACATCATCGACATCGTGACCGCTGCTGGAGCCAACCTCGACGTCATCATCATCCCCAAGGTGATGTCCCCCCGCGACGTGTGGTTCGTCGACGACCTGCTGACCCAGCTCGAGACCTCCCTCGGCCTCGAGGTCGGCAGGATCGGGCTCGAGGTCCTGATCGAGGAGACCCAGGCGCTGGCCTGCGTCGAGGAGATCGCCGCCTCGTCCCCCCGGCTGGAGGCACTCATCCTCGGCGTCGGCGACCTGTCCGCCAGCCAGGGCATCCGTCTGGGCCACATCGGTGAGGCTGCCGGCGGCAAGAACGGCTACCCGGGAGACGTCTGGCACTACGCACGCAACCGCGTGACCGTGGCCGCCCGCGCCCACGGCCTCGACGCCGTCGACGGTCCCTTCGGGGCGATCTCCAACCCGGAGGGCTACGAGCGCGAGGCCAACTGGGCGGCCACGCTCGGCGCCGTGGGCAAGTGGGCGATCCACCCCAGTCAGATCGCGATCGCCAACACCGTCTTCGCCCCCACCCCCGAGGAGATCGAGCGGGCCTCTGCCGCGGTGGCCGCCGTCCGCGAGGCCGAGGCGGAGGGCCTGGGCGCCGCGTCGCTCAACGGCATGATGATCGACGCAGCGACGGCCCGGATCTTCGAGGGTGTTCTCGAGCGGGCACAGGCCTGCGGTGTGGCATGACGGCTGAAGACCGCCCCGGACCCCTTGCCGGGGTCCGGGTCCTCGACCTCTCCGGGATGCTGGCCGGCCCCTACGCGACCATGCTGCTCTCCGACATGGGAGCCGACGTGGTCAAGGTCGAGCCACCGCACGGCGACCGTACGCGCAAGGTCGGCCCTTGGCGGGACGACGCCGACCGGGCCGAGGCGCTCGGCGGCTACTTCCAGTCCGTCAACCGCGGCAAGCAGAGCATCGTCCTCGACCTCAAGCAGGCCGACGACGTCGCCGTCTTCCTTGACCTGGTCAAGGTCGCGGACGTGGTCGTCGAGAACTACTCCGCAGGCGTCATGGAGCGTCTCGGCCTCAGCTACGAGACCCTGCGGCAGCAGAACCCGCGCCTCGTCTACGGCTGCCTGCGTGGCTTCGGTGACCCGCGCTCCGGTTCCAGTCCCTACGAGGACTGGCCCGCCTTCGACATCGTGGCCCAGGCCATGAGCGGGTTCGCGGGCATCACGGGCGAGCTGGGGGGGTCGCCCCTGAAGGCGGGCCCCGGGATCGGGGACATCTTCCCGGGCGCACTGCTCGCCCTGGGTGTCACGGCAGCGGTCCGGCACGCGGAGCGCACCGGGGAGGGGCAGTTTCTCGACGTCGCCATGTACGACGCGATGCTGGCGCTCACCGAGCGCATCGTCTACCAGCACTCGTACACCGGCGAAGTTCCCGCGCCCATGGGCAACGGACATCCCCTGCTCGCCCCGTTCGACATCCTGAGGACCGCCGACGGCTGGCTGGCCGTCGCGGCCCCCAGCGACAACCACTGGCGCATCCTGACCGAGACGATGGGACGCCCCGAGCTGGGCACCGACCCCCGTTTCGCGACGAATGCCGCCCGACTCGAGAACATCGAGGAGGTCCGGGCGATGCTCAACGCATGGCTCGCGACCCAGACCACCCGGCAGGTCGTGGCCCTTCTCGGCGGCAAGGTCCCGATCGGCCCTGTGAACACCGCGGCCGACATCTTCGCCGACCCCCACGTCCACCGACGCGAGATGTTGGTCGAGATCGAGGAACCGGGCTCCAGCCGACCCGTCACGATCGCCGGGGTACCGATCAAGTTCAGCCGGACACCGGCCCGGATCCGCCGCCGCGGACCGAAGCTCGGAGAGCAGTCCACGACGGGGGTCCTCGCGTCCTGGACGGCAGCGTCCGCAGCAGCCCAGCAAGGAGAAGACAATGTCTGACCAGGACCACGTGCTCGACGACTGGGGATGGTTCGAGGACTTCACCCCCGGACTCCGGATCCGCCACTTCCGCGCCGCGACCGTCGGCGAGGTCGAGGGGAGCGGACCGGCCAAGCAGGTCATGAACACCGCCCAGGCGCACTTCAACGACCACTACCTCAAGAACTCACCGCTCGGGGACGAGCGCGTCGTCTTCGGCTTGGCCACCGCCTCCCTCGTCTACGGCCTCGCCTCCCAGGACACCGCTGAGCACGCCGTGCAGGAGCTGGGCTGGAAGAAGCTCCGCTTCCGTGCGCCGGTCCACCACGGCGACACGGTCGAAGCCTTCACCGAGGTCGCCTCCGTGACCCCCGGCGAGGAGCCCGACGCCCCGGGAACGGTCGTCTTCCGCCACTGGGGACGGCGCCATGACGGCGTCGTCGTGTTCGAGGGTGAACGCTCGACGCTCATCCGCCGCAAGCCCGCGTGATCGGATGAACTGATGTCCACCTCCGGACCGCTGCCCGTCCTGGGCGTCAGCACCGACGATATCGTGTCCAGCCTGCGCGCCATGCCGCCCGCCCAGGGGGCGACACTCACCTCAGCGGTGCACTGCGTGCTCGACACGGTGGCGGTGGCGATCGCGGCAGCGGACGAGACTGTCGTCCAGGCCGTCCTGCGCGACGCCCTCGAGGAGGGCGGCCACTCCCGGAGCAGCATCTGGGGCCACGCAGCCTCCCTCACCCCCGCCCAGGCTGCCCGGGTGAACGGCACGGCGGCCCACGCCCTGGACTTCGACGACGTCAGCTCTCTCATGGAGGGACACCCCTCCGCTCCCCTGCTCCCGGCCGTGCTCGCCATGGCCGAGAGCAGGGGGGCCTCAGGCCACCAGCTCCTGGATGCCTTCGTGGTCGGTTTCGAGGCAGAGGCCCTGGTCGGCCGGCTCGTCTCCCCCACCCACTACGCCGACGGGTTCCACAGCACCGCCACCGTGGGTGCGCTCGGTGCCGCGGTCGGCGCCTCGCGCCTGCTCGACCTGCCGCACGAGGCATGGCTCGACGCCCTGGGCATCGCCGCCTCACGTGCAGCCGGACTGAAGTCGATGTTCGGCACCATGACCAAGTCGCTCCAGGTGGGTGCCGCAGCCGAGAGCGGTCTGCGTGCCACCCTGCTCGCTGCCCGTGGGGTCGACTCCGACAAGGACGTGCTCGCCTCCTCGCAGGGCTTCCGAACCACCCTGTCCGACGAGAGTGGTGTGCCGGAGCGGTGGGGCTGGCGGCGCTCTGCCGTCAACGACGTGCTCTTCAAGTTCCATGCCGCCTGCTACCTGACCCATTCGGCTGTCGAGGGCGCCCGGGCACTCGCCCGCGAAGGACTCTCACCGACCGAGGTGTCCTCGATCGTGTTGCTGGTGCCCCCGGGTCACCTGGCGGTGTGCAACATCGAGTCCCCCCGGACTCCCCTGGAGGGCAAGTTCAGCCTCCGCTTCACCACCGCGATGGCCTTGACGGGACGCACGCTCGGGGAGGAGGACTTCACCTCCGACAATCTCGGAGCCCCGGACGTGGTCTCCCTGATGGAGCGGACCACCGTGAGAGCCCGCGACACCAACACGATCCGCTCGTCTCAGGTCACCGTGACGCTGACGGACGGCACGACCCGCGTGGTCGAGGTCGACGTCAACCGCCCCACGCCGGAGGACGAGCTCGCCCTCCGCGAGGAGTCGCTGGTCGCGAAGTTCCGTTCCCTGGTGACGCCCCGCCTCGGCGCGGCCGCCACCGAGGAGCTCCTCCTGGCCGTGCTCGACCTGCCTCGGTCCCCGGACCTGACGCGGCTCACGCAAGCACTCACCAACGCCCCGGCGCCACCCCCCACCTCCTGAGGAGACCCATGCCAACGGTTCACCGGCACCTGTTCGGGCCCGGTCCTTCCAACCCCTACCCCGAGGCGACCACCGCCCTGTCCAAGCCGCTGCTGGGACACCTCGACCCTGAGTTCCTGGCCCTGATGGACGCCACCAGCGCGATGCTGCGGCGCGTCTACGGCACTCAGAACTCGCGGACACTGCCACTGAGCGGCACCGGCTCTGCCGGGATGGAGGCGGCCTTCGTCAACACCGTGCGCGAGGGCGACGCCGTCGTCGTCGCCGTGAACGGCCTCTTCGGCCAGCGGATGTGCGAGGTCGCTCGCCGGTGCGGTGCCGAGGTCGTGCCTGTCGAGCACGCCTGGGGGACCCCGGTCGACATCGACCGAGTCGTCGCGGCCCACCCCTCCCCCACCATCATCGCTGCCGTGCACGCCGAGACCTCGACCGGCGTCCTCTCCGACGCGCGAGCCTTGGGTGAGGCGGTGCGCGCCCACCATCCCGATGCTCTGCTCCTCCTCGACACCGTCACCTCACTGGCCGGTTCCGAGGTCCTCCTTGACGCCTGGGGGGTCGACGTCGCCTACGCAGGCACGCAGAAGTGCCTGGGCGTACCGCCGGGCCTCGCGCCGTTCACGATGTCGGACCGCGCCTATGAACGACGCGTGAAGGATCCCCGCTCCTGGTACCTCGACATGGGGCTCCTCAGCCAGTACGCAGGCGAGGCAGGCGGCAGCGCCGCTCGCGCCTACCACCACACGGCGCCGGTCGGCATGGTCGTCAGCCTGCACGACGCGCTGGAGCGCATCGAGGCCGAGGGGCTGCAAGCTGTCCAGGACCGGCACCGCGAGGCAGGCAGGCTCCTCCAGGACGGCCTCCTCGATCTGGGTCTGGAGCTCTTCGTCCCCGCACAGCACCGTCTCCCCCAGCTCACGACCGTCGTGGTTCCCGAGGGGGTGGACGCAGCCTCCGTCCGGCGTCGCCTGCTGGAGACGCACCACATCGAGATCGGCGCCGGCGTCGGTCCGCACGCGTCGTCGCTGTGGCGCATCGGACTGATGGGGCACAACGCGCGCCCCGACGCCGCCCTCCTGGTACTGGCCGCCCTGCGCGACACCCTCGGGCGCTGAGGCACGTCACTGCGGCCCAGTCCGAGGACCGGGCCGCAGTGTGGTGGGCGGAGGATCAGGGCGCAGCCATGCGGTCGGGCAACCAGGTCGCGATCTCCGGGAAGGCGACCATCAAGGCGATCAACAGCAGCGGAACCGGGATCACCCAGCAGGCAGCGGTGAGGACCGTGCTCAGCGGGATGCGCTGGCCGATGTTCACCTTCGTGTCCTGAAGGATGCCGTGGACCACGTAGGACAGCACTCCCACAGGCGGCGTGATCATGGCGAGCTCCATCAGGATGACCACGAAGACGCCGAACCAGATGGTCGAGATGTCCAGGGGCGCCAGCAGCGGCAGCAGCACCGGCACGGTGAGCAGCATGATCACGAGGGACTCCATGAACATGCCCAGGACCAGGTAGACGATCGTCACGAGGACCAAGAACTCGACGCGTCCCAGCTCGAACTTGATCACCATCTCGACGAATCCGTCGGCCAGCCCGCTCAGCGAGAGCAACCGGCTGAACATGTGGGCGCCGATCATCAGGAAGAACAGGGCACCGACCGTCGCCACGGTGGAGGAGACCGACTCGGCGACCGCGGAGAGAGGCTTCTCCTTGCGACGCATGGCGACCGCGATCACCAGTGCCCCCAGGGCACCCACGGCTCCGGCCTCGGTGGCGGTGAACCAGCCCCCGTAGAGACCTCCCACCACGACCGCGAGGAGGACCGGTGCAGGCCAGATCGGGACCAGTGAGGACCACCGCTCGGACCAGGACGAACGCTGGCGCTCTGACCTACCGCCGAAGGCAGGCCGGAGGATGCTCACCACGGTGAACGTCGCGACGAACAGGAGTGTCAGCAGGAGGCCAGGAACGAGGCCGGCCATCAGCTGCGGGCCCACCGAGGTCTGCGCGACCCCGGAGTAGATCACCATCAGCAGGCTCGGCGGGATGAGATGAGCCAAGGTCCCGGCTGCCATCACCGACATGATCGCCATGCGGCGGTCGTAACCGGCGCGCAGCATCTCAGGCATGCCGGCTCGCGTCAGTGGGAAGACGCTTCCCAGCGTGGACCCGGAAAGGGAGGCGAAGCCTGCGCCGGCCACCGTGGTGCCGCCGGCCAGACCACCGGGGAGCCATCCGACCCAGTGCTTGGCGGCACCGTAGAGGTGGCCGGTGATGCCGGAGTGGAACAGGAGGACGCCCATGAGGACGAACATGGGGATCACGGTCAGCGACCACGACGCTGCGGTGTCGAACGGCGTACGCTGCAGCGTCCCCTCCACCGCGCGCACTCCCACCATCGCCCACAGGCCGAGGAGACCGGGCACGGCCGTGGCTACCGCAACCGGGATCTTCAGCGCGAGCAAGCCCAGCATCATGACGATCGCGGCCGTACCGATGCCCTCCGAGGACGCTCCCGTCCACATGGATGCCGCCGACCCGACCACGACTGCGGCGAGCACGATCCGCCACGTCCAGAGCTGACGCTGAGTGGGAGGAGTCCGCCTCTCGGTCTGGTGCTGGACCTCCACGGCCTCAGCAGGTGCGACCTCGTTCAAGGTGCTCATGCCACCCCTTCCTTCCTGGTCTTGCCCGTACGGACCACGGCGAGCCCGTCCACGGCCATCTGGATGCACAGCAGCCCCAAGCCGACCGGCGCGACGAACATGAGGGGCCAGATCGGCACCCAGGAGGAGGACGAGGTCCTCTGGACTCGCATGGCCTCCGTCGCCTCCACGAAGGTGAAGTAGCAAGCCGCGAGGCTGAAGACCCACACGAGCAGGGAGCCCACGGCAACTGCTTCACGCTGGATGGCCCGCGGCATGCGCACGTAGATCAGGTCAGCCGCGATGTGCTCCCGCTGGGAGTAGGCGACGCAGATGCCCGCGAACACCATGATCGGCATGAACCAGAACGTGCCCAGCTCAATGCTGCCGGAGATCGGGCTTCCCACCGTGCGAGCGACCGCGCCCGCCACGGTGACGATCATGAGTCCGAACAGCGCCACGCCGGCGATGACCGTCAGGAACTTCTCCAGCCGCCGTGAGCCCAGGGCGCTCACCGACGCCGTCCCGTCATCTGGGCGCTCCGGCGCCCCTCGTGCTCGCCAGGACGGGCGCGCCCGGCGATCACCAGTTCCACTTCAGTTGTCACTTCTTGCTCCTGTGCCAGGGGGGAGGGTCCAGCCGCGGGCCGCACGTCAGGCGCCTGGGGAGGGCGCGAGCAAGGTTTGTCGGCTGTCCAACTATTCATGGTTAGCCAACCATAATGTGTTCTGCAGCACAAGATGCGTCTGCGACTTTGACAGCAGTTCACGCCTGAACTTGCCTCCCAGGAGGCATGATGAAAACTTGCTGTCCAGTCAACACGATTCTTAGGGGTAGGTCATGGAGAGCGTCATCATCGCCGGAACCGATGGGAGCGCCACTGCTCTCACCGCACTGCGCCGAGCAGCCAGCCTGGCTTCGGCCCTCGGCCGGCAGCTCGCAGTCATCTCGGCCTTCGGGCACGCCAGCACTCGCCAGATCCAGCTCGACGGCGAATCCGTGACGATTCACCCCGAGGCCGCAGCGGAGGCCGTGGCACACGAGGCCGCCGAACTGATTCAGCGGGAGTTTCCCGGCCTTGACGTACTGCCGCTAGCCGTCCAGGGCCGCCCGGCTGACGCACTCGTGGAAGAGGCGGAGCGACGCGTCGCCGACCTCATCGTGGTCGGGAACGTACGCACGCAGGGCCTCGGACGAATCCTCGGCAGCGTCGCTTCCGACGTCACGCACAAGGCGAGCTGCGACGTCTACGTGGTCCACACGATCCAGTCCTGAGCTCCGGGAGACGGCGGAAGCCCCGGACCGCTGGCGCAGTCCGGGGCTCCTCGTTCGCCACGCCTTGCTGGGAGTGGAGCTGCCGCCTCCCGTCATTCACCGCACGTGGATCACGCGGGTCGGTACTCGCCCAGGGCCTCGTCGAGCACCTCGGCGAAGAAGCCCTGCAGCTCCACGTCATTCTTCTCGACCCACTGCGGGAAGTCCTCGAAAGCCACGTCGTCATCGCCCAGCCCGAGTGCTGCGACCTTCTCGCGCCAGGTGTCGCGGGCCGCTTGGGCGTCCGCCACGATCTCCTTGCCGGACACCGATCCGTAGGTCTTGGCGGCGATCGCCTCGAGCTTCTCGTCGTGGTAGGAGGTCAACGCAGTCACGTCGCTGCTCGACCACGTGTCGACCTGGACGTCGTACTTCTCCGCCAGTGCGTTCACGTCGACGGCCGGCTTGACCAGGGCCCCTTCTGCGAACGAGGCGAGGAAGACGTCCAGACGGTCGAAGAGCAGCTGCTGGGCGGCCAGCGGGAGGGACTCCCAGACGTGCAGGCTGATGTCGAACCCTGCGGAGGCCGCGGTGAACGAGGCTCCGTCGAGGAGGATCAGCTGGTCGGCGATCTCCATCTGTCCAGTCGAAGCGAACGAGTTCAGGGCGTTCGCCTCACACTCAGTCACACCGCGCTGCATCGCGTCGTACGCCTCAGCGAACGGGATCTCCACGGGGGTCATGCCCAGGGCCTTGACCTCCTCTGCCAGGCCGGCAGTACCAGCAGCACGCACGGTCTTGCCCTGCGCGTCACCCGGGCCTTCCAGCGGGTCACCCTTGCAGATCATCCCGACGCCCGCGAACGGGAGCATGGGAAGGAGCGGGTACAGATCCTGGGTCTTGATCTCGTCACGGAGGTCGTCGTCAGCCGACTGCGCGATCGCGGAAGCAATCAGCTCGAGCCCTCCCGAGAGGGGAGCCGAATCCTGCAGGAAGAACGTCTCCTGCTTGGCCGCCGCGACGGGGAAGAAGTCCAGCCGCGTCCCGTATCCCCACAGGCCAGCGTCGAGAAGTCCGTCTGCCATGGCCTGTGACGCTTCCGACAGCGGCACCACAGCTCCGGAGTAGACGATGTCGAACGTGATCTTGCCGCCCGACCACTCCTCCACCGCCTTGCCGTAGGCCTCGGCCGGAATCGAGTTGCCGACGCCGGGCGCCTGGTTCGTGTTGACCTTGAGGGTCACGGGGTCCATGTCAGCAAGAGCCTCGACAAAGGCCTCCTTGCCAGACCCCCAGGAGACGGAGTCGCCCCCGCCTCCGCGCGGACCTCCCGCGCCACAAGCAGCGAGGCCACCAGCCATCGCCAGCGCCACAGCACCCACCACCACCGACTTCGCGCGTCGCACTGCAGTCACAGCCGTCCTCAACTCCTCGTCAACCAGCCATCAATGATTGATGGCCACACAGCAACTAATGCTGTGAGTCGCCGGGGTTTCCGTCAAGGGTTTGCTGGTACTTATTTGTTGTCCGATCACCAATCGCTGTCGTAGATGGGGTCCCGGGGGTAGACGTCACCGCGCGCAGCCCCCGACGGAAAGCCGCCGAACATGTTCTCCAGGCTGGCGTTCGTGGTGAACTCACCCACGTGGTCGGTGATGACCACCCGTCGGAGGACCTTCCACTCGGACCCACGACGCTCGCACAGGTCCCGATAGCGCCCCCCTTGCAGCTGGCGGACACCGTCGGTGCGGACCATCACGTACACGAAGACGCTCTCGCGACGCGCCCTGTCGCCGTCGAGCTCCACGTGCACATTGGTGAGGTAGTGCTGCGAGACGTGCTGCGTCTGCTTGTGTCGCGCGAAGGTCCACTCGCAGAACTCGTGCGCAGAGCCGACGAAAATGCCGTGGTCATCCGTCGCGTCGGGCCAGAACGTCGACTTCATCAGTTCCAGGTCCTTACGGTCCTGGCCACGGCAGTAGAGCACCGCGTTCTCGTACAAGGCCTGCTTGTCAAGCAGCCCCTCAAGGTCGGCGAGCGTGAGAGCTCGACGAGACCCGGCGCTGTTCGTCGTCATGCGCATCCCCTGGTGGCGTGCGGGAGGTGATACTTGATTGTCAACCAAATATACTGTGCCCCGGCGTCAGCGCCATGGCGCCTGGCCGCTCCATCTCCTCGCCAACGACCCCCAGCGCACCCTGCGTGGACAGGGTCTGCTCGCTCAACGTCCGGCTCACGCACGCTAGGAAGGGTGCCGTCGTCGGGGCCTCGCCGGCCACAGGAGGCGGCTTTGCCCCGGCGATCAGCTGCTGCCCCCTCAGCGGAAGCGTGCGTGACGTCTCTGGCGCTCGTCGTTGTTGGCCCAACCAGAAGATGCCCGGACGAGCAGAGGCGCGCCCCGCACATCTTCGGGGCGCGCCTCGTCTCCCAGCTGGCAGAGGGGCAGATCAGTGCTCGGCGAGGATGTCGTCGACCGCGGCGTACCCGAGGGTGATGCCCTGGCCGATCGTGGCGCCCGGTCCCGGGTAGACACCGCCGAAGACGTTGCCCGCCGCGTTGCCGATCGCGTAGAGGTTGCTCATCTTCGTGCCGTCGTTCTTGTAGACACGTGCCGTCTCGTCCGCCCGAAGGCCGCCGCAGGTGCCGAGGTCACCGGGGACGACCTTCATGGCGTAGTACGGGCCCTTCTTCGCCAGGGGGCGCAGGTTCGGGTTGGGCGTGTTCGTCGGATCGCCGTAGTAGCGGTCGTACGCAGTCTTGCCGCGACCGAAGTCGTCGTCCTGACCCTGGGCTGCGAGCTCGTTGAACCGCGCGACGCCACCGGGCAGATCAGCGACGCCGATCGTGGTTCCGAGCTCCTCGATGCTATTCGCCTTAAATGCGATCCCCGCGTCGAACCATTCCTTCGGGATTCCCATTCCTGGCATCTTGACCCCGCCCATGACGTAGGACTTCACAAACTTGTTGTCGAAGATCAGCCAGGCGGGAAGGTGGGGAGCTTCGCCGTCGTCCAGCCCGAGAATCGCTTCTCCGGCTCGCATGTAGTCCGTCGACTCGTTGAAGAACCGGTGGCCGGATCCGTCGACGATGAGCGTGCCGGGCAGGGAGCGCTCGGCCAGCGCCATCATCGGCGGGCTCTCCGGGTCAGGGCTCTTCAGTCCCGGGAACCACCAGGTCTTGTCGAGGAGAGTCAGGTCGAGTCCGTGCTTCTTGGCCAGGTCGATCGTGTCGCCGACGTTGCCCTTGGCGCCGAACTGCCAGCCCGCCTCGATGGCAGTCGACTGGTACTCGTGGCGCTTGTCGAGGTCCCGGTCGAAACCGCCTGCCGCGAGGATGACGGCGCGGTTGGCCTTGATCCACTGCTCCTTGCCGTCGCGCTCCACGACGATGCCGACGACCTTGTCGCCCTCGAGGACGAGGTCGACGAGCGGGGTGCAGTTCCACAGATGGACGCCTGCCTTGCGAGCGCTGACGAGGAGACTGGCGGCGAGTGCCTGGCCGCCGGCCGCGTAGTCCTTGCCGAGGGCCATGCCGCCGATTCCCTGGGCGACGCGGCGCGCGATGCGCCAGCTGGCCTTGTCCGGCCGCTTCGTCATGAGGTTCATCCACTTGAAGTCGGCACCGGTGATGGGCATCGGGATGGGAGCCGCGATGCCGCTGGCCTGGAGCAGCTCCCGGTCATCCCCGAGCTTGTTGAGGTCATAGGGTGCCGGCTCGACGGAGCGGCCGGTCGCCGAGCCACCGGGGTGGTCGGAGAAGTAGTCGGCGTACTCCTTCATGTGGATGAGCTTGAGATCGGTGTTGGCGAGGATCGCGTCGACAGCCTTCGCGGCGTAGTCCAGGTGGGTCTGCCAACGTGCCTCGGGTCCCTCGTCACCGACGACGGCCCGCAGATAGGTCTCGGCTCGGCTGCGCGTGTCCTCCGCACCGGACTTCAAGGCGATGCTGTTGCCCGGCATCCACATGCCGCCGCCAGACAGGGCAGTCGATCCACCGAAGAGCTTGTCCTTCTCGACGACCAGGGTGGAAAGTCCCTGCTTCGCGGACAGGAGGGACGGGAAAAGACCCGTTCCGCTCCCCACCACGATGACGTCGTAATGATGGTCCCAGGACTGCTCGGTCATTTCCTCGATCATCTCCTCGCGTTTAGTTTGTTCCTGAATCGTATTTGTCGAGGCGACCATCGAAATGGTTGGACTACTCTCACCATATGGACGACGAACGACGCGAGTCAGCGGTCGATGAGGCGGCCGCGGCACTGGCTAGGGCGGTGCCGAGGTTCACGCACTGGTTCACCCGCGGCGACGTCGGAAGAGCGATGCTCGCTGATACCGACCCGGCCCTGTCCAGGACCGATGCGTGGCTGCTGGGACGGGTGACGGACACGGGCCCCCTGCGGCTCTCCGAGCTCGCCGAGTGGCAGGAGGTCGACCGGTCCACGATGACCACCCAGGTTCGTCGGCTCGAGACTCTCGGCCTGGTGACCCGGGCGCCCGACCCACGGGACGGTCGCGCCGTCCTGGTGAGTGCCACGTCCGCCGGGGTCGCGCGACACCGACGCACGGAACGAACCGCCCGCGCCGTCTACCACGAGCTCCTGGCCGACTGGCCCGAGGACGATCTCCGCCAGGCAGCCCATGCCTCAGACCGTCTCGCCGAGACCCTCGAACGGCGCGCGAGCACCCCGTTCACCCTCGAGTAGGCGCTGCGCCGACGGTCACCTCAGGTCGGCGCCAACGCCCGACCCTCGAGCCGGTGGAGGTCTGGCAGCCGGCGGCGCCGCACCATGTGCACGGCGACCAGCACGGAGGTCAGGGCCGCATAGACGCACCACAGTGACGCGAACGCCTGCACGTAGACGAGGGCGACGACGCTCAGCCCGACCAGGTTGAGCAGCCCGAACGCGACGATCGACGGATAGCCCGACAGCACCGACGGGCCGATCACCGCGACGACGTACAGCACCGCCCACATCGGCCCATACGCCAGATCGACGTCGTAGACCAGGGCGTGCGGTTCCTCCCTGACCCGGACCGGGCCGTCCAGCACGGCCCACAGCAGGTACGCCGCGACCACCGCGCCCAGCCCGACGAACGGCGCCACCCGCGCACGCCTTCCCTGCGGCTCGAGCAGCAGCACCGCCAGCGGCACGAACAGCGGGAGGAACGGGAGGGCGAAGAGCACGTAGATCAGCGCGGCGGCCTGCTGGACACCGGCCGACACGTAGTCGGACGCGCCGTGCCAGACGAGAGCCTCGGTCAGCTGGTGGAGGGCGAAGAGCAAGGGCAGCGACGCGAACGGCAGCTCCCGGGCCGTGCGCACCTCGTGCAGGCAGACCGCAGCGACGGGGAGCAGGGCTACCCCTGCGGTCAGGTCTGCGCTCATCGAGAAGCACACACTCACCCCGTACCCCCACCTGACGCATGCAACCTCGTGCGGCTGGGCGGTCCGGTGCCGGGATCCCCGTGATCACGTCCGTGGAAGTCAGCTTCGCTGCCCCATCCGCCGACTTCATCGGCCTCAACTTCTTCCGGCGTCAGCTCGACCTCTCCGCTCTTCGGACACTTCTCAGGCGCACTCCGCGCCTGGCGAGACCGACGGCGAGACCGACGGCGGGACCCCCGATCCTGGGGATCCCCAGCGGCCGACGGCCCGACCTACATTCGTGCCATGACCGGGCCGCAGATGAGCATGAACAAGGTGATCCAGGGCGCGGTCCGGCGTGACCTGGACCGCTTCGTCAGCGCCCTGGCTGCCTTCCCTGCGGGCGATCAGCGGCGCGCGGACGAGCTGCAGAGCGCGTGGGAGAACTTCGACGACCAGCTGCACCACCATCACACGGGCGAGCACGAGATCGCCTGGCCGGCCCTGCAACGGGTCGGGGTGAGTGCCGAGGTGCTGGCCGCCATGGATGCGGAGCACGACACGATGGCCCTGGCTCTGACCACGGCGGGCGAGGCGCTGGGCGCACTGGTCCAGACGCCAGACTCGGCGCGAGCGGCGGACGCACGCGCCGCGTTCGAGCAGCTCCGTGCCGTCACGGTCACGCACCTCGACCACGAGGAGGCCGAGATCGAGCCCGTGTACCTGGCGAACCACGATCACCCCGCTGTGGTCGAGATGAGCCGTCAGTTCAGCAAGGACGGCGGCCTCGCCTGGGGCGGCCGGTTCCTCACCTGGCTGCTGGACGGCGCGACGCCGCAAGAGCGCGCAGCTGTCGATGCCTCGGTCCCACGGCCGGTCCGTACAGTCCTCGTCGGGGTCTTCGGGCGTGACTATCGCAGGAAGGTCGCTCCGGTCTGGTCGAGGTGACGCAGGCGGGCTGCAGAAGGTGGTGCACGACACCTGCGGCTCAGGGTTTCGGGCTGCTCCTGACGCCGATGGCAGGTCGAGGGGCGGTACGCGGTTACGATGCGCCCGCTACCACCCGCGAGAGGACCGCATGGCCACCGATTACGACGCATCGCGCAAGACCGAAGAAGAGCAGAGGGAGGAGAGCCTCGAGGCTCGACGCCTCGCCTCTGGCGACCAGGACAAGACCTCGGGGAAGGTCGACGAGGACGAGGCGGAGACCGCCGAGTCCTACGAGCTCCCCGGCGCGGACCTGTCGCACGAGACCCTCTCCATCGAGGTCACCCCGATGCAGGCCGGCGAGTTCACCTGCACCGGCTGCTACCTCGTCCAGCACGGCTCCCGACGCTCGGCCCCGGGCGTCGATCTCTGCAACGACTGCGCCTAGTGCGACCTCGCCGCCGGCCACCTCGTCGAGGCGGCCGGCGGCGCAGTCCGTGTTCCTCAGCGGCACGCGTTGAGCCAGCGGTGTTGGCGATCGGCCTTAGGCTCGTCCGTACGGCGCGAGTGCCCGGACTTCCCGCGGCGACCCACGACCGCCCCACAACCACCAGGGGTCCGCAGTGAGCGTCAGGAACACCGGAAAGAACGTCCTGCTGCAGGGCGCAGGCTGGGTCCTCGTCCTCGCCGGTCTGGCCGCGCTCGTGCTGCCCGGCCCCGGCCTGCTGGCCCTGTTCGCCGGAATGGCGCTGTTGGCGACCCAGTACGAGTGGGCCGAGCGACGGCTGGCACCGGTGCGGAACGCCGCCTTGCGCACGGCCGCCGACAGCGTCCAGACCTGGCTGCGCATCGTGGCGTCCGTGATCGGCGCCCTCGTGCTCATCGGACTGGGCGTCTACTGGGGCATCAGCCTCCCGGCGCCCTCCTGGTGGCCCGTGGACGAGAGGTGGTGGCTGGTGGGCGGTTGGGGAACCGGCGCCACCCTGATCGGGTCCGGCCTCATCGCCCTCGGTCTGCTCGTCTACAGCTACGCGCGATTCCGGGAGCCGCGGGCCGGATCCGAGTGAAGCGACGGCGTCACTGGCTGCCGTCCGGCTGGTCGTTGTTCTTCTGCGCACCCCAGCCGTGGACGCGCTCGATCTCGATCAGGGCGCTCACCCGCGGGCGGTCCCGCTGCGGGTAGGGCCCGCCCTGGTAGTGGGTGGACAGCGCGTCGATGTCCGCGAGCCCTTCGTCGTCGTAGATCTCCACCACGTGCCCGATCAGGGTGACGTGGGTGTACCACGACCCCTCGTCGAGGACCGTGAGCGAGACCCGGGGGTCCTTGCGAAGGTGCTGGAGCCGCTTGCGCCCCTCGTCCATGTTGACGAGGATGCGGTCCTCGCGCAGCAGGTACCAGGTGGCTGCCGAGACCGGCTGGCCGTCCGAGCGGACGGTCGCGATCACGGCCGGGTTCGGCTTCTCGAGCATCTGCCGGGCCGAGTCGGTCAGGGACGTGGGGGGCATCGGGTCTCCGTTCATCGGGGGATGTTTCGACCCCGAGGTCGTCGGGGCGATCCGTCCGTACCCGAGAGCAGACTCGGCTATCGCCGCCGCTCCCCTTCCTGCCAGCGCTTCCCTCACCCCGGAGCCGCGAGGAACGTCCGGCTCCAGACCCGGACCAGCAGGTCGGCGTACTCCCGGGGCGTGCGGCCGGCCTCGGCGAGCAGCGTGAAGTAGTCGGGCGAGTTCATCGACCAGACCAGTGTGGCGATCTCGTCGACCGTCACGTCCGCGCGGAGCTCCCCCGTGGCCACCAGGTCCTCGGCGAAGAGCCGCATGTTGGCCGCGCGCCGCTGCGACAGTTCCTCGTACGCCGCTCGGCACGCCTGGTCCCGGGCACCCGCGGCACGCAGCGCACCCATCAGCGGGACGGTGCGCGGCAGGCGGGCGGCCAGGGCGGCGGCGTACAGCTCGATCTTCGCCGCGGCCATGCCCGCGACACGGATCTCCTTGACGTAGTCACGCTCCTCGGAACCCACCGGCTCGTCCGCGTCGGCGAGCTCCATGTCGTGGACCGCCAGCAGGATTCGGGGCTTCCGGCCGACCGAGGCGTAGACGGTGTCCACGGAGACCTCCGAGGCCTCCGCGATCGCGGCCACCGACGTGGCGTCGTACCCCTGGGTGGTGAACAGGTCGCGGGCGGCGGCGAGGACCCGGCGACGGGTCTCCTGGGCGGCGACCCGTCGCCGGGATGCGTCGTACCGGCGCGCCTTGACCTCGGAGGACATGGGTCCTAGCGTAGCAATATTCATCCGATGCTCATTCGGATGAATATGATCGGAGGCTCCGATGTCCGAATCCACGAGCAAGGCCGCGGCGACCACCGCGACGATGCGCAGGTCGGGAACCGGCCGAGGGACCTGGGCCATGCAGTCGCTGTTCGAGCACCTCGTCGAGGCCTCCGAGACCGGCGGTGAGCTCGGGGCGGCGATGGTGACCCAGCCGCCCGGTGTCGCCACTCCCCTGCACGTGCACGCCCACGAGGCCGAGGCGTTCTACCTCCTCGAGGGGACGATGGACTACCGCGCCGGCGACGAGTTCTACACCCTCGACACCGGCTGCTTCATCCACCTGCCGGCGGGGGTGCCGCACGCCTTCCGGATCCGGGGCACCGTCCCGGCGAGGTTCCTCGCCCTCACCGTGCCGGGCGGTCTCTTCTCGCTCTACGACGAGGTCGGTCTACCAGCCGCCGAGCTGCGGCTGCCGGGCGCAGACGCGCAGACCCCGGAGGTGGAGATCACGAAGTGGGTCGACGTCGCTCCCCGCTACGGGCTCCAGGTGGTCGGACCACCGATCCCGGAGTAGCGCACCGGCATCCACGCACGCCAGGACCGAGCTCCGAAGCGCTGGCACGGTCAAAGGTCCCGCCGGTGCGGGTCTCGTGGGTCCGGCGAAGCCGGATGCCGCGCGCCAGCATGGTGGAGGTGCCGGTCCTCACGCCGCGGAGCGCCTGGGTGCTCGCCGTTCTCTCCGTCGGGTGCTGTCTCGCGCTGCGATTGGCCCACAGCGACCTCGAGCCCACCTTTGTCGACCTCGGCGTCTATCGCGCCGAGGGCATGGCCCTGCGGGACGGGCGGGACCTCTACGGCCCACTGCCGGGGGCGCACGGGCTCACCACGTACCCGCCGTTCGCCGCGCTCCTGTTCGTCCCGACGGCCTTCCTGCCGAGGGGCTTCCTCGGACCGGTCTCGGTGCTGACCAACCTCGTCCTGCTGACAGTGGTGGCTCATCTCGCGCTCCGCCTCGCCGGCGCCGAGGGCCGTCGGCTCCGCACTGGCACGGCGGCGGTGCTGGCGGTCGCGGTGTGGATGGAGCCGGTGCAGTCCACGCTCGGGTTCGGCCAGGTCAACCTCCTGGTCGTGGCCCTCGTCCTGGCCGACCTGACCGTGCTGCGCGGCACCCGCTGGGCAGGGGTGGGCACAGGCCTGGCCGTCGGCGTGAAGGTGACCCCTGCGATCTTCGTCGGCTACCTGCTGCTCGCCGGGCCGCGCCGGACCGGGATGACAGCGGCCGGGACGGTGGCCCTCACGGTGGCGATCTCCGCCCTGGTGGACCGGCAGGCGACGTGGGACTTCTGGACCCGTCATCTCCTCGACGACCGCCGGGTCGGACGGCCCGAGAACGTGTCGAACCAGTCGGTGCGGGGGTGGTTGGTCCGCGCGTTCGGCGACCGCGACCCGGACGGCTGGCAGCTCGCGGTGATGGTGCTCGTCGTGCTCGTCGTCCTGGTCGGCGGGACCGTCGTGGCCGTCCGGACGGGCCGCGCCGGTGACGACCTGGGCGGGGTGGTGGCCATCGCCGCGACCGGGCTCCTGGTCTCGCCCATCTCGTGGACCCACCACTGGGTCTGGTGCGTGCCGTTGCTGGTGCTCGGCTGGCAACGCTCGCGGCTGCTGCTCCTCGCCGTGCTGGCGACCACTGCGACGTACGTCGTGTGGGCCGTCCCCGGCGACGACGGACAGGAGCTCTCGTGGCACGCGCTCCAGGTGGCGGCCTCGGGGCCCTACGTGCTGCTCGGGGTGGTGGCGCTCGCAGTCATCGCCCGCGGGTCTCCGCCGCCACACCCGGTCCCCCGAACCGTTGACAACTTTTTCCGTCAATGCCACGTTCGCAGCATGGGTGAAGAAGTCAGGAACGCCGGAGGCCACGCCGACAGCACCGTCACCGTCACGCCGGTCCTCGTGGCCGACCTGCAGGTCGAGGGTGACGTGATGCCCGTCTACGTGCACGTCATCGACCACCCGCAGGGCCGGGTCCTGGTCGACACCGGCATGACCGAGCTGCACCCGCTGGTGGTGGAGGCCTTCCACCCCACCCTCTATCCGCTGGACGACCAGGACCTCGACGTCGCCGGGATCGACATGGTCGTCAACACGCACCTGCACGCCGACCACTGCGGCGGGAACCAGCTCTTCGCCGGGCGGCCGGTCTACGTGCAGCGCCGTGAGCTCGAGGACGCCCGCAGCCAGGACGACTACACGATTCGCGAGTGGGTGGACGCTCCCGGAGTGCAGTACGTGCCAGTCGACGGGGAGCTCGAGCTGCTCCCCGGCGTCCGGCTCGTGCCCGCGCCGGGGCACACGCCCGGGTCGCAGGTCGTGGTGGTGACGTCGGGCGCGGGCCGCCCGGTCGTGATCTGTGGTGACGCAGCCGTATGGTTCGGCCAGCTGAACGAGCCGACGGACGAGGGACAGCGACTCATCCGCGCTCTCGACCCCGACGAGGTCTGGCTGGCGCACGTGCGCGAGCCGTGGCGACCGTCGCGGCTCGGCGCCGGCACCCCGGGACGCTGAGTCGCGTCGTCCCGGTCAGTCCCGCCCGCCGAGGTCCTCCTCGCGCAGCCGAGGCTCGCTGCGGTGCTCGGGCCGCAGGCCCTGCTTGTCGGCGTAGAAGGCGCGGATCCGGTCCATGTCGGCGCGGACGTCGCCGGTGATCTCCACCGTGGGACCGAAGCCGACGGTGCGGGTCGGCCCGTCGATGAACCCCAGGGCCACCGGCAGGCCGGTCTGCTGGGCGAGCCGGTAGAACCCGCTCTTCCAGTACTCCGACCTGGTGCGGGTGCCTTCGGCGGCGATGGCGACCACCAGCGTCTGGTCCCGGGTGAGGTTGGCGGCGAGGTCCGACACCACCTCCGAGGCGTTGTCCCGGTCCACCGGGACACCGCCGGTGGCGCGCAGCAGCCACCCCATGGGGCCCTTGAACAGCTCGCGCTTGATCAGGATCGTCGGCGTGACCTCGCGGGACCACATCATCAGCATCGTGGCGACCCAGTCCCAGTTGGAGGTGTGCGGGGCGCCCACCATGATCCCGGTCTTCGGGACCTGGCCGACCACCCGCCAGCGGGCGGTGAGCAGGACGGTGCGGGCGAGGGTACGGCGGATCAGCATGGCCAGACTGTATGGCCCCGGGTCCGAGCGAGCGCGGCGCCCTGGCCGGCTACGCCACGCTGGGCGCGCCGACGGGACGCCCACCCCACGTCAGGATCCTGCGGACCTGAGGCACGTCTCCCCCGGCCTGCCTGACCAGGCGGAGCACCAGGGCGCGCAGCTGGACGGCCGCGTCCGCGGGGTGCTCGGGGTGCCACTGGATCCCGGTGACCGGCCGGCCGGCCCCGACCACCGCCTCGACCACACCGTCGGTGCTGTGCGCCGCGACCACCAACCCGCCTCCCAGCGTGTCGACCGCCTGGTGGTGGGTGCAGTAGACCGCCCGGGAGGCGTCGACGTCGGCGGCCAGCGAGGCGTCGACCTGGACGTGGTGCGCGACGAACGGGTCGTCGCCGGCCGTCCGGTGCCGGTCGACCGTGGGCAGGTGCTGGACCAGGGTGCCGCCGAGGGCGACGTTGAGCAGCTGGTGCCCCCGGCACAGTCCCAGCAGCGGCGTGCCCCGCTCAAGGCACCGCTCGATCACGGCCAGCTGCCCGGCGTCCCCCTCGAGGTCGTGGTGTCCCTGCTCGGGGTACGCCGGCGCCCCGGCGTACCAGCTCGGGTGCACGTCCTCGCCGCCCATCACCACGACGACGTCCGCCCGATCCACGGCGTCCACCGTCGCCGCCTGCGGGTGCTCGGCGGCCGCCCAGAGCTCGGCGGTGAGCCCGAGCCCCGCGACGACGTCGAGAGCGCTGCTGTTCAGCACGTCCAGCTTGGCCTGAAAGTCGGGGGCGTGCGGACGAGAGGTGCGCTGGTGCACCACGAGGACGTGGGGACGGGACACGGGACCTCCAGACGGGATGTGCGGGACCGCCGTGGCGACGGCCGGAGGAGCAGTCCATCACCGTCAGATTTCGGCCAGGTTTCAACGACTTCGGAGTCATCCGGTCCTGGTGCGGCCCGCCCTGCCACCGCACGATCCTCGGGGGTTCGGCAGTTCGACAGCGGAGAGCCCTCCGGCTGACTCCGGTGCGCGTTCAGCCGCCGGCTCGCCGGACCTCATCCTGCACGGTGGTCAGGTCTCCTCGCCACGGAGCCCCGTGCCCGGGCAGCAGCCACGTCTCGGAGCCGAGGCCGGGCAGGGTCGCGAGCCTGCCGAGCGACTCCACGGCCAGGGCCGGGTCGTCGGTGAAGGGGGCCGCCTGCACCCCGGTCCGTCCGGTCAGCACCGAGCGGGTGGTGAGGGCGTCACCGACGCAGACCGCGTCCGCGACCGGCACGTGCACGGCGATGCTGCCCGGCGAGTGACCGGGCATGGACAGCACTCGGGGCGCGCCCGGCAGGGCGAGCACCTCGCCGTCGGCCACCTCGACGACCTCGCTCAGGTACGTCGTCCGCCAGCCGCTCTTGCGCACGGCGTAGCCCAGGAAGCCCAGCAGGGCACCGAGGCGCACGCGCCCCATCGGGGTCTTCGGCTTCTCCCCCGTCCGGGCACGCTCGGCGTCGGCGGCGTGCACGAAGACGGGTACGCCGTGCTCGCGGCGCAGTCGCTCGGCGAAGCCGAGGTGGTCACTGTCGCCGTGGGTGAGCACGAGACCCCGGACGTCGTCGACCGTGCGGCCCATGGCGGCCAGCTCGGCGAGGAGCTCGGTCCAGTGGCCGGGCAGCCCGGCGTCGATGACGGTGACCCCGTCGTCGGTGTCGATCAGGTAGACGGCGACGACGTCGTTCCCGATCCGGTGCAGGTGGGGGCCGAGCTTCATGTCCTGGCTCCTCGAACGGGATGGAGGGTGGTTGACATGGCTACGGTAATTAGCCATTATGGCTAATGTCAATAGCCATGATGGAGGAGGCAGGATGCCGGCACCGGAACGCACGTCGCTCGCGGAGATCGTCGCCGCGGGCGGCGATGTCCTCGAGGCCGAGGGGCCGGCCGGCCTGACCATGCAGGCGGTCGCCCAGCGGGTCGGCGTCCGGGCCCCGTCGCTCTACAAGCGGGTCCGCGACCGCGAGGCGCTGCTCGGGCTGGTGGCGACCGCCACCGCCGACCGGCTCGCGGCCGCCCTCTCCTCCGACGAGACCCTGGAGCAGGTCGCCCGCACCTACCGCGCCTTCGCCCACGAGCGACCCGAGGGCTTCCGGCTGCTCCTCTCGGCCGCTGCCGACCCGGAGTCCCTTGCCCGGGCGAGCGCGCCGGTGCTCGACGTCGCCGCCCGGCTGGTGGGACCCGACCAGGCACTGGAGGCCGCCCGGCTCCTGACCGCCTGGGCCACCGGGTTCATCACGATGGAGCTCGCCGGCGCCTTCCGCCTGGACGGCGACCTGGAGGCCGCCTTCGACTTCGGGCTCGCACAACTCTCCGCTGCTCTCTCGCCCTAGCCGCTTCCTCCCCCGTCGCGACCGCCCGCCGACCGACCGCCGGGACCGTGCGGTCCCGGCGACCGACCGCTCAGCAGGTCTCGACCGGCGTCGCCTCCGCGACGCGGTACTCCGAACGGGCGTCGAGGAGCAGCGGGATCAGCGGCTGGTCCTCCTGCGCCATCGTGACGAACGCGCCCTGCGGGTTGTTGCGCCAGGTGATCCCGTGCAGGCGCAACGTCTGGCGCAGCGCGTCCCGCTGCTCCACGGTGAGCTGGTAGCCGCACATCGGCTCCGGCTCGACCTCGTTGCCCGAGGTGGGCAGGACGTTGTCCTGGCCGGCGAAGTAGACGACTCCGGTGCGGTTCGCCCCCTCCTCGGTGACCCGGGCCGCGGCCGCCGCGGTCTCCCGCGCCAGCGTCTCCCGGTTCTCCAGGGTGAAGTACGCGCTGCCCACCGCGCTGAGGTAGTTGACCTCGACGCGTCGCCGGTTGAGCAACGACTCGTCAGCCTCCTCCTCGGCGTTCAGCGGGTCGTTGGCCGTCTCGCTGAGCATCCCGACGACGTGCTGCAGGCCGGCGTAGTTGCGCAGGATTCGACCCTGCTCGTCCCCGGCCACCTGGAGGAACGGCTCGCCGTCCTTGACGTAGATCCCGTACTCCCCCGAGGTGTAGCCCGCCGCGACGACCTCGCCCGCGGCGTACTCCTCGCTCATGGTCCGGGCCAGGTCGTGCACGACCTGGTCGGTCTGCCGGTTGCGCGGCCACAGCTGCAGCAGGTCGGTGCGGTAGTAGGGGTTCGAGCCGTACTCGTGCAGGTCGTTGAGCACGTCGGGCTTCCAGTCGCGGATGATCTTCACCACCGCCTGCGCCTCCGGAGACTGCAGCGCCATGTAGTCGCGGTTGACGTCCAGGCCCTGCGCGTTCTGCCGGGTGTCGGCCTCCCACCCGTCGGGGTTGAGGTTGATGAACAGCACCGTCGTGCGCTGCAGGAGCCGGCGCCACGACGGGTCCATGGTGGTCGACATGTCCCGGGCCAGCTGCATGCAGGCCTCGCGCCCGGAGTTCTCGTTGCCGTGCACCGAGCAGGTGTAGAGCAGGACCGACCCCTGCGCGGCCGCTTCCGGCTCGGCCGGGGCCGGGTCGCCGACGGCCACCAGCTGGAGCGGGCGTCCCTCGACGCTGCGCCCGACGGTGGTGACCCGCACCCGGTCGCTGCCGCGGTCCAGCTGGCGCCAGAACCGCTGGGACTCCGCGACGGTCGTCCACTCGGCTCCGTCCGACTCCTCGAACGGAGTCTGCAGCGAGTCGGGAGCAGCCTGCAGGGTCCTGGGCATGTCCGAGCCGCCCTCGGGCGACTCCTCGGCCGGCGCGGGGCTGGCGGCCGAGAAGCCGGCAACGCCGGCGCACGCGGTCAGCAGGGCGACCGCGGCGCCGGCGCGCCGGCGGGTGCCGGTCCTCCAGGACCGACGGGGGTGGGACTCCGGCAGGCCGGATCCGGGTGGTGCGGTACGACGTAGGAAGGTCATGGCGCTCCTCGAGAACGCGCCGCGGCCAGGCCCAAAGCTGCATGCCCGAGTCGCAGCGAATGGATGGTGGATTCCCACCATGACCCTCCGGTCACCGGTTGGCAATGCCTGGCGGACCACCGGTCAACCCGGGGCCAGCAGAAGGGTCCGGCTCCACGCCGTGACAGCAGGTCGGCGTACGGCAGGTCCTCGGCGAAGGTCCGCACGTGCGCGCCCGATGTCCGAGGCTGCAGGGGTGCCGCCCTCGCCGGTCCTTCTCACTTCATGGAGTAGACCGGGAACACGCTGTGCTCGCCGTAGTCCCTGATCCGCAGAGCCTCCAGCGTCCTCATGTCCGGCTCGGAGATGACGAAGTCGACCTGGGCGTTGCTCCGCATGTGCGCACGGTCGGCCGTCTTCGGCAGCGAGACCGTGCCGAGCTGCAGGGTGTAGCGGATGCACAGCTGCGGGACGCTCACCTCGTACCGTCCCGCGATCGCGGCGATCTCGGCGTTCGTGAGGATCGCGCCGTGCCCGATCGGCGAGTAAGCCTCCACCACGATGTCCCGGGCCGCGCAGAAGGCGAGCAGCTCGGAGGGCGTGTTGCCGGCGTGCACCAGCACCTGGTTGACCTGAGGCACCACGTCGCAGACGGCGAAGAGGTTCTCCAGGTCGCCCTGCCGGAAGTTGGACACCCCGATGGCGCGCAGCTTCCCCTGCTCGTACGCCGACTCGAGCGCGCGCCACGCCTCCCGGTTGCCCTCCGCGTAGTCACCGCCCCGGAAGTCGGCCCAGGGCTGGGGGCTGTGGATCATCATCAGGTCGATGTGGTCCAGCCCCAGGGCGTCGAGCGAGCCGTCGATCGCGGCCACCGCGGCGTCGTACTCCTTGATCTCGGCGGCCAGCTTCGTGGAGACGAACAGCTCGTGACGGGCCAGGCCACTGGTGCGCGCCCCCTCCCCGACCCCACGTTCGTTGCCGTAGGCCTGGGCGGTGTCGATGTTGCGGTATCCGGTCTCGACCGCGTCGCGCACCGCTTGGGCGGCAGCGGCACCTTCGATGAACCAGGTGCCCAGACCGAGCACCGGGATCCGCACGCCGTTGGCCAGCTCGTACGCCTCGTCCACGATCATCGCTCGCTCGCTCTCGTCGGGCCCGTCCCCAGCGGCAGGCCGTCCCCGGCAGTAGAACCGCAGGACGCACCGGGGGCCAGGGCCACCGGTCCCGGTGCGCTCGGGTCCTGCGTGCTCCTAGTCGTGCGCGAAGGTCACGTTCGGGAGGACCTTGCGCAGCCACGCCGGGGTGTACCAGGCAGCCTTGCCGGTCAGCCGCAGCATCACGGGCAGCAGCACCAACCGGACCAGGAAGGCGTCCAGCAGGACGGCAAGACCCAGGACCACACCCATCTCCTTCGGCGGGATCGGCCCGGAGAGCGCGAAGGTGAAGAAGACCGCCACCATCACCGCGCCCGCGGCGAAGACCACCCGGCCGGAGTGGGCCAGCGAGCCGACCATCGCCTCCTTGGGATCACCGGAGCGCTCGTAGTGCTCCTTGGCCGAGGCCAGCAGGAAGACCGTGTAGTCCATCGCGATCGCGAAGATCATCGCGAAGAAGAACACCGGCGCCCACGCGTCGAGGAACCCCTGGGACTCGAAGCCGAGCAGGTCGGCGCCGTACCCCTCCTGGAAGATCAACCGGGCCACACCGAAGGCGGCCGCGGTGGAGAGCAGGCTGGCCAGGGTGCCGAGCAGCGAGATCAGCGGCGCCTGCAGCGCGATCAGCAGCAGCAGGAAGCCAAGGACCAGGACGATGCCGATCACCCACGGTGTGGACTCGTCCAGCTGGGACTTGAGATCGAGGTTCTCCACCGGAGCACCACCGACCAGCGCCGAGTCGGGAAGGTCGCCGCGCAGGCGGTCCACCGTCTCCCCCAGCGCCGGGTCCGACGGGTCGACCGTGGGCACCGCCTGCACCATCACCAGACCGCTCTCGTCGCCGGCCGGCATCGGCGGCATGGCGCCGGCGATGCCTTCGTCGGCGCGCAGCACCTCGGCGGCCTCGGCGGCCTCGGCGGCCTCGTCGGCGTCCACCACCACCTGGAGCGTGCCCGGCGCGCCCTCGCCGAACGACTCCTGGACGATGTCGTAGCCGACGCGCGCCGAGGCGTCCTCCGGCAGGACCTTGATCGACGGCATGGCGGTGTCGAGGCCGACGACCGGGGCGGCCAGCGCCAGCAGGATGGCGACCGAGGCCAGGCCCCACACCAGGGGGCGCTTCCAGAGCCGCTCGCCCCAGGCTGCGAACTTCGGCGAACGGTGCTCCTGGGAGCGCGACCACGGCAGCGCGACCTTGTTGATCCGGTCGTCGAGCTTGAACAGCACCAGGGGCAGCAGCGTGAGGGTCGCGCCGAGCACGAAGACCACCGAGAGCATGATCCCGCCGGCCATCGAGCGGAAGGACGGCGACGGCACGATCATCACCGCGGAGAGGGAGACCAGGACGGTCAGCCCGGAGAGCAGCACCGCCTTGCCGGCGGTGTCCATCGTCTCGGCCACCGCCGCGCGCCGGTCGTCGAGGGAGTCCTCGCGTCCGGCCTCCCGGCTGGCCGCGCGTCGCGCCGCCCGGGCGGCGCGGTAGCGGACCACCACGAACAGCGCGTAGTCGATGCCCAGCGCCAGCGCGAACATCATCGCGAAGTTCATCGCCCAGATGGAGACCGGGATCAGCTCGTTGATCAGCACCAGCGAGCCCGCTGAGGCGACCAGCCCGGCGAGGGTGAGCAGCAGCGGGAGCCCCGCGGCCACCAGCGCACCGAACGCCAGCACCAGGATCCCCAGCGTCACCGGCCAGGACATCATCTCGGACGTGAGCATCGCGTCGAGGTTGGCCTCGTTGAAGTCGCTCCACAACAGGGAGGACCCGGTGGGGTTGACCTGCACGTCGTCGGTGGAGAGGTCCTGGAGGCCGGCCTTGATCTCGGTGGCGACCCTGACCATCTCGTTGGTGTCCGCGCCCGCCCCGGCCAGGACGACCGCGGTCGACCCGTCCTGGCTGAGGGTGGCGCCCGGCACCGGTGCCAGGACGTCGGCGATCCGCGGCTCCTGCTCGAGCACCCGGGTCACCTCCGTCAGGACCTGCTTGCCCTCGCCGCGGGTGACCGGTCCGTCGGTCGAGCGGACGACGACCTGGATCGCCGAGGAGGCGTTGCCGCCGAAGTGCTCCTGGGCCAGCTCGCGCGCCGTCACCGACTCCGACCCGTCGGCCTGCCAGCCGGCCCCGGAGAGGTTCTTCTCGACCTGGGGCGCGAACGCGCCCAGGCCGACGACGGCCAGCAGCCAGACCACGGTGACCAGGCGTGCGTGACGGGTGACCCAGACCCCGAGCCGGCCCAGGGGTCCGGGTCCGGAGGTCGGGCGTCCGCGGTTCGCGGTGGGCTGGTCGGCCCCGTCCCGCGAGGACGGCATGGTGTGCATGAGGATCCGTTCGATGTCGGCAAGGGAGAGTCGGATAACCCCCCGGGGGGTTATCGGAGCGCGACGCTAACACATCCCCCAGGGGGGTTGTACAGTTGGCCGCAGCCCGTCCGCCGGGCTCGCTGAGACACACCGCTGCGCAGGAGAGAGAAGGCCCCCATGGACCTCGAGCCGACCGACATCAAGGCGATCATCACGCGCATGAAGCGCGCCCACGGACACCTGGGCAGCGTCATCCGGATGATGGAGGAGGGCTCGGACTGCGAGTCGGTGCTGACCCAGCTCGCCGCAGTCAACAAGGCGCTCTCCCGCGCGGGCTACGCCGTCGTGGCGACCGGCCTGCAGCAGTGTCTGCAGGACAGCGAGGAGGGGCTGGAGGACGTGGACGTCAAGAAGATGGAGAAGCTGTTCCTCGCGCTCGCCTGACCTCGGACATCGCCTCGGACGCCACCTCGGAAGCCCCGAACGCCGCGGTCTCGGTGGCCGCGGGGGCCTCCGCCATGACCACGTGGAAGCGTCGGCGCTGCGCGCTGATCACGACCTCCTCGGACTCCGCCACGCCGAGCTCGGGGTCCAGGGCGGTCAGGACGTAGCGACCCAGCGGGGGCAGGTCGAGCTCGTAGTGCCCGCCCTCGTCGGTCCGCGTCGCGCAGACCGACTCTCCCGAGTCGTCGGTGAGCACCACGAGCGCTCCCTCGACCGGCCAGCCGCCGCGGGAGACGACGCCGGCCACGGTGAGCCGTTCCTCCAGCTGGATCGTCGCCGGCTCCTGCGGGTCGAGGTGCCTCAGCTCCGAGCGCGGCGCCCAGCCCTCGGCGGCGCAGATCACCAGGTACTCCCCCGCGCCGGGCAGCACCACCGACCAGCGGCCGTCGTTGTCGGCGCGGGCCCAGTCGACCTGGCGCCCGGTGCGCTCCAGCACCGAGACCACTGCCAGCCGGGCGGGGCGCCCGTCGGCCTGGCAGACCCGTCCGCGGACGACCACCTCGGCGCCGGCCTCGCCCCGGCGTACGACGTCACGCCGGACCGCGGAGACCTCGCCCGCGGCCACCTGGCCGCGACCCGGGTCGGCGGAGGGCGCGACCGCCGGAGCGATCCTGGCCGGGATCAGCAGGGCGACGCCCGCACCCAGGAACGCCGCGCCTGCCGCCAGCCAGCTGGTGGCGTGCAGCGCTCCCTCGCTGGGGAATACCTGGCCGCCGACGGTGACCGTGCCGGCCGCGAGCACTGCCGCGACCGTCGCCGAGCAGGTGGAGGTGCCCAGCGCACGCACCACCGTGTTGAGGCCGTTGGCGGCCGCCGTCTCGGTGATCGGCACCGACTGCATGATCAGCACGGGCATCGCGGCGAACGATATGGCGACCCCCACCGAGACGACGCCCACGCCGATCAGCAGCTCGAGCACGTTGGAGTCGAGCAGCACCCGGAGCAGGTAGCCCAGGCCCGTCACCGACAGTCCGGCCACCAGCGTCGTGCGGGCGCCGAACCGGCGGGTGATCGAGGCGGAGAAGGGCGAGACGATGATCATCAGCAGGCCGCCGGGCAGCATCGCCAACCCGGCCTCGGTCACTCCGAGCCCGAAGCCGACACCGCTGGCCTCGGGGAACTGCAGCTGCTGCACCGCCACCAGCAGGTTGGCGAACATCGCGAAGCCCGCGAGCAGGGAGGCGACGTTGGTCAGCAGCACGGGGCGACGCACGGAGGTCCGCAGGTCCACCAGCGGCTGGCCGGTCCGCAGCTCCCACGGCACCCAGAGCCCGAAGACGAGGACCGCGAGGACGAACGAGAGCAGCGTCCACTGCGAGGTCCACCCCCACTGTCCGCCCTTGGAGATCGCCAGCAGGAGCGAGGTGAGCGCGATCGACATGAGCACCGCGCCGACCCAGTCGAAGGCGCCGGGCGCCCGGACCGTCGACTCGGGGACGACGGCGAGCACGAGGGCGATCATCAGCAGCGACATCGCCACCGATCCCCAGAAGACGGCCTGCCAGCCGAACGCCTCGTAGATGATCCCCGACAGCGGCAGCCCGACCGCGCCGCCGATCCCCAGCGTTGTGCTCATCAGGGCCACCGCGCCGCCGATCCGCTCGGGCGGGAGCGCGTCGCGCATCGTGGAGATGCCGATCGGGATCAGGGCGGGGGCGAACCCCTGGAGGGCGCGGGCGACGATCAGCACCGTGAGGGTGTCACTGGCAGCCCCGAGCAAGGAGCCCGCGAGCAGGGCGAGCAGGGAGACCACGATCATCCGGCGTTTGCCGTACATGTCCGCGAGCTTGGACAGGATCGGGGTGGCCACCGCGGAGGTGAGCAGGGTGACCGTGACCAGCCACGAGGCGTTGTCGGCGCTCGTGTCCAGCAGTCGCGGGAAGTCCGGGAGCAGCGGGACCACCAGGGTCTGCATGAGCGAGACCGCGGTGCCGCACAGCGCGAGCACCAGGATGATCGGCCCGGTGCGCCGCGTCGGTGTCGCGGCGCCGGCCGCCACGGAGGTGGTCACGCCCCCACCTCGGCCATCGCGACGTCCTGGCCGTCGGCGGTGGCCGGGGCGTCCTCGTTGATCGCCTCCACCGCCTCGGTGAGCTCGTGCCCGGAGGCGGGCCGTCGGTCCAGGTGAACCCCGGCGATCATGCACCGCACCGATCCCCCGGCCAGCTCGATCGTCGGGATGTCGACCGCGACGATCTCGCACGACTCCTCGATCGCCGCGACCTGGTCGGGGCGCAGGCTCCGCCGTGCCCGCTCGGACATCGCCATCACGTAGCGGCGGCGCCCCTGCGCCGTACGCCCGCAGAGCTCCACGGCGTTGCCGGCGAACTCGCGCACCTGGGCCTCGGTGAGCTCGACGACCTGGCGCCCGTTGACCGAGAGCCGCTCGCGGACCTCCTCGCGCCGCGGCTCGTCCGGGATCATCTCCAGCGCGAAGAGCGCGACCTCGGTGCCGACGCAGCCGATGACGTTGGTGTGGTAGACCGGCACGCCCGCGGAGTCCACGGCGTCGAAGGCCATCGGCTCGTAGCCGAAGTCCGTGCAGAACCGCTCCAGCACGTGGGTGTCGGCGCGATGGCTGCGCGCGGTGTAGGCGACGCGGGAGACGTGGTCGAGCACCATCGCGCCCGTGCCCTCCAGGAAGATGCCGTCGGGCTCCAGGCCTGAGTAGTCGACGATCGTCTGCACGCGGTACTCGGACTTGAGCATCTCCAGCACGTCGGCCCGGCGCTCGTGCCGCCGGTTCGAGGCGTACATCGGGTAGACCGCGACACTGCCGCCGGCGTGGGTGGAGAGCCAGTTGTTGGGGAAGACACTGTCCGGCCGGGTGTGGTCGGGGTCGGCGAAGACGTGCACCCGCACCCCCACGCCGCGCAGCGCGTCGGCCAGGAGGTCCATCTCGGCCAGCGCCCGGGCCGAGGTCAGCTCGTCGGGCTGGTCCACCGGCGCCTCGGCCTGGAAGGCGTTGTCCGCCGCGGTCGCCGGGTTGGGCACGAACCTCTCGGCTCGGACCAGGATGACGGCGGAAGGTGCCTGTGCGCTCACGGGAGCCGAATGTAGATCACCTGCCCCGACGCGCGCACGGCGACGGGACCCTCAGGCCCCGGAGCCGAGCAGGGACTGCTCGGCCGCCTCCAGCACCCGGGTGACCTCGACCCCGAGGTCGAGGGAGAGCGGATCCTCGCGGTCCGGGTCCCGGATCAGCGCCGCCAACCGGTCCAGGGCACGGACGAAGGCCGCTCTCCCGTCGTAGGTGGGTGCGACGAGGGCAGCCTCGGAGCCGTCGGCATGCAGCCGGATCTCGTCCGCCGGGCTGTCGGCGTGCAACGACACCGAGATCTCGGCCTGCGCGCCCCCGGCGTGCTGGACGGTCAGCACCACGGTCCGTCCGTGCTGCGCCGCAGTGACCTGCCGGACCGGACCCAGCACGGGGAGCAGGACCGAGAGCGCGTGCGGTGCCAGGTCCCACAGGGCAGCCCGTGGCCCGCCGCGCCACTGCGAGTCCCGGTACGGCGACTGCGTGACCATCACGTCGCTGTGGGCACGGACCGTGGCCCGGCTCCACTCCCGGCCACGGGCCTGCTCGACGAACCGCTCGACCTCCGGCACGAGCCGACGGGTGAAGAAGACCATCGCCCGCCCACCTCCCTCGCGCACCGCCTCCTGGACGGCAGCGGCCTCACGCACCGAGACGGCGACCGGCTTCTCCAGGAGCAGGTGCCTCCCGGCCCGCGCGGCCACCACCGCGAGGCCGGGCTGCACCTGCGGCGGCACGGCGAAGGTCACCACGTCGACCCGGTCGACCAGCTCCTCGAAGGAGGTGCAGGCGACCACGCCGTGCTGGCGTGCCAGCGGCTCGCGCCGCCCGGGGTCGCGTCCCCACACCGCGACCAGGTCGACGTGCTCGGCGGCGGCCACGCCTGGGACGTGCACCTCACGCGCCCAGTGCGACGTCCCTGCCACCCCGACCCGAAGCCGTTCCATCCGGCGAGGGTACGGCGTGGCCGCCGTTCGTCCGAGCAGCCTGTCCTCAGAGCCGCCAGCAGGAGGAGGCGGCCGGCACGCCGGCGAACCGGGCCTCCAGGAAGCCGTAGACCTCGGTGGCGTTGTTGAGCATGCCGCCCACGTGCAGCGGGGTGGCGTTGGTGCTCAGCCGCACCGAGGCGCCGCGGTCGCACCAGTCGCGGACCATCTGCTTGCCGACCCGGTGGGGCACCACGTCGTCGAGCAGGCTGTGGGTGACCAGCACCGGCGCGCTGGGGCGGATCCGCCCGATGCGCTGGTCGTCGATCATCGTCCGGAAGGGCTCGCGCTCGATCAGCTGGCCGAGCGAGGCGCCGTCGGCGGTGTAGTCCGACGACTGGGTGAACGCCGAGCCGAACAGGTCGAAGACGCAGTTGTCCTGCATCTGGGCGAACATCTCCTTGCCGTCCGCGTTCAGGTAGGTGGTGATGTCCAGGTCGTAGCTGGCCGAGAGCCCGGCGATCGCGTACCAGGTGAACTCGGAGTAGAGACTGCCGTCGATCGCGCCGGGCAGCGCCCGGAGGTCGGCCGGGACGGCGCCGGCCACGGTGCCCTTCACCTTCAGCTCGGGGGCGTACGACCCGGCGAGCTCACCGGCCGACGCGGCCCCCGCACCGCCCTGCGAGTAGCCGTAGAACGCCACCGGGTTGGCGGTCGAGAGCCCGCTGCCGGGCAGCCGCTGGGCGGCCCGGACGATGTCCAGCACCGCGTGCCCCTGGGACTTGCGGTCCATGTAGGTGTGCGGCCCGGCGGTGCCGAGGCCCTCGTAGTCGGTCATCGCGATGGCGTAGCCGCGGGCCAGCAGACCCGACATGAAGATCGACTCGTACTCCAGCAGCTCGCTGAAGAGCCGCGACGGGGCGCAGCTGTCCCCGATCCCCTGGGTGCCGACGGCGTAGCCGATCACCGGTCGCCGCCCGGGTCCGGCCCACGCCTTCTCCGGGACGATCACCGAGCCGGAGACCGCCATCGGGGCTCCGGTACGGTCGGTGGAGCGGTAGAGCACCCGGGTGGCGGTGGACCGCACCCCGAAGAGCTTGGAGGGGTTGATCAGGATGTCGAGGTTCTCGCTGCGGATCAGGTCGCCGTTGGCCGCGGGGAGCGTCGCGGGCGCCTGGTAGAAGGGCGGGATGGGCTCCTCCGCCTGCGCGGGGCCTGGCACCAGCGTCACCAGGGTCAGGGCTACCACGGCGCTCAGCCGGGCGATCAGGGCACGCAATGTCACGTTCTTCTCTTCTTTCTGTCACCCCCGTCCAGATGAGCGCAGCAGAGCATGTGACCGGGGTCACGGACAAGAAGTTGCTCACAGGCTGGGACGTCTCGGCGACGCCGGTCGTTGAAGTCGGCGCGGAGGCTCCACCGGGGGTCTGCGAGAATCGACGCATCGCCCGACCGATCAAGAGGAGCTGTATCCATGGACGTGAGCCCAGTGATCTGGGGCGTGACCATCGTCGCCATCCTGGGGCTGTTGGCCTTCGACTTCTTCTTCCACGTCCGCAAGGCACACGTGCCGACGCTGCGGGAGGCCGCCTTCTGGTCGGCCCTCTACGTCGGCATCGCGATCGTCTTCGGGTTCCTCATGCTGGCATTCGGTGGGGGCACGGTCGGGTCTGAGTACTTCGCCGGGTACATCACCGAGAAGGCGTTGTCGGTCGACAACCTGTTCGTCTTCCTCATCATCATGTCGAGCTTCCGGGTTCCCCGGGAGGACCAGCAGAAGGTCCTGCTCTTCGGCATCGTGTTCGCGCTGATCGCCCGCACCGGCTTCATCCTGCTGGGCGCCGCGCTGATCAACCAGTTCGCCTGGATCTTCTACCTCTTCGGCCTGATCCTGCTGCTCACCGCAGGCAACCTGCTCAAGAAGGACGACGAGGAGGACGAGGAGGCCAACAACTTCATCATCCGGCTGGCCCGGAAGGTCTTCCACACCACCGACTTCTACGACGGCGACAAGCTGTTCACCATCGAGAACGGCAAGAAGGTCATGACCCCGATGCTGCTGGTCATGGTGGCCATCGGCGGCACGGACATCCTCTTCGCCCTCGACTCGATCCCGGCCATCTTCGGTCTCACCCAGAACACCTACATCGTCTTCACCGCGACGGCCTTCTCGCTGCTGGGCCTGCGCCAGCTCTACTTCCTGATCGACGGCCTGCTCGACCGGCTCATCTACCTCTCCTACGGCCTCGCGGCGATCCTCGCCTTCATCGGCGTCAAGCTGATCCTGCACGCGCTGCACGAGAACAACCTGCCGTTCATCAACGGCGGCGAGCACGTCAAGGTCGTCGAGGTCGGGATCGGCCTCTCCCTCACAGTGATCGTCGGCGTCCTGGCGATCACCGTCATCGCCTCCCTGGTCAGCCCGGCGGGCAAGGCCCAGAACGCGATCGCCAACGCGCGTCGGCACGCCGCGGCGTACCTGGACTCCGAGTACACCCACGACCCGGCCGAGCGCGAGCGGATCTACCGGGCGCTGGAGGCCGAGCGTGAGCAGATCCGCCAGCTGGGCCCGAAGTACCAGGAGAAGGCCCGCCAGGAGCGTCCGCTGATGGAGCTGCTCGACCAGGTCAAGGCCAGCCACGACAGCGCGATCGACCGGGGCGACGCGCCGCCGCGGTCCTGAGGTCGTCCCCCAGGCCGGCCTCGAGGCCGGCCTGGGGCTGGGGACGCGTCGCTAGGCTGCCTGCACCCGGACGACCGGGTACCCACGCCTAGGAGGCCGCCGTGCTCGATCTCGTACGACGGGCGGTCACCCGCCCCGCCCCGGAGACCACCACCACCCGCCGGTGGGCCCGCCGGCTGCTCGGCGCGATGCTCACCTTCGCCGGCGTCTCCCACCTGACCACGGCCCGGGACGAGTTCCAGGCACAGGTGCCCGACTGGTTCCCCGTCGACCCCGACGTGGTGGTGGTGGTCTCCGGCGTCGCCGAGGTCGGCCTCGGTCTCGGGCTGCTCGCGCTGGAGAAGCCGCGGGTCGCCGTCGGTCTCGCGACGGCCACCTTCTTCGTGGTCATCTTCCCGGGCAACATCGCCCAGTACGCCGAGGGCACCGACGCGTTCGGGCTCGACACGGACCGCAAGCGGTTCGTCCGGCTCTTCTTCCAGCCGCTGCTGGTGGCGTGGGCCGCGTGGTCGACCGGTGCCTGGCGGGCGCTGCGCGCGGCCCGGCAGGACCGCGACTGACCGAGCGGGCCGGCACCCCCTCAGGGCTCAGTCCCAGAAGACCCGCTCGACCACCGCGTGGGCGTGCCGGGTGGCCCGCAGGTAGTCGTTGACCATCCGGTCGGACTCCCCCGGCTCGTAGCCCAGGACGCTGGTCAGCGCCGCCTTCTCCCGCGCGTCCTGCGGGATCTGGTCCACCGGCCGGCCCCGGACCAGCGTCGCGGCGTTGCGCACCCGGCTGACCAGCCGCCAGGCGGTGAGCAGCGTCTCCGCGTCCTCCGGGGTGAGCAGGCCCGCGTCGCGGGCCGCCTCGAGCGCCTTGAGGGTCTCGGGGGTCCGCAGCGTCGGCTCCGTCCCGGCGTACCGCAGCTGCAGGAGCTGGACGGTCCACTCGATGTCGGCGAGCCCGCCGCGGCCCAGCTTGAGGTGGGTCCGCGGGTCGGCGCCACGCGGCAGCCGCTCCGCATCGACCCGGGCCTTGATCCGCCGTACCTCCAGCACGTCGTCGTCGCCCAGCCCGTCGGCGGGGAACCGCAGCGGGTCGATCAGGGCGGTGAACCGGTCGCGCAGGTCCCGGTCCCCCACCACCGCGTCGGCCCGCAGCAGCGCCTGGGCCTCCCAGACCTGCGACCACTTGGCGTAGTAGGCGGCGTAGGAGTCCAGCGTCCGCACCAGCGGGCCCTGCCGGCCCTCGGGGCGTAGCCCCGCATCCACCTCGAGCGCGGGGTCGGTACCGGGCAGCGCCAGCAGCCGCCGGATCTCGTTGGCGACGCCCTGGGCCCAGACCGCCGCCGTCCGCCCGTCGGCCCCCGGCACGGGCTCGTAGACGAACATCACGTCCGCGTCGCTGCCGTAGGAGAGCTCGAAGCCGCCGTACCGGCCCATGGCCACGACGGCCATCCGGGCGGGGGGCTCGCTCAGCTCGCGCTGCTCGCAACCCTGGCGCGCGGCCACCGCCAGCGTCGCCTCCAACGTGGCGTCGGTGAGCCGGCCCAGGGCGCGGCCCACGTCGGCGACGTCGATCTCACCGAGCAGGTCGCCCACGGCGATCCGCAGCAGCTCCCGGCGCCGGATCGCCCGCACGGCCCGGACGGCATCCTCCGGGCTGCCCTGGCGGCCGGCGGTGGCGAGCATCTCGGCGGTCAGCGTCTCCGCGGTCAGGGGCACCAGGTCACCGGCGAGCATCCGCACCCCCTGCGGCTCGCGCTCGAGCAGGTCGGTGGCGTAGGCCGAGGTAGACAGCACCCGCGCCAGCCGGAAGGCGACCTGCCCCTCGTCGCGCAGGTGGCTGAGGTACCACGGACTGTCCCCCAGCGACTCACTGATCCGGCGGAACCCGAAGAGGCCGGCGTCGGGATCGGGCGAGTCGGCGAACCACTGGAGCATCACCGGCAGCAGCGTCCGCTGGATCGAGGAAGACCGGGAGACCCCGCTGGTCAGCGCCTCCAGGTGGCGCAGCGCCGCCTGCGGGTCGGCATAGCCCAGGGCCGCCAGCCGCTCCTGCGCCTGGGCCGTGGTGAGTCGCGCGTCGGAGCCGGGGATGCGGGCCACCGCCTCGAGCAGCGGGCGGTAGAAGAGCTTCTCGTGCAGCCTGCGCACCTCACGCCGGTGGTGCCGCCAGGTCTGCTCCAGCCGCTCGAGCGGCTTCTTCGTGAACCCCAGGGACCGCCCCAGCCGTCGCAGGTCGGCCTCGTCGGTGGGCACGACCTGGATCCGTTGGAGCCGGAAGAGCTGGATCCGGTGCTCGAGGGTGCGCAGGAAGGAGTACGCCTGGTGCAGCGTCTCCCCGTCCTCCCGCCCGACGTAGCCGCCCCGGGTGAGCTCGGCCAGGGCGCTCAGGGTGGTGGGCACCCGCAGCGAGGCGTCCGCGCGACCGTGCACGAGCTGGAGCAGCTGGACGGCGAACTCGACGTCGCGCAGCCCGCCGGAGCCGAGCTTGAGCTGACGCTCGGCGTCCTTGGACGGGATGTGGTCGAGCACCCGGCGGCGCATGGCCTGCACGTCGGCCACGAACCCCTCGCGCTCGGCGACCGACCAGACCAGCGGCTCGACCAGCTCGACGAAGCGTCGGCCGAGCTCGAGGTCGCCCGCGACCGGGCGGGCCTTGAGCAGCGCCTGGAACTCCCACGTCTTGGCCCAGCGCTCGTAGTAGCCCTGGTGGCTGGCGAGGGTCCGGGTCAGCGGGCCCGCCTTGCCCTCGGGTCGCAGCGCCGCGTCGACCGGCCAGATGGTGCCCTCGCGGGTGGTGTCGGAGCAGACCTTCATCAGGTGCGAGGCCAGCTGGGTGGCGGCCCTGGTGGCGGCCACCTCGTCGACCCCGGGGCGCGGCTCGTGCACGAAGATCACATCGACGTCGGAGACGTAGTTGAGCTCGTGGCCGCCGCACTTGCCCATCGCGACCACCGCGAGCCGCACCGTCGCGGCGTCCTCGCCGACCCGGGCCCGGGCGATCGCCAGTGCGGCGTCCAGGGTGCCGGCCGCCAGGTCGGAGAGCTCGGCGGCCAGGTCGTCGACACCTTGGTGGTGGGCGAGGTCGCGGGCGGCCAGGCGCAGCAGGAGCCGGCGGTACTCCACCCGGAGCGCGTCGACGGCCACGGCGTCGTCGAGCCGCGAGACCGGGTCCGGGTCCTCGGGGTCCGCACCCACGGCGGCCAGCAGCTGGGCGCGCAGCCACCAGGCCGCCGGGCGGGTGCAGCCGAGGCGGGAGTCGGCCAGCTCGCGCCACTGCGCCGGGTGGCGGACGAGGTGGTCGCCGAGAGCCTCGCTGGCCCCGAGCACCGCGACCAGGCGCATGGTGGTGCCCTCGTCCTCGCTGAGCTCGACCAGGGTGGCGTCCGGGTCGTCGGTGGCCTCGACCAGGCGGACCAGGGACGCGAGCGCCAGGTCCGGGTCCGCCGACCCGGCCAGTGGCGCGAGCAGCGCGGCCGCATGGTCGCCCAGGGCGACCAGGCCCTCCTGCGCCCGGGTGACGTCCTGGAACCCGGCGCGGATCAGTGGTCCGGAGCCGAGGTCGCTACGCATGGTGGCGGGCGGTCGGCTGGCGGGTGGGCAGCCGCAGGGCCACCCTCGCTCCGGCGGCCAGCAGCACGATCAGTCCCAGCAACGGCATCAGCTCGTCCCACGCGGTCTCCGCCCCCGGCGGACGGCCGACCAGGCCCCGCTGGGCGGTCTCCCAGGCCACCAGCGCCACCAGCGCAGCGCCCAGGAGGAGCAGTCCGGCGACCGCCTTGACGGCGGGGCCGGGCGTCCCCCGACGCACCGAGTAGGTGGTGGGCCACGGGACCGAGCAGATGGTCACCAGGAGCACCCCGACGCCGATGCAGAGCCAGGACAGCGCCACGAAGTCCGTGGTCTCCACGGGGTCGACCTTGGCGAAGAGCCAGCCCGAGGCCAGCATCCCCAGCCCCGCGAAGGAGGTGCGGGCCCGGGTCGCGGTGGTCGAGGTGGGCAGCCACAGCAGCGCGGTCACCGTCGAGATGACCAGCAGGGAGCCGACCAGGATCGCCAGCGGCAGCGTGTACTGGTAGAGCGGAACCCCGGTGGCGGGCGTGCGGGCGCCGGGGTCGAGGGCCACCAGCAGCCAGATCACCCCGCAGACGAAGGCCACCCAGAGCAGCGGCTCCAGCACGAGGCGGATCGGTCCCGTCACCCGGGTCGGGTCGACCCGGGGCTCCTGGGAGACCCCCGGCCGCCGCCTGGAGACGTGCGGACGGGCGCCGCCGGCCAGCGCAGACGAGCGGGACACGGGCGTCGGGTCCACGACCGGACGAGTCCGCTTGCGCGCGCCCGCCGGGCGCCCGTGCTCGTCGCTGCTCTGGCCGAGCACCTCAGATCACCGGAAGCATCTGGTCCCGCTCGAAGCTCGAGACCTGTCCGCGGTACTCGTCCCACTCGTTGCGCTTGTTGCGCAGGAAGAAGTCGAAGACGTGCTCGCCGAGGGTCTCGGCCAGCAGCTCGCTGTTCTCGGCGACGTTGATCGCCTCGGCCAGGGTCCGGGGCAGTGCCTCGATGCCGAGGCTGCGGCGCTCGCGCTCGCTGAGCGACCAGACGTCGTCCTCGGCCTCGCGCGGGAGCTCGTACTCCTCCTCGATCCCCTTCATCCCGGCGGCCAGCACGACGGCGAAGGCCAGGTAGGGGTTGCACGCGGCGTCCAGCGAGCGCAGCTCGATCCGGGTCGACTGTCCCTTGCTCGGCTTGTACATCGGGACGCGCACCATGGCGGAGCGGTTGTTGTGGCCCCAGGAGATGTACGACGGCGCCTCACCCCCGCCGATCAGCCGCTTGTAGCTGTTGACCCACTGGTTGGTCACCGCGGTGATCTCGGCGGCGTGCCGCATCAGCCCGGCGATGAACTGCTTGCCGGTGCGGGAGAGCTGGTACTGGGCGCCGGCCTCGAAGAAGGCGTTGCGATCGCCCTCGAAGAGCGAGACGTGGGTGTGCATGCCGGAGCCGGGGTGCTCGGTGAAGGGCTTGGGCATGAAGCTGGCCCAGATCCCCTGGCTGAGCGCGACCTCGCGGATCACGGTGCGGAAGGTCATGATGTTGTCGGCGGTGCTGAGCGCGTCGGCGTACCGCAGGTCGATCTCCTGCTGGCCCGGACCGCCCTCGTGGTGGCTGAACTCCACCGAGATGCCCATCGCCTCCAGCATCGAGATCGCCTCGCGCCGGAAGTCCGCGCCCATCGACTGCGCGGTGTGGTCGAAGTAGCCGCTGCGGTCGACCGGGACCGGCAGCGTGCCGGGCTGCGGGGTGTCCTTGAAGAGGTAGAACTCGATCTCGGGGTGGGTGTAGAAGGTGAACCCCTTGTCGGCCGCGCGGCTCAGCGTCCGCTTCAGCACGTGCCGCGGGTCGGCGTACGAGGGGCTGCCGTCGGGCATCAGGATGTCGCAGAACATCCGTGCGGTCGACGGGCCCTCGCCGCGCCACGGGAGGATCTGGAACGTGGAGGGGTCGGGCTTGGCGAGCATGTCGCTCTCCTGCACCCGCGCGAAGCCCTCGATCGCCGACCCGTCGAAGCCGATGCCCTCACCGAAGGCGCTCTCCAGCTCGGCCGGTGCCACGGCGACCGACTTGAGGTAGCCCAGCACGTCGGTGAACCAGAGGCGCACGAAACGCACGTCGCGCTCCTCGAGCGCCCGGAGAACGAAGTCTTCCTGCTTGCCCATGGCACCAAACTATGTCCTACCGGTGGGCCTTCCACGCGCGGATCACCCAAACGGACACGCTCAGCCGCGCGGCACCCTCTCCAGGTCGGCCAGCCAGGCGTCCACGCGGGCGTCCGAGGGCATCCGCCAGTCCCCTCGCGGCGACATCGTCCCGCCCGCGCTCACCTTGGGTCCGTTGGGCAGCGCGCTGCGCTTGAACTGGGAGGCGAAGAACCGCCGGAGGAAGACCTCCAGCCACCGGCGGACCGTGGCCAGGTCGTACGCCGGCCGGTCCTGCTCCGGATAGCCGGGCGGCCACTCCCCCGCCTCGGCGTCGGCCCACGCGTGCATCGCGAGGAACGCGATGCGGGCGGGCGAGTGGCCCTGCCGCACCAGGTGGAACAGGGTGAAGTCCTGCAGGGCGTAGGGGCCGACCGAGTCCTCGGTGGCCTGCGGCTTGTCCCCCTCGACGGTGGGGATCAGCTCGGGGGTGATCTCCTGACGCAGGATCTCGGCCAGCACCGCGTCCGCGCCGGCCTCGAGCTCGTCGTGGCTGATCACCCAGCGGATCAGGTGCTGCACCAGGGTCTTGGGCACGCCGGCGTTGACGTTGTAGTGCGACATCTGGTCGCCCACGCCGTAGGTGCACCACCCCAGCGCCAGCTCGGAGAGGTCGCCGGTGCCGACCACGATCCCGCCGCGCTGGTTGGCCAGCCGGAACAGGTAGTCGTAGCGCAGGCCCGCCTGGATGTTCTCGAAGGTGACGTCGAAGACCTTCTCGCCGCGGGCGTAGGGGTGGCCCAGGTCGGCGAGCATCTGCTCGGCGGCGGGCCGGATGTCGATCTCCTCGAAGGTCACCCCGAGGGCGGTCGCGAGCCGGGTGGCGTACGACTTGCTGGTGTCGCCGGTGGCGAAGCCCGGCATGGTGAACGCCAGGATGTCGCTGCGCGGGCGACCCAGGCGGTCCATCGCCTTCGCGGCCACGATCAGCGCGTGCGTGGAGTCCAGCCCGCCGCTGACCCCGATCACCGGCCGCGGGTGCCCGATCGAGACCAGCCGCTGCTCCAGGCCGGAGACCTGGATGTTGTAGGCCTCGAAGCAGTCCTGGGCGAGCCGCTCGGGGTCGTCGGGGACGAACGGGAAGCGGTCCACCTTGCGGCGCAGCCCCACGTCGCCCGTCGGGGGCTCGAGGGTGAGGTCCACCGTCCGGAACGACGTGCCCGCCGTGCCGACGCTGCGGCGGTTGTCGTCGAAGGTGCCCTGCCGCAGCCGCTCAGCGCGCAGCCTCGTCAGGTCCACGTCGACCACCGTGCGCTGGGCGTCCTCGGGGAACCGCGGGCTCTCCCCCAGCAGGTCGCCCACCTCGTAGACCATCGTCTGGCCGTCCCAGCTCAGGTCGGTCGTCGACTCGCCCTGGCCCGCGGCGGCGTAGACGTAGGCGGCCAGGCATCGGGCGCTGGCGCTGCGCACCAGCAGGCGTCGCTCCTCGGCGCGGCCGACGGTGATCGGGCTGCCGGAGAGGTTGAGCAGCACCGTGGCACCGGCCAGGGCGGCACGCGCGCTGGGCGGGACGGGGACCCACATGTCCTCGCACACCTCGACGTGGACCACCAGCCCCGGCACGTCGACGGCGCGGAACAGCAGGTCTGGACCCAAGGGGGCGACCTGACCGGCGACCGCGACCTCGTGACCGGCCAGGTCGTCGCCGGGCGCGAACCAGCGGCGCTCGTAGAACTCCCGGTAGGTGGGCAGGTTCGACTTCGGCGCGACGCCGAGCACGCGGCCGCGGTGGATCACCACCGCGCAGTTGAGCACCCGGGACCCGTGCACCACCGGGGCGCCGACGACCAGCACCGGTCGCAGGTCACGGCTCGCCTCGACCACGGTCCGCAGCCCGTCGTCGACGGCGGCGAGCAAGGTGTCCTGGAGGAAGAGGTCGTCGACGGAGTAGCCGCTCAGGCACAGCTCGGGGAAGACGGCGACCGCGACCGCGTCGTCGTGGCACGCCCGCGCCTGCTCGACCACGCGGCGGGCGTTGGTCGAGGGGTCGGCGAGCGCGACCGGCAGCGTGCAGGCCGCGATCCGGGCGAACCCCTGGGCGTAGGCGGAGTAGAAGTCCACGCCCGGAGTCTAGGTGCGGACGAGCCGGGCGTGGCGCCCGCCACATCGCCAACCTCATGGAGAGGAATAGCCTGTCCGCGGTCCGTGGACTCCAGCGGGGAGCCGCGAGACGAGCCAGAGGAGAGCAAGCCCATGAGCGAGCAGCAGCACGGCGACGTCGGCGCGCCGTACGGTTCCGGCGCCGCGGCGCCCGGCCCGACCCCGGTCAAGCGCGTGCGGACCCACCACCTGCGGGAGATGAAGGAGCGCGGCGAGCGCTTCACCATGCTCACCGCCTACGACATGTACACCGCCGCCACGTTCGACGAGGCGGGCATCGAGGTGCTGCTGGTCGGCGACTCCGCGTCCAACAACGTGCTCGGCAACGAGACCTCCCTGCCGATCACCGTCGACGAGCTGCTCCCCCTGACCCGCGCGGTCGCCCGGTCGGCGCGACGGGCGCTGGTGGTCGGCGACCTCCCGTTCGGCTCCTACCAGGCCTCCCCCGAGCAGGGCTACCTGACCGCGGCCCGGTTCATGAAGGAGGGCGGCGCACACTGCGTCAAGCTCGAGGGCGGCGTCGAGATGGTGCCGGTGATCGAGAAGCTGACCCGGGGCGGCATCCCGGTGATGGCCCACATCGGCTTCACCCCGCAGAGCGAGCACACCCTGGGCGGCTACCGGGTGCAGGGCCGGGGCGACGCCGCCGAGCGGGTGCTCGCCGACGCGCGCGCGGTCGAGGAGGCCGGCGCCTTCGCCGTGGTGATGGAGATGGTCCCCGGCGACGTGGCCAGCGAGGTGACCAGCACCCTGACGATCCCCACCATCGGCATCGGCGCCGGTCCGGGCTGCGACGGCCAGGTCCTGGTCTGGCAGGACGCCTTCGGGCTGCGCACGGGCAAGATGGCCCGGTTCGTCAAGCAGTACGCCGACGTGCACGGCGTCCTGCTCGACGCGGCGAAGGCGTACGCGGACGACGTCCGGGGCGGCACGTTCCCGGGTCCGGAGCACACGTTCTGAGCGTCCTGAGCCTCACGGGGGCTGCTGGCGGTTCCGATCGCCCCGAGGGCGGCGTAACCTCCGGGCCCATGCGCACCCGGACGTCAGCCGCTGCCCTGCTCCTGCTCGCCACGTCGCTCAGCGGCGTGGCGCTGGCCCCGCCGGGCGCAGCGTCGGACGGGCCGAAGCCCGCCGCGCGAGCCGCCACCCCGGCGACCTCGGTGGTTGGGCAGGCGACTGCCCGCCGGGCGGGCGTGCCGCGGCTGCGCGTCCGGACGGTCGCGCGGCGCCTCGACCTGCCCTGGGACGTCCAGCGCGCTCCGGGTGGCGGTGTCCTGGTGACCGAGCGCGAGCGCGCGCGGGTCAGCCTGGTCCGCAAGGGACGACGTACGACCGTGGCCAACCTGCGCTCGCTGGTGCAGGTCACTGGCGAGATCGGCCTGATGTCGATGGCGCTCGACGCATCCAGCCGGACCCTGTGGGCCTGCCACGGCGCTCGCACCCGGGCGGGCATGGAGGTGCGGGTGACCAGGTGGCGGGCGAACCGGTCCTGGACCCGGCTGCGCATGCCGCGCACGGTGCTGGGAGGCATCCCGCTGACCATGGGCAAGCACGGCGGGTGCCGGCTGCTGGTCGACCGCCGTGACGGCGCGCTCCTGGTGGGCACCGGCGACACCGGGGTCAGCGGCGTGCCGCGGGACCTGGACTCCCTCGGCGGCAAGGTGCTGCGGCTCGACGGCCGGACCGGTGAGCCGATGCCCGACAACCCGTGGGCGGGCGCCGCCACGGCACGGCGCTACGTCCTCACCTACGGCCACCGCAACGTCCAAGGGCTGGCCCAGCGGGCCGACGGCTCCCTGTGGTCGGTCGAGCACGGCACCGACCGCGACGACGAGGTCAACCTGCTGGTTCCTGGTGGTGACTACGGGTGGCAGCCGGGGCCGGGGTACGACGAGTCCGCGCCGATGACCGACCACTCGCTGCCCGGCGTCCAGATCGACGCCCGGTGGAGCTCGGGGCGACCGACCGTGGCCACCTCCGGCGCCGCCTGGGTCCGCGGCAAGCAGTGGGGACGCCTCGACGGCACCCTGGCGGTCGCGGCGCTCAAGGGCAGCCGGGTGCTGTTCATGCGGTTCGACGCCGACGGTGAGCTCCGCCAGGTCCGAGCACCGAAGGAGCTGCGCAGGTACGGACGGCTGCGCAGCGTGACCTCGCTGCCCGGCGGCGACCTCCTGGTCACCACCTCGAACGGCGCCGGCCGCGACCGGGTGCTCCGGGTCTCGCCACGAGGCTGAGCGGCGCTGAGGAGCCTCAGCTCTTGGCCGGGTCCGGCTCGTCGTCCTCGTCGTCGTCGTTCCAGACCGGGTCGTTGTCCCAGGACTCGTTGCGCTCCTGGACCCGCTCGAGCGCCTGCTCGGCCTCGGCGGCGGTCGAGTAGGGCCCGAGCCGGTCGGCGTTCTTGCAGCCGTCGCGTCCCTCCACCGCGTGGTGGGTCAGGCAGAACCAGTACTGCGGCTTTGTGTCGCTCATGCCTGCTGAAACTACACTCGCGGGCGTGACTCCCGTAGTGGCCGCGCCCGTCTCCCCCCGCCGTCCTGTTCCTGCCTCGATCGTCCGGCCGGAGTACGTCGACCGCCCCAAGCCGGCGCCGTTCGAGGGCTCGGAGGTCAAGGACGCGGAGACGATCGAGAAGATGCGCGTCGCCGGCCGGCTGGCCGCCCAGGCCCGCGAGCTCGTGGGCTCCCACGTGGCGCCGGGCGTGACCACCGACGAGCTGGACCGGATCGGCCACGAGTTCCTCTGCGACCACGGCGCCTACCCCTCCACCCTGGGCTACCGCGGCTTCCCGAAGTCGTTGTGCTCGAGCGTCAACGAGGTGATCTGCCACGGCATCCCCGACGCCCGCGTGGTGGAGGACGGCGACATCGTCAACATCGACATCACCGCCTACCTGGACGGCGTCCACGGCGACACGAACGCCACGTTCCTGGCCGGCGACGTCGACGAGGAGTCACGCCTCCTGGTCGAGCGGACCAAGGAGGCGCTGGAGCGGGGCATCAAGGCGGTGCGCCCGGGTCGCCGGGTCAACGTGATCGGCCGGGTCATCGAGTCCTTCGCCAAGCGCTACGGCTACGGCGTGGTCCGCGAGTTCACCGGTCACGGGATCGGCACGTCGTTCCACTCCGGCCTGGTCATCCCCCACTACGACACCGACCACTACGACGACCTGATCGAGGTCGGGATGACGTTCACCATCGAGCCGATGCTCAACCTCGGCACCCATGAGTGGGAGATGTGGGACGACGGCTGGACCGTGGTCACCAAGGACCTGCGTCGCAGCGCGCAGTTCGAGCACACGCTGCTGGTCACCGCGGACGGCGCCGAGGTGCTGACCAACCCCTGAGCCTGCTCGAGCAAGGCCGGCTCAGGCAGGGCCGAGCGGGGGTGGCGCTTGCTCAGCCACGGTCCTGTCGACGAGCGATCTCCTGCTCCACCCGGAAGACGGCGGCCCGGTGGTCGTAGTCGCCGGACATCACCGCCGCCAGGCGCAGGTGCGGGAGCGCCTCCTCCAGCTTTCCCTGGCGCTCCAGGACGCGGCCCAGCGCGTGCCGGGACCAGTCGTCGCTGGGGTTCTCCTCGACCAGCGACCGGAGCTCCTCCTCGGCCCTGCCGAGCTGGGCCCGGATCATCCAGGCCCAGGCGCGCAGCGTCCGCAGCCCGGTGTTCTCCGGCTCCGCCTCGAGGGCCGGCTCGAGCAGCCCGAGCGCCTCCTCCGGCGCGCGGCGCGCCAGCAGGTCGTACGCCGCGGCGTACGCCTTCTCGTGCTGCCGCATCCCGGGGAAGACCATCGGGGGGACCTGGTACTCCTGCTCCATGTCGGGGTCAACGCGTCGGCCCGGAGCGAGATTCCCCTAGACTCGGGTCTGCGAATGGGTCAGCCGGGCGATCGCGTCGGCGCAGGAGACTGCGCTGCCGAGGAAAGTCCGGGCTCCACAGGGCAAGGTGGTGGGTAACACCCACCCGGGGTGACCCGCGGGAAAGTGCCACAGAGAACAGACCGCCGCTCTCCGGAGCGGTAAGGGTGAAACGGCGGTGCAAGAGACCACCAGCGCCCCGGGAGACCGGGGCGGCTAGGCAAACCCCACCTGGAGCAAGGTCAAGAAGTCACCCGTCCGCGGGTGACGCGTGCGCGTTCGAGGGCGGCCCGCCCGAGTGCACGGGTAGATCGCAGGAGGCGGCCGGCAACGGTCGTCGTAGATGGATGATCGCCCCCGCCTCACGGCGGGACAGAACCCGGCTTACAGGCTGACCCATTCGCTCCAGCCCTGTGTCCTGCGGAAACGCAGGTCACAGGGAAGTGCTGTGCCCCGTGGTGGCCGCGCTCCCCCCAGATGCCGGCAGACGCCGTCGATGACGCCGTCGCCGACCGGGATCGTCCTCGTCGAGGAAGGCGCCTCGCGCGGGGCGCGGATCGTCTCGGGCCCTCAAGTCGAGGCAAGCCAGGCTGACGCCCGAGCAGCAGCGGACTCGTAGCGTGCCGGCACGGTTGCCAGCCTAGCCGCGATCACCGAACGATCCACTAGCTCAGAGACTGACCGTCGCGCCCTCGGGCAACTGGCTCTCATCAAAAGTACCGAGGATGGCCTGCGACCCGACGATGATCACCTCCGGTCGGCCGATGATCTGGCACGCGTCCGGATCGCGTGCTCAAGCTGGTCGCGGCGCATCAGCCGGCTCGCTTCAGACCCCGGAGGACCTCAAGACGCTCGACGTCCGGGAGCAGTCCACCCATCGGCGAGACCTCGCGCATCTCGATCGAGTCGCGGTCCAGGCCCGTCATCGCCTGTCGGAGCCCACGGAGGTCACGACGATCGATCAGGTCCTGCCAGCGCTCGATGTTGTCGAGGTGGACGCTCCCCCGCACCGACGTGCGTTCGCGCTCGAGATTCCGCCGTAGCGTCGGGAGCCACTCCTCCAGAGTCTCGCGGGTGAGGTGGGTGGACAGCTGTCGGTGCAGGCTCCAGGACCGTCGCTCGGAGTGCGTCAGCTCGGGGCTCACCGGGCGCCGGACCACCTCGAGCCGGTGGCCCATGCACGAGAGCAGCCGGTCGAGCTGTTCGTCGCTGAGGTCAACCCTGCCGGAGAGGAACTGGCTGATGCTCGGCTGGTGCACCCCACTGATTCGCGACAGCGTCGTCTGGGTGGTGCCGGTCTGCAGCATCACCTGACGGAGGATGTCACGTCGCGAGGACATGAAATCAACATAGCAACGATTGCTATATCCTCGGGCATCACCATCCAGACCCAGTAGACACGCCTGGGGGCTGGGAGTCTGCCTGCCGACCTGCGGCGGCCACCACGCTCAGAGGCCGAACCCTCGAGGTCGGTTCGGGGGCGCGGACGCACCAGGCTTACTCGTGGACGGTGAGTCCCGTCAGCTCGCCTGCGAGCGCGTCGGCGACCAGCGCGTGGTCGGGCATGCAGTCCGGGTCGTACACGACCGCGATCAGCAGTCGTCCTGCGTATGAGAGCACGTCGAAGGAGACGGTGACGTTCCCGGGGACGGTCGCGATCGGCACCAGCCGGCGGACCCGGGTGCCGGCGATCGCAACCGGTTCCGCCGGGCCACGCAGATTGGTGAGGAAGGTGTGCACCAGCCGTTGACGACGTACGAACCACTGGAAGATCCCGACCGCGGCCAGGCCACGGAAGAGCACCGAGAGCACGGCGCCTGAGCTGGCGCGCGGAGCAAGCGTGCCGAGGCGGGCGCGCTGGTCACGGACCGCGGCGAGCCTGAGTGCTGGGTCCTCGTCCAGCGGTACCGCGACGGGGAGTACGCCGACCTGGTTGCCGAGGTCTGCGGACGAGGTGGCCGACCGGCCGCTCACGGGGACCGAGATCAGCACGTGGTCGAGCTGCTCGTCGCGAGCAGCGAGGAGGCGTCGCAGCGCTCCGCTCACGGCCACGAGCAGCAGGTCGTTCACGGTCGCGCCATGCGCGTGGGCGGCCGCGACGACTGGCGCGAGGTCTACCTCGACCATCTCGACGCACCGACTCGACGACGTGGGCTGCAACAGGCTCGTCCGGCCCGCCTCCCGGCGGGGGATGCCACCGAGCTCGCGCAGGCCGGCGACGAGACCGCGAACCGTGTTCGGTGCCGAGCGGAGCCCCGACCACCGCCGGGTCCAGGCGTCGCGGGCGAGCTCGCGGCGACTCGGCGCAGGACTCGGCGCAGGACTCGGCGCAGGACTCGGCGCAGGAATCGGGGTGCCCTGGGGCCCACGGGTGTCGTCGCTGTCGACCAGCTCGACCAGGACCGCCAGTCCACCGATGCCGTCGGCGAGCACGTGGTGCATCACCACCGCCAGGCCGCGGGCGCGACCAGCTGTGTCGGCGTACACCACCGCACGCCACAGCGGACGGTCGCGCGGTAGTCGCCGGAGGACGTCGTCGACCGCGGTGCCGACAAGCCCGGCATCCCCGGACGGCGCGGTCGCGATGGTGACGAGGCCTTTGGTGCCGAGAGGTGCGGCCTCCCAGTAGGGCCGTCCGCAGCCCCAGGGTGCACGTCGCAGCCGGTCACCGAGACGCGGGACGCGGGCAAGCCGTTGCTCGACGACCGAGGCCAGCTCTGCAGCGCTCGGCCCGCTGTCCTCCTCGAGGAGCAGGGCTGCGCCGACCTGCATCGGCACCGGTCCGCGGTCCGTGGCGACACTGGTCAGGTCGTTCGTCGAAAGCCGCGTGATCGGCAAGCCCACGACTCAACAGTAGGCCTCGGTCCTGCGGCCAGCAGTGCCACGAGGAGCCCCGGGAGGGTCCAACGACTCGGTTCGCATTCGCATGACCTGGCTAGCGTGGACCGTGTGAGCGAACTCACCGTGGTCCCGGTCCGCCCTCCCGTCCGGGGAGCCGTCATCGTCCTCGACGTGGCGGCCAAGACGATGTTGCTGCTCCTGCTGATGACCGCGCTCCGGTACCCGGAGCTGGGCCATCTCCAGGGCAAGGGCGCGACCGCCCGGGCGGTCGGCTACCCGTTGGCGGCGTTCATCATCCCGGCCGCGTGGTTCCTCCTCTGGCGCCGCCGGGTGACGTTCCCGTGGATCGTGGACCTGCTGGTGACCCTCACCTGCTTCACGGACACGCTGGGCAACCGGATGGACCTCTACGACACGATCCGGCGATTCGACGACCTGATGCACTTCGTCAACACCGGGGCGCTGACGGCTGCGTTCATCCTCCTCACCATGTCGCCGCAGGCGTCCCGAGGGCAGGTGTTCGAGCGCTCGCTGGCCTTCGGCGTCACCGCGGCGCTCGGCTGGGAGATCGCCGAGTACTACGCCTTCCTCAGCACCTCGGGCGTGATCGACCGGTACGCCGACACGCTGGGAGACATGGCGCTCGGTTCGCTCGGCTCGGTGGCCGCGGGGCAGCTCGTGTACTGGGCCTGGCAGCACCACCACCTCCTGACTGCCGGGCCACAACCACTGAACAGGGCGCCGAGCAGGAGCACTGAGTTCTGAGCAGGGAGAGCCTGCCAGTCACCGTCGGGGCGTGTTCGTACGTCGGGTGGCCGGCGCGGTGCGCGGGTCCTCGGGCCACGCGTGCTTGGGGTAGCGCCCGCGCAGGTCGGCACGCACGCCCGGGTAGCCGTTGTCCCAGAAGGAGTCCAGGTCGGCCGTGATCGCTGCCGGGCGGCGCGCGGGCGAGAGCAGGTGCAGCAGGAGCGGGACGCGCCCGTCCGCGAGCGCCGGCACCGCGGTCCAGCCGAACACCTCCTGCAGCCGCACCGCGAGCACCGGCTGCTCGGCGGAGTAGTCGATCCGCACGCTCGACCCGCTGGGCACCTCCACCCGCTCGGGCGCCAGCTCGTCGAGCCGGCCAGCCTGGGGCCACGGCAACAGCGCCCGGAGCGCGGCAGCGACGTCGATCCGGCGCAGGTCCTGGGCCGACCGGACCCGTGCCAGCTGCGACCCCAGCCACGACTCGAGATCCTGTGTCAGCGCCTCGTCACTCACGTCGGACCACGGGTCGCCGAGAGCCCGGTGCAGGAAGGCGAGGCGGGCACGCAGCGCGACGGCCGCCTCCGACCAGGTGAGCAGACCGATCCCCTCACTCCTCAGGGCCTCCCGAATCGCGGCGGTCACCGCCTGCGCCGGTGGCTCGGTCAGCGGGACGGAGCCGAGCTCGATCGCGCCCAACAGCCTGCGTCGGCGGGCCAGCACCCGCCCGCCGGTCCAGGTGACCTCGTCCACCTCGGTCCACAGGGAGCCCGCCGCCTCCAGCGCGAGGTCCTCGGTGAGCGGGGCCGCCGCCCGGATCCGCGCCTCACGTTGGCCTGCGCGCCGCTCCGCGTCGCCGACGGCGAGCCACTCCAGGCCAGCCAGAGGACCGGGATCCCTCGGGTCGAGCGCCGCGCCCGTCCCGGATGTCATCAGATAGCTCGAGGCACCGGAGCGCTTGCGCGCGATCCGGTCCGGGTGCGCCAGGGCCACCACCAGTCCGACGGCGACGTCGTCGGTCAGCGACCGTCCGGCACCGGGCTTCACTCCCCCGTCCCCGTCGACGTGCTCGGCCGCGATCCTCTCCAGACGCTTCACCTGGGTCCGCCACGACCCGGACCGCTGGCCCGAGCGCAGCGACCGCAACGCTGCGACGAGATCGGCGCCGGGAGCGCGCACGTCCTCGCTCAGCAGCGCGACCACCTCGGCGGCCCGCCTGCCCCCGACCAGAGGCGCCCCGTCGAGCAGGGCCCGCGCCAGCCGCGGGTCGACCGGCACGCCGGCGATCAGCCGGCCTCGTGGGGTGGCGTGGCCGTCGTCGGTCATCGCGCCCAGCTCGACCAGCACCTCCCGGGCGGCCGACAGCGCGTGCGCCGGCGGCTGGTCGAGCAGCGCCAGGTCGCGGACGTCCCGGCTCCCCCAGCACGCCACCTCCAGGGCGAAGCCCGTCAGGTCGGCGGTGGCGATCTCGGGCTCCGGGTGCGCGGGCAGGTGCGCGTGCTCCGCCTCGGACCAGCACCGCAGCACGGCCCCCGGTCCCAGACGTCCGGCCCGGCCCGCCCGTTGCTCGGCCGCAGCCCGGCTCACCGCGACGGTGACCAGGGAGGCCAGTCCGCGACGGTGGTCGGTGCGCGGCTCGCGGGAGAACCCGGCGTCCACCACGACGCGAACCCCGGGCACCGTCAGCGACGACTCGGCCACGGCGGTCGAGACGATCACCCGACGGCGCGGGCCCTCGCCCCCACGGTTCTCCCCCAGCGCCCGGTCCTGCTCGGCGGCGGAGAGACGTCCGTGCAGGGCGTGCACGTCCGCGTCCACGCCGCCGAGGCGACGCACGGTCGCCTCGACCTCCGCGACACCCGGCACGAAGACCAGGACGTCGCCCTCGTGCTCGGCGAGCGCCCGGCGCACGGTCGCAGCGACGTGGTCGTGGAAGGCCGGGGTGATCCCCCGGTCGTCGGTACGGCGCAGCCCCGCCGGCAGCGGGCACCAGACCGTCTGGACCGGGTGCAGGGCACCCGGCACGTCGATGACCGGGGCAGGCTCGTCGCCTCCACCGAGCAGGGCTGCCGTCTGTTCGGCCTCGAGGGTGGCCGACATCGCCACCAGCGACAGGTCCTCCCGCAGGTTGGCCCGGACGTCGATCAGCAGCGCCAGGGTCAGGTCGGCGTCGAGGTGGCGCTCATGCACCTCGTCGAGCACGACCGCCCCGACCCCGGCCAGCTCGGGATCGTGCTGGAGGCGACGGAGCAGCAGGCCGGTCGTGACCACCTCGACCCGGGTACGTCGACTCGTGCGCCTGTCTCCGCGTACCGAGTATCCGACCGTCTCCCCCACCGGTTCGCCCAGCAGGTGAGCCAACCGACGGGCGGCAGCGCGAGCCGCGAGGCGGCTGGGCTGGGTGACGACGACTCGTCCGGCGACGACGTCGGCGACCGCGGGTGGGACCAACGTCGTCTTGCCGGTGCCGGGCGGCGCGTGGACCACCGCGACCCCACGGCTCCGGACCGCCTCGTCGAGAGCGGCAAGGCCCGCGGTGACCGGGAGGTCGGGAGGTGCGTCGAGCAGGCTGCGCAGCGGGTCGGGCACTCCTGCAGTGTGCCCGACGCGCCCGACCGGGACTCGGCCTGCCCAGGCCGAGAGGATCCTCGGCTCGGACCGATTGACGCCTCGGGGGCGAGGGTGTCTAGTGGTGGGGTCGGCTCGGCGGCCCGAGGCAGGGAGCAGACGATGACTGCAGCGAAGTACCTCGACGGCAACTTTGCGCCGGTGGCCACTGAGGTGACCGCCACGGAGCTCGAGGTCACGGGCGCGGTGCCGCCGGACCTGGCGGGCAGGTACATCCGCACCGGGCCGAACCCGTTCGCAGCCCAGGACGACACGTACCACTGGTTCGCTGGCGACGGGATGGTGCACGGCGTCGACCTGCACGGCGGCCGGCCGCGCTGGTACCGCAACCGCTGGGTGCGCAGTCCCGAGGCCAGCGCGTACCTCGGTGCGTCCCCCGTACCCCGCGAGGACGGCGGGTGGTACTCCGGCTCGGGAAACACCAACGTGTTCGCCCACGCCGGCCGGATCCTGGCCGTCACCGAGGGATCGCTGCCCTACGAGCTGACGGGCGAGCTGGACACGGTCGCCACGCGCAACTTCGGCGGCCCTCTCCCTGCCGGCCTCAACGCTCACCCCAAGTTCGACCCGGACAGCGGCGAGATGCACGTGATGAGCTACGGGTTCGACAACCCCGCCATGCGCTACCACGTGATCGACCCCGCCGGGGAGCTCGTCAGCACGGTCGACATCGACCTTCCGGCTCCGGTCATGGTCCACGACATGGGCCTGACCGCCTCCCGGGTCGTGCTCTTCGACCTGCCGGTGCTCTTCGACCTGGAGCTCGCCCTCCAGAGCGTTGCCCTGCCCTTCCGCTGGCGTCCCGACAACGGGGCCCGGGTCGGGCTCCTGCCCCGGGCGGGCACCGGGTCCGACGTCGTGTGGATCGACGTCGAGCCGTGCTTCGTCTACCACCCCCTCAACGCCTTCGACGTCGGTGATCGGGTGGTCATCGACCTGGTGGTGCACGACCACGCCTTCGCCGAGGACGGCGAGCCCGTGTCCGACCGCTCCCGCCTGGAGCGCTGGACGATCGACCCGCGCTCACGCAAGGTCCTCACCGAGACGATCGACGATCGCGGTACGGAGTTCCCGCGCGGGGACGAACGACTCACTGGCCGCCCCCACCGCTACGGCTACACGATCGGGGCATCCTCGGTGCGCGACCTGGGCGCCCTAGGTGATGACCCTCGGACCGCTGTGCGCAAGCACGACCTCGTCGGCGGCACCACCGTCGAGCTGGACCTGGGCCCGGGCCGCATCGCCAGCGAGATGGTGTTCGTCCCGGCCGGCCGCGCGGCCGGCGAGGACGACGGCTGGCTCATGGGCTACGTCTACGACGCCGCGCGCGACGCCAGCGACCTGGTGATCATCGATGCCCACGACTTCGCACAACCGGTGGCCACCGTCCATCTGCCGGCCCGGGTGCCGCAGGGATTCCACGGGAGCTGGATCCCCGACTCCGCCCTCGTCTGAGCAGCTCCCACGATGCAGCGCCGTCACCTCGGACAGCCCTCGCGCCGACGGCCCTCGGGTCCGTGCCCGGAGTCCGCTCACCGGCAGATGTTCACGTCCTGGGAGCCGAGGACCCCCTCGAAGGTGCGCCGCATCGGCGGCAGCCACGCCTGGGTGCTGGGCACGAACGCGATGCTCCCCGGCACTCGCCCGTGCACACCGTCGACCTCCACCTGGGCGACGACCAGGGGGATCGTCACCCGGCGTCCTCGGACTCCCTCCCAGCACGCGGAGGCGCGCTGCTTGGCCAACGCCTCGGGGAGCGTCACCGGATCGCCGACCTGCTTGCCGCCGTAGCGCCACGCCACGGTCGTCACGTAGCCCGTCTGCCCCTCCCAGGGCGCCCGGACCGTCGCCGACATCCCGTGGGTGCGCCGCGTGGCGGGCCGGAACGAGACCGTGCCGGCCTCGACCCTGCGCACCCGGGAGGACCACGTCCGCACGTCGCCCCGCGGCGTACGTCGCGCCTGGTGCAGCTGGATCTCGCACCCTTCGCAGTCGGGCACGGTGAAGAGCACCCGGGTCCGGGCGTCGCCGGTGGCGGAGGCCCCTGCGCCCGTGGCGAGGCCGGAGCCGGCAGCGCCGGCCGGCACGCCGGCGACACCGACGACCAGCCCAGTGGCGAGCCCCGTCGCCAGGACGGTCGCCAGTGTGCGGCGCACTCCGCGGAACCGCGCGCCGGCCGACGTCCTGATGGACATGGTCATGATCTCCTCCTCGAGTCTCGACACCCCACAGACGCGGGAACCGTCCGTTCGGTTGCAGCCCGGAGCCGATCCGGCGTCAGCCTCGTCCTCGGGTCTTGAAGTTCCAGGTGGCGTCCTGCCGGCCGGGCTTCTTCGGCTGCTGGTCGAGCCGGTCTCCCCCGGCGTCCCGCACCCGGGTGGTGACCACCACGCGGTAGGAGGTCGCGGGCCTCAGCGACGCCGTGGGCGTCAACGTGACCTCCGCGGCGTTCTTCGACAGCCGCAGCCGCGCCTTGACCGCGGCGCCGTTGCCGCGCAGCAGCCGCACCGCTCGCGGCTTCACGCTGCTCGCCCGGAGCGGCTCGGAGAAGCGGATCCGTACCTGCGCCCGGCCGGAGCGGGGCTTGACCTGCCACCCGACCACGCGCGGGGCCGCCTTGCTGGCCCCCGGAGTCGGAGTGGGGCCCTGCCCCGGCCCACCAGGTCCCCCGCCCGGCGGTCGGGTCGGAGTCGGCGACGGCCCGGGCGCGCCCGCGTCCCGCTGCCACAGCGGTGAGATCCAGTAGTTGGACTGCCGGTGCCCACGCACCGGGTAGGAGCCGCACACGGCGTCGTCGTAGCAGTGCACGCCGTTCGGGCTGGCCTCGGTGTGTGCCAGGGCTGTGACCGGTCCCTCGGTCATCGTGCGGTCGGCGAAGAAGCCGTACTCGAACGCGTACATGGTGCGCGGGCTGAAGTAGGACGCCGTGTAGGTGGCTCCAGGGCCGACCTGCACCGGGGAGTCGAAGGCCACGTCCGTCCATCCGTTCGCCACCCCGGCGGTGACCAGGCCGGAGCCGATCCGGTTGCCCTGCTGGTCCCACAACGACACCCGCAGCTGGGACGGGTCGACCCGGTAGAGGCGGATCCCGGTGACCAGGACAGGGCTCGAGGTCCGGAACCGCACGCCGACCTCCAGGCCGTTGCGCCGATCGTCGGCCACGCAGTAGCCGCGGCTGTCGAGCACCCAGATTCCACAGTCCCCCGCCTGCTGGCGTCCCTGCCTGCCCAAGGCCCACCAGGCCGTCGAGTCCTGCCGCTGCGCCGACGCGCTCGCCCCCACGAAGGACGGTCCGGCGCCCAGCAGGACGGCGAGTGGGACGACCAGGGCCGCGGACGTCAGCAGCGTGGTCAGGACCGCGAGCAAGGTGCGTGTGGGTCGAACGGGCATGTCGGGCTCCGTCATCCTCGGAGCCACCCCCCTGGGGCCCCTGGGATCGCGCTCAGCACGCGATGTCTTGTCACCGTAGCCCCGGCACGACTCCCAGGAGCATCCCCAAATTGCGGGTGTTGGAGGGGGCGTCCCGAGGCTCGCAGGCGCCGTCCTAGGGTGGCCGGGTGCTGATCCTGCTTCCCCCCAGCGAAGGCAAGACCGCCCCGGCCCGCGGCAAGCCGCTCGACCTCGCGACCCTCTCGTACCCCTCGTTGACGCCCGCCCGGGCCCGACTGCTCGACGCGTTGACGGCGCTGTGCGGTCAAGAGCCGGACGAGGCCGCCCGCGTGCTCGGCCTCGGACCGACGCAGGCCGACCTGGTGACCCGCAACGCGGAGCTCGCGCAGGCTCCGACGGCCCGCGCCGACGCCGTCTACACCGGGGTCCTGTACGACGCCCTCTCGCCGGCGACGCTCTCCGCGGCGGCCAAGCGTCGGGCCGCCCGGCGCCTCGCCGTCACCTCCGCGCTCTTCGGACTCGTCGGACCCGGCGACCGGATCCCGGCGTACCGGCTCTCCGGCGACGCCGTCCTGCCTACCGTCGGCTCCGTCGCCGCCACGTGGCGAGAAGCCCTCGGTCCCGCGGTCACCGAGGGGGTGGGGCGCGGGCTGCTGGTCGACCTGCGCTCCTCGATGTACGCCGCGTTCTGGCGGCCCGACGCCGCGACGGCGCGCCGGACCGCCAGCGTCCGGGTGCTCCACGAGCACCAGGGCAAGCGGAAGGTGGTCAGCCACTTCAACAAGGCGACCAAGGGGCGGATCGTCCGCGCCCTGCTCGAGGAGGGCGCAGACCCGCGCACCCCCGCCGCGCTGGCCGACGCGCTGCGCGACCTCGGCTGGAAGGTCGAGCAGGACGACCCCACCCCGACCGGCACGCGACTCGACGTCGTGGTCGAGGAGGTCTGAGCCGGCTCAGTCGCCGGTGCCCGCCTGCCGTCCACCCAACCCGGACTCGGAGGTGCGCACCAGGATCCGCTGGCACTCCTCGCACCGGATCACGTCGTCGGCCGGGGCCGCCTTGATCCGAGCCAGCTCCTGGGGGTCCACGGTGAGCCGGCAGCCACCGCACTGCCGGGCGCGCAGCAGCGCGGCACCCATGCCGCCCTTGGCCTGGCGGAGCTTGTCGTAGAGCGCGAGCAGGTCGGCGGGGAGGTCCTGGACGGCGGGACCGCGACGGGCCACGACGGCCTGCAGCTCGGCCTCGATCTCCGACTCCTTCTCCGCCTGGGAGGCCGCGAGGTCCGCGAGCCGGGCATCGGTGGCGGCGATCTCCTCCTCCGCGCGGGCCAGCTCCTGCTGCGCCTGCTCCATCCGCTCCATCAGCTCGAGCTCGGCGTCCTCCAGCGTCGAGACGCGACGCTCCAGGGACTCCAGCTCGTGGGTCATGCGCTGCAGGTCCTTGGCGTTCGTGATCAGGCCCTGGTCCATCCGGTCCCGGTCCCGGGCACGGCGCGCCCGCACCTGCTCCACGTCGCTCTCGGCCTTGCGCAGCTCCACCGTCAGGTCGTCGACCACGATCCGCGCGTCGCGCACCCGGTCGGCGAGGCCGGCCCGGCTGGTCTCGAGCTTGGCGATCTCGGCGAGCTCGGGGAGGCTCGCTCGACGGTGACGGAGCTGGTCGACGGTGGAGTCGAGCTCCTGCACGTCGAGCAGCCGGACCTGGGCGGCGGGGTCGGCTTTCAGGGTCATGCTCCTTCTGAGTGGGGCTCCTGCGGAACGGCGAACGTCCACGCATCGGTCCGCGCGGTGCTCACGCGGGTCTCCACCGTATCGCCCCAGGTCTCCCGGACCCGACGCTCCACCACCGGGAGCCACGTCCACTCGGCTGCCCAGTGCGCGACGTCGACCAGTGCGGGGCCACCCTTCTCCACGAACTCCGACGCCGGGTGGTGCCGCAGGTCGCTGGTGACGTAGACGTCCACGTCCATCCCGGCCACCCGGTCGAGGAGGAAGTCACCGGCGCCGCCGACCACCGCCACCGTCCGGACAGGACGCTCCGGGTCGCCCGCGACCCGGACTCCCTGGACGGTCGCCGGCAGCCGCTCCCCCACGGTGCGGGCGAACTCGGCGAGCGTCGTCGGCCCCACCGTGCCGACCCGTCCGGTACCGGTCCCGGCCTGGCGGGCGTCGGCGAGCTCGAGCACCTGGAAGGCCGGCTCCTCGTAGGGGTGTGCGGCGAGCATCGCCTGCACGACCTGCTGGCGCAGGCGCCGGGGCAGCACCACCTCGATCCGCTCCTCCGCCACCACCTCGAGCCGGCCGTGCTCGCCAATCGCCGGGTCCGAGCCGGCCAGCGGCCGGAACCTGCCCTCGCCGGGCGTGCTGTAGCTGCACTGGTCGTAGTCACCCAGGGCCCCCGCGCCAGCCTCGCTGAGCACCTGCCGCAGCCGCTCGGCGTCGGGACCGGGGACGTAGACCACGAGCGAGTCCACCGCCGGCGCCGGCGCCGGGACGAGCGGGCGGAGCTCGCTCAGCCCCAGCGCGAGCGCCATCGCCTCCGAGACGCCGTCGACGGCCTGGTCGGCGTTGGTGTGCGCGGCCAGCAGCGCGCACCCGGCACCCACGAGGGTGCTCAGGGTGCGACCCTTCGGCGTGCTGGCGGCGAAGCCGTGCACCGGCTTGAGGAACAGCGGGTGGTGGACCACGAGCAGGTCGGCCCCCCACGCGGCGGCCTCCTCGGCGACCTCCAGGGTCGGGTCGACGGCGAACATCACCTTCGAGACCTGGGCCTGCGGCTCCCCCCACACCAGGCCGACGGCATCCCACTCCTCCGCCGTCTCCGGCGGGTACCAGGCGTGGAGGCGGTCGACGACTTCCTGCAGGCTGGGCATGGCCCGAGCCTAGTGGACGGCCTCGGCGCCGAGCCCTAGTTGACCTGCCGGTCCCGGCCCGCCCAGTACTGCTGGCGGAGCTTGAACTTCTGCAGCTTGCCGGTGGCGGTCCGGGCCAGCACCTCGCGGAACTCCACCGACGTGGGCGCCTTGTAGCCGGCCAGCCGCTCCTTGCACCACCCGATCAGCTCCTGCTCGGTGGCCTGCGACCCCTCGGCCAGCACGACGAGCGCCTTGATCGTCTCGCCCCAGCGCTCGCTCGGCACTCCGATCACCGCGACCTCCGCGACGTCGGGGTGGGAGAACAGCGCGTCCTCGACCTCGATGGAGGAGACGTTCTCCCCGCCGGTGATGATCACGTCCTTCTTGCGGTCCTTGATGGTCAGGTAGCCGTCGTCACCGATCGCGCCGCCGTCGCCGGTGTGGAACCACCCGTCGCGCAGCGCCCGCGTCGACTCCTCGGGCTGCTCCCAGTAGCCCTCGAGCACCACGTTGGAACGGGCCAGGACCTCGCCGGTCTCGTCGGTGGCGAGCGTGACGCCCAGGGCGGGCGCTCCGGCGCGCACCAGGCGGGAGGCGCGCTCCTCGTCGGGCAGGTCGTCCCACTCCTGGCGCGACCGGTTCACGGTGAGCAGCGGCGAGGTCTCGGTCAGGCCGTAGATCTGGATGAACTCCCAGCCCAGCTCCTGCTCGACTCGCAGGATCGTCTGGGTGGGCGGAGGCGCTCCCGCCACGATGATCCGCACCCGGTCGCGTCCCGGCACCTCGCCCTCCCAGCTCCTGGCCGCGTCCAGGACCGCGGCCACCACGGCCGGGGCGGCACACATGAAGGTGACGCCGTGCTCCGCCACCCGGCGCAGGATCTCGGTCCCGTCGACCTTGCGCAGCACCACCTGCTTGACCCCGAGCGCCGCCGTGGCGAAGGGCATCCCCCAGCCGTTCGCGTGGAAGGTGGGCAGGGTGTGCAGGTAGACGTCCCGGTCGCTGACCCCGGCGTGCAGGGCGAAGGTGGTGGCGTTGACCCACAGGTTGCGGTGGGTGAGCTGCACGCCCTTGGGCCGTGCCGTCGTGCCGGAGGTGTAGTTGATGGTCGCCGTCGCCTGCTCGTCCGGCGTCCACGGCACGGGCTCGGCGCCGGGAGCGGCCAGCAGGTCCGCGTCGTCACCGAGCACGAACCGGTGCTCGGCACCCACCTGCGCGAGGGCGGCGTCGAGCTCGGGGTCGACGTACAGGACCCGCGAGCCGGAGTGGCCGACGATGTAGCGCACCTCCTCGGGCGAGAGCCGGAAGTTGATGGGCACCAGGACGCGTCCGGTGCCGCAGACCCCGTAGTACGCCGCCAGCAGCCGTGCGCTGTTGTGGGAGACCATCGCCACCCGCTCGCCGACGCCGACCTGGAGCTGGTCGAGCCGCGCGGCCATCCGGCGGCCGAGGTCCGCCAGGTCCGCGTAGGTGAGCTCACCCCAGGAGGACGCGGGTTGGTCCGGTTCGTCCACCACGCCGATCCGGCGGCCGTACACGGTCTCCGCCCGGTCGATGAAGTCGCGGACGGTGAGCGGGACGCGCATGGGTCCTCCTCGGTCGCGGGAGACTGAGCGGACCCACTGTGACACACGCCACAAAGGGCAGGAGGACGGGACGAGGGGTGCGTCGGGACGGTTTCGAACCGCCGACCGCTCGGGTGTAAACCGAGTGCTCTACCGCTGAGCTACCGACGCCGGAGATGCGCGCACAGACTACGGCACCGAAATGAGTCGAACCGCCGGCGTCTCGGGTCACCAGCGGTTCAACACCTCGATCCTACGACGCGGGGCCCAGCGGTGTCCGGAGGTAGGAGGAAACCGAAGGTAAAGAATTCCGCCGGTTCAGCCGGCGACGGCCTCGCGCAGTCGGGCCAGGTGCTCGTCGAGGTCGCGTCCCTGGGGCAGGGCGTTGTGCACCGACCACCGCACCACTCCGTCCGGGCCGATCACGTACGAGGACCGCCGCGGCGCGCCCTTGGTCTCGTCGAAGACCTCGTAGGCGCGAGCGACCTCGCCGTGCGGCCAGAAGTCGGAGAGCAGCGGGAAGTTCAGCCCATCCTGGTCGGCGAACGCGCGCAGCGAGTAGACCGGGTCGCAGGAGATGGCGAGCACCTCGGTGTCGAAGGTCATGAACTCGGCGAGCCGGTCCCGCACCGCGGCCATCTCGCCGGTGCACACCCCGGAGAAGGCGTAGGGGTAGAAGAGGATGGCCACCGCCTTGCGGCCCCGGTAGTCCGAGAGCGAGACGTCCTGGCCGAACTGGTCTCGCAAGGTGAAGTCAGGGGCCGGTCCGCCCAGGATGAGTCCGCTCATGGTCCCCACATCCTCGCACCGTCGTCCCGCGCAGCCGGAGCAGGGCCGACCCACGCGGGGTCGGCCCTGCTCTGCTGCCCGCTCAGCCTTCGGTGTGTGCCAGCACCCGCTTGAGGATCTTGCCGGTCGCGTTCCGCGGAAGCTCGTCGAGGAAGACGATCTCCTTCGGCACCTTGTAGCGCGCGAGGTTGGCCCGCACCCAGTCCTTCAGCACGGCCTCGTCCGCGGCGGCGGGGTCGGAGACCACGACGAAGGCACGCAGCCGTCGGCCGAACTCGTCGTCGTCCACCCCGACCGCCGCGGCCTCGACCACGCTCTCGTGGCGGCACAGGCAGTCCTCGACCTCCTTGGGGAAGACGTTCTCGCCGCCGCTGACGATCATCTCGTCGTCGCGGCCCTCGACGTGCAGACGGCCGTCGGCGTCGAAGCGGCCGACGTCGCCGGTGGACATCAGTCCGTCGACCATCTCCTTGCTGCCCCCGCCGGTGTAGCCCTCGAATAGCATCGAGTTGGCCACGAAGATGCGGCCCGACTCACCCGTGGGGAGCTCCTTGCCGTCGGGACCCAGGATCTTCACCACGGTCGCGTACGGCGGCTTCCCGGCCGAGCTGGGCGACTCGCGGAGGTCCACCGGGTCGGCGATCGAGGCGTAGGCGACCTCGGTGGAGCCGTAGATGTTGTAGAGGTTGTCACCGAACCGGTCCATCCAGGCGGTGGCCAGGTCGCCCGGCAGCGCCGAGCCCGAGGAGGCGACCAGCTTGAGCGAGGGCATGGTGATCCGCGACAGCGTCTCGTCGGGCAGGTGGAGGATGCGCTGGAGCATCACCGGGATGACGATGAAGGAGTCGCACCGCTCGTCGCGGACGACCTCCAGGGCGTCCAGCGGGTCGAACTTGCGACGCAGGACGATCGTCGAGCCCAGGAGCATCCCCAGGAACAGGTGCGCGAAGCCCCAGGTGTGGAAGAGCGGGGCGGCGATGTGCGTGCGCCACTCCGCCTTCAGCGGCAGCCGCGACATCAGTGCGACGGCGTTGCTGATGCCCGCCTCCTTGCGGGGCGCGCCCTTGGGGGTGCCGGTGGTGCCGGAGGTGAGGATGACGATCCGCGCGTGGTGCTCGGGCGGCGTCAGGTCCGTGACGGGGTTGGCCGCGATCAGCGTCTCCAGCGAGTCCGGCTGCCCGGGGGCGTCGGTCCAGGCCAGGACCCGGTCCTTGACCTCGGCACTGGCCAGGAGCTCGGTGAACTCCTCGTCGTGGATGACCAGGACCGGCTGCTCCCGGGCGATCACGTCGACCAGCTGGGGTCCGGCGAAGGCCGTGTTCAGGTAGAGCAGGTCCGCGCCGATCTTCGCCGCGCCGATGGTGGCGTCGACGAACCCGCGGTGGTTGCGGCACATGATGGCGACCTGGTCGCCCTCCTTGACGCCGCGGGCGGCCAGCGCATGCGCCACCGCGTTGGAGCGCTGGTGGATCTCGAGGAAGGTGAGGGAGCCCAGCTCATCGATCAGGCCGACCTGCTGGGGGCGCGAGACAGCCAGCTGGCTGAACCCGCCGGCGGGGCCGGTGCCCCAGGCCTTGACGATCTTGACGATCTTGGGCAGCACCACGGGAGACATCGGGCGGATCACGCCCGCCTTGGTGAGGACGGACAGGGTCTTGGCGAGGCTCATAGGGTCCTTCGGGGCTCGGATGAACGCCGGAGGACGCAGCTGCGCGCGAGCGAGCCGCGGCTCAGGCGGGGGTCTTGGGCGCGACCAGGCGGGTAGCCTGCCAGTCCTTGCTGACGGCTGCCGTGGTGGTCTGGACCAGGCCCGCGATCGGCGCAGCCTCGGCGATGTCGGCGGCATCGACACTGTTGGGTCGTCCCACCTTCGGAGTCAGGAGCCAGATGGCACCACCGCCGACGACGTCGGCCTTGGCGTCCACCAGGCCGTCGGCCAGGTCGCCGTCGTCGTCGCGCCACCACAGCACGACGGCGTCGACCACGTTGCCGTAGTCGCCGTCGACCATGTCGGCGTCGATGCAGTCCTCGATCGCGATCCGCAGGTCGTCGTCAGTGTCCTGGTCCCAGCCGAGCTCCTGCACGACGAGACCGGGCTTGAAGCCCATCCTGGTCCCGATGCCGTCTCCAGCCCCCTGGGTGGACTCACCGCCCACGCTCGCAGTCACCGGACCCTCCTTCGTCTCGTCCCCACGGGTACGTGGGGTGGTGAGTAGTCCAGCGGAGTCCGGGCCTGAGCGCAAGCCTGCGCCCGGGACGAGCCTCGTGGCGCGTACTGGCCGGTAGATTTTTTGGGCACCACCCGCGTGCAACGATGCAGGGGTGAATGACCAGCAACTGGACCGACCGCAGACCCCGCCCGTCATCCACGAGGGGCTCCCCACCCAGCTCCCGGACATCGATCCGGAGGAGACGCAGGAGTGGCTCGCCAGCTTCGACGCCATGGTGGGGGACCGCGGCCGCGACCGGGCCCGCTACGTGATGCTCCGCCTGCTCGAGCGGGCGCGCGAGCAGGCAGTCGGCGTCCCCGCCCTCCGCTCCACCGACTACATCAACACCATCCCGCCCGAGCGTGAGCCCTGGTTCCCCGGCGACGAGCAGATCGAGCGGCGGATCCGCGCCTTCATCCGCTGGAACGCCGCGGTGATGGTCTCCAGCGCCAACCGCAAGGGCCTCGAGGTCGGCGGGCACATCGCCACCTACCAGTCCGCGGCCAGCCTCTACGAGGTCGGCTTCAACCACTTCTTCCGCGGCAAGGACCACCCCGGCGGTGGCGACCAGGTCTACATCCAGGGCCACGCCTCCCCCGGCATCTACGCCCGCGCGTTCCTGGAGGGCCGGCTGAGCGAGGAGCAGCTCCAGCGGTTCCGCCAGGAGGTCCAGCACGGCAAGGGGGCCGGGCTCCCGTCGTACCCGCACCCCCGGCTGATGCCCGACTTCTGGGAGTTCCCCACCGTCTCGATGGGCCTGACCGGCATCAACTCCATCTACCAGGCCCGCTTCAACCGCTACCTGCACAACCGCGGGATCAAGGACACCAGCGACCAGCGCGTCTGGGCGTTCATGGGCGACGGCGAGATGGCCGAGCCCGAGTCGCTCGGGGCGATCCGCGTGGCGGCCCGTGAGGAGCTGGACAACCTCACCTGGGTCATCAACTGCAACCTCCAGCAGCTCGACGGCCCGGTGACCGGCAACGGCAAGATCATCCAGGAGCTCGAGTCCAACTTCCGCGGCGCCGGATGGAACGTGATCAAGGTGGTCTGGGGCCGCGAGTGGGACTCGCTGCTCGGCGCGGACGTCGACGGCGTCCTGGTCAACCGGATGAACAACACCCCCGACGGCCAGTTCCAGACCTACCACGCCGAGGGCGGCGCCTACATCCGCGACCACTTCTTCGGATCCGACCCCAGGCTCCGCCAGATGGTGGAGCACATGAGCGACGACCAGATCCTCAAGCTCGCCCGCGGCGGTCACGACTACCGCAAGGTGTACGCCGCCTTCGACTCCGCGAGCAAGCACGCCGGTCAGCCGACGGTGATCCTGGCCAAGACGATCAAGGGCTGGACGCTGGACTCGCTGGAGAGCAAGAACGCCTCCCACCAGATGAAGAAGCTGACCCCGGCGGACCTCAAGAAGTACCGCGACCGCCTCTACCTGCCGATCAGCGACCGCGAGCTCGAGGAGTCCTACGAGCGCACCGGCGGCGCCCCCTTCTTCCACCCGGGCAAGGACTCCCCCGAGATCCAGTACATGCTGGAGCGGCGCCGCGAGCTGGGCGGGTCGCTGCCCCGTCGCGTCGACCGGTCCAAGCCCCTCTCGCTGCCCGGCGACGAGGCCTACGCGGAGCTCAAGCAGGGCTCGGGGAAGAACCAGGTCGCCACCACGATGGCCCTGGTCCGCCTGCTGCGTGACTGGATGAAGCACCCCGGCATCGGCGAGCGGATCGTGCCGATCGCGCCCGACGAGTACCGGACCTTCGGCATGGACTCGATGTTCCCCAGCGCCAAGGTCTACAACCCCGGGGGCCAGCAGTACGAGTCGGTCGACCGCAAGCTGCTGCTCTCCTACAAGGAGTCCAAGCAGGGCCAGATGCTGCACGAGGGCATCTCCGAGGCAGGCGCCGTCGCCTCGGCCACGGCCGCGGGGTCGGCGTACGCCACCCACGGCGAGCAGATGATCCCGTTCTACATCTTCTACTCGATGTTCGGCTTCCAGCGGACCGGCGACTCCATCTGGGCGATGGCCGACCAGATGGCCCGCGGGTTCCTCATCGGCGCCACGGCAGGACGCACCACCCTGACGGGCGAGGGCCTCCAGCACGCGGACGGCCACTCGCCGCTGCTGGCCAGCACCAACCCGGCGGTCGTGCACTACGACCCGGCGTACGCCTACGAGCTCGGCCACATCATGCGCTCCGGCCTGGAGCGGATGTACGGGTCGCAGCCCGAGAACGTCATCTTCTACCTGACCGTCTACAACGAGCCGGTCGTGCAGCCGGCGGAGCCGCAGGACGTCGACGTGGAGGGGATCCTCCGTGGCCTGCACCGCGTGGAGACCGCCGAGGGCGAGGGGCCGCGGGTCCAGCTCATGGGCTCCGGCATCTCCCTGCCCTGGGTCGAGGAGGCCGCCAGGCTGCTGCGCGAGGAGTGGGGCGTGCAGGCAGACCGCTGGTCCGTCACCTCGTGGAACGAGCTGGCCCGCGACGGGGTCGCGGCGGAGGAGTGGAACCTGCTCCACCCCGGAGAGGACCGCCGCACCCCCTACGTGACCGACAAGCTCCGCGAGGCTGCCGGCCCGGTGGTCGCCGTCTCGGACTTCATGCGTGCGGTCCCTCTGCAGATCGCCCGCTGGGTGCCTGCCGACTACCGGGTGCTGGGCGCTGACGGGTTCGGCTTCGCCGACACCCGTCCGGCCGCACGGCGGTTCTTCCACATCGACGCGCAGTCCATCGTCGTCCAGGCGCTCCAGGCGCTGGCGGACGCCGGAGAGGTGCCGGTCGAGAAGGTCGTGGAGGCCAAGGACCGTTACCGGATCGACGACCCCACCGCCGTGAGCGGGATCGCCCAGGAGGGCGGGGACGCCTGACCCGCTCCGCCGTCACCCCGGGATGCTGTGCAACGACGGCACCGGGGTGACGGGGGCGCGCCCGGCGGCGGCCTGCCGCACCGGTCGGGCGGCACCCTCCTCCAGGAGGCGACGCCACTTGACCCGGGAGTGGCGCGACGGCCGGGTGCCGGCGATGAACTCCTCGACCAGGTCGACGAACCTCTCCGGGTGGTCCTTGTGCGGGAAGTGCCCCGCCCGGTCGAGCACCTGCACCTGGGCCCCCGGAGCCAGTGCGGCGGCGTGCGCGGCGTGCTTGGCGGGAATGACGTGGTCGTCGGCCCCCCAGATCACCAGCATCGGCATCTCGCGCGTCAGGTAGGCCCGGTCGGACATCGTCACGACCTGTCCCTTCCAGTCGACCACGGCACGCACCACGTGCCGGATGGCCGCCCGCTGCCGGGGGTCGGAGAACTGCTCGTAGACGTTGGCCACCTCGTCGAGGTCACGGGTACGCGGCAGTCCGGTCGCGGAGAGCACCCGCAAGGTGGTCGCCGCGACGTGCCGGATCCCGGGCAGGGTGAGCACGCCCATCGCCTGGTGGAACCCCGGGGTGGTGATCGCGCGGATCGCCGGGGTCACGTCAGGACCGAGGCCACCGGAGGAGACCAGCACGATCCGCTCGGTCCGCTCGGGGTACTGGTAGGCGAACTGCATCGCCACGCCGCCGCCGAAGCTGTGCCCCACCACGGTGACCTTGTCGATGCCCAGCACGGTGAGCAGGTCGCGCATCCCGTTGGCGTAGCCACCGAGGCTGTAGTCGGCGCGCGGCTTGTCGGAACGCCCGTGGCCCAGCAGGTCGGGGGCGATCACCGTGTGGTGGCGGGCGAGCCGCTCGATCACCGGCGCCCAGGTCCGGTGGTCGCACCCGACCCCGTGCAGCAACAGGACCGGCGAACCCGAGCCGGCCCGGACGTACGCGCGGCGGTGGCCGTGCACGGTGACGAAGGAAACCTGGAAGGACTTCTCGGCCACGATCGTCTCCTTCATCGGCGGGTACTGGAGTCAACCAGTTTCCGCCCGCAGGCGGCGGCGCGGACCGGCCATACGTCACCTGATCGTGACGTTTGGCAGAACTCCACTAATCTGGGTCCGTGACCGCCAGTTCGGACGAGCCGGTTCCGGAGCACCGCGCCGGCATCGCCTCAGCCCTCTCCCGCTCCTCCGGCGCGCTCAGCACGGCCGCGATGTCCCGGATGGAGACCGAGCTCCCGTGGTTCCGCGAGCTCAGCGCGGAGGACCGCTCCTGGGTCGGCCTGATCGTCCAGGCCGGCATCAGGGGCTTCACCGGCTGGCTGCTCAGCCCGCCCGCGACCGGGGCCGAGGGCTCCTGGGGCCATGCCCTGGCCGGCCAGGTCTTCGGCGCCGCCCCACGCGAGCTCGCCGGGGTGATCAACCTCCAGCAGACCGTCGACCTGATCCGGCTGAGCATCGACGTGGTCGAGTCCAACATCGATCGCCTGGTCCCCCCGGGGGACCTGCCCGCGGTGCGTGCGGCGGTGATGCGCTACGCCCGCGAGGTCGCCTTCGCGACCGCGGAGGTCTACGCGCGAGCCGCCGAGTCCCGGGGCGCCTGGGACGCCCGGCTGGAGGCGCTGGTCGTGGACTCGGTGCTGCGCTCCGAGGGTGACGAGACCCTGCTCTCCCGCGCCAGCGCCCTGGGCTGGGCCGCCCGCGACGGGGTGGCCGTCGTCCTCGGCGACGTGCCGTCGGCCCGCACCGAGACCGACGTCTTCGAGGAGGTACGTCGGGTCGCACGCGAAGCGGGCATGGATGCGTTGTGCGCCGCCCAGGGCGAGCGCCTGGTCGTCGTGCTCGGCGGCGTCGACGACGGCCTCGCCGCCGCCCGGGTGGTCTGCGGGCTCTTCGGCGACGGACCGGTGGTGGTCGGCCCGGTCACCAGCGGGCTCGACCGGGCACACGTCTCCGCCCGGGCGGCGGGTTCGGCCCTGCGTGCGGCCCCCGGCTGGCCGCAGGCACCCCGGCCGGTCTCGAGCGACGACCTGCTGCCCGAGCGCGCCCTGGCCGGGGACGGTCACGCGCGGCGCCGCCTGGTCGAGGAGGTCTACCGACCCCTGCTCGCCTCCCGCGGCACCCTGGAGTCCACCGTCTCGGCGTACCTGGCCGCCGGCGGCTCGACCGAGGCGGCCGGGCGGGCGCTCTTCGTCCACCCGAACACGGTCCGTTACCGGCTGCGGCAGGTCGTCGGGCTCACCGGTCTGGACCCCACCGTGCCGCGGGAGGGCTTCACCCTGCAGATCGCGCTCGTGCTGGGCCGGCAGTCTCCCCGCACCGAGTCGTCGACATTTGTAGGAAACGACCAAAAAACTCCGTGACCTTTCGTCGCGAACGGCGATGGGTTCTGACCCCCGGGACCGGCACAGTGGTTCCCGTGCTCGTCATCGTCGCTCCCGGCCAAGGGGCCCAGTCCCCCGGCTTCCTCACGCCCTGGATCCAGGACGACCGCTTCAGGTCGCGCCTGGAGTGGCTCTCCACCGTCGCCGGGCTCGACCTCGTCGAGCACGGCACCACCTCGGACGCCGAGACCCTGCGCGACACCCGGATCGCCCAGCCCCTGCTGGTCGCCGCCGGCCTGGTGACCGCGCTCGAGCTCTTCCCGCACCCCGGGGACGCCTTCGAGCGGATCGGCGCCGTCGCCGGGCACAGCGTGGGCGAGCTGACCGCCGCGGCCGGTGCCCGCGCGATCACCGCGGAGCAGGCGATGGTCCTGGTGCGCGAGCGCGGCGAGTCGATGGCTCGTGCGGCCGCCGTCACCCCGACCGGCATGACCGCCGTCCTGGGAGGCGACCGGACCGAGGTCCTCGCCGCCCTGGACCGGCACGGTCTGACCGCGGCCAACGACAACGGCCCCGGCCAGGTGGTCGCGGCCGGGACGCGGGAGCAGCTGGACGCCCTCGCCGCCGACCCGCCGGCGAAGGCGCGCCTGGTCCCGCTGAGCGTGGCCGGCGCGTTCCACACCTCGCACATGGAGCCCGCCGTCTCCCACCTCGCCCAGCTCGCCGCCTCGGTCTCCACCCACGACCCGCGCACCCGGGTGATCTCCAACCGGGACGGCCAGATCGTCCACGACGGACAGGAGCTGCTCGCCCGCCTCGTCGGGCAGATCGCCGCCCCGGTCCGCTGGGACCTGTGCCTGGAGACCATGCGGGACCTCGGCGTCACCGGCCTGCTCGAGGTGCCGCCCGCCGGCACGCTGACGGCGATCGCGAAGCGGGCGCTGCCCGGCGTGGAGACGTTCGCGCTCAAGCACCCCGACCAGCTCGCCGATGCCCGCACCTTCTGCGAGCGTCACGGCGAGGCCTCCCCCGTGGACCTCTCCCCCACCTGGCGGATGGTGGTGGCCCCGGCCAAGGGGACCTTCCACCGGTCGGCCGCAGCCGCCGCCGCGGACTCCCTCGGCCCGGGATCGGTCATCGGGGACGTCGCCAGCCTGCGCGAGCGCACCCAGGTCTCGGCCCGTCACGGCGGGCAGGTCGTCGAGTGGCTGGTCGAGGACGGCGACCCGGTGGCTCCCGGTCAGCCCCTGCTCCGTCTGCACCCCCAGGGCGTCGGGTGAGGTCCTCACGTGGTCTCGCCGGTGCGACCGGGGCCCCGCACGCGCGGATCCTCGGCGTGGGCGCGTACCGGCCCAGCCGGGTCGTGCCCAACAGCGAGCTGGTCGCGGCGATCGACTCCACCGACGAATGGATCCAGCAGCGCTCGGGCATCCGGGAGCGCCGGTTCGCCGGACCCGAGGAGACCGTGCAGCGGATGGCCGTCGAGGCGGCGCGCGAGGCCCTGGCCCAGGCGGGTCTCGACGCGCCGCGGATCGACGCGGTCGTGGTGGCCACGGTCAGCCACCTGATGCAGACCCCGGCGATCGCGCCGGCCATCGCCCACGAGCTGGGGACCGAGCAGGCCGCGGCGTTCGACGTGTCGGCCGCCTGCGCGGGCTTCTGCCACGGCGTGGCCCTGGCCCAGGACATGGTGCGCGGCGGCAGCGCCGGCCACGTCCTGGTCATCGGGGTGGAGAGGCTCAGCGACATCACCTCCCCGACGGACCGGGGCACCGCCTTCATCTTCGCCGACGGAGCCGGGGCCGCCGTGGTGGGCCCGAGCGAGACGCCGGGCATCTCCCCGGTGGTCTGGGGCTCCGACGGGGAGCAGTTCGACCTGATCAGGTCCCGGGAGGACTGGCGAGACGTGCTCGGCACCACCGCCGACCCCGGGAGCCGGATCATGCCGCACCTGACCATGCAGGGCAACGCCGTCTTCCGGTGGGCCTCGTTCGCGATGGCGAAGGTCGCCCAGCAGGCCCTGGACCGCGCGGGCATCACCGCCGACGAGCTCGACGTCTTCGTCCCCCACCAGGCCAACATGCGCATCATCGACGCCATGGCTCGAGCGATGCGGCTTCCCGACCACGTGCGGATCGCCCGCGACGTCGCCGAGTCGGGCAACACCTCCGCGGCGTCCGTCCCGCTGGCGCTGGCACGGATGATCGCCGAGGGGGACGCCCGCCCGGGCGACAAGGCACTGCTCATCGCCTTCGGCGCCGGCTTGGCGTACGCCGCCCAGGTCGTCGTCGTCCCCTGACCACCCGGCACCACCCACGACCTCCCACCATCCAGACCACCCAGCACCACCCACCAAGGAGAAGGAAGCAGATGACCACCGAAGAGATCCGCACCGACCTGGCCGACATCGTCAACGAGGTCGCCGGCATCGAGCCCGACGACGTGCAGCTCGACAAGTCGTTCGTCGACGACCTCGACGTCGACTCGCTGTCCATGGTCGAGGTCGTCGTGGCCGCCGAGGAGAAGTTCGGCGTCTCCATCCCCGACGACGAGGTCAAGAACCTGCGCACCGTCGGCGACGCCGTCGCCTTCATCGAGCGCGCCCGGACCGCCGCCGCCTGATCCGCCCGGCCGGTGGTCGTCCCGCGACCACCGGCCGGTCCGCCCCACTCCCTCATCGAACGGAACACCACATGAGCACCCGCGTCGTCGTCACCGGACTCGGCACCACCAACCCGCTGGGCGGGGACGTGCCGACCACCTGGGAGGCCATGCTCGCCGGCCAGTCCGGCGTACGCCACCTGGATGACCCCTGGGCCGCCGAGCTCCCGGTCAGGATCGGGGGCCGCATCGCGGTCGAGCCGGGACAGGTGCTGGACCGGGTCAAGGCTCGTCGCCTCGACCGCTCCAGCCAGTTCGCCATGGTCGCGGCGCAGGAGGCCTGGGCCGACGCCGGGCTCCGCGCCCCCGGGACGGACCGACCGGACTCCGACGACCAGCACGAGGCCGCTGCCGGGGACGGCACCGAGGTCGACCCGGACCGGCTGGCCGTCTGCCTGGCCTCCGGGATCGGTGGCGTGACCACGCTCCTGGACAACTACGACGCCCTGCGGGACAAGGGGCCGCGGCGGGTCTCGCCGCTGGCGGTGCCCATGCTCATGCCCAACGCGCCGGCCGCCAACATCTCGCTCCTCTTCGGCGCACGCGCCGCCGTCCACGCCCCCACCTCGGCCTGCGCGTCGGGCAACGAGGCGATCGCGATGGGCCTGGACCTGATCCGGCTCGGTCGTGCCGACGTGGTCATCGCCGGTGGCACCGAGGCGGCGATCCACCCGTTGCCGATGGCGGCCTTCGCCAACATGATGGCCCTGTCGAAGAACGACGGAGATCCGCAGACGGTCTCGCGTCCGTGGGACCAGGCCCGTGACGGCTTCGTCCTCGGCGAGGGCGCCGGCGTCCTCGTGCTCGAGTCCGAGGAGCACGCCCGGGCCCGCGGCGCCCGTGTGCACGCGGTCCTGCTGGGCGCCGGCATCAGCAACGACGCCCACGACATCGCGCAGCCCGACCCCTCGGGCCGCGGCGGCACGCGAGCCATCCGGCAGGCGGTGCAGTCCGCCGGCATCTCCGCCTCGGACGTCAAGCACGTCAACGCCCACGCGACCTCGACGCCGCTCGGCGACGTGGCCGAAGGGCTGATGCTGCACGCCGTGCTCGGCTCGGCCGTCTCCGACGTCGTCGTGACGAGCACCAAGTCGATGACCGGTCACCTCCTCGGCGGCGCCGGGGCTCTCGAGGCCGTCGCCACCGTCCGCGCGCTGGCGGACCGCACCAGCCCGCCCACCATCAACCTGGACGACCAGGACGAGCGGGTCGACCTGGACATCGCCACCAAGGCACGACCGCTTCCGGACGGCGAGATCGCCGCGCTCAACAACTCCTTCGGGTTCGGCGGCGCGAACGTCGCGGTCGCCTTCGGCTCGGCGGGCGGTGCCCGATGAGCGCCACCTCCGCCGTCGGCGTCCCCGCGCAGTCGCGACGCCACGACGCGGGCACGTCCCGCGACAGCGACCCCCGTCTCCCCCGGCACCGGCTCGCAGCCTTGATGGACGCCGGGACGCTCGAGCTGATCAGCGCCGACGACGACTCCGGCATGGTCGCGGCCACCGGACTGGTCCACGGCAGCCGGGTCGTCGCGTTCTGCTCCGACGCCAGCCTGATGGGCGGTGCCATGGGCGACGCCGGGTGCCGCGTGGTCGTCGAGGCCTACCACCGCGCCCTGGCCGACGGCGTGCCGATCATCGGCCTGTGGCACTCCGGAGGTGCCCGGCTGGCAGAGGGCGTGCTCTCCCTGCACGCCGTCGGGCGCATCTTCCACGCGATGACCCAGGCGTCCGGCAAGGTGCCGCAGATCTCTGTGGTGCTCGGCCCCGCCGCCGGAGGCGCGGCGTACGGTCCCGCGCTCACCGACGTGGTCGTGCTGGGCCCCGAGGGCCGGATCTTCGTCACCGGGCCCGACGTGGTGCGCTCGGTGACCGGCGAGGACGTGGACATGCTGCGACTCGGCGGCCCTGAGCCGCACGGGCGCAGGTCGGGCGTGGTGCACGTCCTGACCGACTCCGAGCAGGAGGCGCTCGACCGCGCCCGGGACCTGGCCACCCTCCTGGGCACGCAGGGGACGCTGGACCGGCAGGCCGTGACCGACCTGGACCTCGGCGCCCTGCTGCCGGAGTCACGCCGGCGCGCCTACGACGTGCACCCGCTGGTGGAGGGTGTCCTCGACGAGGGCACCGCCCTCGAGCTGCACGCCCGCTGGGCCCCCAACGTCGCGACGGTGCTGGGACGCCTGGGCGGGCGGACCGTGGGCGTCGTGGCCAACAACCCGCTCCGCCTGGGCGGCTGCCTCGACTCCTCGGCGGCCGAGAAGGCGGCCCGGTTCGTCCGCATGTGCGACGCGTTCGGCATCCCGCTGGTCGTCCTGGTGGACGTCCCCGGCTACCTGCCCGGCGTCGGCCAGGAGTGGGACGGCGTGGTGCGCCGCGGCGCCAAGCTGCTGCACGCCTTCTCCGAGTGCGTCGTCCCCCGGGTGACCCTGGTGACCCGCAAGACGTACGGCGGAGCCTACATCGCCATGAACGCGCGCTCGCTGGGAGCGACCAGGGTGTTCGCCTGGCCCGGCGCCGAGGTGGCGGTCATGGGCTCCGTGGCCGCGATCCGGGTCCTGCACCGCCGACGGCTCGCCGAGCTTCCGCCCGAGATCCGCGCCCAGGTCGAGACCGAGCTGGCCGCCGAGCACGAGGTGCTGGCCGGCGGCGTGGACCGCGCCGTGGAGATCGGCGTCGTCGACGAGGTCGTGGCTCCGGAACGGACCCGGAGCGCACTGGCGGCCGCGATCGCCGACGAGGTCGAGCGTCACGGCGTACTGCGCGGGATGCACGGCAACATCCCGCTCTGACTCGACCGTCCCAGTCACGGACCTGTCGACCATCTCGACACCACGACGTGGCGCGACAGGTGAACGACTAAGGCGCCGACCGGAGCCGTGCTTGCTCGAGCACGGCTCCGGTCGGCGCCTCGTGGTTTGTGGACCGTCGGGTCCTGCGGCCTCAGACGACCTGGTGGAGCCAGCGCACGGGCGCGCCGTCGCCGGCGTGCCGGAAGGACTCGAGCTCGTCGTCCCACGGCTTGCCGAGGAGCTTGTCGATCTCGAGCAGCACGGTGGTGTCACCCATCGACGCCTTGACCACAGCAGCCTTCAGCCGGTCCTCCGGAATCATGATGTCCCCGTGCAGGCCGGTCACGGCGTGGAACACCCCCAGCTCGGGGGTGAAGGAGTAGCGGCTGCCCTCGGTCGAGGCGGTCGGCTCCTCGGTCATCTCGAAACGCAGGTGGTTCCAGCCGCGCAGCGCCGAGGCCACCGCCGCGGCCGTCCCCGCGGGACCGGCCCACGACAGCTCGGCCCGGTAGGTGCCGGGCTGGGCGGGCTGCGGCGTCCAGTCCAGGCTGACGGCAGCACCGAGTACACCGCCCACGGCCCACTCGATGTGAGGGCAAAGCGCGGACGGCGCTGAATGCACGAACAGAATCCCCCGGGTCCCAGGTCCGTTCGGGCGGGGTGCAGTGCGTGTGGTCACCGTGACCTCCTTCGTTCCGGCGCGAGCTACGCCTTCCCCAGCGGTCTCGTCAGGAACAACAGAGCAAAGTGACACCTATGTGGTTTGTGTGACCCATTGTGGCCCATGACGCCTCACTTTGCCAGCGCCCACGCCCTCGGACACGCCGGGACACGCGGACGCTGGCAAAGAAACAGCGGTGATCCGGGTCAGCTCTTGCGCTCGAGCATCTCGGCCCGCTCCGCGGCGTCGGTCAGCTGCTCGCCGTCGATGGCGTGGGTGCGGTGGAACCAGGCCAGAGCATCGCCGTGCCGTCCCGCCGCCTCCAGGATGTCGGCGTAGGCGTAACGCAGCCGCACCACCCAGGACGCCCTGCTCTTCGACATCAGCGGCGCCAGCTCGAGCGTACGCAGCGCAGCGTCCAGCTGGCCCATGTCCCGGCGCGCACCGGCCTCGACCAGCGTCATCTCGGCCTTCGCCTCCGGCGCGAAGTTCGCCACCGACGGGCTCTTGGCCAGCTTGAGCGCCTGCTCGGGCTGTCCGAGGGCCCGGTGGCAGTCGGCCATGATCGGGAGGTAGTCGGTCGCGCCGTTCATCCGCTTCGCGGCCCTCAGCTCTGCGAGCGCCTCGGCGTAGTGACCAGCCGCGTACGCCGCCTCACCGGTCGCCTCACGCACCACGGCAAGCCGCTGGGCACGGGCCCGGGCGGCCAACGTGTGCTGGTACGCGGTCTCCGGGTCCTCGTCGATCAGGGCACCGGCCGCCGCCAGGTGTCGAGCCACGCGCGCAGCCAGCTTCTCGGGCAGACCCTTGAGCTGGGCAATCACGCTTCGGTCCAGCTCCTTGCCCGTGATGTCCTCGGGGAGCTCGGGACCGTCGTACTTGGCCTGGTCGACCGTCCTCGGCACGCGGTCCTCCTCGCCCGTACGACGAGGGGCGCCACGTCCGGCAGGCCGGCCGCCGCGGGAGTCGGGGCGTCCGCCGCGGGAGTCAGGCTTGCCGCCGCGCGAGTCCGGGCGACCGCCACGGCTGTCGGGCTTGCCACCGCGAGAGTCAGGCTTGCCGCCGCGGGAGTCCGGGCGACCACCACGACTTTCGGGCTTGCCACCGCGAGAGTCAGGCTTGCCGCCACGGGAGTCCGGGCGACCACCACGGCTCTCGGGCTTGCCACCGCGGCTGTCGTCCCGGGCCGGCTTCCCGTCACGGCCACCGGGTCTGGCAGCGCCGCGACCCGGCCTACCTGTGCCCCCACCGCTGCGAGCGGCTCCTTGACTGCGACGATCCTCGGCCACGATCCACCTTCTTGTGTCTGTGCTGCGTGCGGGCCACTCGTTCAGAGGGCCCCGAAATGGCGCAGAGGCCACCCTAGTGGGTGGCCTCTGCGAAGTGTTGTCCGGCGGCGTCCTACTCTCCCACAACCTCTCGGTTGCAGTACCATCGGCGCTGAAAGGCTTAACTTCCGGGTTCGGGATGGGACCGGGTGTTTCCCTTTCGCTATGGCCGCCGTAACTCTTGTGGTCTCCCACCCGCATCACCAGCCCACGTGTGTGTGGGTTGGGTGCTGGGTGGGGCCAAGCTCATTGTTGTGTTGTGTGTTCGCAGAAACCATCGCCCCCACAGTTCGTGGTGGTTTGTTGGTTGGGAACTGGTTAGTGGACGCGGGCAGCTTGTGCTCTTTTGTTGTGCGCAGTGGTGCTTGTCACCGTTGAGTGGTTTTGTACGGTGTTGGGACAAGCCCTCGGCCTATTAGTACCGGTCGGCTAGGCATTACTGCTGTACACCTCCGGCCTATCAACCCAGTGTTCTGCTGGGGGCCTTACCCACTTACGTGGTGGGAAACCTCATCTTGAAACGTGCTTCCCGCTTAGATGCATTCAGCGGTTATCACTTCCGAACGTAGCCAACCAGCCGTGCCCCTGGCGGGACAACTGGCACACCAGAGGTTCGTCCATCCCGGTCCTCTCGTACTAGGGACAGCCTTTCTCAAGTTTCCTGCGCGCGCGGCGGATAGGGACCGAACTGTCTCACGACGTTCTAAACCCAGCTCGCGTGCCGCTTTAATGGGCGAACAGCCCAACCCTTGGGACCTGCTCCAGCCCCAGGATGCGACGAGCCGACATCGAGGTGCCAAACCATCCCGTCGATATGGACTCTTGGGGAAGATCAGCCTGTTATCCCCGGGGTACCTTTTATCCGTTGAGCGACGCCGCTTCCACATGCTGGCGCCGGATCACTAGTTCCGACTTTCGTCCCTGCTCGACATGTCTGTCTCACAGTCAAGCTCCCTTGTGCACTTACACTCGCCACCTGATTGCCAACCAGGCTGAGGGAACCTTTGAGCGCCTCCGTTACATTTTAGGAGGCAACCGCCCCAGTTAAACTACCCATCAGGCACTGTCCCTGATCCGGATTACGGACCTAGGTTAGACATCTAGTACGACCAGAGTGGTATTTCAACGATGACTCCCCGACCACTGGCGTGGCCGGTTCACAGTCTCCCACCTATCCTACACAAGCCGAACCAAACACCAATACCAAACTATAGTAAAGGTCCCGGGGTCTTTCCGTCCTGCCGCGCGTAACGAGCATCTTTACTCGTAGTGCAATTTCGCCGAGTCCATGGTTGAGACAGCGCCCAAGTCGTTACTCCATTCGTGCAGGTCGGAACTTACCCGACAAGGAATTTCGCTACCTTAGGATGGTTATAGTTACCACCGCCGTTTACTGGGGCTTAAGTTCTCAGCTTCGAGGATTGCTCCTCTAACCGGTCCCCTTAACCTTCCAGCACCGGGCAGGAGTCAGTCCGTATACATCGTCTTACAACTTCGCACGGACCTGTGTTTTTAGTAAACAGTCGCTTGGGCCTGGTCTCTGCGGCCATCACCGCTTCCCCACGAAAAGTGGTTCACGGATCCGGCCCCCCTTCTCCCGAAGTTACGGGGGCATTTTGCCGAGTTCCTTAACCATGGTTGTCTCGATCGCCTTGGTATTCTCTACCTGATCACCTGAGTCGGTTTGGGGTACGGGCGGCGCATAGCTCGCTAGAGGTTTTTCTCGACAGCATAGGATCATCCACTTCCCCCATACGGGGTCCCCATCAGGTCTCAGACACATGAGCGGCGGATTTGCCTGTCCGCTCGTCCTACACCCTTAGCCGTGGACTACCATCGCCACGGTTGGACTACCTTCCTGCGTCACCCCATCGCTTGACTACTACCAGCTCGGGTCCCACGCTCTGCCACATCGCCTCGCCCCGAAGGGTCCGGTCAACATGGTTTCGGATGGTTAGCATCACCAGGTTCGTCATGGGCGCTACTTTGCCGGTACGGGAATATCAACCCGTTGTCCATCGACTACGCCTGTCGGCCTCGCCTTAGGTCCCGACTTACCCAGGGCAGATTAGCTTGACCCTGGAACCCTTGATCATTCGGCGGAAGAGTTTCTCGCTCTTCATTCGCTACTCATGCCTGCATTCTCACTCGTGTAGGCTCCACAACTAGATCACTCTGCTGCTTCACTGCCCACACGACGCTCCCCTACCCATCCACACACCTGAACCAACACCCGAAGATGCGGCTTAGCTAACGTATGAATGCCATAGCTTCGGCGGATGACTTGAGCCCCGCTACATTGTCGGCGCGGAATCACTTGACCAGTGAGCTATTACGCACTCTTTCAAGGGTGGCTGCTTCCAAGCCAACCTCCTGGTTGTCAATGCGACTCCACATCCTTTTCCACTTAGTCACCGCTTAGGGGCCTTAGCTGATGGTCTGGGCTGTTTCCCTCTCGACTACGGAGCTTATCCCC